>NZ_CP098323.1:1325990-2544480 GCF_023657595.1 Cytobacillus firmus | reverse complement strand
TAATGGATTCCGCTTTTATCGCCATCGTGTAGTTGTTCGTGTTTTTGAAATGCTGCAATGATTTTTCCGCTAACATGTAAGCCATGATTTTTGAATCGATATAATGATAGGCAATTGCCAGGTGATAAAAGTATTCTTCATTGCCATATTCATCAATATCGATGTTTTTTAATACCTGAAGCGCTTTTTGCTGATCCGGATTATCAGGTTTTATTGCTTGGTTAATATAATACATCCCTTGAACATGGAAAAATAAATTTCTCTCAAAAGGGGAGAGGTTTGGAAACTCATTGCTTATTTTCTTAATGATCCGGGATGTTTCCTCTAATTCCTGATGCAGTAAATGATATCTTGCCTTTAAAAGAAGATAGTGGGCTGCATATTTAGAAGATTGAATAAAAGGCGAGCTTTCCAATTCATTTTTGATTTCCTCCGCCCTGGCTACTCTATACATGATGATGGCTTTATGCCATTCCTGCAGGCGCTTGTCCAGATCCCGGAAGTATTCAATTTCCTTTTGAATGTCAATATTTAAAACGGCAGAGAAAAGTGAAATAATTTCCGGTGAATACGCAGTTTTCCCTCTTTCAATTTTGCTTACATGGGTAGGAGTACAAATTCCTTCACCTAACATGGCTTGTGTGAGCCCTGATTTTTCCCGGTAGTATCTAATAATTTCCCCTTCAAGCATGTGATCCTCTCCTTATCTATTAATAATCCAGGTGAATATGCCAGGCAGCTGTCTCTTGAATACTTAATTGTCTTTAATCTAAGATTTTCCTTTTTGGGGGAATTTTTAGGGTCAGAAGACATAGCTCCTTTTGGGGGGTGAACCAAAAATAAGGCCAAAAGGCTTAACTGTGAAAGAGCGGAAAAATAGGACAAAAAGAAAAATCTTCTATGGGATTATAGAAGAATTTCCTCTCGCAATAATGTTTAATGAACTTGGGGTTCGAAGTATTTGGCTGCAAGTCCGCTTGCTTTTTCATGCTGTGACGACTTCCTGTAATAATGAAACAGTTCTTTTTCATAGAGAGTGATTAATGTGCTATTCCCTAATTCATAAAGGTGGGGAAGGAATGTGTTTTCTAAAAAGAAATAGTAATCATTTATGTCTTTATCTTCTAAAAGGATATCGAGCATATAAAAAACATATTGATAGGTTTTATTTTGAAATTGTTCAGCTAGCCTGCGGCCATCGTCCAGCAAGGATCTGAGATTTTGTTTATTATAATGATCCAAATTAAGGCAGCTATGAACATAACCTCTTATAGCACTTAATTTTAAAGGCGGGTTTGGATTAACCTCCCATTGTTCCAATAGCTTTTTGTATACTTCGCTTGCTTCTGAATAAAAGCCTTTTGCAAAGTATTCAACGGCAAGATTATGCCAAAGGTTCATTTCCCTGGCTTCTTCTTTATGAGTCCGGCAGGATTTGATTAATGTATGATACTGCTTTACGGTTTCTTCAAATTGGCAAAGGTCGTATGTACCCATTTGTATCAGTAAAACGGTTTCTGTATCAAGAATTCTTTTAAAATTATTGGTTTCCCGAAAATGGGATAGTGCAAGAGTACCATAGTGATAGGCTTTTACTTTGTCATTCATCAAATGGGAAGAGGTTGCGAGGTGAAAATAAAATTCATGGTTATTATAATCTTTAGGATTAATATTCTTTAAGTGGGCGATGGCTTCTTTGCAATTCTGTAAGTTAAGAAAATAAATGCTCCAAGTATGTTCTAGAAGATTCCGTTCAAAACGATCAAGAGTGTTCCAAGCTTTTTGGCAGCTGTCTAACAGCGATTTGCCTTTATCGTGCTCTCCTTGCATGAGGTGGTAGCGAGCCAAAAGGATTGAGTGAAAAGATTTTGTTTCCGAAAAATGCAGGTAAGGATTTTGGGCTAATTCCTCTTTAATCAATTCTATATCTTCTTTTTGCTGTTTAACCATGGCATCCAGCCATTCATGAAGTTTAGTCTCCAGCATATTAAACTTTTCAAGCTCACTTATAAGATCTATATTCAGCCGTTTACAGATCAGATTTGTGATTTCAGACGAATATTGTGTATGCCCCCGCTCTATTTTGCTTATATGAGTCACTGAACAAATCCCTTCGCCCAGCTGCGTTTGGGTCAATCCAGCCCGTTCCCGGTAATATTTTATAATTAAACCTTCCTTCAAAACAGCATCCCCCCTGTGGTTCTGAATAGTATCGTAGCATACCTTATCAGTTAGAAAAAGATAGCCAGGAAATGTCAGATGTCTGTTTTTTCCAATGTCTAATGGGATTTTATTCCTAAAAGGTTTTTAAAGATTTCAGTTTGGGGTAATTCGAAAAAGCCTTTTTTACCAGAAAGTGAGAAAGCTAATTGAAAATAGGTTAGGGAACATGTCTTTTGTGCTATTTTAATAAGAGTAGATCCTGAGATCTGGATATAAAGTTCTGAAATTAAACAGTTGCTCTTTTTAAATTCCCCCAATTTACATCTCTCAGCCCCGGTCCTACAATTAATTATGTGAAAAGTTAAAAAATATAGACTTTTCATTAGGAAAGGGCGGTAGAGAGAAATGAAAGTGAAAAAAGGGGTACCCTATAAGGTGCTGGCTTCTGCATTGGCAGCAGCAATGCTATTCGGGGGAACTGTCTCGGCACAAGGAGCTCAGGATGATGAGATCAAGGCTCCAAGTGTTGAGGACATTGTCAAACAGGGGCAGAAAATATTTTTGGACCAGCAATACCAGGCTGAAGCAAATGCAGTGGACAAGCTGGGATATAAAGATCTGAAAGAAAAAGGGTTAACGAAACCATATGAGCCTAATGAAGTTTTACGTGTAATTGTTGAAGTCGAACAGCCGGCTGATATTGAAAAAACGAAACAAAGCAAAAAAAGTAAAATGAAAGCAAAACAAGACGAGGTAATTTCAGCCCTTTCCAAGAAAAAATCCTTCAAGAAAGTGAAGCATCGCTTTTTTGAAGGGTTTAATGGGTTCAGTTTGGAAACCGAGTTTCGCAATGTAAAAGAAATTCAGGATATTCCTGGTGTCACCAACGTACATATCGCGAGAACATTCCAGCCATCCATGGGTGCCAGCAAGGAATTAGTACAGGCACAGAAAGTCTGGGAGCGGCATGGCTATGAAGGAGAAGGGCTGCTTGTTGCTGTCGTTGACTCAGGATTGGATTATACTCACCGGGATATGACATTGACGGATGAAGGGAAAGACCAGCAGAAATGGTCTGAGGGAGGAATCCAGGCAAAACTCTCTGAAACGGCAATTAATGATGTTTGGTATAGTGACAAAGTGCCGACAGGCTATGACTGGGCCGATGAGGATACGGATGTCATCCCCCGCGGACAATATGGAAGCCCGCATGGCATGCATGTCGCCGGTACAGTAGGTGCTAATGGCAATGAAGAAAATGATGGGGTCAAGGGGATTGCTCCCGGTGTCCAGTTATTAGCTGAAAAAGTCTTTTCCGATAACGGCGGGGGAGCTTATGAAGATGATATTATTGCCGGAATTGAACACGCTGTTACTATGGGGGCAGATGTCATTAACATGAGTCTTGGGTCAGATGCCGGCTTTGTTGGAGAAGAAAATGACCCCATCCAAAAGTCAATCCGGGAAGCAACTGAGCAGGGTACCCTGGTAGTAGTAGCTGGAGGAAATTCTTCTTACAGTACTAAAAATAATATTTTGGAGTCCTCTGCTAAGCCATATGCGGAAAATCCGGATATTGGCACAGTCGGCGAACCTTCTGTCAGCCCGTTTGCGCTATCTGTTGCTTCCTATGAAAATAGTAAACTGTATAGGAACGTCCTTTCGGATGAAAATGGTTTCAAGCTTCCATACCAGGATCAGACCCATGTGGATTTAAAGCTTTCAAAGGTATTAACTCCTGGTGAGAGCTATGAATTTGTGTATGTGGGGGAAGGCAAAAGAGAAGATTTTACAGGCAAAGATGTAGCAGGGAAAATTGTTATAGCAAAACCAACACTTAACTATTTTTCCTATTCACATGTTCAATCTGAAGCAGGAAAAAATGGAGCCAAGGCAGTTATCCTTGTTCCTCCGCCTGAAAAAGCGGACTATTCTTTCTTGTATTTTAGTCCTTACTTTATCCCTGCAGCAACAACCGGCAAAGAGGCAGGGGAGGCCTTAATTTCCAAGCTTACAGAGGGACAAACAGTAAAAATGCAGATGAGCAAAGGTATTTGGCTGGAAAATGCGGAAAAGGATAACATGTCAGACTTTTCTTCCTTTGGAACACCGCACACGCTGGACTTCAAACCTGAGCTTTCCGCACCTGGCGGCGGAATTTATTCGACTGTTCCCGGCAATGAATATGAAATCATGAGCGGAACATCCATGGCAGCACCCCATGTTGCAGGAGGGTCAGCACTGCTGCTTCAGGCACTATATGAAAAAGGATTAGCACAATCAAAAGAAACAGCTCTAAAAGCAAAAATTGCCTTAATGAATACATCAAAAGTCGTCGAGGATCCTCGTACAAATAACCAGGTTCCATACTCACCGCGAGTTCAGGGGTCCGGCTTAATGCAAATACAAAATGCGATTAATACGCCTGTACTCGTAACAAATAAAAATGCTCCTTTGGAACAGGGAGGAGCGGTTGCTCTCAAAGAGATTACTGGCAATAAAGCACATTTCAAACTGAATGTTGAAGCATTGCGTGATTCTGATGTTAAAGATTTGGAATACACCGTATACGTTGATGTCTTGACAGACAACAGCGAAACAAAAGAGTATGATCTCGACAATGACGGCAAGTTAGATTCTAAAGAATATTTAACGATGACAAGCAAGAGAATATCAGGTGCTGCTGCCATCGTTAACGGTGATAAAGTAACGGAATCCAAAGGAAAAAAGCTGAAAATTAAGCCAGGACAAATCAAGAGTTTGGATGTACAGATTCAATTGCCGAATAATGTAAAGAAGGGCTCATTTGTAGAAGGCTTTGTCCGTCTTGTGCCATCCGGTAAAAATAGCGATGAAGCTGTTCCGCTAACCGTGCCTTATATGGGTTACTATGGAGAATGGGACAAGCCGCAAAACCTGGATCCTGCTGCATGGGAGAAAGATGCATTCTTAGGATATACCGTGCTTTGGAACGATGAAGGCGCACGTTTTCCAATGGGATATGACCCGTATACCGGAACCTTTAATATGGACCGCATTGTGATTTCTCCTAATGCTGTTTTGCCGGGTGTTTTCCCAACTTTTACAGCTCTCCGCAACTTGCAAAAAACAGAAATGTACGTGGAGAATGATAAAGGGGAAATGATCAACTATTTAGGCGACTTTAGTGAATATACCGGCAAGCCATGGAAGTTCAGAAAAAACATTATGGCATTCGGAGATTATATGATTAACGGATATTTATGGGATGTAAAGAATCAAAATGGGCAATTCGTTGAGGATGGAACCTATCAGTATGTAATCAAAACAACACTTGATTACAAGGATAGCAAGCCTCAGGAAGTAAGGCTTCCGGTTCATGTAGATTCAGTGGCACCAATCGTCTCGGATATTCAAGTACAGCCAAAGGAAGGCCAATATGAGATTTCCTTCAAGTCAGAAGATAACAAAGGGGGAAGCGGCTATAATGGTGCAATCATCTGGTACAACGGGAAGTATATGCCACTCGAACCTGGAAAAACTTCAGCACTTGTAAAAGAAGAACCAGAGAGCGTTGTCGTAATGGGTGTCGACCATGCCTTTAACCAGAGCTATGCTGTATGGGGGGATCCTTCCTATATTAATGAAGGAATGCTGGTAAGCTACTTCAGTGTTTATCCTAATAAAAATGTGAATGCAAACACACCTGCCGGCATCAATGCATTTGCAAATAACCGCGTAAACTGGAAAGTGAACATTAAAGATGAAGCTGGGAAAACCGTTGATACAATCACTGTGGAAAATGAACATGAAATTCATTTAAAGTGGACTCCGGACGCAGAATTGCCGAACGGGACTTACACCATTAGTGCGGATGTAACAAATAAACAGGGCTTTAAAGTGAGCACAAGTCCTAAAACGGTTACAGTATTTCAGAATTAAACGATTAAAAGCCATGGGCGGCAAGGCTCCATGGCTTTTAATTATTTTGATTTAAGCTGAAACAGATGTGTTTATCTTCTTTAAAGCTGCAGATTCCTTCTTCCCATGCAGGAAATAATATAAAATAGCTGACAATAATACAAACACGGCCATCATTCCATAGAGTTTGCCATAGCCTGTAACCGGAATAATGAACCCAAGCAAATAGGGCCCAAATCCCAGGCCTGCATCAAGAAAAATGAAGAACGTTGACGTTGCCAATCCCATCCGATGTGCCGGTGTCAGCTTGACGGCCACGGCCTGGGTGCAGGACTGCATGTTTCCAAAGCCAAGCCCAATAAGCGCACCAGCCAAAAGCAGTGTGAAACTGCTGTTCGCCATGCTGAGCACAAACATGCCTGCCGCAAAAAAGATAAAAGCGGGGTACATCACATAATTTGCTCCTTTAAGATCCATCAGCCGCCCGGTAAATGGACGTGAAACCAGGACTGCGGCAGAGTATATCAGAAAGAAAAAGCTTGCAGCCTTTACTAAATCGACCTCTATCGCGTAAAAGTTGATAAAAGAGAGGACGCCGGAATAAGCAAATGCAATCGCGAGCGTGATAAATGCGATCTTAATCGCTTTTGGCTCAATAAAGCTGGAAAGCTGAAAACCGGGCTTCTTTCCATCTGAGGTTTCAACGTTCGGAACATATAAAAAGAAGGATGTTATTAGGGCAATTATGCCGATGGCCAGGCAGAAGGCAAAAATCACTTGGAAAGAAACTTTTTGCATCATCAATAAGCCAATAAATGGCCCAACAGCTGTCGCCAGTGTTGTACTCATGCTGAAGTAGCCAATTCCTTCCCCCTTGCGTGCTGCAGGAATAATTTGTGCCGCAATGGTTCCAGTCGCGGTGCTTGCCACTCCTAAAGCAATGCCGTGTATAAACCTGGTAATCAGCAGAAAAGCAATTCCAATGTTTACGAAATACAAAAGAGTCGTCAGCGTAAAAAAGATCAACCCGATAAAAAGTGTTTTCTTGCGTCCAATTTTATCAATGGCCCTCCCGATATAAAGCCTGCCAATGAGCGTTCCAATAATAAAGATGCCCGTAACAAGCCCGGCCTGGCTGGTTGTGGCACTATAGTAATCCACTGCAAAGACAGCAATGGTCACCATCAGCAGATAGAAAATCAATGTTAAGAAAAAATTAACCGATGAAACAATAATAAAATCCTTTGTCCAAAGCTTCGAATTCAATTTATAACTCTCCCTGCATTAAATTTTTGCGGATTAGGCTCATCATACGAATTCCCTCCAGCTGTTCCTCCTCTGAAATTCCTTTTAAAATTTCCTGTTCGAATTCATCGATTGTGGCTCGGACTTCCTGATAAACCTTTCTGCCGGCATCGGTCAGCTGCATTCTTTTTTCCCGTTTGTCTTTAGTCGGAACAGGTTCTAAATAGCCCATTTCCTCCAATTTTGCAATCGTCCTTGTCACCGTTGGTTTTTCAACACCAAGGTAATGGGAAAGCTCCACCAATGTAACGGAACCATCATTATACATGTAATACATGATGGACCATTGAGCCCGGTATAATTGATGCTTGCTTAACTCAGTATTCAGCCTATTTTCAAATGGTCGATACAATAGTACAAGCTGATGAAAAAAACGCTGGAATGTTTCGATCTTAATAACCTCCTAAATAGTTACTTTGAGTAATAGTTATCTAGAGTAACTAATTATCTATCCATTATACAGCTCAAAGTGATGACATGTAAATAGGCTGAGCTTTGTTTCTAAAAGAGCTATCCATTAATTCAAAAGAAGGCAAATTTGTGACATTGTGTCATATCCGGTTGACGTATGACACGATGTCATATACAATTCAATTGTAATGATGACACATTGTCACATCGAGGTGAAAGCATTGTCCAAAATTCAATTGCTTATTGCTGAATTGCAGAAACAGGGAGTAAATGCATCAATGTGCAAAAAGCCATCCAATATTAAGCCTCTGAAAAATAAGGCGAAAATTCAAAGGAGCCCATATGGTCACCAATATGCCTGAGCAAATCTCACTAAAAGAACTAAGGACAGATTTAGTGCGTTTTATGATGTCCTACAAGTTCGCATTGGAAGAAATAAACACCAAAATAAATATCCTGAAAGAAGAATTTCAGTATGTGCATGACTATAATCCGATTGAGCATGTAAAATCACGAATTAAATCACCAGAAAGTATGTTTAAAAAGCTGCAAAGAAAAAAATTGGAGATTTCCTTAGAATCCATTCAGCAAAATATTCGGGATATTGCGGGCGTCCGCATTACATGTTCGTTTGTGTCCGATATCTATAAAATCAAAGCCATGCTTGAAAGCCAGAAAGATATAACCGTGCTCGAATGCAGGGATTATATTCAGCATCCTAAGCCAAATGGCTACCAAAGCCTTCATCTGATTGTCCAGATCCCCATTTTTATGTCTGACAGGGAAGAGCTGGTTCCTGTGGAGATTCAAATACGGACGATTGCGATGGATTTCTGGGCGAGCCTCGAGCACAAGATTTACTACAAGTACAATAAAGAAATTCCGCAAAGAATAGTGATAGAACTGAAAGAGGCAGCTGACACAGCTTCACGCCTCGATCGGAAAATGGAGAATCTCCATGATGAAATGATTGCTTTAAAACAGCTTGATGATGACGAAGCCATGACTTTTTCGCCTGAAAGCCTGCAATTTCTTCTGGGCCATAAAGGGATTAAAACTTAAAGGAGACGAAATAAATGCAAGTGTGGACAGATATGCCGAATTTCGTAAAAAGAGAGCTTGAGCAGCTTGAAGAAATAGTATCTCCCATCATGAAAAAAGCTTCCAGATATATTTTTTGGTCTACACCCTTGATTATTCTGTCACTAATCAATCTCATGACCTTGTTTTTCACCGTTCAGGATGAGAAAACATCGCCGGCAGCCATTCTGATTTACGCGATTATTGGTGCGCTCGGTTTCGCACTTTCTAAAGAAGGGAAGCATCAGCAGCTGGAAATTCAAAAACTGAGCTTACAGTACATGAAAGAACGGATTTCTAAAAGCCAGTGGGCTTCTGACCCTATTAAAACGAGATATCAAGCATTGATCAATGAGAACCCCAGAAAGGCTGTCCCTTATTTTATCCAATTCTTAAAGGAGGAAAAAAGAGACTGGCAATAAGGAGGAACAAAATTTGCCGAAAATTACTTTTTTCAATTTGCCTGAAGACAAACGGGAAAACTTAGTTCTAGCGGCCAAAAAGGAATTTGCCCGCGTCCCGCTTTATCAGGCATCCATATCCAATATCATAAAAGATGCCAAAATCCCGCGTGGCAGCTTTTACCAGTATTTTGACGACAAAGAAGATGCGTTTTTCTACTTATTAAATAGCCATGTGTCTGCTTATAAGATGCACTTTCTTGAAATGCTCCAAAAAAATAATGGTAATATTTTTGATGCGATGATTGATTTTTATACAGCCATTATTACAGAAGAAAAAGAAAATCTGCAGTTTTTGAGGAATTTGTTTCTTAATATGACGCACCGGATCGAAAATGTTATGGCAAGAAGCTTCGGGGAAAATGACCTGAATGAAAATTTTAAGAAAATCAGCAATCTGATTAATAAGGATCGGCTGAATATTCAGGACGAGCAGGAGCTTTTTCATATGATGCAGATTATTTCTTCTGTAACGTTTCATAATATCGTTAAAAAATTTGCGGGGGAGCTGCCATTCGACGAAGCTGTCCAAAATTACAAAAAAGAAATCTATTTACTGAAAAAAGGGTTCGTATCAGAATGATTTTCAGAAAGCCTGTCTCTAAAAGGATTAGAGACAGGCTTTTTTGGGAAGGTAAAAAATAGCATGGAGCTTATTCCTTATTAGGGGAATAAATAAAACAATATTCAGGGAAAGGGGTTATTTATGACGAACAAGAACAGATGGCTGATTGCCCTTTCAGCCGTCGCCATTCATTTATCAATTGGTTCGGTCTATGCATACAGCGTTTATCAAAATCCATTGAAAGAAACGCTAGGCTGGGAAAAGACCGATATCTCACTGGCATTTACCATTGCCATTTTTATTCTGGGAATTGCGGCAGCCTTTTTTGGCCGGTTTGTAGAAAAGCGGGGGCCAAGAGTGTCAGCAATGATTGCTGCTGTCTTCTTTGGAATTGGGATTATTGGATCCGGGTTTGCCATTCAATTGGAGAACTATATCCTATTCCTGATTTTCTTCGGTGTCATTGGGGGGCTGGGTCTCGGCTTTGGCTATATTGCACCTGTCTCTACACTGGTAAAATGGTTTCCTGACAGAAGGGGACTTGCCACAGGGATGGCAGTTATGGGCTTCGGTGCAGGGGCCCTCATTACAAGCCCGATTGCCAGCAGATTAATGATTGCCACATCAATTCCGACAACCTTCTACATCCTTGGAATCAGTTATTTTGTACTGATGATTTTAGGAGCGCTTTACATCGCTAAGCCGCCTGAAGGATGGGCACCTGAAGGAATGGAAGAGAACAAGGAAGAGAGGCCGGTAAAAGCGGACCTGGCACAGATGACTGCCAATGAAGCAATTAAGACGAAGCGTTTCTGGCTGCTTTGGTTTATGATGTTCATCAATATTTCTGCAGGCATCATGATTCTCTCCGTTGCCGCACCAATGGCACAGGAAATCACTGGAGCCAGCGCCATCACCGCAGCTAGCATTGTAGGCATTATGGGCCTCTTTAATGGAGGCGGAAGAATTGGCTGGGCGTCTGCATCCGATTATCTTGGAAGAGGAAATACATATATGACCTTCTTCCTGATCCAGGTTGCTGCATTCTTCATTCTTCCATTCATCACAAACTCGTTTGTCTTTTCTGTTTTCCTCTATATCATTGTTTCATGCTATGGGGGCGGATTTGCATCGCTTCCGGCCTTTATCGGAGACCTGTTTGGAACCAAACAGCTTGGCGCGATTCATGGCTATCTGCTTACATCGTGGTCGATCGCCGGTGTGGTCGGACCTATGCTTGTCTCGAGCATCTATGAAAATACGCAAAGCTATACGATTACCTTCTATGTATTTGGCACCATGCTTGCCATCGGCTTCATTGTTTCCCTGCTGATGAAGCGCGACATCAAGAAAATCAGAACGGCTAAGAAAGAAAAAAGAACAAGCGGCCAGCTTGTGACTGAATAAAGAGAAAAGCTCCTGCCGGGTCAGCTGGCAGGAGTTCTTTTTTATTTTTCGAATGAAAATGGATGAACGCGGTCATTAGAGCAATCCGGGCAGATAACCAGCATATCAAGACTGTATTCCTCTTCTTCCGTTTCCTCTATGTGCCCGCAGATTTCACAGACCTTTGCCAAAGTAAAACCCCCTTAATCATCACTTGATAGAATATTATATCCGCAGTCTTTAATAGCCTGTTCAAAATCCATGAAGGAAGCAGCATCTTCATCAAATGAAATAACTGCTTCACCACTCATGGAATTCAGCTTAATCTTCCGTACACCCCAGACATCATACAGAGCTTTGCTTAGTTTTTCTTCATCCGTCTGATTCATGTTTTCAATAGATACTGTTCGAGTAATCATTAAAAATCACTCTCCTGTTTTATAATGACTGTGCTCTTTGCCCATTTCCCTGCCCATCCCTTTGAGAAAACCGAGCATAGAATTGATGGCCAGATTAATATCAGGATCACGCAGCGCTTTCATAAGCCCGAGCACACCGGTCTTTTCATTCCTTTTCATCACTTCTGCCGATTCATCAAGGCCTTTTGTGACAGCACTCATCATGATATTCATCTGCTGCGGATCGAGGGAGCCCAGAAAATCGACGGTATTAAAACCGTTGCGGATGATATTGTGCATGTTCGGCTGGTTAACCTGGTCAATCGCAATGGCAGCCACTTTTTCTTTCGAATGCAGAAATCCCTGGATAATATCAAGTATTCCAGACTTTTGCAGCTGTCCGATGATATCGATGGCACTTGAGAGGGCCTCACGATTCTGGCTGAGCTGTGTTAAAAGACCCGCTATATCCTGTGTTTGCTCTTCCTCGGCTGAAGGCTGAACCAGTTCAATTTGCTTGATCGCTTTCGCCATCGTAGATACCCTCCTTTTTCAGCATTTCCGGAATGGAGATGAAGTCGTCCCGGCTCCATTTTTTCTCTGTTTCGACGCCAATATGCGGCTGCGGGTTGCCAAACCTGAAGTTGTGATGAGGAAGCGGTGAATCGCCGTCCCGTTCCAGCACTTCCATTTTCACCTGCATTTCCTTGTAGTTCGGCGTATGGGTAATTTTGTCATGATAGCTGCTGGTTAGCTTGTTGACTGCTCCCATTCCTTCAGTTGAATGCATCGGCAAATACAGTTCTTTCCCCTTAACCTGATCTGTCACCCATACTTTTACTTTGACATGGCCGTAAGGGGAGGTGAGTCGCACAAGACTGCCGGTTTTGATGTTCCGCTCGTCTGCCAGTTCAGGAGAAACCTCCAGCCATAGCTCCGGCACCTTATAGGAAATTCCTTCGGATTGATAGGTCATATTGCCTTCATGGAAATGCTCCAGGATTCTTCCATTGTTCAAATGAAGGTCATATTCCTCTCCGGCTTCAAAAGGAGGAGTCCAATCCACAGTAATTAAGCGGGCTTTTCCATCCGGAAAATGAAATTGATCCTTGTAGAGTAAAGGTGTATCCGTTCCATCCGGAGCAACAGGCCAAACAAGACTTTCCCAGTTTTCAAGTCGCTTGTAGCTGACACCGGCAAAAACAGGCGAAAGCTTAGCGGCTTCATCCATAATTTCACCTGGATCGTTATAATGCCAGTTTGCCCCAAGCTTGTTGGCCAGCTCCTGAAAAATGAGCCAATCCGGTTTGCTGTCTCCGAGCGGCTCGAAAACTTTATTAAATCGCTGGATCCGCCGCTCTGTATTCGTGAAGGTGCCGTCTTTTTCAAGGCTTGGCGCTGCCGGCAGAATCACATCCGCAAATTGGGCCGTCTTGGAAAAGAAAATATCCTGCACGACAAAGAAATCCAGTTTTTCAAAGGCTTGGTGAACATAATTGATATTCGAATCCACAAGGCCCATTTCTTCGCCAAAAAGATACATTGCCTTTACTTTGCCAGCCTGGATGGCTTCTACAATCTGATGATTGTTGAGACCAGGGTTTATTGGAAGTTCTGTGCCCCAGGCTTGTTCAAAGCGGGTGCGTATTTCGTCATTTTCTATTGGCTGATATCCCGGAAGCCAGGTAGGCATTGTCCCAAAATCACTCGCACCCTGCACGTTATTGTGGCCGCGCAGAGGGTAGGCGCCCGCACCCGGCTTGCCAAAATTGCCTGTAACTAAAAGCAGGTTGCAAATCGCGGTGCTTGTATCCGTGCCGCCTAAGTGCTGGGTAACACCCATGGCCCATAAAATGCATGTGCCTTTAGCATCATGAATCATTTCAGCCATTTTGATTAGTGTTTCTTTTGCGATCCCGGTTGTTTCTTCCGCATAATCCAGCGTGAATTTTTCAAGGGACTTTTTGTATTCATCCACTTGATTCACACGCGTGTTAAGAAATTCACGGTCTTCCCATCCCTGGTCAAAAAAGTATTTCGTTACAGCTGAAAGCCATACAAGATCCGTGCCCGGTTTCGGATGGATATGCAAATCAGCCCGGTCCGCCAGATCATTTTTCCGAAGGTCAGCTACAATCAGCTTCTGGTCTGCCAATTTATGCGACCGTTTGATTCGGGTTGCCAGAACAGGATGTGATTCTGCCGGGTTCGCCCCGACAACAATAATTAAATCCGAGCTGGCAATATCCTTCATCGTACCTGAGTCCCCGCCAATGCCAACTGTGCGGATGAGCCCCATCGAGGCAGGTGTCTGACAGTATCTTGAACAATTATCGATGTTATTCGTTTTAAAAATGGCCCTGGCAAGCTTCTGGAACAGATAGTTTTCCTCGTTGGAACACTTGGAAGATGCGATAAAGCCGAGGGCATCCGGCCCAGTTTCTTCTTTGATGCCTGTGAATTTCTCCGCAATTAAAGAAAGAGCCTCATCCCATGTCGCTTCATAGAATTTTTCGCCTTTTCTGATTAGGGGCTTGGTGAGGCGCTCTTTGCTGTTTACAAAGCTCCAGCCGAATTTTCCCTTCACACAAGTTGAAATCCCATTAACAGGGGCTTCAGGTGAAGGCTGGATTTTGAGAATCTCCCGGTCTTTCGTCCAAACCTCGAAGCTGCAGCCGACTCCGCAATAGGTGCAGACTGTTTTGGTGCGCTTAATACGGGCTTCCCGCATTGCTGCCTCTACATTGGATATAGCAAAAATCTCTTTATAGCCTGGCTCAACTTCTTTTGTTAAATCAATCATCGGCTCAAGAAGCGGCTTTGGAATATTCGTAAGATAGCCTGCTTTGCCGAGCATCGATTTCTCCATTAATGCATTGCATGGGCACACCGTCACACAATGCCCGCAGGATACACAAGAGGATTCATTAATCGGCACATCATTATCCCAAATCACACGCGGCTGCTCCCGGTCCCAGGCAATGCTCAGCACCTCGCTCACCTGCAGATCCTGGCACGCTTCCACACAAAGACCGCAAAGAATGCATTGATCAGGCTCATAGCGGTAAAAAGGATTCGAATTATCCTGCGGGTACGGCTTTGGCTTAAATTCATATTTCTGATGCTCAATCTTAAAATGCTCGGCAGTGTTATGCACCACACAGTTTCCATTATTGTTATCACAAACCGTGCAGTATAGCTCATGATTTTTTAATATGCGGGACATTCCTTCAAGCTGTGCTTCCTTTGCCAGCTCCGACACCGAACTTACTCCTAGATCCGGTTCGGCTTTAGTCGCACAGGACCTTCTCAATTCGCCATCAATCTCCACGTAGCAGGTATCGCACGTCTGAATGACGCCAACCCCTAAATCCGGCTGGGAAGAACAAATCCCCGGGAGAAAGTGTTTATGATCCCGCGCCGCCTCAAAAATCGACTGTCCCGGCTTTGCTTGGATTTCTTTTTCATCCAGGTAAAAGGTGAATTTTTCTCCGTCCATAATACACCACCGCCTATTCATTTCGTTCTATTTAAAAAGTATTTGTTAAAAGTGGGAAATGTATTACAAAATGGGCTGAATTGGCAGTGGGATATACTTATGTAGAACACTATTGAAGAGTGAGGAGAAAACGGTCGCTATAGAGGATTTATGTCGACCAATATAGGAGAGGCAAGGAGGAAATGGTCGTTCTAGAGAGATTATGACGTCCAAAATAGGAGAGACGCAGATAAAATGGTCGCTACAGAGGGTTCATGACGCCCAAATTAGGAAGACGAATACAAAATGGACATCATAGAGCAATCATGACGCCTAAAATAGGAGCGCTGCGTAGGAAACGGTCGCCATAGAGGAGTTATGACGTCCAAAATAGGAGAGGCGAGGAGAAAATAGTCGTCCTAGAGCAGTCATGAAGCCCAAAAAGAGTAAGACCCGGAAAAAACGCTCCCCAAAAGGATTAATACAGCACTAAGCAGAAACAAAACTAAAATACACATCTGCTTTTCAGTTATTATTTAGGAGTTCTCTAAGGGCTTGGCCATTTTTTTTGTCTAAGGTTCCTAATGTATTTTTTTCTCTGTGAAAAATTGCTGCAGATCCGTCTTTCTCACTGAACCATATGGAATACTCAGTCAATCTCTCTGGCATATTTTTATCATAAGTAAAGAATACAGTGGCTATCATATCTTCTTTTTCAGCCATCTGGGGCTTTATGTCCCGCTCCCATTCAATTCTTGAGATTATCTTTCTTAGGGATATAATCTTCTCTTTTTCTGTAATGATGAATTCTTTTTCACTTTTTTCTTCTGAAATATCAACTCTAGTCAGCTGCTTCAGGTCAAATTCATTGGAGGCATCTTTAGAACATCCGATTAATAGTAAGATGGTCATAATAGATAAAATAATTGGGTTTTGTTTCATTTAATATCCTTCGTTCAACAATAATTTCTTAACCCCTTTTCATACAATAAAAAACCTGAGCATGCCCATTGAAAAATTACTCCGTATCCGTTAATATATAAATACAAGCTGCATTGTGCGTAATCATAATAAAGTTTTAACCTTTAAGCTGTAATAGGGAGTTTTACATTGAAACGGGAATGACAGGCCTCCGTCTATAAGACAAGGAGGACAGGCAGGAATGTTTCTGCGAACACCCACTTTGAGGAGTGGTGGTTTAAAACTTTCTTATCATTATTTACGGCAATGGCGGCTGTACATACTGTAATCAAACCAGTTCCCAATGGGAGCTGGTTTTTTTTTGCGTTTAGAAATTAAAATTATGGTTAAACCAAGATAAAGTGAAACTTCACTCAGTGGGGGTTTTCCTTATTCCCCACTGAGTGTTAGTTGAACCAATCGGGCCTTTACGGGCAGTTTGACCCCCACTTATCCTCTTTTAATTCCTCTGAGTCTTGAAGTGGGGGTCTTACTGCCCGTTAGACTGCGATAAACGGCACATGAACAGGAGATGGAATAATGAAGGAAGTTACGGAAAAAAGATATTGCGAAGTCTGCGGGAAAGAAACGGTCCACATCGCCAGGGAAGATGCACTGGAAATCGAATACATCTGCAAGGAATGCAATCATGAGGAAGACATTATTAAATCCTTTTTCTAAGGCCCCAGGTAATATTGACACCAGCAATATACCGTGATAAAGTAAAATTATCTCGAATTAAAGATATTTTATTTTAAGATAGATAACAAAGGGGAGGAAGTCCACTTGAATCAATTAAAAGGCATTCACCATGTTACAGCCATCACCAGCAGTGCAGAAAAAAATTATGAGTTTTTCACATATACATTAGGAATGCGTTTAGTAAAGAAGACCGTCAATCAGGATGATATTCAAACCTATCACTTATTTTTTGCAGATGATACAGGAAGTCCCGGAACGGATATGACATTTTTTGATTTTCCAGGGATTCCGAAGGGCTCTCACGGAACAGATGAAATATCGAAAACGTCCTTCCGGGTTCCGACAGATGAAGCGCTCGATTATTGGGTAAAGCGATTTGACCGCTTAGAGGTTCCCCATTCCGGCATCCAGGAGCAGTTCGGTAAGAAGACTCTGTCATTCACAGATTTTGATGATCAAAAATATCAATTGATCTCGGATGAAGCCAATAAAGGAGTACCATCAGGAACGCCATGGCAGAAAGGGCCAATCCCGCTGGAGTACGCGATCACAGGTCTGGGGCCGCTTTTTGTAAGGGTTGCTCAATTTGATTATTTTAAGGAAATGATGGAAAAAGTGCTGCACTTTAAGGAAATCGCTGAAGAAGGAGATTTCCATTTGTTTGAAGTTGGCGAAGGCGGAAATGGGGCACAGGTGGTTGTGGAATATAATCCATCTCTTCCGCAAGCACGCCAGGGTTACGGAACCGTCCATCATGCTGCATTCCGCGTGGAAGATAAATCTGTTCTTGAGGAATGGGATCAGCATTTGAGAGGCTTTGGTTTCCAGACTTCAGGTTTTGTCGACCGCTTCTTCTTCGGTTCTTTATATTCCCGGGTTGCTCCGCAGATTTTATTTGAATTCGCAACGGATGGACCTGGGTTCATGGGGGACGAGCCTTATGAAACACTTGGTGAAAAGCTGTCACTGCCGCCATTCCTTGAGCCGAAAAGGGACCAGATCGAAAGCTATGTCCGTCCGATCGATACAGTAAGAAGCACGAAGGATTTTGTAAAAGAATAACCAGGCCAAAGGCACCTGTCAGTCCACCGCTTTAACGCAGTGGGGGACAGCTGCCTTTTTTTAGGGTATAATGGAGGGTATTCTTTATAAAATTAGGAGCAGAGTGAAGTGGAGAAACATAACAGCAAATACAGGTGGCTCGTCTTTGGCGCGGTTTTATTTGCATACTTTTTGATCGTGAGCCAAAGGACAGCCCCTGGTTTAATTACTGATCAATTAATGAAGGAATTTGGCGTGACAGCTGCGGCCATTGGGCTTCTGACGAGCATCCAATTTTTTGCCTATGCCAGCCTCCAGGTTCCGATTGGGATATTATCCGACCGTTTTGGCCCTAATGTATTTTTAATCGCCGGAACTCTTCTGAATGGAATAGGGACGTTATTTTTCAGCTTTGCCGCAAATGAGTACATTCTCTTCGCGGCAAGGATGCTGGTTGGAATAGGTGATGCAACGATTTGGATTAATATTGTCATCATTTTAGGCAGATGGTTTAAGGTAAATGAATTTGTGAAGCTGCTTGGCTTTGCAGGCATGTCGGGCAGCTTTGGATTTTTGCTCGCGACTGTCCCATTTTCCATTTGGATTTCAATATGGGGCTGGCGTATTCCGTTTTTGGCAGTCGGCATTATTTTGACCATTCTTGCCGTATTGCTGTATATCATATTAATCTGGCAGCCTTCCCGAATGGGCATAGAGCGTAAAAAACCTAAAGATAAGAAACAGCCAAAAGAAAAAACAGCAAGCATATTAAAGAGAATTTTTTCTGATCGCCAGGCATGGGCCACGTTCTTCTGCCATTTTGGCCTGGTCGGCACTTATGTCGGTTTCATCGGGTCGTGGGCTGTTCCGTATGGCATGGACATGTATAATCTGAGCCGTTCCGATTCCAGCCAGCTGGTTATGATCGGATTGTTTGGTGCCATCATTGGTGCACCGTTAATGAGCTTTCTATCAGGCCGGATGGGCAGCATCAAACGTCCTTATCTTTTTGCCCACACAATCGCCGTCCTTGGCTGGGCAACTTTTCTGTTATTTCAGGGTAAGCCTCCATATCCGCTCCTGATCGTTCTTTTCCTGATTATGGGTTATGGTAATGGGGCAAGTACGCTGACGTTTGCGATTGTCAGAAAATCATTTGACATTCGGGATGTAGGTGTCGTTTCAGGATTTGCCAACACCGGCGGATTTCTGAGCGCAGTTCTGCTGCCATTTATCTTCGGAAAGGTTTTGGATACATTTGAAGCAGGCTACCAGTATGGATTTATTATACCGGTCATCTTCTCACTGATGGGACTGATGGGCGCTGGGTTAATAAAGGAAAAAGTACGCCAATTGGCTAAAGGATAAAATAAGGGGACAAATTGTTACAGAATAATTATAGTTTATGCTTATCAAAAAATTCGCTGTATAGGCTTATTTAACTATCATGGTAGTAATCTGCAAACAGTTTGTTGAATAATTCTGTGAAGAGCACATGATCTCAAGGAGGTATTAGATATGAAGATTAATAGAATAGATCATGTCAGTATAAACGTAAATGATCTTTCAGAGGCTAAAGCGTTTTTTCTTGATTTAGGACTTGAAGTACAAGCGGAATGGGAATTGGATGGAAAACAGTTGGACAGAATAGTTGGGCTTAATGAAGTTAAAACGGCATGTGTTGGATTAGGGATGCCGGATGGTCAGGCATGGATAGAGTTGGTCAAATTTTATACGCCTTCAGATGAAAGAGATATTCAGCAGCCTTTTGCAAATACGCTGGGTATCCGACATATTTGCTTTGCTGTTGAAGATATTGAAGCTATTGTTGCAAAACTAAAACAGAAGGGCACGGAAACCTTTAGTGAGATACAGCAATATGAAGAAAGTTATAAGTTATGCTACGTTCGTGGTCCAGAGGGAATTATTTTAGAGTTGGCGGAGAAAATTAAATAGACAGACGATATACTGACATATATAGAGAAACACTTTCACTTATCTAAACACGCTGAAATTTCAGATGGGACGACTGTCTTTTTAGAAACAGTCGTTCTGTCTCCTAGTTGGACAAACGGGGGCATTAGCTGAAAAAAAAGGGAACCTCGACAAATGATGGTTCCCCAAATTTATTACATATTAATCAACATCTGAATTTAACAGAACCATTTAAAAAAGTAATCAATGGGCTATACTGCTGTCTTTGAAGGACAGCTGAAACATCCCATGGAAGCTGACAAATCCGTCAGCCTCTTATTCTTTATTTCAAAAATGGTTTCATATTTGATTTCTTCGGATCAATGGTAAAACGGTATATCGGCAATTCCTTCCCAACTTCAGAAGGGATATAGCCAAATGTCGTATAACTGTCTACAGATTCAGGCTCGAGCGAGAGGGAAAGCAGATTGGTTTGAGGCTGAGCAGTTAAAAATACATAGCTGCCTTTCGGAAATGTGACGTCCTTCTTCGTCAGCTCAGTTTCAACTTCTGCCAGATTCCTGCCTTCATATTCCCCTGCACCTTCCTTGGAAGTAACTGTAAAGGCTTCAGCAGGAAGGCTGACATTTTTCGGAAGTTTAAAGGCCTTTAACCCTTGAGCCTTTAATTTTTCAGCTACATCCTCATATCCTGGCATTATTAGATAAGCAGTAGGTCTTTCCCTTACCAATGTTGGTTCAGCATCGGTAGCACTTAAGTAATTTACAGGAATATCCTGAACAGTGCCGGTTGCGATGTCTACCATTTCAAGTGTTTCATTCTCCAGTTCTTTGTTTTCACTATCAATGATGATTGGATCATTGTCATTTGGCAGTAAGCCTTTTTTGATCAGATTAAGTCTTTCAAATGCGACCAGATTTTCTATTTGTTTTGCATGACTTGCCGTTTGCTTAAGAATACTCTCGTGAGTGGCGATTTGGGCGCTCACTCTGCGCTCAAAATCCTCACGTCCAATGCCAATGCCCCTGCTTTCTACGAGGAAGGAGAATGCAGGCTGAAGTCCGAATGCATTGCGGCCAATCCTTGGTTCAGTGGAGCCCTCGATAATTTCAATTTTACCCTGGTCATCCAGGCCGGCTGTATAGTAAATTTCCGCGGAGATGCCGTTATTCTCTAGCTCTTCCATGGTTGGTCCCACGAATAAACTGTCGGAAGCCTGACGGATTTTTTCCGGAATATTGAGGTTTCGGCCTGACTGGATCAGAATATCGTGGTACTTCAACGCTCCCTGTTCTCCAACTTGATTAAAAGCGCTGCTGTACACGGAATATTCATGAGCATCAATCACGACCTCCGGTAAATACTTATTGAATTCCTTATGAATGGCCTGGACCTCAGGTGATTCAAGTTTGATATGATCCCGGTTACCGTCCAGGCCGTTGGCAAGCTGCCGTTTAAAATCAAAGGAGCCATCAGGATTTACCCTTGGAATGACGATAATATTGATATCATCCAGCAGCTCTTTGCCCAAATCACCTGTAAGCCTATTGGCCAGGGCCAGGATGGATTCACCGCTGGCAGGCTCGTTGCCATGGATCTGGCTCTGAACCCATACAATCGGCTTTTTTGATAAATAGCCTGACCTGATCTGCTTGTCCTTTGTAAAATAAAGAGCTGGTATTTCACGGCCTTCCTGGGATGTTCCGATTGTTTTAACAGTGAGGTAAGGACTTTTAGCTTCGAGCTGTTTTATGTAAGACATCATTTCTTCTTGAGAAGTAAACGCTGCTTCACCTTCCCTTGAAAAGGCAGGAGTATTGTCCTTCACTTCAATGGCAGGAAAAAGGTGTCTGACTTGTTCAGGCTGGCTGTAGGATTTCCCGTAGTAGGGAGTTTCAGCCTGAACGGCAGGTGCAGCCAGCAAGGCTACAGACAGAATTACCGGTATAGTGCGTTTCTTTACTAGTTTTTTCATCTGCTAAGTTCCTCCTCATCTAATTTCAAATCAATAATAGAGTAAGAGAGTTGAATGTGTCAAAAAATTTAGAATAGTATAAATTGAGGAGTTTAAAGTTGGAAAAGCTGAAAAAGAAGTCATTGTAGGACTAAAGTAGTTCGGGGAGCGAACTAGAATAATAGGAGACTAGCAAAAAAAAAAAAATAAATTTTCAGAAAATTAGTTGATTAATTTCAGAGATTGTTTATACTAAACTTGTAACATACCGACCGGTCAGTTAGTGGAGGAGGGACAGGAATTTGGATTTCTCATACTCACCAAAAGTTCAGGAGCTCATAGGGAAATTAAATGTGTTTATGGAAGAGAACGTTTATCCGAACGAAGCTTCATATGAACAGCAATTGAATGAACAGGAAAATCGATGGAGTGCTATTCCGCCGATTATGGAAGAGCTGAAACGCAAGGCGAAAGCTGCAGGGTTATGGAACTTATTTTTACCGGAGAGCGAGTATGGCGCAGGACTCACGAACGTGGAATATGCCCCGCTTTGTGAGATTATGGGGCGATCAATGATTGCACCGGAAATCTTCAACTGCAATGCACCTGATACCGGCAACATGGAAGTGCTCGCAAGATACGGCACGGAGCAGCAGAAGAATGATTGGTTAAAGCCGCTGTTAGAAGGGGACATCCGATCCTGCTTTTCGATGACAGAGCCGGATGTGGCCTCCTCTGATGCCACAAATATTGAAGCGCGGATTGAAAAGCAGGGTACAGAATATGTCATCAATGGACGGAAGTGGTGGTCTTCAGGTGCGGGAGATCCGAGGTGCCGTATAGCGATCTTTATGGGAAAAACCGATCCGGACGCAAACCGTCATGAACAGCAATCCATGATTCTTGTTCCTATGGATACCCCCGGAGTAAAAATAGAGAGGATGCTTCCGGTGTTTGGCTATGATCACGCTCCACATGGCCATGCTGAAATTACATACGACAATGTCAGAGTTCCTGCTGAAAATATCATTTGGGGTGAAGGGAAAGGGTTCGCCATTGCACAGGGCAGGCTGGGTCCGGGACGCATCCATCATTGCATGAGGCTGATCGGGGCAGCAGAGCGCGCTCTTGAGGAATTATGTAAGCGTGTACAAAATCGAACTGCTTTTGGCAAAACGCTCGCAAGCCAGGGTGTCATCCGTGAATGGATAGCGGATTCCCGGATTGAAATTGAGCAGGCAAGACTATTAACGCTTAAAGCTGCCCATATGATGGATACTGCCGGCAACAAAGTGGCGAAAACCGAGATTGCTATGATCAAGGTCGTGGCGCCATCCATGGCCCTTAAGGTAATTGACCGGGCAATCCAGGCGTTTGGAGCAGCTGGAGTGAGTGAGGATGTCCCGCTTGCCGCACTGTGGGCAAATGCCAGAACGCTGAGATTGGCAGACGGTCCAGATGAAGTCCACCGGGCACAGATTGCTAAGCTTGAATTGAAAAATTACCAATAGGAGCTGAAAAATCATGAAGGTAATGGAACTATTTGACCTAACCGGAAAGACTGCACTGATTACTGGAGGCGGGCGAGGGCTGGGTGCTCAGATTGCCGAAGGATTAGCCGAAGCAGGGGCAAATGTTGTGCTTTGTTCAAGAAAAGTGGAGGCATGTCAGGAAACCGCTGACCGCCTTGCAGCACTTGGTGTGAACACATTAGCGCTTTCCTGTGACATCAGTATACAGGAGGATGTCCAAAAAGTGGTTGAAGAGACGGTTCAGGAATTTGGGGCTATCGATATTCTGGTCAACAACAGCGGGGCTACCTGGGGAGCTCCCGCGGAAGAAATGCCGCTTGAAGCCTGGCAAAAAGTCATCAATGTAAATGTGACAGGGACATTTTTAATGAGCCAGGCTGCAGGCAAGGTCATGATCGAACAGGGATCAGGAAAAATCATTAATATTGCCTCTGTTGCCGGCCTTGGAGGCACGGACCCCAGGGTGATGGATACAATCGGCTATAACACCAGCAAAGGGGCAGTCATTACGATGACAAAGGACCTGGCTGTAAAATGGGGCAGGTATGGCATCAATGTGAATGCCATTGCTCCAGGTTTTTTCCCTACAAAAATGTCCTCGGCGATTATGGAGCAGGGACGAAACCCCATCCTGGACGCAACACCGCTCAGTCGCTTCGGCTCTGAGGATGATTTGAAAGGCGCCGCATTGTTCCTGGCTTCCAATGCTTCAAATTATGTGACGGGAGACGTATTAATTGTTGATGGCGGAACACATGCAATGTAAAATGGCAAATTATGTTGGAGGGATTTCAAATGACCGATAAGAAAACCTGGCATGCACACTATCCTGAATCCATTGCAGCTGAAGTAACCATTCCAAGTAAATCGATGCCTGAGATGCTTCAGGAAGTGACAGCGATGTATCCGCAGAATATGGCACTATCTTTTTATGGACGAAAGATGAATTACGCGGAACTTCAAAAAGCCGTCTATGGATTTGCCGCATCCCTGCAGAAAAATGGTGTTCAAAAAGGCGACCGTGTTGCCATCATGCTTCCTAATTGCCCGCAATATGTGATTGCTTATTATGGAATACTTGCAGCAGGAGCGATTGTTACTCAAGTAAACCCGATGCTGGTTGAGCGCGAGATCGAGCATATCATGAATGACTCTGGTTCTGAAACTCTTGTCGTGTTTGATGCCCTATATCCCCGGGTTAAGGGTGTTCAAGACAGAACGAAGGTTAGAAATATAGTCATTGTCAGTCTGCAGCCAACAGAAGCAGATTTTTCACCTGACAAAACATTCGAAGGTTTTATACAGGAAGCCAGTGGACAATACACCCCGGTCAACATTGAGCCCCAGCAGGATATTGCCGTTCTTCAATATACGGGCGGAACAACCGGACGGTCAAAAGGAGCCATGCTGACTCATTACAATGTTCTCGCAAATGTGGTACAGTCTTATGAATTTTTTAAAGATAGAACGGAAATAGGCGGGGAAAAATTCTTAACCGTCATTCCGCTGTTCCATGTTTTTGGCATGACTGCCTGCATGAACTTTGCCATTTATACGGCCAATGAATCGATTTTATTGCCGCGCTTTGATGTGGAGGAAGTGTTAAATACAATTAAAAATGAGCAGCCATCTGTATTTCCTGGTGTTCCAACTATGTATGTGGCCATCACCAATCATCCGCATGCAGAGGAATATGGCATTGACAGCATTGAAACCTGCAATAGCGGCAGCGCGCCTATGCCTGTCGAACTGCTGCGGGATTTTGAAAAAAAGACGGGAGCAAAAATTCTTGAAGGTTATGGTTTATCAGAAGCTTCCCCGGTAACACACTGCAATCCGCCATTTTCAGAAAGAAAGCCTGGAAGCGTCGGAATCGGTTTTCCTTCAACTGATTATAAAGTAGTCGATTTGGCCACAGGAACAGAAGAAGTTCCGAATGGAGAACTCGGTGAGGTCATCATAAAGGGACCGCAGATCATGAAAGGATATTGGAATATGCCTGAGGAGACGGCCGTTACATTACGGGATGGATGGCTCTACACCGGTGATATTGCGAGAATGGATGATGACGGCTTCCTTTATATTGTCGACCGTAAGAAAGACCTGATCATTGCGAGCGGGTATAATATTTATCCTCGCGATATTGAGGAAGTGCTCTATGAGCATCCTGCAGTTCAGGAGGCTGTCGTCATTGGTGTCCCGGATCCTTACCGGGGTGAAACAGTTAAAGCTTTCGTCGTGCTGAAAGCCGGTAAAACGGCGGCCCAAGAAGAAATCATTTCATACTGCAGGCAGAACCTGGCTGCCTATAAAATTCCATCGGCTGTAGAATTCCGAGAGGAGCTTCCAAAAACCAATGTCGGAAAAATCCTTCGAAGAGCTCTGCGGGATGAAGTCCGGAGTTAATCGTTTTGTGATATAATGCTGTCGATATTTTCTAACAGAAGCGGGGACTGACATTGAAAGAAAAAATTACTGAAAAGAGCATCCGGCTATTTGATCAGAAAGGTTTCAGCGAAACATCGATTCAGGATATCGTCGACAGCCTCGGTGTCACGAAAGGCACGTTTTATTACTATTTCTCGAGCAAAGAACAACTGCTGATGGACATCCATCTTCGCTATATAGATGACATGCTGGCCAATCAGCAGGAAATCCTCGGGGAAGAGTCAAAATCCTGCAAAGACAAACTCCTTTCGATTGTCCAAATGCTGCTGGGCAATATCAAAACCCAGGGAGCGAGCGCGAAAGTCTTTTTCAGGGAAATGCGCAACCTTAGTGAAGAAAGCTTATCGGAAATCATTCCAAAAAGGGATCAGTTCAGGCTGAATATCGAAAAATTAATAGAAGAAGGCAAGCAGAACGGAGAGTTCCGTGCAAACCTCCACTCTCCGATTATCGCCTTTGGAATCTTAGGCGTCACCAACTGGAGCTACCAGTGGTTCAATCCGGAGGGAAGCATATCCGACAGGGAAGTGGCAGAGATCTTTACGGAAATGATATTAAAGGGGATAGAGATGTAGCTAGATATTGGTGAGTTTTTCAATTTATCGGCGAAAATTTAATATTTATCAGCGAATTTTTAAATAAATCGGCGAAAATTTAATATTTATCAGCGAATTTTTAAATATATCGGCGAAATTTAAATTTTATCAGCGAATTCTTGAAAAACCTGAGAAATTTTGATTTTCCCGCAAAACATACCAACTGGTCAGTATAAGGAGGATAAACGATGAATGCAAAGGATGTTAAGCAAATTACCGTTATAGGTGCCGGACAAATGGGCCACCAGATCGGAATGCTCTGTGCTCTTGGAGGCTATGAGACGATTATCCAGGATTTGAGCGAAGCCGCATTGCAGGATGCCGAGGCTAAGCTGCAGATGATTATGTCAAAATGGGTTGCCAAGGGGAAGCTGGATGAAGATGCGAAAGCCGCTGCTTTCGGAAAGCTTCGTTTCTCCAGCAGCCTTCAGGAAAGTGTCCTAAACTCCGACTTAATCATTGAAGCCGTAACGGAAAAGCTTGATGTGAAAAAAGAGGTATTCAGAAAACTGGAAGAGTACGCGCCTCCTCATGCCATCTTTGCAACCAATAGCTCCACAATCGTTAATAGTTTAATAGCCGGTGAAACTGAGCGGCCTGAAAAAGTCGTTAATATGCATTTCTTCTTTCCACCTCTTGTGATGGACTGTGTGGAAGTAGTCATGAGTGAACAGACGTCTGAAGAAACCGCACAAATAGCGATGGAAGTCTGTGAAAAGATTAATAGAACAGCTGTCCTTTTGAAAAAAGAAATTTCCGGCTTCGTCGCAAACCGCATTCTCGGTGCACTCCAAAAAGAGGCAGTGGCTCTGTATGAACAGGGGATTGCCGACTATAAAGATATCGATATCATCTGCCGGAAAGCCTTGAACCACCCAATCGGCCCGTTTGAACTCATGGATTTATCCGGACTTGATGTGGCCTATTATGTAATGGATCAGCGTTATCGGGAGACAGGAGATCCTGCAGATAAGCCATTTGACTGTGTTGCCGAAAAAGTGGCAAAGGGAGAATTGGGGAGAAAGACAGGTAAGGGCTGGTATGAGTATTCTTCCAATAAGGTGAAGAGTTAAGGGGTGCCATCATGCATGAAATGCAGGTAACAGTAAGGTTTTGCGAAACTGATGCTCTTGGCCATATCAACAATACAAGTTATTTTATTTACCTTGAAGAAGCACGGGTGAAATACTTCGAGACACTTGGCTACAGCATGGATGTGAAAAAATGGAGTTTTATCCTGGCCTCCACAAAATGCGACTTTCTAAGCCAGGGATATTTTAACCAAATCCTAACGGTGAAAACCTGGGTATCAAGGATTGGCAGCAAAAGCTTTCAGCTCGATCATGAAATTGTATGCACTCAGACAGGAAACCTTATTGCCAAAGGGAGCGCCGTAATCGTCTATTTTAATTTCGCCAAACAGGAAAGTGCTGTTATACCTGATCTTCTAAGGGAAGGTCTAAACCAAAATGTAAGAGAAACATAATTTAATTTTCCTTTAAAAAGGAGGACCACATGCCGAAGCAAATGAGCCAGGATACCATTCCCGTTAGAAAAGGAGAGCAATTGAATACCGCTGAATTGGAAAAATTCCTGCGGAACGAGATGGCTAATCTTCCAAATCAACCGCTTAAGATTCTTCAGTTCCATGCTGGGCACTCCAATCTTACCTATCAGCTGAAAATGGGAGAGTGGGAAGCCGTGCTGCGCAGGCCTCCGCTTGGACCTGTCGCACCAAAAGCTCATGACATGGAGAGGGAATACAGGGTGATTTCTGAGATACACCCCTTTTTCAAAGAAGCCCCGAAGCCGATCCTGTTTACGAATAATAGTGAAATCACAGGAGCACCATTTTTCATTATGGAACGGCGGCATGGAATTGTTTTAGATACCTCATTCCCTGAAGGAATGGAACGGGACGAGGAAATTTGCAGAAGACTGTCTCAAATTATGGTTGATAAGCTGGCAGAACTTCATTCCATTGACTATAAAAGGACAGGTCTAGCGGAAATCAGCAATCCCGATGGATTTATGAAAAGGCAGGTGCATGGCTGGATTGGCCGGTATGAGCGGGCAAAGACAGATGAAGTTTCTGAAGCGGATACGCTGAAAAAGTGGATGACCCATCATATCCCGGTTAGCCCTGAGCCATCCGTCATCCATTATGATTACAAGCTGAACAATGTAATGTTCAATGAGGATTTAACAGAAATGACGGGCCTTTTCGACTGGGAGATGGCAACGGCAGGTGATCCGCTGGCAGATCTTGGTGCCGCGATGAGCTATTGGATTCAGGGAGACGATCCCGATCTGCTCAAGTTTGGATTAGGAAAACCCCCGGTAACAGTTCTAAATGGCTTTTACTCCCGCAGAGAATTTATGGAGGCCTATGCTGGAAAAACAGGCCGTGATCTCAGCAGAATGAATTTTTATTTAACATTTGCCTATTTTAAGCTGGCCGTCATTTGCCAGCAAATCTATTACCGCTACAAGAAAGGCCAAACAGCAGATCCGCGGTTTTCACAATTCAATAGATTCGTTAAAGTGCTTCTGAAACATGCTGTACAGGCGGCAGATGAAAAAATCTGAGATGAAGAAATGCTGAGGAGAGTGAATCCGTAAATGGAAAAAGTAAACACAGCCAATCGCGGTGCGAGTTTCTTGTTCACAAAGCTAAATCCTGAAACACTTTTCACACCCGAGAATTTTTCAGATGAGCATATCTTAATCGGAAGAACAGCTAAACAATTTACTGAAAAAATGGTTCACCCTGAAAAGGACCGGATCGAAAACCAGGAATTCGAGCTGGTAACGGATTTACTTAGGAAGGCGGGCGAACTGGGCTTGCTTGCCCATAGCATTCCCGAAAATTATGGCGGCCTTGGCCTGGATAAAATCAGCAAGGGGATCGTCGGAGAAAACATTGCCTCATCAGGCGGTTACGGGGTAGCCCACTCGAACCATACTTGCATTGCAACCCTGCCGATCACTTACTTCGGAACTCCTGAGCAAAAAGAAAAGTACTTGCCGAAGCTTGCTTCAGGGGAGTACATAGGCGCTTACTGCCTGACAGAGCCGAACGCAGGATCTGATGCTCTATCCTCCCAGACTACCGCCGTTTTGAATGAGGATGGGACCCATTACATTTTAGATGGCACGAAAATTTATATTACGAATGCTGTATTTTCAGATACATTCATTGTATATGCCAAAGTGGACGGCCGGCATTTTACCGCATTTATCGTCGAACGGGACACACCAGGATTATCCCTTGGCCCGGAAGAAAATAAGATGGGCATTAAAGGATCGTCAACCAGATCGGTCATTTTTGAGGATTGTCCTGTGCCAGCAGAAAATCTGCTTGGGGAAGTGGGCAAAGGCCATATCATTGCTTTGAACGTCTTGAATTTGGGCCGTTTCAATTTAGGTTCAGCCTGCATGGGGGCAGCAAAAACCGGCTTGAAGAAAACACTCCAATTTACAGGGGAAAGAAAGCAGTTTGGGAAGTCGATCGCTGATTTTCCGGCTACCAAGGAAAAAACGGCGAAGATGGCAGGAAGAATCTACGCCGCTGAATCACTGCAATACCGCACCGCAAGCCTGCTGGAGGAATCATTGGGAGACTTATATGAATCAACTGATGTAAAACTTATTGGAAAAAGAATGAGCGAATATGCCACAGAATGTGCGATCTGCAAGGTGTTTGGCTCGGAAACACTGGATTATACGGCAGATGAAGCACTGCAGCTTCATGGCGGAGCGGGATTCATCAAGGAATACGGTGTGGAACAAATGTATCGGGATTCCCGCATTAACCGTATTTTTGAAGGTACAAATGAGATTAATAGATTGCTGATTCCTACTCACCTTTTCCGAAAAGCGCTGAAGGGTGAAATCGATTTAGCAGCAAGAGTGGAGGAAGCGATTGTTCGCTTGAGCAAACCTGCACCAATCGGGCAGGCGATTTTTGAGAAAGAGAGAGCAGCGGTTGATACTATAAGAAACCTATTCCTGCTGAATGCCGGACTCGCCTATGAAGCATTTGGCGATACCCTTGTTCATGAACAGGAAGCCCTAATGAAGCTTGCGGATCTCGCCATTGCCCTGTATGCAGCAGAATCAGCAGTTTATCGGACATACAAAGCCATTCAGAAAAATGGTGAAGAAAAAGAAGAATTGAAGATTCACCTGACCAGGACTTTTCTGGAAGGTGCAATATGGGAAGCTGAAAGGCTATCCCGCCAATTAGTGTCCGAATTGTCTTCAGATGAGAAAAAGGATGCGCTGATCGGATTAATCATCCGGGAATGCAGCAGGTTCAGCTCCTTTGGGAAAGAAAGTGCAAGGAACCGGAGAATAGCTGAGCTCATGTATGAAAAAGGCGAATATTGCTGCTAGAAATATAGAAAAGGAGTGTTTGAAAATGAAAGCCATTCAATTCAAAGAATATGGGGGACCTGAAGTCCTTGATGTAATCGAACTGGATCGGCCGCAGCCGACCGGACGGGAAGTTTTAATCGAAGTGCATGCGATCGGAGTGAACTATGCCGATACCGCAAGAAGAGAAGGGCAATATGTTGTGCCGACACCTCTGCCGTTCATTCCCGGTGCAGAGGTGGCAGGTGTTGTCGCAGCCGCGGGTGAAGAGGCGAGTATTCCGGTTGGCACAAGAGTGGTGACGCTAATAGAATCAGGAGGCTACTCAGAGTATGTCACAGCCGATGAAAGGGGTTTGATTCCGCTGCCGGAAGGACTGGATTTCAATCTTGCTGCGGCACTGCCCCTGCAAGGACTGAGTGCCTATCATATTTTGAAAACGATGGGCCGGCTTGAAGCGGGTGAAAGCGTCCTGGTCCATGCAGCTGCGGGAGGAGTGGGAACACTTGCCGTTCAGCTTGCAAAATTATTCGGGGCCGGGACTGTCATTGCTACCGCCAGCACTGCTGAAAAACTGCAGCTTGCAAAAGAAATGGGAGCCGATGTCCTCGTCAACTATACAAATGAAGGCTGGGAAAATGAAGTACTCGAAGCAACAGGCGGAAAAGGTGTAAATGTGGCACTCGAAATGGCAGGCGGCGAAATTTTTAATAAAACCCTGAAATGCCTTGCCACCTTTGGCCGCCTTGTTATTTATGGTGTGGCAAGCGGGGAGCAGAGCCGGTTTTATCCTTCTTCCTTAATGGGGCGGAATCAATCGGTCATCGGATTTTTCCTGCCGCAAATAATGAGGAAACCGGAATTGCTGCAGCCGAGCATGAAGGAATTATTATCCTATACAGCCCAAGGGAAGCTGAAGCTGACTATTGGTGAAGTCCATCCTCTTGAGGACGCTGCCAAAGTACATGAGCGAATGCAGTCTAGGCAAACAAAAGGGAAGCTAATTCTTGTGCCTGCCAGATAAACAGCAGCCTGCCATTTCACCAAGTGGCAGGCTCTTTTTCTATTAATCTGACAGGATTATAGGGATTTGTATAGAAACTAAATAGTATAGGTGAATTTTTGATGGTGGTGATTACATATGGAAAAGGAAGAAATAAAAAAAAAGGTACAAAATACATTCGGTAAAAACGCAGAAAAATATGTGACAAGCAAAATTCATGGAGATGCGGCAGAATTACATCAGCTTGTTCAAACCCTGAATCCGCAGAAGGATTGGGTGGTGCTGGATATCGCGACAGGCGGCGGGCATGTGGCCAAAAGTCTGGCACCCTTTGTTTCCCAGGTCTTCGCAGCTGATTTGACAAAAGAAATGCTGGCGAATACCGCACGCCATCTGGAAAGCTATAAAAATATCTGGTATATCGTTGCAGACGCGGAAACTTTGCCTTTTCTGGATGAGTCCTTTGATGCTGTCACGTGCCGGATCGCGCCACACCATTTTCCCCATCCGGAAAAGTTCATTGCTGAAGCTGGCAGGGTTTTAAAATCAGGGGGAAGATTTCTGTTAGTTGATAATGTATCACCCGATGAAAAAGAGCTCGCAGACTATATGAACACAGTTGAGAAAATGCGGGATGACAGCCATTACCGGTGTTTGTCAACGGCAGAGTGGAGAAAGCTATTTGCTGCTTCCGGACTAAATGAAACAAACGCAAAGAGCAGGAAGAAAACCTTCGAATTCCCTTCCTGGGTGAGACGAACGGCTGAAAGTGAAGAACAGATTAAGGCAGTCGAAGAGTATATTCTGCAGGCTGATCAGGCTGCTGCGGATTATTTTCAAATTGAACTACATGAAGGCAAGGTCCAATCCTTTAAAGTGGATGAATGGATGGCGCTTTGCGTTAAAAAATAGGAGGAAACGATCATGGATTTAAAACTGAAAAATAAAAAAGCGCTTGTCGTGGCTTCAAGCCAGGGCCTCGGAAAAGCCATTGCAGCACAGCTTGCAAAAGAAGGCACCAAGGTCATGATAACAAGCAGGGACGAAGCAAAACTAAAGAGCGTTCAAAAGGAATTCCGTGACCAATTCAATGCCGATGTTGAGTATTACCGCGCAGATGTTACGGACCCTGAGGATATAAAGAACCTGATTCAGCATACAGCTGAAACCCTTGGGGGAATTGATATATTAATCAATAACGCCGGAGGGCCACCCGGGGGGACGTTTGAAAACCTGACAGATGAAGACTGGGAAAAAGCGTTTCAGCTAAATCTATTAAGCCATGTCAGGCTGATCCGCGAGGCACTTCCTGAATTAAAGAAAAATGGCGGCAGGATCATTAATATAGCATCATCAAGCATAAAGCAGCCGATTCCGGGCCTGCTCTTATCCAATACATTCCGGCTTGGGATTGTCGGACTGACCAAAACACTCTCAGAGGAATTGGCAGCTTATAATATCTTAATTAATACAGTAGCTCCGGGAAGAATTGCGACCGACCGCGTTGATTATCTGGATCAGCATAACGCAGACCGGCAGAATATCACCAAAGAAGAAGTTGCTGAAAGAGCCAAAAGCAAAATTCCGCTGGGCAGATACGGAACCCCGGAAGAATTTGCGAACGTCGTCACCTTCCTTGCATCTGATGCCAGCAGCTACGTGACCGGAAGCTCCATTTTAGTCGATGGCGGGATGGTGAAAGCTTTATAAGAGGAATTACTGTTCCGGCAGTTAGAGTATGAGATCGAATTTGGTGCAGCTTCGGACAGAGAAATTGGAAAAACTAAAGTGTAAGGCCGAAACTGGCGCAACTTCGGACACAAAAAGCAGAGAAACCATGATCTGAGTCCGAATTCGGTGCAACTTCGGGCAGAGAAAGCAGAGAAACCATGATTTGAGTCCGAATACGGGTCAACTTCGGACAGAGAAGTCGGAAAGCCAGTAGTGTAAGTCCGAACCTGGTGTAACTTCGGACACAAAAAGCAGAGAAACCATGATCTGAGTCCGAACCCAGCCCAACTTCGGACACTGACCGCGAAAATCACAAGCTCAAAGTCCGAACCCACCGCACCACCTGAAAACTCACCCAAAATAAAAAGACGATTTTCCGCATCTCCCGGAAAATCGTCTTTCGCATTAACCCCTTTTTGTCACCAGAATCCAGATATACAGTAGAATTGAAATCACTACCGATCCGGCTGCTGTCAAATAAATGGTGCTATACCCAAACAAATGAGCGATCTGCCCAAACACGATGGCGCCAATCCCTACTCCAAGGTCAAAGAAGGAAAAGAACGTAGCATTGGCCATCCCGCGCCGATTGGCAGGCGCTTCTTTTACAGACCAGGCTTGAAGGGCAGGCTGGACTGAACCAAATCCGAGACCATAAAGAATCGCAGCTATATACATAATCATGCTGCTCGGAAGCCACGCCAGCAGGAACATGGCTGCCAAAATCAGCACCGCTCCTGGTAAGAATACAGCCTGGTGACCTCTTTGATCATATAATCTGCCGGCAAAAGCCCGGGAAAGCATTAAAGCTATGGCAAACAGCAGAAAGTACCAGTGGATGCCGCCTATCCCTTTTTGGGCTGAATATATAGGAAGAAATGATGCGATGCCCCCGAAGGTGACGGTGATGAAAAATAAAAGAAATGAAGGCCTTAAAGCACTTTTTTCATAGATGTCCCAGCGCTTCTGGGGAACAGTTTGTTTTTCAGCCTGCTTGTAGTTGATCCTCGATGACAACACCAGTGCGGCTAAACCCAGCAGAGCACAAATTAAGAATAAGAGTTTGAAAGAGATGACTCCGGCGAGCGCCAGTCCGAGGGTGGGGCCGAATGCAAGGGCAATGTTCCCGGAAAGCCCGAAATATCCCATTCCTTCTCCCCGCCGCTTTGCAGGAATTAAATCCGTGGCAATGGTTCCCGAGGCTGTAGTGGAGAAACCCCAGCCAAATCCCTGGATAATCCTTAAAACAAATAAGAAGATTAAACTATTAATAAAACCAAATGACCCAACCGAGAGCACGAAAATTGCCAGGCCTGTTAAATAGACAAAGCGCCTGCCTTTGGTCTCCAGCGTATGCCCTGCATAAGGACGCAATAGCAGAGCCGAAAATGTAAAGATCCCGACCACTATCCCGATCAGCTGGTCATTCCCGCCCAATTTTTCCACAAAAAGAGGGATCGTGGGCAATGTCATTTGAAATCCGAGAAAAATAAAAAAGTTGGAAATCAAGATCAGAACAAAATCCCTGGACCATATCTTTTCGGAACCTGCAGTCTGTTTTTTTGCTTCTCCTGATAAAGTATCAGCCATATAATTCCTCCCAGAATGGTGTAAAATGATTAGGTAATCTAAATATTTTACTATTATAAAGGAAAACAAAGGGAAATTCTATTTTAAGGAGCGTCAAGATGAAGATTAGAGAAAGAGGAGTAACAATTGGAACACTGAGACCTGGAAAAAAGAATTGCATTACAGATATAGATGGAGTCATGGCAGGCCACATCACTCTGGACTATCCTCTGGATAATGACCAATATGTCTGTACGGGCGTAACGGCCGTTTTACCGCATGGAGGAAATCTCTTTCGTGAAAAAGTCCCGGCAGCCTCCTATGTCATCAATGGCTTTGGTAAAACGACGGGTCTGGTGCAGGTGGAAGAACTGGGTATGATTGAATCTCCAATTATGCTGACAAATACATTTGGGGTGCCGTCAGTCACACAGGGAACGCTGGAATACCTGCTAAAAACCACGCCGGAAATTGGAGACACAACCGGAACCGTTAATATCGTCACAGGGGAATGCAACGACGGGTATTTAAATTCCATTCGGACACTCCCTGTAAAACCGGAACATGCAATAGAAGCCATTCAAAATGCCAAACCGGAAAAGGTGGAAGAAGGTGCGGTCGGAGCTGGTACAGGCATGGTGTGTTGTGGGTATAAAGGGGGCGTGGGTGCTTCTTCACGGGTAATCACTGTAGAACAAAGCACAAATGAATACAAAATCGGATGTCTGGTGGTCACGAACTTTGGCAATAGAGACGAATTTCCGTTCATTAAATACGGACTGTCAGAAATTCAGCCGAAAACAAAGGACACGCCTGATGGCTCAATCATGATTATCCTGGCTACAGACGCACCTGTCAGTGACAGGCAGCTGAAAAGGCTCGCGAAGAGATGCGGCATAGGCCTAGGACGCACAGGAAGCCATTTCAGCAACGGCAGCGGTGACATTGTTATCGCTTTTTCCACCGCAAACAAGAGCTTTCATGAAAGCAGCAATATGATCGAAGCTGCCTATTTTATCAGAGATGATCATCCCATCATGAATCAGCTTTTTCAAGGTGCGGCCGAGGCTGCAGAGGAAGCGATTCTTAATTCGCTGTCACAGGCAAAGACCACAAATGGGCGGAACGGAAGAGTGGTGGAGGGGATGTTTTCATAAAAAAGTGTCAGATCATATAATCAAAAAAGTCTATCTTTTCAGTTAACTGCTTGGTATAATGATAAAAAAGTGAAAATATCAGGTGAAGACGCCTTAATAGGTAAGCTGTTAATCAGCTTATGCTATTATGGCGTCTTTTTGTTTGGAGCAGCTTGTAATCGCTTTCTCTATCGTTGCCGACTGCTTTTTATACTCGAAGGGAGGCTATTTATGTATACATGTACGTTAAAAAATCAAACTTATCAGTTCCGTTCTATTGCGGATGTATTGGCAAAAGCCAGTGAGGAGAAGTCCGGGGATAAAATGGCAGGCATTTCTGCAGGATCCTCTATTGAACGAATGGCAGCCAAAGTGGTGTTAAGTGAAATCAAGCTAAAAGAAATTTACGAGAATCCCGTCATTCCGTACGAAAAGGATGAAGTAACACGTATTATCTATGATGACCTAAATCTTTTTATCTATAAAGAAATTGCAAATTGGTCTGTTGGGGAATTGCGAGATTATATTTTGTCCCACCAAACACGCACATCGGATTTGTTTAGAATCAGCAAAGGCCTGACAAGTGAAATGATTTCTGCTGCAGCAAAGCTTATGTCGAGCATCGATTTGGTCATGGCTTCACAGAAAATCCGGCCGACTGCCCATTGCAACACAACGATAGGCGAGGCTGGACGTCTGGCATTCAGGTGCCAGCCCAACCATCCCATTGACCATCCCGATGGCATTCTTGCCTCCATGAAAGAAGGCCTTTCCTATGGATCAGGGGATGCTGTTATTGGTGTGAACCCTAACAATGATTCTGTTGAATCAGTATCGAGAATTCTTCATATGACTCATGATTTTATACAAAAGTGGGAAATTCCAACACAGAACTGTGTGCTTGCTCACATCACAACACAAATGCAGGCTCTCAAAAAAGGTGCTCCAATCGCTTTAATGTTCCAGAGTCTTGCAGGTACACAGGCTGCAAATGAAGACTTTGGGGTTTCAAAAGAGATGCTGGATGAAGCGTTTCAGCTGATGGCTAAGCATGGGACCTCAACTGGCCCTAATCAGCTTTATTTCGAAACTGGCCAGGGATCTGAAGTTTCTCTGGATGCCCACCTTGGCATTGATATGCAGACACTCGAAGCACGCACCTATGGATATGCACGTCATTGGAAACCGTTCATGGTTAATAATGTTTCGGGTTTTATCGGGCCTGAGACCATTTACGACGGAAAACAAGTTATCCGTGCAGACTTGGAAGACCTTTTTATGGGGAAAATGCATGGGCTTCCAATGGGGATTGCTCCTACTTATACCAATCATATGCAGGCAGATCAAAATGACCAGGAAATCGCCGGTATGCTTACCGCACTTGCAGGAGCAAATTTTTATATGGGCGTGCCTGGAGGAGACGATGTCATGCTAAGTTACCAGGATACCAGCTATCATGATGATGCCAGCTTAAGAGAAATGCTGGGGCTTCGTCCTCTTCGTGAATTCGAGATATGGCTTGAGAATATGGGCATAATGGAGAATGGAAGATTGACAGAACGAGCGGGAGATCTATCAATTTTCAAATAGGAAAGGGGGAGCATTTAGTGGATATTCAGACAATTGTAAAACAGGTAATGGAAGAACTTCAGAAAGAAGGACAAATAAAAAGCGGAGATAAACCAGCAAACGATGCCGTACATACAAAGGAATCCAGTGTCCGCACTATCATTTACGAAAAAGTGAAACAATCAGGTGTAGATCTGCCGGCCGATCTGCAAGAGATAGAGAAGGTACAAGCCATCACACCTGCGAGAATTGGGATTGGGCGGACAGGAACACGAATGAAAACAAGGAATTACCTCGATTTCAGAATAGATCACGCGGCAGCCCAGGACGCCGTTTTTAAAGACGTCTCTGAGAAATTACTGAACGAATTAAAGCTGCCGGTGCTCCATTCAAAAGCTGAAACGATGGATCAATACTTAATGGACCTGGACAGCGGACGAAAGCTCCATGATTCATCAAGGCAATGGGCAGAAGAAAATCTTCCGAAAAATAAAGAAGTGCAAATCATTGTATCGGATGGGCTGAGCTCAACAGGTGTTGAAGCAAATATAAGAGATTTGCTTCCTGCGCTGGTCCAGGGGCTTCAATCAAAAAGTATTTCCCTTGGAGAACCTGTCTTTATTAAGCGGAGCAGGGTTTGGATTCAAGATGATCTTGCTTCTATTGTGAATTGTGATTGTGTCATTTCACTTATCGGAGAACGCCCTGGATTGGCAACTGCTAAAAGCATTAGTGCCTACCTGATCTATCAGCCAAATGAGGATACAGTTGAAGCCGATCGCACGGTAATCAGCAATATTCACGAAGGGGGGGTTCCCCCGGTTGAAGCAGGAGCCCATCTGGCAGATTTAATAGAGGACATATTAAAACACAAAGCAAGCGGTGTAAAATTATCTCAGCTCAAATAGTTGAAGAAGGCAGCAGGAATGAACTTTTCTCATGGCTGCCTCTTTTCAATATCCAGTATAATCTCAAAACTGAATCAAATTCCCTATCAAACTATTAAAAAGCATGTTGACAATCTACTATATTCCCTATAATATTTTTATATATTCTGACATTTCCAACTATAGATTCGGGAGAACACACCCTATGACAAACCTCTCAGCAGAAGAGCTATGCACTCTTCATACAAGTCTATCAAAAATAGAAGTCAAAAAAATTAAAGAGGTCTCTGCCAATCTTTCATTAATTGCAGACCTGAACCAGGCAAATGTTTTTGTAGACTGTCTTACTAAAGAAGGAAAACATGCGATTGTGGTTGCTGAAGCAGCCCCAAGTACCGCTAATTCTGTTTACCAGAAGCCAGTCGCAGGCAAGTTCGCTTATGAAGCATTTGAACCCGCCGTTTTGTATACCCTGAGGACCGGGAAAAATATGTTTCTCAATCGGGCACTGACCCAGGAAGGCAAGACGGTTGAACAAAGTGTTGTGCCGATTATGGGATCGGAGGATCGGGTTATAGGTGCACTGATTATGGAAAAGGACATCAGTGAGAAGCTTCAGCGGCAGCGGAAATTGGAAGCGCTATCAGAAGCAACAAAAACTTTAAGCGGGATACTCATTGGAATGGCAGAAGATCGGCCGATTATTCCAGAGGTGATTGAGGAAGCATTGTTCTTTATTGATCATGAAAATAAGGTAGTCTATAACAATCCATCGGCTACGAATCTCATTCACGAAATCGGGAAGGAAGATTGCAGGCCGGGCATACCTCTTATTGATTGCTTTCCATGCATTCAAAAGATATTGAACGAACCGGAAGAACTTCTTGTTAGAGAACTGAAAATGATGAATAAGGTTTTCCGCGTAAAAAAAATTCGTCTTCAAGTAGAAGGTAAATCGAATGGAGCCTTTATCATCCTTAAAGATCTGACTGAACTCAGGGAAAAAGAACGTGAAATTGCCGTTAAATCTGTTGCCATACGGGAAATCCATCACCGAGTTAAAAATAACCTGCAGACAGTTGCCAGCCTTTTGAGGCTTCAGATGAGAAGGGGTGTGCCGGAAGAAAGCAGGGTGCACTTCGTGGAAAGCCTAAACCGCATCTCAAGTATTGCTTCGGTGTATGAAATTATTCTTTCAAGCTCAAGTGTGGATGAAGTGGATATTTACAGCTTAATAGAGAAAATTGGCAATATGCTCGTCCATGAAGCAAAACACGAGCAAAAAAAGATACATATTCAATACAGGGGACCAAAACTTTTGATCGACTCTGAAAAAGCGGTTTCTCTGTCTCTGGTAATCAATGAACTTATACAGAATTGTGTAAAGCACGCATTTAAACATATGCATGAAGGGATAGTCGATGTCTGTTTTGAATATTCCAATGATGAAATCAAGGTTGAAGTCATTGATAACGGTGAAGGGTATTCCCCGGAAGCAAAACCTTCTCTAGGCTTGGATATTGTGAAAATGATGGTCGAGCACGATCTATCCGGCCATTTTTTAATCGAACGGGCTGAAACAGGGACCATTGCAGCTGTGCAATTTCCCTTTGAAAGGAAGGCGGAATAGCCGTGAAAAAAAGAATTATGGTTGTGGAGGATGAATCAATCTTCCGCATGGACTTAAGCTTGATGCTAAAGGATGCCGGCTACGAAGTAGTTGCAGAGGCAGGCGATGGTGAAAGGGCGGTTGAGCTAGCTTTTTCATTAAAACCTGATTTAATTCTTATGGATATCAAGATGCCTAATCTCAATGGACTTAAAGCAAGTGAAATCATTTCCAATAAAATCAATACGCCCATCCTGCTCCTTACAGCATATAGTCAGCGGGAATATATCGATAAAGCCAAAAAGGCAAATATACTCGGCTACCTTGTTAAGCCGGTTAATGAAGCCAGTCTGATTCCAGCGGTTGAGATCGCGCTCAGACAGGCAGAGAATGCCAAGGCAATCCGGGAACAAGTGGAAACCATGAATCAGAAGTTAAATGATAGAAAAATAGTGGAAAAAGCAAAAGGCATTTTAATGCAAAAGTTTAATATGCCGGAAGAAGATGCCTTTAGGAAAATGCGTAAGATCAGCATGAATAAACAGGTTACACTGGAAAATGTGGCAAAGCGTATAATTGTAAAATATAACGCTTAATATTCTTTTACAAGTGGATAGAACGGGCAAAGGTGCCATGCGTCTGCAAATAGCTGACGTACGGCACCTTTTTGTCTTTTTACTTATTCTTATACTATCGAACTCCTATTTTATCCTATTTTCTTGTAAAAAAGCTGCAGGATTCCGTTAACATATAAAAACTTTTAGGGAGGGATCTATGATGGAAATGGTAGGTAAAGTTGTTATTTACATTATCATGGCTTGTGCCGTAGCTGGGGCCTTTGCTGCCATCCGCAACAGTGATGAAGGATTAGGAAAACAATTTATGGAGGGGCTTCATGCAGTCGGCCATATCTTTGTTCCGGCTGCCGGCATAATGGCATCCATTCCGTATTTATCGTGGTTTATTGATAAGGTCTGCGGTCCATTTTTTGCTGCGATCGGGGCAGATCCTGCCATAGCTGCAACTGCCATATTGGCAACCGATATGGGCGGCTACCAGTTAGCTGAAGTGTTAAAGCAAACACAGGAAGGCTGGATCATGGCGATGATTGTCGGTTTTATGGCGGGTGCAACCATTGTTTTCTCCATACCGATGGGCCTGGCTATGCTTGATAAGAGAGACCATAAATATATGGCTCTTGGTGTGATGTCAGGCGTTCTGACCATTCCAATCGGCGCTTTCATTTCAAGTGTGATTATTGCGGTTTCAAGCTCAAGTTTCAGGGATTTCATTTCCACGTCAGGGGAGGCAAAATATCAGTTCGCACTCGGATTAGGACAAATTTTATTGAATTTAAGTCCGCTTTTAATCTTTGTAGTGTTGATTGCACTGGGTTTATATTTCCTGCCCGATTTAATGATCAATGGGTTTATGTGGTTTGGACGTATTTTAGATGCGGGCATTAAGCTTGTTTTAGTCTTTTCCATCGTGGAAATTTTTACCGGATTGTTCTCAACTGTATTTGGAGGCTGGGGCTTCCACCCTATCATGGCGGATTCGGAGGATCAATTCCGGGCACTTGAGACTGCAGGTTATATTGGGATCATGCTTGCCGGTGCATTTCCGATGGTTTATCTTCTCCAAAAGTATGCCGGCGGACCGCTGGAGGCTCTAGGCCGTAAAGTCGGGTTAAGCAAGGAAGGCAGCGCAGGGATAGTTGCTACAATAGCGAACATCCTTGCCATGTTTAAATTGGTCAGAACAATGCCGCCTAAAGATAAAGTCATTAATATTTCCTTTGCAGTCTGTGCGGCCTTTTTGCTTGGCGATCATTTATCTTTTACAGCAAATTTCCAGCCTACATTAATTCTGCCTATTATAGCCGGAAAAATTTCTGCTGGAGTCATAGGGATTGGATTAGCGTACTGGTTATCTGTACCAAAAGCTCTGGAATTGGAGAAAAAAGACCGCGAAGCTGGCATTATCGGAAAAGATGAATATTTAACGAAAGAAGAAAAAGTAAAAAAAGCAATCTAAGCAGCAGTCACCTGGGAGGCCAAAGCAATGAATGAGGAAAAACAACGATTTATACAGGAATTTGTGCCGGGAAAGCAAGTAACACTCAGCCATTTAATCGCAAATCCTGATCCGGATATGTTTGAAAAACTGGGGATCCAGCAGGCAGGAGCGTTGGGGATTTTAACACTGACACCAAGTGAAACGGTTATTATTGCAGGAGATTTGGCGACAAAAGCTGCAGACGTGCAGATCGGGTTCCTGGACCGGTTCACTGGCAGTCTTGTCATTGTAGGAACCGTATCGGCTGTGCAAATGGCCATGGAGGAAATCAACCGCTTTTTATCTGAAACACTGAGGTACACTCCTTCGGAAATAACTAAATCATAAGGAGCTGTATAGAATGTCCAAAATGAACAGAGCAATGCTAATCGGTTCAATCGGGGCTGGAAAGTCGACTCTAACAAATGCCCTTCTAGGCCGCAAAGCGGAAGCGGTTAAAACACAGGCACTGAACTATTATGACTGGATTGTGGATACACCGGGGGAATACACAGAAAATCCATTTTTCTATAAAAATATCATGGCTACGGCACTCGAAGTGACCCATGTACTATATTTGCAGGATTCTACAAAGCGGAAAACTATTTTTCCGCCAGGTTTCAGCAATGGGTTTAATAAGCTTGCAATTGGAGTCGTGACAAAAAGCGATTCTGATCAATCGGATGTAAACTCGGCAATCAGGCAGCTTAGAATTGCAGTCCCAAATGGACCTATTGTGATTACCTCCTCTATTTCCGGAAAAGGAATAGAAGAAATACGCTGCCTGGTGAAATGCCATTCTCTTCAAGAAATGAAAGATTATGCAGATTCATTGCCGGAAAATGTCGTAATTTTCAAATGAAACCCTTTACAAAATTAAGATAATAGAATATATTCTAATTATACAAAAGAATAAATCAGGCAAAGGCGCCTTGTATGAACAATCAATTCATGATTGCTCATATAGGGTGCCTTTTTTTATTTACCTGCAAATCAGATAATTTGTTTTAGTAAGGCGGGGATCATGTTGAAGCGTTACGATCCACAAAAAGAGAATATCATCAGCGCTGGAATTGACATCGGAACGAGTACGACAAAACTCGTCATCAGCAGATTTTCTCTCATGAATATGGCAGGCGGAACCCATATGCCGCGAATCGAGATAATAGAAAAAGATGTGCTCTACCAAAGCCCGATTTACCGGACTCCTCTCCTGACTGCCTCATCTATTGATATCGAAGCTGTAGAGAGGCTTGTAAGAGCAGAATATGAATCTGCGGGAATTGTGCCGGGTGATATTAAAACAGGAGCTGTCATTATTACAGGTGAAACGGCCACAAAACAAAATGCAGAAGAAATGGTCCATTACTTATCTGACCACGCCGGAGATTTTCTGGTGGCAACAGCGGGCCCGGATTTGGAAGGAATCATCGCTGCAAAAGGATCAGGGGCTTATGAATTTTCAAAAAGGACAGGAAAAACGATAGCTAATATTGATATTGGCGGAGGCACTGCCAATGCAGCAGTCTATCGTTCCGGAAGGCTATGCGGGACATGTACCCTGCATATCGGCGGGAGATTGATTGAATTTGCTGATGGCAAGATAAAAAGTATTTCTCCTCCCGTTCAAAAAATACTTCGTCAATGGGGTGCTGATTTAAAAATAGGGGACACCCGAAATGACCCGATCATTAAAAAACTGACAAACTACATGGCTGAAGTAATAGGACGAATGCTAAGGAGAGAGCTTCGGGAGAATGATATGCCTCTGCTTCTGGGACATGAGCCGAATTGGATAGAGAATATCGAATTCATCATGTTTTCTGGCGGAATCAGTGAATGCCTGTACAAATATGAAAAAGCAGGTTCCTCACCTGCACAGTATGAAGATATAGGCGAAGTGCTGGCCCAGTCACTGAGGAATTGCGGGGATCTGGCATTCTGGAGTTGGGAGGAACCGGAAGAAACGGTCAGGGCAACAGTACTCGGAGCAGGCACACAAACGACTGAAATCAGCGGGGCTACCATTCATGTTGAAGGTCATGAGTTGCCCATTCGCAACTTGCCAGTATATCAGATCAATTTTAATCACGATTTGGAAAAGGGACTCCATCTGATTCAAGAGTCAGTTAAAAAGGCGGTTGAAATGTATGACCCCCAGAAGGAGGGACAGAATTTTGCGCTGTATTTAACTGCACTTCCCTATTTGGGTTTTCGTGATATTCAAGAGTTATCTTCAGTCTTGCTGAAATCCATACAAGCAAAGCCTAAACCAGAACAGCCGCTTATTGTGGTATTAGAAAGTGACCATGCCAAAGTCCTTGGCCAGACGATAAAAGTTCAGGAATCAAAGCAAAGTATCGTATGCATTGACCAAATTATGGTAGAGCATGGCGATTACATAGATATCGGCAGCCTTCTTCAAACCAATGTAGTACCTGTTGTCATTAAAACATTGACATTCCATCAATAAGGAAGGAGGGATTGTAAATGAAACTAAAAACCAGTCATTTAGGAAATGTATACCAGTTTCATAATCTGAAAGATTTATTCGCTAAAGCAAATGAAGAAAAGTCAGGGGACCGCCTCGCGGGAATTGCAGCGGAAACCGTCCAGGAAAGAATCGCAGCAAAATTGGTTCTAAGTCATTTAACTCTATCTGATATCCGCGAAAATCCTATGCTTTCGCCTGAAGAGGATGAGGTTTCGAGAATTATAGAAGGCGGGATGAATGAACCCGTCTATCAGAGCATAAAAAATTGGTCCGTTGCTGAACTTCGTGAATATATCCTGGACGAAGACACGACAGGTGAAGATTTAAAAAGAATCAGCAGGGGATTAAACAGTGAAATGATTGCTGCCGCCGCAAAAATCATGTCTAATCTTGATCTTGTTCATGCGGCCAATAAAATCGAAATCCTAACGAAATGCAATATAACGATTGGATATAAAGGAACCCTGGCTTCCCGTCTGCAGCCTAATCATCCAACCGATAATGTGGATGGCATGATCGCTTCTTTAAAAGAAGGTTTATCCTACGGCATAGGGGATGCAGTGATTGGAATTAATCCTGTGGACGATTCGGTTGAGAGTGTAAAGAGGTTGCTCCATGCCACACATTCTTTTATTAAGGACTGGGAAATACCAACACAAAACTGTGTGCTTGCGCATGTAACAGCTCAAATGAAGGCAATCGAACAGGGTGCACCTGCTGATATGATCTTCCAAAGCATAGCTGGAACAGAGGCTGCCAACCGGTCATTCGGAATTACGGCCTCACTGCTTGAGGAAGCAAATGACATGGCAAAAACTCTCGGCACCGGCACCGGGCCTCAGCGTTTATATTTTGAAACGGGCCAAGGTTCAGAGCTTTCCGCTGAAGCCCATTTTGGAATGGATCAGATGACACTTGAATCGAGAAATTACGGCTTTGCCCGGCATTATGACCCTTACATAGTAAATACAGTGGTAGGTTTCATTGGTCCCGAGTATTTGTACAATAATAAACAGGTCATCAGGGCTGGGCTTGAGGACCATTTTATGGGGAAAATGCACGGCATCCCAATGGGTGTTGACATCTGCTACACAAACCATATTAAGGCCGATCAAAATGATATCGAAGACCTTGGCGTGCTGCTGACAGCAGCTGGAGTGAATTTTATTATTGCTGCCCCAATGGGGGATGATTGCATGCTCAATTACCAATCCATGAGCTATCATGACGTTGCCACCCTTAGGCAGACAATGAATAAGCAGCCATCTCCGATATTCAGGGATTGGCTTGAGAAAATGGGAATCTTCGAAAATGGAAAGCTGAGCAAAATCGCAGGCGATCCGACCATTTTTTCACGATAGGAGTTGAAAATAATGAATCCTGAACTGATTGAAAAAGTAACACGCCTAGTGGTGGAAAAACTTCAATCCCAGCATGATGCTGTTGACCAAGCACAATACAGCAGCACAGGAGTGAAGTTTTGGGACCATACTTCTAATCAAAGCAAAGAAAAATCCATGTCGCCAAGCGTGATAGTTGAAACGGACAAACAGGATGCAGGCGAACTTATAAAAATTAAAAGCTATCAGAGAACGAAAGATTCAAAAAAGGCTCCGTCGCATCAATCCAGTCAATTTAAAGTGGACCCCTTTAGTGAAAGGAGCGGGATTGACAATCCTGCTGATCCAGTTGAACTGCAGTCCCTAATCAGCAAAACACCAGCTAGAATCGGGGTGGGAAGAGCAGGTTCAAGACCGAAGACAGACACATGGCTGAAATTCCGCTTCGACCATGCAGCGGCAGTCGATGCTGTCTATGGAGATGTAAATGACGAGCTTATAACCCGTCTCGGACTTTTTAAAGTCAACACAATGGTGAATGAAAAAGAAGTTTACATCCGCAGGCCAGATTATGGCAGAAAGCTATCAGAAGAAGCCAAGAAAATCATTCTAACTAAATGTGAAAAGGAACCGGCTGTTCAAATCATTCTGTCTGACGGACTGAGCTCAAGTGCCATTGAAGAAAATGCAGAGGATGTGTATTTATCCCTTAAGCAATCTCTAAAAAGTTTAGGACTCGATATGGGAACCCCTTTTTATATTGAAAAGGGAAGGGTGGCTGTTATGGATGAAGTAGGGGAGCTTCTAAAACCCAAAGTGGTTGTGCTATTAATAGGCGAACGTCCTGGTCTGGTCAGTGCTGAATCACTGAGTGCCTACCTATGCTATGAACCCCGAAAAGGAACGATTGAAGCTGACCGGATGGTAATTTCCAATATACATAAAGGCGGAATTCCTCCCGCAGAGGCTGGAGCCTATCTCGGGACGGTTATCCAAAAAGTTATTAAATATGAAGCAAGTGGTGTATCGCTGGTAAAAAAAGAAGGGTAGGAGGCGAAAGGAATGGGATTAGAACGCATTCACGCTGATATAGTGGCTGTCAGGGTCATCCCTAATGTGGATCCGGATCTTGCAAAGCAATTTGATCTGAAGCCTCACCATAGAAGTTTGGCGATATTCACCTCTACCATCGATGATGTGGGATATACAGCACTTGATGAAGCTACTAAAAGAGCAGATGTGGAAGTCGTTTATGCGAGGTCTTTTTATGCCGGTGCCGCTCATGCTTCCGGACCGCTGTCTGGTGAAATGATTGGTATCATCGCCGGACCGTCTCCAGATGAAGTTAAAAGCGGCATGGAAGCTGTTTTCCAGACTGCAGAATCAGACGCTTTTTTTGAAGCACTTGATCAGGAAAAATCTCATGCCATTTACGCACATGTTGTTTCCAGAACAGGCTCCTATTTGTCAAAAGAAGCAGGCATCAATATCGGAGAGCCTATTGCCTATCTGATAGCCCCTCCATTGGAAGCCGTTTATGGACTTGACGCTGCTCTAAAGGCAGCGGATGTGGAAATGGTTAAATTCTTTGGTCCGCCTTCGGAAACCAATTTTGGCGGAGGCCTTTTGAGCGGCTCTCAATCAGCCTGCCAGGCAGCTGCTGATGCTTTCCGGGATGCCATTTTGGAAATTTCTCAGAACCCAATTAAATACTAAGTCTTTCAAAATATCCTGAAAGGAGTGTGGGAATCTTGCAATTTGATCATGATCTTCAATCCATGCAGGAAATGCGGAATGCTGTAAAGCTGGCCAAAGAAGCGCAGTTAAAGTATATGGCCTTTACACAGGAGCAGGTCGACGAAATCGTCAAAAAAGCCGCTGATGCTGCTTATGCAAAGTCACTTTATCTTGCCCGGATGGCGGTAGAGGAAACAGGTATGGGCATAGTCGAGCACAAAAAAATAAAAAACGAAGTCGGCTCCAAGGCTGTCTATGAATCAATCAAAGATGAAAAGACAGTGGGCATTATAAGTGAAGACCGTGTAAATAAAGTAACGGACATTGCCTATCCTTACGGTGTCATTGCAGGCATAATTCCAACAACCAACCCTACTTCAACAGCCATATTTAAAGCACTGATTGCTCTAAAAACAAGAAATGCCATTGTTGTGAGCCCTCATCCAAGGGCTGTAAAATGCACAGTTGAAGCGCTGAAAATCGTCAATGATGCAGCCATACAAGCTGGTGCACCTGCAGGGTTGATTGGATGGATTTCAACGCCGTCGATGGGTGCAACAAATGATTTAATGAAGCATCGTGATATCAATCTCATATTAGCAACAGGTGGCGGCGGACTGGTCAGGGCGGCGTACAGTTCAGGCAAGCCAGCATATGGAGTAGGACCCGGAAATGTGCCTTGCTATATTGAAAAGACTGCTAAAGTGGCCCAATCGGTGAAGATGATTATTGACAGTAAATCTTTTGATAATGGAACGATTTGCGCTACTGAACAATCAATCGTCGTTGATCGCAACATCAAAGAAATGACTATGAGAGAGCTCAGGAATAATGGGGCTTATCTATTAAATAAGCATGAAAAAGCTGCGTTGGAAAAAGTCATTTCACCTTCACTTGGAAAGCTGAATCCGGATATCGTCGGTCAAAGTGCTGTTAAAATCGCATCCATGGCGGGGATTCAAGTCCCTGAAGATACGAGGGTATTAATTGCTGAAGAAACTGAGATAGGCAAAGACATACCATTTTCTATTGAAAAATTATCTCCGGTCTTTGCACTTTATACTGCGGAAAGCTTGCAGGAGGCAAAAGACATATGCCTGCAGCTGCTCAATTTGGGCGGAAGAGGACATAGCCTTTCCATCCATACAAATGACGACGCAGTGGCCAGGGATTTTGCCTTGGAAATGCCTGTTTCGAGAATGATGGTTAACACGCTTTCATCCATTGGGGCCGTGGGGGCGACAACCGGTTTGATGCCTTCTCTGACTCTGGGATGCGGTTCATTCGGCGGCAACATTACCTCTGATAATGTAACAGCACGCCACCTGATCAATATTAAAAGAATGGCTTATGGAACGAAAGAAGTCACCATCCCAAAACCGGCAGCATCCTCTTCTATAGATGAAAAAAAACAAGCCGGCAGCTGGGATGTTGATCATATTGTCAGCCAGGTGCTTCAGCAAGTATCGCCTGATGGCAATGTGGATGCAAGCATGATTGCTGAAATGGTCAATCAAGTAATGAAAAAATATCAAACTAACTAATTAGGAGGAAATAAAAATGGCTAGAGAATTAACTGCATTAGGAATGATTGAAACTAAAGGTTTGGTTGCTTCAGTGGAAGCAGCTGATGCCATGGTAAAGGCTGCGAATGTTCATTTAGTTGGTAAGGTGCATGTTGGAGGCGGAATTGTAACGGTTCTTGTCAGGGGAGATGTAGGTGCAGTTAAAGCAGCAACTGATGCGGGTGCTGCAGCAGCACAGCGTGTTGGAGAATTGAAATCTGTTCATGTCATTCCACGTCCTCATAACGAATTGGAAAGCATTCTTCCAAAAATTGATGTTGAGCTTTAATACAAGAATACTACGTTAGGAGCATAAACCATGAACGAGCAAGCCATTCATTCGATTGTCGAGGAAATAGTCTTAAGGCTTAAGGGGTCCTCAGTAAAAAAACATTCAATTCCAATGGCTGTCTCTGCCCGGCATTGTCACTTAAGTCAAAGTGATCTGGAAGTTCTTTTTGGAACAGGCTATCAGCTTACCAAAAAAGCTGAATTATCTCAGCCTGGCCAATTTGCTGCTAATGAAATCATTACCATCGCAGGACCTAGAGGAAGCATTGAAAAAGTGCGCATTCTAGGTCCTGCGCGCCATATAACCCAGGTAGAAGTCAGCCGTACAGATTCGATCAAGCTCGGGTTGAAGCCTCCGCTTCGCGAATCCGGGAATATAGAAGGTTCTTCTCCCGTTACTCTGATAGGGCCAAAGGGGAGCCTATACAAAAAAGAAGGTTTAATTATTGCACAGGCACACATTCATATGACTCCAGAAGATGCTAAAGCTTTCGGAGTGAAAAATGGGGAATGCGTCAAAGTTGAGGCAGCGGGAGAACGTCCAATATCCTTTGGAAATGTGTTAATTAGAATCTCTCCCCGGTACAGGCTTGAAATGCATATTGATACTGATGAAGCCAATGCAGGGCTGATTGCCGGGAAAACAGCCGGCAGGCTGGTAAGGCAAGAGGATAGCTTATGATTGACAGGCATATGATTGAACAAATTGTAGAAGAAGTTGTGAAAAATCTATTGGGTGCCACATCAGCTCCCAATCCTAAAATGAAGCATAATCTGCTGGCTGTAGGGGATTTGAATCGAATTGACCCAGCTTTATTAGAAGTGTTAGAAGCGAATTGGAATATCCTTCCCTATGACTCCAGTGAAAATCCCCAGCTGCATACTGTTATGAAAGTTATTTTTCTTGGTGCTTCCCAGGACTTGTTTGTCAAAGGGGCACTGGGCATTTGCGATACACCGGAAAGCGAGCTTCTCTCAGCCTGTATTATTGATTATGTCCCTGTTACCTTAATTCCGAAAACAAATCTCTATAAAATCCTCAATGGAGAGAAAAAAACAAATGGGGAGTATTTTTTAAGTTTAATGGAGTATAAAGAAAAGCTGTTAAAGTTCGGGGTTGAAATCAACAGTCTGGACGACTTTGCTGCGCCAAAGCCTTTCAGTTCAGATCAGCCAGACGTAAAGAAGCTGATAACTCAAAGAGATGTTCAAGAATGCAAAAAGAATGAAATCCTGGTAGATAAAGAGACCATTATAACACCTTTGGCACGTGATGCTGCACGCGAATTGGGAAAAAGCATTGTTGTAATGGATACAAAAGGGGCTGAAAGCACATGGAAATGGGAACGGTAATCGGCAATGTATGGGCCACAAGAAAAGAGGATAATTTAACTGGCCTGAAATTTTTGGTTGTCGAGCCTCATGGAATTTCAGCAGAAAAATCATTCGTTGCAGTTGATCGAATTGGCGCGGGAGTCGGTGATCAGGTTCTCGTTACACGTGGAAGTTCGGCTTCAAACATGTCCGGGGATTTCAAATTGCCAATTGATGCATTGATTATCGGAATCATTGATTCTGTTGACGTTGAAAAGAAAGAGGTGAAATAGTATGGCAAGAGCACTCGGCATGATTGAAACAAGAGGGCTGATTGGGTCCATTGAAGCAGCAGATGCGATGCTGAAAGCTGCCGATGTTATGCTGGTGAAGCAGGAAAAAGTGGACGCCGCCCTAGTAACGGTTTTGGTTCAAGGTGATGTAAGTGCTGTTCAGGCTGCTGTGGATGCAGGAAAGGAAGCAGCTGCCAGAGTGGGTGAACTTGTGTCAGCGCATGTTATACCTCATCCTGATGAAGAAATCAAGAAAGCTTTGTTGGATGACAGGAAACCAAAGGAAATGAGACAAGAGGCAGTTCCTGAACCACCCCCCGTAAAAAAGGGAGGAAGCAAAAAGAAACAGATACCAGCTGCGGAGCAAGATAACCGTGAAGATCAATAATGTACTCCAACTGGATGATGAAATGGAGGAACAGCGATGACTTTTAAGAGAAGAAAGATTGCCGTTATCGGGTCAGGCTTTACTGGTGCGACGGCAGCACTGATGCTCGCCCAAAAAGAATTGGGAGACATAATCTTAGTTGACATACCTTCACAGACAAACCCAACAAAAGGCAAGGCCCTTGATATGCTGGAAGCTGGACCGGTTCAGCGCTTTAATGCCAGCATAACCGGAACTTCAAGCTATGAAGACATTCAAGATGCAGATTTAGTTTTGATTACAGCAGGAATGCCAAGAAAACCGGGAATGAGCCGGGATGATCTGGTTGCTGTAAATGAGAAGATAATGATTGAGGTTTCTCAAAATATAAAAACATACGCCCCGGCAAGCTATATTATTGTATTAAGCAATCCTGTTGATGCCATGACCTATGTTTGCTACAAAACGACCGGTTTTCCGAAAAATAGGGTAATCGGCCAATCAGGAGTTTTGGATACAGCCCGATTCAATACGTTTGTGGCGCAAGAGCTGGGAGTTTCGATTGAAGATATTTCAGGTTTTGTCCTGGGTGGTCATGGAGATGACATGGTTCCTCTCGTTAGATATTCATATGCTGGCGGTATTCCTCTGGAGAAAATTCTCCCTGCAGACCGAATCGAAGCGATTGTGAAAAGAACCAGAAAAGGCGGAGGAGAAATTGTCAATCTGCTTGGTCAGGGAAGTGCCTATTATGCTCCTGCAGCTTCAATGGTTGAGATGGCTGAAGCGATTCTGAAAGATAAAAAACGCATCCTTCCTTCAATTGCCTATTTGGAAGGTGAGTATGGATACAGTAACATCTACTTGGGAGTTCCAACAATTCTGGGCGGAAATGGAATAGAAAGTGTCATTGAAATTCCATTGACTGCCGATGAGAAGGAAGCACTCGATCAATCTGTTAAGTCTGTACAAAATGTAATGAGCATACTTGAAACGGCCAAAGCATAAGAGGGCTGACTTGTGAGGGAATAACCCTTCTCATGAGTCAGCTTTTTTGTATATTGTTTAAACGGTTTCAATATCGGGTACATTGTAGTTAACAAGCTTAGCAGCTGCTAACAAAATTTCCAGCAAATAATGATTTGAATAATCTGAAAATTTCTGTTACAATAGAAAAAAGGTCAAGGGGTTGATTGCAAATGGAAAAACGTCTACTTAACTCGCCGCAACAGTCTGAGGAAAACGTGTCATTGTTAGCAGAACAAGTCCTAAATCAAGCTCTTAAGGAATATCGAATTGAAAAGCTTCGCGAAAAAATTGATGAAGCTCTCACTAGCCGGAACCAAAAAGAATTCATGCGCCTTACGGATGAATTAAAAAAAATCTCTTAAGCAAAGCAAATAATACTTATGTTAAAAAGGCAGCCTGTTCGAAAGAACGGGGCTGTCTTTTGTTGTTTGAAAAATCATATGCTCGACTTGCAGCCAAAAACCAAGTGGATCAAAACAAAAATCGTTGTCATAGAAGCCTCATAATCCCGAAATCCAGAAAGCCAAAGAAAATAGTCGCCAATAAAGGCTTCATGAAGACCAAAATCCAGTGAAGTGGAAAGGAATTGTCCTCATAGAAGCTTCATAAAACCCAAAATCCAGGGCAGCCAAAGAAACCGTCGTCATAGAGGCTCCAAAAAGCCCAAAACCTCGGGCAAAAAAAGAAAATAGTCGTCATAAAAGGCTTCACAAAGCCAACAACCTCGAGCAGCCAAAAAAACCGCCTTCATAACTCCTAATCCCAATTCAACACCTTTCCGCTATCCGCCACAATCTGTTTCATCAATTTGTTCCATTTCGTTTCATAACGAAACACTGAAACACTCCCCAAACAACAAAACCTTTGTACAAAAGGCAATCAACCTTGGCACAAAAATTGCAAAATAATTCATTAGCAAGATATAAATCGAAACGATAAGGGGAGGAAGCTATGTTTGAAGAAAAATTGGATTTAAGATTGCCGGGACCAGTTCAGGTTCCAAAAGAAATACAGCGTGCCATGCTAAGGAGTTTCGATCATCCCATGATGGATTACCGGAATCCAGCCTTCCAGGATGTACTTCAGGAAACGACTGAAAAGTCTAAAATGATATTCCAGACTGAAAACCTGGTGATCCCACTTACCTCAAGCGGAGCATCCGCTCTTGAAACAGCTATTATTAATACGGTTGGTCCCAACGATACGATCATTCTTTGTGTAGTCGGCTATTTTGGTGAGTACCTTCAGGGAATTACAGACCATATCGGCTGCAAAACCGTCCGCGTCGATGCTGAATGGGGAAATATTGTCGATCCTGAAGATGTGAGAAAAGCATTGAAGGAAAATCCTGAGGCAAAAGCTGTTTTTGCGACACACTGTGAAACATCCACCTCTGCAATCAACAACATTCAAGAGATTGCAGCAGTTGTAAAAGAATCAGATGCCATATTCCTCGTTGATGCGGTCAGCTCGATTGTCGGCACGCCTCTATACATGGACGAATGGGGCATTGATATTGTGGCAACCGGAGGTCAGAAAGCATTAATGCTGCCGCCTGGCCTTGCGTTAATTACATTAAGTGAAAAAGCCTGGAACACTGTGAATAAGCATCAGTGCCCATCCTTTTACTTTGACCTTAAGCTCTATAAAAAAGGATTGGAATCAGGGGCCGGCACACCTTATACACCGAATATATCACTTGTTTGCGGGCTTCTTGAAGCCTGCAATATGATAGAAAAAAGCGGAGGAATAGAAGCTGAATTCAAAAGGCATGCTGCACTTCGGGATATGACTAGAGCTGGAGTGCGGGCATTAGGTCTAGAATTGCTGGTGGATGATTCGGCAGCCAGCCCAACCCTGACAGCTGTAAAATTAAAAAATGCCGATGAATTCAGAAGGATGATGCGGGAAGAATTTCATATCGCATTGGGTGGCGGTCTCGGAAAGGTGAAGAATCAGATTCTGCGCCTGGGACATATGGGATATACAGATGCTGCTGACATGCTGAAAATGTTTGCTGCGATGGAGCTTGCTTTAAAGAAGACCGGATACGAAGTGGAACTAGGTGCTGGAGTTTCTGCGGCACAGCGGCATTGGCTCGAAAATCCGAACTGTTAAATTACTGGTTCAAAGGAGACGTGAGCCAGAGTGAATATTATTGAAAAGCGAATCGCCGAAGTGGCAAATCTTCCTTCAGTTTCTCCTGGAGATAAAATTGAATTGACACCGGATTGGAAACTCATCAGCGGGAAAAGTTCACATTCTGTCTTTAAAGCATATTGGAACCAAGGCTATGAAAAAGTGACAAATCCAGCCAAAACCTTCTTTTCAGTTACGGGAACAGAAGAGGAAACCACCCTTAAATTCTGTAAAGAAAAAGGCATCAAGTTAATAGATTGTGAGCCTGAAGATTATTTTCGAAAAGAAGGCTTCAAGCAGAATGGTACAGTACTTGCGGGGATTGACCAGCAAATTAAGTGCATGGGAGGAAACGGAGCCATCGCAATTGTGATTTCACCAGCTGCGATGGCGGATTGTCTGGCAACTTCATCATTTAGCCTGGTTATACCCGACACCATGTATATTGAAATTAACGGACCATTAAGTAAGCAATATACCGGGGAAACACTCTGCAGTTATCTGCTCGATTCATTTAATGACAGCTTAATAGGCAATGCAGTGATTTTAGGAGGAGTGGTTCTAGATCAGTTAAATATTCAGGATCGAAAGAATCTATCATACTTTTTTCAGCTGTCCGGCGCTGCAGTTGGGTTAATCTCGGCAGAAGGGCCATTGGGCCAGGTTGAAAGCGCGATTAAAATAAAATTGTAACCAGGACCAAAAAACTGATGATTATGAAAATTCACCGAAATTTCTCTTGGCATTTGTTAAGATTAATTTAAAATAAAATTAAAATTGTCCAAGAGAAAAAGCTATATGAGGTGATGTGATGTCTGAAATTGCAATTCTGACTCCAATTGACGGGCTGATACAGGTTTCAAGGGAAGCCGCGAAAAAAACAGGAGAAGAAGTTACAGTAAAGAAAGTGAGTTTTCGGAATGCGGTCGAAGCGGCAAAGGAATTTGAAAAAAACGGTACAGAAGTAATCATTAGCAGAGGGACCTTGGGATTAAAGCTGTTAGAATCTGACATCAATTTACCTGTTGTACAGATTCCCATAACTGGATATGACTTGCTTCGAACAATCAAGGAAGCACAGAAGCTCGGAGAAAAAATTGGGATTGCAGACAACGAAGAAATCTTACAGGGAATCGAAACAATTGAATCTGTGCTGGGCTTATCGATTGAAAAGCACTGTGTATCAATGCCGGAGGAAGCTGAAGCAGCTGTGGAGTCACTCTGCAAAAAACAAATAGATGTGCTGATAGGCAAAAGCATTTTTACCAACAAAGTAAAAAAAGAAACGATTAGAACAGTCATATTAACGTCCGGTGTGGAATCGGTCATTCAGGCAATCAACGAGGCAAGAAGCCTAATCAATGTGAGGCGCTCAGAAATAAAAAGAACAAAGGAACTTCAGGCAATTCTTGATTTTATTGCAGATGGTGTGATAGCAGTGGATGAAAAAGGGGTGATCACAGTTTGCAATCCTTCCGTCTACAGCATACTAAACCTTCCCTATGATTCAGTAATCGGCAAGTCCATAGATGATATTCTCGTGCATTCGCGAATGAGCAAAGTTCTTTCGACTGGCAAGGAAGAGCTGAACCGCATCCAGGATGAAAATGGGGTGAAAGTAGTCGCAAACCGAATTCCCATTCGGCACGAGCAAAAGGTGCTTGGAGCAGTCTGTACATTTCAGGAGATTAATAGAATTCAGCAGCAGGAACAGGAGATCCGCAAAAAGCTGCTTCACCGGGGCCATGTAACGAAATATAGTTTACATAATATCGTCGGTGAGAGTGACATGTACAAAAAAGCGATTCAAAAGGTGAAGAAGTACTCACAAGTGGATTCGACCATTCTCCTTACAGGGGAAACGGGTGTGGGAAAAGAGGTGTTTGCCCATTTGATCCACAGCTTCAGCAAGCGGTCGGAAGGGCCATTTGTTGCAGTGAACTGTGCAGCTATCCCTGAAAACTTACTGGAAAGCGAATTATTCGGGTATGTTGAAGGAGCCTTCACCGGGGCTAAAAAGGGCGGGAAAACGGGTTTGTTCGAATTAGCACACCAGGGGACCATTTTCCTGGATGAAATCGGCGAACTGGCTGAATCTCTTCAGGCTCAGCTTCTGAGGGTCCTTCAGGAGGGAGAGGTGATGCGGCTCGGAGATGAAAGGGTCATCCCTATTAATATACGTGTGATCGCTGCTTCAAACCGGGATTTCGAAAAGATGGTAGAAGAAGGACGTTTCCGGGCCGATTTGTACTATCGCCTTAATATCCTTGATATTCCTATCCCGTCATTGCGTGAACGGATTGCTGATATACCGCTGTTATGCAATTTTTTTATAGAAGAACTGGAGCCTGGAATCCGGAGAAATATTAGAGGATTTACTGCTGATGCGATGAAAATCCTGCAAAACTATCATTGGCCAGGAAATATCCGTCAGCTCAGAAACATTGTTGAAAGAGCTATGATTCTTTCTCCCGATAAGGTGATTGATTCTGATACTGTTTTAGCTGCTGGGGGAAAAGACTTTCTAGGTATGCAAGAACTCAAGGCACATCATGAAAAAGATGATGAAGGTGATGAAACAAAGCTTTATCACCTTGAGAAAGAATATATTTTGAATGTGCTCAAACAGGTAAACGGCAATAAAACAGAAGCGGCAAAGATACTTGGGATCGGCAGGACGACCCTATGGCGAAAAATTAATAGTATGTGAGGAGGAGATAAAATGAATGAAACAAAGGCGCCCCCTCCGTTGGATGAAAACATCATATCTCAATTAAGGGATATCTTCGGAGAAGACCGGATTTTAACCAATAACACCGACATGATGACATATTCTTATGATGCTTCCTTTGAAACACAGATTAGTCCAAAACAGCCTCAAGTGGCTGTGATTGCCTTATCCACTGAAGAGGTAAGTTCTTGTGTTAAGCTTGCCAATAAATACAGCATCCCTTTATATCCAAGAGGAGCAGCAACTGGCCAGACAGGCGGAGCTGTTCCGGTTAAAGGCGGCATCATGATGGATTTATCAAAAATGAACCGAATCCTGGATATTGACCATCGGAATATGCAGGTCATTATAGAGCCAGGTGTAATCCAAAATGATCTAAATGAGGCTTTAAAACCTTATGGATTGAGGTTTCCGCCTGATCCTGGCAGCGCAAATATGTGCACAGTTGGAGGAATGGTATCGAACAATTCGAGCGGTCTAAGGGCAGTCAAATATGGAGTCACCCGCCATTATGTACTCGGCATGGAAGTTGTGCTCCCTACTGGTGAAGTAATTGTTACTGGCGGAGCTAAATCGAAAGCACTTAAGTCGGTTTCTGGCTATGATCTCGCTCATTTAATGATAGGATCTGAGGGAACCCTTGGTATTATCACCCGTCTTCGCCTGAAATTATTGCCTCTGCCAGTTACAAGAGGGATTGTTTTATGTTCATTTGAACGGCTGGAAGAAGCCGGTGAGGCTGTTAATGCCGTTTTCTCTTCTGGCCTGCAGCCATCTGCCATCGAAATTATGGACTTTAACTGTACAAAAGCTGTCAATATGATGAAGCCCGAGCTTCGTCTTCCGCTGGATAATGAAGCTATTCTCGTGTTTGAAGTGGATGGAGCCAAGGAGGAGGTTACCTCACAAGTTAACCGATTAAAAACTGTGGTTGAAAAGTATACAAATTATATAAAGTTTAGCGATGAACCGGAGGAATGCGAAAAGCTCTGGCAGGCCAGAAAGCTTGTTGGTGCCGCTGTCGGCCTATTAAAACATGGCGGGTTCAGGGTATATGGCGGAGAAGATATATGTGTGCCAATTTCAAGGCTTCCGGAAACTTTGCGGGAAATTCATAATATTGCTGATCGATATGACATCATCTGCGGAATATATGGCCATGTGGGCGATGGGAATATGCACACAGGTCCAGTAGTTAATATGAATAATCAAATTGAAATGGAAAATGTGCAAAAAATGATCGACGATATCCATGAGCTTGCAATCAAAATGGAAGGAACAACGACAGCGGAACATGGAGTAGGAATTGTCAGGGCAAAGTATATGGATGTTGAACACGGACCCGCAATGGAAGTAATGAGGGCGATTAAACGGACTCTGGATCCAAACAATATATTGAATCCAGGCAAAATGGCACTGCCAAACTAGGATGGAGGTGACGAGTAGTTGAAACTTCTTACCGCGGAAGAATCTATGCGAACGTGTGTGCGATGCGGAGCCTGCCGCAATGTATGCCCAACATTAAATATCACGGGAAGGGAAGCTGACGGCCCAAGGGGAAGAGTATTAATGGCAAGGAGTCTGCTTGAAGGAGATATTCCTGTAAACCAGGAGATTAAAGATCAGCTGGATCGATGCCTGCTTTGCTCTGCATGTGTGGATGCATGCCCTATAGATGTTCAGGTCCCGGATATTGTCATGCTCGCCAAGGAGCGAATAGCAGCAGCTGTTGAAACACCTGTGCAGGCTGCGCCGCCTGTTCAAACGGATATTAAAAAACAAGCCTATACGGCACGCACTTTTAAGGACTACTTTTTTGATCATATTCTCGCGAATCAAAAAAGGCTTAATTCGGTGGGCAATCTACTTTGGTTTTATCAAAAAAGCGGACTTCAATCCCTTACAAGGGGGCTGGGCATATTAAAATTTTTCCCTGAACAGATGAGCCAGATGGAACGAATTACACCTGCGATTTTGCCTCCTTCAAAGCGTAAATATCATCAGGAGTTTACACCAAGCGCATATGAAGAAAAGAAGGCCAAAGGACGTGTAGCCTTTTTCCATGGATGCATCATGGATGTTATGTTCAGAGAAACCAATGATAATTCTATTAAACTGCTGTCAAAGGCCGGGTTTGATGTTGTCACTCCCAGAGCTCAGATGTGCTGCGGAGCCCTGCATCATCATAGCGGGAAAAAAGACAAAACCATCGAATTGGCAAAGGCGAATATACAGGCTTTTGAAGAAGCAGCTGTGGACTATATTATTACAAATGCGGGCGGCTGCGGTGCTGCACTTGCTGAATATGCAGACTTGTTTCGTGATGATCCAGATTGGCTGGAACGGGCAAAAACCTTCTCCGCCAAAATAAAAGATATCAGTGAAATCATTTATGAAAAAGGTGAAATGCCTGCCGTGTCAGGAAGAGGAGAAAGAGTAACCTATCAGCCTTCCTGCCATCTGCAATATGTGATGAAAGTTAAGGATGCACCTGCGAAATTGGTTAAACAAATTCCGAACTCGGAATATGTAGAGCTTCCTGAGAAAAAATATTGCTGCGGTTCTGCCGGTATTTATAATTTATTGCAGCCGAAGCTTGCTAATGAAATATTGGATAAAAAAATGAAGAAGGTGAAAGAAACTGAATCAGCTGTGCTAATTACAGCCAATCCAGGGTGCTATCTTCAAATGAAACTTGGTGTTTACCGGGAAGGCATGGAAGAAGAGATTGAAACAAAACATGTGGTTGACTACCTGATGGATTCCATTGAAAGGGCAGAAGCTGAAGCTGCAAATAAATAGTTTCAAAATGGAACGGGATAGATGGATATTTTGTTTCAAAATAGAACTAAAAACAAATGAACCACTATTCAAAATGTAATGGTGTTCCAAACCAAATAAAACAATGTATGTACGAGTTTCTTTGAAAAGGCTTACATTCAATTGGTTTAAAGAGAAAATTTCACAATTTCTTAGTGCATTTTTAGCCATTCGGCACAAAAATTGCATCTTTGAAATATGAAACATGACACATACAGGGGGGTGACAATACTGCTGCAGCGGTGTAAGAGAATAGGAAGGGTTCCATAACCTATTTGTTGTGTAAAAGTGAATACTTACTAGTAAGATTAATTTTCAGAAATTTTAAAATTTTTCTTAATATGGGGGAAAATTAAGATGAAATTAAAGAGGTTTTCGTTTTTGTCTCTTGTAATTGCATTAGTATTCATTTTGCAGGCATGTAGTTCTTCACCTCAAGAAGCAAGCTCGGAAGAAAAGAAAAGCGGCAGTAATTATCCTGAAAGGCAAATTGAAATTGTTGTAGGATTTGGTGCAGGCGGAGGCAGTGATAATTTTGCAAGAGCCATAGCCAAAGAGCTTAAAGACATACTAGGCGTGAATATTAATGTTGTGAACATGCCTGGAGCATCTGGGATCAACTCTGCTGACCATGTAGCAAGACAGCCGGCTGATGGCTACACAATATGGTCTGCTACATCCAATCACCCGGTAAATATTGCGGCAGGTGCTGAAAAAAATGACTTGAGCAAATTAACTGCGGTTGGCAGGGTTCAAAATGACACCATGACGCTTCAAGTTAAAAGCGACGGGAAGTTTAAAGACATCGAAGACTTAATTGCGCAGGCGAAAGAAAAGCCTGGAGAAATAACGATTGGCGGTACAGGTTCTGCAGGCTTTGATGAACTGGTGATCAAACAATTTGAAAAAGCAACTGGAACCAAATTCAATTATATCTCTTTTGAAGGTTCCGGGGAAATGACAGCAGCCCTTCTCGGTGGACATATTGATGTAATTGCAGAGGAGCCGGGACCTTCCATTGCCCAGCTGGAGAGCGGAGATATCAAGATGCTTATTGCATTTACCGAAGAAAAGGTGGAAGGTTTTGAAGATGTTCCAATTTCAACTGAGATGGGAATCGATGTAACGGATGGCCAGGGAAGGGGATTCATGGTTCATGCGGATACGCCTCCTGAAATAATAGAGGTGCTGGAAAATGCGCTTAAAGAGGCAAAAGACCAGGCAGGTTATAAAGAATATGAAAAAGCAAGTTACTTGCATCTGCGTGATGGCTGGTTAAATGCGGAGGACTATAATGCTGAATTTGAAAATCTGATTGATACTTACGGTACTCTTTTAAAAGATATGAAGTAATCATAAAAGCAGAAAGGCAGGAAATTTTGCCTTTCTGTCTATTTTTATTGGAATTTACATGCTTAGGCTGAACGGCATTGTGTCGAATTTTGACTAGTTTTACATAACTGTGAAAAATTTATTTAAAATATTGACACTTTTCAGAATATTAATTATTATCAACATAGACACTGTATACTGGATACAGCATTCAGCATTCAACCCCGTTGTGATATTTACGGAGTTAGAAAGGAGGAAAAGAATTATGGTGCAAAGCCTGCAATTTTCACAGCCGCTTTATCAGCAAATATATGACATTATCAAAAGTTCAATCCTGGCAGGTGAATTGAAACCAGGAGAGAAAGTCAATGTTTCACAGTTAGCAGAGAAGTATAACATCAGCCGGACCCCGTTAAGAGAAGCTCTGCGCCAGCTGCAAATTGAGGGGTTACTGGTCCAGGATCATCTGGGGCTAAGTGTCGTCAAGCTGGAAGAAACTGATTTTAAGGATTTATACGAATGCCGGCTGATGCTGGAGCCCAAAATCATGGGCCTAATTTTGAAAACGGTCGCAAATGAGGAATTGGAGGAGATTGAGAAGGTACTCCTGAAAGCAGAGAGCGCATTTAAAGAGGGAAATCTTCTGCAATTATTAGAGCTTAATGCACAATTCCATGATTGGCTTTTGGAAGCCAGTCCGAATAAACGGGCATTACACTTGCTTCAGCAGGTACGTTCATTTCTATTGCTTTACCGGGCCAATATCCTGAAAAATAATGAGCATAACAGAGAGATCCTTAAGGAACATCGCCAAATCCTTAATGCTCTAAAAGCTCGCGACGAGGCAGCGGTTATACAAAACGTGGAAAATCATCTTCGGAATGATTTGGAACGTGGAACCAATATGATTCGTGAATAAAAAAAAGGGGAACATCTCCACTCGCCAAAATAGAAATGTTCCACCCTTAATAAATAAATCGACCTTAATTATACCATATAAAGATAAAAATTGTATAGAAATGAACAACTGCCGGTATGATCGGGCTCGCTTCTGACACACAAATTTTAGATGGGGTGTTTGAAATGGGACCTTTACAAGGAATGAAAGTCCTTGATGCTTCTCAAATAATGGCTGGGCCATATTGTACGATGGTTTTAGCTGATTTAGGCGCAGATGTAATGAAAGTTGAAAAAGTCAACGGCGGTGATGACTCCCGGCAAATGGGACCATATGTGAATGGGGAATCCACTTGTTTCTTTCAAATTAACCGAAACAAACAAAGCATTGCCCTTAATCTTAAAAATGAAGAAGGCAAGGAGATTTTCTATAAGCTCGCAAAGGAAGCGGATGTAGTTGTAGAAAACTACCGTCCCGGGGTGACTAAATCGCTCGGGATCGATTATGAAAGCTTAAAGAAAATCAATCCTGGTCTTGTCTATTGCTCAATATCAGGCTATGGACAGACTGGTCCATATTCTCATAAAGGCGGTTTCGATCTTGTTGCCCAGGGAATGACAGGCTTAATGAGCATGACAGGGGAAAAAGGGATGAGGCCAATGAAATCAGGCATTGCAGTTTATGATATTGGTGCAGGCATCACAGCTGCTTACTCCATTCTTGCTGCTTATATTCATAAAATGAAAACAGGTGATGGACAGCATTTGGATATCGCTCTTGCAGAAATTGGACTGCCTTGGTTTACATGGGAAGCAGGTGCCTATTTTGCAGAAGGGACGATTCCGCAGGCAACTGGCTGGCGCCATAGAGTTTCCGCTCCCTATCAGGCTGTTAAAACAAAATCAGGTTATATGATGCTCGGATGCGCAAATCAAAGAACATGGGAAAGGTTTTGCACTGAAGTTATCGAAAAGCCTGAATGGATTACTGATCCGCGATATGAAACAAACTTATTAAGAAATAAGCATGTTATTGAACTCGAAGAAGATATTGAAGATGTATTAATGCTTCACGAAACAAAGTTTTGGATTGATCGCTGCGAAAAAGCAGGAGTTCCTGCCGGGCCAATCAATAATTTTGCGGAAGCTGTGCAGGACCCACACTATCAGGCAAGAGGGATGATCGAAGAAGTTGAGCATCCTGTTATTGGAAAAATGAAAATGATCGGCATACCAACTAAATTCTCTAAAACACCAGGTAAAGTAAGAACTGCCTCTCCGCTTTTCGGACAGGATACCGCGGCCGTGCTGAAAAACCTGGGCTACGATCAGGAATATATTGCAAAGCTTTCAGAATCAGGTGCGGTGAAAGCTTTGGAAGAAAGTAATTTATTGAAGAAAAATTAAGAGAAAGGTTGAGAAATAATGTCTAAAAATCTTGAAGCAATAAATGATGAAAAAACTTGCCGCGATCCGGTTTTTTTGGAAAGAGCAGGTGAAATCGCATACATTTGCTTTAACCGTCCGGAAAAACGGAATGCCCTAAGCTATGATATTTGGACGAAAATTCCTGAACTTATAGAAGAATGTGAACTCGACTCCAAAATAAAAGTGATCATCTTTAAAGGGGAAGGATCAGTTGCCTTTTCTGCAGGAGCAGATATCAGTGAATTTAAGACGCTTAGATATACCGCTGAAGGTGCCGAAAAATACAACGAAGCTACAATGGTAGCAGAAAAAGCCATAATGAATGCCTCCAAGCCAACTATTGCCATGATTCAAGGATTTTGTGTAGGTGGAGGCTGCGAAATTGCTGTTGCCTGTGATTTCAGATTCTCAGATGAGAATGGGAAGTTTGGAATTACCCCTGCGAAGCTCGGACTTGTATACAATACACCAGGAACCAAAAATGTTGTAGACCTATTAGGACCATCTAAAGCAAAGGATATTCTTTTTACCGGACGATTGCTGGATACTGAAGAAGCTTTTCGGATCGGTCTCATTGACCGGATTATCCCGGCGGTTTCCATTAAAGAAGAAACTCTGGCGTATGCTGAGTTAATTTGCAAGAATGCTCAAGCCTCAGTCAGAGGATCCAAGAAAATTATAAATGAAGTACTGTCAGGGGCCGAGGAGGATTCACCCGAAGCATCAAAGCTTATCATCGAATCCTTCCTCTCAGACGATTATAAAGAAGGTGTCCATTCTTTCCTGGAAAAACGGAAACCAAATTTCAAATATTCATAGAAAAGCAACCCTTTACTTTCTGTGAGGTGCATCAAGTCATAAGGGCGGCGTAAGACATTTATTGAGGAACTACCATTGTTTCCTACTAATAAAAAAGGACGGAGAATAAATGAAATTTAACAAGTTCTCACTATTATCGCTGCTAATCATACTGCTTTTGGTCCTGCAAGGCTGCAGTTCCGGGACAAGTGCAAAATCAGATTCAAAGAATGGCGCAGGCAGTTATCCCGAAAGAGATATTGAAATCGTTGTTGGATGGGGTGCTGGAGGAGGTACAGATACCTTTGCCCGTTCAATCGCCAAAGAAATGAGCGATACATTAGGTGTTAACATTAATGTGGTCAATTTACCTGGTGCCTCCGGTGCAAATGCAGGAGACCATACAGCCAGACAGCCTGCAGATGGTTATACGATCTGGGCGATTTCATCTAACTATCCCATTAACGTTGCACGTAATACCACTCCGCATGATTTGAGCAAATATACAGCGATTGGAAGGGTGCAGCAGGATACCATGTCCCTTCAAGTTCTTAAAGGGAAAAAATTCACTGACTATGAAGATTTTATAAAACAGGCTAAAGATAACCCAGGCAAAATATCTGTAGGAGGCACTGGGGCTGTAGGCTTTGATGAATTAGTCCTCCGACAATTTGAAGAAAAGGCCGGAATCAAGCTTAATTATATTTCCTATGAAGATGCCGGTGAAATGCATGCAGCCCTGTTAGGCGGACATATTGATGGCATGCTAGAAGAAATCGGTCCTAGCATTGCCCAAATTGAAGACGGCTCCGTTGAGATGCTCCTGGCATTCACAGACAAGAAATTGGAAGGTTTCGAAGAGACTCCGATTTCAACTGAAGAAGGAATTGATCTGACTGATGGACAGGAACGAGGATTGCTGGTGCACGCCGACACACCTGATGAAATCGTTGAGGCTCTCCAGAAGGCATTGGAGAAAGCGAAAGACAGTGAAGAGTATAAGAGGTATGAGAAAGACAGTTATCTTCATTTACGTGACGGCTGGCTGAGCGGGGAGGACTTCAAAAAGAATCTTGAGAAGAACATTAAAACGTACCAATCAATTGTTGAAGGCCTTTAGTATAACAAGTCATCGGGAGAATTCTTTCTCTCGATGATTTTATAAAAGTCAGGGGGGTAAAAGATGCTTCTGGAACGTAATCTTTCGATCATAATGATTGTATTTTCTTCTTTTTTTCTGGTCATGTCCTTACAAATTGAAAATAGGACAGGAAATATTATTGCACCGGGAACCTGGCCTGCTGCTCTTATGATATTAATGCTCATTTTATCTGTCTTCTTATTGATTAGGACATTTAAGAACAAAAATAGTCAGAATTTACAGAATAAAGGGCCGGAAAGTGATGCAAGTGAAGCGGATGAGGAAAAACTGGTTTACCCAAAAAGGTTTATCCTGCTGCTGGGGACTTTAGCCATCTATACATTCATTCTGGGATATGTTGGTTTTATTGCTGCTACTATTCTCGGGATTTTTGTTCTGGCATTTCTCTTTGGCATGAAGAGCTGGGTGCGTGCACTTTTAACTGGCATATTATCAACAGCCGGGTCTATTGTATTATTCCCTATTCTGTTGAACTTGCCCTTCCCAAGGGGAGTAGGAATTTTCCAGATGTTCAGTTTACTGTTTTATTAATAGCCAATTCTAATAAAAGAGGTGAAACACATTGATTGAAGGACTTTTCGGCGGTTTTGGGAATCTTTTTGAACCATTCAATATGTTCGTATTATTGGTCGGTGTCCTGCTTGGATTTATTGGCGGAGGTATACCGGGAATAAGCGGAACCATGCTGGTCATTATTCTTCTGCCGGTTAGCTATGCGATGGACCCGACAGCTGCCTTCTTGCTGTTAACTTCCATATATGCTACCTCGGTATTTTCCGGTTCCATCAGCGCCATTTTATTCCGGACCCCTGGGACACCTGAAGCTGTGGCCACCATATTTGACGGATATCCCATGGCCAGAAAAGGGGAAGGGGGAAAAGCACTCGGTATATCCATATTCAGCTCTGCTACTGGAGGTGTATTTGGAACTATTGTCTTAATTTTTTTAACACCTCTTCTCGCATCTTTTGCGCTTAAGTTCTCTTCTCCCGAGTACTTTGCTCTGGCGCTTATGGGGCTTACCGTTGTGGCTTCGCTGAGTGCTGGAAATCTTGTAAAAGGGTTCATTGGCGTTTCATTTGGTTTATTTATTGCTACGATCGGAATCGATACAATGACAGGGGTTCCGCGATTTACCTTCGGCTCAGGCCAATTAATGTCAGGAATAGATTTCATTCCTGTCCTGATAGGATTATTCGCCATTTCTGAAGTATTGCGACGGGTTCAGCAAGTCCACAAGGTGAATTCAAAACAAAAAGTAAGGTCTGAGCTGCCAAACTGGAATGTTATGAAACGAATTTCAGGTGTCATTGGCCGTTCATCATTATTAGGTGTATTCATCGGAATATTGCCGGGTATTGGTGCAACGACTGCTGCCATGCTCAGCTACAGTGAAGCTGCACGCTGGTCAAAAAATTCCAAGGAATTTGGAACTGGCATTCCAGAGGGGATTGCAGCACCTGAATCAGCCAATAATGCAGCTGCTATGGGCGCCATGGTTCCATTGCTGTCTCTTGGTATCCCTGGGAGTGCTACAACCGCCATCTTGCTGGGTGCTTTTATTCTTCACGGAATACAGCCAGGACCTCTAATGTTCTCGACGCAGGGATCCTTGATTTACACAATTTTAATGGGACTTCTTGTCGCCAATCTATTAATCATTGTTATTGCAAAACCGTTTATATCTGTCTTCTCTAAGATTCTCCAGGTTCCATATACAGTGATTGGCCCGTTAATTGTGCTCTTTTGTATTGTGGGAACCTTTGCTGTTCGAAACTCCATCTTTGATGTTGGCATGATGCTTTTGTTTGGCATTATTGGCTACTACTTGGAAAATGCTAAATTCCCTTTGGCTCCAATTGTTTTAGGAGTGGTACTTGGCCCGATTGCCGAAGATCAATTTAGAAGAGCGATGCAAATGTCCAACAATGATATTTCGATCTTCTTCACAAGGCCTATCGCATTAACCTTTATCATCCTTTCAATCATCAGTATTTTGTACCCGCTTCTAAATAAATGGATTAAGAACAGGAAAAACCGATTAAATAACTCCGGCAATACAATCGCCTCATAAATAGAATAGGAGATGTTCTAATTGATATATAATTTTGAAGGCATGACGCCTGCTGTCCATGAATCGGTATTTTTAGCACCAAATACGTATGTGATTGGAAATGTTAAGCTGGAAGCTGATGTATCCATATGGTTCAATACAGTACTTAGAGGGGATAATGACTCTATTAAAATTGGAAGCGGTACAAATGTTCAGGAGGGAACCATGATTCATGTTGATGAAGGGTATCCCGTCAGCATAGGCAAAAACGTAACGATCGGACATAACTGTGTTATTCATGGGTGCACAATTGACGATGGAGCTCTTATAGGCATGGGAGCCATTGTCTTAAACGGAGCACATATTAAAGAAGGTGCTGTTGTCGCCGCTGGTGCTGTTGTAGGAGAAAATAAAGTAATCGAAAAAAATACACTTGCTGCGGGTGTCCCTGCAAAGCCATTAAAGCCAGTTAATGAGGAACTGAAAGTACGCATCATGGAAGGGGCAAAATTTTACCAGAAAAACGGGGTAAAATTCCGCCGAAACGGCATCGTTTCTGAGCTCACCAGCTCTGTTTAGACAGATAATTCGCTGAAATCTGAAAATATTGAGCTGAGACACAGGATTTCCTTCATCCCTTATGGAAATCAATTTATAGTGTCTTCAGCTCTCTTTTGATTTAAGACTATTAGATAGATTCATTTTATAACAAAAGGAGAATCATGATGAGTCATATACAATGCAGCAGTGTCATCTCTCTGGATCAAATTATCTGGAAAAGAAATGGAAAGAAAATTCTGGATCATGTATCCTGGGATGTACAAAAAGGGGAGCATTGGGCCCTCCTAGGATTAAACGGATCTGGAAAAACAACAATTCTTAATATGATTACCGGCTATAAATGGCCTAACGGGGGACATGTTTCGGTATTGGGAAATGTCTTCGGCAAAACCAATATTCCTGATCTTAGAAGGTCTATTGGATGGGTCAGCACCTCCCTGGATGATAAATTTCAGTTTCGTCCTGCTGATACGGCGCTTGAGATTGTATTAAGCGGTAAATTTGCATCTATTGGTTTGTACGAGGACATTACGCAGCATGATTTAGATCACGCAAAAGACTTAATGAAGCAATTTGGCATCAGCCATGTAGAAAACCAGACACTTACATCGCTTTCTCAGGGCGAGAAACGAAAGGCAATGATTGCGAGGGCGCTAATGTCTTCACCGCGGCTACTAATATTGGATGAACCATGTAATGGACTTGACATATTTTCCAAAGAAGAATTGCTGGCATCTATTGAAAAGATGATGGCCATTCCAGATGGTCCTACCATCATATATGTGACCCATTATATTGAAGAAATTGTTCCATCCATTTCCCATGTAATGCTTCTGAAGTCCGGAAAAGTTGTTGCACAAGGAGAGAAAAAAACAATCGTTACAGACAGGAGACTGGAAGAAACATTTTGTGTTCCTTTGTCTGTGGAGTGGGAAAATAGCCGTCCCTGGATTCGCGTAAAATCATCGCAATCAATCATAGGCGCAGGCAAGTAATCAGCATAAGGAGGAAATATACCTTGGAAATCAAATTGGCATATGGGAAAGAAGGACTTCTTGTCAATCTTCCCGAGCATACAGCAGTCATAGAACCTGTCCATATTCCTGGCCTGGATGACGAAAAGCAAAAAGCATTTGAAGCCATGAGGAATCCAATTGGGACAAAGCCATTAAAAGAAATGGTGAAAAGCACGGATACTGTTTCGATTGTCATTAGCGATATGACAAGACCCACCCCAAATCATAAGTTGGTTCCATGGATTATGGAGGAGTTAAAACATGTTCCGGCAGAGCAATTTATCATCATTAATGGCACTGGCAGCCACCGTGATAACACGAGAGAAGAGCTTATTCAAATGCTTGGAGAGGACATTGTAAACCAAGTCCGGGTCATTAATAATAATGCATTTGACCAATCCACTCAGACCTACTTGGGGACAACCTCGTATGGGGGTGAGGTTTACCTTAATAAGGAATATTGCCAAAGTGATTTTAAAATTGTTACAGGATTTATTGAACCGCACTTTTTTGCAGGGTTCAGCGGCGGACCCAAGGGAATCATGCCTGGAATAGCCGGGATTGATACAATAATGCATTTTCATAATGCCAGAATGATTGGAGATAAAGACAGTACATGGGGAAAAATTGAAGGCAACCCGGTTCAGGGAGAAGCTACAGAAGCAGCTCTTATGGCAAAACCGGATTTTATGCTGAATGTAACTCTTAACGGAGACAAAGAGATTACAAACTTTTTTGCAGGCGATGTCATTTTGGCGCACAGAACTGGTTGTGAATATGTCAGAGAACATTCGATGGTCGCGTGTGAAGAGCCATTCGATATAGTTATTACAAGCAACAGCGGATATCCTTTAGACCAGAATCTGTATCAGGCTGTTAAGGGGATGAGCGCTGCACAAAAAATTGTGAAAAAAGGCGGTGCCATTATTTGCGCGTCAGAATGCAGTGACGGCCTGCCCAACCATGGCAATTACGCTGAAATACTAAAAATGAAAGCAACACCGCAAGAAATATTAGACATGATCGAGGATCCCGCCTTTTCCATTTTTGATCAATGGCAAGTACAAAAACAGGCAATCATTCAGGTATGGGCTGACGTATATGTATATTCAAGCCTAGCGGACGAAGACGTTAAAAATGCCATGTTCCTTCCTTCTTCCTCTATCGAAAAAACAGTGGAAGAGCTGCAGCAAAAGCACGGAAGAGATTTAAGGATTGCCGTTATGCCTCTTGGGCCATTAACCATCCCATACACTAAGGAATCTGTTAAAAGCTGAATTTGAAAAATTATTAAACAAACCTAGGGGAGACAAAATGATTCTAATTGCAGATGTTTTTAAGAGAGCAAAAACTGATAGACATCTTTTATTCACTCATCCAAATAAAAGAATATCATCATTCAGCTATTAGTTATCGTATTAATGAACGAAATATAATATTTCAAGCAGAAGAAAATCAGGACGAGCAGCTGGATGATGAATGGGTGCAGGGCTTATTATTGGACGACTAATTTGTAGGCAACTGGGAAGAACTCTTGGCTGCGACCTCAATTGTTTCTTGGCTTAATCATCACCATTCGATAAAATTGTAGAGTTTTCCTCATGAGGTTCCACTCACGGTTTTAAAGGAGAACCTACGATTAGATTCGCTGGAGCGGTCATTTACAAATGAACCATACGAAATAGAAAGAGCTTCATTAATATTCTAAATTCACTAATATGAATCAATTAATCAAATACATAGAGTAACAATGGAAGTCAGGGAAATTACAGACTTCCATTTTTATTTCTTGCTTTTTCTTTCATTTTCCTTAAAAATGAGAGAATAATTATCCCACAATAGAAACTGGAGGAAATGATTTTGGTTCGTTTTGGCGTTGTAGGCACTAACTGGATTACAGAAAGATTTTTAAAAGCAGCACTGCAGGCTGAAGATTTTCAGCTGACGGCTGTTTATTCCCGCACCGAGGAAAAAGCAAAAGAATTTGCAGGCAAATATGGTGTGAAGAGGACTTTTACTGATTTACAGATGATGGCCGCAAGCGGCGAAATCGACGCTGTTTATATTGCAAGCCCGAATTCCCTGCATGCAGAGCAGTCCATCCTTTTTATGAAAAATAATGTTCATGTTTTATGCGAAAAGCCTATTGCTTCTAATACAAAGGAGCTTACATCTATGATAGCTGCGGCCAGGGAAAACAATGTTCTTCTTATGGAAGCCCTTAAGTCTCCTTTTATGCCTAATTTTTTGGCTGTAAAAGAAAATCTTCATAAAATTGGAAAGGTGCGCAGATATTTTGCAAGCTATTGCCAATACTCTTCCCGTTATGATGCCTACAGGCAGGGAACCGTGCTGAATGCATTCAATCCGGATTTTTCGAATGGTTCACTAATGGATATCGGAATTTACTGTGTTTATCCGCTTGTGGCCCTATTCGGTAAACCTGAGGAGATTAAAGCAGCAGGCTATATGCTGGAATCAGGAGTTGATGGGGAAGGAAGCATGGTCCTTAAATACCCTGACATGGATGCGGTCATCATGTACAGTAAAATAACCGATTCCAGTCTTCCTGCAGAAATTCAAGGGGAAGAGGGAAATATCGTTATAGATAGAATAAGTGCACCTGAGAAAGTTGAATTGCATTATCGGAACGGGGAGAGGGAGGACCTCACTCAGGACCAATTAAGTGATTCTATGTATTACGAAGCCAAAGAATTCATCCGTTTGGTTCAGGCTGGAAAAACTGAATCTGATTTCAACTCCCACGCTAACTCGATGATAACAATGGAAATCATTGAAGAAGCCCGAAGGCAAATAGGTGTAATCTACCCGGCAGACCTGAATTAGAACGAAGGATCGGACATTTTATATCCGATCCTTTTTAGTTCTTTTTACACCTGAAAAAGGGATTTTTTGTAACCCTGTATCTGAAGTGGTAATTTTGGATTATTTTTACACGATAAATCATTAGTAAACTCCTCTATTTATACTTATTTCGGTATGCGAAATTTGTCAAAAGAATAGGTATCATACTCTATTATCACTCTTAAATTAATTCACTAGAATTAATAGTGAAAGATAAGTATTAATATGGGGGTATGAATTTTATGACATTGAAGAAAAAAGTTCTATCAGTATCACTGACAGGTTTGATGGCTTTAGGTGCTGTTACAGCAGTTGGTATGCCTGCAGGTGCCGTAGGGAATGGGCCTGGCACAGGAAATGGATCCATTCAGACTTCCATTCTGCATACATATGCCAGTTTAACAGATTATTTGAAAACACAGGATGCCAAACAGGAGGCTATGCAGCTTGAAGTCATCGGCCAGACGGTAAAAGGCCGTGATATTCACATGGCAAAATACATATCCAATCCTGACAATCCAACGGTTCTATTTCTGACTCAGCAGCACGGGAATGAGCAGCTGACAACTGAGGGAGCCTTGGAGTTTATCAAGCACCTTGGTACCGGCAAAACAAGCGGAGTCCTTAAAGATGTCAACATTCTCGTCATCCCGATGCTTAACGCAGATGGAGCAATGGGGGATGTGGACTTCTCACTTGATGATTATCTAGCCGATGGCGATCGCCATTTAACCCGCTATAATGCCAATCGTGTGGATTTGAATCGGGAACATGCTAAAGAAACAAGCGAAATGGAGCCGGAAGCGCGTGCTCTCCATGAAAACGTGTTCAAGAAATACAATATCGATTACATGATTGATCTTCATCATCAGGGCACATTAAGTGAAACTGAAGGAAAGCTTGTGTCAGGAAGCATTCTGTATCCGACAAACAGCAATGTAAAGCCTGAGGTTCTTGAAAAATCCAAAAAGCTTGGATCAATTGTGTTTAACTCGCTTCACCATACTGGCTGGGGCCATATTGGAAAATATGTCGGCGGCACAGGTGAAAACATTGGCCGGAACGGCGCTGCTGTCCGCTACGACATTTCCACGCTTCTATTTGAAATGCGCGGAATGTCCGACCACAATTATGAGCCATACGCCCTTGGACAAAAGAGCAACGGCTATCTCATCAAACAGACAATCACAACGCTTGATGCGACAGTAAAAGCAATAGCAGACGGTTCAATCAATTCTGCTGACACCAGCTTCTGGGATACACTGCCTGAACAGACAACAAGGCAAAACGAAGAAGCGGACGAATAAAAGTAATGCACCTCCGGTAGTTGCCGGGGGTGTTTTTTATGCTAAAAAACCTAAGCGTCAAAAGCTGGATGTCATATCTCTCGACAAAGCAATAGCAACCAGTGTCAACCTAAATCATCTCTATTAAAAGGTAAAAGAAGCTGCATCAATCCGCATGTTAGATACCGCATCTTCAGCAAAAGTCAAAAGAAGCTGCATCAATCCGCATGTTAGATACCGCATCTTCAGCAAAAGTCAAAAGAAGCTGCATCAATCCGCATGTTAGATACCGCATCTTCAGCAAAAGTCAAAAGAAGCTGCATCAATCCCCATGATAGTCACCATATCTTTAGCAAAAGGAAAAGAAGCTGCATCAATCCGCATGTTAGATACCGCATCTTCAGCAAAAGGTAAAAGAAGCTGCATCAATTTGCATGTTAGATACCGCATCTTCAGCAAAAGGTAAAAGAAGCTGCATCAATCCGCATGTTAGACACCACATTTTCAGCAAAAGGTAAAAGAAGCTGCATCAATCCGCATGTTAGACACCACATTTTCAGCAAAAGGTAAAAGAAGCTGCATCAATCCGTATGATAGACACCACTTCTCCAGCAAAAGGAAAAGAAGCTGCATCAATCCGCGTGTTTGACACCACATCTTTAGCAAAAGTCAAAAGAAGCTGCACCAACCCCATCATGAACACCACATCACTAACAAAAACCAAAAGATCTTGCATAATAGCCAATTACAAAACCTAATATCCTCAAAAAATCTCAGGGGAATTCAACGTGAATAGGTACATAAAAAACCTGGTACTTTACCAAAAAACCAAGTAAGGTTAACGGTTTTCAGTGAAGAAAAGCCCATTTATCAGATTTTTAAAATTTTCTTTAAATAAGTTGTTGACAATTCCTATGTGTATGGTAGGATTAATCTCAACATCACAAAAAACAAACTAAAAACCGTATCCTTTCCTCAACAAAAAAAAGGAGGCGAGCCTCACTGAAACAGGCAGACTGGGAAGAGTTATCTGCTCATTTAAAGCAGATGCTTCAGAGCATTAAATTCGGATCGATCACGCTGGTCGTCCAGGATGGCAAGGTCATACAACTCGAGAAGAACGAAAAGGTTCGTCTTCAACCAAATAAGCGCGCTGACTAGACAAACTAGAGGCGGTTTTTCCAACTGAAGTTTTTTCAGGCGGGAAGACTGCCTTTTTTGATTTTAAAAGATTTCTAGAATATGAAAGGAGTACTGCAAGATGATCAATGCAGTAACATATAAAAATTGGAATCAAATCTCAGATTCGTTCCCAAACGATGACAAATTAAAAGGCGCAAGCACAGTGTTGAAATGGGCTTATGAGAATTATCCTGAAGATAAAATTGTCTATGCATCGAGCTTCGGAGCGGAAGCCATCGTGCTGATTGATCTTATTCAGGAAATTAAGCCAGATGCCCATATTGTCTTTTTGGACACCGGGCTTCATTTTCCGGAAACCTATGAAGTGATTGATAAAATTGAGGCCCGCTTTCCAAGCCTCAGGATTGAGCGTAAAGAGCCCAAGCTGACGCTGGACCAGCAGGCTGCAGAATACGGATCTGCACTTTGGAAAAGGGAGCCGAATTCATGCTGCCAGATCCGTAAAGTGATTCCGTTAAGAGAAGCGTTAACACCAAAGCAGGCCTGGATCTCCGGCCTTCGGCGGGAGCAGTCGCCGACAAGAGCGAATACTCAATTCCTAAACAGGGATGAAAAATTCAGGAATATCAAAATTTGCCCGCTGATTCACTGGACATGGGATGAGGTTTGGGCCTACATCAAGGAAAAAGACCTGCCTTACAACACTTTGCATGAACATGGCTACCCAAGCATTGGCTGCTTTCCCTGTACACAGGCAGTCGATGAAAATGGCGATTCCCGTGCGGGCCGTTGGTCTGGCACAGGCAAAACTGAATGCGGCCTTCATACGAGCTAGAAGGAGGGTGATACCATGCTTACGATCATAGCGGTCACAGTCGGTTTATTTTTCGCCATGAATATAGGGGCAAGTGGAGCAGCAGCGTCCATGGGGATCGCGTATGGCTCAGGTGTCCTGAAAAACCGTATGATAGCTCTTATTCTTTGCGGCTTGGCCGTATTCTTCGGAGCATGGCTTGGCGGAGGAGAAGTGGTAAAGACGATGGGAAGCGGTATTGTTCCTAAAGAGACCTTCACGGTTGCCATCGCGCTGATTGTGATTGCATCTGCAGCATTATCTCTTTTTCTGGCGAATGTATTCGGCATCCCGCTGTCTACCAGTGAGGTGACGGTAGGTTCTGTTGTTGGTGCCGGAATCGTCTACCAATCCGTATTTGCCGGAAAGCTTGCCTGGATCGTTATGTTCTGGCTGCTTACTCCATTTGCCGCATTTTTAATTGCCATAGCGGCAGCCGCTTTTTTAAAGAGAAAGTTCATACAGAACCTGATTAAAAAGCCTAAAGCAACTCCGATCTTAGCCATACTTGTCGTCTTCATGGGTGTGTTTGAAGCATTCTCGGCAGGCATGAATAATGTTGCCAATGCAGTCGGCCCGCTTGTTGGTGCAGGCATTATGAGCACAGGCAGCGGAATCTTCTGGGGCGGCCTGTTTGTCGCTATAGGAGCCGTTCTGCTGGGAAAAAAAGTCCTCGAGACGAATGGCAAAAAGATTACCAAAATCCGGCTTGAAGAAGGCTGTGTCATTTCAGGAACAGGAGCCGGAATTGTTACGATTGCGTCCGTTTTTGGAATTCCTGTTCCTTTAACGCAAATCACCACTTCCTCCATCATTGGAATCGGCTTTGTGAAGCAGGGACGGTCAGTCTTCAAGAAGGACATTGTTGTGCAGCTATTAGTCGTATGGGTCGTCTCACCCGTTTTATCGATGGTCCTGTCCTATACGCTCATCCAGCTGCTTATTGAACAAAATGTATATCCGGTGATTGCAATGGCCGGTGTCCTTATCTCCGTTTTCGGAGTGAAATTCTTAATGAATCAGGCACCAGCCAGTGTAAGGCCGATAACTGAAAAAAAGTAAATTTTAAAAAGAAAGGTTGATCAAAAATGGCTCTGCCGAAACCTCATGGAGGAAAATTAATTCAAAACTACAATCCCAATTATGACCTGACAGGAATTGAAAAAGAAATCTTAATAGATGCCATCGCACTGAGTGATCTGGAACTTATAGGTGTTGGCTTATTCAGTCCTCTGACAGGTTTCCTTGCTAAAGCAGACTATGAATCTGTTGTTGAAAAAATGAGACTGGCAGACGGAACGATTTGGTCCATTCCGGTTACACTCCCTGTTCAAGCGGAAAAAGCCAAAGAGCTTGCAGCCGGTGAAAAGTTTAAGCTGGTTCGCGAAGGTGAAGTATACGGAGTCATCACGGTATCAGAATGGTATGAGCCGGACCTGAGCAAAGAGGCGCGTGAAGTCTACAAAACGGAGGAGCAGGCACATCCCGGTGTAAAAAGGCTTTTTGAACGCGGTCCGGTTTATGTTGCCGGTGAGGTAACGCTGATTAAAAAGCCTGGCAAAGGTGTAGCAGAGGATGTATGGTTCGAGCCTAAAGAAACAAGGGCACTGTTTGAAGAAAAGGGCTGGAAAACAGTGGTTGGCTTCCAGACTAGAAACCCTGTGCACAGAGCACACGAATACATTCAAAAAGCTGCGCTGGAAACGGTGGATGGGCTATTTTTGAACCCGCTTGTGGGTGAAACAAAATCAGATGACATCCCTGCAGATGTCCGTCTTAAGAGCTACCGGGTCCTCCTGGAAAATTACTATCCAAAAGAGCGCACACAGCTGGCAGTCTATCCAGCAGCGATGCGATATGCGGGGCCGCGAGAAGCGATCTTCCATGCGATTGCAAGAAAAAACTTCGGCTGCACACACTTCATCGTCGGAAGAGACCATGCCGGTGTCGGCAATTATTATGGCACATATGATGCGCAGCATATTTTCAGCCATTTTACAGAAGAAGAGCTTGGCATCAAACCGCTGTTCTTCGAGCATAGCTTCTACTGCAATAAGTGTGAAGGCATGGCATCTGATAAAACGTGCCCGCACAGCAAAGAAGACCGCGTCATTCTATCCGGCACAAAGGTAAGGGAAATGCTCCGGAACGGGGAGCTGCCGCCATCCACCTTCAGCCGCAAAGAGGTTGTCGAAGTGTTAATAGAAGGCATGAGAGAAAAAGAAACGGTATAAGGGGAGGGTAAACATGACAAAGGCAACCAACATCACCTGGCATGATGCGGCGATTACGAAGGAAGACAGGCGGGCACAGAACGGCCACGGAAGTGTGGTCCTCTGGTTTACCGGCCTATCAGGCTCAGGCAAATCAACGATTGCAAATGCAGTATCTCACGAACTATTCCGCCAGGGCATCAATGAATATGTCCTGGACGGTGACAATGTCAGACACGGCTTAAATAAAGATCTTGGCTTTTCAGAGGCAGACAGAAATGAAAATATCAGGCGCATCGGAGAAGTCGCGAAGCTGTTTGTGGACAGCGGCAAGATCGTTACAACAGCGTTCATTTCTCCTTTCCGGTCGGACAGGGAAACAGTCAGGGCGCTGTTTGAAGAAGGGGAATTTATTGAAGTCTTTATCGACTGTCCGCTCGAAGAATGCGAACGGCGGGATCCAAAGCAATTATACGCAAAAGCCAGACGCGGGGAAATTAAGGACTTTACAGGAATCGATTCCCCGTACGAATCACCTGAAAGCCCTGAAATTACGGTCCGATCTGATCAGTACACAGTAGAAGAAGCAGTCGGGCAAATATTAACACATTTGCGTGAAAAGATTATTTTATAAGAACCGGGAGTCTCTTTTAATAGGAGACTCCTTTTCTGAAAAAAATAATTCCTACTATTTCACCCTGAAAAATGGTATTATAGAAAACAATTAGATTACCAGCCTAGGAAAAGCGTTAAAGTGCATATATTATAAGACAATACAGAAAGGGCGGGCATGAGTATGACAGGAAAAGTTTATTTAGTAGGTGCCGGACCGGGTGACCCGGACCTGATGACTGTTAAGGGAATGCGCTGCCTGCAGGAGGCAGATGTCGTTCTTTATGATCGTCTCGTTAACCGTGAACTATTAAATTATGCGAAAAAAGAAGCCCAGCTGGTATATTGCGGCAAACTCCCCAATCATCATGTGATGAAACAGGAAACCATTAATCATCTGCTCGTCAAATATGCGAAAAAAGGTCTTCAGGTCTGCCGGCTGAAAGGCGGAGATCCATTTGTATTCGGCAGAGGCGGGGAAGAGGCAGAAGAGTGTGCCAATCATGATGTGCCATTTGAAATTGTGCCCGGAGTCACTGCAGGGATCGCGGCATCAGCTTATGCGGGGATTCCGGTCACACACCGAACCTTAAGCAAAAGTTTCGCCTTTGTTACAGGACACCAGGCAGGAAACGAAGAAGCTGAGCACCAGTGGGCACATCTGGCGCATGCAGTAGACACGATTTGTGTATATATGGGTGTGTCCCATTTGCCTAATATTGTGAAAAACCTTATTCAAAATGGGAAATCACCTCAAACACCGATTGCCCTCGTTCACTGGGGAACCCTTTCAGAGCAGCGGACCGTTGCTGGCACGCTTGCTACTATTGAGAACAAAGTGAAAGAATCCAACATCACAAATCCAAGCATGATCGTCATTGGAAATGTAGTCTCCATGCACCATAAAATTAATTGGTTTGAAGAAGAAATTGTACCAAATCTGCCTGCTGTGCAAGGATAAACGGCGGTTTTAAAAAAGGAGGGAGCCCAAATAATGAAAGCGGTCCTATACATCGGCCATGGCACACGTTCCAAAAAAGGAGCTGCCGAAACAAACCTTTTTATAGAAGGTGTTATGAAAAAAGTCGATGCTCCCATTCAAAAGCTTTGTTTTCTGGAATTAACAGAGCCTGATATTGAAACCGGCTTTGAATACTGTGTGCGGAAAGGCGCCTCCGAAATTGTCATTGTGCCTTTATTTTTACTTGCAGCCGGCCATATCAAGAAGGATATTCCTGAAGAGCTTGCCCCTTTAATAGAAAAATATCACGGCATCATCGTAAAGATGGCGGACCCTTTTGGAGTCCAGGACACTATTCTAGACGCCATTGCAGAGCTTGTTACAGCAGATGCCCAGCCGATATCTCCTTTAGATTCTGTTTTAATTGTGGGAAGAGGCAGCAGTGATCCTTCCATTCTAAGAGCTTTTGACTCTATCAAAAACAGCATCAGCAATCGTCTCCGTGTGAAAAATGTGCAGGTCTGCTATCTGGCAGCCGCTGCTCCGTCCTTCCAGGATGGTCTTGACTCCATATGCCAGAAGGCAAGCGGCAATGTGATTGTCATCCCATATCTACTATTCTCAGGGCTTTTATTAAGTGAAGTTGTAAGAGAAGTAAATAAGAAAGTAAAAGCAGGCTTTACTGTGAATCTTACTGATACACTGGGAAAACATACCGCTATCCAAAACCTGGTCGCTAAAAAAGCGAATGGAGAGGTGAATGAGAATGCAGCCGTTATTCATTGATCTAACCAACAAGAGAATCGTTATTGCTGGCGGAGGCAGAATTGCTTTTCGAAAGGCGAAAACACTAGATGGAGAAAATGCCCATATCACATTTGTTGCTCCTGATTTTACAGATGAGCTTCTTCATTTAGCCCATCAAAGAGGCTATGAACTCATTCAGCGGGAAGCTTCCGCAGATGATTTTAAAGATGCTTTTTTATCGATTCTGGCTACAAATGAACGTGAAGCTAACCATGCACTGGCTAAATCACTAAATTCAGATCAGCTGGTTTGCGTGGTCGATGAAGCAGGAGAAGGAAATGTAATCTTCCCGGCAGCTGTAAAGCGCGGTCCTCTTCAAATCGCTGTCACCTCAAATGGTGCAAGCCCAAAGCTGACCCGGATGCTCAAAAAACAGCTGGATGAACAATTTGATGAGAGCTGGACGGGATATTCAGAATTCCTTGGAAACTGCCGCGATTATATTAAAAAGCTTTCTATCCCTCCGTCGGAAAAAAATGAGCTGCTTGCCGAACTGCTGGATGACCGTTACCGCCTTTCAGAGGATGAACGGGAACACAAATGGGCATACCTGCAGACATTAGCATAAACAACTTCTTAACCGTGTCTTGTCACACGGTTTTTATTTTGTTTATTGTGCAAATTTACTATGATACATTGTTAGTAATCTATCAGGAAGGCGGAGTGAATGGTGCACTTTTTATCCTATGAACTCGCTCAGGAAATAGTGGAGCGTACGATGAAAATTCTTAATAAAAATATAAATGTTATGAATGAGGAAGGCATTATAATCGGATCAGGTGAGAAGGAAAGGATCAACCAGGTTCATGACGGCGCTTTATTGGTCCTTAAAAAAGGCAAAAGTGTGGTAATTGATGAAAAAAGTGCTGCCGGACTGAAAGGAGCCAAGCCGGGAATCAATTTGCCCATCCAGTTTAACAATCAAATTATTGGTGTAGTCGGCATCACGGGGGAACCTGAGCAAATCCAGAATTATGCAGAGCTTGTTAAAATGGCAGCAGAACTCGTTCTGGAGCAGTCTTTTTTGCTGGAAAGAGTACAGTGGAAGCAGCGTCTCCAGGGCGAGATTGTAAACCTGCTTATTTCTGAAGAACCTTTAAATGAAGCCTGGCTGGAAGAGAGGGCCGGGTTTTTGGGATACGATCTTAAAATTCCGCGGACAGCCATTGTACTGAAGCTGCCGGAAGAGCTGGGTACTGAGAATCAAAAGCTTATTAATGCCATTCATTTTGAGTTAGGAAACCAGGATTTAACAGGGGTAACGTTCAACAATGAAATTGTAATTTTAAAGGCAGGGGGACAGTCTGAACAGATCTCAGCTTTAAAGAGGATTGACAGCCTTTCAAAGAGGAAAGCGGTTATTGGGATAGGGAATTCTTCAGAAAACATGAACGGCTTAAAATCGTCTTTTCGGCATGCACGGCAGCTTACTGAACTTGGACCCAGGATTCAGCCCGACGCAGGCTTTTACAGTTATGATAAATACTGGCTCGAAGCTGAGATATGCACGCTTGGACTAAAGGACACTGAGGCAATTTCTTTCTATGACCGGCTCATGGAGCAGGATAAAAAAGGGGAGCTGGCACATACTCTTGATGTTTTTATGAAAGAAGGAGGGGATCTTGGCAAAATAGCAGACCACTTATTTATCCACCGCAATACTCTGAGATACCGCCTGGATAAGATAACAGAAATAACTGGAAGAGACCCGCGGAATGTGAAGATGATGCTTGAACTATATGTAGCGAAATTATTCAAATCGCGTCAATGATTGTGCATGTGCACAATTATAGTAAAGTTCTGACCGCTTTTTTTCATCAGCATACACAATGAAACAATACGCGCAAACGCTTACAATGGATACATAAGCAAATCATCACGGGAGGGCTCATAATGGATGTAACTGTAAGCACTTTAGGCGCGATATCAGCTTTAGTCATTGCCATACTATTAATCTTGAAAAAAGTTCCGCCTGCTTATGGAATGGTCGAGAATATCAGCTTTAGCAGGAGCAGCCATGATTCATGCTGGGGCTACCGTACTGGACTATTTGCCGAATGAAAGTTTTTTCCACTCAACCGCAGGAAGCGTCAATATGGATATGAAAGAACGATTGAAGCAAATGCCATATGAGTCGCTTATCGGTTTAACTCTTGCTGTTATTTCAACTCTGATATTTGGAGTCTTTAAGCTATTAGGCTAAAGAAAGGTGAGATCAGGAATGAAAATAGTTATTGCGCCGGATTCTTTTAAGGAGAGTTTATCGGCACTAGAGGCAGCGAATGCCATTGAACGAGGGTTTAAATCAATTTTTCCAGATGCTCAATATAAAAAAATGCCGATGGCTGACGGAGGAGAGGGAACGGTCCAATCGCTTGTAGATGCAACATACGGAAGAATGATTGAGTGTACTGTCACGGGTCCGCTGGGAGAACCGGTACAGGCATTCTTTGGCTTAATGGGGGATGGAAAGACAGCTGTCATTGAAATGGCCGCTGCATCCGGCTTGCATCTGGTTCCTCCAGAAAAACGGAACCCCTTACTCACTTCAACGAGGGGAACAGGTGAATTAATCACTGCCGCAGCGGACACAGGAGTTCAGCACATCATAATTGGTATCGGAGGAAGTGCGACAAATGATGCGGGAGCGGGAATGATACAGGCATTAGGCGGAAAGCTTTATGGTAAAACGGGCAGGGAAATCGGTCCGGGCGGAGTGGCGCTTGCTGAGCTTTCAGCCATCGACATGTCAAACCTCGACCCACGGCTTCGGGACATCCATATTGAAGTAGCATGCGATGTTGATAACCCATTAACTGGTCCAAAAGGTGCTTCCGCTATCTTTGGGCCGCAAAAAGGGGCGACACAAGAAATGGTACAGCTGCTGGATCGGAATCTGGGCCATTTTGCAGATATTGTTGAACATGCACTCGGCAAACCATTTCGCGATATAGAGGGGGCAGGTGCGGCCGGAGGGATAGGCGGAAGTCTGCTTGCATTCTTAAATGCTGACTTAAAAAGAGGAATTGATATTGTCCTTGACGCGGTTAACTTTGAGGAGGAAGTAAAAGGTGCTGACCTTGTCATTACAGGCGAAGGCAGGATTGACAGCCAGACGATTTATGGAAAAACGCCAATTGGGGTGGCAAAAGCGGCAAAGAAGCACGGAATACCCGTATTCGGTCTTGCAGGTTCCTTATCAGACGACAGCCATATCGTCCATGACCACGGTATTGATGCACTTTTCAGCATAGTTCCTGGCGTGATAACCCTTCCGGATGCTTTTGAGAAAGCAGCACTTCATATGGAAAGAACAGCGAGGAACATAGCGGCCATTATAAAAATGAATAGGATATGAAATTGGAAGCTGCGAGATGCAGCTTCTTTTTAGTAAATAATAATAATGTTATGGAAACTAAATAAGATAAATAAAAAAGGACTGCACGCAGCCCTTTTAATTCCCACTGAATAAAATAAGCACAAAATATCCTATCATCGTGACCAATCCAAAAGGCACTCCGAATACGGCCCACTCTTTACTCGTTATCTGCAGTTTACCGGCAGCAATAATATTGGGAATATTTCCGGGGATCAGCATTCCGCCGCTGATCAGGAGTCCCAGAAGAATCGATTGAACGGTGAAATGGTCCATAGATGGACTGATTTCAGCTGCAGCAAGGGTAGCATTGTCAAGTACAGCAGAAATCATATTGATCCAATATAACAGAAGCGGATTTAAACCGATTAAAAAGTGATTAATCAGCGGTTCAAAACCGGCCCCAAGCATCGTCAGGCCCATGACAAAAAAGTAAATCTTCAAAGCCCTGACAAAGATTTCTTCATAGTTTTCACTGGCAGGCTTTTTGGTAAAGGAAGCTTTGCCAGAACTAGGCGGTTTAACAGCTATCGCTGCCATGATGCCGAAAAACACGAGGGCAATAATAATTTGCGGTCCAACCAAATCCATCAAAAAGAAAAAGTCTTCTTTCATTTTACTGATGGCAATGGTGGAAAGCGGTTCGCCAATTGGCGTCAGTGCTGCGCCAAGGCCAATCGAGAAACAGGCGAGTACTGTCAGCCTGACTTCTGAGGTTCTATCAAGCCTTAGGGCACTAATAATTAACACAAGAACCAGTGCAGCAATAATAGCGGTAATAACACTTGAAATTAATCCCAGGAAAATGACCATCAATGCTGCAAATAATCGAAACGGCATGCGCCGGCTTACTGAAAGGATGCTTTTTTCCAGATTTGCCTGAAACCACTTAAACAAGAGGCCCGCAATAAAGACAGCGAGTGTAATTTTTACAGGCTCCTGTGCCGCTTGTACAAAAAGACCGCTGTTTAGAACTCCGCTAGCGAGTGCTGCGGAAAGCCCCATTACAAATAAAAACATCTCCAGATTTTTTTCCACAAACTCAGATAGAAACGGCATGACAAGAACAATTATGAAAATAACCACTAATAAATAAATCATAATCCTGCTCCATTTGGTTATTTTCCCAGCTTAATCACAAGGAATATTACATGCATATGCTTCCCCTCGGACAAACTTTCCATAAAGTGAAACTTCAATCAGGGGGTTTTCCTTATTCCCACTGATTGTTAGTTGAGGCTCACGGAAAGTGGGTCACAAAGACGTTGCCACAGGACAAGGAAAGCTACGGCAGCGATACATCGCACGACCGAAAGCGGCAGCTTTTGGGAGGAGGTGGCGTTCTTAGTCTTTGTTCTTTTTTTCGGGCCTTTACATTATAAAACGAGGCGACTTACCTAGGGGTGACAAGCGAGCCCCTAGGAGCCGCAGCTAGATTGGGCAGTTTGACCCCCGCCTATCCTCCTTTATTCCCTCTGAGTCTTGAAGTGGGGGTCTTACTGCCCGTTAGACTGCGATAAAAAAATCCCTGCTGGAGACCCGCAGGGATTGTCGCTTAATTATAGTCGTTTAAAACGGTTCCAGTCAGATCGAATTCAGGTTCCATGCTTTTGATGGCATTTGTGTCAATAGGAGTTGTACCGGCCGGCTGTATTTCTTCTATTCCAGGTGGGGTCAGAGGGGATAATGTATGACCTTTCTTTGCTTGATTGTCCAACAAATGAATCAACTCCTTTACAGTATTTGTTAATTACATTCCTATTTTACTGTTATATTCAAACATGTAAATTATGGAAGTTGTCTTAGGGAAGTATTTTTATTTTTTCCCAAAAAATGATTTTTATTTACAATAATTCACCTTTTATTTTTAGATTATTCTATCCTTTGAGCTTGCACGGTCAGATATGTTAAGATGTTATTTTATTGAAATGAAGATAATCGCTAGGATAATAGAGAGGAAGTTCAGCTTGGATAAACGCATCTACTTATTGGCAATCATATCATTTGTCGTTGGAATGGTGGAATTGATTATAGGCGGTCTGCTGGATCTTGTCGCTTCAGATCTGGGTGTCAGCTTGGGGCAGGCGGGCCTGTTAATTACGGTATTTTCGCTTGCCTTTGCTATCGCAGCACCTGTCCTGCTCACAATGACAGTTAAAATGGAACGCAGCCGTTTAATGATGATATCATTGGCTGTATTTTTGGCCGGGAACATTGTGGCTGTATTCAGTCCGTTTTACGGTGTTTTATTAGTCGGCCGAATTCTGGCGGCAGCAAGCGGCTCACTGCTTATTGCCTTGTGCATGACAATGGCATCATACATCGTTTCAGAAGAATTTCGTGCACGTGCGATCGGAATCGTGTTTATGGGAATTAGTGCATCCCTTGTACTTGGTGTTCCCATTGGATTAATGCTTGGAAATGCTTTTGGCTGGCGGGCCCCATTTGTACTGATATCAGCACTTACACTTTTATCAATGGCCGGGGTTTACTTCTTTCTTGGAAAGGTTGCTCCAAAGCCTGCTGTGCCGATTGGCGTACAGCTTAAAACGCTGAAAAGCAGGAAAATAGCGCTCATACAGATAACATCCTTTTTACTAATGACAGGCCACTTAGCTTTTTACGGATACCTGACACCTTTCCTGAAAATGAATATGGGTCTGGATGGAAACTGGGTCAGTATTGTCTACATGATTTTCGGGATTGCGGCGGTAATCGGTGGCGGCCTTGGCGGCCACCTGGCAGACCGTTTCGGTGCAAAATCGGTTATTTTAACGCTCGTTGCCATGTTCGGAATTACGCTTTTTGCCTTGCCGTTTGCAGCTTTTTCCCTGCCGGTATTCCTTTTCACAGTAGTCATTTGGAGTATGCTCAGCTGGGCAGTCACACCGGCCATACACAGCTACTTAATTGAAGTAACACCGGAAACTTCGGATATTCAGCAGACATTGAACAATTCTGCAGTTCACATGGGAATGGCATTCGGCAGCATGATCGGCGGAATCATGATTGAGACAACCTCCGTTGAATACAACGCAGCTGCAGGAAGTATTTTTATCATTATTGCTCTTGGCACAGCAGCTCTTTCCATGGCGAAAAAAGAGACAAGGACTGCTGCAGCAGAATAATCTGGTAGAAATGCCGGCTTCTTTGGAGGCTGGCATTTTTTACAGCAAAAAGTGACAAACTATTTCAATTATTTAAAAATAATTCTACAAAATATATTGATATATCTTCCTTTTATCAACTATAATCAAATTGTCTATTGGTATAACATGAGATTATAGGGGGAATTTGGAATTTATTTTAGTGAAATAATAATAAAGGAGTCTGTTACATGAGCCAGCTTAACTATATTCTCCGTACTTTATTCGTCATTATTCCTACTGTATTGATCATCAGCATTGCAGTATGTGTTGGTAACGGGCTTGAAGGCAGTGCTTTTTGGATGACCATCGGGTTTATTGTCATCCTTGGAACACTGGCGGGAATATTATCCGCATTTATGAACTACCGCAAGTTTATTGCACCTATCAGCAAAATTAATGCCTACATTGAAGAACTTGCAGAAGGAAACATGTCCTCAAGACTGGACGAGAAATCTGTTGGCCAGCTTGGGTCCATTGCTGCGGCATTGAATCATACAGCCTCCGCCTGGCAGGATGTGCTCAATAAAGTGGTTCTGGCTTCGGACGAAGTCACACATTATGCCCAGCAGCTATCATCCGGCGCACAGCAGACAAATATGGCAACAAGCCACATTGCTGAGGTGATTGAAGAGATTGCTGCAGGCGCCGATAATCAGGTCCACGGTGTTGGAACGGCCTCCAATGTGATTATGCAGATGTCTGAAGCACTGACACAGGTGGCGGCTAATTCAGAACAGGTTACAGAACAGATCAATGATTCACTGGAAAAAGCAAATCATGGCGATGCATCCATTTCAACAGCAGGCTGCCAGATGAATTCCATTCATGTGAATGTTCAGGACTTATCCAAGGTGGTAAAAGGTCTTGGCCAGCGTTCACAGGAGATCGGAAAGATTATCGAAGTAATTACCGGAATTGCTGCTCAAACGAATCTTCTGGCATTGAATGCTGCCATTGAAGCGGCCCGGGCAGGAGAACAGGGCAAGGGCTTTGCCGTTGTAGCGAACGAGGTCCGAAATCTCGCTGAAAAATCGGCGGAATCCACTCTGCAAATCAGCCAGCTGATCTCAAAAATCCAGGAAGAAACCCATCAGGTTGTCCAAACCATGGATACGGTCAATCATGAAGTAACAGAGGGCATGGAAGTCATGAAGGGTGCAGGGGATTCCTTCAAACAAATCCGCCAGTCTGTCAGCATGGTGACCAATCAAATGCAGGAAGTCGCTTCAGCCATTCAGCAAATGTCTGTCGGTTCCAGGCAAATGGTCCAGTCCATGGATGAGATAACCCATGTGGCAAATGAATCCGCCATGGCTACACAAAGTGTACTGGCATCAACTGAAGAACAAGCTGCATCCATGGAGGAAATATCCCTTTCCGCTGACCAGCTTACGGGTATGGCGGAAGATTTGAAAGAGTTGATCAGCAGGTTTAAGTAATAGAGTTTAGGTCTAGGAACCTAGACTCTTTTTTTAATATACAATGTGAGAAGGAAAGAAGAGTATCCGGCTTCATCGTAAAACTTGAAACGATAGTAAGGTGAATGCCTGAATGGAATCCGGGAGAGAAAAGGCAATATCCCAATTGAACAAATGCAGAGCGGATCAGGGTAACAATTCTTATTTAAGTACTTTGGACCAAAAGGTTAATGGATCTATCATGGTCCCCGGATTTAATTGGAAGTAAATCCCCGTTGGTAAAAAAGAGTTGCTTCTAGTTGATGTCTTAATTGTAAACTTTGCAAATAAAACAGTAAACTTGCAAATAGAACACAAAATATGCAAAGAAAAACACCAAACTAGCAAACAAATCAGTAAAACCTGCAAACAAAAGCTGCAGCCGCCATTTTAGACTAATAAAAAGCCATCCCACAGATGGCTTTCCCTCAAATTAAGCTATTCCTGCTTTCATTAACATCCCATCCAGCGGCCGTTCCATCACTGTTTCCATCCACTTGGCTGTTTCCAGTACAACAGGAAGATCTGTCCCAGTATCCGCACCCATACCGTGGAACATATTGATCATATCTTCTGTACAAACATTCCCGACTGCTTTTGGTGCGAATGGGCATCCGCCTAATCCGGCGATGGATGAATCAAAGCGGCGGACACCCGCATGATATCCCGCCAATACATTAGCCAGTCCCAAACCGCGCGTATTATGGAAGTGAAGTCCAAGCGAAAGATCCATTCCAAAAGTATCAAAGAATGTTTCTGCCACTTTTTGGACCTGAACAGGATTGGCCATACCTGTTGTATCAGCCAGAGTGATTTCAGTACAGCCGGCTTCTAAAAATCTTTCAGCCGCTTTCAGCACGTTTTCTAATGGAACTTCTCCTTCAAACGGACATCCAAATGAGGTGCCCAATACTCCAGATACACCTTTGCCTGAAGAGGCACCGTCTTTAATTACCTGACTAAGTTCTTCAACAGCCTGCTCAACAGTCCTTTTCGCATTCCGTAAATTGAACGAATCACTTGTCGTGGTTACAACATGAAGAAAATCCACATCGGTCTTAAGTGCACGTTCAAGCCCTGACCGGCTTAAAACCAGGCCGCCATAGCGGACCCCATTTCTTTTAGGCAGTGATTTCAGAACTTCTTCTGCATCGGCCATCTGAGGAACAACCTTCGGATTGACAAAAGAGACGGCTTCTATATTGCGGATGCCGGAATCAAGTAATCTTGTAATCAGTTCAACTTTGGATTCCGTTGAGACCATTTTGCACTCGTTCTGTAACCCATCCCGGGGGCCAACTTCACAAATTTCAATCATTTTCCTTCCTCCTTCAGCAGATGAATGTTTTTGATTTGCTCCAGATGCTTCAAAACATGATCACGGCCCTGGTAAATATGTTCGTGCATCGCAATGCGGGCACGTTCAGGCTCCCGATTTTTGATCGCTTCCAGGATGGTTTTATGTACCTCAAGTGATTGCTTTAGCTGAAAGCTGTTATACCAATAGAAGGACCGGAACACAATTGGAACGACGACAACCTTGGAAATGTGGAAATGAATATGCTCATTTTTGGAAGCTGCGACAATAGCTTCATGGAATTTCTGGTTTACCTGAACAATATCTTTCAGGCTTTCCATATTGGATTCCACATGCCGGCTAATTGCTTCTTCATATAAAATATTGGCACTTTCCATTTTAAGAAGGTCACTTTCTGTCCGATGTATCGCCGCCTGGCTGGCAGCGTATCCTTCGAGCAGGGTGCGCAGGTCATAAATTTGCCGAATATCATCTTTTGTAAAATGTCTTACGCTGACCCCGCGCTTTAAAGGAATAACTAGTCCTTCTGCTTCAAGCTGCCTAATTGCTTCTCTAATAGGAGTGCGGCTAATATTCATCTTTTTAGCCAATGACTCTTCAGCGAGCCGCATACCAGGGACAAATTTCCCTTCAATAATGGCATCTTTTATATATTCGTATGCATCCATAACAACACCTCAACTTAATTGTATACAAACGGGAAAATTATTACAACAAATATTCTGAAAATTTATACTGAAACTTAATCAAATCAATGTTTTTAAAGAGATATCAGAAAATTTTAAAATTGTTATTGACTTATTGTATACAAACAATTAAATTTGTATACAAGATTGAGAAAATTTAAATATAAAAGCGCATTCAAGAAATAACAGGAGGGAATTACATGTCAGAAAAACAGCTTCCACTGCAAGATATAAGAGTTCTTGAGCTTGGCACACTATTAGCTGGACCATTTTCAGGACGTCTTCTTGGGGACTTTGGTGCTGAAATCATCAAGGTTGAACCTCCAGGAAAATCAGATCCCATGAGAAACTGGGGAAAGTCAAAGGATGGAGTTGGGCTATGGTGGCCGATTCAATCGCGAAATAAAAAATCAATCACATTAAACCTGCGCGAAGAAGAAGGGCAGCAGGTTTTAAGAGAACTTGTTAAAGAAGCCGATGTTGTCATTGAGAATTTCCGCCCGGGCACAATGGAAAAATGGAATCTTTCCTACGAAACATTGTCGGAGATAAACCCCAGATTAATAATGGTCCGGACTTCCGGATATGGACAGACTGGGCCGTATAAGCATCGTGCCGGCTTCGGCAGTGTCGGCGAAGCAATGGGGGGGCTAAGAAATGTAACCGGTTTCCCTGACAGGCCGCCATCGCGAATAGGTGTATCCATTGGTGATACACTGGCAGCACTTTTTGCCACGATCGGCTGCCTGGTTGCTTTACATGAGAGGGAGCGTTCAGGAAAGGGGCAGGTAGTCGATACAGCCCTCTATGAATCTGTATTCTCTGTGATGGAAAGCATTATTCCGGATTATCTTCTAGCAGGATACATAAGGGAAAGGATGGGCAATATTCTGCCAGGTGTTGCGCCATCCAATATTTATTTTACAAAGGATAAAACATATATCGTGATCGGCGCCAATGCGGATGGAGTGTTCAGCAGATTATGTGAGGCAATGGAGCAGCCGGAATTGGCGAAGGACCCAAGATTTTCAACACATCATGCAAGAGGAGAGAACATGAAGCTTCTTGACTCCATGATCGAAGAATGGACTAAGACTCTCCCGGCTAAAGAAGCGCTAAAAATCCTTGAAGATAAAGGAGTGCCTTCAGGGCTCATCTATTCAGCTAAAGATATTCTGGAAGATCCCCATTATAAAGAACGGGACATGATCATCAAAGTTGATCATCCGCAGCTGGGGGAGTTTCCAATGCCTGGCATTGTTCCAAAATTAAGCAGGACACCAGGGGAAGTGAAGCATGCCGGCCCTGAAGCGATGGGCAAGCATAACAATGATATCTACTCAGGCCTCCTTGGTTTCGATGAAGATAGATTAGAAGAATTGAAGAAAAAAAATATCATTTAGGAGGGCTTCAACATGGGGCGGACTCTATATGAAAAAATTTGGGATAAACATGCAGTGCTTGAGCAGCAGAACCAGCCTTCCCTTTTGTACATTGATCTTCATTTAATTCATGAAGTCACATCCCCGCAGGCTTTTGAAGGCTTAAGAATCAATAATCGCAGAGTAAGAAAGCCTGAGCTGACGGTTGCGACCATGGACCACAGCATCCCAACAACAGATCGCACATTGCCATTCAGGGATGAAATCGCAAAGAAGCAAGTCGATGCATTAGAAAAAAACTGCAGTGATTTCGGCATACAGCTTTTTGACTTGAACAGCAGTAATCAGGGAATCGTACACGTCATTGCTCCTGAACTGGGATTAACCCAGCCAGGGATGACGATTGTATGCGGCGACAGTCATACCTCTACACATGGTGCGTTCGGAGCACTTGCCTTTGGCATCGGTACAAGTGAAGTTGAACATGTTCTTGCCACCCAGACATTAAAGCAATTTAAATCAAAAACTTTGGCAATAAATATACATGGACAATTGCCGCAGGGGACTACTGCCAAGGATCTGATTCTTTCAATCATTGGAAAATATGGACATGATTTTGCAACAGGATATGTGGTTGAATATCGCGGCGAAGCCATCCGGAAATTAACGATGGAAGAGCGCATGACCGTCTGTAATATGAGCATCGAAATGGGAGCGAGGGCTGGACTAATTGAGCCTGACAGCAAAACCTTTGCGTTCTTGAAAGGAAAACAGGAGGTTCCTGAAGGAAATCTATGGGAAGAAGCCCTTGAAGAGTGGAAGCAATATTATACAGATGAGGATGCAAAATTTGATTTGACCGCTGATTTTAATGCTGCTGAAGTCATCCCGCAGGTTACCTGGGGGACGAATCCAGGCCAGGTTGCCGGCATTACAGAAACTATCCCGAAACTTGAAGATATGTCTGAAGATCATGTGCGGCCTGCAAAAAAGGCACTGCAGTATATGGGTCTGGAACCGGGAACACCGATCACCGAAATAGGGATCGACAAAGTCTTTATCGGCTCCTGTACAAACAGCCGAATTGAAGATCTCCGCAAGGCTGCTAAAATCGCAAACGGTTTTAAAGTTGCGGAACATGTGGAAGCCTTGGTTGTTCCCGGTTCACAGCTAGTAAAAATTCAGGCAGAGGCTGAAGGGCTTGACCAGATTTTTATAGAGGCCGGTTTCCAATGGAGAGAAGCGGGCTGCAGCATGTGCCTGGGAATGAATGAGGATTTGGTTCTTCCGGAAGAGCGCTGTGCATCCACCTCAAACCGGAACTTTGAAGGCAGGCAGGGAAGGAATGCCAGGACCCATTTGGTCAGCCCGGTAATGGCAGCGGCTGCAGCGATTGCCGGGCGGTTTACAGATGTGAGGGAGTGGCCAGTTAAGGAAAGAAAGGAGGTCAGTTTAAAATGAAATCTTTTACGAGATTTACAGGCATCGTTGCTCCGCTTGATGCGGCAAATGTTGACACAGATGCCATTATCCCGAAGCAATTTCTTAAAAGTATTGAAAGAACAGGGTTTGGCAAATTTCTTTTCTATGAATGGCGATATGGAAATGACAGGGAAAAGCCGGATTTCATTCTAAATCGCGAACCATACCGAAATGCGCCTATACTGCTGACCCGCAAAAATTTTGGATGTGGCTCATCCAGGGAGCATGCACCATGGGCGATTGCAGAATATGGAATAAAAGTAATCCTGGCTCCATCATTCGCAGATATTTTCTATAATAATTGTTTCAAAAATGGGATCCTGCCAGTCGTTTTGCCCGATCAGGATATAGAATTTCTTTTTCGGAAAACAAGAGAAATACCTGGCTATCAGATTAAAGTCGATTTAGAGAGTCAGAGAATAGAAGATTCTTTTGGATACATGTCAGAATTCGAGATAGGCTCCTATCGAAAAGATCAGCTGTTACAAGGATTGGATGAAATTGGAGCGACCCTTCAATCATCTCAAAATATAGACTCCTTTGAATCAGGACATAAGATTTACTACAAGCTGGGCGTCGAAATTAATTAATAGGGAGGCAGTCGAATGGAAGACAGAACGATAAAAGAACCTATTCGCAAGAAATGGATTTGGGTAGTCCTCGCCATCATAACACTTGGCGTAGTACCCTGGTATTTTCCGGATGCTGCTGCAGAACCTTATATTCTCGGGTTTCCGTTATGGGCATTTATCTCTGCAGCTTTTTCCATTCTCATGTGCGGGTATTTAAGCTGGCTATGTGTGAATGAGTGGAATATCGTGGAGGACCAGGAAGAAGCCGAAAGAGCAAAGGGGGATAAATCATGAATGATTTAGCATTTGCAGGCACAGATGGGATCATTATCTTATCAGCATTTGCCATAATCATGCTGCTAATTGGTTACCTGTCCGGCAGAGGCGATAAGAACCTTCATCACAGTCTTTCAGGATATTATCTTGCCGGAAGAAACCTCGGTTTCATTGCACTCTTTTTCACCCTATATGCGACGCAATATAGCGGAAATACTATTGTCGGCTATGCACCGACAGCCTATCGGACAGGCTTCTCATGGATACAGTCCATCTCGTTTATGACAATTATTATCGGAATCTATTTACTGTTTGCACCAAGGCTTTATGTCATTGCAAAGAAAAGAAATTTTGTAACACCTACTGACTGGATCGATCACCGCTTTAAATCAAAGGCAGTCACATTGCTTAGTATCTTTCTCATGCTTTGGGGGCTTGGAAACTATCTATTAGAACAGCTGGTAGCAATCGGACAGGCTGTATCCGGAATGACGGGCGGAACCATTCCATACCAGATTGCTGTTATTGTCTTCGTTGCTGTCATGCTTGCCTATGAATGGATGGGCGGAATGAAGGCGGTTGCATTCACAGATGTTATGCAGGGCATTGTTCTTATGATCGGCATCATCGTCTTTCTCATTGGAGGCTTGTACCTCGTCGGAGGAAATTTCTCTGATGTTACAAGATATGTAGCAGAGATTGAGCCTGCAAAAACGGCAGTTCCTCCAATGGAAGTGAATATTAATTGGTTAAGTATGCTCCTGCTGGTTGGACTTGGAGCAAGTATTTATCCACATGCTGTTCAGAGAATATATTCTGCGCAAAGCGAAAAAACACTGAAAAAATCATTTGCCCGCATGGCATGGATGCCGCCTATTACAACAGGACTTGTATTTATGGTGGGCATCATTGGAATCATGCTTTTTCCTGGCCTTGATAAGACAGGTTCTGAGCAGCTCGTAGGTTTGATGGCCAATGAAATAGCTGCCATTAATCCATTTTACTACTGGGTTATGATCATTTTCTTTGGGGGCATTGTGGCCGCCATTATCTCAACAGCGGATTCAGTTCTGCTCAGTTTTTCATCGATGCTCTCAAATGATGTATATGGGAAATTCATCAATCCTCAGGCATCTGAACACAAGAAGGTTATGGTTGGGAAAGTATGCGGAATTATCGCCATCATCTTTCTTCTGTGGATTGCCTGGAATCCTCCGGGAACCCTTTATGAAATTTTTGTATTGAAATTCGAATTGCTGGTTCAGGTTTTCCCTGCTTTTGTATTGGGCTTATATTGGAAGCGCTTATCAGGAAAGGCTGTCTTCTGGGGGATGCTTTCAGGAGCCATATTAGCCGGATTGCTTACATGGACAGGCTACAAAACCATCTATGGAATTCATGGCGGTGTTCTGGGACTGGGGCTGAACTTTTTAATTTGTATTGCAGGAACCCTCTTAGCTCCAGCTGTTTCAAAAAGCAAAGTGCTGGAGGAAGATTTATCAGCAATCAATTTAAAGGCCTAAGAGCCAAAAAAGAGATGATTGATTATGAGCAATTCACTGGCAAAAAAAGAATTTGCCTTAACTGAAAATCCATGGCGAATGCTATTGTTTCTATTGCTCTCACAGCTGATGGTAGCATTTGTCGGCCGCAGTATTGGTCCGCTGGGCGTATTAATTGGGGAAGATCTTTCCCTGACAAAGTCACAAATCGGCATGCTCCCGGCGGCATTGTTTTTGGGCCAGGCCATTATTTCCGTGCCTGCCGGCTTTCTGACAGACCTGGCAGGATCCCGTAAATTACTGGTGCTCGCATCAGCTTTAATGGGCTTAGGCTATCTTTTCATGACTATGCTCCATGAATTTTGGCTTGTCCTGTTATTGATTGTCATCGGAGGAATAGGGTATGGATCCATGCATCCGATAACAAACAGGGGCATCATTTATTGGTTTCCGCTTAAACAGCGGGGGACCGCGATGGGAATAAAGCAAACAGGCATCACGGCAGGATCGGCTCTGGCCAGTTTGATACTGCTTCCGCTTAGTGTATCTTTTGGCTGGAGATTTGTACTTCTTACCGCTTGCATTCTTTTATTGGCGGGCGGATTCGTTTCCTATCATTTTTATCGGGATCCACCTGAACTGGAACAAGCGAAAGGCAGCAGAATGAGTTTGCTCCAATTTTACAAATCAATGTTTAAAATGTTTAAAAATAAAGCTTTGATGCTGGTAAGCTTTAGTGCTCTCGGTTTGAATGGTACTCAAATGTGTTTAAATACGTACATTGTTTTGTTTGCCTATGAACAGCTGAAGATTTCAATCTTTTTATCAGGTATTCTCCTGGTTATATCCGAAGTATTCGGAACCATTGGCAGGGTTTCCTGGGGAATCATAAGCGATAGGCTGTTTGAAGGAAAACGTGTTGTGATCCTTATGATTATAACCATAATTACCGCAATGGCCAGTACGTCAGCTGCTGTCATTACTTCAGCCCCATTTTGGGTAATGGCTCCCATTACAGCTCTGTTTGGATTTGCTGCTTCAGGCTTTAATGGCATCTGGATGAATCTTGCAAGTGAATTGGTGCCGAGAGAACAAGCAGGCATCTCAAGCGGGATCAGTATCACACTGGGATCAGCCGGGGCCATTATCATTCCGCCCTTGTTCGGTTTAATCGTGGATAAGACTGGTCAATTTTCTTCCGGGTGGTTTTTAATCACTGGTATGATGTTTATTGTTTTTACTTTACTGACAGCATTATCGATTATGAATAAAAAGAATAACTATGTTATTTAAAGGTGGAAGGAGTGATCCGTTTGGAATTTAACCCTTCGGAACTTGGAGAAAAAGAAGTGTACAAATTATTAACCGGATCTGTCGTCCCAAGACCGATTGCCTGGGTTTCCACTGTATCAGAGGATGGCGGCCTGAATCTCGCACCTTTCAGTTTTTTCACTGTTGCTTCAAGAAATCCTCCCATGCTCTGTATTTCTATTGGACCTGGCGTTGGAGACAGGGAAGGGACAGAAAAAGATACATTGGTCAATATTCGAGCGACAAAAGAGTTTGTCATCAATGTGGTTCCTGCACCATTGGGAAATCAAATGCAAAAAAGTGCAGAGAATCTTCCGAGTAATGCTGATGAGTTTGAAGCGGCAGGGCTTTCCGTTGCTGAAAGTCATATGGTCGCCCCGAAGAGGGTAAAAGAAGCACCAATCCATATGGAATGCAAGCTGGAACAGATTATTAAGCTGGGAAGCGATCATCTGATTATTGGGAGAATGGTACATTATCATATTGACGATGATTACTACCTCGGTAATTATAAAGTGAACTTGGAAAAACTGCAGCCGCTTGGAAGGCTGGCAGGAAACTATAGTGAAAACAGCGAATTCTTTAAGCTGCCGAGATAATATTTCAAATGCCGGACCTTATGGCCGGCATTTTTTTTGCCATGGGAGTATACCTATTTATGTATTTCCGCCAGTCAAGATGATAATATATCCTTAAACCTTAGACCCATCTGGAGGTATTCCATGGAAAACTACGCGGATCTCATTCAAAAACAAAGAAATTTCTTCACCCAGGGTAAAACAAAGGATGTCACATTCCGAATGGAAGCGCTCGGCAAGCTTCGCTCGGTCATTAAGCAGCATGAGCAGGAATTAATGGATGCGTTAAAGGCTGATCTCAATAAAAGTGAATTCGATGCCTATTTAACCGAAATCGGAATTCTGCTTGAAGAGATCCGCTTTACGATGAAGCACCTGAAAAAATGGGCAAAGCCAAGAAAGGTGAAGTCGTCGCTTGCACAGATCGGTTCAAAAAGCTATATCTATCCGGAGGCATACGGAGTTGCGCTTATCATAGCGCCCTGGAATTATCCTTTCCAGCTTGCGATCGCACCGCTGATTGGAGCGATCGCTGCAGGAAACTGCGCAATCCTGAAGCCATCGGAATTAACACCGCAAACTTCGGCATTGCTGTCAAAGTTGATCAGCAGCCATTTTCCTGAAGAATATATATCAGTTGTTGAAGGCGATGCAGAAACAAGTACAGCTCTTTTAAATGAAAAGCTGGACTATATTTTCTTCACAGGCAGTGTCCCTGTTGGAAAAATCATTATGGAAGCGGCTTCGAAAAATCTTACACCTGTTACGCTGGAACTGGGCGGGAAGAGTCCATGCATAGTGCATGAAGATGCTAATCTGAAGCTTGCTGCGAAGAGAATAGCCTGGGGAAAGTACATTAATGCCGGCCAGACATGTGTAGCTCCTGATTATCTTTATGTTCACAGCAGAGTAAAAGAAGAATTTCTTAAAGAACTAAAGCAGGCCATACAGGAGCTTTATGGAGAAAATCCGATTGCATCCGGCCGATTTACGCGAATCGTCAGTGAAAAACACTTCAGCCGGCTCGCTAAATTTTTAACCAATGGCACTGCTATTCACGGAGGCAGGCATGATTTAAGCGCTCTAAGCATCGAACCGACTGTTCTCGGCAATATAACCTGGAATGATGAGGTTATGCAGGATGAAATATTCGGGCCGATTCTCCCCGTGCTTGAATATGCCGACTTGTCCAAAATGATTGGAGAAGTTACAGCACGACCGAAACCTTTGGCCCTATATATCTTTACAGAAAGTGAGGGTGTCCAAAGCCAGATTCTAAGCAGCATTTCCTTTGGAGGGGGATGCATTAATGATACTGTTTATCATTTGAGCTCACCATATCTTCCTTTCGGAGGGGTAGGGGAGAGCGGGATTGGCGCTTATCACGGAAAGGGCAGCTTTGATGTGTTTTCACATGAAAAAAGCATACTGAAGCAAACCACCAGATTTGATCTGCCATTCCGGTATCCGACTACAAAGGATGCACTGAAAAAAGTGAAGCTTTTTATAAAATAACAGTCTTCATGCAAGGCGGTTTTATTATGCATTATTTTTGGGCAGCTTTTTCCCTTTGTTTAAATTCTCAATCGCAGCTTCCGTTTTTTTGGAAAGATTTTTCGTATAAGGGGATAAAGAAAAGGTGGGGAAGTCTATATTTTTTACTTTTTTAGTCAGCTTTTTCATTTCGATCAGCCCTTTAATTAGGATTTATTTCTTTATTATATGTCCCTGAAAAGTGAACATGAATAAAGGCGTGGAAGAAAAATTCCTCCACGCCTTATAGTATGCTCATGACTTACTTTTTGTATAAACGCTTATCAATCTTTTATTTTCTTTAATAATCCGATCTGTATGCGGGCTGACTTCAAATTCTGGGAGCCTGATCCGTGACTTCTTTTTCATGATTTTCATGGTGTTCTTTGTACTTAATTTGTGCTTTTCTTTATCCGCTGGTTCCTTCATGGTCTTCGTCCTCCTGTTCAGCAGGGAGCATTAGGTCGTATATTGATATGAGTGAAGTGATTAACAAGTAGTCGAATTCGGTGACAAAATCATCGGAGGTCAATTTAATAACATAATAGTCTTCAAGTATAGAAAAAGGAATTAATGCCAATTTTTCATCAGCATCATAATATACTTCCTTGCGGTCCAGCCGGCTGTGAATTAACGCTTTATCTGGATAGTGCTCAAGCAAATAATCTTTATCTTCCTGTGTCGTGTATTTGCATAAAGAAGCTTTCATATCCACTTTTTCCGCGTAATCAGCCATAAGCTTTTCAATGCCCGCAATATAGGCTTCCATATCTCCATAATAAACGTCGATCGGCTCATTTTTCAACAAATACTGAAAGGATTTCAGTTTATTCATTTGAGAGTTCAAAAGGTCGTTATTTTCTTCGAGCAATTCCATCGTATCCGTTGCCAGTTCATTATTGCCGACTCTTTTCAGGTAAGAGCCCAGGAAAATAAATGCATCAACAAGCGCAAAAATAATCGCAACAATCAGGTAATTCAGCCAGTCATTAAAAATGGAAGCCGGCTCTTTGGTCCAATAAATAACCGCCCCCAGTACATAGATGATATACCAGGTCTTTCGGATCGCAAACATTCTTTCCTTAACTTTCTTTTCCCATCTCCACACAGAAAAAACATAAAAGCCGAGACAAGCGACAATCATCCAAACCGCAATCTTAAAGAAAAGGAGCAATAGAATCGCCTCGTCAATCAATAAATTTAAATACGGTTAGAAAATTTGCAAAATTTGCCTTATAGTTACATTATAACAGAGATTATGTCAACAATTTGAAAATAAATTGGGCCGGATGAAAAATATGAGGAAATACCTATTTATTATTGTTGCAGCGATTATAAAACTTTCATTTTTCAATCATCGAAGCATCCGGAAAGCGGTGGAATTGTGTGAGGAGGGGAAGGGGATTCCACAGGTTAAAAAAGACATGCTTGCTGTCAATTGGCGTGTTAGCTGTGATAAGTAATTCTATGTAAATTGTTCTTTCATTTCATTTAGGCCATGAGACAGCCAATTATTTATCCCCTTCATATAATAAAAATTGAAATATGCAGAAGGGAGAGATTCACAGCAGTGACAAGGATATTGAGGGTTGAAAAATGGATTTCATCTAAGGATTTAGATAAAGAGCTAAGAAATTTATTATTAGTTGTGAAGAGAGATCAGAAGACTTTGGAAGACAGCTTTTATAAAAATTGTACTTAGGAACAGCTGGCATCCTCTGACAGCTAGGGGCAGGGACGAATCAGATGTATATCTATACGGTACGGAAAGCTGCGAAGGGGATTGCCGATTTTATTGCTGCAAAAAGAGTTGATGTATACGATAAAGGTGAAGTCTTGCAAATGATTGTATGCGAAAGTCAAAAGAGTTTGCATTGGAAGTATCCAAAACAGTTGGGATTCAAGTAATTAAAGAATTTCTTTTTAAGTCTGTTAACCTTGAGTGTTGACTTCCGCTAGGGTGTCGTGCATTCCACTCCAATCAACATTCTTCAAAATCAACATTTAGCTTTAACATAGCCATATTTTTAAAGAATTATGAAAATAGTTGCGGATTCACAAATAGAAAGGAGTTAAATATATGAATCTTACAAGCATAATTGAAAAGGGTCATTTTGATCTCCATATGCACACTACCGCATCCGATGGCAGTTTTTCACCATCAGAAGTGGTGGAAATGGCAGCGGCCAAAGGAATTACCACCCTTGCGATTACAGACCATGATACAACCAATGGGATTAAAGAAGCGATGGAAGCCGGAAAAAGACTGGGTGTGAATGTCATTCCAGGAATCGAGTTAAGTACTAAGTATAAGGGGAAAAACATTGATATACTAGGCTACCAAATCGACGAGTCAAAAGAATTATTAGCAGTTTTGAAAAAAATTCGGAACCACCGAGAAAACAGGGCCCAAATAATTGTAAATAAATTTTGCGAATTAGGGATGACTATCACAGAAGAAGATGTCCAAAAGCAAAGTAAAGGAGAGGTAATAGCGCGTCCCCATATAGCAAAGGCTGTAGTTGAGAAAGGGTATGCAAAAAATACACAAGAAGTTTTTGATTTGTATTTGGGTGATGGAAAACCATGCGCAGTAGATAAAATGGTCCTTACACCGGATGAGGGAATAAAATTAATTCACAATACAGGGGGAATAGCTGTTTTAGCACATCCGATGCTAATTCAAGATGATTTAATTGTAGAGGAACTAATGCAGCTTCCCTTTGATGGAATTGAAGTTTGGCATCGTAAACACCAGCCAGAAGATGTCATTCGTTATAAAGGTGTAGGCCAAAAGTATAAAAAAATAATTACAGGCGGATCCGATTTTCATAATGAAGAGCACTTAATGGGAGATTTTGGATATGATTTATAATAAAGAAGAGCTGTTCACTATTGAAACAGCTCTTCTTTGCTTTTTTTGGTGATTAAGCTATTGATCATTGAAGATTACCGTGCCTTTCTTATTGATTATATGGAAGATTTTTAGTTTCTTCTTATTCGGGGAGTGACTTTATACTATACCGCACCCTATTTCATTTCGAAATTCCCATAGTCAATAACAACGATTTCTCCTTCTTGAGATAATGCTAGATTGGTATTTTTTACGTCGAAAGGAGTAATTCCATAATTTGAGAATTTGCTATTCAATTGGCTTAATTTCTCTGCATATTTTTCATCCATAGGTATTCCCGGTACCATTCTTTCCATAATAATCCAGCCTTGTCCAATTTCTATAACTGGACATAGATGCTCTTTCAACCCAGGAGGACAGTTATTGTAAATGTTATATTCATTCCTATTATTAAAAAATCCCTTACGAGAAATGACAATTTTTAATACATAATTATTCTGGAGGTCGTAGACAATCCGGTGGGATCCACTTCCTATCATTTCATATTTTAATTGTAAAATACTTTCTGCGCGCATGCCCTTTTCTTTCCTTCTTAATTTAACATTTTTAGGAGTCTTCATACGAGATAACCATAATTTTATGGAATGGATATCTCGATCTGACAAGAAAAGACTCTTCACTCCATCACTCCTTTACTATTTTTATGAAGATTGTTAACAATATATCGTATGTGAATCAATGCAATATCGCATGGGTAAGGTGGAAAAAAAGTAAAGTAATAGAGTTAAATAAATGGGGGAATTCTGCTGTTTTATATTTTTACCTTTTTTCATTATCTGATTAAAGTATTTATTCCTATAAATAGGTATTTTCAATGTTTGTATTTTTTGGGGTAGATTAACTATACAGCTTTTTTGACCGAGCATATATTAGAATCAGTGGTATATTATGAAATTCATTTAAAGCGCACGGTATGCTTATTTACCCTCGAAGTTTGATTACAATAAGATAATTTAACAGGTGAAAATACCTGAATCACTATAATAGCAATAAGGATGTGTTATAAAATTGAACGAGGAGCAACCGAATCATAACCTTAATATCGAATTAGCCAAGGAATGCTGGAATTATTATAATAAGAATCTCTTTTCAGAAATAAATAGTTTACATGTAGAAGCCCTACAAAGCCTGTCGATGGAGGAGGTAGATAAATGGCTAACAGGGGAGCTGACATTCTATAATAATGTAGGTGAAATTAATTCAGCAAAAGTGTTTAACGATTATGAAAAGGGCCAAATTAAAAAACTCTATTCTCAAATAATGGATCCTGATTTTATCAATAATCTCCTTAACATGGCTATAGAAAAAAATGAAATTTTAATAGATAGCCTTTTTGGAAATGAAAAGGCTAGTTCAAAGCAGAGCATTTATCTTCCTGTGCATATGGGGAGGAATTTTCTAAGGTTTATAGATGGAAATGAATCCTTTTATATTATTCAACGGTTCAGTTTTACGGGTATTTATTTTCCCGCAAGGAAGACTGTTTTTGAGATCACAGGTAAAAAATATAGAAATAAAAACTTAAAAAAACATGTACAGCAGCTGAACAGAGAAACTGTTCGCATATTTGATAAAATTGTAACCTTCTTAAAATCGATAAATAGGGTATCTCTTTATGGTCTTTTAGTTTCCTGCCAAAGACCTTATCATTATTTTAGAGACTTCTTGCCTATCATACACAACTTCCGCCATGTATCAGATCTTGATGTTAACAAAACTGATCCTTTCGGAAAAATCCCCAAGATTATTTCATTCGAAGATGGGATGTTTTATTCAATAAAAAACCTTTATTCACTTCCTTGTGAAGAACAAGTAGTTGATAAAACAGATTTGAACGAGATTCTATATAATAACTATGGATTTATTATTCAACCATCTTCTAACAATAGGCACTATTCGGAAAAGCTATTATCAGATTTAAGTAATTTACTGATCAGTAAGTCAATTGAAAGATTATTAGAACAACAGAAGGAAAGGAATAACTTTGAAAAATTAAAGGATTGCTTTCCAATTTTATGGTTCGGCATATGCGGTGAAAAAAGGTCATGGATCGAAAAGGCTGAAGGAATACAAAAAATTGTCCGTGAAGTGCATAAACTATATCCAAATGTTGGTATTGTGTTAGACGGACTAACTTCTACAGAAGCACAAAATGAAAAACAATTCAGAAAGGAAAGTGCCCGAGAGGATGCAGAAGCTGCGAAACAAATATTAAATAGAATTGATCCATCAATACCAAGTTTTAATCTTATTGGAAGTACTTCTAAAAAGAAAATTGCTTATGCCTCTCAGATAGATTTTTTCTTAACAAGTTATTCCACTGATACTATGTACGTTGCCCATGTTTGTGGAAAACATGGTGTAGCACATTTAAACACCATTAAAAACATAAACCTGCACAAACACCCCTCTATTTATAAAATTCCGGATAAGTATGTAAAAAACATCCTAGTTGATAAAAACAAAAATGAAGGACCAAATGTAAGCTACAGTGTGGACCCAGAAGTTGTTTGCATGATATTTATGAAAAAGCTAAAAAAGTCCCTTTCAAAAAATGGAAAGTAGGATTTTACCCTTTTAAAGATGTTAGGAGGTGCTCAAAAACAGCGCCTCCATTTTCTTTTCCTTTGAATAAAAAAATAAGGAATAATCAATTAGAGATCATAGCCATTAACAATGGTATTGGTTATGTTTTCTGTTCCACTCCTTATTTGCCCAACAATGGCTTTAGTCCATACCATTTAATTCGAGTTACATATTATATTTACAGGATATGGCTTACTTTAAATACGCAAACAATCCTTTTTTAATTTGTTGTTGCTAATCAACTAGATAAGCAGGCTTTCAGGTTTGCGGATTCAATGATGTGATTTTTTTGGGAAAGAGGGAAAGGAAATGGATCAATTAAAGCTTTTGGACTGCACACTTCGAGATGGTGGATATTATAACTCCTGGGACTTTGATCGTTCCCTTATCCAAGAATACTTATATGCAATGAATGCGATTTCTATTGATTATGTTGAAATAGGTTTTCGAGGGTTCAGCAGAGAAGGATTTAAAGGTGCTTGTGCTTATACAAGTGACAGCTTCATTCGCAGTCTGGACATTCCGGATGGCTTAAAAATAGGAGTTATGATCAATGCAGGTGATTTGTTAAAAGATACTGATGGTATTGAACCGTCATTAGCTAAACTATTTGCACCCTCAGCAGATTCACCAGTGTCACTGGTTCGCATTGCTTGTCACGTACACGAGTTTGAGGCTGTTCTGCCAGCATGTCACTGGCTAAAAGGTGAGGGGTACACAGTTGGTTTTAATCTTATGCAAGTTGCTGACCGCAGTATTCCTGAGATTAAAAAGTTAGCCTCCTCTGCGAATAGGTATCCTGTTGATGTACTATATTTTGCAGATAGTATGGGCAGTTTAGATCCAGAACGGACATCGGATATTATTAAAGTCCTCCGTGAGGAATGGAAGGGTCCGTTAGGTATACACACACACGATAATATGGGATTTGCATTGGCTAATTCTATGCGCGCCGTGGAGGAAGGGGTTACTTGGATTGATAGTACTGTTACAGGAATGGGCCGTGGTCCAGGAAATGCAAAAACGGAATATATAGCTATAGAACTGAATTCGCAGCGACAGGTGCACTCCAACCCTATTCCTTTGTTGAAGATTATTCAAAAGTTCTTTAAACCGATGCAGCATGAATATGGATGGGGGACAAATGCGTATTATTATTTGGCAGGCAAATACGGAATCCATCCCACATATATTCAGGAAATGCTTAATGATTCACGCTATAATGCGGAGGACATACTAGGTATAATAGAACACTTAAAATCAGAAGGCGGAAAAAAGTTTAGTATCAACACTTTAGAAGCAGCCCGTAACTTCTATGCTGATGAACCAAAAGGAACTTGGAATCCGGCAGACATGATAAAGGATAGGGAAGTTGTTATCATTGGTACAGGACAAGGAATTGTCAAACATCGCCTTGCATTAGAGGATTACATTCGCAGGGAAAATCCTTTTGTGATTGCATTAAACACGCAATCTCAAGTTGCCCCTGCATTAATTGATATTCGTGCAGCATGTCATCCAGTGCGCCTGCTTACAGATAGTTCTGTTCATAATAATTTGCCCCAGCCCCTTGTTATACCTTTGTCTATGCTGCCTAAAAAAATTATTAATGCTTTTAGCGGTAAAAACATGCTGGATTTCGGAATTTCGATTAAGGAAAATACCTTTAGGTTTGAAGAGAATTATTGTGTTCTGCCAAATTCTCTTGTAATTGCATATGCCTTAGCAATTGCAGCCAGCGGAAAAGCTTCACGAATTTTATTGGCGGGATTTGACGGATACGGTATAGGAGATCCAAGAAGCAATGAGGTAGATCAATTATTATTCAGATTTTCGCAGGTGCCCGGTACCCCTCAAATGATTGCAGTTACACCAACTCAATATAAAGTTCATACCACCTCTATTTATGTTTTATAAAATTATTTTTGTGGCTTTAGCGAAAATGGACCCTCTTTTGGAATAATTTTCAGGAGGGGGCATTTCCAAAGTAAGAAAAATGATTTCATAGGTTAGTTCATCAAAATGTATGAATCCATAACAAAGTTTGAAATCAGATATTAAAACAGGAATTTAATTTATGGAGGTAGTTATGAAATATTGTGTCATAATTCCAGCTCGTTATAAATCTTCAAGGCTGCTGGGAAAGCCTCTTATAAAGTTAGCGGGCATTCCCATGATTATCAGAACCTACCAGCAATGCATTAAAGCATGCTCTTCGGAACTGGTTTATGTAGCCACAGATGATGATAGAATCCGAGAAATCTGTGAAGCTAAGGACATCCAAGTCTTAATGACATCAGAGGGCTGCCTAACGGGTACTGACCGAATTGCAGAGTGTGCAAACCAAGTGGATGCAGATGTATATATAAATGTACAAGGTGATGAACCATTATTTAACCCAAAAGATTTGGAAAAGCTTATCACAGAAGCGCGGAACTATCCTGGCGAGGTGTTAAATGGTTTTTGTCAAATTAATGATGAAGTACCTTTCAGAAGCAGTTCAATTCCAAAAGTGGTTTTTCGGCCAGATTTTCGTTTATTATACATGTCACGTTCACCCATACCTTCTAATAAAGAACACGGTTTTGAAAAGGCTTGGCGTCAAATTTGTGCCTATGCCTTTCCAAAAAAAGCGTTAAAGGATTTTGCTTCACTAGGCAAGAAAACAACTTTAGAAAATATAGAAGATATAGAAATTCTCCGATTTTTAGAACTTGGATGGGAAGTCCGCATGATTCAACTATCTAGTGATTCAATTGCAGTTGATACACATGAGGATATCCATCGTGCAGAATCTGCAATCAAAGAGAGGGGACTTTAAAGCAATAAATGTGAATGCCGTAACATGCAAGGATTGCTGGTATAGCAATTCCATTCTAGTTAAAGATTTAATAGATGGCAGGTATTTATTATTCATTTCCCATATTGGGCTTACAGATAGGTCAATAAGGATGGGGAGGAAGTAAATGAAAGATTTATTAAAACAATATGATATTTTTATTTTTGATTGTGATGGAGTTATTTTGGATGTAAATAATTTAAAATGTGAAGCCTTCGGGAGAGTCGTGGAAGGATATCCCAAAAAGAATATTGATGACTTCGTAGAACATTGCAGAAGAACTTTCGGTGTCTCAAGATATGTTAAATTCAAAGAATTTTTAAGTGATTTTGCTAATGTTCCATTCGAAGAAAAAGTTTACAATGGATTCTTGGAAAAGTATGCAAGTATATGTAATCAAATTTATAGAGATGCTGAAATAACAGAAGGATGTATAAGCTTATTTACTGAGCTGCAAACTTTAAAGAAACGATTATACATCGCTTCTGGAAGTGATGAAAAAGAATTAAATCAAGTGTTTATCGATAGAAATTTGAGTCAATACTTTCAAACGATTTATGGGTCCCCAAAAACTAAACTAGAATGTATTGCAGATATACTCAGAAATAATCTATCTAAAAAGGCTATTTTCATTGGTGATGCCATTTCAGATCTAGAATCTGCCGAAAAATATAATATAGACTTTATATATATGGCAAAATATACTGTACAATCAAAAAAGCAGGATGAGATATGCAGAAAAAAGGCTAAGATGGTTATAAATTCATTGTATGATCTAACAAAGACTAAAGGGGACTGACCTGTACTCTGTTAATAAATAAGTATCTGAATGTCTGCTCTTTTAATTTCTATAATAGAAACTATAAAATTAAAACATTTGAAAAAAGAAAGAGCTGGCCGCATGAAAATGTGGTCAGCTCTTTTATGTTACGAATTCTTTAAACCTTCAATTAATATTTTAATTACTTCCGGGCGACTGAACTGTGAAGGTGGAGTAATTCCTTTCCGCAGCATTTCTCGAACTTTCGTTCCCGATAAATGCAGATGGTCTTCCTTGTTATGGGGACACGTTTTGCTTGAAGCCATATTTTCACATTTAGTACAATAAAAGCTATGTTCAAAGGAGAGAATCACAATTCCGATTTCTTCTGCACTAAATTGTGTAAATATTTTTTGTGCATCATAAGTTCCATAATAATTACCCACTCCAGCATGATCTCTTCCTACAATAAAATGGGTACAGCCAAAGTTTTTTCGCACTAGGGCATGAAAAATAGCCTCTTTTGGTCCAGCATACCTCATGGCAGCAGGGAAAACCGCTAAATATACCCTATCATGGGGATAATAGTTTTTTAATAATGCTTTATAACTATCCATTCGAATATTCGCTGGAATATCATCAGATTTTGTTTCCCCAACTAAAGGATTTAAGAACAGTCCATCAACTATTTCCAAAGCTGACTTTTGAATATACTCGTGGGCACGGTGTATAGGATTCCTGGTTTGAAAACCTACAACTGTTTTCCATTCATTCTTTTCGAATTCACTTCTGGTTTCTAAAGGAGTTTTATAGTATTTTATAAAATCAGCTTTTTTGGGTGGAAGCTTCGTTAAAGTAATAGGGCCAGCTAAATACACATTAGGACGTTCAAAAAGCTTTTTTACACCTGGGTGATTGTGATCTGTTGTTTGAAAAATTTTTTTTGCTTCCTCTGTTTTATCAGGGAAAAAAATTTCTTTAAGATCTAATATACCATAAACAATGTTTTCATATTTAAGCTTAACTTTTTCCCCAACTTTTAGATTCTCCGCTGCTTTTTCACTAACAGGGAGGGTAATGGGGATACTCCATACTGCCCCATTTGATAACCTTAAATTATATAGTACAGATTCATAGTCTTCTTTTCCTAGAAAACCGGTAATCGGACTGTATGCCCCATTGGCAATTAGCTCTAAGTCAGACAGTGCCATAGAGTCCATTTCTATTTCTCCAGTTATATCAGAGGCATCTAGGTTTAAGTTTATTTGATTGATTAATCTCCCGCCATGTGGAACACTTAATGGCAATTGAATCACTCCTTTGCATTTTGTTTGAGACCAACCTTTTCGAAAATATAAGAAGAAAGCAGCTCTACAGATTGGACAAGTGATAATTGATTGGTATCAAGAACGATTTCTGGATTTTCGGGTTCTTCATAAGGCTGGTCAATACCTGTAAATTGTTTTATCTCTCCATTTCTTGCTTTTTTATAAAGACCTTTAGGATCTCGTTTTTCACACTCTTCCAGTGAACATTTCACATAAACTTCAATAAATTCTTCAGCTGGGAATATTTTTCTTGCGTTTAACCGATCTTTTTCAAAAGGAGAAATAACAGCAGCAAGCACAACAATCCCGGCATCTACAAAAAGTTTGCCGATTTCAGCTGTCCTTCTTATATTCTCTTTTCTATCCTCTGAAGAAAAAGATAGGTTACTATTTATGCCATGCCTAAGGTTATCCCCATCTAATAAATATACACTTACATTGTTTTTGTATAATTCATGCTGAAGAGCATTTGCAATAGTGGATTTTCCTGAACCGGATAAACCCGTGAACCAAATCATTAAACTTTTGTGGCCATTTAATTTTTGTCTATCTTCTTTTTTTATCGTGGAATGATGCCAGATAATGTTTTTATCATTTTCGTTCACAGCCATTATTAGAATTCTCCTTTCCTGTATCCCATTGGAAAGGGCACCACAGTAAAAAATTTATTATTGTGATGCCTTATCTGCTGTTTTAATTTCTAAAATACTCAATTGTCTTTTTTAGACCCTCATCCAGGGGAACAGTGGGCATCCAACCTAATAAGTCCTTTGCAAGAGTGATGTCTGGTTTTCTGCGGGAAGGATCGTCTTGTCGAATTGGTAAAAAGGTGATTTTTGCAGATTTGCCTATTAGATTGGTTATTTTTTTCGCTAAATCTATGACAGTAACTTCTGCCGGATTTCCTAAATTAACCGGACCTGGAAAACCATCTGTATGATTCATCATGGAAATCATTCCAGTAATGAGATCGTCTACAAAGCAAAATGATCTTGTTTGGCTTCCATCACCATAAACAGTTATATCGTCTCCCTTCAAGGCTTGAAGGATAAAGTTGCTGACGACTCTTCCGTCGTTTAGTGCCATCCCAGGACCATACGTATTAAAGATGCGGATCACACGTATATTCACTTGATGCTGCCGAAAATATTCAAAGAATAATGACTCAGCGCATCTTTTGCCTTCATCGTAACAAGCCCTTGGCCCAATGGAATTGACATTCCCATAATAAGATTCCTTTTGTGGGTGAATAAGGGGGTCTCCATATACCTCACTTGTTGAGGCGAATAGTATCTTTGCTTTATACTTTTTTGCTAGTTCAAGCAGATTCATAGATCCAATAAAGTTAGTGGTTAATGTTTTAACTGGGTCAAGCTGATAGTGGGGAGGGGATGCAGGACATGCAAGATGGTAGATTTCGTCTGCTATAATATCAATTGGCTGCTCAATATCATGCAGGATAAATGTAAAACGCTTATTTCTTATTAGATCTGCTATATTTTCTTTTCGTCCTGTATATAAATTATCGATGCAAATTACTTCATGACCTTGTTGTAACAGGGAACGGCATAAATGAGAACCTAAAAACCCAGAACCCCCCGTGATAAGAATTTTTTTGGTTTTCATTTATGCCTTCCTCCCTATACATCTGTAAATGAATCCAGCCTCTTTCATTTCCTTAGGATTATAAATATTACGTCCGTCAAATATGATTGGCATTTTAAGAAGCTTCTTTATTCTTTCTAAATCCGCTTGCTGAAATTGAGGCCACTCTGTACAAATGATTAAAGCCTCTGTTCCTGAAATGGCTGAATAAGGGTCTTGAAAGTATTTTATTTTATCATCATCAAAAACTTTCCGTACTTTATGATTTGCAATAGGGTCACTTGCATGTACTTCTGCACCATGCCTAATTAACAATCGAATGATTTCAATTGAAGGTGCTTCACGGATGTCATCAGTTTCTGGTTTAAATGCTAACCCCCATACTGCAAATTTTAGCTTTGATAGATTTGACTCACCGAACTGGTCAACAATCATCTCAAATAATTTTTTCCTTTGGCGATGGTTCACTTTCTCAACTGATTCCAGTATGGGTGTGGGAATATTCTTATCCGAAGCAGTTTTTATTAATGACTTAACATCCTTTGGAAAACAAGAGCCTCCGTATCCTATTCCTGGGGATAAAAAAGATTGCCCGATTCGATGATCTAAACCGATTCCTTCTTGAACCATTTGGATATCAGCTCCGAATGCATCCGATATTCCAGCTATTTCATTTATGAAACTAATGCGAGTTGCCAACATGGCATTTGCTGCATATTTAGTAAGTTCAGCTGAAGGAATATCCATTACAAGCAGCGGATGACCATTACGTGTAATAGGTTCGTAAAGTTTTTTCATATGATTGGCAGCCTTAGGATTATCACTGCCTATTATGATACGGTCTGGGTTTAAAAAGTCCTTTATCGCCTTGCCTTCCCTCAAAAACTCAGGGTTGGAGACAATGTCAAAATCCAACTCACATAAATCTCTCTTATTAAGAGTGTGCCTAACAATACCCATTACTCTTTCCGCTGTTCCAATTGGAACAGTCGATTTATTAACAATAATGGAGTAAGAGTTCAAATAGGTGCCTATTTGTTCGGCTGCATTAAATACATAAGAGAGATCTGCAGAATTGTCCTCAGCAGAAGGAGTTCCAACAGCAATGAAAATAAACAAACTTGATTGTATAGCTTTATAGATATTAGTAGTAAAAGTTAAACGTCCGTCTGAAGCATTTTTCTTAACCATTTCCTCTAATCCAGGTTCATAGATGGGGATTTTCCCATTATTTAACTCTTTCACTATTTCAGGGTTATGATCGACACAAACTACATCATATCCTAATTCGGAAAAACATGTACCGGTGACCAAACCCACATAGCCCGCACCTATAATACAAATCTTCATGTTATATCCCCCTGTATTTGACAAAGTTGATTAATTCCTTCTTGGAGGGTTAATTTGGGAGACCAACCTAAAGAAGCTAGTTTATTAATAGATAGTACATTGAATAACAAGTCGCCTTCCTTAGCATCTTTATATATCGGTGACTTGGCATCTGGAAAAATCTGATAAAAGAAGGTGAGAAGCTTATTTAAAGAAGTGCCTTTACCTGTTCCTACGTTATAAGTTCCATATAAAGAGGAATCTAATTGGCTAAGCATTATATTCGCATTTACAACATCACTGACATGAATATAATCACGGACTTGCTCTCCATTACCATAGATAACTGGCTGCAAGTGATTTTTTATTCTATGTGCAAAAATTGAAATTACACCAGACTCGGATAATGGATTTTGACGGATTCCATATACATTTGAGTAACGTAAGATAACCGATTGAAACCCATATAATTTTGCGTAGAAATCAATATAATACTCAGATGCAAGCTTATTTATTCCGTATGGGGAAATGGGATTTGTTTTGTATTCTTCGGAAGTTGGCAGATTTGGTGTTGCACCGTATACCGTACCTCCCGATGAAGAGAAAATAAACTTTTTAACACCAGCCTGGCCAGCTGCTTCCAATAGCTTAACTGTTCCTAGCAAATTCGTATCAATATCGAATAAGGGATCAGCGACAGAATTTCTTACATTTACTTGTGCTGCGTGATGATTAATAATGTCTGGTTTTTCCTTTCTTAATAGATCAGAGACTTCTTTATCTAACAGAGACATTGAAAAAAAGCGGGCATTAGGATTCAGATTAGCTAGTGTACCGCTTGAAAGATTATCCATAATAATCACTTCATAACCGAGGTCCACATAGCGGTCTGCAAGATGCGACCCTATAAAGCCCAGTCCCCCTGTAACTAGTACCTTCATGTTATTTCACCACCTATTCACTTACTAAGTTATCCCCGGATTTCTCACGTGTTCTATATTATGCTTTTGAACAAAATAGGACACGGCAACTGCCCGTATCAAGAAAGATCCTGCAATTTATAAAGGAATAGAAAATAGAAAAAGCTTGTTTACTAAAATAGGAGTTTAAAATCTGTATAGGGCAAGAATTGTGGGATGAGCTAATAAGGATTTTTCCCAACCATGTAAGTAGGCTTAAGTATAATGACTAATGCACATTTTTAGTACTTGTCCACCTTTGCCCGATACATCCTATCGAAATTTACATAACATATATTAACTTAATAGAAAGGAGGTGAGATTATGGCAGTAATTAATGTCCCTGCTGGCGGCAGTATTAACGCAGCTTTTGTTGGAGCTAATCCTGGAGATACAATTCGTGTAGCGGCAGGCGTTTTTCAAGAAAATGTTGTCATTCCTGCTGGACTGGATCGCCTCAGACTTCTTGGAGCTGGGATCGGCCAGACAATTTTGGATGGGACAGGTTCCGGTGGTGAGGGTATTACAGTGGGTTCAGCTTTTGTAACAATTGCTGGATTTACAGTTAGAGACTATAGTTCTAATGGGATTCTAGTCAATACAAATGACAACATCCTCCGCGATCTTGAAGTTCTAAACAATGGAAATCTAGGAATCTATACTGCAGCTGATCGTAACTTATTTATCAATGTTGAATCAAACGAGAATGGTTCTGATGGTATTCACATAGATGGAAGCAGTAACTATGTGATCGAAAGTAAGTTTAAAGAAAATGAAAGCATAGGCATTGTTTTGCATGGTGTAAACAATCTAGCATTAAGTAACAAGGTAATTGGAAACTCTTCTGAAGGTATTGAAGTAATAGGAGGACACATTGTTATCGATAATGTTTCCAAAAACAACGGTGATGATGGGATCGACGTTGGTTCCGATGGTAACTTCATCTTTGGGAATAACTTTAACCGCAACACCAGCGATGGAATCGATCTATCTGAGTTTGCAAATAACTTAGTTTTTAATAACAATGTGAAAAATAACAGCGAGGATGGAATTGATGTAGCAGGCGGAAATAACAATAGCATTGTGGGCAATAAAGTAAAGAAAAACGCGTTTACAGGAATTGAACTGGATAGTGACTCTGACGAAAACATCGTAGACCAAAACCTGGTGAAAAAGAACGTTGGTCCTGGAATCCTTTTAACATCGGATGCAAATGACAACGCTGTTCGAGAGAATACACTCAGTGGCAATACACCGGACATTCAAGCAGATACCCCAGCTGATACAAATAACACGTTTGATGAAAACGATTGTCAAACAAGCTCTCCTCCAGGACTCTGCTCCTAAAGGATAGAATATCACTTGCATGTTCAAATTTAGATACTAAACGAAGAAGCTGTCTCAATAATTTACAGAGTCAGCTTTTTCTTTTTTCTCCTCTTAATTATTTGGAAATCACTTATGAATTTTCCTTCCATTTTTCAAAGGGCTATTAGTAATCCTCTAAAAGCACATTTTAATAACTTGTCCACTTTTGTCCAATACATCCTATTAAAACATTCATAATATATATTGATTGATAGAAAGGAGGTGAGATTAGATGGCAGTAATTAATGTTCCTGCTGGCGGCAGTATTAACACAGCTTTCATTGGAGCAAATCCTGGAGATACAATCCGGGTAGCTGCAGGTGTTTTTCAAGAGAATGTAGTTATTCCACCTGGATTGGATCGACTTAGACTTCTGGGTGCAGGAAAAGGACAGACAATACTCGATGGGACAGGTTCCCCAGGGGATGGAATCGTTGTAACCTCAAGCTTTGTAACCATCGCCGGTTTTACGATAAGAGACTACAGTGTTAATGGAATTCTAGTCAATTCAAGTGACAACATCATCCGTGATCTTGAAGTACAAAACAATGGAAATATCGGAATCTATACAGCTGCTGATCGTAATTTAGTTATTAAAATTGAATCCAACGAGAATGGTTCCGATGGAATTCACATAGATGGGAGCAGCAACTATGTAATCGAGAGTAAGTTTATAGAAAATGAAGATTTTGGAATTGTTCTGCATGGTTTCAACAATCTCGCTTTAAGAAACAGAGTATTAAGTAACGCACTCTCAGGGATTGAATTGGAAAGCGGTCCACACTATGTCATTGATAATGTTTCAAAAGGGAATGAGGATGATGGGATCTCTGTGCTTGCGGATGGAAACCTCATTATTGGCAATAATGCGAATCGAAATACAAACGATGGAATCGACCTCACTGGCTTTCAAAATAACCTAATTTTTAATAACAATATAAAAAATAATAACGAAGATGGAATTGATGCAGCAGGCGGAGATAACAACAAGGTCATCGCCAATAAAGTAAAGAAGAACGCCTTTACAGGCATTGAGCTAGATAGTGACTCGGATCAGAACATTGTAGATCAGAACTTGGTGAAAAAGAACGTAGGACCTGGTATTCTTTTAACCTCCACTGCAAATGACAACGCTGTTCGTGAGAATACACTCAGCGGCAATACACCGGACATTCAAGCAGATGACCCGGCTGATGAGAATAACACGTTTGATGAAAACGATTGTCAAACCAGTTCCCCTCCAGGACTCTGCTCCTAAAGTATTGAATATCACCTGCAAGATCAAGGTAAGATAACAGGACTAAAACGAAGAAGCTGTCTCAATATTCATTGAAAAAATGAATTTTACAGAGTCAGTTTTTTCTTTTTTCTTTTTTCTACTCTTAATAAGTCGGAAATCACTCATAGTATTTTTCCTATCTTTTTCGACGGGCAATTAATAATCCTCTAAAAGCACATTTTAATAACTTGTCCACGTTCGTCCGATACATCCTATTAAAACATTCATAATATATATTGATTGATAGAAAGGAGGTGAGATTAAATGGCAGTAATTAATGTTCTTGCAGGCGAAAGTATTAATGACGCTTTTAATGATGCAGATCCTGGAGATACAATCCGGGTAGCTGCAGGCGTTTTTGAAGAAAATGTTGTCATTCCAGCTGGACTGGATCGCCTTAGACTTCTGGGGGCAGGGATCGGCCAGACGATTCTGGACGGTACAGGATCTCCAGGTGATGGGATTGTTGTGAACTCGAGCTTTGTGACAATTTCTGGTTTTACAGTAAGGGACTATACTGAAGATGGAATTGACATTTTTACCAGTGATAACATCCTTCGAGATATAGAGGTTCGAAACAATGGAAGTGACGGAATTGATATGCCATCTGGTGATCGCAACTTAATTTTTAAGATTACCTCGGTACAAAACGGGATTGCAGGAATCCACATCGATGGTAGCAGCAATTATGTGGTCGAAAGCAAGTTTAAAGAAAACGAATCCTTCGGGATAATTTTGCATGGATCAATAAATTTGGTGTTGAGGAATAGGGTAATTGGCAACGCAGTCGATGGTATTGAGGTAGCTGGCGGACACATTGTTATCGATAATGTTTCCAAAAACAACGGTGATGATGGGATCGACGTTGGTTCCGATGGTAACTTCATCTTTGGGAATAACTTTAACCGCAACACCAGCGATGGAATCGATCTATCTGAGTTTGCAAATAACTTAGTTTTTAATAACAATGTGAAAAATAACAGCGAGGATGGAATTGATGTAGCAGGCGGAAATAACAATAGCATTGTGGGCAATAAAGTAAAGAAAAACGCGTTTACAGGAATTGAACTGGATAGTGACTCTGACGAAAACATCGTAGACCAAAACCTGGTGAAAAAGAACGTTGGTCCTGGAATCCTTTTAACATCGGATGCAAATGACAACGCTGTTCGAGAGAATACACTCAGTGGCAATACACCGGACATTCAAGCAGATACCCCAGCTGATACAAATAACACGTTTGATGAAAACGATTGTCAAACAAGCTCTCCTCCAGGACTCTGCTCCTAAAGGATAGAATATCACTTGCATGTTCAAATTTAGATACTAAACGAAGAAGCTGTCTCAATAATTTACAGAGTCAGCTTTTTCTTTTTTCTCCTCTTAATTATTTGGAAATCACTTATGAATTTTCCTTCCATTTTTCAAAGGGCTATTAGTAATCCTCTAAAAGCACATTTTAATAACTTGTCCACTTTTGTCCAATACATCCTATTAAAACATTCATAATATATATTGATTGATAGAAAGGAGGTGAGATTAGATGGCAGTAATTAATGTTCCTGCTGGAGGCAGTATTAACGCAGCTTTTGTTGGAGCAAATCCTGGAGATACAATACGAGTAGCTGCAGGTGTTTTTCAAGAGAATGTAGTTATCCCACCTGGATTGGATCGACTTAGACTTCTGGGTGCAGGAAAAGGACAGACAATTCTCGATGGGACAGGTTCCCCAGGGGATGGAATCGTTGTAGACTCAAGCTTTGTAACCATCGCCGGTTTTACGATAAGAGACTATAATGCTAATGGCATTCTAGTCAATACAAGTGACAACATTATTCGTGATCTCGATGTCCAGAACAATGGAGATGATGGAATCGATATTAATGAAGCAGATCGCAACTTAATTTTTAATGTTAAATCGACATCAAACGACAGTGATGGAATAGAAGTTGATGGTAATAACAACTATGTGGTCGAAAGTAAGTTTATTGAAAATGAAGATGACGGTATTGATTTAATAGGTACCAACAATTTTTTCCTTAAGAATAGGGTGATCGGCAACAGTAATGTGGGAATTGAAGTAAATAATGGAAGCGGAACACTGATCATTGATAATGTTGTCAAAAACAACGCAGGCGGGATTTTTGTTTTTTCTGATGGTAACCTTATCTTTGGGAATAGGGTAAATCGCAGCTCCTCCCTCGATGCAATATTCCAAGATGGGTTTGTTAATAACTTGTTCTTTAACAACAATGTGAAAAATAACAATGGTGATGGGATTGATTTGCAAGGCGGAGATAACAATCGCATCGTCGGCAACAAAGTAAAGAAGAACGCATTTACAGGAATCGAGCTGGACGGTGACTCAAATGAAAATATTGTAGATCAGAACCTGGTGAAAAAGAACGCCAGTCCTGGAATTCATCTAACTAGTGATGCAGACGATAATGCTGTTCGTGAGAATACACTCAGTGGCAATATCCCCGATATTCAAGCAGATACCCCAGCGGATACAAATAACACGTTTGATGAAAACGATTGTCAAACCAGTTCCCCTCCAGGACTCTGCTCCTAAGTTATTAATATCACCTGCAAGATCAAGGTAAGATAACAGGACTAAAACGAAGAAGCTGCCTCAATATTCATTGAAAAAATGAATTTACTGAGTCAGTTTTTTCCTTTTTCTACTATTAATAAGTCGGAAATCACTCATAGTATTTTTCCTATCTTTTTCGACGGGCTATTAGTAATCCTCTAAAAGCACATTTTAATAACTTGTCCACATTCGTCCGATACAATTCAATTAAAAATTCATATTATATATTAAGTTAATGAAAGGAGGTGAGATTAGATGACAGTAATTAATGTTCCTGCTGGCGGAAGTATTAACGCAGCTTTTGTTGGAGCAAATCCTGGAGATACAATTCGTGTAGCGGCAGGCGTTTTTGAAGAAAATGTTGTCATTCCAGCTGGATTGGATCGCCTCAGACTTCTTGGAGCTGGGATCGGCCAGACAATTTTGGATGGGACAGGTTCCGGTGGTGATGGTATTACAGTGGGCTCAGCTTTTGTGACAATTGCTGGATTTACAGTAAGAGACTATAGTTCTAATGGGATTCTAGTCAATACAAGTGACAACATCCTCCGCGATCTTGAAGTTCAAAACAATGGAGATGACGGAATCGATATTCAAGGAGATCGCAACTTGATTTTTAATATAAAATCGACAGAAAACGGCAGTGATGGAATCGAAGTAGGCGGCAGTAACAACTATGTGCTCCAAAGTGAAATTTTGAAAAATGAAGACGACGGAATTGATATATTGGGCACAAGCACTATAGTTCTGAAGAATAAGGTGAATGGCAACCTTGATAGGGGTATAGAAGTAAATGGAAATGGTTCACTTATCGTAGAGAATGTTATAAGAAAGAATGAAAACGATGGGATTACCGTTTTTTCAGATGGGAACCTTATCTTCTTGAATAAGACGAATCGTAACGAAGATGACGGAATCGAGGTAACCTCAGTTGAAAATAACTTGATCTTTAGAAATAACGTGAAGAACAACAACGAGGAAGGAATCGATGTAAACGGTGGCGATAACAACCGCATCATAGAAAATAAGGTAAAATTAAACGCATTCACTGGTATTGAATTAAGTGGCAGCGCTGACCTGAACATCGTTGACCAGAACCTGGTGAAAAAGAACGTTGGCCCGGGTATTCTTTTAACTAGTGATGCAGATGATAACGCTGTACGAGAGAATACACTAACTGACAATACACCGGACATTCAGGCAGATACTCCAGCCGATACGAATAACACATTTGATGAAAATAATTGTGAAACCAGTTCCCCCCCAGGACTCTGCTCGTAATAAAAGGGTTATTTGGCACCAATACAAAAAGAACCTAATGATAGAATCCTAACGGAGAAGCTGTCTCTAGTTCACTTTTTAGAGACGGCTTTTTTCAGTTTCGTTCCTAAGTTTTGGAAAGCTAAAATTGATCGTTCAAAAGTTTTTTGTTTATTATAATTACAATCACCCACAGGCTATTAGTGATTCTTAAACCTCTATTTATCCATTTTAATCACTTGTCCACGTATGTCCGATACCATTTTACAGAATGAATCATATAATATTAGAAAGCATGTGGTTTTTTACCTGTTTTCTTTGTTTACCAGGTAAAAATATTACAGCGTAATCTAAGTTAACTTCGATTCTCTCTATTGAATAAAAATAAGGAAAAGGTGGGGTGTATGTACAAACAAAAGAATCTATTAAAAGAGATACCTGAAATAAATTTTAAGGAAAAAAAAGCCTTGGTAATTCTGTCCACACAGCGAAGTGGTAGTACTATGCTATGCCAAGATATTAAAGCTCTCGGAATTTTAGGTACACCTGATGAACATTTTTGGCAAGTTCTTACTCAAAAAAAAGGTACATCCGGTGAGCAATTAGTCGACTATTTTACTTCAAATGGAAACCTCAATAACTCTGATTTTTATTCCATTAAACTGATGTACAACCATCTTGATATGTTTGGATTTTGGATAAGTGATAGAGTATTAGACAAAGAAACCAATACGAAGAAATATCGTGAACTTGCATTGCGATTTTTTTTGGAAAAGTTTGACAATGTAACCTTTATATATATTCAGCGTAAGAATAAATTTGAACAAGCACTATCACACTATAGATCTGCAAAAACAAATTTATGGCATATCATTGAAGGAAAAAAAGTTAAGACCAAACATTCGAATTCACTTAAAGAACATCAGTTGCTTGATAATATTGATATAGAGCTTTTCAATAGAATATATGACAGGACGTGCAGGCAAGATAAGCAACTGCAAAAATTTATGAAGAAGCAAGGTATTAATTATATACCTTTGGTTTATGAAGAAATTAGGAATGAATATCCGAGCTATTTGCTGGAAATAGGTGCGAAGGCTGGAGTTAAACTCGACGTTAAATCTTTAGATGAGAGAAAAATCAAAAAAATAGTATCTAAAGAGTTTGCTTTAACATTTAAAGAAGCATTACTTGAAATAACTGATAGGGAATACTTATGATATTTCTTTTAAATTTAACTAATTCCCCCATTTTAAAAAGGGTTTCATTTGATAAAATTAAGGAGATGTAATATAGTCCGCTTTCTTTTGTGTTTCCAGATTTTCGAAAGGCTCCATTTGAGTTTTCAAGATACCTCTAATTTGAGACCTAAGCACTCGCTACTTGTGAGTGCTTTATTAATTTTAAAAAAAGCTTCATTTAATTATATACGTTTATATTCTGAAGGTGTCAAAAAATTTTAGATTGATATTTATATAATGGATCTAAGTCAAATAAAGATGTTACACATATATTATATAGAAATTCCATGAAGGAATAATATCTGAAGAAGGGGTTTTATACAAATGAAAGGGGTTATTCTTGCTGGTGGAACAGGGTCCCGTTTAAGGCCGTTTACCCACATTATCAATAAGCACCTTTTGCCTGTAGGTCCCTATCCGATGATCTATTGGCCTATATTTAAATTAAGGGAAGCTGGAATATATGAAATCTTAATCATTACGAATAAGAACGATATAAATTCATTTCTTAAGATATTAGGAGATGGAGAGGAACTGAATGTTAAGTTTTCTTATAAAATACAGAGAAATGAAGGTGGAGGTATTGCAGATTCCCTTATGTGTGCGAGAAATTTTATAGAGAAGGAAAAATTCATTACAATCCTGGGTGATAATATTTTTGAAGATTCATTAAAACCATATCTTCAAGCATTTCAAAAACAGGATAAAGGTGCCCGAGTCCTTTTAAAAGAAGTAAAAGATCTATCAAGATACGGGGTTCCCCAACTGGATGACGATAAGAAAAGAATAAAGGCAATCTTTGAAAAACCAGCAGATCCGCCTTCCTCCTTTTGTGTAACCGGAATATATATGTATGATCATAAAGTATTTCAGTGTATTGATGCCATTCAGCCTTCACATCGGAATGAACTTGAAATAACGGATGTGAATAATTTATATGCAAAGAAAAATGAGCTTCAATTTGACATCTTACAAGGCTGGTGGATTGATGCAGGTACACACGAATCACTTTATAAAGCTTTTCAAAAAGTAAACGAAAACAAATTGGGGGATGATACCTATTGAAAAAACACCTCCTAATAACTGGCGGTTCAGGATTTATTGGTTCAAATTTCATTTCCTATATGCTGCGCAACTCAAATTATTATATCACCAACTTGGATTCTTTGACTTATGCCGCAAATCAGGTAATGATTCAAGAATTCGAAAAATCGAATCGCTATCATTTTATTAATTGTGATATTGCTATAGAAGCAGATTTAGGAAAAGTATTTAACCAACGATATGAAGCTATTATTAACTTTGCTGCAGAATCACACGTTGATCGGAGCATTTCGAATGCAGCTCCATTTATTCAAACAAATATTAAAGGTACTTTTTATTTATTGCAGGCTGTTTTAACGGGAAAAGCCTTTAAAATGATTCAAATATCAACTGACGAAGTATATGGCTCTCTTGAGCCGCTTGATCCCCCATTTAAAGAAGTAAGTCCTCTTGCACCAAACAATCCATACTCTGCAAGTAAAGCAAGCGCTGATTTGCTAGTGAGATCATTTTTTAAAACACATCAGCTTCCTTTGATCATTACACGTTGCAGCAATAATTATGGTCCTATGCAGCATTCGGAAAAGTTAATTCCTAAAACAATTTCTCTTGCACAAAAAGATAAGCGAATCCCGCTATACGGTGATGGATTAAATATACGTGATTGGATATATGTAGAGGATCATTGTAAAGCGATTCATTTAGTCCTTGAAAAAGGGGTTCCAGGAGAAATTTATAATATTGGCGGTACTGAGGAAAAAACAAACTTGGATATTGTAGAAATAATACTTAGGAATTTAAAAAAGGATACAGGACTAATTCAATTTGTTAATGATCGGAAAGGTCATGACCGTCGATACGCAATGGATACATCGAAAATTTTTAGGGATTTAGGATGGAAACCAAGTGTATCCTTCAAAGAAGGAATTAAAAAAACAATAGAATGGTATTTAATGAGAATGGATGGCAGGAAGTGAGATGATGGATATTATAATAACTGGAGCCAATGGCCAATTAGGCAAGGAATTAGTACGTAAACTTGGTCGATCTCATTCAGTAATAGGTCTAGGAAAAAAAGATTTGGATATTACAGACTATAACCAGGTCGCCGATGTAATATCACATTATCAGCCTCAATATATTATTCATACTGCCGCATTTACTTCAGTTGATCAATGCGAAATGGACCGTAAGAAAGCATTTGAAGTAAATGCTCTCGGTACCGGATGCGTGGCACAAGCAGCAGATAAAATTCATGCAAGGATGATTTATATTAGTACTGATTATGTATTTGATGGAAAAAAGCAATCTCCTTATTCGGAAGATGACGATCCAAACCCTCAATCTATTTATGGAATCAGCAAATTGCTTGGGGAAAGGCTGGCACGTTTATTTAATAATGCTACAATTATACGTACTTCATGGCTTTTTGGGCACGATGGAGCCAATTTTGTAAAAACGATGCTCAAAAACGCCAAGAAGGGCAAAGAAATTATGGTGGTAAATGATCAGACGGGATGTCCTACTTATGTGCATGATCTGGCTGACACAATCATTCACTTACTCGATAAAAAAAATGGGATTTATCATGTATGCAATTCCGGTCCATGCACTTGGAATACATTTGCAAAAGCAATATTAAAAGAAGCAGGTTTTGATTCAGACCTAATAATACCGGTAACGACGAAAGAATACGGATCCTCTTGCCCCAGGCCCCTTTATTCAGTAATGGACCAGAACGCGCTGCTTAAAGAAGGAATTAAACCTCTAAGGCATTGGAAAGAAGCCTTAAAGGAGTTTTTAAGGAGAGAGATGGATAAATGATAGATGGGGTTAAGGTAAAAAAACTTATTAAGCATTGTGATGACAGGGGCTTTTTTTCAGAACTTATTCGTGATAATGAGCCTGAGTTTTTATCAAGATTTGGCCAGGCATCGTGGTCTATGAGTTACCCAGGTGTAATTAAAGCTTTTCACTATCATGAAAAGCAGGATGATTTATGGTTTTTTCCTTCAGGTAATGCTCAAGTTGTTCTTTATGATTTAAGAAAAGATTCACCGACGCATGGGACAACAGATGTTTATTATATGGGGGAGGAAAACCCCATTATGCTTTTTATTCCCAGAGGTGTCGCACATGGGTATAGAGTACTTGGGCAAGAGCCCGCAGTGATAATTTATTTTACAACTGAATCCTATAACTTAAAAGATCCTGATGAAAAGCGGATTCCTTGGGATGACCCTTTGATCGCATTTAATTGGTCAACTGATAACCGATAAACATTAACCCCCACATCGAATTGACAACAGATTTGTGGGGGATAAACAAGCTGATAAATTGATCAATCGATGAGCATAAACATCATAATGAAGGGATATTCACTATGTGTGCTGGGTATGAAAAACAAATGTTGATTTTTTTTTGTCCTCATTACAATATCCACACGGTATATACGATTATAACAGTTACCGCCATTACGAGCAGGTTTAGCGGAATGCCTACCTTTAAATAGTCCTTAAAAGTATACCCGCCCGGACCGTATACAATCATGTTGGTTTGATATCCAATTGGGGTAGAAAACCCTGCAGAGGCAGCAATTGCGACAATCACGGCTAATGCAACAGGATTAGTTGAAGTTTGCGAAGCAACTTCCACTGCAATAGGAAGCATCATTGCCGCTGCTGCATTATTTGTAATAACTTCTGTAAAGAGGTTTGTAATTAAATACATGATAAATAGAAGAAAGATTATACCGTAAGGTTGAACGATTGCTAAAATGCTTTTGGCAATCCATTCAGCCGTTCCTGAATTAATTAATGCAGTTCCTATCCCAAAAGAAGATGCAATAATTAAGAGTACATCAAATTTAATAAATTTTTTTGCTTCCTCAGGAGATATAATTTTAAAGATTAAAAGAGCAGCTGCAGCCAATGAGGCAGCCTTTAACATGCTTAAAAAATTAAGGGCAACTAAAGAAACAAGCAGAAACATGATTAGGATGGTAAACCATCCTTTTCTTCGCGAAATTGTGGCTGGAAGAATTTCTTCATTTACTGTATTCACTACATAAAATTCATGAAAGTGATTCCTTTCTTGAAAATCATGCCCAGCCACCATTAACAGAGTATCTCCAGGTTTTAATACAATTTCCCCGATCTTGCTATTGATCCGCTCATTTTTTCGGTGAACGGCTATGACTGCTGCATCAAATTTCCCGCGAAAATGTGTCTCATTTATTTTTTTATGCAATAGGGATGAATGATGGGAAACAACTGCTTCTACTAGCTTGGATTTTCCAGATGATAACCCTTCCAGCAATGGACCTGTATTTGTTTCAAGATGAACCCCTTTAAGAGACTGCAGTTCTGCAACCGTAGAGATTAAGCCAGTAAAAATGAGCCGGTCATTCGCCTTTATAATGGTAGAGCTTGTAACAGGCGTTATCATCTCATTATCACGAATAATTCCCAGCAGGTAGAGTCCGGCAAGTTTCCTTAACCTTGCTTCTTTTATCGTTTTATTAATATGTTCATATTCTTCGGTAATTTTGACTTCCCCGATATATTCCTTACTTTCCTCTTGTACATTTCTCTTTCCTTTTTTATCAGGAAGCAGATGGAAACCAATAGTATAGAGATAAAGGATTCCCAAAAGTGTAATGGGGATACCGACAATTCCCAGCTGAAAAAAAGTAAAACCCGGAAGATTGTAATCAAGTAAAAGTCCGTGAACCACTAAATTTGTTGAGGTTCCTATAATGGTTATGGTTCCGCCAAGTATCGTTGCATACGATAGCGGAATTAGCAGCTTAGAGGGAGAAAGCTGATTGTCTTCACACCATTTTTTTAGAATTGGTGTAAACGTTGTAACGAGCGGGGTATTGTTCATAAAGGCAGACATTGCTGAAATCGGAAACAAAACTTTAAGCATTGTCTTTTTTTCTTTATCATCTGGTTTTAGAAGTTTGTAAAGAGAAATTTTAACTAAATCACTTTTTTGTAGAGCACCGGCAATTATAAAAAGCAATGCGATGGTCAACATGCCTTCATTCGAAAAACCACTCAATGCTTCCTCAGGAGAAATAAAATTTGCTAACAAAAAGATTACTAGTGTAGTGAAAACAATAATTTCTGGTCTTTCTAATTCTAAAATCAGACAAGCTAGCATACATAAAAGGGCCGTTAACACAAATGCTATTTCCCATGTCATAAGAAATCAGCCCCTTCCAATTGATTGTTAACGCAGTTATTAACTTTTTTTCTTTTAACGGGGAGAGAATCCTTATCTATGATTTTTAGAAGAAATTTTCCCGTGAACATCCAAGATCTCCTTCCCTTGATAGGAAATATCATAATTTCAGTTTATGAACGGTATGAATAAATGGAAACGGCACATCCAGAAATCAAGCATAAACCCATGAATGAAGGGCTTTTTTGGTTAACTTTTATCCTGCCGACACTAAAAAAACTCCAAAACATATATTTATAATGAGTTCTTCAATATAATCCGAATAATAAGGGGAGAAAAAAGTTGGGAAAAAATGAAAGTAAAAAAAATAGGAAAATTTTCTCCATTAGTATGGTAAAAAATGAAGCAGATATTATTGAATCCTTTGTCAGGTATCATCAGCATATTTTCGATGGGATGGTATTTTTGGATAATATGAGTTCTGACAGAACACCTGAAATCCTCGAAAAATTAAGGGAGGAGGGGCTTCCAATTTATATTTCCTATGACGTGGATCATGAGTATGCTCAGCGAAAAAAGACAACAGAATTAATGCGGCGCACTTTTCAGCAATTCCATCCGGATATCATTCTCCCTCTCGATGCAGATGAGTTTTTGGTTGCAACTAATAATACGGATCATCCCCGTGACATCCTGAACAAAATTAATTTACAGCAGCTGCACCATATTATGTGGAGGACATATGTATTGAATGAGGGTGAAAATAAAAATGAGCTGTTCATTCCAAAAAGAATTACTTATGCCCGAAAAGATAACCATGAAAATCGCCATAAAGTAGTGGTTCCATATTTATTCGCTAATAACTTTAGAGGTACTCTTACGACGGGGAATCATAACTTTCTAATAGGACGAAAAAAAGAAAAAGTAAAGGTCAACATGATAGAAGAGTTGAAACTCGCTCATTTTCCTATTCGTTCTTTAGAACAATTCAAATCGAAAATGCTTATCGCATGGATCAATAGATTAGCGAGAAAAGATGCAAATGAATTATATTTAAAAAGGTTTGTTCAAGCTATTAAGGAAGGCAGAAGTAAGACGGAGCATGACTTAATCCAATTAGCCAAACATTTTCCATTCAGAACGGATATAGAGAATGTGAAAATTGTCAATAAACCTATAAATCTGTCGGACTGTAAATCCATTGATCTCAAATATACAAATGCAAATGAAGTGGATTCTTTTTTTAACCTTTTGGAAAACAGTGAAGAATTGGCTAAGAAATTTGCATTGTTAAAACGCAATGAATAGAAAATATTATAAATTTATTAAAAAGGATAATTTGTTGGCATGAAAGGGATTTTATTAAAATCAACTTAGACTCGTTTGTCTCATAAAAAGGGAGTAGCAACACAACTAAACATAGAACGGAATCGGGGAACACGGAATAGAAATCCTAACCACTATTCAACGGAAATCAAAATAAAGAAGGAAGAGGTGTTGTTCAAGGTGCCGAAAAATGGAAAAACAAGGAGGAAAATTTTCTCCGTCAGTATGGTGAAAAATGAGGCGGACATTATTGAATCCTTTGTCAGATATCATCAGCATATTTTTGATGGGATGGTATTTTTGGTAAATATGAGTACTGACAGAACGCCTGATATTCTTGAAAAACTAACGGAGGAAGGCCTTCCAATCTTTTTATTCTATGACACTGACAGGGAATTCGATCAGAGTAAGAAAACAACACAATTAATGTTCAATACATTTGAACAGTTTAAGCCCGATATTATCCTGCCCCTTGACGCAGATGAGTTTTTGGTATCATCGGATAATCTTCAACACCCGTGTGATATTCTTGACAAAATAGATTTAAATGAGCTGCATCATATCGATTGGAGAACATATGTTTTAAATGAATTTGAAAATAGGAATGAATTGTTTATTCCAAAAAGGATAACTTTTGCAAGAGCAGATCATCATGAGGTTAATCATAAAGTAGTTGTTTCAGCTAATATTGCCAAAAACTATCCAGGTGCTCTTTCAGATGGCAATCATAAATACCGAATAAAACGCGGGAAAAGGAAGGTAAAAATAAATTCAATAAAAGAATTAAGGATTGCTCATTTTCCAATTCGCTCATTAGAACAATTCAAGTCGAAATTGCTGGTATCCTGGATCAATAGATTATCAAGACAGAAAATTGAGAACTTATATTATTTAGAGAGGTTTGTTCAAATCATTAAGGATGGCCAAATCAGTACAGAAGATGACTTAATCCAATTAGCAAAAGATTATCATTGCAATACAGATTTAAAAGATATAACCCTTGTTCACAAGCCTGTAGATTTATCATTCTGTAAGCCGCTTAACCTTAAGTATACGAAAGAAAATGAAGTAAATGCACTTCTTAACTTGCTGGACAATTGTGAAGAAATGGCAAAGGAATTTTTTAGGTTAAAACGCGAACAATAATTAAAGATAGAAAAAGCGTACATATCGTACGCTTTTTTATCAATGTCTTTAACTTTTATTGGTTTTTTTTTTTTCATTCGTTTCTGAAGCTTTTTAACTTTATTTTTTAATAAGTTAACTTTACCGGCTTTCCATTCAAACATGGCAGGATGAACAATTGAATGTATAAAATGATTTACATTCTTTTGTTCTTCTAAGAGTTTTGGATAATTATGCAAAATATCCTGTTTTACAAACAGCAGAGTATTCTGCGCATAATAGCCCGCAATTTCTTGATTATCCCAAATCTTATATCTGATGCAATCGATTACCTCGTAGCCGTGGTTTTTAAAACGATCTATCCAATAAGGCGGCCATTGCTCGTTGATATGATTTAACCCTCCCTGCAAGGGGACAGCTGCAGAAAACAATACAATTGGCCCCAAATTCACTAAAGTTTGTACAAAGATATTCGCACATTTTTCCGGCAGATGCTCTGCAACCTCCAAGGAAATGACTAGGTCAAATTTTTTATTTACATTAACTGGATTTTCCAAATTAAAGGGTTGAAAATTACTTTTAGAAATCCTTAGTTGGCTGCGTTCGATATAATCCCCATCAATTCCTAAAATTTCCTCAACTCCGTTATCTTTGAAAACAGATAGCCAGTTCCCTGTTCCACACCCGACATCGACTACAGAGGACGGGTTTATTAAATCCATAACAATTGGAACCATTTGCTCAGCAGATTTTTGAGCTGCATGTTCGATTTCTTCAAAAAATTCTTTTGAGTACAACAGAATCACTTCTTTCTTCTGCTCATAAATTTATTTATTTCTCTCTTCCAAGATTTTGAGGGAAACATTTATTCCTGAAAACATTGAGTTAATTTATCATTTGATGAGTAAAATGGATTTGAAGATAAATGATGATGAGAATGATGGAGATATGCTTTGCGTGTTAGTTGTTTGATTCTGTCGCCGTTATCAAAAAAGGCGTAACTCCATGGTTCAGCTGATAGGTGGTACACACTCGAAATCTTTAACTCTTCTAAATAATCCCCATATAAGGTTCGGAGTACTTCATTGTTGGAATTTTCTACAGCTTCTTTAAGGGATGTAAGAAGCTGGGAGAAGTGGAAAAAACGCAGTGGAAGATTATTTATTGTGTATTGTTTATCTTGGTCTTTGTAAATTTTTCGCTCGTCGAAATTCCAAAAAGAAACATTATATCCAGGATGTGTTAAAATGTGTGCGTTATAGTAGGTTGGGACGAGTTTTAACCACCCTTGATCAACAAATATAAATCGGTCCCAGTCCATGTAACAATGCCATTCTACTTTATCAGCCCACCAATTAATAAAGTTTTCAGCTTCATCTGATCTTTTGATTCCCAAAAATCCCGCATTAAAGATCCCAAATTGTAAGTACTCATCTTTTGGCTTTTTGATGCAGTGTGGCGTCAATACAATAGGGTACATGTCCAAAATAGGCTGAACTTCAATTATAGAGCTGTAAAGCCTTGTATCTGAATCAATATAAATAAAGTAATTTTCCTGCACCTCATTTTTATATACATATCTCATTAATTCACTTTTTAGTGCCCAGGAAGCTTCAGAAGCGGTATATTTAAAAATATAGTGATCAAAATTCGGAATCCCTAAATCCTTAGCAAGTAATATTTCATCAAATACCTGTATGTTCTTAACTTCAGGCTGCATTTCACTTTCAATCAAACAGATGATAACTTTTGAGTCAGGATGGAATTCTTTTATTGATTTAGCCATTATCTCCGTTCTGTGAAGATAATTCAAAGTTGATACACTAATGAAAATCACTGGATAATCTCCCCCTTTAAAAAAACTGGGTTCCGCAGCATGGTTCTTTAATTTTCAGATTTAGTTTCGGGTGGTTACATTTGTTTAAAATACAGTAAGTTTTTCGTTTGATAAAGTGAAAGGATTACCTTGGGTTTGCAAACGGGTATTATTTAGGTAGTTTCTTCTGGATGTTTTTTTTATTTTGCTTCCATTTATAAAAAAATCATAGCTCCAAGGTTTATTAGAAAGAGGAAACAATTTGGCTTGCTTTAATTCTTCTGAATATTGTAAATATAAATCCAGGAGAATTTTGTTATGTTCTTTCTCCACAGCTTCTTTAAGAATTGCAGAATGCTGGGAGTAATGAAAAAATCGAAGTAGATAATGATCATTTATTATATATTCCTTCAAAATTGATAAACCTATTTTTCTTTCATGAAGATTCCAAAATGCAATATTGTACCCTGGATGTCTAAGTATATAAGTTTCAAAGTAGGTTGGGACGAGTTTTAACCACCCCTGATCATCATAAAGACGAAGACTCCGATCCCTATAACAGTAGCGTGTGACTCTTTTTGCCCACCAGTCAATAAAATCTTTTGCTGCACGGCTTCTGCTTATTCCTATAAATCCTGCATTGAAAATTCCATTATATAAATAAACTCCTCTGGGCCCATTCTGTATATCATGTGGTGTAAGAACAATCGGATAATTTTTTAGTTTTGCCTGAACTTCAATTAAAGGGCTATAGAGCATAATATCTGAATCAAGATATATAATTTGGTCATGTTTTTTTTCATTTACTAACAAATACTTTAATACCTGGCTTTTAAGTGCCCAAGCAGCCTCTGCAACATCATATTTAAATATATATTGATCAAAATCAGCAATTCCTAAATCTTTAGCCAATATTATTTCATCAAAGAAAGGAACGCTTCGTGCATCTGGATGCATTTCTTTTTCAACTAAACAAACAATCACCTTAGCTTCAGGATGATGCTTCTTTACTGACTTTGCCAATACTTCTGCTTTGTATAAATAATTTAATGAAGAAACGGTTGCAATGATCAAAGTCTTTTTCCCCTCCAAACATTGAATGGTATTAACCAATCAGGAATTTAGCTTTTAATTGAACTTAACCTTTTTTTGTAATTTTCCTGAAGCAAATTGACAGCACTATCATTCAGTGTCCAACCTAATGATCCTTTTAAGTCAGCAAAATACATAGACTTAATGGGATCACCTTTTACCCCCCAGCTTCCTTCATCAGTTCTTTCAATTTTTCGTTCGCTTTCATGTAAATTCCAAACAGCAAGATGGTAGGAAGGATGTTTAAAAAAATAAATATTAAAGAGGCCAATCATTAGACAAAGCCATCTTTCATCAATAAATAACCCTTCAACAGATCCACGTTTGTTTTTATTTACATCTTTCCTTATAAGCCGATTAAATCTTTTTATAAATTGTGTGGATTCTTCCGTCCTTTTAAAAGCGAGGAATCCCCCGTTAATATTCCCGTTCTTTAAAAGATCGAACTCATTTAATATGCCACTGCCAGAGGAGGGGGAAGTAAGGCAATAAGTTGAATAAATAATAGAATGCCTATCTAACGATGATAATAGTTCGCTAAAGGGAGCAAAAACCTTTGTAAAACAATCTAGATAGATAAAAATATTCTCATTGGTAAATTGGTTGAAAAGATAATTAAGAAAAGGTGCTTTAATGGCCCGAGATCTATCTATAATTGAGTAATATTCGTTTAAATTTTTTAAAAGGCTGCTACCAATATCATTTTCAGATACTACATGATCAATATGGCGGGAACGTTTAGCAGCATCCGGAATATTTTTACTTGTTAGACATAACGCCATTTTTGCCTCGGGATGGTGCTTCTTTATTGATTTAGCCAATATTAATGCTGCTGCTAATTGATTTGGCCGTGCAATTGTACAGAATATCAACCTGCTTCACTCCTTAAAATTTCTGAGAACCCATCCTTGTTTATCCCGTGTTATATAAATATGTTTGAAAAAGAGAGCGGACACTTACAATAGCCTAAAAAAGCTATGAATTGTTAGTTACTACACTCATCCCTTCTCTAATAATCAGCTTTTACCTAGTCCCCAACAACAGAGGATTACATATTCTAAAAGGAGGAACGATTTTAAAGACCCAACGCTTTCCATGAGAGGGGAGAGAGTTATGCAAGGGATTCCTGCAAAAATGCCGTTGAAGGATTTTGTTGGTAAAGCTAATGGAGAACATAATCGTAAGGAATTTTCCGAGTCATGTAATGATTTATATAATTTTTTAGATACTTTCATCCCAGAGCTGCAAAATAAAAAAACCCTCGAGATAGGATGTCACAAGGGGAATCATACAAAGCTATCTTTGAAAGGAACGACCAATATAAATGACGGTGGAGTAACTAAAAAGAACTTTTATGAAGGACCTAAATGTTTATGGTGGAGAAATGAACATTGCGAACCAGAAAATCTTAACACGGGAAGAACATACGATGTTATAATCCTAAACCAAATAATAGAACATACTCCCGTTTTTGAAATGGAAGAAACTTGGGGAGAAATAAGGAAAATGCTGAGACAAGGCGGCTTTATCGTATTAAAAACCACATTATTTGATAGCCCCAATGCTTTAGAAATAGGTGAATCACTAAAATTCACCAAAGAATATCGATGCCATAAGCAAACAATTGGAACCATTTTAAGGACATGTCTGCAGCAGGGGTTTATTTTGGCAAGCTTTAATAACAATTGTTTTGGAATGGTATTGAAAGCTGACCTTCATAATTTTCAGAAGGAACAGCAAGAATTGTACATGGCTTTCCATCAAAAAATATTAAGTGAACATGGGCTTGAAATGAAAGAATACTATGAAGATGATGAAATAGATAAGGTTGTTCCGGGGGCGGGCCGCCTGCTTATCGGCTGTGTGACAGAAAATGATAGAAAATATAGAGATCAGACACTTAGATTAGTACAATCTATTCGCTGGTTTGGCGGCAGTTCAGCAGGTGCTAATATTTTTGTATGCATTGTCGATAAAGCAGATAGGGAATTTGTTGATGAACTAAAGAAATTAGGAGTATTTGTCCGTATTGTCAAACGGTTTAGTGATGATCATCCCCAATCAAATAAATTGAGGCTGTTTGAACTGGAAGAGATTAATTTTTATGACACTGTTATGCTTCTAGATTGTGATACACTTGTCGTCCAAGATCCGTATCCTTTTATAGATGGAGTTCATTTTCAGGCTGAAATTGCTGCAGGACCAACTGTTCCACACTATATTTTCAAAAAGCTTTTTTCTCATTTCCGATTGAATATGCTGCCGTTAGATTACAGAACCACGATCACAAATACACCAACGATACTATATTGTAATGCAGGTGTTTTAATATTTCCGAAGAGCATCCTTCAAGATTTTTATCCAATTTGGAAAGGGTACACTCTTAATCTTATCGATATGAAATATTTGCTTGACAGGTATTTTAACTTTTGTGAGCAGGCATCATTAACTTTAGCATTTGCAGCTCATCCGATCCCATATAGTAAACTGCCGATGGAAATGAATTTTCATCTTCTGGAAAGTAAACTTCATAAAGTTATTCATTGTGACCCTGTTATAATTCATTATCATAACAGGGTGGATGAAGAAGGATTTATTACTGATGCAACTTCCAGTGACTTAGCGAGGAACAGAGTACAGCTTTTTAATAGACTTCTTAATCAATACCGCAATAAGGAGGAACAAACATGACATTAAGCAAAATTAAAACTCCGGTGTTTTTAGTCGGCTGCATGCGAAGCGGTACCACCATGTTCGCTGAATTATTAGGGGCTCATCCCAATATTATCCACTGTCCTTTTGAGTTAAGAAGAGTTTGGTCGAGGGAAGCAGGGGTTCCAATGGCATCACCAAAAACATTTGATCACAAATGTCCTCACTTAACCGAAAAAGATGTAAAACCAGGACAGAGAGAAATGCTAACGAAGGCATTTAAAGAAGAAATGAGGAAAAATAAAGGAAATAAAAAAATGAAAAACTCTTTATTTCTTAATAAAAATCCTCATCTGGGAAACAAATTGCCGTTTGTTAACGAATTATTTCCAGATGCTAAGTTTATTTGGATCTATCGGGATATGCCAAGTGTAACGGCAAGCCTAAAAAAAATTTTGAACAGAAAAGTGGTTCATTACTGGCCTGAAAAAACGAATCCAGATACAGTTCGCTGCTGGGAATGCATTTTTAATAGCATACCGGCCAATATTGATAGACAGCGTTGTTTTCCAGGAGGTGATGTGAGATATTTTGCAGAATATTGGTATGAAACAAACAAAGCAATTTCAAGTTTCGCAAATTCCATTTCTTCTGATCGGATTTTCATCGTTAAAGAAGAGGAATTAGTCTCACAGCCGGAGAAGGTCATCACCAAGTGTCTTAAATTCCTAGGATTACCTGCAATTCTTCCTGTTTCCTTATTAAAAAACATAAATCCAGATCGAAATGAGTTATGGAGTACACGGTTGAATAAAAATGAAATTAATAGTTTGTTTAATTTTGTACTTGAAAACGGCGAAAATCTTAATTCAATTTTCCCTGATGATAACCTCTTTTATAAGTATAAACAACAGCTTTCTACCAACCTCTGAAAATAAAAGAAATCTGACAGCACTTGAAAAAGAGAGGGGTAACCCTCTTTTTTTATGTAAATTTTCATATAGATTAAACACAAATAGAAATGGAAAGGGGGATGAAAAAAAATAAGGTGGATAATCCTTGTGTACTAACACGCGGATATCCACTTAATATAAAATGTTTATTTTTGATTAATTTAATCAATTACAAGTTATCTTTGGAAGATTTCAAATCAGTCTCTAATTTAATTTTAGCCCAATTATATAATTGTATATCCAACTTATTATTCTCGGTTATCTTTTCTATTAATCTTTGATCAATTTGGTCCCTGCTTAGTCTTTTTTTCGTTTGGTTTTTTCTAACATACGAAATGTCATTCCAATTTAATTTTTTTTTCATTAGCTTAATAGAATCATCAAACATTTCTGTTATGCCAATTACTGAAAAATGATTTAGCAGATTTAATTTTGCTTGTTCAAGATCAGAAGTTTTTAACGTATTTTTGCCGAGTACTCTTTTGGTCTGCATATTGTTCGTATGATTTTTCAAATCAGGATGATCAAGGAACTCTTCAAATGACAGTTCCTTTACAATATTGTGTAATGGATGGTTTTCTTTGCCTAATACATAATAGTACATCGAAATAACTCGATCTATTGGTTCCCTCAACATTGTGATGTAAGTGCAAGGCTTGGTGGTGTGAAGGTGCAGCCCAAATGAAAGGTGCCCAAATACAAAGCTGAAATCTTGTTCTTCCATCTTTTCTTTGAATTCCTGGATTTTTCCGTCTGTAATGTCTTTTAATATCCTATCATCCGGGTACTGCCTCTTAATAATTCTTTTCAATGTCATTCCGCCTGTTTTTGGTATATGCATGAAAATTAAAAGATATTCATCTGCAGGCAAGTTATTTTTCATGTCACTTCTCCTTTGCTTAAATAATAATCAAGAACTGCAGGGGATAATGAAAGCTTATTAAATTATTTTTTATTTCTATTTAAAAAATTTTCCAATTCCTGCTTAGTGCTGCTATCCAATGTTTCTAAGCGTTCCATTAAGTTTCTTTTTGCCCATTTGTATAACTGCATATCTATATGATTGAGCTCTTTTATTCTTTCAATAATTTCATTAGAAAACTGTTCTCTTGTTGGGCGATCGGCTGTATAATTTTTTCTTTCATAGCTAATATCTTGCCATCCAAGTTCTTTTTTCATCAAAAAAATTGATTCATCGAACATTTCTGTTATGCCAACTACTTTGTAATGTTTACTAAGAATGTTTTTTGCCTTCTGCAGATCGTCTTCTCTTGGGTTTAAGCTTCCTACTATTTTTTGTGTTTGCCGATTTATTGTTCTGCGGGATAACCCCTTATCATTTATAAATTCTTCAAAGGTTAGTTGTTTAACCTTTTTATGGAGAGGGTGATTTTCCTTGCGAAGATTGTAATAATACATGGATATAACCCTTTCAATTGGATCCCGAAGCATAGTGATATAAGCGCAAGGTCTATTTGTATATTCATGAAGGCCAAAAGGGTGGTGGCCAGTTACAAATTCAATATCTGTCTTTTCTTGTATATCCTTTTTAAATTTCGAGACACTTGAAGAAAAAACATTAGTTAACATTTTTTCTTTATCGTAATTTTTATTTACGATGGACCGCAAAGTCATTCCGCCTGTTTTGGGGATATGAGTATGAATAATCAATTCTTTACTATTATCCAAAATTTTCACCTCTTGATCTTTATAATATCTAAACAACGCCATCTAAAATAATTCCCCTAAGAAATAGCACAATGTGTATACATGGAAAAGAATTTATCTGCCATGTTTTTTTAACATTTGGTTAAATTCCTTAATCCGTCTTTGTGCATATGGGCTTTTCGTGACCTCATGAATAAAACCCGATTCATCAGAACGATGATGATAATGAATAATTACCGGGTCGCAATGTTGAATTTCAGGCAAATAGCGTCCAACCAGGGGGAAATTCATTTTCATTGGCAGCTTCTTGAATGGGACAGGGTTTTTTACAAAAGATAATGTTAATGAAGCTTGTTCGCAAAACTTAAAGTAGTCCTTTAGCAGATGTTTATTATTTATAAGATCTTCGGTGTATTCCTTCCATACAGGAAAAAATTGCTGCAGGATAGATTTCGGAAATATCAATACACCTGCATTACAATACCATATAGTGGATATTCTTGATAAAGCTGTCTTATATGCTCGTTCGGGCACTTTTAATTGGTAATGATAAAAAATTTCTTTAAACAATTCATGCGGTACAGTTGCACCGGCAGCCATTTCTGCTTGGAAATTTTTCCCATCTATATATTTTAAAGGGTCTTGAACAATAATTGTGTCACAGTCCAAAAACATAATCGTATCATAATAGTTAATTTCCGATAATTCGAAAAATCTTAGTTTATTGGATTGCGGATGATCTTCACTGAACCGTTTCACTATCCGTACAAAGGCTCCCCATTTCTTAAGCTCCCTTACAAATTCATCATCTGCTTCATCAACTATGCAAACAAATATATCTGCCCCAGCAATATTTCCTCCAAACCAGCGAATTGATTTTATCAGATTTAAAGTTTGCCTTTGATATTTTGCATTGTTTTCTGTTACACAGCCGATCATTAGTCGTCCTGCTTCTTTATTAGGCTCGGCATGGTGCTTTTGTTTTTGTAATAAAGAAATATACCGGTCTATATTCTTATTCCTTCTTGGTGCTGCGAAATGCTTAATTTCACTTCTCCGAACAAATCCAAACAAACGCTTATCGGCCTTAGCACAAATAAAATTATGTTCTAAGCAAATTTTTAATAAGGTAGATATGAAATGTTTATTACATGGGCAGGAGGATTTATGTTCAGAATCAGTCGTATTACTGCAGATAGGAGTCCTTATAACAAGCAATCCACCTGGCCGAAGAATTTTTATTATTTTTTCCAGGGCAATTTCAATCTTTAAAGTTGAAAGATGTTCAAAAGATTCATTTATGAAAATTACATCAAAAGCCTGAACAGTTAGAGGAATTTTTTCTTTTAATTCCAGATTTAATATTGGGTCAGAACTATTATTTGCATTTATAAAATCGAAGGTTTTCAGATCAATTGTTTGATAACTTTTACTGCCCGCTGTTAGCTGAGATGACCTGGAATATTTTCCGCCAATGCCAATTTCCAATATATCCTTATTATTTAAATCTCTTATAATGGAATTTGTGAAATTATATACATCTCTATCTCCTAAATGACTTTTATCATTATTTAATAGATTAAATTTAGGTTGAGTGTCACTGTGTTTCATAACTTCTCCTTTCTTATATAAGTTATATCAAATACAAAATCTCTTTTAGACATGCTACTTCTTTATAGGATATGAACAAAGGCTTTAATTTGTTATGGTTGGACAGATTATATAGTGCCCTTTTTTAAACCTCTTTAGAATCTCATTTTGTGGTTATTTATTTTGCAGCCTCATTGTTTAGTTACTTTGAAACAGGCTCTAAGAATTTTTATGTTAATCATAGTAAATTAAATTTAGTGCTTGTCTCATTTGCTACTATCGCTCATACCCAAATTATGAATGTAGTACATGAGCCGTGCCAAAAGGAAGTATAAGTCCATAATCTAAACTAAGTAAGGTTTGTTTCAAATGGAGGTGTTTAGAATAGTGAAAGTTAGAAAGGCGGTTATTCCTGCAGCTGGTCTTGGAACAAGGCTATTGCCGTTAACGAAGGCTTTGCCTAAAGAAATGCTGCCTATTATTGATAAGCCAACGATCCAGTATATTATTGAGGAAGCAGTGGAGTCAGGCATAAAAGACATCATTATTGTTACAGGGAAAGAGAAAAAAGCAATTGAGGATCATTTTGATTCTTCTTTTTTATTGGAGGAGACTTTAAGTAAAAAAGGAAAACTAGAAGAATTAAGAGAAATTAGGAAGATTTCACAGTTAGCCAATATTCATTATATCCGTCAAAGTGAGCCTAATGGATTAGGACATGCAATATGGTGTGCAAGAAAGTTTATTGGAAATGAACCTTTTGCTGTTTTACTTGGAGATACTCTTGTGGAAGAAAAAAAATCCTGCCTAAAGGACATGATGGAGTTGTACGACAAATGTCAGAATTCTATCATAGGTATTAAGTGTGTTGATAAAACAGATGTGCATAAATACGGAATTGTTGATGTTGAAAAGGAAAACGGACCAGTTTATAATATTCAAAGTTTAATTGAAAAGCCTTCCCAAGAACAAGCACCATCCAATTTAGCTATTTTTGGAAGATACATCCTTACTCCTAAGATATTTAATCTGTTAGAAAATCAAGAACCAGGTGTTGGGAATGAAATTCAGTTAACTGATGCCATTTCAGCTCTGCTTAAATATGAGCCAGTATATGCTCATGTTTTTAATGGTAAGAGTTATGATATTGGCGACAAACTTGGATACCTTAAAACCATTATTGAATTTGCATTACAGCGAGAGGACCTCGAAAAAGAAGTATTGTATTTTCTTAGAGGAATAGTTGCAAAGAGGAGTGAATAATAAAAAATATTAGAATTATGTTTTGTCATAATAGATAAAAAACACCGCCTTTGAAAGAAAGCTCTTAAAGGATAGCCTTTATTATATTAGCCGGTTGATTTCCACTACAGGATGCCCGCTTTCCGCCGGGCTCACCTGTCCCGCTGCTCCCGCAGGAGTCTCGCACCTTCCGCTCCAATCAACCTAGTGCTACTTATCTAATAACTTTTAACCTAGCCTAACTGGAACTGCAGAATTCCTTGCTTTTTGTGAGGGAAACTGCTGTTCTTTGTTTTCTACAGTTTGAAGCAGTGATCGGTGATGTAGCGTATTCAGATTAAAAACACAGACACGGGTATGAAGGTACCACACCCTCGGATCTAATTGGCCTGGAATTACAAGGCGCCATGATCATATTTACGGTCAATCTAAAAAGAATACTTAAGCAATTGGGTAAATATAAAGTAAAAAGAGAACTGAAAACAAGAAAAAAGCCGGGCTTATTCCAAATAAAAACGAATAAGCAGGCTTTTTTCTTTCAGGTCTCCCCAGGAAAACCAAAAAATCGGCAGATTTTCAGTGGCCTCCTTTGAAAAGGTGTTTTTTTATTTTGGATTTCATATTACTTACTATTAAGATTTACCCTGAAAGGAGAAGGGTTAAAAGTAACTTTAAAGAGAAATACCTATTTGTCAGAAATTTTTTAAATCCTTATCTAAAAAATTTTTAACCTCCTTAAGTCGGTAACCTGGAGAATTTCCGATTTTTTCATTGAACTTTCTAACATAAGGCTCGGGGTTTTTTAACATGTCCTCATAATAGACATCAATAATTGTTTCAGCAGGCAGCCCAAAGGTATGCCGGTAATGATAAAGGTTTTTTAAATATGGAGTTAAAATTAGCGATGCATTACCAGTTCCCTTACGATCACGATTTGCCATTGAACGGACCGAAGCTTCAAATGGCCGATGTATAAATACATAAGTAATGTCAGCCACTTCTTCTAATAATGGTTTCCAAACTTCAAAAGTAAATAATGTTCTGGGATCCTTAATTCCCCAAACAGGTTTTATATTTTCAGAAAGAAAAGCTCGCATTTTAGATAATGTATAAATTTTAGCTTCTATTTTCTTGTTAATAGGAGGATTGTTCCATGAAGCTTTGGCAGTTTGCAGAATTTCTTGATTGATAGTCACAAACTCCATATTCTCAAAATGGCCCTTTGGATTATAAGGGGATGATGTCAGGAGTTTATCTCCCATATGAATTCCTAAAAGGTGCATAACACCTGCCGTTGCACTAGAGCCTGAACGATGAAGGCATAAAACTAGGAAAAGTTTGCTCTTCTTTTCCAAAGTCAACAGCTCCTTTTTGGAGTATTATAAAATGTTTATAAATTTATTACCTAATGTATTCTGCATGACCAAATTAGAAATTACCAATTAGGGAAAGCATTTTATCGATCCTATGCTGAAAGGTATGTTCTTTTAACACACGATCTCGGGCTTTATTTGCAATATTTGTCCGTTCTATATCAGCTGCCATATAATAATGAATCTTATCAACTAGTTCTTCCATATCTCTAAATGCTACGATTTCTTTATTTTCAACAAAATGGTTTGCTAAATCTTCTTTAAATTCTATAAGCTGAAATGCTGCACAAGCCGCCACATCAAATGTACGATTATTGATGGTTTTTCCGACAATTCCTAGCTTATTCTTGTTTTGCCGCAAATTTGATGGCCGATGAGAATTAAGTACTATTTTGGCTCCGTTATAATAGTCTGCTACTTTTGGAGGTTCTACCCATCCTTCATTGATTATTAGGTTTTTATTTTGCCTATAATTTCGTAAATAGCGGCTCCAATTTCCAACAACACTAATCTTGTAAGATGTATTTAGCAAAAGAAATTCCAAAATTTTCAAACGGTCAGGATATGGGTAACCAACGAAACAAATATCACTTTTGAATTCTTCTTCAACCTTTTGGGGATTAAAAACATCGGTGTTTGCAGCAAGCGGCAAGTGGTAAGCTTTCTTATGCCCTATTTTTTGATAATATTCAAGAGCTGCGGTGTCAATTGTAAATAAATATTCAAAATCGTTAATGAGGCCTATGGAACGATCCAAATTATAGGGATCTTCTGTCAGCCATAGTGAAGTTTTAATTCCATATTGATTTAGAAGTTGAATTATTATTTTTGGTAATTTGTAGCCAACGATTGTTAAGGCAAGCTCTGGTTTAAAATTTTGTATAATCGTTTCAAAATCTTTTAATCCCTGACTAAAAGTATAAAAAGTCACCTGATGGTCTTTTATTAATTCAGTATGAATCCATGATTCAAACCAGTCATAAATGCCTTTATATCCTGAAGTAATAAATAGGATTCTCATAAATAATCACCCAAAGTTACTAAAGATGAAATAACAAAATTACATCTTTAGTGAAATTAAAAGTATTGATTGAGATTGCATTCCTGCTGCACTTGACGCCATTTCAATACTAGAATTAACTAGAATTAAACATTTTTCATTTCGTTTTTAATATATGATGAAAAAGCAATTATTGTGAGAATAAGGGACCGTTTAATAAAAGCTAAATATTAATGGTTTAATCCGAAACCCTGATAGGGGGATATAATAAAAAGGAAGCTAAACAAAACGAACGAAAAGTCTATGAGTATTTTAAAAAATAGATTAATACCCATCGGCACTAGTCCATTCCTTTTATAAACATTAGACATATATATAAGTAAGTCAAAAATTTAAGGCAAAATACTATTTTCGGTATTGCACTTTAAATTTTAGTTGACAAAAAATTATAAGGAGTGGAATGTATGAAAAACAATACTGGACATGGCTGTGGATGCAATGATCATAAAGCATGCCCACCAATGCCTCCAAGCGACCAAGTAAAATCTCGCAGCACTGGCTGTGACGTTGACACGTTTCTAATTGGCGGCACTGAGGAAACAGTTGTTTTGGCAGATGTTGTCATGGAAACGCTCGTAGAAGCCGATATTCACCTGCCTACTTTTGCGTCTGATATTAAAAATATCAGAAAGAATGTTCATTTAACACAATGTAAGGCTACACCGGACTTTTCAGATCCATTTAGAGTAAAACTTTTCGTAGAAGGATATGTGCACAAAAATATTCAATATGTTGACGGTGGAAGCTGTGTAAGGGATTATAGTGTAAATGTACCTTTTAGATGTTTTGAATTTGTTGATGTTATCAACCCTGTTGCTTTTCCTTTCGAGGATCCATTCAGCAGCAAGAACAGCGGTAACTTGGAAATCAGGGAGATTTCGAAGGATGGAATGAGTGCAGATCGCTGTAATTTTGGTTCTATTACCTTTGAAGTAAATAATGAGCCAATTAAATGCAAACTGCTTGCATCTTTCGTTGACCAGTGGGACATTCTAAGTGATTTTGATAATTGGGGACGTTTTAACAAGATTACTGAAAAAATGAATGTTCAGCTTTTCCTTAAATTGTCTCAAAAACAACAAGTGGCCGAACCATCTCCAAATGGCCCTGCAAGTGCAGGATCTATGGTCGAAAGATTTAAAAAAATTACTCGACGCAGATAAATTTAGAAAGGGTGCCTTTTCAGGCGCCCTTATTAATTAGGAATATAAATTATTTATTAGCTGGATTAAGATCTACATACTGTTTCTGCAGTAAATCAATTTCCAGAATAGCTCTTCCCTGAATATCGATCTCTGTTATTTCATTCTCCAGGATGTCATTGTGCCATACAAAATGAATACTTTGTAATTGGGCTTCTATTTTTTCTGAAAAATACTGAGCGGCTTCATAATGTGAAGTTATCCCATGACCGTCATCTGTCTTAAAAGTATATTCCTTTTGGAAGCTCGCTATTGGCATTTGTGGAGGGTAGAGCCAATCCGCATCTGCTGTTTTATCCCATTTTACAGGTATTTTAATTGTATGAAGAGAACCTCCAGCAGCATTATCTTCATATTCAAGATCTGCTATAAGTGTCCCTTTTAAAAATATAACACTTGAAGGGAGAATAACATTCGTTTCCAGTGTTTGAACGGACCATTCCAATTTGGTGATGTTCTTAATTGGCAAATGGATAGGGAAGGCATCAAAAATATCTAATTCAATGTTCAGCTTTTCCACAAGAACGGGTATTTTCACCGTCGGCATTAAGACTTTCGGCAAGCATCTCTTAATGTGAGCTGCAAGGCATTGATCTTCTTTGCTCGATTCGTCAGGACAGAGTTTCCGATCAAAAACATCCTCAAGAGCAGTGGATTCGCCGGTACTTTCTGTAACTTCTGATGATGATTCTACATAATCCCCATAATAGGATTCTGGATGAGAGGAAGACTCTTCAAGATCCAAAAAGAATTTTTCCTCATTTATACCCAGAAACTCAGCATTTTTTGATTCCTCTAAAGCTGAATAACATGAACTATCCTGACATTCGGACTCAAGCTCGCATGAAGGTAACTCATTATCTGCAATACCCAGATTTTTAATTTCTGAAGATATTTCTTCATTTTCAGAATTAAGGATGCGAGAAAAACTTTCAAGCAAGTCTGAGACCTTTTTGAGATTATCACCAGAATCTGCAATCATATTTTTGTTCTTCTTTTTTGACTCATGGGCTATTTGGAGTATACTCGAAAATGTTTCTTGCATTTTTAAAGATTGGTCTTTATCATCATCCCCATGGAAACCTAGAACATTATTTTCTGAATCTAAATTCTCTAGTATTGAATAGGCTTTTTCCAATAGGGATGAGAATTCGCCTTTATATGGGGCCAAGTCATTATCTTCTGGCAGTCCGGATTCATCAGTCTCAAGATACACTTCATCCTGTGATATGTGCAGGTCTTTTTCATCTGGCTGAAGGCCGTCAAATGAGGATGTTTCTTCATTAGCATCAAGGGTATTTACATGATTTATTTCTTTTACAGCAGATGATTCTTCATCACCCATTAGATAAGTGTCAAGAGAGTCATTCTTCTCTGCAGAGGATTCTTCTTGTTCTGAATACAAATCTGACATCATTGAAAAAACTTCATCCTGCTGCGAAAGGGGATGATTATATAGAGATCGAAGTACTTCCTCAGAGGAGGATTCATAAAGCATTGAGAAAAATTTTTCCACAAGGGGAAGTTCCTCCTCTGTAGGAGCAGCTAAATAATCCTGCGTATCTGATTCCACTTCGCTGGCTAGTTTATTTTCAAAAAAAGATAATCTTTCTACGGCAGTATCTGAATTCTCCAATCTTCCTGCTTCTTTTCCTTGCAGCATCAAAAGAAATTGTTGCTCTAATAGTGAACTATCGTTATGTTCTTTACTGTTTCCAATACTTTTATCAGCCATAAATTCGACTGAATAAGGAAGCGATTCCTCAATGGAGGGAGAATCCTCTGTCCGTTTTTCATCATGAAAAAACTGACGATCATTCAGCTTTAAATTTGAAAAAACTTCATCAAATCCGTCAGATGCAGACATATCCTTTAAAAAGAACTGAGTTTTTACGGCTGAATTTTTTTCAGGGACTGTTGGAGACCAGGAAAGCATTGGAGAGAATGGAGTCAGCATGTAAGAGGCTCTTTTCTCGTTATCTATCCAGGATTTGTCTGATAAGTTCTTTTTCACTCCATTTTTTTGGCTCTTCTTTTTCTCATTAATTTCTTTATTTTTTGGCGCTTTATTTTTGTTTGTTTCTATTGAATCTTTCGGACTGCGACGAATTAACTGCTGTGCTTCTATCTTTGGCGACGGGAATATTAAAGGTTTAGATCCACTTTTGCTTGATGAATTCCCAGGAGCAGATGTCCGCTCCTTGGTTTTCAACACCTGGTTATTCAGGGGATCCATAATCTTGGGATTATTTTTATTATCCTGATTATTTCTCTGATCCTTCTGCGAAAAAAAGAGAGGATCAGGTTTATTGCCCCGTCCTTCTGTTGAAGGTATTCTTTCATGGAAGCCATAAATTCGGTTATAAGCATCGTTCATATTATTCATATTAAATGGAAGATGTTGGCATGAAAACCATTCTCTCCAATCCCCTCCTTACTTTGAGATTCCTGTAAGAATCTTAATCACAGCAGTCGCAGCAATCATCATTGGTAGTCGAAGCTACACGAATCTGTTGGTTTTGGAGTACTTTAAGGTCAATATCAAGAACCATTTTCTCTTCTACTTTTGTAAAATATCCCTCTCCCAGAGGAGATGAGGTTGGCAGCGGCTCCCGATCAATTGCTTCATCCCATTCAATAATCTTACTCGAAATTAACTCACAGAAAGGCAATTCATTGTAAAATTGCTTGCTTTCCTGGTGAAATTGGGAAAGATCATTTGACTGCAATTCATCTTTTTCAGGGAACCCTGATGGGAGAGGCTGTGAAACCAGGAAATCAAATTCATTGCGTTTATTCGTCTTAGGCATAACAGGACAAGTTAAAAACTTCTTAATCTCTGTGATGCACTGAAATGGAATATCTGTCGTGAAAGAATGAATATCGGAAGCAACAGATTTCGGCGTGCTGGGTTCAATCTCCGGGCTCGGACTTGCATATTGAATATTTTTCCTCACAAAACCTTTTATAAATAACTTGTTTGTAGGGAGCAGCAACCTGCATTGAGTTAGTTTTACATGTTTTTTGATATCTTTAATTTCCAGCACTGGTTCTGGAAAGGTTATAACCGCATCCACATTTATTTGAAGTGTAAGTTCAGCTAGGACAACTGGAACCTTTGCCACTATTTTTCCAATAGATACTTGCGGATGGTGGTGTTCATGACTTTCACATTCACAATGAGTAGTTTTTACTTGGCAATCATGTTTTTTATGATCTTTATGTTTATCTGACATTCGGGGTCCTCCTAAAATCAAGATATTGCATCCTATGCATGATAAACGTCCATGTTTGGGCGGTTGCCCATGGGCATTTGCGGAATCGTTTTTTTTCCTTTAAGTATTAATTTTTAAACTTTTAAAGACTATGTATGTTTATCTATGTCATTTTTTTATATTGGGAATATAATATTTTGCAGGGCAATGTATTTAAAAAGGCAGTACCATGATTCCAGAGGAATTCATGATACTGCCTAATGAATCCTATCGCCACTCGCCAAAGTTAGATAGATTCACATTGGCCTGACTAGAGCGGTGGAGTAGGGGGAGGAGCGACTGCGGTTACAGGCACTTGCTGATTTTGAAGGATTTTCACTGTGAACTCCAAGAACATTTTCTCTACAACTTCATGGAAAGCTCCTTCTTCAAATGGAGCATGACCTGGCAATTTCTCCCTATCAATAGCTTCATCCCATTCAATGATATTACTTGAAATTAATTCGCAATAAGGAAGCTGGTTGTAAAATTGTGTACTCACTTGGTGGAATTGGGAAAGATCACTGGACAGAAGGTGATCTTTTTCAGGATATCCATGACCCAATTCTTGCTCCCTGAAAAAGTCAAATTCTTGTCGAGTGTTTACAAATGGGAGCTGTGGCGGTGTTAAAAACCTGTTGCTCGGGATAGTCGTCACACACTCAAAAGGCACATCTACTGTTAAGGAACGCATTTCAGAAGAAACACATTGACCTGATGAATTAGAACACGGAGTTGCATATTGAATATTTTTTCGAACGAAACCTTTTATAAATAATCTCAGGGTCGTAGCCTGAAAAGGATTAGAACCAGCAGTTATGCCAGGAAGCAGTAAACGGCATTGAATAATTTTAACTCTCTTTTTGATATCCTTAATTTCTAGTACAGGATCCGGAAATTTAATATTAGCCACCATATTTGTTCTTACAGCTATTTCAGCAAGTGTTACAGGAACTCTCAAAACTCTGGTGCCTACAGGTGTTGTTGGGGCTACAGGTACCGGTACATTTTCGCATTCGCCCATATGAGCAGATACGTTAACATCCACACATTTTTTGTCGTTGCTATTCATTAACTTTTTCCTCCCTTTGATTTTAGGTTCATGTTATCCTATGCGTTTCCATGGTTATTTGCAGTAGTACAAACGTGGAAATTTGGCCAATTTTTATATATTAGTCTAAAAAAATTTATAAAAGTACGGGCACATTTGGACTCCTATCACGCATAGGATTCAGAAGGAGGAGTGAGGAATCTATGGAAAAACAAAATTTTCTTGCTGTAGATATTGGAAACAGCTGGTATAAAGCTTTAGCGTCAGATAATGGAATCCTTTCAGAATATCAGCTGCCAAATGCTATTGCCCTGTTTGATGAAGAATTTTACGAAAAGCCATATGATGATGATGATATCGTGCTGGAAGAGAACCTTATTGTAGAAGTCAAAAGCCCGGCAGTGATTGATAAAAGAGAAATTTTCTATATTGGCAAAGGAGCTGCCAGACAAAGAGATGTTAGTCTAACTGCATTTAACAACCAAAAAGCAGATGAGGACAGAACCTATTTGCTGTTGTTTGGTATGGCAGCCTATCATGCATTGCTTCAGTCCCCTGAAGAATCAGAAATACATTATTCTATTGACCAATTAGCTGTTTCACTTCCAACAACTCAGTATAAAGAAAGGAAATCACGATTAAAAGATAAGCTGGCAGGTACACATACAGTCATTTTTCATAAAGTGCCCGGAGTGCAGGAACCCAAAGAATTAGTAGTAAAATTAGAAATTAAAGATATAATTGTTGGTGCTGAAGGAGCCTGTGCATACCTGGGGTTAACAAGAGATCAGGAAACTCTCGAAGTAAAGAATGAAGAACTTGTTAAAGAATCAATTAAAGGAATCATAATCGGGGATCTCGGGGGAGACTCTGTGGATTTTGTGGGAATTAAAAATAATAGGCCTGTTGCATCTGTGGAGGGAGAATCATTCGGGATCAACCAATTTCTTGATAATATTATCCAAAGAGTAAGCAAAAAGGAAATGTTCCGATTTGATTCACGGGCTGAATTGGAGGAAAAATTGGCTGCCGGTCAATCAGAATGGTATGTTGAGCCATTTGCAGGTGTAAGAAAGGATATTAGCAAATATATTATCCCTCAGCTAAAATCCATGGCTATTAAATATCTTGAGCATTTTGATCGTGTGAGAAGCAGTACCACAGAAATTAAAGGAGCTGTCCGCTATATTGCAGTCGGGGGAGCAGCGAAATTGGCACGGAAGCAAATCCAAGAAGCTGCAGTAAGGTGGAATGAAAGGGGCCGGCCAATTGAGCTAATGTTCCCGCAAGACATGGAAAAGTTAAATGTTCAGGGTTTAATGATTTTGGCTAAAATGAATCAGTTAAAGAAAGTACAAGGAAATCACGTAATTTCCACTAAAGGTTAAGGATGATGGAAATGTTCAGGACATATACAGACTATGTTAATAAAACTGCTCTTACTCTTCCTGACAAATTCATTGATGTAAGAACCGGCGAATCCATTGAGGTATTACCTAAGGTTCTGGAACAAATAGAATATCACTCAAACAATAGTACTCTTATTCATTTGGTTTTAACAGCTCTAAATAGCTATTTGCAGCCAAAGAGTATAAATAACGGCAACAGTATACTCCTCGAAGAAATAAGAGAAATTAAAAGAATGATGCAAATGGGTTATCTCCCAAGAGGAAATGGTCAAATGGGAAATGGACCAACACAAATAAACGAAACATCTAACCTTGATTTGATTGAGGTAGAAGATGTATTAGAGGCATTTGGCGGCTAATCATTATCAGCTATGTAAAAAGGTGCACCATTATGGAAGGTACACCTTTTTTACTCTTTCCCAACTTGCTGCTTTGTTCATGCTTATAAACGCACAGCAGGCAAGCACGTAACAGCACAGAAACAGGAAAGATCTACAGTAATACATATCCCAGTCCCTATTAGATCAGAGACATCCTCACAGTCAATTTGGCTGCATGGAGAACAGATACTCTTTTTGAATAGATCTTTTGAACATTTTCCGGATTTGAAGGTTAATAGCTCAAGTACGGCACATTTACCATCGAGATCTTTAATTTTGAAAATAAACGATTCGATACATGCAAATTTCTTTTGCTTAGAATGGCTAAAGATGGTTACACCACTAGCTTTAAAAGGTTCAGCTTCTTCATTATAAAGAATGAAAGGAATTGCATTTTTCTTTGGCTTTTTAGATTCTCCCAAAAGCTCTTTTATAGATTCATTGCAAGATGTTTTACATTCATCATCACGCTTTGCTTTTTTCTGAGCGTTAAGAATAGCTGCTAAGACTTCCCTTACGCATACTTTATGATGTGTAGGGTGTTTGTGATGATCTTTTTTATCCTTATCATCTTTTTTATCCTTATCATCTTTTTTATCCTTATCATCTTTTTTACCCTTATCCTTCTCTTTCTTCTCTTTATCATGGCAGTCGTCACTGCTTTCTTCGTCCATCCAGTCCCTATGTTTATCATCGTAATGGCAACAGCTGCTTTCATCTTTATGGTCATGATGACTATATTTAAACATCGGTTCTCACTCCCCTTTAATAATTACTCAAAATAGCATACGAAACTCTGGTGGGTTTTGAGTGAGAATCTCGCCTATTACTTGAGAAAAAAATTTAAGAAAATAAACTATCTTTATACTAAGGCACCCTATAGATTGAGCAGGGGTGCCAATAATATGATTAATAAATATATGACTAAAGTACAAACATAAACACACAAAGAAAGTGTGCCATGCTTCCCATCATAATGAAAATATGAAAAATCTCATGAAAACCCATATGATTGAACTCCAGGAATTTTGGTTTAAACGCATAAATTACTCCGCCGATCGTGTAAAGAATGCCTCCAAGCAAAAGAAGCAGAACGCCTGCTGAGCTTAATGATTCAGAAAGAGGTGAGAAAGCGAAAACGATAATCCATCCCATCGCAATATATAACGCTGTTGAAAGCCAGCGCGGGCAGTTGAACCAGATCATTTTAAATAGAATGCCTGACAAAGCAACAGCTGTGACAATTCCAAATAGAACCCAGCCGGTCACACCATTTAAGGTGATGAGGCAAAAAGGTGTATACGAACCTGCAATCAATACATAAATCATAGAATGATCAAGCTTTCTTAAAAAGGCAATGACTTTATCTTTAGCGATGACCATATGATAGGTAGCAGATGCTGAATAAAGGAGCATCAAACTGATTCCAAAAATAGCAACAGCCGTAATGGCAATTGGTGAAGAAGTTGTCAATGAGGCTTTGATTACCATGGCAAGCAAGCCGGCAAAGGATAGAATGGCCCCTGCTAAATGGGTTAGTCCGTTGATGGGCTCCCGGATGTACGAATTCATTATATCTCCTCCTAATGTTCTTGCATATAGTTTTTATAACTACTTATTATAATATATACAAAACAACACATAGTCAATATTTACAATCTGCGTTTTTTTAAGTAGAATTTATATAACGACAAATGAGGGGTTTGAGGAATTGTATGGAATTGAAAAAGCTCATTGCGGATAACCAAATTCAATTGGAAGATATACCGCAGATTGACCTATACATGGATCAGGTAATCCAGCTATTTGAAAATACTTTTGGCAGCACGACGAGAAATGAAGAGGAAAAAGTGCTGACCAAGACAATGATAAATAACTATGCAAAAGGGAAATTGTTTTTTCCTGTGAAAAATAAAAAATACTCAAAGGAGCACCTTATATTAATTGCTTTTATCTATCAGCTAAAAGGGGCTCTGTCTATAAACGACATTAAAAGCCTGCTGGATGGCGTCAACTCGAGGACGGCAGAGGGAAAGTTGGATCTGGACCATTTTTATCAGCTTTACCTTGATTTGGCGAAACTGAATGCCGATGCATTTATGAATGATCTGGAAAATCAGGCGGGCAGGGCGGCAGAACTAAATAAAGGGAAGCCAGCCCAGCTCGAAAAAGTCCTGCTGGCATCTTCACTGGTTCACATGAGCAACTTGTACCGCAAAGCAGCTGAACGCATTGTGGATGAGGTAAAGGAGACAGAGGATGAGGATGGCATATAGAAAATTCATTAAAAAGAAAGAAAAACGAAAACCAGGACTGTTTCGAGAAATCATGTCCGAAATCCTCGATTCAATTGTTGTGGAATTCTTTCTTCGGATCATACTTTGGATACCTCGGTTAATTATCAGCTTCTTTAAAAATTTGTTTTGATCTTGAGTTTATTGGATCGGACATAAATAGGGGAAATCCAGCCCGATGAGTCCGAACCTGAAGCAACTTCGGACACAAAAAGCGAAAATCAGGGAGTCTGAGTCCGAACCTGAGGCAACTTCGGACACAAAAAGGAAAAATCCCGGAATTTGAGTCAGAACCTGAGGCAACTTCGGACACAAAAAGCGAAAATCTGTGAGTTTGAGTTCGAACCTGAGGCAACTTCGGACTCAAAAAGCCAAAATCAGTGAGTTTGAGTCTGAACCTGAGGCAACTTCGGACACAAAAAGACAAAATCAGGGAGCCTGAGTCCGAACCTGAGGCAACTTCGGACACAAAAATCAAAAATCAGGGAGTTAGAGTCCGAACCTGGAACAACTTTAGACACAAAAAGCGAAAATCCGGGAGTTAGAGTCCGAACCCGGTGCAACTTCTGACACAAAAATCAAAAATCAGGGAGTTAGAGTCCGAACCCGGTGCAACTTCGGACTCAAAAAGCCAAAATCAGGGAGTTAGAGTCCGAACCCGGTGCAACTTCGGACTCAAAAAGCCAAAATCTCGGAATCTGAGTCCGAACCACCTTCCCATTATACAAATCCTCACCATAAACAAATCCACGCATCAGAAATCAGCGGAAACCAAACAAACAAAAACCCGGGCAGCCACAGCCCGGGTTCTTGTTTATAGAAATACGAAATAGATAACCCCCGCCAGTACAATCCTGTAAATGGCAAAAGGAATCAGTTTAATCTTACCTATAATCTTCAAGAAGAAGCGGATCGAAACTAAGGCAAAAATAAATGCACTGATGAATCCTGCAATAAAGAACGGAAGCGCTTCGACTGAGAAGTATTCAAGATTCTTTATTAATGAAAGAAAACTTGCACCGGCCATGATCGGCACAGCCATAATAAAAGTAAAATCAGCTGCAGCCCTGTGTGACAGGCCAAGCAGCACGCCGCCGGAAATGGTGGAACCCGAACGCGAAAATCCAGGCCAAAGGGAGAAACACTGTATCAATCCAATAGATAAAGCCTGTTTATAGGTGATTTGATCAACAGAAACAGTCTTCGGGTTTTTGCCTCCAAAAATATCAGCAAAAATCATCAGAAATGCACCAATAACCAAACCAATCAGTACCGTTTCAGTTGAAAACAGGTGTTCATCAATATAATCCTCAAACAAAACGCCAAGAATCCCTGCTGGAATTAACCCGACAATAACTTGAGATAATTTCAGGCGGCTTTGTTTTTCTTCAGAGCTTTTACCCCGCCTCCCAAGACCGAGCATTTCAATGAATCGGTCTTTAAAAATGATCACAACCGCTAAAATGGATCCCAGCTGAATAACGACTTTAAACGTATTGGCTTCATATTTGGATAAGAACTCTTTTGTATTAAGCCACATATCATCCACAATAATCATATGTCCTGTCGATGACACTGGGGCAAACTCAGTCATTCCTTCAACAAACCCCAATATAATTGCTTTCAAAATCATAATAAAATCCATAACTGTTACATTCTCCTTTTAATCTGATGCAAACAACTCCATTTAATGATTATAAACCATTTGAGATAGATAGGAACACTATTTTACAAAGTAATATAGTTGTAAACTGTCTATTAATTCAGCGGAAAATGTCCTAAAAGTGATTTGCAGCAATGGTCAATACTAGGCAGAAATCCCCATTCAAAGTCTTTGAAATCTAATAGGATCTTAATAAAAAATAGTTCGATCACTAATTCACAAACTCTTCACAGAATTCCAAAGTCTTGTGAGAAAAATCACCAATTTCAGAGCTGATTTACCATATGATAAAAGCAGATAAACCAATCGATTATAAGGAGGAAATCAAAATGAAAAAAGGAGTAAAATATCTGCTTACTTCCGCAATAGGCATAGGCTTGCTAACGGGATGCAGCCAGGGGGCAGCACCGGAAAATTCCCTACAGCCTGAGGAAAAAGTCCTTGCAGCAGAAACAAACCAGCCAGAAGCAATCGCACCACACAAAGATTTAAATCAGGAACCTATTCCATTGAAGATTGAAAGAGTCGGGGCGAATGAAGTGAATGTCGAAATGACTTCCCAAATTACAGATATAGAAATCGACAAAGGTAAATTCTATAAAGCATGGACATTTAACGGGGAAGCACCTGGACCGGTAGTGGTTGTCAATGAAGGGGACACAATAAATTTCACCTTAAAAAACATGGATCCGGCAATACCGCACAGCATGGACTTTCACGCTGTACACGCAGCTCCTTCAAAAGACTTCTCGAACGTCCAGCCTGATGAAACGGGAACATTCAGTTACCCTGCCAATAAACCGGGGGTGTTTATGTATCACTGCGGAACTTCACCGGTATTATCACATATCGCAAACGGCATGCACGGAACAATTATTGTAAAGCCAAAAGACGGCTATCCGACTGATAAAGAGATTGATAGAGAATATACAATTATTCAAAACGAATGGTATAAATACAACGACCTTGATGATTTTACGAATGGAGTTCCAAGTCATGTGGTTTTCTCAACAAAGGCGTTAAAAGAGGGAGACCCTAATACAAATGGAGATACGTTCACACTTAAGGATAATCCGCTTCTTGCTAAAGTAGGGGATAAAGTAAGGATCTATGTAAACAATGTGGGACCAAATGAAGTAAGCTCTTTCCATGTGGTTGGTACAGTGTTTGACGATGTATACATTGACGGCAACCCTTATAACCATTACAAAGGTCTTCAGACGGTCATGCTCCCGGCGAGCGGCGGAGCTGTTGTGGAATTTACCGTTACGAAGGAAGGCAGCTACCCAATCGTGACGCATCAATTTAACCACGCACAAAAAGGAGCCGTCGCCATTCTAAAGGTAACTGAGACCGGTGAAGACGACGGCAAGGCTACAATGAGCCATTAAATATAAATAAAAACTCAACTTAAACTAAATTATACAAGAGAAAAAACAAAAATGGAATCCTTTTTCCGGCTGCCTTTTAAAAGATAGCCGGAACGCATATTTTCGGGCAGGTGATCGCTGAGTGTATAAAAAAATCGGATGGTTTCTATTATTTTTCAGTATGATCCTGGCCGGAAAAGCTTCCGCTCAGGAACTCTCTGCAGCATCATCAGAAGAGCTGAGAGAAGCCTTGTCGGATCCGAATGCATCAGTCATTAAATTACAATCTGGAATATATGAAGGCAATTTTTAATAGAGAGAAAAGTCCATATTATCGGGGATAAAGGAACAAGAATTATAGGATCTGAAAATGGCCATGTGCTGACAATTGCAGCGGACGATGTCATCATTGAAAATCTGGAAGTGGAAGGCAGCGGATCACAGAATGCCGGAATCTATGTGACAGGAGACCGTGCGTATCTTCACCATATTGCGCTGAGGAATGTTTTTCACGGCATATATGCAAGGAATTCATATGGGCACCGGTTTGAAAATAATCTCATTACCAGCTTCCAGAGTAAGGACCGGCACAAGGGCTTTGGCATCTATTTGGTCGAAGCCCCAAATACTGCGGTTAAAAATAATTACTTCTTCCACACGCAGGACGGTGTTTATGTGTCCTATTCTGATTTTTGTGAAGTCACGGGGAACATCATGTCCAAAGCACGCTATGGCGTCCACACAATGGATTCCCGAAATGTATTAATTGCAGACAATAGGGTGACTGAAAGCATCAACGGGCTCATGATCATGCAAAGCTATGAAGTATTTATTCTTGAAAACTATTTTTATAAGAATACTGAAAATGAGGGTGCCGGGATTTTTATGTATGACACATTTGATTCCAAAATTGCTTCCAATATTGTGAGGGGCAATTACAGGGGGATGATTCTTGAAAACGCACAGCGGAACAGACTTGAATTTAATCAGGTTCAGGAGAACGATACCGGCCTGGAAATGGGGAAGAACTCAAATGATAACACCATTTATTTAAATAACTTCTCGGGGAATACAAGGCAAATCATTTCCGAAAAAGATAACAGGAATCTATTCAGTAAGGATTCTTATGGCAACTATTTTGATGATCATCATTTATTGAATTTGGATCATGACCATAAAGTGGACTTTGCCTATAAAAGCGGTGATGTTTTTTATCAAATGGCAGATAAAGAACCTTTACTGCAGATCTTTTATCAAAGTCCGGCCGTAGAATTGTGGAATATGATTGAACAATACACTCCGATTCCATCAGATGCTTTTATCATAGATGAGTCACCGCTTGCTGAAGCTGCGCCTGTTGAACAGAAAGAACTCAAATCAGAAAAAAGGAATGCCTCTCCAAGCCGTGACCCTTCTTTAATCCTGTTCTTTTTCCTTATCGCTTTAACAAGTCTGCTTATTTTGAATTATGGGAGGAAGCACAATGAGATTTAGACCTGTTATCCTAATGGCTGTTCTCACATTATTGCTGAGTGCATGCTCTACATCAGCATCGGAGCCGGCAGAAATCAAACTGAATGAGGATAGCTGTACTGCCTGCAATATGGGGATTGCTGATTTGGAATCAGCAGCACAGCTTATTTTAAAAAGCGGTGAGCCTGTATTGTTCGATGATATTGGGTGTATGACACAATATTTACAGACTGAGAAGCCTGAATATGAGGCAGCCTTTGTACATGATTATCTCAGCAGGGAATGGATATTGTTTGATGCTGCTGCATTTATACAGAACAGCGATATTGATAGCCCCATGAGCTATGGAATAGCAGCTTTTGAATCATTGAAAAAAGCCGAGGAATACCGAAAGAAGCACGGTGGAACTGTGTACTCCAAAGATGAGCTTCTGGAAGCTGATATGAAGAGCTTTAAAGGAGATGGAAAGAATCACAGTCATTAACAAGATAAATACCCTCAGCACGAGGAGGAATCAATATGAATCCCGGACTTTTGTATTCTATGACAAAACATGAACTTCGGCTGCTTTTAAGAAGCAGATGGCTTTTTAATTTTATGATTTTATTTTTCTTTCTGGCAGTTCTCCTTTATTTGTATGGCCTTCAGTCTGTAAAATCCGATCCCGCTGAAGTAACGTATGGGCTGGAGGGTGTTAATGACAATATTGAGACAATGGGTGTGAACCCGGAATATTACGGCCTAAAAGAAATAAAGGCGGAAGAGGGCAATGCAGCGGGATTCAGCCAGTCTGCCTACAACCGTTCGATTGCCATGCTGATCAATCTATCTCTTTGGATGATTCCGGTCATCTGCATGATTCTTGGCGGGAGTTCGATTATTGCCGATAAAGAAAATGGGAGATTATCCTTATACAGAACCTATCAGGCATCTTCAGGATATTATCTGATCAGTAAATACCTGGCTTTAGTCCTTTCACTATTCTATGTAATAGGCATTTCATATGGGATATTCGGCTTGATTTTCTCTTTGGCGGGAAGCTCTTTTAATGCACATATTTATCAAGTTTTTTTGCTGGTGAATATGCTTGTAATCCTTGTATTCTCAGCGGCATCCTTACTCATTGGAGCCCTTTCCAAAACAAGGATGCAGGGACTGTCAGCAGCCATTATATTCTGGATTCTCATGGTGTTTATATACGAATTTATCATCTTTTCTGTCATCGGGTGGGTTCCATATGCATTCAAGCAAAACAGCCTGTTCTTGTTTATCCTTCTGAACCCGGTTGAATCCGTCCGCGTATGGTCGATCTCTAAACTGAATTCTGAATATGTATTTGGACCTGAATACCTCATAATCGAAAAGTGGGGGACAAATGGGTCTTTAGCAATTGCCCTTACAGTATCCATCTCACTCATAATTCTAATCACCATCCTATCTTCAGCCCGGCTTTTAACGAAAAGAGGTGTATAAAATGATAGTGGAATTGAAGGAGTTATACAAAGCATATAAAAAGAAGACAGCATTAGCACCGCTGAATCTCCACATTGATCAGGGGGAATGTATCGTATTGTGCGGGGGGAATGGAGCGGGAAAAAGTACAATGATCAAAATGCTTACAGGTGTTGAAAGTCCCACCACTGGAAGTGTGGAGTTCCATTCGAAACAGCGGAAGCCATTTGCTTACATGCCTGACCAAATGATGTTCCCAGCAGAGCTTACACCTTATGAAATCCTTGATTATTATGGTCGATTTTTAAATAAGAACAAGGAAGCGATCAAATTAGTTTTAGAAAAAACAGGCTTATGGAGCGAACGGAACCAGAAAGCTGGAGGATTTTCAAAAGGGATGAGTCAGCGGCTTAATCTGGCTCAGTGTCTGCTCGCCGATACGGACATCTATATCCTTGATGAACCGACAGACGGATTGGATCCCTATTGGGTTATTCAGCTTAAAAAGATAATAAAGGAGTTGAAAGAGAAAAATAAAACGATCATTATCAGCAGTCACATTATGAGGGACGCCATAGAAATCGCCGACAAACTGATTATCTTATTTAACGGGAAAATAAAATTTTATGGAACGCTTGATCAAGCTTACAAAGAATATAAATGTTCCTCATTAGAGGAGGTATTCCTTTATATACACAAAATAGAACATCAATCGGACTGAAACAAAGAGCGATTCCATTTAGGAACCGCTTTTTTGACCACTGTTTTCATAAAATGAATATTGTTCAACATCCTTTGCCCATAGCTTCGCATTTTTTCCGCTAAGTTCAGCAATCCATAAATCTCCTTTTTGCTCTGCAAGCTTTTTTCTGACCCATGTTAATTTACCGGATGTCTTTAGGTAAAGAGGGTTATAATCTCCAATTGAATTTTTGGGATAGGTGATTCTCGTCTGCTGGGTCTTGCTGAGCTGAATCAGACAGAGTGTTGGTTCCGGCCGCCTCTGCGGATCATTTGACCATTCACTTTCATCCACGCGTGAAGCTACGAGCCTTTCATTATCGACCCACGTAAAGCCCATTTCCGCAAATTTAGCAGGGGTAAGGTTCAAGGTTTTAATAGCAGGCAATTCAGCCACCTTCAATTTTTTGTTTTTGAAGCCCATGACAATTCTGCCCCCGCCCGCAATGTAGCCCAATAAATTCCTGCCCGGCGCCCACTTAGGAACGTCAAGATGAAGGATCATCTCATCAAGAACTTCAAAATTCTTCCCATCAGGAGAAATGACACAAACCATATCACTGTCCATGGCCAGGGATGCAGTTGGACTTACTATGAAAGAAATCCATTGCCCGTCTGGTGAGAATTCCAATGTGGTAGCGTTTATAGCCATAATGGATGCCTTGCCGTTGCCTATTTCCTTAGGTATAGAAAATATCGGTTTCACATGCTGAGTCAAGTTCATATTTTCAAGTTTTTCCGGCAGTTGAACCTTATATAGAATGGGGCTGGTCCAGCCATCCGGCTTTAAGACGGCGCTTGAAGATAAAATAAATCTTTTTCCGTCAGGATACCAATTATAATCATCTACTCCTAAAGCGATATTATAGAATTGATCCAGATCGGATATGTTTAAGACTCCGTTGCTGGTGAAAGCAATCCTGTAATCGGAAGGTGCCCATTTGGCATTCCCGCCCCCTTGAAAAATCCTTTTATGCTTCTTTGACTTTACATTGTATACCCATATCTCTGTGCTGTTTTCCATATCAGGCGATTGGGGTTCCTGCAATTTTTTTTCGTATAGGAGCCATTGGCCATCATAGGACCACTTTGGCGTATTTGTGAAATTTCCAGGTTCCGCAGTAATCTGTTCTTCAGCCGCTCCGGTCTTGATCCACAAATAGCCATTTCGTATAAAAGCTGCCTGCAAATGGTTTTCTGCCGTATCTCCCCATGCATCTGACGGGATAATAAACAGGAAGCTGCAAAGCAGCAAAATCAGCTTGCGCATATCCTTCTCATCTTCCTTCAAGTTACTTAATCATGTTTATTATGGACAAAGAGAGATATTTTATCGCAGTCTAACGGGCAGTAAGACCCCCACTTCAAGACTCAGAGGAATCAAAGGAGGATAAGCGGGGGTCAAACTGCCCGTAAAGGCCCGATTGGTTCAACTAACAATCAGTGGGGGATAAGGATACCCCCACTGATTGAAGTTTCACTTTATTGAAAGCAAATGAAAAGAGCAGATTGAGTAAATGCTTTAAATTTTCGATATAATTCCAATTACTTTATAATGATGGTTTAGCAGACAAAATTGCCCAGCTCCGTTTTTTCGGATGTCAATCGGGTAAAAACAATTAAAAATGGATTAATATTGGAGGAAATCAACTTTGTTCATTGCTATTTTGTTTTTTATGTTCATGTCCTTTTTCCTGTCAGGAAGTGAGACTGCATTAACTGCTGTTAACAAAATGAAATTAAAATCCAGAGCAGATAATAATGATAAGAAAGCACAAAGAATTTTGGATGTGGTGTCAAAGCCTGATGAGATGATTACATCCATTTTGATTGGCAATAACATTGCTAATATCATGCTGCCTACACTGGTTACCATAATTGCGCTTGATTATGATTTCAATGTAGGGGTGGCAACGGGAATTCTGACTGTAGCATTAATTTTATTTGCGGAAGTTCTGCCAAAATCCATCGCAGCAAGCTTTTCCGACAAAATTGCTTATATTGTATTTCCGATCATTCGAATTCTTATGCTGATTTTAAAGCCGGTCACTTTTCTAATATCCAGGTTTACGAGGGGAATTATTAAATTTCTTTCAAAAAATAATGGAGAAGCTGTATCCGTATCCAAAGAAGAGCTCATCACCATGGTTGATATTGCTGCCAGCGAAGGAACCTTCCATGAAGAAGAAACACAGCGAATTAAAGGGATCATTGATTTTTATAATTTAGATGTCAGCGATGCGCTAAAAACGCCGCGAATGGAAATTGAAGGCATTCCATTTGAAGCAACGATGGAAGAAGCAAAGAATATAGTGTTGGATAATCGTTTTACAAGGTATCCGGTGTATAAAGATAATATGGATAATATTGTCGGGGTTTTCCATGCTAAGCTTTTGCTCTCCTGGTCCAATCAGCCTGAGAAGTCCTTAAAGGATTTTACTGATTTAGAGCCTTTATTTGTATATGAATTTCATAGCATTGACAGGGTGTTCAAAATGATGATGAAAGAAAGGAAGCACCTTGCCATTGTTCTTGATGAATATGGCGGGACAAAAGGCATCATCACACATGAGGATATTCTTGAAGCGATGCTTGGCCAGGAAATTGAAGATGAAACGGATGAAAATGCGGAAGTCCTGATCGACGAATTAACGGAAAACCACATTATTGTTCACGGCAAACTGGCAATCCGCAGAATCAATGAAGTCTTTAAAACAAAAATCCCCGAAGAGGAAGACATCCTTGCAGGATTTTTACTAAAAGAACTGAGTCATTTTCCTGAAGAAGGGGAAACATTCGAATACCATCATCTGCATTTTGAAATAAAATCAATTGTAGACAACAGAATTAAGCTTGTCGAAATTAAGAAAAAAACACCTTGATATATATGAGCATTATTTCCGCGCGGGAATAATGCTTTTTTATTATCAATAAATAAACCAGGGTATATTCGGGAACAATAGGTACAGGAAAATAAATAAATAATTTTTATTTTTCTGAAAAAATAGGTCCTTTTTAGTATATAATGTAATAAAAACAATAAAGTTAGAGGTGATCTTAGCATGGAAAACAAACCATTTCATTTTGATGGAAGCGTACAAATGAACTACGAAACAGACGATGAAGCAACTTCAAGCATTCCTTTTGAACTAACAGATGAAATGAGAAAAAACATCGGAACCAATCCATATTCACCTAAAGAACAAGAATAAATAAGGACCCTTTTGGGGTCTTTTTTTTGTTATATTCGTAAAGTTAAGTTTCTATTTTTTGGATATGTAATTAAATTAGACCTCTGAGTTGATTGAGCGGAAGGCACTTGATACTCGAAAATGCTGACGCCATTTCCTTCGTTCGGTGTTCATTCGAGGAAGCTTATTCAATGTCATGCGGGAGGAGAGAGAAGTGTGAGACCCCCCAAGCGAAGCTGAGGAGGCTCACATTCCTCCCCGCGGGTTCGCTGCGTGCGTGGAGCGGAATCAACGGGCTGACTTCATAAACAAAAAAACAGAAGCTTTGAAAAAAGGGCCTATTTTATTGAGGATTATCCATCCTTAATTTTGGGTATTAAAAAATAGCATGAGCAAATCATTTGAAAATCTTTTTTGTTTTGAATATGATTATCTCGGATTAAGAATAAAAAATGATCATACTGCAGGATGAATACATATTTTACTTCTGATTCAAACTAACTTGAAAACTCAAAATGGAAAGGTGATAAAATTATGGCTCAGGTTTTATACATTACAGCACACCCTCATGATGATAAAGTGTCATACAGTATGGCAACAGGAAAGGCATTTATTGATTCCTACAAGGAAGCTAATCCAAATGATGAAATCGTTCATATTGATTTATACAAGGAAAATGTCCCGGCAATTGATGTAGATGTATTCAGCGGATGGGGCAAGCTTCAGTCAGGCAAAGGTTTTGATGAACTGTCTGAAGATGAAAAGACAAAAGTAGGCCGCTTATCCGAACTAAGCGAACAATTCGTTGCAGCTGACAAATATGTGTTTGTTACACCACTTTGGAACTTTTCGTTCCCTCCAGTAATGAAAGCGTATCTTGATTCAGTGGCTGTAGCCGGCAAGGCATTTAAGTATACGGCTGAAGGCCCAATCGGGTTATTGATTGACAAAAAAGCGATTCACATCCAGGCTCGTGGAGGCATCTATTCTGAAGGGCCTGCAGCTGAGATGGAAATGGGTCACCGTTATTTAACAGTATTAATGCAATTCTTCGGCGTCCCTTCATTCGAGGGTCTGTTCGTGGAAGGGCACAACGCAATGCCTGATAAAGCTGAAGAAATCAAAGCTGATGCCATTGCCCGTGCAAAAGACAAAGCAAAAACTTTCTAAACAAAAGCAGCGGATTTCCGCTGCTTTTTCTTTTTGACTAGGCATATATAAGGAGAGCTCTTGTCCCGGAAGAATAGTATAATACAGGAAGTTAATAAGCTGGGAACGAAAGGGGGAAGGTTTGTGAAAATCTCGGAATTCAGCCCCAGGCATTTAAATGAGGAAGATGTTTCCAAGCTGCTTTATGATGGGATTGAGGATAATCTGAAAAAAGGAGATTTAATATTTGTGCCTGGAAGCAGCAGAGCTGCAGAATATCGATTGCCTGAAGCTGTCAGGCTTTATCAAGAAGGAAGGGCAAAAAAGCTGCTTTTATCAGGTGGTGTAAAATGGCCGGGCAATGAAATGACTGAAGCAGAAATGTTAATGAAAAAAGCCATTTTGTACAGAATTCACCCCAATGACCTCTTCATTGAAAATAAATCTCTTCATACAAAAGAAAATGTGCTTGCCTCTATGCTGGTTATGGACCGGATGTGCGGGCTGGAGAACATCTCCAATATCATTGTTGTGACGGCTCCATTTCATATGAGGAGGCTGCACTTAACATTATTGACGTATATGCCAAATTGGATAAACTACTCTCTCGTATGTTCTGATGATGGTGCAACCGGGAAAGAGCAATGGAAGCAGCATCCTTATGGGAGAAAAAGAGCGTTTGATGAAGCCGGGAAAATAATTGATTACGTGAAAAAAGGCATTCTGATGGATCAGGAAATTTAATGTCAAGAAAAATCCCCGCCAGTATCCAATTGGCAGGGATTCTTTTAAAATGTATTATAAACATTCTCGCATTCTTCCGCTGTAGGCTCGTAAAAGCAATGCAGCTTAAATCTTCCGGCTAAGGGCTGATTGTACCATGTGGGCGGACATTCGCCAGGCGGCCGGAAATACCATAGTGCAAATTTGGATGGCCAGATCCGCTCACCACGTACAGCCCTTCGCGCGAGTCTTCTTTCCACTTCCCTTGCCCTCTGATAAAAATAGCCTTTTTGGACAGCTTCAAAAGCATGTGGCTGGTAAATCATTTGCGGTATGGTGCGAATTCCTTTGAAATCAGAACAATTCCCCCTGATTCGGTTAATCCCCACATTTCCAACCATTAGCATACCCTGCTGGCCTTCTCCTTCAGCCTCTGCCCGAAGAAGGCGCGCCAGCAAATCAATATCCTGATCCCGTGCCTTTACAACCATCTGTCTCACCCTCGTTCCTCTAATTTTAAATAGGCTGATATAGGGTATGCACTATAGGGGGAAATGTTCATTAAAGCGAAGATTGCAAAATAACGAAAAAAAGCTCCTGCTGAAGCGGGAGCTTTTAGTTGGCATAAAAATTTTCCGTATAATAAGGCTGTGATTTTGAATTAAAAGCGACACCGACACCCAAAAATTCATAATCCCTACGCAGAATATTTTTGCGGTGGCCGAGTGAATTCATTAATCCTTCGTGAGCAAAGATACTGCTGAATTGACCGGAAGCAAGGTTTTCCCCGGCTAACATAAATGAAACTTCATCCGCCTGCATTCTGTCAAAAGGGGAGAGGCCCTGCAGATTGGTATGGTCAAAATAATTATTCTCTGCCATATCGCTGCTGTGCTTGCGCGCCGTTTCCTTAACCGTATCGTCCCACTCCAGAACGGGCACTCCATGATTTACTCTCTCGGCATTAGTAATATCGAAAAGCTGCCATTCAAATCCTTCTTTTAAGACACTGCTGGCATTTGCATAAAAGGATTCTTTTTGCTTTTCAAGTGATTTGCTGATTATTTGAATGGATGTGACCGTATTGTCACGATGCTTATCATAAAAAATGGTTACGTAATTCCCATCCAGTTCGTATAAGTCATAATCACGCTTTTCTTCAAGCTGAAAGATGACCAAGTCTTTTCTCATTCTGTCCAGCGGCTTTCCAAGCTGCTCCGCCACGGATGCCTTTGGCGTCCCGTAGGCAATCTCTTTTGTGGAAGAAATCAGATCCTGATTTGTATATATGCCCGCTGCTTTTTCCTGCTTGTCATAAGCGACCATTACGAAATTTTGATAGTGATCATGATAGGCATGCCAGTCTGTTCCATATTCATTCGCAGAGATACGGATGGAGGGACCGAGATTCTTTTCGATTTCAGCCTTATCATCCCCTATTTCTATGTTATGAATAGAAAAGGTTTGTTCCTCAGGGGCTTCCAAAACAGGTTTTTCGGCTGTATCTTCAGGAGAATTTCTTTCCCCGGTATATTGCCCGATTGTCAGGAGTAATTGATCTGCCCAGTTTTGCGCCTCCTCCATCACGCCAGTAATTATATTCTGGAGGTCCTTATTGTCTTTAAAAAGCTGAATATCTGTTTTTATATTATCCATTACAGTTCCTGACTTAGAATCATCTGCTGATTTTTCATCAGGCTGTGAAAAAGCGAAACCGAGAAATAACAGGATAAGTATAAATAAAACCTTCCTCAAATAATCTCCTCCCATGCACCTTTAAACCCAATATCAAAGGTATACCCATTCATTATAAGATCTAAAAATCCGGAAATGCAAAACATTGCGGCTTTCCTTATTTTTCTACCCTGTTTGCCTGTCACTTTAACCGTGATTCGATATTTTCCGTTTTTAAGTAAAAAGTTTGGGTAACATAATTATAAAAATGAAAATGAACAGATGAGCTGCAAAGGGGGAAGCATGTTGAAACTGACACCGGAACAAAGAATTGAACTCCATGGATTTAATAATCTGACAAAATCACTCAGCTTTAATATGTATGATATTTGTTATACGAGGACAAGGGAAGAGCGTGAAGCCTATATAGATTATATTGATGAGGAATATAGCGCGGAGCGGCTCACAAAAATACTTACGAATGTTTCCGATATTATTGGTGCACATGTCCTGAATGTGGCACAGCAGGATTATGTGCCACAAGGTGCAAGTGTGACGGTCCTTGTATCTGAAGGGCCAGTAGTGGAGGTACCGGCTGAATCATATGATGAATCTCCCGGACCGCTGCCGGATAACGTAGTCATGCAGCTGGATAAGAGCCATATTACCGTTCATACCTATCCTGAATATCATCCTGACGAAGGAATCAGCACATTCAGGGCTGATATAGATGTATCCACCTGCGGAGAAATTTCCCCGCTAAAAGCCCTTAATTACCTGATCCATTCCTTTGATACAGACATCATGACCATTGATTACAGAGTCAGGGGATTCACACGGGACAAGGACGGGAAAAAACTCTATATCGACCATGATATCAGTTCGATTCAGAATTATATTCCCGATGAAGCAAAAGAGGATTTTGATATGATCGACGTAAATATTTATCAGGCACACACCTTTCATACCAAATGTAAAATAAGGGATTTCGATTTGGATAATTATTTATTTGGATACACCAAGGACACGCTTGATCCGAATGAGGCCGAAGAGATTACTGAGCGGCTCACAACAGAGATGGATGAGATTTTTTACGGTAAAAATATTAAACCCGGTTCTATAACAGAGTGAACATGGAGGCTCCCAATCAGGGAGTCTTTTTTCATAATCCCCTGAAATCAGGAAATGATAAAAATAACGATAAATAGGGGGATTTGGGATGGAAGAAAACAAGGTTCATTTGACTTCAGGTGAAATGGCAGTTTTATGGACAGGTTACCTAAATGACAGCATGTCATTGCCTCTTCTGGATTATTTTGTTAAGACCGTGGAAGATAACGAAATAAAACCTGTAATTGAATTCGCCCGTCAATTATCGGATGGCCATATCAAGTTTCTGACTGACTTTTTCCAAAATGAAAAGTTTCCAATACCAAGAGGCTTTTCAGCTAATGACGTTAACCTCAATGCTCAAAAGTTATACACAGATACATTTATGCTTGAATTTATTATGCAGATGGCCAAATCCGGTCTTGTTGCGTATGGCAGCTCTTTGGGCATGTGTGCCAGGAAAGATATTAGAGCATACTTTATTAAATGCATCGATCAAACCGTCGAATTGTTTGAAAAAGCAACGGATATAGCCTTAGAGAAGGGAATTTAGCTGAGAAGGCCATACATAGATATTCCGGCGGAAACTGACATGATTGATGATAAAAGCTATTTAAGCGGGCTAAATCCTTTAAAGAAGCCTCGGCCACTAAATGCGATTGAGATTGCCCATTTATCCTTTAATGTGGAAACCAACATGGTGGGAACCATGCTCGCTCTCAGCTTCTCACAGGCTGCCAAATCAAAAGAGATTATCAGCTATATGGAACGGGGCAGGAACATTTCAAAAAAACATGTGAAAGTTCTTAGTTCAACATTGCTGGACAATGATATACAATCCCCTAATTCCGCCGATTATGCTGTAAAGGGAAACGACGAATCACCATTCTCAGAACGGCTGATGATGCAGCTTATGGCGTTTCTGAGTACATTGGGATCAGGAAACTATTCAGCAGCAGCTTCCGCAAGCCAAAGAAGTGATTTAATCCTGAATTATGAACGTCTTTCTTTGGAAATCGCCCAGTTTGCCAAAGACGGGGCAGACATTATGATCAAACACAAGTGGCTGGAACAGCCGCCAGGTTCACCCAACCGGACAGACCTGGCCAGAAGACAAAGCTAGAACCAGGGAATGCTGCTCTCCTGGTTCTTTTCAAATATACACCATCCTATTTCCAAAACTTCCACCATTTTTTTTCAGGTTCCTGTGCGGCAGCCGCGCTTCGGAAGGAAACAATCATATCCTGAAAAACATCTTCCCGCTGCTTTACTTCATGCCAATATTGCTCCCGCTCTTTATTAATGGTTTCGATATAAATTTCCCTGTCCGTATTTAATGTTTCAATCAGCGAGCTGATTTCGGTGCTGGTCACCTCGGCAGAAGAGGAGATGTAATGGATCATGGTTTTGAACTCTTCGGAAGAAGCTTCCGAGGATTCCGTCAGTTTGTTTGTCAACTGATTAATTTGATCGGAAGTACGTTTCGAACTCTTCGCAACCCTTTTCGAAAGAGTTCCGAATGCTTCGGAGGTATCTTCTGATGTCTGCTCAATCCTCGCTGTCAGTGATTCAATTTCCGCTTTCGTTTTTTCGCCTGATTTGTAGATTGAATCCGACAGGCTTTTAACGGTATGCAAAGATCCTTTGCTAATCTCTTTTTTCACTTCTTCTAAAACTTCCTTTCGAACGCCGATGCGAATTTCATTTCTGACATCTGTAAGTAAGCTGTCTCTGAAATTTTCCATGATAGCCATGAACTGTTCAGCATTCATGACTGAATCCTGTTCTTTATGTAATGCTGTTTCCGGTTCTATTGCCGCCAAAGCAGTTTCATTTGCTGGAGAAGCCGTTTCAGAAACAAAGTCCATATGTTTTTGCATCAATTCCCGGATCATTTCCTTGCTCAGGTTTTTATCGCGCATTTGCTTCACTTTATCAAGCAATGCAATTTCATGGTCTGTATAAAAACGGGCTCCCTGCTTGGACCTGGGAATCAGCAAAAGTCCGTTCAAATCTTTTTCCCATTGCCTTAAGGTCCCCGGAGGCACATTCAGCATTTTCGAGACCTCTTTTATTGTATAAGCTTTCATATATTGCGTATCCATTTTAACTCAGCCCTTTCCAAAATAGATTCTGAATCATTCGGAAGCGGGTTCCGAATCAATTTCTAACTAACCTATTCAGCAGGATATACCTCTTTTTCCTGCCGCATGACAAAAGCTATCAAAACAAGACGTTATTCATCAGAAAAAAGCAAAAAACCGCCATTTTGACAAAAGTCCAAAAAAATTTGCCAATCATCAGGCGATTTGTCATATTCGGGCGGGTATGGCACAATGGTTGGGGAGTTTAGCAAACTAGAATATTATAAAAACAGCGAATTGAAGAGGGAGTTTAATCAATTGGGTAATAGAATTTTCGCAATGTCTATAGCAGCCGGGGTTGGATTGTCTCTGACTGTGGGAAGCATAAAGATGGGGAGCAATGAACACTCAAATGAAAAGGAAATATATTATACAGCTGTTCCGCACGCGGAGGCACAGCATGAACCACACGTGAAGCAGGAAATTATGAAGAAATCGGTGATGTTGGATGTGCCATTGTACAACCAAATGGATCACCCGCGTTTATATAATGGTTGTGAGATTACCAGTTTGGCAATGATTATAAGCTATGAAGGCATTAAAGTATCAAAAAATGAGCTGGCAAAGGAGGTTAACCGGGTACCGCTCAGATATAGCGGAGGCGAGTACGGGAATCCCAATGACGGCTTTGTCGGCAATATGGAGGATGGTCCGGGATTAGGCGTTTATGAGGGGCCGATTTTCAATCTGGCGAAAAACTACTTTCCTGACCGTGCTGAGAATTTGACTGGCAAGCCGTTCGATGTGCTGCTTGAAAAAGTAGCGAAAGGGTCGCCGGTCTGGATCATTACAACCGCAAGCCTGTCACCCGCTGCATCTTTCGAAACCTGGAATACACCGGGCGGACCGGTGGATGTGACCTTCCAGATGCATAGTGTAGCTATAACCGGGTATGATGAGGAAAATATCTATATTAACGATCCGTATGGCACGAAAAATAAAAAGGTGCCTAGACAGCAATTTATAGAAGCCTGGGAGCTGATGGGGTCACAGGCTATTGTCATTAACTAGCATAATATCAAAAGAAGGGGCTGCAGCTTGCAGTCCCTTCTTTATCGCAGTCTAACGGGCAGTAAGACCCCCACTTCAAAACTCAGAGGAATCCAAGGAGGATAAGCGGGGGTCAAACTGCCCGTAAAGGCCCGATTGGTGAGATACAGTGAAACTTGCCGATGCACAGGCAGAGGCTTTGTTGAACCAATCGGGTTCGTAGTGTCGATTGATCGAAGCGTTAGCGGAGATCTTAGCGACACTTGAACGCGACTAACAATCAGTGGGGGATAAGGAAAACCCCACTGGTTGAAGTTTCACTTTATTTGCTTAATGATCCCATTCTCTTATACTTCAAAAAGATCCATTTTAAAAATGGAGGCACTACAAAGAATATAAAGAATAGGCGAAAAAGCTGATACCCTGTTACTATGGCCAGGTCGGCCCCGGTTTCATGGGCGATGATGGCCATTTGATCCATTCCTCCCGGTGCAAGGCTCAGTAATCCGGTGGCGGGGGAAAGGTGAAAAGCGTACATAACCCAAAAACTGAGCAGAACCGAACATACCATGAGAAGCAGGCCGCTTAATGCAGCAAGTGAAATCGTTTTAATCTTATTATCCAGCTTTTCAGGCTTCATCATCATGCCGATATGGGCTCCTATTAATAGCTGTGATAAATCCAAAACAGACGGGGGGAGCTGAGGACCATTTATGCCGTAAATGACAAGGGCAGCTGTTCCCATAATTGGACCGAGAAGGTATGCGGTCGGAAGCTTCAGGCGTTTGCTTAGGATAATGCCGGCAAAGGAAACAAGAGCAAAAAGAAAAATATCAGGGAATAAATCCCTCCATAAAGGAACAGCGGCTGTAAATTCAGAACTGACTTCCATGTTCATCCATGGTCCGAAAACCAGAACAGGGATAATGAAGATAATCATAGTCAGTCTAGCAACCTGCATAAAGGTAACGACTGTGATATCGATTCCTTTGACTTCCTCTGCCAGAAGAATCATTTGTGAAAGACCGCCCGGAATACTTCCAATCAGCACGGTTGGATAGTCGATGCCCATTAATTTCGCAATGAGAAGGGCGGAAAGGGCACTAAAGAGAATCAGGCAAACCGTAATGAGAAAAATAAAAGGCAGCTTCTGGAGGATAAGCAAAACCGCTTCCTTTGTAAAAGATAGGCCGATGCTGTAGCCGACAATAATGATCCCGGCGTCCCGAAAAGCGGCTGGCCAGTAAAATGGAATCCTGCTGAGCCGGCTTCCAATCATTACAGCAGTCAATGCACCAAGCAAAAAGGCGACCGGAATATGCAATAAAGAAAATAACCCTGCACCTAATACAGCAGCAGAAAAGGTGATAAAAACATTTTTTTTCACGAAAAAACCTTCTTTTAATTAGATTACCTAAAGATATTTATACCATATTTGAACTATGAATGAATTACAAGTTTTATGTAATGGAATGTTTTCATACATTTATAAAAGAGGTCGGTATTCTTAGAAGGGGGACTAACCATGCCGGAAAAATTAAGCCATCTGGTTTTCATCTTATCTTTTATATGCCTCGGTTTATTTTTACTTCTTGGTTTTTCGCCTCTGTATGATCTTTACCTGCATAATATCGGGCATCGTCCATTTTCACTCCTTCTCCTCCTGACAGTCCTTGTCTTCCTCGTGAGTGTTATCGTCTTAAAGAAAGTCCAAAATTGGCAGGCGGGCTTTCATGTCTTATTTTCCATTATCCTCACGCTTTTTCTTTCATCCGTCCTCGCGATCATTGTGTTCTTTGGGGGCCAATTCAGGTAAAAGTAAAGAGCCTGCACCATTAAAGGTACAAGCTCAGCCCATTTACTGGATTGGCATCCAGTTTACCTTCCATATTCCTTCGCTGTTTTTGCTCAGGCCAAAGCCCAGCCCAGCCTCTTCGGATATGGAAATATACGCTGAGGAGTCATCGAGAGTGACTTCTTCCAGGCTGGCGTTCTTCACTCGATGCAATAATGTCTGTTCTTCTGGTATAGATGCTGACTCTCTTATCGCATTGAGGTAATCATTCAGAGTTGGAAACGGTTTTTCGATACCCGGTTCATGGTTAAACAAGGCATATTGAGTATAAAAATCCTCAATTTCCTCTGCAAACAGGTACAGCTGGAATACTTCTGACGGCCTTAAACCCTTTAGGGTCTCATCTGTCCCTCTTAAAGAAAATTCTTTGTACACATGGTTTAATGGCTCTGGAAGGACCAGCTTCTTATCATTGTTCAGCAAAAGCTGGAATGGCAGAGGCCCCAGTTGCAGTTCCTGTGGCATAATCACCTCAACAGCGTCAGCCTGATGGACAGTGCCTTCTGCAGCACGATATCCGCTGATAATTAAAGAAACATTTTCCTCTTTAATTGGCATTTTGACGCCAAACACCTTTTTCAGCTTCTCCTGGTCGGCCTCATTAAAGGCTATTTTTACGTTTTTGCCATCAATGAGCGGCAGCAGCTTTAAGGAATTATGATCAGGCAGAAAGTATACAATGTCATTCTTAAAATCCAGAGTGCCTGTGATTTCTGCTTTGCCTGTAAAAACTGCGGATAAGCTGCCATGTGAATCCTTCTCAAAATTACTCAATTTCCAGTTGTTCAGCATAGCACCCTCTGCAAGACCAGGATAAAAACTTCTATCTGCTACGGCGGTCTCCTGTCCATTTTGCTCTGGAAAGACCTCTGTCTGAACTCCAGCAATCCCGCCAATCAAAAGGACAAACCCGACAGCGGCAGCCGCAGAAAGAAGCTTTGGAACATAGTCTTTTTTCCGTCCCTTATCAGCAGAAGAGCCGATCCGGTTTCTGACTATCTGTTTTTCCTGCTCTGTGAAAACAGATTCCTTCGTCCATGCACCATTCACTGCTTTCTTAACTTCATGATTCAGATCACCCATGCTGTTCACCTCTTTCTGAAGCGGATAAAATTCTCCTGACTTTTTCCTGTCCTCTGTACAAGCGTGTTTTGACGGTTGAAATGGGGATATTAAGAGCTTCACTTATTTCAGCAAGACCAAAATCCTGATAATAATGGAGCAAAAAAACTTCGCGGTATTTAACTGTCAGTGATTCTATCGTTTTCAGCAATTCATGATGTTCATCCTGTTCCAGAAATGCTGCTTCAGGATCTTTTCCTCTATCCTTTTTTAGAAGAAAAATCTTTTCATTCATGATCAAATTGCGATAATGCCAGCTTTTAAGGTAGTCCTTGCTTTTATTAATAGCGATTGTGAATATCCATGTTTTAAAAGAAGATCTTTGCTGAAAATTTTCCAATTTTTCATACACAGTAATAAAGGTGTCCTGTGTTAAATCGCTGGCAGTATTCCAGTCCTTTACATAGCTGTATATTAATCTTTTCAGAACGGTTCCATACTCATCCATGATCATTTCAAGAACGAGAGCACGGTCCGCTTTATCATCGATTGACCGTTTTATATACTCATCAATGCTCACATGTCTGCCTCCTTGCTTAAATGCCAGGCTGCCGATTTTGGCTGCCTTTTATCGCAGTCTAACGGGCAGTAAGACCCCCACTTCAAGACTCAGAGGAATCAAAGGAGGATAAGTGGGGGTCAAACTGCCCAATCTAGCTGCGGCTCCTAGGGGCTCGAGGTCATAAGCCAATCAGCTGATGGGAAGAAAAGCACTCCCCACCATCTGCTCGTCTTATGCTTGTCACCCCAAGGCAAGTCGCCTCGCTTTATAATGTAAAGGCCCGATTGGTGAGATACAGTGAAACTTGCCGACGCGCAGGCAGAGGCTTAGTTGAACCAATCGGGTTCGTAGTGTCGATTGATCGAAGCGCTAGCGGAGATCTTAGCGACACTAGAACGCGACTAACAATCAGTGGGGGATAAGGAAAACCCCCACTGATTGAAGTTTCACTTTATTTGACTGACAGTTAGACGACAGATACAAGTCAATCGCTTCATTTTTTTGGCATTTATTAAGATTATACAAAAAAGCGCAAACCATTTGGTCTGCGCCTGAATTATTTATTCACTTTTTTCCTGATTAAATAAAACCACATCAATGCATAGGTTAAGAACAGAAGGAGCAAAAATAAGAACACAGACAAATCGTTTTGAATGATCAATCAGTACACCTCACTTCATGTATGCATTTATTTTAGGCTTTCCAATGGAAACGGAAATAATAAGTAGAAAATCACCACAGCAGGCAGAGAAATGAGCATGGCCATTGCCGGTTTTCTATAGTGGACTCTTAATACAGCAAACAAAGCGATATTCAGCCAAATATTATGCCAGCCGTTCCAGCCGTTATCGTACACAAACATCCCTTTATGTGCAAACAGAGACTGAATGATGGTAAAAAAGCCAATCCAAACCGCAGAGTAAATGTATCCATGGTTTTTATTCACAGGATAACGCTGCAGATATATGATTAGAGCCATGGGAGTTATAAAATAAGTGAAAGCTAAGTTAATAATGCTATGATTAAGCCATTCGGCCGTAATGCCTCTAAAAGTCCAGAGAGTATGATTAAAATAGAGCATGTTATAGGTAAGGTTAATCGCAATAAAGTACAGCACAGTCGGGTATTGTTTTTTCCATTGTGACCAATCAATAAAGCGGTAAGCAAACAAAATCCATACAACAATAACAAGTATCAGATACATAGGACATCACCTTTAATATTTAATACATACAGGTATTTCCATTTCCCAATAAAATATTCACCTGAAAAGCACCGTCTTTGAAGGATAGCCGGGCTAACTATATAATGGCTTTATTGTGTTAAAAGAAGAAAGGGAGAGGATCATGACAAAATCAACAATTCCACCGCAGATCAAATTAATCGCTCTCGATATGGATGGAACTTTATTAAATTCCAGAGGGGAAATTCCTGAAGAGAACCGTGCAGCCATAAAAGAGGCAAAGGAGAAAGGAATCGAAGTCATTTTGAGCACCGGAAGATCAAGGCTTACAGCAGGCGATCATGCCGATTCCCTGGAATTAAACTCCTATTTAATTACGGTTAATGGCAGTGAAATATTTGGCCCAGATGGAGAATCCATTTCAAGAGCTCCCGTTGATTCCAAAGTTATGGAATGGATGTGGAACTTGTCACAGTCACATAAGACCAATTTTTGGGCCACCAGCTGCGAACGGGTATGGAACAACGAAATGCCGGAAAATATTCATGACCATGAGTGGCTTAAGTTTGGATTTGATATTTCAGATGACGCAGTCAGGGAACTGATCCATAAGGAGCTGCAGTCAAAAGGCGATCTGGAAATTACTAACTCAAGCTTAACCAATATTGAAGTCAATGCTCTTGGCATCAATAAAGCCAAAGGGATCCAGAAGGTAACAGAGCTTCTTGGCATTTCGATGGAAAATGTAATGGCCATGGGAGACAGCTTGAACGATATTGCCATGATTGAGGAATCAGGCTGGGGAGTAGCGATGGGAAATGCCCAGGAAATCGTGAAAGAAACAGCCGATGCTGTGACGGGAACCAATGATGAAGCCGGTGTTGCACAGGCAATCAGAAAATGGGCATTTTAGTGAACGAAAACCGGCTATTAAGCCGGTTTTTTGATTTACATCTTTGATCTAAGTACGGTTTCCTGCAACTCGACTTCCACATTCCCTTTAATTGCCCTTGAGATCATGCAGGATGCTTCGGCTTTTTGCGCCAGCTTTCGCGCAAGTGCATGGTCCTTTTCATCGGCATCTGCCTTCAGCACGATAACCGGGCGATGAATGATTTTCCTGTAGGTAATCACACCTTTGGTCACATCCACAACACCGACTGATTCCATCGTCAGGTCATCTTTCTCGAGCCGGCTGCGTTCCATCATGGCTGCCAGGGTAATAATATAACAAGTTGCCGCTGCCCCCAGCAGCATTTCATCCGGATTGGTTCCGATTCCAGGACCGTCCATTTCCGGAGGGATAGATACCTTTGTTCTCAGCCCGCCTGTTTCAATTTCACCCACATTATTCCGAAGTCCTGGCCAATGTGCTTTTAAATGGAATTGGTGTTCAGCCATTCTATTATTCCTCCAAGTTATGTATTTCTAATTACACCTTAAAGAGGAACAGGCAGAATTGCAAGACTTTACAGATTTACCTTTTCAAGCTAAGATGAAAACAGCCAACTTAATAGTTTTACTGCTAGGGGTGCCCGATGCTCGCGGGCTGAGAAAGAAACCGGACTGTTTTTTACCCTTCGGACCTGATCTGGATTATACCAGCGTAGGAAAGTAGTAATTGCGGGGAACGACGTTCTTTCTCTTAGATTATTCAGCCAGGTCCAATTTCGGATCTGGTTTTTATTTTGTTCTCAAAACAAATGTATTGGCTATCAATAAGGAGGATTTTCTATGAATCTTAACGATCAGATTGTTATTATTACAGGCAGCAGCAGAGGGTTGGGCAAAGAAACAGCTAAAGCTTTCGCAAGAGAAGGGGCGAGAATTGTCATTAACTATTTCCATAGCGAGGAAAAAGCCCATGCTCTGCAGAAGGAAATTGGCGAATCAGCCATTGCCATTCGTGCTGATGTTCGGGACAGAGTTCAAGTGAAATCCATGTATGAAAAAACGAAGGAACACTTTGGAGCCCCCATTACAACCATAGTCAATAATGCATTGGTGAATTTTCAATTTGACCCTGTTTTAAAAAAAGATGCAGAAACAATTAAATGGGACGATTACAAAAATCAGCTGGAAGGTGCGATTCTGGGAGCATTGAACACTGTTCAGGCAGGTCTTGAAGATATGAAAAAACAGGAGTTTGGCAGGATAATCTCGGTCGGCACCAACCTATTCCAGCATCCAGTTGTACCCTATCATGACTATACGACCAGCAAAGCTGCTTTATTAGGCTTCACCAGAAATATGGCGAATGAGCTGGGCCAATATGGAATTACTGCAAATATGGTATCAGGCGGTTTGTTAAAAACGACAGACGCCAGTGCTTCGACCTCTAAGGAAGTGTTTGAAATTATCGAAAACTCGACTCCACTAAGAAAAGTCACAGATCCTGCAGAAGTGGCAGATGCGATAGTCTTCTTCGCTTCTCCCTGGGCAAGGGCAGTTACAGGACAGAATTTGGTTGTGGATGGCGGACTAGTTATGAATTAAAGGAGGATTTAAAATGAACATTCAGGAGCTTAGCAGTCTATTAGATAAAGTAAGAGAGTCAAACCCTCTGGTACATAATATCACCAATGTGGTAGTAACCAATTTTACTGCCAATGGCCTGCTGGCAATTGGTGCATCACCTGTAATGGCTTATGCGCATGAAGAGGCGGGTGATATGGCTAAAATCGCCGGGGCTCTGGTTCTCAACATGGGAACACTGACTGAAAAAGAAGTGAAAAGTATGCTTATCGCAGGAAAGTCAGCCAATCAGCATGGGGTGCCGGTAATCTTTGACCCGGTTGGTGCCGGCGCGACAGCTTATCGAACAGAAACAGCCAATAGAATAATGGAAAAATTAGATATTAGCATCATAAGAGGCAATGCTGCAGAAATTGCCAATGCAGCAGGACAGCAATGGAATATTAAGGGCGTCGATGCCGGGGAAGCGAAAGGAAGCACTGCAGATCTTGCAAAGTCAGCAGCAAATAAACTTGGTTCAGTCACCGTCATTACAGGGAAACAGGACATCGTTTCAGATGGACATTCCACTTTTTCGGTCAACAATGGCCATCCCCTGTTAACGAAAGTAACAGGTGCCGGATGTCTTTTGACTTCTGTCATTGGAGCTTTCGCTGCTGTTGAAAAGGATCCAGTAAAAGCGGCAGCTGCTTCATTGGTCGTGTATGGCTCTGCCGCCGAAATCGCTGCAGAAAAAACGGATGGCAGGGGCCCGGGCACTTTCCAAATAGAGTTCTTGAATAGCTTATATACTATTTCAGCCGCAGATGTTGAATTGCGCGGCTCTTTTAGTCAGATAGGAGGGGAATAAATATGAAGGTGAACAAAGCATTAACCATAGCAGGATCAGATAGCGGCGGCGGTGCGGGTATTCAGGCCGATTTAAAAACCTTTCAGGAACTCGGCGTTTTCGGCATGTCAGCATTAACTGCCGTAACAGCCCAAAACACCATGGGAGTGCAGGGAGTTTATCCAATGACCCCAGATGCTGTTGCGTCCCAATTGCAATCCATTGGAGTGGATTTAAGGCCGGATGCAGTCAAGACAGGTATGCTCTTCAGTGCAGAGATTATCGAAAGGGTTTCAAAGGAGATTGCGAAATACGGCTGGAACAATATCGTCATTGATCCGGTGATGATAGCAAAAGGTGGAGCAAGCCTTCTTCAGACTGAAGCCATTATAGCGATGAAAAAGCATCTGATTCCGCTCTCGATGGTGATTACACCCAATATTCCCGAGGCAGAGGTTTTAACGGATACTATTATTCGTTCAATGGAAGATAAACGGAAGGCAGCAAAAGAACTCTATAGGCTTGGTGCGAAACATGTCATCATTAAGGGCGGTCATGAGGAGGGAAAAATGGCTGCCGATCTATTATTTGACGGTGAAGGTTTTACCGAATTCAAGAGTAATAGAATCCAAACAGCCAACACACATGGGACAGGCTGCACTTTTTCTGCTGCAATCACAGCCGGCCTCGCTGACGGTGTTTCTGTGCCACAGGCTGTTGATCGCGCAAAGCAATTTATTCAGGCAGCAATTGAAAATGACTTAAGAATTGGCAGCGGTCATGGACCAACCAATCATTGGGCTTATAATTTGAAGAAAAAGGAGAGCTTCATATATGGAAGTTAATCCTAAGCAAATACGAAATTGGCTTAAAGTTTATTTCATAATGGGGAGCGTAAATTGCCGCCATAAGCCTGAAGATATTCTTCGGTCAGCGATTAATGGGGGCATATCCCTGTTTCAATACCGTGAAAAAGGTGCAGGATGCCTGCACGGCAAAGAGAAGGAATCTCTTGCAAAAAGCCTTCAGGCAATCTGCAAAGAGAGCAATATTCCCTTTATTGTAAATGATGACATTGAATTGGCACTTAGTATCAACGCAGATGGCGTCCATATAGGCCAGGAGGACGAGCCGGCAGATGTGGTCCGCAGGAAAATCGGCAGCAAAATCCTTGGCGTCTCCGTGCATAATATGCTTGAAGCAGAAGCAGCGATCCGGCAGGGGGCAGATTACCTGGGCATTGGCCCTATTTATCCAACAAGCACAAAAAAAGATGCTAAAGCCGTTCAGGGTCTTACTTTTTTAAAGGAATTGAGAGCTGCTGATATTCAGATTCCTGTGGTAGGGATTGGGGGAATTAATTTTAAAAATACACCTCCCATAATGGATGCAGGAGCAGACGGTGTTTCAGTCATTACGGCAATCAGCCAGGCAGATTCCCCGGAAAAATCAGCCAGGGAGCTAAAAGAAGCAGTAATGAGAAATATCCATTAATTTTGTGCATTTTTTAAAAAAATCAGTATTGTCGATTGTCTTTCAAGTTTCAGTGTTTATTACTATGCAATTATTGAAAAGCCATGGTAATGTTGTATTCATACAGATTTTTTCGTAAGGAGATACAATTGCAATGAAACTCGTATCATGGAATGTGAATGGCATTAGGGCCTGTGTGAAAAAAGGCTTCATCGATTACTTCAAAGAGATGGATGCAGACATCTTTTGTATCCAGGAGTCTAAATTACAGGAGGGGCAGATTGAGCTCATCCTGGATGGCTACCACCAATATTGGAATTATGCTCTGAAAAAAGGGTATTCCGGGACAGCTGTTTTCACGAAAAAAGAGCCGATTTCTGTTCGCTATGGGTTGGGCGAAGAGGAAACAGAACCCGAGGGCAGGATTCTTACGCTTGAGTATGAAGACTTTTATCTCGTGAATGTCTATACACCGAATTCGAAGCGTGACCTGGCCCGCCTTCCATATCGTCTGGAATGGGAAGAGCGGATTAGGGAGTATTTACTTGAGCTGGATGGAATCAAGCCTGTTATTATGTGCGGTGACTTAAATGTGGCCCATAATGAAATAGATTTAAAGAATGCAAAATCCAATCGCGGAAATTCCGGGTTTACCGATGAAGAACGCGACAGAATGACCAGATTGCTTGGTTCAGGGTTTGTTGATGCTTTCCGCTATAAATACCCGGAAGCCGAGGGAGCCTATACATGGTGGTCCTATATGGCAAAAGTAAGGGAGAGGAATATCGGCTGGCGGATTGATTATTTTATAATTTCTGAAAAGCTTCAGGAAAAAATAATAGATTCACAAATTCATTGCGACATTATGGGAAGCGACCATTGCCCGGTAGCCCTTAAAATGGATCTATAGGATGAAGCCTCTGCGATGTGCAGGGGTTTTGTTTTAGGAAAACAGGCAATAATTGAATTAAGATTATCTAAAGGAATGGTTATATGAACAAAACAGAAATGCTGAAGCTTTTTGTTCTTATTGAAAGAGTGTATCCTCCTTTCCGGATCAAAAACGAAATTGTTCATCATTATTTTGATCACTGTCTGGAATTCGACTACGAAATAGCCTTTAACAGCATAAAAGAGCATATTAGGAAAAGTCCGTATCCTCCATCCATCAGTCATATCGCGTGCTCTGCTGAAATGGCAGACTGCCGAAATTGGGAACAAGAGTATGTCCTTGCTGATCATGTGTGTTGATATTGATGGAAAATGTTTTGTTATTTTGTTATAATGCCTGTAAATCAAATAAAGTGAAACTTCAATCAGTGAGGGGTTCCTTTCCCCCACTGATTGTTAGTTGAACCAATCGGGCCTTTACGGACAGTTTGACCCCCACTTATCCTCCTTTGTTTCCTCTGGGTCTTGAAGCGGGGGTCTTACTGACCGTTAGACTGCGATAATAAAGGTTTTCTAGGGTTCCGCAGCAGATGCTGGCCTGGTCCGAGAGAAAACTCATAGCTTTTATGGCTATGCCACGGAGGGATAAAAGCCTGGGAGATACTGATCATCAGATATCTTCCGGGCTTTTTTCTTTTTCAGGGAATATTAATAAAGGAGCTGATTTCATGCAGTGGCTAAAGGTATTTATTGCAGCATTTTTTGAAGTGTTTTGGGTCATTGGCTTAAAGCATGCGGATGATCCCTTATCATGGGCAGGGACCATCATATGCATCGCTGTCAGTTTTTATCTGATGATCATGGCGGGCAGGGTGCTGCCGGTGGGGACGGTTTATGCTGTCTTTGTTGGCATGGGCACCGCCGGGACAGTACTATCGGAAATTATATTTTTCGGAGAGCCTTTGAAATTATCTAAAATCATTCTGGTTTTTGTTTTATTATTAGGAGTCCTTGGTTTAAAGCTGGTGACAAACGAGGACAAATCAAAAGGAGCTGAAAGTTCATGAGCTGGCTGTATCTGATTTTAGCTGGAATTTTTGAAATGACAGGTGTCACCATGATTAACAGCTGGCATCAAAACAGGAACTGGCGGTCCTTACTTCTGCTTATTGGCGGCTTTGGCGCCAGCTTCCTGTTCCTGTCTTTGGCCATGAAAGAACTGCCGATGGGCACAGCTTATGCCGTCTGGACCGGAATCGGCGCCGCCGGTGGAGCGATCCTTGGCATGATCCTGTACGGAGAACCGAAAGACGCCAAACGAATATTCTTTATTGCAATGGTATTAAGTGCGGCAATTGGGTTAAAACTTGTGTCTTAGCTATGAAACCCGGTCTAACCAAGAAACGCTCGCCATCAATATCTCATAGCAGTTCACCAGCATTCCATAGTAAAAACACAGCAGTTTGTTCATATTAAAAAGGACATGAAAAAGAGGTGACTGCTATGAATTTTGATTACACAGTTGAATCAGAGAAATCCATTGAAGAAACAATTACAGCATTGGAAACGCATTTAAAAGATGAAAAGTTTGGTGTACTTTGGACTTTTGATATTAAAGAGAAGCTGGAGGAGAAGGGCTTTCATCTGGATGAAGAATTTAAGGTCCTTGAAGTTTGTAATCCCCAGGAGGCGGAGAGAGTACTGAAAGAAGATAAAATCGTTGGCTAATTTCTCCCCTGTAAAATCGTTGTATATAAAGAAAACGGCAAAACAAAGATAGGATTGCCAAGGCCAAGTGTGTTAATAAGCATGATGGAAAGCCAGAACCTTAAAGAAATGGCATCAGATATAGAGAAGCGCCTGATTGCCTGCCTGGATAAATCCGTTTAATACATCTTCATCCAAAAACAAACAGCAAACACTGTTTGTTTTTCTTTTTATGCCTTACAATAGAGTGTGAATTCTAAATGTTGTGAAGGTGAATCCATGGATACAAAACTAATTTTAATCGAAGGCCTGCCGGGTTCAGGAAAATCCACTACGGCAAGATTGGTGCATGACATTCTAAACCAAAATGGCATCGAAGCACAAGTATACTTCGAAGGTAATCTAGACCACCCTGCCGATTATGAAAGTGTCGCTTTCTTTACTAATGATGAGTGGCAGTTCTTATTAGAAGAATTTAGCGCTTTCAGAGATCAACTATCAGAGAAAAGCATTTCACAAGATAATGGCTTTTTGCTGCCTTATAAAAAGCTTGGACCTGATATGCCAGATATATTTTATGAAAAAGCATTTAAAAATGATATCTATGAGCTGCAGCTGGAGAAAAATATTCAACTCATCACTCAAAAGTGGGCAACATTCGCCAGGCAAGCTGAAAACAGCAATAAAGTTCACATTTTTGAATGCTGTTTTATCCAGAATCCCGTTACGGTCGGAATGATTAAATATGGGGCTCCCCAAACAAAGCTGCTGGATTATATTTTAGCACTGGAAAATTCGATAAAAAATCTTAATCCGATGCTAATTTATATCAATCAGGATAACATAGAATACTCCTTCAAAAGAGCAATAAAAGATCGGCCGAAAAGCTGGTCTGAGGGCTTTATCCATTATTATACCCGGCAAGGATACGGAAAGCAGAATCATCTAAGCGGGGAAGAGGGCACCATAAAGATTCTAAAAGCAAGGAGACAGGCTGAAGAAGAGATTCTGAAAAAACTGACTATCCGAAAGACCATAATCAATAACACTGCCTATGATGAGCATTCCCACAAAATCGCTTTAGAGAATTTCCTGATCAATAACCCTGTTAGGAAAGGAAATGATTAAATGAACCATCAGGAAAGTTGTCCTTTTTGCAGTCCGCACAAGGATCCACACCAGAATATCATTTTTGAAAACAGCACTTGTTATTTTCTTCAGCACGATAAAGAACAGGATGTTTTAGAGGGCTGCGGGGTCATTGTGCCAAAAGCACATCATTCAGATGCCTTTCACTTAACGGCTGAAGAGTGGAAGGATACATATGAACTTCTTCAAAAAGCGAAGGATTATTTGGATACAAAGTATGAACCAGATGGATACACTCTTGGATGGAACGTCGGTGAAGCTTCCAATCAATCCATTCTTCACAGCCATCTGCACGTCATACCCAGATATAGTGATGAACCACACGCAGGAAAAGGGCTCAGACATTGGCTGAAGCAGCATGAAAATAAAAGAGGCGCAGTGAATAAATAAAAAACACACAGAAGGACTGTGTGTTTTTCAAGTTACTGTATTTTAGGAGGATTGCTCTTGACTTCAAGTACATCCAGCAGAAACACAAACACCGGTATACCGACAATCAATCCCCAGACACCAAAGAAATGCTCAGAGAAAATCAGAACAATGAACGTATAAAATACCGGCAAATCCGTTTTGGAAGACATAAGCTTCGGGTTTAAAATATAGGCTTCAATCGCATGAATCACCATAATTAACAGGAGGATATAAAACACCTGGATGAAGCCGCCTAGTGAATAGGCAATTGTACATAAAGGAACCAGGGAAATAATCACGCCTGCTACCGGGATCAGACCAAGCAGGAAAATAAGTATAGACAAGCCCATCAGGTGAGGGAAGTCCATGATCCAGAGCGCAAGTGTTGTCAGAATACAATTCACTGTGGCAATAACCACCTGCGCTTCAATAACTTTTCCAAATGTTTGCACGAACTTACTTCCAAAATAGGAAATCTCATTATAAAAGGCGGCCATTTTGCTGTATTTGAACTTTAAAGTAAACTCAGTCAGCTTAGGCTTTTCAAGCAGGAAGAACAAACTAAGGATAAGCGACAGCAATACTTGAATCGCAATATGGCTAATATCAGAAAAATATTGAAGCAGGAACGCAAAGCCCTGTTCGAGATACTTCGTAACTTCATTTCTTTCAAGCATTTGCACAATGTAAGTGATGACAATATTGTCATGCTTCTGGGTATAAAAGCTTTCAACCTGCTTAAACAGCTGAGAAATTTCAGTTACTATTAAAGGAAGATACTTAATAATCCCGATAGAGAGAAGGCCGATAATTCCTATATAAAGGGTTACGACTGTCAGTTTTCTATTCAGTTTAAATCTCGATAGGACCAGTTTCACGAGCCTATCCATCAAGAAAGAAAAAATAAAAGTAATCAGGATTAAATTAATCATGCTTCTCGACAGGTAAAGAGCCAGAACTATAATGCCAAAAATGACGAATCTTTTAAAGCCGTTATTAGTAAAAAGTGATTTAATCGTTTCCAATTCCATTCCTCCACACTTTAGTAGGTTTCTTCAGGGTTCCATTAAATGCGGAGATAATTACTCCGAAACATGTAGGGTGTCATGTATTCGCTGCTTCTATGGAATGCAGCAGATGTAAGAGTCTGAAAATACATCTGCCGTGCTTTAAAATTGATTGTCTGTGCGGTTGTTTTTACTGCAGTTACTAGTGTGCTGCAAAAAGCTGGGTTTTTCAGGGCTGGTGAATCGATCACAATGGCATCTCTTCCGGGATCATTGAAATCAATCGGCTCCTGGCTTTGCTGCACTGTCGTAATTAAACCGGAGAAAATCAGGATAATGCTGATAAATATGTGAGCCAACTTGTTCATCCTCTAATTATCAATATATTTATTATTTTATAATACTTTTACATTTAATTATATATCTATTTACATTCGAAATTAAAAAATTCTGACCAGAGAAAGGTGAAGGTATTTGAATAGGAATTACGCAGTCATTACCGGCTGTTCCAGCGGGTTTGGAATATTAATGGCCATTGAGCTGGCAAAGAACGATTTTAATGTTCTTGCCACAATGAGAAACCTGGATAAAAGCAAAATATTAATGGAGAAAGCTGATAAAGAGGGAGTACTTGCTCAGATTTCCATTCATGAATTGGATGTCACTTCATCATCTTCTATAAAAAATTTTAAAAGCAAGCTGCTCCAATTGCCTTCGGTTGATGTTTTAATCAATAATGCAGGCTATGCAGGAGCAGGATTTGCAGAAGAAATACCGCTGGATGAGTATAGAGAACAGTTTGAAACAAATGTCTTTGGAACGATTGCCGTGACACAGGCAGTTCTGCCATTTATGAGGGAACAGGGATCAGGTACTATCATAAACATCAGCTCAATCAGCGGAAGAGTAGGTTTTCCGGGCTTATCGCCATACGCCGCCTCAAAATTTGCAGTAGAGGGCTGGAGTGAATCACTTAGGCTTGAAGTCAAACCGTTTGGAGTAAATGTGGTGTTGATTGAGCCAGGATCCTTCAGGACAGGCATTTGGACAACAGGCAAAAAGATAGCGGAACCCTCATTGAAGAACGACTCGCCTTATTACTCTTATATGACAAAAATACATAGGTACCTTGATCAAGGGGAGCCCTTTTACGAAGATCCAATTATCGTTGCGAAAAAAGCAGTGGATATTATCAGGGAAAAAGAACCTGCACTCAGATACCCTGTAGGAAAAGGAGTCCGAACAAGAATACGCCTGAAACACCTTCTGAGCTGGAAAGCATGGGAGAAAGTCATATTCAAGACACTTTATAAAGATTAATTAATAAACAAATATCCTGTAATGATTAATCCAACGATAAAAAAAACAAAAGTTCCAGCAAGAAATGGATTGAGATTAATGAAAAAATCTGCTCTTTCTTCTTCATTCAAATGAGTCATCATATTTAATTTTGAATCGGCAATTACATTATTAGTCCAGGCATCGCCCTGTGAAAAGGTAAATAAACTGAATGCAAATAGGAGAAAGCTGCTGTAGGCAAAGGTATCAAGAAGAGGAAAGTTGAGAAGTAATGACACAACCGCTGCTAAAATGGTTTCTAAAACAAAAAATAATAATGCCCAAACCCAAAACTTTCTTTGTTTATCCATAAGAGGACCTCCTTATTTCATTTCTTTTTTATACCGTATAATGGGCAAAAAGGTTTCAAAATTTTCCTTTTTTTCTTCTTTTTTCTTAAGTCCCCAATCTCTGATTAATTTTCTTGCATCTAGAGAAAATAAGAAAACTAATCTTTGATCGTCTGGGGGAGTTGGAATGAAAAAAGGAATGAAAAAGTATACTATCACACTGTTATCATTCATAGCCCTGCTGCTTGTCTGGAACCAGACGGAAGCTGAAGTATCCGGACCGCCAACCATCCATCTGCGCGTGATGGAAACCACTGATTTGCATGGAAATATGATTGGTTATGATTATGAAGACCGCAGAAAAACAGTGGAGTTTGGGCTTTCCAGGACGGCCAGCCTGATTAAACAGGCTAGAAAAGAGTCTCCTAACTCCCTTTTATTCGATAACGGGGACATTCTTGAAGGCAATGGACTCGATGAATATGCCTATAGAAGCCATCCGCTTGACATGGCTAATGTCCATCCTGTTTTTAAAGCTATGAATACGCTGCTTTTTGACGCTGCAACAGTGGGAAATCATGAATTTAATTACGGAATTGATTTTATGGAAGAAAGCCTCAGGGGAGCCAACTTTCCTTATGTGAATGCAAATATCTATGTGGAAGACGGCAATCAGCTTGAAGAAGATGACCTCAATTATTTTAATCCCTACACCATTATAGAGAAAGAAGTGACAGATACAGCTGGGGAAAAGCATCAGCTGAATGTCGGAGTCATCGGCTTTATTACTCCGATTGTTGCGGAGTGGAATAAAGAGTATTTTCGCGGGAACCTTAAAGTGAAAAATATAAAAGAAACAGCAGAGCACTTTATTCCTATAATGAAAAGCAAAGGGGCAGATATCATTGTGGCCCTTGCACATACCGGCCTCCAATCCGATAAAGGGCTGGAGGAGAAAAAGGGCAATTCAGTTCAGGCACTCAGCAAAGTTAAAGGAATAGATGCCATTTTATTCGGTCACAGCCATTCTGTTTTTCCTGTCAAAGATGAGCTGCAAAAGGTGCCTGGGATCGACTTGAAGACAGGAACCATTAATGGAACAGCTGCTGTACAGGCTGGATACTGGGGCAATCATCTCGGTTTAATCGATTTGAAAATAGCCTTTGAGGATAGAGAATGGAAAGTAAAAAGCAGTCTATCCTCCATCAGGCCTGTTTACCGGACTATCAAAAGTAAAAAGAAGGAAGTCATCCCGGGGGACCCGTTAATAGAGCAGATTATAAAAAAAGATCATCAAGATGCACTGGATTTTTTAAAACACAAAAAGTAAAAGGCGCCTAATGGGCGCCTTTTTCCTATAAAACCGAAAACTCTTCATTTTTTAAATCTGTAATAAACATATGTCCCGGTGCATGTGTAATCATAATTTCCGGCTTCACATGCATGGCAACTGCCTGAGGAGTGACGCCACAGGCCCAAAAAACAGGTACCTCTCCATCTTTAATCGTCACGGCATCGCCAAAATCGGGCTGATGTATATTATTTATGCCGATTGCTTCAGGGTTGCCAATATGGACAGGGGCACCATGGACAGAAGGGAAGCGGCTTGTCACCTGGACAGCCCGAATAGCTTCCTTCTCTGTCATCGGCCGCATACTCACAACCATTGGCCCTTCAAACCGGCCTGCCTTCACACACTCAATATTTGTTTTAAACATTGGAACATTCCGATTTTCCTCAATATGGCGGATAGGGATATTGTTTTTCAGCAATGCTTCTTCAAACGTAAAACTGCAGCCGATCAGAAATGCCACCATAGCATCATCCCAATAAGATGTGATGTCTGAAATCTCCTCAAAGAGAACACCGTTTTTATAAATCCTGTATTTGGGCAAATCTGTTCTAATATCAGCATTTGGGGCTGACAGCATCGGCACAGGAGACCCAGGTTCTGTCACATCGATGATTGGGCAGGATTTTGGATTTCTTTGGCTGAAAAGGAGAAACTCAAAAGCCAAATCCTTTGGCAGGATGGCAAGGTTTGCCTGAATGAAGCCGTTTGCCATTCCTGCTGTCGGTTTCTCCCATGCCTTGCTGCGGATCAATTTGCGTGCCTCATCAGGATTCAATTGAGAAGGGGAGTTCATATAAAAATCTCCTTTCATGCTTATTTAAACAGCTCAGGGATTCCATTGATTAACGAGTAAACCCCCATGTAAGACATGGCAATCACGATAATGACTCCGAAGATGGTCATCCAGAGCGGATGTTTATAATCGCCGACAATTTTGGTTTTATAAGCAGCAATCAGCATTACACCTAATGCGATTGGCAGGATAAGACCATTTAATGAACCAACTAAAACCAATATTTTGACTGGTTTACCAATCAATACGAAAACAAATGTAGAAACGGCAATAAAACCGACAATCACCCATTTATGATATTTCTCGATGGCAGGGCTCAATGTCCGAATAAATGAGACCGATGTATAGGCTGCACCGACTACAGATGTGATCGCGGCTGCCCACATAACGACTCCAAATATCTTATAGCCTATATTGCCCGCAGCCAGCTGGAATACAGAAGCTGGCGGGTTGGATGGGTCCAGTGCCAAGCCTTGCGAAACTACACCAAGTGCTGCGAGGAAAAGGAAGATACGCATTATGGAAGCAATCCCGATTGCACTCACAGAGCTCTTTGTGACTTCAGGAAGAGCTTCTTTTCCTTTGACACCTGCATCAATTAGGCGATGGCCGCCGGCAAAAGTGATATAGCCGCCGACCGTACCGCCGACAAGTGTAATAATAGCCAGGATATCAATTTTGTCTGGAACAAACGTTTTGACGACAGCTTCACCAACAGGAGGCTGTGCCGTAAACATAACATAAAGAGTAAGCCCAATCATGACAAATCCTAAAATCTGTGTGAAGCGGTCCATTAATTTTCCCGCTTCTTTTACAAGAAAAATGCCGATCGCCAAAATTCCGCTTAAAAGGGCACCGAATTCGGGAGAAATGCCGAATATAACATTAGTACCTAACCCGGCACCGGCAATATTTCCAATATTAAAGGCCAGTCCGCCCATGACAATCAGGGCAGCCAGGAAATATCCGAGGCCCGGCAGGACATCATTGGCAATATCCTGGGCCCGTTTTTCAGACACAGCAATAATTCGCCAGATATTCATCTGTGCACCAATATCGATAATAATAGAAATTAAAATGACAAACCCGAAGCTTGCAAGCAGTGTTTCTGTAAAAACGGTCGTCTGAGTCAGAAAGCCTGGTCCGATGGCAGATGTAGCCATAAGGAAGGCAGCGCCAAGTAAAAGACTGGCATTAGATTGCTTTTTCATTCATTTTCCCCCAATAAATTAATTTGTGGTTATTTTTTTATACTGTTCGCGCTGAAAAGCATGATTAGTGCCGTTTGCGCTGCCTAATCCGGCATGAACGATACTATTCCATCTAACTGCGATCCGCGCTTGATAAGTCACCAAGTGTTCATTATCTCCATCTATACCAATTTTATTTCAAAAACTCACTGATTTTTGCCACCTGGATACCCGCTTCATTCAGCGCCTTCGGGATATATTGGGCAAATTCCAGGGCGCTTTCACCATCGCCGTGGATGCAGATCGTATTGGCCTCAATGGAAACATCAGTACCCTGAACAGAATGAACTTTTCCTTCTTTGACCATGCGGATTACCTGATTAACAGCAGCGCTGTGATCTGTAATTAGTGCATTGCTCTCCCTTCTTGACGTAAGCGATCCGTCCTCCTGGTAGGTCCGGTCTGAAAATACTTCATTCGCAGAACGGAGGCCTATCTTCCTGCCGGCTTTAACTAATTCGCCCCCTGAGAGACCGAACAGAATCAGTTCTGGATCCACTTTGTAAACAGCTTCTGCGATTGCTTCCGATAACGGTGCGCTTTTGGAGGCCATGTTGAACAGTGCACCGTGCGGTTTAACATGCTGAAGCTTGCCGCCTTCTGATTTAACAAAAGCATATAAAGCGCCAATCTGGTAGACCACCAGGTCATAGGCTTCCTGAGGGGTGATATTTATATCTCTCCGGCCGAAACCATGCAGATCCTGGAGTCCCGGATGGACACCCAGGCCTACATTTTTATCAAGCGCCATCCTGACTGTTTTTCGCATGGTCGCCGGGTCACCGGCATGGAAGCCGCAGGCGATGTTGGCTGAGGTAATGTGGTCCAGGATTTCCTCATCGCGTCCCATCTTGTAGGAACCAAAGCTTTCTCCCATATCACAATTAATGTCAACTATATGCATGTTAATTTCCTCCTCTGGTTTTTAAAAATATGCCTTGTTTTAACTCCTTTAATTTCATTTCTCTCTTAATGAGTAATTGCTGCGCCTGTTCATTTGATATTTCTGCAAACCGTAAGGCGTCTCCGGGTTTAGCTTGTGCCAGAAGGGGAAGATCGACAGCCGCAACCTGTCCAATTTTCGGATATCCGCCGGTTGTCTGCCTGTCAGCAAGCAGGACAATCGGATTTCCATCAGGCGGAACCTGAATGGACCCAAAATTGACGGCCTCAGATATTTGTTCAGCATGCTCTGACAGGGCAAGGGAAGGGCCCTTCAATCTGTATCCCATCCTGTCAGATTGTGCTGTCACCTCAAATGCATGATTAAAAAGCTGAATCCTGCTTTCATGGGTAAATAAATCAAATTGACGGCCCCTGGTGATTCTGATTTCCGGATTCCCCACAGTTTCCGGAATGAGTTTTGAAGCAATGCCCCAGTCGTTTTCAACAAAAGCTTTATCAAGGAGCTGTTTTGATAAAAAGTCATTCATTTTCAACGACTGAAGGGAAGGTTTGCCGGTTTCCAGCACATCTCCAGCCTTTAATGCTCTGCCTTTAAAGCCGCCAATACCAGCGCGCAGGTAAGTGGATTTACTGTTCATTACTTCCGGAACGGCAAAACCGCCGTAAACAGCCAGATAGGCCCGGCACCCTTTTTGGCATCCTCCGAATTTAAGTTCACTGCCTTTTTTCACAAAAACTGACCGCCATGTCCGAATAGGCTGGCCATTGATCGAAGGGGAAAGGTCACCGCCGCAGATTGAAATTAATGTGTCTTCTTCAAATGTCAGGATTGGGCCCATCATCGTTATTTCCAATGCAGGATCATTTTCCTCATTTCCGGACAGCAGATTGGCCATCCGATGTGAAAAAGGATCCATGGCCCCGCTGGCTATGACGCCAAACTTCTGATAGCCGGTTCTCCCGAGATCCTGAATGCTTGAAAGGAGTCCAGGCTTTAACACTTTAATCATTGATCCTTCTCCTCCCAATGATGGTATTCTTCCAGACTGATTGGCCTGAATTTAATTTTATCCCCAGCTTTTAACAAAGTAGGGGATTCATCCATTGGACGAAACAGCTTAACAGGAGTACGCCCGATCAGCTGCCAGCCTCCTGGCGTCTCGATGGGGTAAATCCCGGTCTGCATCCCGGCAATCCCAACTGTACGCTCGGGAATTTTTAACCGGGGTGTATCCCGTCTTGGTGCGGCAATTTGTTCTGACATACCGCCGATAAAAGGGAAGCCTGGCGCAAAGCCGATCATATAGACCAGATAGCTGCCTGAAGAGTGAATGTCTATTACTTCATCAGGGGTAAGGCCATTATGTTCGGCAACATAATCAAGATCAGGGCCAAATTCTCCTCCGTAGCAAACCGGAATTTCCACTATTCTTGCTTCCTTTGCCTTATTTTCCCCCAGCTCTTCCATAAGCGGTTTTAGGTGAGAACATATGAAGTCAAATGGAAGTTCTCCATCTGAAAGCTGATAGATCTCAAATGGATTATAAAAAACAGTGACGGTTGTGTAAGCGGGTATGTATTCAATCATCCAATCTGGAGGATGTTTTTCGAGAAAGGCTGTCAGTGTCTGCACTTTTTGATGTGCATCCTCACTGATTTCGTTCCCAAGTTCAATAAGAACGGCATTATCTCCTAAAGGATGTACAGTGTATTCCATCATTTCACCTGCTTTCGCAATAAATGTAAGGAGCTGAAGGTTGTAAAATATTATTCAATAATAATAAATAGCCTTTTTCACCGAGACGAAATACACATATTATTCTTTCCTAAAAAAAGGGAAATCTATGTTTATTCACGTTAAGAGGAAAAAATTTATTAGTAAACTTATATATTTATGCAATGTCTTCAGCTAAAGAATATAATATCATATAATAGATTGAAAATTCTATTTGTGCAAATTATTCTGCCGGAAGGCGAACCAGAATCTTCATAGTTTATTTTGTCCTCTAATATGGGAATAAAGTAGGGACATTATGAATTAGGGAGAGATTATTGTGGGTGCAGATAGAGAAATGAACTTATCAGAAAGATTTGAGGCAGCCTTTAACCGAATTCACAAGGCCTTGAAACAATCTGCTAAACAAGCCAGAACAGACAGGTTTTATAAGCTGATTGAAATACAGAAAAACCATTCGCTGATTCGATTATATGAGGATGATTTACATCAGTTTGCCAAACTGAGAAATGCTATAGTCCATGAAAAAATTGATCTGGATTATTATATAGCAGAACCGCACCTGGAAACGGTGGAAAAAATTGAACTGATTGCCGGCCATTTTGAAAAGCCCAAAACCGCGATTTCGATTGCTGCCACACCGGTATTTTATTTTTATGAAGATGGCAAGCTTTCAGATGTACTGGCCATTATCAATAAATTCTCGCATTCCCAGTTTCCCATTTATTCGCGGGAAGAGGAATATTCCTGGCTGTTAACATCAGCGGATATTGTAAAATGGATGGCAGAGCATTTTACTGAAGAAACGATCCAGCTGAAAAAGGTGAAAATCAAAGAGCTTTTCAACAAGAAATCGAAGCATCAAATAGCCTTTGCCGGAACGAATACCTCTATTTTCGATTTGGAGGATATGTTTGAGGAGAGCAGAAATAAAAATGAAAAACTTGAAGGGATCATTGTAACCGAGAATGGAAAGCCGACTGAAAAACCCAAAGGCATCATTACAGCCTGGGACCTGCTGGAGGCAGATTCAGAAAATTAGATAAAGTGAAACTTCAATCAGTGGGGATTTTCCTTATCCCCCACTGATTGTTAGTCGCGTTCTAGTGTCGCTAAGATCTCCGCTAGCGCTTCGATCAATCGACACTGCGAACCCGATTGGTTCAACTAAGCCTCTGCCTGCGCCTCGGCAAGTTTCACTGTATCTCACCAATCGGGCCTTTACATTATAAAGCGAGGCGACTTGCCCAGGGGTGACAAGCATAAGACGAGCAGCTGGAGGGAAGTGCCTTTCTTCCCACCAGCTGATTGGCTTATGACCTCGAGCCCCTAGGAGCCGCAGCTAGATTGGGCAGTTTGACCCCCACTTATCCTCCTTTGATTCCTTTGAATCTTGATGTGAGGGTCTTACTGCCCGTTAGACTGCGATAATCTGTTGCATGATTTAGAATTATAAAACTTTTTATTTGAGTATAAGTAATACCTTCTAAAACTCCGGTAAAGATGATAATATAAACTGATAGTTCAATAGAAAATCCGTGTATACGGTAGAGGTTCTAGCTACCCTCTTTAAAAAACTAAGGAAAACAGGTCTGCTTTCTTAGTGGTCCTGTTTTTCTATGTTAAAGGAGAATTTTTATATGAAAAATGATAAAGCGCTCGTTGTATTCAGCGGCGGCCAGGATAGTACTACCTGCTTATTCTGGGCAAAGGAACGTTTTGCCGAGGTGGAAGCAGTCACTTTTAATTATAATCAGCGGCACAAGCTTGAAATTGAATGTGCCCAGCAAATAGCAAAAGATCTGGGAATCAGGCATCATATCCTTGATATGTCCCTATTGAATCAGCTTGCGCCAAACGCACTGACACGTGATGATATCGAAGTAAAGGATGGAGAGGAAGGCGGGCTTCCATCTACATTTGTACCAGGGAGAAACCTGTTATTCCTGTCATTTGCCGGTGTGCTTGCGAGTCAAATTAATGCAAGGCATATTATTACAGGTGTGTGTGAGACAGATTTCAGCGGCTACCCTGATTGCCGGGATATGTTTATAAAATCACTGAATGTCACACTGAATCTGTCGATGGATGGGCAGTTTGTGATCCATACACCTTTAATGTGGCTCAATAAAGCTGAGACATGGAAACTGGCAGATGACTTGGATGCCCTTGAGTATGTGCGTAATAATACGCTGACATGCTACAACGGCATTCCGGCAGATGGCTGCGGTGAGTGTCCGGCCTGCAATTTAAGACAAAAGGGCCTTGAAGAATACCTCAATGAAAAGGGGGCGCTTTAAGACATGTACGGATTTAGGATTGTTGATAAACTCCAAAAAATCAATGAAGACATTAAGCCGGATCAGCTGAAATACCACCATAAGCGTGTAATGGTCAGCAAGGAATTCACTTTTGATTCAGCCCATCATCTGCATTGCTATGAAGGCAAATGCAAAAACCTGCACGGCCACACCTACAAGGTGATTTTTGGCATAAGCGGATTTGTGGATGACAGAGGGTTAATGATTGATTTCGGTGACATAAAAGAAATCTGGAAAAATGAGATTGAGATATTTCTTGACCACAAGTATCTGAATGAAACTCTGCCCCCGATGAATACGACTGCTGAGAATATGGTTGTCTGGATTTATGAAAAAATGCAAGAAAGCCTGCAAAACAGAATAGAGCAATATGACGGTGCAAGAGTTGAATTTGTGCGCCTTTTTGAAACTCCAACAAGCTATGCTGAGGCAAGAAGGGAGTGGATGGAGGTTGAGTAAGATTCCTGTATTGGAAATCTTCGGGCCGACCATTCAGGGGGAAGGAATGGTGATTGGCCAGAAAACGATGTTCGTCCGTACAGCAGGATGTGATTATTCCTGCAGCTGGTGTGATTCCTCTTTTACCTGGGATGGAAGTGCGAAGGACAGCATCCGCCAAATGGAACCGGATGAGATCTGGAAGGAGCTCAAAGAACTCGGCGGAGACGGATTTTCTTTCGTAACCATTTCGGGCGGCAATCCGGCTCTTCTGAAAAATTTGGGTGAATTTATTTCTCTGCTAAAAGCTGAACGAATTAAGCTCTGTCTGGAAACACAGGGAAGCCGCTGGCAGGATTGGTTTTATGAAATTGATGAACTCACCCTGTCCCCAAAGCCGCCGAGTTCAGGCATGAATACTGACTTTGAAGTGCTCGATCTGATCGTGAATAAACTGCAGGCCGGCAGAAGGGAAGATCAGCAGTTCTCTCTGAAGATCGTTGTTTTTGATGATGCGGATTATGAATATGCGAAAGACGTTCATAAGCGTTATCCCGGGGTTCCGTTTTATCTGCAGGTTGGGAATGATGATACGGTAACAGCAGATGACCGGAATTTACTCCAGAGACTCCTTGATAAATATGACTGGCTTATTGAAAAAACGATTCATGACAATGAGCTGACAGATGTGAAAGTACTTCCGCAGCTGCATACCTATGTATGGGGCAATAAGCGGGGAGTATAGCGACCGAAATCCCGCATACAAGATGCGGGGTTATTTTTGTATAGTAATTGCAATATATGACAGATTTCGGGCAATCTATGATATTATACGTTTGAACTTAACAAGGCATACGTGCTGTAAAATTCGATAGATAGGGAGAGTTAGATGACAGATAACACCATTATCCGTTTTAATTCGGTGACAAAAAGATATGATAATGATCCGCCAGTTTTAAAAAATGTCAGCTTTGAAATTGAACGCGGGAAGTTCTATACCCTGTTAGGTCCATCGGGCTGCGGGAAAACGACGATCTTGCGGCTGATTGCCGGCTTTACTGAACCTACTGAAGGGGATATCTATTTTAATGGAAAAGTCATTAATCATGTTCCCGCCAACAAAAGGCAAGTAAACACGGTTTTTCAGGACTATGCCCTGTTTCCGCATCTGAATGTATATGAAAACATAGCATTCGGCTTAAAAATCAAAAAAATGAAGAAAGCGGAGATTGAGAAAAAAGTAAAAGAAGCGCTGAAGTTTGTAAACCTTGAAGGCTATGAAAACCGGGAAATTAAAGAAATGTCAGGAGGGCAGCGCCAGCGTGTTGCCATCGCAAGGGCTATTGTCAATGAGCCTGAGGTAATTCTCCTGGATGAGCCCCTATCCGCACTTGACCTGAAGCTGCGGACCGAAATGCAGTATGAACTTAGGGAGCTGCAGAGGAATCTTGGCATCACGTTTATTTTTGTCACACATGACCAGGAGGAAGCACTTGCCATGTCAGATGAAATCTTCGTGCTTAACAGCGGAAGCATTGAGCAGAGCGGTACTCCTACTGATATTTATGACGAGCCGATCAATCGCTTTGTAGCAGATTTTATTGGTGAATCCAATATTGTTGCCGGAACAATGATCAAGGATTATCAGGTCCAGTTTGCCGGAAGGTTATTTGAGTGTGTTGACGGAGGCTTTGAGCCCAATGAAGAGATTGAGATCGTAATTCGGCCTGAAGATCTCGCTATTACAGCCCCGGATGATGGGAAGCTGAAGGTTAAAGTTGACTCCCAGCTATTCAGGGGAGTGCATTATGAGATCAGCTGCTATGACAGCGATGGCAATGAGTGGCTCGTCCATTCAACCAAAAAGGCGACCGTCGGGGACCAAATTGGCCTACATTTTGATCCTGAAGCGATCCACGTCATGAGGCATGGGGAAACCGAAGAGGAATTTGATAAGCGTCTGGAAGCTTATGAAGAGGGAAGCCATGAGAACTAATTCCCGCAATTTTTATTTAATTCCTTATGTACTTTGGATTGCCCTCTTTGTTGTGACGCCTTTGCTTCTTGTCCTGTATTATTCGTTCTTTGATATTGAAGGGGCATTCACATTGGAGAATTATCGCAAATTCTTTACGCCTGTTTATTTAAAAATGACGCTAAGCTCCTTTTGGTATGCCTTTTTAATAACCTTATTTTCATTGCTGATCGCTTATCCGACTGCATATTTGCTTACGAAAACAAAGCATAAGCAGCTGTGGCTCTTATTGATCATCCTGCCATCCTGGATTAATCTGCTTTTGAAAGCCTATGCTTTCCTTGGCATCTTCGGAACCTATGGCGCTGCGAATAGCTTTCTGGAAGCGATGGGAATCGGCGGAAGACAAATCCTGTTTACGGATTTCAGCTTTATCTTTGTGTCGGTCTATATATTTCTTCCTTTTATGATATTGCCGATATTTAATTCTTTAGATGAATTGAATCCAACGCTTTTGGATGCTTCCAATGATTTGGGCGGTTCTTCCTGGGTAACATTCAAGCGTGTTATCTTTCCTTTGACACTGGATGGCGTGAAAGCAGGATGCCAGATTGTCTTTATCCCTGCTTTATCATTATTCATGCTGACAAGACTGATTGCAGGAAACCGTGTCATTACTCTTGGAACCGCCATTGAGCAGCACTTTCTTGTAACACAGGATTGGGGAATGGGCTCTACCATTGCCGTCTTCCTGATTATTGCCATGGTACTTATTATGGTGCTGACAGGCAGAAGAAAGCGGGGGATCCTATAAATGAAAAAGAACAGAAAATGGCCGGCAGTTTACTTGGCTCTTATCTTTATCATCCTGTACGCCCCGATCTTTTACTTAATATTTTATTCCTTCAACAGCGGAGGAACCATGTATCAGTTCGAAGGATTTACTTTGGATTGGTATCGGGAGCTGTTTGCGGATACCCGATTGCTCATTATTGTCCTGAACACTGTGATTATTGCTCTTTTATCTGCATCGATATCCACCATCATTGGAGTGGCCGGGGCACTTGCAATTGCTTATGCACGAAAACGCAGAGTAAAAAACACGCTGCTGTCACTGAATAATGTGCTGATTGTCAGTCCGGATGTCATTATTGGCGCGTCGTTTTTAATTCTTTTTACGATGATCGGACTTAAGCTTGGATTTGTATCTGTTTTACTGGCACACATCGCTTTCAGTGTTCCGATTGTCGTTCTGATGGTTTTGCCTAAGATTGAAGAGATGAGCACATCGATGATTTATGCTGCCATGGATCTTGGGGCCAGCAGGTTGGATGTTCTGACTAAGGTCATTCTCCCTTATATCACTCCTGGAATTTTCGCAGGCTTTTTTATGGCACTGACCTATTCTCTGGATGATTTTGCCGTCACTTTCTTTGTTACAGGCAATGGCTTTACCACTTTGTCTGTTGAGATTTATTCCCTGGCAAGAAGAGGAGTTTCACTAAATATCAATGCTTTATCCGCTTTGCTTTTCCTATTTACCATCATTCTGGTTACAGGCTATTACTTTATTACAAAGCGCAATGAGAAGCCGAATGGAATGGGGGTAAGGCAATGAAGAAGCTTATTCAGGCGCTCGCCGCCGTATTAATCGTTTCATTCGCCTTGTTGTACATCGTTTCCGGGCTGAATTCCTCCCAGGGCTACACAAGCGGCAATACATTGACCATTTTTAACTGGGGCGATTATATTGATGCAGACCTGGTCGATAAGTTCGAACAGGAAACAGGCATTAAAGTCATCTATGAAACATTCGATTCCAATGAAGCGATGATGACGAAAATTGAACAGGGCGGCACAGCTTATGATATTGCAGTTCCATCAGAATATGCGATAGAAAAAATGAAGGAAGAAGACCTGCTGCTGCCGGTTGATCATTCTAAAATTCCAAACCTGAAATATATTGATCCGCGTTTTATGGACCTGCCTTTTGATCCTGAAAATGAGTATTCAATTCCCTATTTCTGGGGCACTGTCGGTATTCTTTATAATACCGATATTTTGGGTGATAAAGAAATCACGAGCTGGAATGATCTGTGGGAACCTGAATTAAAAAACCAGATCCTCCTGATTGATGGGGCAAGGGAAGTAATGGGCATGGGGCTCAACAGTCTTCATTATTCTCTGAATGACAAAGATAAAGACCATTTGATCGAAGCTAAAGAAAAACTCGATCGCCTTACACCTAACATTAAAGCGATTGTGGGTGATGAAATCAGAATGCTGATGGAAAATGATGAAGCCGGCATTGGCGTGGTTTGGTCCGGCACGGCACAGGAGCTTATGTGGGAGAAGGATAATCTTGAATATGTAGTTCCGGAAGAAGGCTCCAATCTCTGGTTTGATAATATGGTCATCCCTAAGACTGCTAAAAACCCGGAAGCGGCCCACCAGTTCATGAATTTCATTCTTGACCCAGAAAATGCGGCGCAAAATACAGAATACGTCGGGTATTCAACGCCAAATAAAGAGGCGCTGAAATATATGGACGAAGAAACAATCTCTGACGAACGTTTTTATCCGGATGAAGAAATGACAGCTCGGCTGGAGGTTTATGAGAACCTGGGAAGAAGGATGCTCGCTTATTATAATGAGCTTTTCCTTGAGTTTAAAATGCATAAGAAATAGGGTACTGCCAGGATTTAAAATCCTGGCAGTTTTTGTATTGGAACGGATTTAGGGAATCAGGGAATGCTAGCGCAAAGGAGGATGGAAAAATGAAGAGATTCTTCAGCATATTTGTATTGATTTTTTCATTCGGAAGTATAGGTACTCCCATAAGTGCTGCCTCTCAAAAACCTGAATTGGCCATCGTCATTGACGATCTTGGGAACAATATGAAGGGAACAAAAGAAATGATGGAACTGCCGGTAACCTTGACGGCTGCCATCATGCCTTTTATGCCAACGACAAAAGAAGATGCAGAACTGGCAAATAAAAATGGGCATGAAGTAATTGTTCATATGCCGATGGAGCCGTAAAGAGGAAAAAGGAGCTGGCTTGGGCCGGGGGCCATCACAACAGATTTAACAGATGAAGAAATCCGCAGCAGAGTAGAGAGCGCCATTAAAGAAGTGCCCCATGCGGTCGGCATGAATCATCATATGGGTTCAAGAGCCACTGAAAATGAACGGGTCATGAGAGTTGTCCTTGAAGTATGTAAAGAGCACGGATTATTTTATCTTGACAGCAAAACAACCGGAAAAAGCGTCGTCGGCAAGCTGGCAAATGAAATTGGTGTTCCTTATGTCGAAAACAATATTTTCTTCGATGATATTTACACGACAGCACATATCACAAAACAGGCTGACAGACTTGCTGAAAAACTCGTCAAAAACGAACGCATCATCGCAATCGGCCATGTCGGCATCACAGGTACAAAGATGGTTAGTGTGCTAAAAGAGTATATCCCTGTATATAAAGAGAAGGCCCAAATTGTTCCGCTGTCTGAACTGATTCCAGGCTACGAACTTATTGATGATGGGCCATAAATAATTAAAGCTGCAAGCCCTGAGCGGTCTGCAGCTTTAATGGTGTGTGTGAAAGTGGTCTAGTAGTGGTATAGGTGCCTGTCACCTATACAGGTGGCCGCCCACATTCCGGTCTGGTTAGTCCCGCAACGATAGCGTTAGAAGAGGTGGGCGGCCGTGAATATAGTATATGCAAAGACGGTGAAAGGATGCAGATACTGCTGATGAAAAATACGGGTATTTGAAAAACTTCCAGGATTAAAATAACTATCCATTGCAAAACATAACAATGTCAGTATTTCAGCAATTAAGGCATTATCTTGACTATAAAGGGGTATGTAAGGAATAAATCAAAAGCGAAGGGGGTGACCTGTATGCTTTGGACATTAGCAGGTATTCTGCTTGTATTATGGATTCTTGGATTAATATTTAAAGTAGCTGGAGGCATTATTCATATTCTGCTGGTAATCGCAGCAATCATCATTGTGGTTAACATTATTAGAGGCAGAGCATCCGGCAGGGGATAGCAGGAAAAGCCTTCTAAATTAGGAGGCTTTTCAAATACACTTAACATAATATTATTATAATAGACAAAGTTTAAAAAGAAAAACCAGCCCCAAGGCAGGGACCGGTTCCGATATCATGCTATAACCATTTCTGCCTTCAATTCTCCAGCAATCTCCTGGACTTCACTGCCTTCCAATGTTTCTTTCTCCAGAAGGGCTTCTACCAGTTTCTCAAATTGAGGCTGATGATTGGCGATAATCAATTCGCATCTTTCTAGTGCTTTTTGGAATAGATCCTGCATTTTAGCTTCTTTTTGTCCTTTGTTGAAAGTAAGCTCGAAGCCGTTATCAAGTAACCCTGTATCAACCATTTGCTCTATGATATGCTTCGCTTGTTTAACATCACCGCTTACCCCAATACTGTGCTCGCCAAGAATCATTCGTTCTGATACACCGCCAGCGAGAATCATCGCGACCTGGTCCAGCAATTCACTTGTTGTCGATAAATGAAGTTCTTTTTGGATAGGAGCTACATACCCAAGCGCTTCGCCACGCGGAATAATGGTTGCTTTCCGGACGGATCCAGGTTTTGTTAAAGCAGCCACTAATGCATGGCCAGCTTCATGGATTGCAACCCGCTGCTTCGTTCCAACATCCTGTAAAGCACGTGTGGTGGTTCCCAGAATAGTACGGTCCAGAGCGTAATCCAAATCTTCTTTTGAGATAATTTCCTGGCCGTTTCGGACTGCTCTGCGGCTTGCCGTTTCGAATAGGGAATGAAGATCTGCACCTGAAAAACCGGAAGTGCTTTCTGCCAGATCTCCAAGAGTTGTCATTACATCTTCAGCCAGTAATCTATTTCGTGTATGAATGTTAATGATCTCTCTCCGTCCCTTTGTATCTGGAAGAGGAACGTTGAAGGAGAAGTCAATCCGTCCAGGACGCAGGAATGCTTCGTCGAGCATATCCTTCCGGTTTGTGGCGGCAATAAATAATATTCCATCATTGGAATGTCCGCCGTCCAGCTGGACCAGCAGTTCAGTTAACGTTTTTTCACTTTCTTCTCCGCCATGCTGTTTTCTTCGTCCAGCAAGTGCATCTACTTCGTCAATAAAGACGACAGCAGGAGAATGCTTTCTGGCATTCTGGAAAAGGTTTCTGACACGGGATGCACCAACACCTACGAATAATTCATTAAACCCGGAACCGCTTGTTGAAAAGAAAGTTGCTCCAAGCTCCTTGGCAATTGCCTGAGCCAGCAAGGTTTTTCCCGTTCCGGGAGGCCCATATAAAAGAATCCCCTTCGGTGGCCTGATCCCCATTTTTAAAGAGCGCTCAGGTTCTTTTAATATGGAAAGAGTCTGCATAATTTCCTCTTTCATTTCTTCCTGAATTCCGCCAACATCTTCAAGCGAAATAGAAGGAAGGGCTTTTGGCTTCGAGACACTTTGCTTCATAGTATTTGTAGCGCCCATGCCGCCTTTTCCTGACTTAAACAGGTAAATTCCGATTGCTATGAACAAAAGGACTGCACCGCCAAGAATCCATGGGGTATAAGGTCCTGTGGTTGCGAACGAATATTGTATATTATAGGTTTCTACTAAATTATCAACCATCTCGCTGTTGGGAGGAACATGGGAGATGTACTCACCATCAGGAGCTGTGATCAGCAGCTTTCCATTTTTATATTCCTGTACTGCAACAGTCTTTCCATCCTGGGAAGCTATAATTTTTTCCACAGAAGAGAACGGAACAGTCACATCCTTTTTTCCTGCTTGTACGGTCCAAATAACCGCCGCCAAAATCACCGTGACTACCAATGCAATAGAAATAATCGTCGAAGGCTTCTTAAGACGTGATTTCAACTATTTCCCTCCTCATTGAACATATCTACATTATAAGAAATTAAAATTGTTAAATACAGGGTTTTATACTTTTTAAACGTTGTAAATTATGGAAAAATAATTTTTTTTTTACAAAGTGTGCTACAACAGCGTTCAGATGCCAGTAATATGTGAAAAAAATGTGACATCTGTTAAGAAAATAAATTTTTAGAAACTTAATAATTCACAAAACCATAAAAATGGAAACTGAAAGTGAAATAGTTAATAATAGAAACTGTGAAAAAAATTAGGCAGGTGTAAAGATGGCTCAGCAGGATTTTACAAAAGGAAACATACTCAAACAGCTGCTGGTGTTCTCAACTCCCATTATGCTCACTAATTTCCTGCAGGTTTCCTATCAATTTGTAGATAGTCTGTGGGTCGGGAATTTGCTGGGGGCTGATGCATTGGGAGCTGTCGCAGTTTCAGGCACTGTAATCTTTACAGTACTTTCTTTTATCATCGGCATAAACAATGCTGCGTTAACGATTTTATCCCAGCAGAAGGGGGGAGATCACGAAGAGGGGCTGAAAAGATATCTAAATGCTTTTACCGTCATTCAGACAATTTTGTCAGTTGTTCTAGGAACAGCCGGATTCCTGCTTGCTGAAAGGATTTTGGCCTTAATGGGCACACCTGCGGGAATGGCCGAAGGAGCAGCATCCTACCTGCAGATTAACTTTATTGGAATTCTGTTTTTATTTGGCTACAATTTTATAGGAACTATACTCAGAGCGCTTGGAGACAGCAAAAATCCTCTGTACTTTGTCCTGATAGCAGTCGTATTAAATGCAATACTCGATCCTCTTTTTATTTCTGTATTCAAGCTTGGTATTGAGGGGGCCGCATATGCAACAATCGTATCACAGGGCTTTGCATTTATAATCGGAATGATATTCATACTCCGCAAAAAGCTGGCACCATTCACTATTCCTTCTTGGCCGCATAAGGAGGAGGCAGCATTGATATTCAAGCTTGGCATCCCTTCAGGGCTCCAAATGACTGTCATATCGGCTGGTGTTATGGCCATTATGTCTGTCGTCACCTCCTTTGGCAGTGACGTGGTAGCGGGATTTGGTGCCGCACAGCGCATTGACAGCATCATTATGCTTCCTGCGATGGCATTGGGAACTGCAGTCAACAGTATGGCGGGTCAAAATATAGGGGGAAATCAATGGGAACGGGTGCATCAGATTGCGTTGTACGGAGTCATTTACAATCTTGGAATCATGTTTCTCATCGCCCTTGGGACGGTCTTATTTGCAGAACACGGGGTGCGCCTGTTTATCCAGGATAAAGAATCAGTTCACTACGGCACTGAATATTTAAAGATCATTGCCTTTTTTTATCCGCTTCTGGGCATTAATTTTGTATTGAATGGTGTGGTTAGAGCTTCTGGAGCGATGTTTCAAGTGCTGATACTGAATATCATTTCATTCTGGATCCTGCGCTATCCTTTAACATTTCTATTTTCTAAGTTTATGGGTGATAAAGGCATAGCTGCAGGTATGGGTGTCAGCTTTGCAATAAGCAGTTTCATCGCCTATATGTATTACCGCATCGGAAAGTGGGATAAACAGGTTATCATAAGCGAGGGAAAATAAATCCTTTTCACCATCATGAATTTCATATATACTAAAAGCGGATAATTTAATAACGTGCCACAAGGGGAGCATACCGCTGAGAGTGAACAGTCCGCTGTTCTGACCCTTTGAACCTGTTAGTTAATGCTAGCGCAGGAATGTGGAATGATAGGCAGGTATAGTTTTCTGCCTGCTTGTTCTCCCTTGGGGTATCGTCATACGATTGAAGGGGGATTTTTTTTTATGAAAAAATTAAGCCTGACGGCGATGATAGAGGCTTCATTTTTTGCTGCCTTTGCTATCATTCTTGATTTTCTGCCATCCATCAAGCTGTCGCCATCCATTTCCATATCTGCCGCGATGATTCCGATTTTCATTCTGGCTTTCAGGTGGGGCTTTAAGGTCAGCTTTATTGCAGGCCTCTTATGGGGGATTTTGCAGATTGCCATGGGGGATGCCTGGATTGCCACTCCGATACAGGCATTTATTGAGTATTTTGTGGCATTTGCCTGTATCGGGTTTGCCGGCTTGTTTTACGGCGTCATCCAAAATCAGCTGCGGGCAGGTAACAAGAAGAAGGCATTGTCATGGGTTGTCTTAGCCGTATTTGCCGGAAGCCTTGCCCGGTATTTCTGGCATTTCATAGCAGGTGTGCTTTTCTTCGGAAGCTATGCACCAGAAGGGATGTCTCCGGTTCTGTTTTCCTTCCTGGCAAACGGCGCAACCATGCTCGGAGCGGCAATTCTCTGCTCAATCCTGGCCGTATTAATTATTTCATCGGCACCGAGATTAATCATAAAAAAATCGGATGAAAGACTTCAAACTCAAAAGAATGCTTCCTAATAATGTCCGCCTCTCTGAAATATTTCAGAGAGGTTTTTTATATATCGGATTTGATTGATAAGAAGCTGTTTTCAGGAAGAATTATGGGAACGTCTGGTTTGGGCGTTCCCGTTCCAATACCGTTAAAAATGAACTATTTATTATAATCTCACCAATGTACTTGAAGTTTATTGCCATTGAGGTCATAAAAGTGGAAAAAGGCATGACCATTATCTTCTTTTATATCCTCGACCTTAACTTGATTATCAATTAAGTGCTGATGAAATTTAGATAATTCTGGACTTGTAAACCCAATGCTAAATTCTTGTTCATTATCAATTGTAAAATGAGCAAAAGTTTCATCTTCGGTAGGAACTAAGATCAGTAAGAAAGGCCCTTCATTTACTTTTAAAATTGCAAGTTTTCCAGTATTGTTTAGTAACTGGAGTCCTAATACATCTCTATACCATTGGGCAGACAGTTCTAATTCTTTTACAGGAATTCTAATATAATGTACTTGTTCAATAAATGATTTACTCATAGAATTCTCTCCTTTATTTAATTCGGTATATCATATATTTCCTTTTTATACAGCTTTTTCCTTCCCTATTTTTGATTCTTAAACAGAATAATAATCTTTCTAAACAAAGCCAATATATTAGGAAATTACTTCTGAAAAATGGGTATATTACTTAAAAAAGGGGAGTGAAGACTTTGTCCAATACATTGCAGGGAAATATTATTACAGGTGTTTTTGATGCGGAAGCCAGTGCCTTTGAAATCCAGAAAGTAAAAAGTTTCAGTACCCAGTCAGTGCTCAACAAAAATCAATGTGAAACTTTGTATAACTATCTATCCCTTCATGAAGAAGATGAGGGAGGGCAAATCATTACACTCTACGATCAAATGCCGCTCATGCTGACCCGGCAGGAAATATGCAGTCTGAAGAAAGATTTGGAGAACATTAAAAAGCTATATCAGTAGAAAATCGCTTTGCAGCTTGCAGAGCTTTTTTTTATGAAATAAATTTGACAAATTTGTGACAAAAAGTTTGACAAATTTGTGAACATAGTTAGAATATTAAATAAAAGGAGATGGGGAAATGACACTTCAACAGCAGCGCGTCCTGCATTTTTTCAGGAATAGTACAGCAGCAGGTATTATATTAGGTTTCATTGTTTTTATATCAGGTTTTTTTGTAAGCGGCATCACAGGCGAGTATGTATTATCCATCGGTTTAAGCATTATGGTTTCTTCCATGCTGCTTTTCGGATTCGGATTTTTTATCAATGTAATGGAAGAAATGACAAAGGGAAGCAAGGGAATCAGACAATACAAATAAAACCGGCCTCCAATGGGGAGACCGGTTTTTTTATACTTAATGTGAAGCATGTCCAGAGGTTAATACCCAAATAGAACCAACTACAATAACAATTACCATAAATACGGCATAAATCATATTTATGAGGTTCGTCTTACCGTCTTCACCTTCTCTTAAGTGCATGAACATGAACAGCTGCATGCCTGCCTGAACCACAGCCAGTGAGCCGATGATCCACATGATCACTTTAAAAGAAAGGTTGGTTTTTAAAGCAATTCCTGCTGCTGCAAAAGTCAGCACAAGGGAAACAACAAATCCAATGACATGGCTTATCGGGAAGCTTTTTGATTGATGATGTTCCATTTAAGCCACCAGTCCTTTCAGATACACAAATGTGAAGATAAAGATCCAGACTACATCAAGGAAGTGCCAGTAAAGGCCGATAATAAACGTCTTTCTTGCTGTAGTAGGGGTAAGGCCTCTTTTTAGAAGCTGAATGATGACCATAGTTGCCCAGCCGATTCCCAAAGTTACGTGAGCTCCGTGTGTCCCAAGTAGTACAAATAAGCTGGAAAGGAATGCACTTGTTTGCATCGTTGCACCTTCATGGACATAATGGATGAATTCATTAATCTCCATGAAGAGGAAGCCTGCGCCTAGAGCGAGGGTAATCACCAGCCAGGTAATTAGCCCTTTAAGGTTATGCCGGCGCATTTCAAAAATGGCAATGCCCATTGTAAAGCTGCTTGTCAGAAGGAGGACTGTCTGAATCATGACATCCTTGATGACAAAGATATCTTTATGTGTGGGTCCTCCTGCAAAGCGTTCATATAAAACTCCATATACTCCGAACAGAGTGGCAAACAGGACGATTTCAGCGCCAAGGAAAACCCAGAAGCCGAGAATATTCATGCGGTCCTGCTCAGTTTGATATTCAAGCGGCAGAGACGTATCCACTTTAGCTGACATGATTGTGCACCTCTCCTTCTGTTTTTCTCCACGCGTTTTCAATTCGGTGAATTTCTTCTTTTGAAACATGGAATCCTTCGTTGTAATCGAATGAACGGATAATCAATCCGGCAAATATGCCAATACCGGCAACAGCCGCAGCGATGTGCCACTCAAACACAAGGAGGAAACCTGCGATGCCAAAAATAACACCCATATAAATCGGTACCCATGAGTTGCTTGGCATATGAATTTCTTCAATTTCACTGTCATGCAAAGTTAATCCTTCATTCTTTTTCTTCATGTGCCAGAATGGATCAAGAGATTTCACTTCAGGCAGCTTCGCAAAGTTATAGAACTGAACAGGTGATGCAGTAGACCATTCCAGTGTTCTTGCATCCCATGGATCGCTTGAGATGTTTCTGTCCGCATAGCGGATGCTCCAGTAAATGTTATAGCAGAAGACAGCGAATCCGGCTGCGAGAACAATTGAACCAATGGCCGAAAGCATGAATAAAGGTGCAAAGCCTGATTCGGCAGAGTATGTGTATGCACGTCTTACAGCTCCGTTTAATCCAAGGAAGAACATAGGCATGAATGTTACGTTAAAGCCGATAACGAATAGCCAGAAATGCCATTTTCCGAGTTTTTCATTCAGCATGAAGCCGAACATTTTTGGCCACCAGTAGTACAGGCCTGCAAATACCGCAAATACAACACCCGGAATTAATACATAGTGGAAATGGGCAACCAGGAATAAGGTATTGTGATACTGATAATCCGCTGCACCCATTGCCAGCATGACGCCTGTAACCCCGCCGATGACAAAGCAAGGAACGAATGCAAGTGCCCAAAGCATCGCAGACGTAATTTTTATGCGGCCTTTCCTCATCGTAAACAGCCAGTTGAACATCTTAACTCCAGTCGGTATGGCAATCGCCATCGTCGTGATGGAGAAGAATGAGTTAACTGCAGGTCCTGAACCCATTGTATAGAAATGGTGAACCCATACAACCATACTTAGAAGTGCAATTCCAAGGATGGAAAATACCATCGATTTATATCCAAACAATGATTTTCTTGAAAAAGTTGCAATGACTTCCGAGAATATCCCGAAAGCAGGAAGGGCAACAATATATACCTCAGGGTGGCCCCATAGCCAGAAAAGGTTAGCCCAAAGCATATCCATGCCTCCGCCGGATACGGTAAAGAAGTGCGTTCCATATAGACGGTCAAACGTCATCAATGCCAATGCGACTGTGAAAATTGGGAAAGCCGCCACAATCAAAATGGATGTTACGAAAGTAGTCCACGTAAACATCGGCATTTTCATCAGTGTCATGCCTTTTGTTCTCATTTTCAAAATCGTGACGATAAAGTTTATACCTGTCATTAATGTACCGATACCGGCAATCTGAAGGGCAACTGCATAATAGTTATTACCGATTCCCGGACTGAATTCCTTGCCTGCAAGAGGGAAGTAGGAAGTCCATCCTGCATCAGGTGACCCTCCGATAACGAAGGAAATATTGAACAGCATAGCTCCGCTGAAGAACAGCCAGAAGCTTAGAGCATTCAGCTGAGGGAAGGCAACGTCACGCGCACCGATCTGCAGCGGAATGACAACGTTCATTAAACCAATCAAAAACGGCATCGCCATGAAAAGAATCATAATCACACCGTGTGTTGTGAAAATTTCATTGTAATGCTGGGAATTCAGGAATTCCATTTCAGGACGTGATGTCTGAGCTTTCATCAGCAACCCGTCCATCCCGCCGCGGAAAAACATCAATACGGCGGAGATGATATACATAATACCGATTTTTTTATGGTCAACTGTAGTCAGCCATTCTGTCCACAGGTATTTCCATTTTTTCAGATAGGTAATCCCTGCCACTGCACCAATCATTGTCAGCAAAATGGCAATCTGGGAACCTAGTATAAGGGGATCTCCCGTAATAAAAAACTCATCCCATTTAATGCCCATGATGGTCACCTCCATGGTTTTCTTCACTGTCATCATGGCCCTTATCTTCGCCATGACCTTCAATTACATTCGGTTTCTCATTTTTATAATTATCGTCTTCTTCGAATGTCTTACCCTGATATCCATGACCTCTGTAGAGTTCAGGATTTGTATATGCCTTAGAGTCAGGATCGGCATGATTCACCCATTCCAAATGAGTATTTGAATAGGTCAGCCTTCCTAGATGAGTAGGCTTCAGCAGCCCTACATATTCTTTCTCTGTCAATTTAGGCGCTGTATCCTTAACATCTTCAACCCATTGGTCAAAATCTTTCTGGGTTTGAGCGAGCACTTCAAATTTCATATCCGCATAGCCGCGGCCGTTAAAGTTCGTATTTTGACCTTCATATGATCCAGGGTTGTCTGCAAGAAGATATAATTCTGTTTCCATTTTCGGCATGGTGTACTTTTGTCCGCCAAGTGCAGGCACCCAGAAAGATTGCATGGTGCTTGCAGAAGTCATTTTGAAAAGTACAGGCCTATCCTCAGGAATATTGACATAGTTCACCGTCTCAATTCCTTCTTCTGGATAACTGAAAATCCATTTCCAGTCTGCAGATGTTACATGTATCGTAATTGGCTCTTTTTCTTCGTAGCCTCTTGGTGCTTCTTCAAGAGCATAAAGTGTTTTTACGGTCGGGATTGTTAACGCAATGACAATTAAGATAGGAATCCCGGTCCAGATAATTTCAAGGAGTGTGCTTCCATGTTCCTCAGGCGGTTCATAATCCTTATTTTCTGGTTTCTCACGATATTTCCAGACGATGTAGCCGAATAATCCAAATACGACTACTACAACAAGAAGCATCCAGATCAGGGACCAGTTAATTAATTCGGTAATGCTTCTTGCAACAGGCCCCTGCGGTTCAAACACAACCATATTGCAGCCGCTGAGAATAAGCATCGGCAATATAGCTGTTAAAGAGAGCAGCATTTTCTTCATCTGATGTTTCATCTCCTTTAAACAAAAACTATTGTTAAATAATTCACAAATAATGTGCGTATTTTCACAAAGATGCCAAAAAAATATATAGCTGGGAAAAATGCACACTCTTGAAACACTTATTTAACTTAGTTATCACTGTGTAAATGATATTAACATAAGCAATTGTGAAAAGTTGTGACAAAAGTGAGAAGGAAATTTATGTAAAGTGTTTGGACAGCATTTCATTTTCTGCAAATAGCATTGTTATTGGGTTTTGCGCCTTATATTTAAATCTTGAACAAATTTTGAACTTTTGGTTTTGGTATATTTATTGCCAAGGAACTCTTTATAGGGCTCTTTCTTATTAATTGAAAAATACAGAATAGTACAGTAACATGAAGTAAAAATAATATAGATAGAGACAGGGTGAGGACATGATTGATTTAAGAAGCGATACAGTCACAAAGCCGACTGAAGCTATGAGAAAAGCGGCTTATGAAGCGGAAGTTGGAGATGATGTTTATGGAGAGGATCCTTCAATAAATCAACTGGAGGAGACAGCTGCTGAAGTGCTTGGAAAGGAAGCAGCTCTTTTTGTAACGAGCGGCACACAGGGAAACCAGATCGCCATTTTAACACATTGCCGACCGGGCAATGAAATTATTCTCGAAGCAGAAAGCCATATTTTTTATTATGAAAGCGGAGCTCCTTCTGCTTTTGCCGGCGTTCAGACGAGAACGATAAACGGGTCAAGAGGGGCAATGAATCCCTCGGATGTGGAGTATGCCATTAGGGGAGAGGATCAGCATTTTCCTGAAACAGGCTTGATTTGCCTTGAAAACACGCATAATAGAGCCGGTGGTGCCGTTATACCCATTGATAACATGAAAGAAATTCATACTATCGCAAAAGCAAATAACGTTCCTGTACATATAGATGGCGCAAGATTATTCAATGCCGCAGCAGCACTGAATCTCCCGGCTTCCGAATTAGCAAAGCATTGCAACACTGTCCAGGTATGCCTATCCAAAGGGCTTGGTGCTCCCGTCGGATCCATACTGGCAGGAAATAGAGATTTCATAACAGCCGCCAGAAAATGGCGCAAAAGACTCGGCGGGGGACTCCGCCAGGCAGGCATCCTAGCTGCCCCAGGCCTTATTGCATTAACACAAATGAGAGAACGCCTGGCAGAGGACCATGAAAATGCCCAATACCTTTCACAGCAGCTTGGCCAAATTAATGGCATTGAAATTGTAAACCAGGTGGATACGAATATTATTGTGGCAGATGTGAAAAATCTAAAGATGAATTCATCGGAATTTGTTGAAAGATTAAAAGCTGAAGGAGTTCTTTCAGGAACTTTCGGCCCTAGTTATGTGCGTTTTGTTACGCACTATGATGTGAACAGAAACCAGCTTGAACAGGCCATTACAGCGATTAAAAAAACAGCTGATCAAATCATTTAACCAGATAAAAAACGCATGTCAATCCGGCATGCGTTTTTATTTTTAGAAATAATATCTCTGCAGTGGAGCTGCAGTATAGTGCTGGGAGTGCAAATGACTCGGATGCCAAATGCTGTGATAGGGATATCCTTGTTGAATAGGCTGACACCAGGGCCCATACTGCACCTGGGAATATCCGTTATAATGGGCACCATTCATGCCGGTAATAATATATTGCCTCAAAGAGAATCCTCCTTCTCATCTTTTATAAATAAACTATGCAAAACCTTTTAAAGTGGCCTTTAAGATGAGTGCTCAATTTTCCACCTATAATTTTCGTCTTACTCGGTATGATAAAAAAGTAAAACTTACACTTTTTAAAGGAGAATAAGACCATGTTATTAAAGAAAAACTTTCTTCTTGGTGTTTTCCTTATTCTAACGCTTGCTGCATGTAATAATACTCAGCAGGGCATGGATACAGGGGAATTAACCGGTGATGACCTTAAAGAAATTAGCCAGCCTAATAATGTGAATGTGGACAGAGAAAGACGGGGAGCAGCTCCGCTTGAATTACAAAAAGTAAATAACGGGTACCTTACCATTGATCCCAACTCTTACAGCACTGCAACACCAAGTCAGGATTTCCCTCATAGCCAATTAGCTGATGATGGCGGCATGCCATTATACCAATTTGGAGAGGACAATCAGCAAAATCAGGGAATGGAAGGCGGACAGGCTGAAGGGCGTCAATTTGCTCAGCCGTTTGGACAAGAGAGCCAGCAGCCGCAAGCACAAACCCCTCCACAGGAAGGGCCTGGCCAGGCGCCTCAAGGACAAGGTGAACAGGCACCAGTTGCTCAAAATGATGACATAAACAACTTTGAATCTAAAGTAATCCAATTAACAAATGCAGAACGGGAGAAAAATGGGCTTAATGCATTACAATCAGATAAACCGCTAAGTGGTGTGGCACAGGCGAAATCAAATGATATGCAGCAGAAAAATTACTTTTCCCATACAAGTCCAACTTATGGTTCGCCATTTGACATGATGAGGGATTTTGGAGTCAATTACAGTACCGCAGGCGAAAATATTGCCATGGGGCAGCAGACTCCTGAACAAGTGGTACAAGCATGGATGGAAAGTGAAGGTCATCGGAAAAATATATTAAACGGCACCTTTACGCATATTGGTGTAGGATATACTGATGACGGATCTTATTGGACACAAATGTTCATAGCGAAATAAAGTAAAACTTTAATCAGTGGGGCTCCCCCACTGATTGATAGTTGAGGACCACAGGAAGTGGGTCACAAAGACGTTGTCACAGGACGTGGTCTTAGTCTTTGTCCTTATTTGCCTGTTAGACTGCGAAAAAAGGAAATCGGCGCATTAGCCGATTTCCTTTTTGTTGATAAGAGGTTCAAGCTGAGTTTTTATATCATCAAGCAGTTCATGGATGGTCATTTCTGTATCTGTTTGCCCTTTATCAAGAGCAGATTCCAATAGCTTTGCAAAATCACTAAAGTTAGATTTCATAATAGACACCTTCAAACAGCAATGTATTTTATGACTCTATACCCTGTTAAGATTTTTTAAAACTCACTATATACTATTAACCGGTAAGCTGAGGCGTGAGAAAAATGAACATTCATTCAACCTTCATTTTTGCATAAATGATTGATATCTCGGAAAGCCGGGTATTAAATACTGATAATATTTTCCGGCTGCCCCCATACCTGTCATTTGAACAGCGAATAGTATAGCAGGAAAGAGATTATAAATTATGATTACTGTGTTAAAATGGAGGTCTGGTTATGAGATTGGTGCAAATGGATATTGATCAGCTATTGGAATCTACATCTGAGATTGCCGAAGAAGATCTTGGCTATATGATCAGACAGGTGGAAATTGATCATTTATTAGAGCGTACCCAGGATTGGTAATATATAAAAGAAAACTCCCCTCAGCCAGAAGCTGAGGGGAGTTTTTAGGCCGAAAACGTATCTTCTTGTGAATGAGTCCTTAATCGCAAAGTTCTCCTGGAAGATAGGACTACACCGAGAATCACAATCCCCCCGCCAATTATCTGATACAAATACAATTTTTCATGTGTAAAACACAATGCGAAGATAATAGCGAAAACAGGAAGCAGATTCAGAAAAACCCCCGCTTTGGCTGCTCCGATTATGTGAACTCCAATATTCCAGGAAAGAAAAGCCATAATGGAAGCCAAAAACCCAACATACAGCAAGATCCCTATAGAGGGAAGGGTGAAGACAGGTTTTGCTGCCTGCAGCCACAAATATTCAACCAGGCTTAAGGGTACCAATAGTAAAATGCCAAGAAAAACTGAAATATAAAAAGCAGATAGCAAAGGCAGCACGTCTGCATATTTTTTGCCAATCACAGAATACAAAGCCCACATAAAAACCGCTGCCAAAACGTAAAGATCCCCGGCATTTATTTTCCATGAAAGAAACACTTCAAACGATCCCTTTGAAATGACAAATATAATCCCAAAGACTGACAGGATGATTCCTGCTGCCTGGTGGGCCAAAAGCTTTTCTCTTAATATAAATACGGCTAGAATGGCGATAAAAAGCGGAGTTGTACTATTTACGACTGACGCATTTATAGATGTGGTGTATTGCAGTGCCACATAAATGACTGTATTGTAACCAGCAATACCAGTCACGGCCAAAAGCAAAAGAATCTTCATATGCTTCCTTATAATTTTCCAATCATTTTTTAACTGCTTTGTCATAAAAGGAGTTAAGAGAAGAAAGGCAATGATCCAGCGCATAAGGGAAAAAAGAACAGGCGGAAAATAATCAACACCAATTCTCCCTATAACAAAATTACCTCCCCATATCATATTAGCTAATATCAGCAATAAAAAGCCGTTCGTTTTGTTTCCTTCATCCTGCAATAATGAAAACCTTCTTCCTCTACTGTAATAAATAAAATTTTAACTCTAGCATCAAGAAAATTCATTAATTTCGGAAAAGTTTTTCTTGAAAATTTTGTAACTATTGGAAGATGGAGCGCGTCAACTTACTTAAAAAGGGGTGTCTATTATGAAAAATAAATGGCTTTTTCTTGGCAGTATTACATTAGTCCTTATCATACTGGCGTCTTTTTCATTCTTTAACAAACTAAAAATTGTCAGTACTCTGGCAGGAACTAATGAAGAATTAATTGTTTTAAACAATAAAGTGTGGGAGGTTACGTTTTCAAAAGAACTTAATCCGGCTAGTGTTAACAGTACCTCTGTTTATATTCTGAATGAGGAGGGAGAAAAAGAGCAGGTAAAACTCTCTCTGGGGAACAATAATAAATCCATTGAAATTCAGCCGCCCGATGAAGGGTTTAATCTGTATTCACCGCATTATACATTGGTGATCACAGATGATGTTAAAACAAAGAGAGGACAAAATCTGAATCAATCAGTAAAAACAGCCTTTAAAGTTATAAATACATTGCCGGCAATCGGCTCAAGAGAAAAATTGAACAGTTATTTTTCAAGAATGCTTAAGGAAGAAAGGACTTTCTTTTCCGGAAGGGATATAGCAGTAAGCGAGGAAAGCAGCAGTGCAAAGAGCTCAGAAGATTCTGCAGGAACAGATTTTTCGGGGACAAATGTGCAAGTATCGGGTATTGATGAAGCCGATCTGATAAAAACAGATGGAACCCACATATACAAAATCTCCGAAAATAAAGTCCAGATTATCAAGGCAGTTCCGGCAGATAAAATGGAACTGGAATCTCAATTAACTTTTAATGGAAACTTTTCTCCCTATCAGCTATTTATAGAAGGCAGCCAATTAATCATCTTAGGCCACAGTTATAAAGATGTACCTGAACACATTGGGAAGGCGTCTGCCGAAAAAAAGATTGCACCTGCATTTCAATCCGCCAAAACAATTGTTTATAATATCGAAAATAAACAAAAACCAAAAAAAATTAGAGAGGCAGACATTGAGGGCAGCCTGCTTTCTTCAAGGTTAATGGACGGAAAAGTATATTTAATAACAAGTTATCATCCCGAATATTGGATACTGGAAAAAAATGAAAATGCCGATCTGCGTCCCCGTTATTATGATACTGCCGAGAGTAAAGAGCAGCAAATTGTTGATTACAATGAAATAAAGTATTTTCCCGGTTCTCAAAATGCAAATTATATTAATATAGCTGTATTGGATTTAAATGCCGGCAGGAAGCCATTAGCTGTCACAAGCTACTTAGGCAGCGGAAATGAATTTTACATGTCCAAAAACAATTTATACCTGGCAGCCACCCAATACAATAATGAAATCATCGCGGACAGACCAATGCCGCATCCGGATACGAGCATCTTTAAGTTCAATATAAAAGACGGAAAAGTAGAATTCCAGACATCTGCAGAAATAAAAGGCACCGTTTTAAATCAGTTTTCAATGGATGAGTATAATGGAAACTTCAGAGTCGTGACAACCAAGGGGGAAGCGTGGGATGAACGAACTCCTTCCTCCAATAGCCTTTACATTTTGGATAAGAATTTAAAACAGATTGGCCAGCTTGAAGACCTGGCAAAAGGGGAGAGGATTTACTCTGCAAGGTTTATGAATGACCGGATTTATATGGTTACTTTTAAGGAAACCGATCCTCTCTTTGTTATTGATGGCTCAAATCCGAAAAAACCTTATGTTCTCGGTGAATTAAAAATACCCGGCTTCAGCAATTACCTGCACCCTTTGGATGAAAATCATCTAATTGGCTTTGGTCATGATACAAAGATTAGTGGAGGCAAAGGAGCTGGCAGCCAGCCTGTTATTACAACGGACGGTGTTAAAATATCTTTATTCGATGTAAGTGATACAAGTAATCCTGTTGAAAAGGATACAGAAATAATCGGAGGACGCGGCACCTACTCGCCTTTAAACTACGACCATAAAGCGCTTCTCGTTGATAAAAAGAAAAATCTATATGGTTTCCCCATTTCGATCTATCAGAATAAAGAGGGAAGCCAGTTTGAATCCACTTTCGACTTCCAGGGTGCGTTAGTATACAAAATTACTGTCCAAAACGGAATAGAGCTCCAAAGTGAAATTACCCATCAGACAGAAGAAGCAATCTATGAAGAATGGGAAGATGCAATCGAGAGGCTTATCTATATAGGTGATTACATTTATAGCATTTCACCTCAAAAAGTTGATGCCTATCATATAGATGGGTTCCAAAAAGCAGGAGAACTGAAGTTAAATTAATTTTAGAGAACTGGCCATCCGGCTGGTTCTTTTTCTTAATAACCCTGCAGAAAACATATTGGAAGTGAATTTCCATATTTTTGAATGAACTTGCTATAAATCGGCTATTATAAAGTTTATAGTATATAAATATAATTATAAATGGCTGGTGAGAATATGAACGGCAGCAGTATTCCTAAATTAATATCGTCCGAAATGGCCATGCTCTGGAACACCTATATAGCAGATACAGCAGCAGTCTGCTGCATAAAGCACTATATAAAAACAAATGAAGATCCGGATGTCCTGCCGGTATTGAACTACGCACTTACTATCGCGGAGGATCACATAGACGAAATTGCCTCACTCTTTAATACAGAAGAATTTCCCATACCTGATGGATTTAATGAGCAAGATCTGCACATTGACGCTCCCAAATTATTTTCAGACGTGACCTATCTAAGATTCATGCATCATCTGGGAAGAACTGGATTGAATGCCTATTCACTTGCTAAATCAGTTTCTGCAAGAAAAGACGTTCGCAGCATGTTTAAAAAATACTATGAACAAACCGAAAAACTTTTTGATATGGCAGCTGAGGCCATGCAGGAAAAGGGGATTTTCATTCGATCACCCTATATTGAATATCCTAAAAAGGTAAAGTATGTATCAGACCAACGTTTCCTTGGCGGGATTGCAGGCAAAAAACGGCAGCTTCTGGCAATCGAAATTGCCCATCTAGGAACGAATATCGAGTTATCCAATATTGCCAAAACTATGCTTTTAGCATTCAGCCAGGTAGCTAAAGAAAAAATGATAAGCAATTATTTCAAAAAAGGCTATGACATGAGCCTGGAGCATGTTGAATATTTTCTCAATGTCTTAAAAAATGACGATGTAGCCTATCCAAGCACATGGGATGGGTCCATCACAGATTCAACGATCACACCCTTTTCGGATAAATTAATGATGTTTCTGATCGCAAGTATAACTGCGGTCGGCGTAATGGACTTTGGAATCGCGATCGGTGCAAGCATTAGAAAAGATTTGGCTATCCAGTATGCTAAAATGATGATCAAAGTCGGCAGTTTTGCAGACGACGGAGCAAAAATGATGATTGACAACGGCTGGCTGGAAACGCCGCCTCAATCACTTGATAGAGATGAACTCAGAAAAAAATAGCGGTGAAGCATTCTTTTATAGGGGATGCTTCATTTTTTATGAGTGCCACTTAATAATTGGGGTAATAGAATACTAGCTTACAAAATAAGAAGGAGATGAGACCGAATGCATAAATGGATTCTTTCTTTTACCGCATGCGTAATGCTGTCAGCCTGCAGCGCGGGTGAAGAGAAAAAAGAGGAAGCCGCAAAGAATGAAAACAGTAGCCAGGAATACAATGAAGCCACAAACACAGAAGGGGAAAAGAAGCCGCTCTCTATTGCCGAGCTGGATGACCGGATTGATGAGGGTATGAATATTGATACGTACTCTGCCGAAGTGCAGTCATGGGCTGAAAAGGGTCAGCTGGAAATGGAAGAAACAGTGGTCGTTGAAGATGAAAAAACCTCATCAGCTGATATTCTTCAGCTTGCTGATGGATTTTTAGGAGTGGCATATGACGAGAAAGAAGTTACAGAAGTAAAAATGTTCCAGTCTGCAGAGCATGCAAAAGAATATTTTGAATCACTTTAATGAACACTGGACCTTCTCCAAAGGAAGGTCCAGTTTCATTCTGGGCTGTTTACCATAATCGCTGCAACCTGCATTAATCGATCATAGAAAAGGACAGATGCAGGATTTTGTTCAAGCCCTGTCTCCTGAAAGGCCTCCTTCATACAGGCAAGCCATCTTTGCGCTCTTAATGGTGTAATTTCAAATGGAAGATGTCTTTGTTTCATTGCCGGCGGGCCAAACTCCTGGCTGTAGAGAGGCGGTCCTCCAAGAAATTGTGTAAGAAACATTCTTTGTTTTCGCTTAATATCCTCTATGTCTCCTTCAAAAAGGGGACTTAAAACTGGATCTGCATACACACGCGGATAGAACGCCTCGACAAGTTTTTCAATTGGTTCAGTTCCGCCTATTTCTTCAAAAAGTGTTCTAAAATCGTGCATGATTCTTCACCTGCTTGTAATTCATTATTTTATCGCAGTCTAACGGGCAGTAAGACCCCCACTTCAAGACTCAGAGGAATCAAAGGAGGTTAAGCGGGGATCAAACTGCCCGTAAAGGCCCGATTGGTTCAACTAACAATCAGTGGGGGATAAGGAACACTCTCACTGATTGAAGTTTCACTTTATTGTCATTATATAGAAGATATTCTAGCTGAAATGTGATATAAATCACAGTATAAAATTATTCTTAGACAACCATCCGCCAAAACTTTCATGTTCAAGCATAAAATTTTGATAACTGAAAAGAATGTGAGAAAATTATCCAGTAATCCAATAGTTAAAATGAGGTGAAAGAATGGAAAATTTACAATCAGCTGTATCATTACATAACGGTGTCAAAATGCCTTGGCTTGGTCTTGGTGTTTTCAAAGTTAAGGACGGGGACGAAGTTGTCCATTCAGTTAAATCAGCCCTGAAAGCAGGATATAAAAGCATTGATACAGCAGCAGTCTATCAGAATGAAGAAGGTGTAGGCCAGGCAATCAAGGAAGCAGGCGTACCTCGGGAAGAGCTATTTATTACAACGAAAGTCTGGAATTCTGACCAGGGCTATGATTCTGCAATCAAGGCATTTGAAACCAGTCTTGAAAAGCTTGGTCTTGATTATATTGACCTTTACCTGATTCACTGGCCAGTGAAAGGGAAGTATAAAGAAACATGGAAAGCACTCGAAACTCTTTATAAAGAGAAGAAAGTAAAAGCAATTGGTGTGAGCAACTTCCAGATTCATCACTTGGAAGATCTAATGAAGGATGCCGAGATAAAGCCGATGGTCAATCAGGTGGAGCTTCATCCTTTACTCAGCCAGTCTGAGCTTAGAGACTTCTGCAGAAATCAGGAAATTCAGATAGAAGCATGGTCACCACTCGCACAAGGAGAGCTTCTTGAAAACGCAGTATTGAAGGAAATTGCCCAAAAGTACGGCAAATCGGTTGCACAAGTTATCTTAAGATGGGATCTTCAGAACGGAATTGTTACTATTCCAAAGTCAGTAAAAGAACATCGCATTATTGAAAATGCTGATGTATTTGACTTTGAACTTTCTTCAGATGATATGGACAAAATCAGCAGCTTAAATGAAAATAGACGAGTAGGTCCCGACCCTGACAATTTTGATTTCTAAATAATACAGCAAACCGGCAGGCAAATAGCCTGCCGGTTTCCTTTTACTCCTCAAAATAATCCCGAAATTCTTCTGTATCCGTTTCCGTTTTATTCTTGTAGTAAGGATTATCTTCAGTCGAATTTTTCGGATCAAGATTGGTCTTTATCACAAGTGTCGGCCCCGAAGTATGCCCGGCAATCATCCTATCATCCAATTCTTCGAAGTCCGGCATCTTTTTGCTTCCTGGTTTTATTGGATCCATGGCTGCACCTCCCATTCCATAGCGTGCAATGAGCAGGTACAATTTATTCATTATAGCCTCTTAAGTACGAAAGAATGTTTGCACCTGCGGAAAAAAGGATATTAGTGAAGAAAACTATCTTTGTGTTACATAAAGTGAAACTTCAATCAGTGGGGAGTGCTTTTCTCCCTGCTGATTGTTAGTTGAGGCCCACAGGACAAGGAAGGCTTCGGAGCATGAGCATCGCACGACCAAATGCGACAGCTTTTGGGAGGAAGTGGGTCACAAAGACGTTGCCACAGGACAAGGAAAGCTTCGGCAGCGATACATGGCACGACCGAAAGCGGCAGCTTTTGGGAGGACGTGGCGTTCTTAGTCTTTGTTCGCTTTTCGGCCTTTATGGGCAGTTTGACACCCACTTATCCTCCATTGATTCATCAGAATCTTGATGTGGGGTCATACTGCCCGTTAGACTGCGATAAACCTACCCTGGTTTTTGAAGTGGAGGAAGATAAATGAGTATTTTCGAGAATATTTTAGATATCCTGGAGAAAAAGGGGGCTATATCCATTCCTTCTCTGCTGGATGAAATGAATAGGCCAAGCAATTTTCAGAGAACCGGCGCAAAACCTGTTGAATTAGCACATGTGAAGTCAGTCATCAGCAGGAAAAGAGAGCTTTTCCATATAAAAAACAATATTGTCACGATTGATCCTGATAAAGATCCCATCCTTTTGAGCGTCAGCCTCGGCGGTTATCCGGGGCCATGGTACAAAATTGAAGTGGATTTCATCAATGGGCGTTTTGTTTATTTTGAATGGCATTTAAGTAATTTTTCATCAAGAAATGAGCTGCCGACAAAGTCAGGAAGCATTGAAGAATTTAAAAAAGAATTATACCGGCTGAAACTTTGGAAGTGGCAGAAAGAATACAAAAATCCGGGGATGTTAATGGATAGTGTGACATGGTCCATAAAGCTGGTCACGAAGGAAAATAGTTTTGAGAGTCAGGGGATACAGTCTTTCCCTAATGGCTGGGAAAAGTTTTGCATGGCACTAACGAATCTGACAGGAAAATATATTTGTTAAAAAGCTGCTGCTGAAAAACTGGCTGCAGCTTTTTAGTTTTCTGAAATCATCTTTAGAACAAAATTCTTATCTTCCTCATCAATATACAGGCAATATTCTTCTTCCTCTGTTATATCCAGCAGCTGCTGAAGTTCTTTGGGGATATGGATGGAGCCATTTTCCGAAATAAGTCTTTTATTGTGGGTTGATTCCAAATTGGCTCTTTCAATAATTATCTGATCATGATCGAAGCGAAGATCAGCCAGTTTTCCCGGCAAAAGGCCAAATTGGCTGCGCCACTTGCTGGGAAGAAGAATTTTACCCGTTTTATTGAAATTCTTGCACTTGTACATTGTCAGCATGCTGATCAGCTCCTTCTATGCTTGTTAATCTATTACACATATTGGAACTTTCAAAACACGAATTTCACGCAATATCGAAAAAAATTCATTGGCTCCCGTAAAAAGGATGAATAAAATTCCTCTAAATACAAAACCTTAAAATAAAGGTGGGGTAAGATGAAAAAGAAGCTATATTTGGTGCTGATAATTCTCCTTTCCTGGCTGACTGTTCCATTTATAGGCAAAAAGGATTTTAAGCGATTTTATCCTGCTGCTCTATTTATGGGGTTTTATGTTTTAATAGAAGGGATTATAGCTGAAAAAAACAAATGGTGGACGATTAAGGAAAGATTTCATCCCAAGCTTAGTGGTGAACTGCCATTAGTATTAGGACCTTTTTTTGCAGGGTCTATATGGATATTAAAATTAACCTATAGTAAGCCGTTACTGTATTTACTTCTAAATGGGGTGGTCGATGCCTTTTTCGCCTATCCTTTTTATACTTGGTTCAAAAAGATCGGTATTTGGAAACTTCGGCGCTTTTCACAGATGAAGCTGTTTATGCTGTTTTTGCTGAAGTCAATCTTCATGTATGTTTTCCACCTCATCTTTGTGGATAAAAAAACAATATCCAGGTTAGCGAATGGATCTAAAAAAACCATTATGAACAAGGGAGAGGAGAGATGAAAATGCCAAAAAGAAAAGACGTTTCCTGTACAGATGACAAGGATATACTTCATCATTTAATGGAAGAACAAATTGCTTATATCTGTGTAGAAGAAGAGGAAGAACGGATGAAGGAAGAAACGATGAATAGCGTCAATTGCGATTAGGATACTTACCGGAAAGAGGTTTAAGATGAAGAAATTAATGATCAGCCTTATGGTATTGATGTTCTTATCAGAATTCATTCCCATTCGGGCAATCACTGGAGAAGCCTATGCAGAGAGACCTGAACCAGCCTATGCAAAATGGGGCAGACTTGCTATGCAGACAGCAAAAGAGAAATACCCAAGAGCTAAAATCCTTGACTACCTGCATATCGGCAGAGAAAAGAGACAAACCACAGACATCGAAAGGTTTAAGCTATGGGTAGAGGATGGCGGCAAAGAGTTCGGTCTATACATTGATATTGAATTTGATTCACAAACGGACAGAGTTGTCAGGATTACTACGCGGAAATCAGCTAATTAGCTCACTCAGAAGCAAAGCAGGACTTCACCAAGGTGAAGTCCTGTTTCCTTTTATCGCAGTCTAACGGGCAGTAAGACCCCCACTTCAAGACTCAGAGGAGCCAAAGGAGGATAAGTGGGGGTCAAACTTCCCGTAAAGGCCCGATTGGTGAGATACAGTGAAACTTGCCGATGCGCAGGCAGAGGCTTAGTTGAACCAATCGGGTTCGTAGTGTCGATTGATCGAAGCGTTAGCGGAGATCTTAGCGAAACTAGAACGCGACTAACAATCAGTGGGGGATAAGGAACACCCCCACTGATTGAAGTTTCACTTTATCGCAATCTCAAATTTTGAATAACAATCAATCGAGAAGTCTGCATAGGGATTAGTGCTGCGAAACGCACAGGTGCTAATGCCGATCTGTCTGGCAGGCATTAAATCTGTATCCTGGTCGCCAATGGCCAAATCAATATGATATCGACGGTGCAGATATTCATAGGACTCCGGATGCGGCTTTAAAGAGAAACCATCAAATTCCGGGCAGATAACTTCTTCAAAATAGGAAGTAAGTTTCCAATACTCCAGCAGTTCCTCCGTTGATTGCCGGTTACGGTGGGTGACAAGCACGTTAACATTATTTCGCTCTAATATTTCCCTTACATATGGAAACAATGGCTTTTCATCATGCATAAAAGTTGCTTCCATTTGACGGAAATCAGCAATTTTTTCTGGAGGAACATCAAATTTCTGATAAGCTGTCCCGTTTTTCAGGGGCGTGAGCACTTCTTGAGGATCCAGCTCTTTGCCGGATATGCGAATAAAAGACCGAACCAAAGTGGGCCAAGTATCCAGAATCGTGCCATCTAAATCCCAGAGAACATTCATAAAAATCTCCCTCCTTGCTATGTATTCATTGTATAGGCTGTGAGGAGGCAAAGGCAAATACCCGGCCATTTTACCTGCCGGGTATCTATTATCTCAATACATTAAAGTATCTGGCTTCAGGATGGGCAAACACCATTGCAGATACAGAAGCCTCAGGTTCCATCATGCATTCTTCAGTAAGGTGAACACCGATATCCTCAGGCTGTATAAGCTTAAACAGCTTTTTCTGGTCCTCCAGATCAGGGCACGCAGGATAGCCATATGAAAAGCGCTGCCCCTGGTATTTCGCCGCAAAACGGTCCTTCATCGTCATTTCAACCGGATCAGGGAATCCCCAGCGATCGCGGATCTGGCGGTGGATCAGCTCAGCAAGGCCTTCAGCCGTCTCCAAGGCCAGCGACTGCAGGGCATGGCTTTCCAGGAATCTGCCTTCGGCTTTTAAACGATCTGCAATAGCGCGTATTCCTTTCCCGGCTGTCACAGTAAAAAAGGATACATAATCCATTTGACCGCTTTCTTTTGATTTAAGGAAATCTGCCAGACATAAGAATGGCTCTGTTTCCTGTCGAGGAAACTCAAATGTCTCGATGACCGTTTTTTCGTCTTCAGCATAGATAAACACCTTATCGCCGTCTGACTGGGCAGGGAAGAATTGATAAACTGCTTTTGGCTCAATCCAGTTTTTCTCTTTTGCTTCAGAAATCAGTTCATCAACCATAGCGTTAATTTTAATGGCTTTTTCATCTTTTTCCGCAAGCAGCTTTTGCAGGTTTCCTTTTAAGCCAAGGTGATGGCCAATAAGCATCTGCTTGTTAATATAGGGTTCAATATGTGATAGGGAATAGGTTTTCAGCAAATGCCTTTTTAAATCTTTTGGAACAAAAACTGGCACCTTTGTGCTGACGGTCGGTTTTGGCTTTACTGCAACCGCCACTGATCCGCGGTCATATGGTACCGCATTAAGCGCTGCTGCCTGTTTTTCTTCCTGCTGGATTCGCAGCCTCTCAGCCTCTTCAGGCTCCTGAAGCTGATTGGCTAAAGAGAGACCGTTCATAGCATCCTTGGCATACAGCACGAGACCGTCATATTCCTTGGAAATTTTAGTATCCGTGAATTTCCTTGAAAGGGCTGCGCCGCCAACTAAAATCGGAATATCAATTCCAGCCTGTTTCATGTCGTGTGCGGTTATGACCATCTGCTGTGCAGATTTAACAAGCAGACCTGAAAGGCCAACCATATCCGGATTCTCACGCCTGATGTTTTCAATCAGTTCAGCAGGGGAGACTTTGATTCCCAAATCTATCACTTCATATCCATTATTGCTTAAAATAATATCCACAAGATTTTTCCCTATATCATGAACATCACCTTTAACGGTTGCCAGGATGATTTTCCCCTTGGATGAAGATTGGGCTTCACCTTTTTCCATATGCGGTTCAAGATAAGCTACAGATGCTTTCATAACCTCGGCGCTCTGCAGAACCTCTGCGACAATCAGCTGATTATCATTGAACAATCTCCCGACTTCCTTCATTCCGTTCATTAAAGGCCCGTTAATGATATCAAGCGGAGCAAGGTATGCCTGGAGAGCAAGTTCGAGATCCGGCAGCAGCCCTTCTTTTGTTCCTTCAAGTATATAATAGGCGAGGCGTTCTTCAAGTGTCATATCCGGAAGAACACTTTTGCTTTCTTTTTTCTTATCCCGGTAAAAATCAGTGAAAATGGCAAGTGATTCATCAGTAGTTTCAAATAGCAGCTTTTCAGCCATTAAAACCTCTTCCTTAGATATGGAAGCAAATCTTTCGAGTTTTTCTGTGTTCACTATCGCATAATCCAGGCCTGCCTGGGTGCAGTGATAAAGAAATACAGAATTTAAAATTTCCCTGCCAACAGGAGGGAGGCCGAAGGAAACGTTACTGATTCCCAAAATGGTTTGAACCTCCGGCAGAGCCTCTTTAATAAGTCTGATTCCATCTACCGTTGCCTTTGCAGACCCGATGTATTGCTCATCCCCTGTCCCAACAGGGAAGACGAGGGGGTCAAAAATAAGATCCTGAGGCGGGATATGATATTTATTTACAAGTAAATCATGAGAACGCTTTGCAATCTCAAGTTTACGTTCAGCCGTAACACCCATTCCTTCTTCGTCAATCGTTCCGACAACCACTGCAGCACCATAGCGGTGAACGAGAGGGGCAATCGCCTCAAAGCGTTCTTCGCCATCTTCCAGATTAATCGAATTTATGATGGCTTTACCCTGTGAATAGGTGAGAGCTTTTTCAATCACTTTTTCATCTGTTGAATCGATCACGAGCGGAACTTTTATTTTTTTCACTAATTCCTTGATGAAATTCTCAACATCCTGCATTTCTTCACGATCTGGATCTGCCAGGCAAATATCAATAACATGGGCACCGCCTTTTACCTGGGCACGGCCTATCTCAGCAGCCTCCTCGAACTTTCCTTCTGCAATCAGTCTTTTAAACTTGCGGGAACCAATTACATTTGTTCGTTCACCGACCATTATGGGTCTTAAAGTTGGATCATCATAAATCAGAGGTTCAATTCCGGAAACTTTATGCAGGGAGTTCCCCTCATAATTCCTTGGTTTATAATCTTTAACAGACTCAGCAATTGCCTGGATATGCTCAGGTGTGGTTCCGCAGCAGCCGCCTACAATATTCAGCCAGCCTTCTTTGGCAAAACCCTCAAGCTTGCTCGCCAATGATTCGGGAGTTTCATGATACTGTCCTTCTTCATCAGGCAATCCTGCATTGGGATAGCAGCTGACTGCTGTGGATGCCAATCCTGACAAAGAACGGATATGGTCCTGCATGAATTCGGGACCTGTCGCACAGTTGAGTCCAACTGCCAGAGGCTTCATATGTTCAAGCGAAATATAAAAGGCTTCAATCGATTGGCCTGCAAGGGTCGTGCCCATCGGTTCAATTGTTCCGGAAACAATGAGCGGCAGTTTTATTCCCGTCTTTTTTGATGCCTTTTCAATGCCGATAAAACCAGCCTTCACATTCAGCATATCCTGACTGGTTTCGAGGAGAAGAAGATCCGCTCCCCCGTCTATTAACCCTCTGGCCTGCTCTTCATAAGCAGCTATCATGTCTTCAAATGTAGACCCGCCGGTAACACTCAGTGTCTTCGTCGTTGGTCCCATAGCGCCTGCCACATATCTCGGCCATTCAGGAGTTGATATACGGTCTGCAGCTTCTCTGGCAATTTCAACAGCAATTTTATTCAATTCATAAGCTTTTTCTTCCAGATCGTAATCTGCGAGAACAATGCTGGTTGCACCAAAGGTATTGGTTTCAATAATGTCTGCACCGGCTTTTAAATATTCAAGGTGAATATGTTCAATAACAGATGGAGCTGTAATATTTAGATTTTCGTTGCAGCCTTCATATTCTTCGCCGCCAAAATCATCCGCTGATAGATTGGCTCTCTGAAGCATGGTGCCCATTGCTCCGTCCATGATCAGAATCTTCTTTTTTAGCTGTTCCTGCAGTGATGGTTTATACATGCTGTTTCCTCCTTGAAAGCCGTTCGGTTGTCTCACGGGCATAGTTTGATAGCTCGACAGTCATTTCATAGCGCATAAATGGAGTGATAAGGTAAATGCCATTAAACAGCTCTGCCGCTGCATCAATCAGCGACTTGGCAATGGCAATGCCTTCAGCGCCAGCTCGTGCTGGATCATCCTTTAATGAAGCCATCCTGCTTCTAATACTGTCGGAAATTTTGATTCCCGGAACTTCATTATGGAGAAACTCTGCATTCCGGCTGCCGGTAAGAGGCATCAAGCCTATATAGACAGGTGCTTTTAAATCCTTCACAGCCTCATGAACCTCAAGCAGTTTTTCTTCAGAGAAAACAGGCTGCGAGATGAAATAATCCGCACCGTGCTCCAGTTTCTTTTCGAGCCGCCCAACCGCTTTTTCCAATGAGCGGACATTGGGATTAAAAGCGCCTGCCACTGAAAAGGCAGCTTTCTGGCCCAGGTCTTTCCCTGAAAACGATAATCCTTCATTTAACTGCTTGATCATACTGATCAATTCAAATGAAGAAACATCATACACAGAAGAGGCGCCAGGAAAATCACCGACACGGGCAGGGTCTCCTGTTACGGCAAGAATATCATTTAAACCGAGGGCATGAAGACCCATTAAATGGGATTGAAGACCAATTATATTTCGATCCCTGCAGGTTACATGCACAAGGGGACGCAATCCAGTCTGCTGTTTGACAAGATAGCCAAGTGCAGAGTTGCATACCCTTGGTGAAGCAAGAGAGTTATCTGCAAGAGTAATAGAATCGATTCCAGCACCCTTCAATGCCTTTGCACCTTCGAAAAAGCGGGCAGTATCAAGCTTCCTTGGCGGATCCAGCTCAACAATTACCGATGGCCTTTCTCTGACAATATCCTGAAGAGGAGGGAGCTCTCTGGATGATTCCGGTTTCTCTGAAACTATAATTTTATTAACTGCCTTTATTTCTTTTTCCTCGATTGGCGGAAGTCCTTTTAATACTTCAGCAAACGCCTTGATATGGTCAGGTGTTGTTCCGCAGCACCCTCCAAGAAGGCGGACACCCTGATTCCGGAATTCTATTGCGGACTGCCGGAAATATTCCGCATCACCTTCATAATGGAATTTGCCGTCCGTATAAGCTGGAATACTGGCATTTGGATATGCAGATAAATGGGCATGTTTTGGCAAAGGTACACTTTCGAGCGTTTTCAGCATATGATGGGGGCCAAGCCTGCAATTGATTCCCACCACATCTGCGCCCATGCCGTCAAGCTTTGTTAATGCCTCTGCTATAGGAGTCTGGTTCTGAAGAACTCCAGCTTCCTGAAGTGAAACCTGTGCGATAATCGGCAGATCGGTTTCTTTTCTGGCTATAGCCAGAACCGTCTCAAGTTCTTCTAGATCATAATAGGTTTCAAGCAAAATACCATCTACATCCTCAAGCAGCAGACAATAAAGCTGCTCACGGAAGCTTCTTTTAATTTCCTCCAATGTAATCATGTTCGGCTTGAATCCTCTGATCCCGCCGATTGTACCTGCAACATATGCGCGTCCCGCGGCAGCTTTTTTGGCAATCCGGGCTGCCGCACTATTAATCTCTTTCACAGAGTCTTCAAGCCCATACCGCTGCAGTTTCAGATAATTCGCCGCATACGTATTGGTTTGGATCAATTCAGCCCCTGCGCCTATGTACGCTTCATGGATGTGCTGGATCTGCTCAGATTGCGATAGATTTAATTCCTCAAAACAGCTGTCGGTGCCATAGGAGTAAAGAAGAGTTCCCATCGCGCCATCTGCTATGATGATTTCATTCTTTAATTTATCCAGGAAACTCAAAGTATCACCCCCGCTGTAAAATGGATTGCTTTGTTTGTTCGACTGCAGATAAAGCTGCATTAAAATCTTTTATAATATCGTCTGCGTTCTCCAGGCCAACAGAAAGACGGAGAAGACTGTCTGTAATTCCGCGCTGTTCTCTTTCAGATGCAGGCATGGCTGCATGCGACATTTTGGCAGGGTAGGAGAGGATGGATTCAACTGCTCCCAGACTTACTGCAAAAACAGGAATTTTCGCATTTTCCACAAATACTCTCATCGACTTTTCATCTTCAAGTTCAAAAGACAAGACGGCACCTGCATTCACAGCCTGCTTTTTCTGAATTTCATAGCCGGCATGTTCTGCAAAACCGGGATAATGAACTTTGTTTACTGCTGGGTGATCATGAAGGAAACGAGCAATCTTCTCAGCTGATTTCACAGACTGATCCAGCCTTACTTGCAGCGTTTTAATGCCTCTAAGAACAAGCCAGGCATCCTGAACACCCAGAACAGCTCCAAAGGAATTTTGGAGAAAAGCCAATCTTGCACCTAACTCCGGATCCTTCACAACAGCTAAGCCGGCTACGACGTCACTGTGTCCGGATAAGAATTTGGTTGCGCTGTGCAGCACGATATCCGCCCCTAAAGAGAGCGGTTTTTGAAGGGCAGGGGTAAGGAATGTATTATCCACAAATGTCAGGGCTCCATGCTGTCTTGCCAGTGAACTGATGGCCTGTATATCTGTCACCTTCAGCAGCGGGTTGGAAGGAGTCTCTACATAAAAAACTTTTGTGTTTGGACGGATTGCTTCTTTTACTTCCTCTAGATTAGTCATATCAACAAATGTGTGCTCAATGCCAAAACGGGACAGGACTTCTGTTGTCATGCGATAGGTTCCGCCATATACGTCTTCTGTAATGACCACATGATCTCCCTGTGACAAGAGGAGGAATGCTGTGGAAATGGCAGCCATTCCAGAAGAAAAGGCAAACCCTCTAATCCCTTCTTCAAGCTCGGCGATGACTTCTTCAAGTGCTTCCCTTGTTGGATTCAGGCTGCGGCTGTAATCATATTTTCCGAATGCATCTATATCTTTTTGATGGAAAGTGGAGGCATGCTGGATCGGTACACTGACAGCTCCTGTTTCCGGGTCGAACTTTTGATTATTGTGAAGTAATTTCGTTTGAAATGTGTAATTCGTACTCATCGTACTGCCTCCTTTAAAACCTTTGCAAAAGCATGTTGAAGATCCGCCTTCAAATCTTCTGCATTTTCGATTCCAACCGAGAAACGCAGAAGCCTGTTACAGACACCTGTTTCAATGCGGATCTCTTCTGGGATGTCCGCATGCGTTTGTGTTGCGGGATATGTTATAAAACTCTCGACTCCGCCAAGGCTTTCAGCAAAGGAGATGAGGGAGAGGCTCTGCAGAAAAGGATTCACCCAGGATTCATCCTGGACCCGGAAAGATATCATTCCTCCTTTGCCTGGATAAAGAACTTCCGTTACGGCAGCGTGGTCTGATAAGAAAGCCGCTAATTCCCGGGCATTTTTTTCATGACGTTCCATGCGAAGAGAGAGTGTCTTCATGCCTCTGATCAAAAGCCAGGAATCAAATGGGCTAAGGACTGCACCGGCAGCATTGTGGTTCATGGCAAGATCCTCACATAACTGTTTGCCTTTTGCGACAACTAAACCGGCAAGTACATCATTATGTCCTCCAAGATACTTTGTCGCACTATGGATGACAATATCAGCACCAAGCTTTAGAGGCTGCTGAAGAAGGGGGGTGTAAAATGTGTTATCAACGATCAGGAGAATATTATGCCGTTTCGCGATATCAGCTATTAACTGAATATCTGTCTCTTCCATGAGCGGATTAGTGGGAGTCTCCAGAAAAATAGCTTTCGTATTTTCGGTGATTAGCTCTTCAACATTTTCCGGAGTGCTCGTATTCACATATTTGCTCTGCAGTCCCCATTTTTTGAAGCCCTGTTCAAGCAGACGGTAGGTTCCGCCGTATAAATCCTTGGAAACAATCCACTCATCTCCTGATTTAAAGAGGGAAAGAATCGTAAGGATGGCAGCCATTCCAGAACTGCAGGCATAGCCTTGATCGCCTTCTTCAAGATCGGCGATCGCCTTTTCAAGCAGCTGGCGGGTAGGATTGCCTGTTCGGCTATAGTCAAAGCCAGTTGACTGTCCAATGCCTTCATGCCGGTAGGCGGTTGAAAAGTATACAGGCGGATTCACTGCTCCTGTTGCTGATTCGCTCCTGTTTCCGATTTGCGCTAATTTGGTGTCAATATTGTACATACTGGTAAACACTCCTTCTTTAAAATAAAAAAAGCCTTCTATAAGAAGAAGACTTTTTAATGTGAACAGCCATTCTTCTTATCTTTCAAGTTTCTAAAAAACTTGCAGGAATTAGCACCTTTTCAATCAAAATACGATTGCTGGTTGCTGAGGCGTCGTCGGGCCTTACCCTCGACCTCTCTGGATAAGAAATCAAATATTAAATTTTCTCTAAACTTTACTACAGTAAACCGTTAATAGTCAACACTTTTTTGAATATTTCATGTTATAAAAAATATCGGGCCAGGCATCTTGAGTCCTTCTGCCTAAAATATGATCTTGAACCAAAAAAACTTTCCATTACATTCTGGAAAGTTTTTTTAGGGTATTCATTCTTCAATCAAATCGTTAACCGACACATTCATTTCTTTTTCAGAATTTGCTTTTGTGTAAATGCGTGCTGTCTTAGTCTGCTCATCTACATGCTGAATGATGATCGGTATGCCATTTAAAGTAACACTGTGCATTTCAGCAGACTCAGCAATCTCTTTTGCTCTGCCTATATTCATGGAAAAACCTCCTGAATTTGAATAATTTTAATGTGCCTTAAAAAGACACATATTATTCTTTTAAAATGAGCCTGGCATAAACTGTTATAGGTAGATCGCTTTAAAGTTCAGAATATTTCCTTTATAATAATGAGGAAAATAATATTTCTTGGAGGGAAGCTATTATGCAAGAACATAGTCACTGCCGTCACAGATTTGCTGAAACAGATGGGCCAGCCGTTTTCCGGACAATTGATGGCATTGAAGTGAATGTTGCCGGCAGCTTATTCCAAAAATGTACAACATGCGGTCATTTTGATTTTCCCGTAGATACCAGAGAAGCCATTGAATCTTCCCTTAAAGAAAACAGAAAAAATACCAATGAATCGAAACAAATCTATATTAACCTGGTAGAAACTTTTTAAAGCCGAAACTTTTCGGCTTTTTTTATATGTTCAGTTATTTCTTATTTATAAATGTTTACCCATTTACAAATCATTTTATTAGAATAAGTAATTATTAAAAAATTTTTTTAATAGTTTTCCACTATATTCATGTTTTTATCTTTGTACAACTAGATTTTACGTGTTAGAATAGCTGTGGAAACGTTTTATCCTCTGAAAAATATTATTATTCGTAAAAATGAATTGTTAATCCCTTCTTATGATGGGTATTGTACTTTTAGAGAGAAAAAACGTATTGAATTATTCACTTACAAAACAGTTATGGAGGTAATTTTCCATGAAAAAGCCATTGAATGGTGAGGGACCTTTTGAACAGGGATTTCATGGCCCAAACCTTGGCTACGTTATTGAACTTTATGAAAGATATTTAGAGGATCCATCCTCGATTGATCCTGAAATGAAAGAGTACTTTGAAAAAAATGGTTCCCCTCTTACGAGTGAAGGAACGGTGCAAATGGCTTCATCTGCAAATCAGCCAATGAATGCCGGACAGCTTGAGAAAACACTTGCTGCTATTCGCCTGGCAGATAATATCCGCACATATGGCCACTTGGCTGCCGATATTTATCCACTGGGTAACAATAAATCGGAAATTGCTTTATTTGAACTGAGCAAATATGGCTTAACTGAAAATGACTTAAAAGAGATCCCTGCTGGTGTCATTACCAAAGATGCCACATATCCTTTACGCAACGGACTTGAAGCAATTGAATTCCTGAAGAGCGCTTATATGGGACCCATTGCTTTTGAATTCCAGCATATATTTGATGAAAACGAAAAAGACTGGCTTCGCCGTAAAATAGGGGCCAACAGCCACAAGCTGTCAATGCAAAAAGCGGAAAGACTGAAAGTTTTAAGAAGACTGACTGAAGTTGAGGAATTTGAAAAGTTCCTTCATAAAACTTTCGTCGGACAAAAGAGATTCTCCATTGAGGGTCTGGATACAATGGTCCCGTTACTGGATGAAATTGTTTCTGAATCCGTTTCTGATGGAGCAAAAACGATTAACATCGGAATGGCCCACCGTGGAAGGTTAAATGTGCTTGCTCATGTGCTTGGAAAGCCATATGAGATGATCTTCGCAGAATTCCAGCATGCCCCGAATAAAGAACTGGTTCCTTCTGAGGGATCCATCGGGATCAATTACGGCTGGACAGGTGACGTTAAATATCATCTTGGTCTTGATAAACAAATCAAAGATGAGAATACGACAATAGCCAGACTGACATTAGCTAACAATCCGAGCCACCTGGAATTTGTTGGTTCACTAGTGGAGGGCTACACGCGAGCTTCACAGGACAACAGAACAAAGGCCGGTTATCCTGAAGTAGATCCAAAAGCTGCTCTAGCCATTATCATTCATGGAGACGCAGCATTCCCTGGTCAGGGCATTGTAGCAGAAACACTTAATCTCGGACAGTTGACTGGCTATAATACTGGCGGTTCAATCCATATCATTGCCAATAATACAATTGGTTTCACAACCGAATCACATGATTCACGCTCTACCAGATATGCAAGTGATCTGGCCAAAGGGTATGAAATGCCAATTATGCATGTTAATGCGGACGAACCTGAAGCAGTAGTTGCAGCGGCAAGAATTGCCTGTGAGTATCGTGCTAAATTCCAGAAGGATATCCTCATCGATTTAATCGGGTATCGCCGTTTTGGACATAACGAGATGGACGAGCCTATGACGACGAATCCTCTTATGTATAATATTGTACGCAATCGGCCAACCGTGAAAGCGCTGTATGCTGAAAAGCTTTTAAATGAAAAGATCATCAGTAAAGAGGAAGCTGAAGGCGTCCATAATGAAGTGCTGGAAAAAATGAAGGCAGCCTATGAAAAAGTGCCAAAAGAAAAGAAGGAAGCTGAATTAACCGATCCTCCTGAAACTGTCGAAAAGGGTCTGCCAAAAATTAATACAGCCGTTTCAATTGATAAACTAAAACAAATCAATGAAGAATTATTAAAATGGCCGGAGGATTTCAAGGTATTTGATAAACTCGGCAAAATTTTACAGCGCAGATTGGAAGCGCTTGAAGGGGACGGCAAAATTGATTGGGGCCTCGCAGAAACACTGGCATTTGCAACCATCCTATCTGATGGCACACCTGTCAGACTGACTGGCCAGGATTCAGAGAGAGGAACATTTGCTCAAAGAAACGTTGTCCTGCATGATCATACAACTGGAAAAGCGTATTCACCTTTGCATAAGCTCTCAACTGCCAAGGCATCATTCGCTGTCCATAATAGTCCATTATCAGAAGCCGCTGTTGTAGGCTTTGAATATGGATATAATGTATTTGCTCCGGAAACCCTTGTTTTATGGGAAGCTCAATATGGTGATTTCGCCAATGCAGCACAGGTAATGTTTGACCAGTTTATTGCTGCCGGCCGAGCAAAATGGGGCCAAAAATCAGGTCTTGTCATGCTCCTTCCGCACGGTTATGAAGGACAAGGACCAGAACATTCAAGTGCGCGCCTGGAAAGATTCCTGACTCTTGCAGCTGAAAATAACTGGACAGTTGCCAATCTTTCTTCATCAGCACAGTACTTCCATATTTTAAGAAGACAGGCTGCCATACTCGGAAAAGAGGAAGTTCGCCCGTTAGTGATCATGTCTCCGAAGAGTCTGCTGCGCAATCCGACTGTCGCATCAAATGGAATTGAATTGAGCGAAGGAGAATTCCGATCCGTTATCGAACAGCCTGGTTTAGGTCAAAATCATGAAAAAGTGAAACGCATCATTCTTGGAACAGGAAAGATCACAATTGATTTAGCCGAAAACCTGAAAAACTATCCGGATCAGGATTGGTTCCATATTTTACGTGTGGAAGAAATCTATCCGTTCCCAATGAATCAGATCAAAGACATTTTAACCCGTTATCCAAATGTGGATGAAATTGTCTGGATTCAGGAAGAACCTAAAAATATGGGTGCATGGAATTTCGTTGAACCTAGACTGAAAGAAATCGCAGGCAGCGAAATCGAAGTCAGCTACATCGGAAGAAGACGCAGATCAAGCCCGGCAGAAGGTGACCCGACTGTTCATAAGAAAGAACAAGCACGCATAATAGAAGAAACCCTAACACGCAAGCAAGAAGGAGGAAATTAAGGTGGCAGAAATCAAAGTTCCAGAATTGGCGGAATCCATTACAGAAGGTACGGTGGCACAGTGGCTGAAACAGCCTGGTGACACTGTCAATAAAGGTGACTATGTTGTCGAACTTGAAACGGACAAAGTAAATGTTGAAATTATTTCTGAACATAGCGGAGTTTTACAGGAAATCAAAGCACAGGAAGGCGACACGGTTAATGTAGGTGAAACCATTGCTGTCGTTAATGAAAGCGGACAAGCTGCACCTGCTCCGGAAAAAGCGGAAGAAAAGCCTGAAGCAGCAAAAGCGGAAGAGCCTAAGGCAGAGGAGCAGCCACAACAGCCTGCTGCTGAAGAAAAAACTGGCGGACAGCGTCCAATCGCTTCACCGGCAGCACGAAAGCTGGCAAGAGAAAAGGGCATTGACCTGAGCCAGGTGCCGACAGCCGACCCACTGGGCCGAATCAGAACACAGGATGTTGAATCCTTTAATCCTAACCAGGCAAAACAGCAGGCTCAAACATCAAAACCGGCAGCAGCTTCCAAACCGGCTGAACAGGCATCAGGCGGAAAAGAAGTGGAACGGATTAAAATGTCCCGCCGCCGCCAGACAATTGCAAATCGCCTTGTAGAAGTACAGCAAACAGCAGCCATGCTGACCACATTCAATGAAGTGGACATGACAAATGTAATGAACCTTCGCAAGAAGCGGAAGGATAAATTCTTTGAAGAAAACGATGTTAAGCTTGGCTTCATGTCATTTTTCACAAAAGCGGTCGTTGCAGCACTTAAGAAGAATCCTTACTTAAATGCTGAAATTCAAGGCAATGAAATCGTTCTGAAAAAATTCTATGATATTGGTATCGCTGTTTCAGCTCCTGAAGGTCTTGTCGTTCCGGTTGTCCGCGATGCAGACCGCAAAAACTTTGCGGAAATCGAAAAGGATATCATGGACCTTGCAGTGAAGGCAAGAGACAATAAGCTCGCTCTTTCAGATCTGCAGGGAGGAAGCTTCACGATCACAAATGGCGGTGTATTTGGCAGCATGATGTCTACGCCAATTCTGAACGGACCTCAGGTTGGTATCCTTGGAATGCACTCCATCCAGCTGCGCCCGGTTGCGATAGATGCTGAAAGAATGGAAAACCGTCCAATGATGTACATCGCACTATCTTATGACCACCGCATTGTTGACGGAAAAGAAGCTGTAACATTCCTGAAACGCGTCAAGGAACTGATTGAAGATCCGGAAAGCCTTCTTTTTGAAGCCTAATAAATAAAAAAACCAGAGTGGGGTTCCGCTCTGGTTTTTTTAGGAGCATACGAAACTATAAAAATGAACGTTATTAATAACTCTGTGAAGAGTGTCTGCTTCCAGCTCCAGCGCCTACCCCCTCGAGGTGTGGGGGATGAGCAAGGCGCTTCCGCTTTCTTTATGGAAAATTATTTGCATTAAGGAAACAAAGTACAGGTTATGAATAGTATATTAAAAAGCAGGTGATAACCTTGAAAAGAAGGCAAATGAAAATTCTGCAGTATAGTGCGGTGTTAAAGAAATTAGGGGTTATAAGTGAAGAGGAATATGAAAATATAAAAAAAGCAAACAAACTTACAGCATACGTCCGAAGATAATAAAAAAAGCGGGAATAGCTCCCGCTCTACATATTCACTAAGTATTTGGCTAACTAATATGGATTTTGAAATTTACTCTTTAAACGGTCTTAAGCCCCGTTTTTGAATCTCCGTTTTTAATATCCTAATCCATTCCTTTTCAGACCCTGACTTTAATGCATCACGATACGAGACGACCAGCTGCTCATTACTCATAATTTTCATTATGCATACCTCCTGGTTAAATGGATTGAATATTCTATTTTTTATTATTGTAAAGGTTTTTTAAGATTTTGTGAACCCTTTATAAAGAAAAGATTTATTACATTCTGGTGACATTTTTCTGTATATTCATTTCACACTATCAGACAGTAGACTGTGTTATACAGAAAAAGGTAAAATTTATATAACTACTGAATAAAGGGAGAATCTGCATATGAATGTGACGCTTGATCATATTGTCCACTTTATAAAGGCTGAGCCGGCTGCTGCTGCTGCAAAATGGAGGGATCAAGGATATAAGGCAATATCAGGGGGGAGCCATGAAAATTGGGGAACATATAACAGCCTCTTGTACATTGGGCATTCATACCTTGAGTTTTTATCGATTGAAAAGAATCATATTGCCTCAATGAGCGATAATCCGCTCATTAAACAGCTGACAGAAGAAATAAGAAGTGGAGAAGGAATCGGACAGCTTTGCTTCCGAACCAATAATATTGAAGAGCTGCAGGGTGAATTAACGGCAAAGGGCTTTGAGACCCTCCCAATCTTTGATGGAAGCAGAAAGAGGGCGGACGGAAGCATCCTTTCCTGGAAAATGCTCTTCTTAAAGGAAAATTACGACTATCAATACCCTTTCTTTATTGACTGGGGCAAGGAAGATGATAAAAGATTTGCGGAACTGAGACAACTCGGCCTAATTGATGAAAAGCTGGCTGCTAAAAAAATAGAAGCAGTCTATATAGCTTCTAAAGACTGTGAAAAATCTGCGGCAGCATGGCAGGAGATCATTCCAGCTTCCCGGGCTGATATTTACATAAGCAGTGACGGAAAAGACAAAAGAGCAGTCATTCTGATTGGTTCAGTTAATATCATCTTTTGCCAGCCATTATACGAGAATGGAATGGCAATGGAAGTTCTTCGTAAGAGGGGTGAGAAACCCTTTGCTGTTCAAGTAGCGCCAGGCCTTAACAAAGAACTATCACTATTTGAAGGTCTTTATTTTTAACGAGAGAGAAGTTTCAACTTAAACCTGCTGCCCTTTTTTAGGGCAGTTTTTTTATCTTATGAAAATTTATAAACTATTACTATATGAAAATATTGAATATTCAGCAATATGTGTTAACATAAAATGTAAGCGTTTTAAATCAGCATCTTAGAGAAATCTTTTGCATAATGATTAGATCATATACCAAGGAGGATTTCTGGATGACGGAATTATTGAATCTAACAGTAGGGAAGCTCCTGGAGGAGAAAGCCGGCCTTCACCCTGATCATGAAGCTGTAGTTTATGCCGATCGCGGGCTCCGAATGAGTTATAAGGAGTTTAATGATTATTGCAGGCTTGCTGCCAAAGGGTTTATGAAGCTGGGCCTTGAAAAAGGTGAGCATATTGCCGCATGGTCAACAAATACGCCGGAATGGCTTACGTGCCAGTTTTCAACAGGCAAGATGGGGGCTGTCCTTGTAACCGTTAATACAAACTATCAAGCTGCTGAACTCGAGTATCTGTTAAAGCAATCTGACAGTACAACGATTGTACTAATGGAGAAGTTCAGAGACACCTCTTACATAGAAATGCTGTACAGCATCGTTCCGGAACTGAAAGATTCCGAGCCGGGGCAGCTGAAAAGCAAAACACTTCCTTTCTTAAAAAACGTTATCGTCATGGGAGAAAAGCGCTTCCCTGGTACCTATAGCTGGGAAGATATTATCAGGATGGGCGAATCGGTCACAGACAGTGAACTCGATGAGCGGATGGAAAGCCTTGACCCTGACGATGCCATAAATATGCAATATACATCCGGAACGACAGGCTTTCCAAAAGGGGTTATGCTAACCCACAATAACATTGTTAATAATGGATACAATATCGCAAATTGTATGCGATTAACTACAGATGACCGATTATGTATTCCTGTTCCATTTTTCCATTGTTTCGGCTGTGTGCTGGGAACCATGGCATGCATATCCGTTGGCGCCACCATTGTTCCAGTTCAGGAATTCAGCCCTAAAGCTGTTCTGCAGACGGTCCAGGATGAGAAATGTACAGGCCTTCATGGAGTGCCAACAATGTTTATTGCAGAACTGAATGATCCTGATTTCAGCAAATATGATCTATCAACCCTCCGTACCGGCATAATGGCTGGCTCCAATTGTCCGATTGAGGTCATGAAAGGCGTTATTGAAAAAATGGGCGCAAGCGAAATAACCATTGCCTATGGCCAAACAGAGTCATCACCAGTTATAACCCAGACCCGGACAGATGATCCAATTGAACTGAGAGTAGAATCAGTTGGAAGGGCTTTGCCCAATGTGGAAGTGAAAATTGTAGAACCGGGCACAAATAACGAAGTTCCTTCTGGTATACAGGGAGAATTGTGTACCAGAGGCTACCATGTCATGAAGGGATATTATAAAAATCCGGATGCTACAAAAGAAGCCATTGATGAGGATGGCTGGCTCCATACCGGGGATCTAGCTGTAATGGATGAGAACGGATACTGTAAAATCACAGGCAGATTAAAGGATATGATCATCCGCGGCGGAGAAAATATATATCCGCGTGAAATAGAAGAATTCCTGTATACTCATCCTCAGATTCTGGACGTTCAGGTGGTTGGGGTTCCTGATGCTGTATATGGTGAAGAAGTGGTCGCCTGGGTAATAGCTAAGGAGGGCTCTGACTTAACTGCAGAAGAACTTCGCGATTATTGCAAAGGGAAGATTTCACGCCATAAAATCCCCCGCTATATCGAATTTATAAATGAATATCCAATGACAGCTTCAGGAAAAATTCAGAAATTCAGATTGCGTGAACAAGCAAAAGAAGTCATTGAAAATGCTAATACATTAAAACAATAGGCATATGAAGCCTGCGGGAGAACTTCCCGCAGGTTTTTTCAATTTCCATCTTCTTTCGTTCAAAAGGCTTAAAATATCTCCTCCTCATAGCCAATGTGATAAAGCTTTTAAGAAATTAAAATGGTATTAAAGATATGGGAAAAGGAGCGAGAGCATATGTATGATGAAATGTATGTAATGGAAGCTTTAATGAAGGCAAAACAAAAAGAAATGGATTTAATAACACCACACCATAAAAGCTCAAATAACAAATTAATTTGCAGGCTTCCGGTAATTAAAAATTTGGATGCCTGCCAATGCCAGGAATGACGGAGATGTTTCTCCGTCTTCTTTTTTTGAAAAGAATCTTCAGAAAATGATACTATAGTAAACAAAAGAGAGAACCAAGGGGGAATGTTTGCTTATGACTACGCAGAAATTGTTTGTATATGGAACCTTAAGAATGCATGAAACCAATCACTTTGTATTAAAAGGAAGCCCCTGCATTGCCGAGCAGGCATGGGTATACGGGGAATTATTTGATACTGGGCTTGGCTATCCCTCTATGAAACCATCGCTTGACCAAAAAGTGTATGGGGAACTTTATGAAGTGCATTTGGATCATTTTTCCGATCTGGATGAACTGGAGGATTATATCCCGGGCAGAAAAGACAATTTATACGATAGGGTGGAACAGACTGTCCATACGGATAATGGAGAAGTAAATGCACTAGTATATGTATCCTCCAGGGATGACCTGCTGGCAGAACCAATTCTTCACGGTGATTGGAAGCTTTACCAGCTTATGAAGGATAAGCCGGAGAAGACCTATTATTTTGCTTACGGATCCTGTATGGATGATGAACGATTTTGCGTGGCCAATGTAGATCACCATTTCAAAACGATTGTCGGCGGGGGAATATTGGCCGGTTATTCGATGCAATACCTGTTTTCCAGGGATGATGGAGGAAGGGCAGATATTATAGAAAATGGCGGTGTCACTGAAGGGGTTCTATATGAACTTCCCTATGAAGCTGTTGAATATCTGTTCCAAAGGGAAGGTTTTTACGGACAATGGTACCGTCCTGCCTTTGTAAATGTTCAGGCAGAGGATAAATTGTACAAAAATGTCCTGACTTTTCATGTCTATAATAAAAAAGGGGAGCTGCCCCCGCCTGACCATTACGCTCTTGAAATTCTCCGCGGCGCAAGAGGAAGAGTAAGTGATGATTATTACAAAAAGCTTGAACAGCAGCTGGAAAAACTGGGAGTTAAGATTCGATTGGATGCATGATAGCATACGACTAAAGGATGAACACAAGTTCATCCTTTTTTCTGTATGGCAGAGTTATCACTTTTTATACAATAAAGTGAAACTTCAATCAGTGGGGGTTTTCCTTATCCCCCACTGATTGTTAGTCGCGTTCTAGTGTCGCTAAGATCTCCGCTAGCGCTTCGATCAATCGACACTACGAACCCGATTGGTTCAACTAAGCCTCTGCCTGCGCGTCGGCAAGTTTCACTGTATCTCACCAATCGGGCCTTTACGGGCAGTGTGACCCCCGCTAATCCTCCTTTGATCCCTCTGAGTCTTGAAGTGGGGGTCTTACTGCCCGTTAGACTGCGATAAAAACAGATAAAAAATGAATTGGAGGACCTTACCATGCAGGGAGCAAAATTATATGAAGCACATCTAAACTCAAGCAATTTGGAAAGAAGTATCAAATTTTATGAAAACCTCGGCTTTAAAGTAGCTTACACGACAGAAGACAGAAAAGCAGCATTTTTCTTTCTGGGCGAAAATAAAGATAACATGCTGGGTATCTGGGAAACAAAAGACACCCCAATAAGGAAAAATCATATAGCCTTTTCTGTTTCGCCTGAGAAGCTCCGGGGAATTATTCCGTTTTTAACCGAAAAAGAGATCGAGGTCAGGGAAAGCTTTGGCCTATCACCGGCAGAACCGATTGTCCATACATGGATGCCCGCTGCTTCAATCTATTTTTATGATCCGGACGGCCACTCATTAGAATATATCGCTGTTTTAGAGGGGGAGGCAAAACCTCATCTAAATCCAATGCACCTAAGTGAGTGGGAAAAACTAAGCTAAATCCTGCAAAATTTCATTTGGTGGTTTGAAACAGGCTAAGCGGGTGGTATATAACCTTTGCCATCATCTTAGAAAGAGGGTCATCAAAATGAAAATTTTAGCAGATAATGGCTTTTATGAAGTGGAATATGATAATGAACATTATGATCATTTAGAATTTGTACGAACAGACCAGATCTGTGAAATTAACTATCTAACAATGAAAAACTCGTTAACTGGAGAAGTTTATACATTTGAGGCAGATAAAATCAAGCAGTTTCGGAAAATAATGAAGATAATGCCAGCTGCTAAAGAGAATCTGGTTGCAGACAACCGTTCCTATTCATTATAATAAAGTGAAACTTCAATCAGTAGGGGTTCTCTTTCCCAGTGATTGTTAGTTAACCAATCGGGCCTTTACGGGCAGTAAGACTGCGATAAAAACTAAACATAGAAAATAATGCAGACTTTGAAGGAGTGGCAATAGTGATTCATTTAAACTGGCATGAACGCGAAACATTGAAAAAAGTAAAATGTGTGCACACAGACGCAGCAAAATACATTGTAAACCGGGCTTTAACAGCAGGGAATATCTATGATGTAAAAAATGAAACGGAAGAATTTTATTTCATTGTAGACAATTCCGGAAAAGTAAGCGGATTTTATAAAGACTACTTCCAGGATGCTTAAACCCACAAAGAAAACGGCCTGTTATGGGCCGTTTTCTTTTTACCTTTGTGTCGGGAAAATTCTGCGCACAGTTTGTGTAAATTCATCAAAAAATCCTTCTACTGGATGACCTGCCCGAATGTCCTCTGAATATCCTGTCATTCGATCATAAAAGTCAGGGTTAACAGACACATATACATTATCGATATCCTGATCGACGGCTCTCACCTGATCTGAAATCTTACCCTCAACATCCTTAGTCAATTCTCCATTTCCATCATTTAAGCGTGCGGCCACATAGGCATTATTGTCTGTTACGATGACATTTGCAGATTCAACCTCTGTTATAGAGGTAATTTTATCGGCAGCTTTATCAGCAACCTTCATTCTCGGGGAATCATTTTGATTGTCATTGTCCGTTCCCGTGCGGGTAAGATCAATCCCCGGCTCAGTGGTGCGTCCATTTTCGCCATAGTTGCTGTCGTTCACTTTAGTCGGCTCTGTCAGGTCTCTGTTTCTCTGAGCTGTTTCATTCATATCATTATTATTCGTTGCACAACCTGCAAGCAATGCTGCTGACAGTGCTCCTGCCATCATTAATTTACGCTTAATCATACACTTTCCTCCTTTTGATTTTCCCCCTTATCTTTCCAAGAATAGATACTGTTATTCAAATTTCTTTAAACAAAAAGGGAGCATGGCATTAAGCCTGCTCCTCATGTCATTACGATTCTGACATAAACTGCACATGATCAGTTTTATCTTTTGTATATAATCTTCTTCCAAGCCATGATTGAAAAACTAAAAACAATCCGCCTGCAGTCCAATAAAGCGGCAAAGCTGCAGGAGCATTTAAAGAAACCAGCATAATCATTACAGGAGACAATAAACCCATGAATTTCATTTGCTTTGGCGTTTGCGCAGTCATATTGCTAAGAGTGAACCGGTACTGAAGATAGTACACTATTCCTGCAATGATTGTGATCCAAATGTCAGAATGACCCAGATTAAACCAGAGAAATGAATGTGCCGCAATTTCCTGATTTCCTCTTATGGCATAATAGAACCCCATTAAAATGGGCATTTGAATCAAGATTGGAAGGCATCCCGCCGCATTCAAAGGATTCACTCCATGCGATTGATACAAACCGAACATTTCCTGCCGCAGCTTTTGCTGCTCCTCCGGTTTTTTCGCTGTTTTCAGCTTTTGCTGGATTTTATCAAGTTCAGGTTTTAACTTATCCATTTTTTCTTTCATCAAGCTTTGATTTTTATATTGTTTAAGCATTAAAGGCATTAATATCAGCCTGATCACGATAGTAATGAAGATTATGGCCAGTCCGAAGTTGCCATGAAAGAAAACAGCCGTTCCATGTATGGCCAATGCAAATGGATTGACAAAATATTGATGGAAAAAGCTTGTTCCTTGTCCTCCTTGAGCCTGACAGGCAGATAAGAATATTGGTAATACGGTGATCATAGTAATGGCCAGCAACAGTTTTATTTTTCTCATTCAGGTCAAACCTCCCGCTATATTTTTTTATAAAATAGGGGAGAGGCCTTCCGGCTCATCGCTTTGATCGCCTTTTTTCAGGATCAGTTTTGCCATCCACGACTGAATCGAATCGCAAATAAAGGTCCGATCCATGCAAAACTCTGGAAGGTTTTCATATTCATTTTGATTATTCCCGATATTTCCGGGACTATAAAAAGCAGGCTTTATTTTCCAAATGATTAACAGCTTAGCAGCTAATCCAATGATATATGTTAAATAAAGAGTATATTCTGATGAAATAAAAGACGATTCAATTAATAGTTCAAAGATGTCAGTTCACCTCTATTCACATATTTAAGTATAATTGAATGCTGTATTGATAACAATTGCAGATATTGAACCATTTGCAAAAACTTATTTCTTGTCCATTCTATTGTCACTAAATAGGAATATAATAGGAAAAAGTATATATATATTAAGCTTTTGTGATACACTCTATCAGGGAGATTAAATTATCTCTAGTTCTCTAAATGAATGGTGGGGTATTTTGTCCTTGTTCAAACAAAAAACAATTATTACGCTTGCCAAACTCCTTGTACCCTTATTCATTTTGCTGTTTGTCATGCTTGAAGCAAAAGGGATATTCACTGATTTTAATTGGGCTCTCCTTGAGCTTTATGTTGACCGGCTAACTGTCCGCCGAATATTTTTTATCCTTTTATTGGGACTGGCTGCCCTTTTTCCAATGTATTTTTATGATGAAATATTGCAAAGGCTTTTCAGAATTAGGGTTCCTAAAAAAAAGCTTTTATTTTATTCTTTATCTGCTAACGCATTCTCGAACTTTATTGGACTGGGAGGTGTGGCAGGGGCTACACTCAGGTCCTATTTTTATAAAGATTACCTGACAGGCAGTACACCGTATATTAAAATAATTGCCAAGCTGTCACTTTTTTACCTTACAGGCTTGTCTATATTGTCATGGGTCGTCCTATTTACCGATTTACATTTGTATGATGATGTAAAGCTTATAAAAATCGCAGTCTGGGCTGTCGCCGCATACACACCGTTGCTGCTGGGCGTTTACTTTTTTAAGTCGTCATTTTGGAATACGAAGCACATCAAAAAGGGGTTTGCAGGGGAACTGCTGACGGTTTCATTACTGGAGTGGCTATTTATTATCATATGTATCTGGGGAATTGCCAGAGCACTGGAAGTATCGATTCCATTTTTTGTTTTGTTTCCGATTGTCATCATCTCTGCTTGTGCAGGTATTGCGAGTATGATACCAGGCGGAATAGGATCCTTCGACTTTGTATTTTTGATCGGACTGGAATCACAGGGTGTCCCATCAGAACTGGGGCTTTTGATTCTCATGTTCTACCGTCTAAGCTATTATATCGTTCCTGTGTTTATCGGCACACCGTTTATCATGAATCAGTTTTGGAATAATGGAATGCCAAAGAACAGCTTTAAAATGTAAAAGAGCCTTTAGGGGCTCTTTATTTTTTATTTTTACCAAAGAACATCCAGAATGTCTTTGTTAAATAAGTTCGTATCAATATTGCATGCCTCCGCATCAATTCCATACTGCCAGCCTGCAATCAGTGAGTTATCCGGAGCTTCAGGTTTATATTCAGGCGCCTGTGCCTGAGCGGTGATTCCTTTATTCGGCGCTGCAGTCCATATAAATGTGTTTTCAAGAAGGGGAGTGTTTTCGGCTGCAGCCTGATCGAAAGCTTTCCTCAGGGCCTTTTCCTTATCAAAAATTCCATAAATACCAGGTTCATAGGATGATTCTGACATGGCTTGATACCAGCCTTTTATAAAAGAAGAGTCGACAGGATAATTAGGCTCGATATCCGCAAAAACCGCGACACCCTCGGGTATTCCCAGCTCCTTTGCCAATTGAACAGCTGCTCTTGCTTCACTCTGTCCATTTTCAAGGCCTGTTGCATCATTAAATCGATTCCATATCACGAGTAATTTAATATCATTGCCCTGCAGCAGTTCAGCCTCTTCTGGTGTAATGCCTGCTGATACACCTTCTTTTTCACCTAAATACCGTCCCCATACTTTAGGAGATCCAAAGTTTTCACGAACACAAGAAATCAAGTCGCTTGAAGTGAGACTTGCCGAGTCTACACCCCAAACGACTTCATCATCCCCAGATTGGCCGTCCTGGTCATTTTCCTTATCCTTATCGCCGCTGCTGTTTTCCTTTTCATTATCTTTTTGACCGGAGTCCTGATTTTTATCAGCCTTATTTTTTATCGTATTTGTTACATTCACATCCACATTTACCTCTATATCATTCGTAACATTATTATCAATTTGACTATCTTCACCATTATTTAAATTGTTGTCGATTGAATTATTCACATTGGCTTTATTGCCTTTGATATTATTTTTTACTTCATTCGAGATATCACTTTCATGGCTTTTGCTTTGGCCATCTGGAACGGTCTCTGTTTTTGGCGGTTCGGCATCCTTTGAATCCATAAGCGAAAAAGTAAAGAGCGAAATCATTACGGCAAAAAATGCGGTCACAACGAAAGGCAAAAGGCCCCGTCTATCCATATCTCATAGCCCTCCTTGTCAGTTCATGACATCTTATGCTGAGGGCGGAAGGTTAGTGATTGCATCAAAAGGGGAGTGAAGAATGGTTTCTTATTTTAAAATAACATCGCAGCTGCTGATGTTTGGGAAATAATCTTGAAGCGTTATAACAGGATAGTATCGCTTGTTCAAAATAACGAACAGATGCTTGAGAATGTGTAAAAAAGTCTTAAATGGGTAAATATCCGTATATATTCAGGCTGAAAAATTTGCTTAAGGCTTTGAACTTCACTACTATTAAAATAATAGGCAAATTTTTCATCCATTTAAGTTGAGAAAGATGGGATTGGGGGATACTAGCCAATAAAAGAAATACATAAGGAAGATTTGTCACAGGAGGTTGCGATTATGCACAGGGAATTTGCGGATGATAGTATAGCTTTGCATACTGATTTATACCAGATAAATATGGCGCAGACTTATTGGGAAGACAATATACATAATCGAAAAGCGGTCTTTGAAGTATATTTTAGGAAGCTCCCTTTTGGGAATGGATATGGTGTTTTTGCAGGGCTCGAAAGAGTGATCGAGTATATTGAGAATTTCAGATTCACCGAGAGTGACCTGCAGTACTTAAAAAACGAATTGAATTATGCGGACGATTTCCTTGAATATCTGAAAAACATGACTTTTTCAGGAACCATTAAATCAATGGAAGAAGGCGAGCTTGTGTTTGGCAATGAGCCGATTATGCGTGTAGAAGCTCCGCTGGCAGAAGCCCAGATCGTAGAAACAGCACTATTAAATATTATAAATTACCAAACCTTGATTGCGACAAAAGCTACACGAATCAAAGAAGTCATTGGGGATGGGACAGCTATGGAATTTGGTTCCAGAAGGGCACAGGAAATGGACGCTGCCATCTGGGGAACAAGAGCAGCATATATAGGAGGGTTTGATGCGACATCTAACGTAAGAGCCGGCAAGAAATTTGGTATTCCAGCTGCAGGAACCCATGCCCATTCTTTTGTACAGGCATATCAGGATGAGTATACCGCTTTTAAGAAATATGCCCAGACTCATAAAGACTGTGTTTTTCTCGTAGATACCTATGACACGCTGAAATCCGGAGTCCCGAACGCCATTAAAGTCGCCCGGGAAATGGAAGGTCAAATCAACTTTAAAGGAATAAGACTGGATAGCGGGGACTTGGCGTATCTTTCCAAAGAAGCAAGGAAAATGCTGGATAAAGCCGGTTTTCATGATACAAAGATTATTGCATCAAATGATCTGGATGAATACACCATCATTAACCTAAAAGCTCAAGGAGCGAAAATCGATATTTGGGGCATTGGCACTAAATTGATCACGGCTTATGAGCAGCCAGCATTAGGAGCTGTTTATAAACTCGTTTCAATAGAAAATGAAGATGGCAAGATGACTGACACAATAAAAATCAGCGGCAATCCGGAAAAAGTAACCACTCCCGGCCTAAAGAAAGTATATCGGATTATTAACAAAGACAACCATAAATCAGAGGGAGACTATATTGCACTGGATCATGAGAATCCTCAAGCAGAACCCAGGCTTAAGATGTTCCATCCAGTTCACACGTTCGTAAGCAAATTCGTTACCAATTTCGAAGCGAGAGAATTGCATAAAGTGATTTTCCAGGAAGGGAAGCTTACCTATAAAGTTCCATCCTTAAAAGAGATGCAGAGCTTTGCAAAGGAAAATCTCAACGTATTATGGGATGAGTACCGCCGTTCTTTAAATCCGGAGGAATACCCGGTCGACCTGAGCCAGGAGTGCTGGGATAATAAAATGAACATGATCAGCCAGGTTAAACAAAATATAAAGAGCTGAAGCTATAGGAAGAGGGAGGAACCTGCAATGAATAGGCAAAAAGAAATTATGGAAAATTTAAATGTGAATCCAGCAATTGATCCAAAAGAAGAGATAAAAAACAGAATCCAGTTTTTAAAGGATTACCTTGTTAAAACGAATGCCAAAGGGTATGTACTGGGCATAAGCGGCGGCCAGGATTCCACTCTCGCCGGAAGACTTGCCCAGCTCGCTGTTGAAGAATTGCGAAAAGAAGGCAAGGAGGCAACATTCATGGCAGTCCGCCTGCCATATGGTGTACAGCAGGATGAAAAGGATGCCCAGCTGGCGCTTTCCTTTATCCAGGCTGACCGTGAGGTTGTATTTAATATTAAAAATGCAGTTGATGAAGTAAAAACCGAATATGATCGTATATTGCCGGAGGAACCGTTAAAGGATTATCACAAAGGCAATGTGAAAGCCCGCATGAGAATGATCGCCCAATATGCAATTGGCGGCCAATTTGGCTTGCTGGTTATCGGAACAGATCACGCAGCAGAAGCAGTGACAGGATTTTACACAAAATATGGTGATGGCGGAGCAGATATCCTGCCATTATCCGGACTGACTAAAAGACAGGGAAAGGCACTGCTTAAAGAGCTTGGAGCAGAAGAAAGACTTTACTTAAAAGTGCCGACTGCCGATCTTCTGGACCAGAAACCGGGACAGGCTGATGAAACAGAACTGGGTATTTCATATGATGAATTGGACGATTACCTGGAAGGAAAATCAGTAAGTCCGGAAGCAGTAGAAAAGATTGAAAACCGTTACTTCGTTTCCGAACATAAGCGCCAGATGCCTGCATCCATGCACGATAATTGGTGGAAATAAGCCCACACAAAAAAGGAAAATCCCTCGGGATTTTCCTTTACTTTTGAGCTAATTTGTTTGAAACTTCAATCAGTGGGGGTGTACTCTATCCCCACTGATTGTTAGTCCCGTTCTAGTGTCGCTAAGATCTCCGCTAGCGCTTCGATCAATCGACACTACGAACCCGATTGGTTCAACTAAGCCTCTGCCTGCGCGTCGGCAAGTTTCACTGTATCTCACCAATCGGGCCTTACGGGCAGTTTGACCCCCGCTTATCCTCCATGGATTCCTCTGAGTCTTGAAGCGGGGTCTTACTGCCCGTTAGACTGCGATAAAATCTCTCCGGTTCATCCACATTCAGAACGATGCGGCTTGCTTTTCTTTTCATACCGTACATCAGCTCATAAACTGCCGGCTCCTTAAGTATAATTTCGAACATCGGCTTTTCCTGGATAAGATCAGGCAATCTGGCATCAAATATATCATTCATTTCTTGTCTGCTGAACTTTTCGGGACCATCATAATAGTTGATTTCTTTAACATCTTCCAATGGAAGGTACATGCTTTTTGAGAATCCTGACTGCAGCAGCAAATGAGAATCAGTAAGGACGAAAGGGGTTAAGCGGGTTGCGTTGATCTCGGCCAGAAAGTATATAATGCCATATATATTTGCTATTAAGATGATATATGCCACAATAGCATTCCATGAATGAAGCCAATAATGAAGTCCGATCGATTCAATGGCTATCGCATGGATCAGCATAATATAAACAGCATTTACACTTGTTTTTTGATGGTATGTGAAACTATCTCCATGCTTTATGGAGGGCTTCTTTTTCCATGAAAACAGGGCATAATTAAACATAGCGAATTCAGTTATAAATACAGTTCCCAACCTATTATTCGGCAAATGCGTTTCAGCCGCCCTTTTAACATTAAAGAGAAATAGAGAATTAATACCGTTTAGCCTGCGGTATTCTTTTAAAAGTACAGGCAGCTTAGTAAGAATTTTATAGGCAATAAACAACTCCAGCCCTATAAAAAGCGCTTCGGAAAAAACAATTATATAAGGTAAAAAGGCAAACTGCGAAAATTGGCTGGCAGGGATAATAAAATAGGCAGCTCCGTATCCTGCTAAAATAACTGCCCCTAAATACTTCAGCGAATACCTTTTCCGAAGGATAAGGAAATACGCCAATAAGGGTACAACAACCAGCAAGTCAAACAGGGAGCCAACCGCCGCACCGTCTGGAACCGGACCAAAAAGCGTGGTCCTGTAAAGAAAGTAGTTGGAAAACAGAATCATAGATAACAGCACACCAAACATCAGCCAATTAGGCCTTTTCAATGCATTTGTCATAATTATCCACCTCACTTTAATTATAGTTTATTTGAGGGGTAAATAATATTGAAGTTTTGGTGAACTCGGTATATCTGTTTGCGATGTTGAGTCCGAACTCCGGGCGACTTCGGACTCAACGTGTACCAGTTCGCAGTTTTGAGTCCGAACCTCCGGCAACTTCGGACTCTGCGTGCACCAGTTTGCGATTTTGAGTCCGAACTCCGGGTAACTTCGGACTCAGCCGGCATCCGTTTCCAGTTTTGGGTCCGAACTCCAGCCAACTTCGGACTCTGCCGGCATCCGTTTCCAGTTTTGGGTCCGAACTCAGGCCAACTTCGGACTCTGCGTGCACCAGTTAGTCAAGTCCTGGTTATTGTGTAAAATCAATGGCAAGTGTTTTCAACCAAACCTTTTCATTTTTTTAGCGAAGCTTCCATAGATTTTTTTCTTCATCTCCGGGAAGGGATGTCAAATGATTTTCAATTTGACATCCCTTCCCGGAGATGTAATCATCCATGATGGAAGTGAAGCTGAAAATACGACTACTTTAGCCTGCCACCCATTAAAGACTTCCTCTTTAAGTAATCTGACTCATGGTAATGCATCAGAACTGCGCCAACCAAACGGTAAGCTGATTGAGAATTGGGGAAAATGCGAATCACTCTTTCCCTTCTGCGAACCTCCTGATTAAGCCGTTCCAATGAGTTGGTACTTCGGATATGGATCCGGATATGGTCAGGAAAATTCATATATTGAATGGTATCTTCGAAACCTTCATCCAAGATGGTAAGCGCTTTTTCAAATCTCGCCTCATTACTAAAACGGTTCATCAATTCATCCTTGAACTGGCGTATGTCCTCAATCGTAACTGCTTCAAATATCCGCTTAATCATCATGCGGATTTCGGCTGTATCCTTTTTGGGCAATTTTCCAAGGATATTCCGTTTGAAGTGGACACTGCATCTTTGCCAGGCCGTCCCGATAAATTCACGTTGAATGGCTCTCTGAAGCCCTTGGTGAGCATCCGAGATCAGTAGTTTTGGTGATTAGAGGCCGCGTGATTTAAGCTGTTGAAAAAAACGGCTCCAGCTTTCGTAACTTTCCACATGGTCAACACTTAGGCCAAGTATTTGACGGGTGTTATTCTCTGCAATGGCTGTCGCAATATAAACAGCCTTGGATACGACACGATTGTGCTCACGGACCTTTATATACATGGCGTCGGCAAAAACATAAGGGTAGTAGGTTGTATTCAGGGGCCGACCGGCCCATTCATTCACAAGGGGATCAAGCTTGTGTGTAAGAGAAGAAACAAACGATTTGGACACATTCTTACCACAAAGCTGTTCTACAATGTTGGTCACTTTCCTCGTTGAAACCCCATTGACAACCATCTCCACCATTGAGAGGACCAGGGCCTGGTCACATCGTGAATACTTTTCAAAAACAGTAGTTGAGAACTCGCCATTACGTGTGCGTGGAACCTTTAGGGTTATATTTCCGATACTCATCAACAGTTCACGTTCATAGTAACCGTTCCGGTAGTCACGGCGTTCAACAGCGCGTTCATAAGGGGCAGCCTTTAAATAGTCATCCCTTTCCTTTTCCATAAACTCATTTAGTACCAACACAACGGCTGATTTAATGACCATATCAAGATTGGAATTTACAATAGCTTCTTTTAAAACATCAACATTCAGGTTAAACTGTACTTGAGTCATTACTATTCCTCTTTTCACTAGTTTTTCTGTGGTAGAAAACAGTGTTGCCAAGAGAGAATAAAATGACTCTTTCTTTTTACACAATTATATGGACTTAATCCACCAGTTTGCGATTTTGGGTCCGAACTCCGGGTAACTTCGGACGCAGCCGGCATCCGTTTGCAGTTTTGGGTCCGAACTCTAGCTACCTTCGGACTCAGCGAGCATCTGTTCGCGGTTTTGTGTCCGAACCCCAGCCATCTTCGGACTCTGCGTGCAACAGTTCGCGGTTTTGTGTCCGAACTCAGGCCAGCTTTGGACTCAGCGGGCATCTGTTCGCGGTTTTGTGTCCGAACCCCAGCCAACTTCGGACTCAGCCGGCATCCGTTCGCGGTTTTGTGTCCGAACTCAGGCCAGCTTCGGACTCAGCGGGCATCTGTTCGCGGTTTTGTGTCCGAACCCCAGCCAACTTCGGACTCTGCCGGCATCCGTTTGCAGTTTTGGGTCCGAACTCCAGCCAACTTCGGACTCAGCGAGCATCTGTTCGCGGTTTTGTGTCCGAACACCAGTCAACTTCAGACTCAGCCGGCATCACTTTTGCGTCCTAACCCGACACCCAAAAGAACAACTACAAGACACAAACAAAGCCCCAATCGAAATTGGGGCAAACCACATAAAACGCTGCAACTAAAATCCTAAATCAAAACCAACTTTTATAACCCAGCCAAAAGCCGATAGGCCCATTCAGTTTTTTCCAAACTCGGCGGATCAATATCCTTCAGCGGATATTCCAATCCAAGCGCTTCCCATTTATACACACCAAGCTTGTGATAGGGGAGAACCTCAATTTTTTCCACATTGTTCAACTCTTTTATAAAACAGCCCAATCGTTCCAGATCCCGTTCATCATCAGACCTTGTTGGCACCAGCACATGGCGGATCCATACAGGCACCTGATGATCAGACAGAAACCGCGCAAATTGAAGGATGTGCTCATTTGTAAGTCCTGTCAGTTTTTTATGTTTCTCCCTATCAATATGTTTCAAATCCAGCAGTACCAGGTCCGTATAGTTCAAAAGCTCTTTCAGCTGTGTCTGAAAAAGCGGGGAGCTGGAATAGCAGCCCCCTGATGAATCTATGGCAGTGTGAATGCCAAGTTTCTTGCATTCTTTAAAAAGCTCTATAAGAAATGGAATCTGCAGCAAAGGTTCACCGCCGCTGACTGTGATGCCGCCTCCGGAAGCCTCGAAGAAAGGGAGATAGGATTGCAGGTCATTCATGATTTCTGAAACGGACATTTGCTTCCCTGTTCCAATTTCCCAAGTATCTGCATTATGGCAAAATTGACAGCGAAGGAGGCACCCCTGTGCAAAAATAACATACCGGATGCCAGGTCCGTCTACTGTACCGAATGTCTCTATTGAATGAATGTTGCCGTGCATGATCATCTTCCTTTCCATAAGCACCGGGGCAGCCGCAGCTGCACCTTGCTAAAGCTTTTTGAAGAAGGGAGCCGATTAAAATGGCCCCCCATCCGATTGGTTACATGGATTCATGGAATGTCCGATTTATAACATCAAGCTGCTGCTCTTTAGTCAGCTTAATGAAGTTTACTGCATAGCCTGAAACCCTGATGGTCAGCTGCGGATATTCCTCCGGATGTTCCATGGCATCCATAAGTGTTTCTTTATTGAATACATTGACATTTAAGTGATGCCCGGATTTTATGGCATATCCATCGAGTATGGATACCAGATTTCGAACACGGCTTTCATCATACTTTCCAAGTGCTTTAGGAACAATGGAGAAGGTGTTGCTGATGCCATCGAGCGCCTGTTTGTACGGTAATTTTGCAACAGAGGACAGGGAAGCAAGCGTTCCTTTCGTATCTCTTCCGTGCATTGGATTTGCACCTGGGGCAAATGGCTCTCCGGCACGCCGTCCATCAGGTGTATTGCCAGTTTTCTTGCCATATACCACATTTGATGTAATGGTTAATATCGACATCGTGTGCATAGAGTTTCTGTAAGTCTGATGCTTTCGTAGCTTCTTCATAAACCGTTCAACCAGGTCTATAGCGATGCTGTCGACGCGATCATCATTATTTCCGTATTTCGGAAAATCTCCTTCTGTTATAAAATCAATCACTATCCCGTTCTCATCACGGATTGCCTTAACGGTTGCATATTTGATGGCACTTAGCGAATCGGCCGCAACACTCAGACCCGCAATGCCAGTGGCCATTGTTCTGAGAATTTCGGAGTCATGCAAAGCCATTTCGATTCGTTCGTAGCTATATTTATCATGCATGTAATGAATGATATTCAGAGTATTAATATAGAGGTCTGCCAGCCATTCCATCATGAAATCAAACTTCTCCATCACTTCCTCATATCGAAGGATGTCTGATGTTATTGGGGCATAGGCCGGGCCGACCTGAATGCCCAGTTTTTCATCCTTGCCGCCATTAATGCTATATAAGAGGGCCTTTGCAAGGTTTGCTCTTGCTCCGAAAAATTGCATTTGTTTTCCTATTTCCATGGCAGAAACACAGCAGGCGATTCCATAATCATCGCCATACTCGGGAAGCATGATATCGTCGTTTTCGTATTGGATTGAACTTGTTTCGATTGACATCCTGGCACAATATTTTTTAAAGTTCTCAGGAAGCTTGGCGGACCATAATACCGTTAAGTTCGGTTCCGGAGCAGGACCAAGATTTCTAAGGGTATGAAGGAAGCGGAAAGAATTCTTTGTTACAAGCGGGCGGCCATCAAGCGCCATCCCGCCAATGGACTCTGTAACCCATGTAGGGTCACCGCTGAATAATTCATTATAATCAGGCGTTCTGGCGAATTTTACGAGACGCAGCTTCATGACAAAGTGATCAACCAGCTCCTGCGCTTCCGTCTCGGTAAGTACCCCGTTCTTAATGTCTCTTTCTATGAAAATATCAAGAAAAGTGGAAACACGGCCAAGACTCATAGCGGCACCATTTTGTTCCTTGATGGCAGCAAGATAAGCGAAATACAGCCATTGGAAAGCTTCAAGAGCATTTCCTGCAGGCTTTGATATATCAAAACCGTAGCTGTTTGCCAGCTGTTTCAGTTCCTTCAGAGCCCTGATCTGTTCTGAAATTTCTTCCCTCAATCGAATATTTTCTTCCGTCATTACACTTGAGGTCGATTTCATATCAGCTTTTTTCGCTTCAATCAAGCGGTCAGCCCCATAAAGGGCAACCCTGCGGTAATCTCCGATAATCCTGCCCCGGCCATATGCATCAGGCAGTCCGGTAATTATGCCAGCTTTACGGGCAAGCTTCATTTCATCCGTATAGGCATCAAACACGCCCTGGTTATGTGTTTTGCGATAGTCTGTAAATATCTTTTCAATGTCTTTGCTGGCTTCATAGCCGTATGCTTCACAGGCAGCCACAGCCATGCGGACTCCGCCAAATGGCTGAAGAGAGCGCTTAAACGGCTGGTCAGTCTGGACACCTACAATTTTTTCTTTATCCTGAACGAGATAACCAGGTCCATGTGAGGTAATAGTGGAGACGATTTCTGTGTCCATATCGAGCACGCCGCCTTGTTCCCGCTCCTTTTTGGTGAGAGCCATTACTTTTTCCCATAAAAATGATGTAGCTTCTGTAGGACCTTTCAAAAATGATTCATCCCCGGAAAAAGGTGTAAAGTTCTTTAATATAAAATCTCTAACATCAATTTCACGTGTCCAAATGCCTTCTTTAAAGCCGTTCCATCTTTCCATGTCAGTTCACCTCAAAGAGATTATTTGTATAACAGTTGTTACAACTTTACTATACTATCAATATAACAGATTTAATGTGAAATAAATCACAAACATTTTGAACGTATTGTGAAATATAGTTATTATGCAACTTCAGACAAAAAGTGTATTACAAAACCATCCAGAGTCTGTGAACTGTTATACACAGATGAAAATCCGACCATAAAAACTGATAGCAATTATTATGAAATTCTTACATTCGGCGCCAACAATTACCTGTTTATTAGAGTAGAAGTTTTTGATTAAATATAAATATGAAAACACTATCAAAACTTTCATTCATTTTAATGTTGTCTGTCGCACTTGTCTTTGGATTCAATTTTGATGCAAAAGCATCAACAGTACATACCGTTCAGCCAGGGGATACGATGTGGAAGATTGCCATGAAGTATCAGGTGGGTGTTCCTGAAATCATTAATGCCAACGGGCAGATTTCAAACCCGAACTTCATTTATCCCGGACAAAAGGTGAATATCCCTACTCTGTCAAAAGCCACAACAGGCGTTGAAGAACAAGTAGTTCAGCTTGTTAACCAGGAAAGGGCAAAGTACGGATTAAAGCCGCTGAAATCAAATTGGGAGCTTGCGAGAGTAGCAAGGTACAAATCTCAGGATATGATTAATAAGAGATATTTCGATCATAACTCACCTACATACGGAAGCCCGTTTGATATGATGAAGAGCTTCGGAATTACCTACAGAACTGCTGGGGAAAACATTGCTGCCGGGCAAAGAACTCCTCAGGAAGTGGTAACAGCGTGGATGAACAGTGAGGGTCACCGCAAAAATATCCTATCTGCGAACTTCACAGAAATCGGAGTAGGTTACGCACAGGGCGGAACTTACGGACACTATTGGACACAAATGTTTATTGGGAGATAAGAGGAAAATCTCCAGCGCCTTGCCCACCCCCGACACCTCGAGGGGGCAAGCTGCTTGCGCTAGACAGTAAAGAAAAGCACCGGAATAATCCGGTGCTTTTGCTTTGCCCATTAATCTACTACAATATAAGCAATCATAGGTCCGCTATTATCCTTATCCGGATGAGTAAGACAAATCAGACGGTAAACGCCTTCTTTATCAAATTGAAGAGGGACCACTGTTTCTTCGGCTTTCTTTACAACACCCTTAATATCGGTTCCTTCGATGATATAAGGATGTTCCATTCCGTTGACTCCCCAAATCTTCAGGTTAACCTTTTCATCTTTTTCCAGAAAAATGGTTCCCGGATCCCAGCGATATGCTTCGATTTCCTTGCCATCAGGCAGCTTGGCTTTAAATTCTCCTGTAACCATATGGATTTCCCGGACTTTTTCGCCTTCGTTCTGGTTGAATACCGTCAAACTGTCAGACTTTGAAAAAAACCATACAGATGCAGAAACAATGACTGAAAATATGATGACAAAGGCAATGATGCTGCGTTTCTTTAATACAAGAAAAGGCATGGTCATACTCCTTCCAAAATTAGTTGTCCATATATAGATATGCTTTAAGGGCATCATAACTTGTCTACTATTTGCGGGATTTTTCCGATTTTTCTTTACAGCTGCTGAAAAATTATTTCATAATAGATTTAAAAAAGGAAGTGGCAGCATGTACAAGGTACTTGTGGCCAATCGGGATGAGTACGATACAAAGGGTATAGAGTGGCTGTTGAAATCTTCCATGAACGCATGGGATGTGGAGTCTGCCGAAGATGAGGCAGGGCTTATTAAAAAGCTTGAGACTTTTCAGCCCGATCTGCTGATTTTTGAACTTGATTTGATAAAGGAAGATAGATACAGCTCTTTCTTAAAAACCATTCAAATTATAGGGCCGGATCTTATTGCACTTACAATGGAAGCGACCTTTGCACAGGCAAAGCGAGCCATTGACATGGGTGTAGCCGATTTGATACTTAAGCCCATTTCAGCTGATATTTTATTGAAATCTGCAAGAAACATTCAGAGGCGACAAAAGCTGAAAGCTCCAGCTGCTGAAAAAAGCTCCAGCATAAAAGCAGATAAAAATTTCAATTACCAGGATATATTTTTAGAAACGAAAGATCCGGCAGAGCCTTTTCTTTCCATTGGCATAAAAACTGAAAATGTGCTCGAGCTTCCAATTTTATATGAATTTCTGGAAAGCTATGCGTTCCAGAAACGAGTCGATTATTTTATTTTAAGTGACATGGTATTGATAATTGCTGAAAAATCGGGCGTATCGTGGAAAGAGGAAAGCGTCAAATTTATGAGGAATTGGCAGGAAACCTCACCTGAACCAATTGCCATCAGCATTAATACTGGCCAGGAAGGTCAGAATACTCTCAAAAGCCATTATGATGCGAATAGAAAACTGGTGGAGTTAACATTTTTCAGGGGGTTTAATCAGGTAATTGAGGAAGCATCGCTGCCTAAATGGCTTTCAATTGATCCGTTCTTAACTCCCGAGGAACAGAGCAGCTGGATTGATTTCCTGAATCAGGCTGATTTAGAAGGGATCAAATCATGGTTTTCCAAAGAATTTCTTATATTGGAAGATCCATATCCGGAACCCGGCCTAATCAGAATCCGGCTGACCAGTATTCTTGCGCAAATCCGCAGGCATATGAAGACATTCCGCCTTGCCGACGGAGAAATGGAGAAGGAATACCTTCGTTTATTCCAGACGATCCTATATTCGCCATTGATCTACCGGATTATTAACGAAATGATCAGCTTCATTTCCTATGTGTTTGAGACCATTCGATCTGATAAGAAACTGAAGCTGGATCTTACCGACAGAGTCCAATTCTTTATAGAAACAAATTACTGGGACTCTTCAGTCACCCTTGAGAAGGCAGCTGAATACGCAGATCGAAACCCAAACTATATTAGCTCCATGCTGGCAAAAAAATGCGGTAAATCATTTCGGGAGCTCCTTAATGAAACCCGGATCAGGCAATCTGCCAAGCTTCTTCTGGAATCAGAAATGAGCATAAAAGAAATCTCATCTGTCTGCGGTTTTCGAAATCAGCAATACTTCAATAAAGTGTTCAGTAAAATTAAAGGTATACCGCCTAATCAATTTAGAAAAAGTCTGCACAAAACCTCCTTTTAAATGGGGGTTTTATTTTTGTATTTTTTTATAAAAACACCAATATTAATATAAAAATAGGCATAATCCAAGAATATAATCTTATATTTTTACAAAAAATCAAACCTAATTATTCTACTTTTCAGATATTTCTCATTATAAAATTTCAATATGAGATAACATTGGAGGGATAACAATGAAAGCGGAAACAAAAAGAGAAATTAAAAATTATCAAGGCAGTGAGCTCCACGCAAAGGGCTGGATTCAGGAAGCGGCACTTCGCATGCTAATGAATAACTTAGACAAAGAGGTTGCAGAGATTCCGGAAGAACTGGTTGTTTACGGCGGCATAGGGAAGGCTGCCCGAAATTGGGATTGCTATGATGCGATTGTAAAAACCCTTCATGAATTAGAAGACGATGAAACACTACTCGTTCAATCCGGAAAGCCGGTTGCGGTATTTAAATCACATGAAGATGCACCAAAGGTATTGATCGCCAACTCGAATCTGGTGCCGGCCTGGGCAAACTGGGATACGTTCCACGAGCTTGATAAGAAAGGCCTGATGATGTATGGCCAAATGACAGCGGGAAGCTGGATTTATATCGGAAGCCAAGGAATCGTCCAAGGAACCTATGAAACATTTGCCGAGCTTGGCAGGCAGCACTTCTCCGGCTCACTGAAACAGACGATTACGTTAACAGCAGGCCTTGGCGGAATGGGTGGCGCTCAGCCGCTCGCCGTAACCATGAATGATGGTGTCTGCATTGCCATTGATGTGGATGAACACCGCATTGACCGCAGGCTTGAAACGAAATACCTGGATACAAAGGTTTATTCAATTGAAGAGGCTATTAAGTTGGCAACAGAGGCAAAACAGGAAGGCCGTCCGCTTTCTATCGGGCTATTAGGCAATGCAGCTGAAATTCTGCCAAAAATGCTTGAGATGGATTTCACCCCGGATGTCCTGACTGATCAGACTTCTGCACATGATCCTTTAAATGGCTATGTTCCAATCGGCTATTCATTAGAAGAAGCAGCTGTTCTGCGAAAGGAAGATACTGCTGATTATGTTCAGAAATCAAAAGCAAGCATGGCTGTCCATGTTCAGGCTATGCTGGACATGCAAAAGAAGGGCGCAGTTACATTTGATTACGGAAACAATATCCGTCAGGTTGCGAAAGATGAGGGTGTCGAGAATGCTTTTGATTTCCCTGGATTCGTGCCTGCCTACATCCGTCCGTTATTCTGTGAAGGGAAAGGGCCTTTCCGCTGGGTAGCATTATCAGGAGACCCCGAAGATATCTATAAAACAGATGAAGTGATCCTGCGCGAATTTGCAGATAACGAACATCTTTGCAAATGGATCAAGATGGCACAGGAGAAAATTCAATTCCAGGGACTGCCTTCAAGAATTTGCTGGCTTGGTTATGGGGAGCGAGCAAAATTTGGAAAAATCATCAATGATATGGTTGCCCGCGGAGAACTGAAAGCACCGATCGTTATCGGCCGTGACCATCTGGATTCCGGTTCAGTTGCATCTCCAAACCGCGAGACAGAAGCCATGAAGGACGGCAGTGATGCAGTGGCAGACTGGCCAATCCTGAATGCACTGATCAATGCTGTCGGAGGAGCAAGCTGGGTTTCCGTCCACCATGGAGGCGGAGTAGGAATGGGATACTCCTTACATGCTGGAATGGTCATCGTTGCGGATGGCACGAAGGAAGCAGAACAGCGCCTTGAACGTGTCCTCACATCTGATCCTGGAATGGGAATTGTACGCCATGTAGATGCAGGCTATGACCTTGCTATCAAAACAGCAAAAGAAAAAGGCGTAAACATTCCAATGATGAAATAAAGAAAATTTTATAAAATTAGCAAATAGAAGTGAAAAATTTGCAAATAAACCATGCTAATTTGCAAATAGGTCAGTCAAATCTGCAAATAAAACTCTTAAACTTGCAAATAACCATTAATATTTTCAATGAGGAAGCCCTCCAATCCGTGATTCCTTCGGATTGGAACTTCCATTTTTTAAGGAGGAGCACAAAATGCACTCAAAACCTATTTTTATCAAACATGCAAATCAAATGATTACCTTAAAGGGCAGCTCCAAACAGCCGCTGACAAAAGAAAAAATGAGCGAGCTTCACATCATTGAAGACGGGGCAGTATGGATTGAAGAGGACAGAATTAAAGCAGCAGGGACAACAGCGGAACTCCAAGCTGAATATCAAAGCCGGCTTCAGGAAGCTGAAATCATTGATGCGACAGGAAAAATCCTTCTTCCAGGACTGGTTGATCCGCATACACACCTTGTTTATGCAGGCAGCAGGGAAGAGGAATTCAATATGCGCCTGAACGGGGCGACTTATATGGAAATCATGAACAATGGCGGCGGAATTCACGCTACCACTTCTATGACCAGAAACGCCACTGAAGAGGAATTGGTAGATGCGAGCCTTTTCCGTCTTGATCGCTTCCTTAAACACGGAGTAACCACGATAGAGGCAAAAAGCGGATATGGACTGGATTGGGAAACAGAGCGAAAGCAGCTGACGGCAGCCCGGAAAGCGGATGAACTGCATCCGGTGGATGTTGTCCGCACCTTTATGGGGGCACATGCAGTTCCTGCTGAATACAAAGAGAATCCAAATGCTTTTATAGATTTGGTTATTGAAGAAATGCTGCCGAAAGTAGCTGAAGAAAAGCTTGCCGAATTCAATGATATTTTCTGCGAAAGAGGGGTATTCACACCGGAGCAGTCCAGAAAACTTCTTGAAGCAGGGAAGAAGCATGGCCTTATTCCTAAAATCCATGCCGACGAAATCGAACCTTATGAGGGGGCCGAGCTTGCTGCAGAAGTTGGTGCCATCTCTGCGGATCATTTGCTCAGAGCATCTGATAAAGGCATGGAAATGATGGCTGAAAAGGGAGTAATCGGTGTGCTTCTTCCAGGCACAGCATTCTTCCTGATGGCTGAAGCAGCCAGAGGTCGACGCATGATTGATAAGGGTGTTCCAGTTGCTTTATCAACCGATTGCAACCCCGGATCTTCGCCAACCTGCTCCATGCCATTTATGATGAATCTTGCATGCATGCATATGGGACTTACACCTGCAGAAGCCATTGCAGCCGCTACCATTAATGCAGCACATGCAATCAATCGGGCAGAAGAAGTGGGAAGCATAGAACCCGGCAAAAAAGCTGATCTGCTTCTGCTCAATGTACCAAACTACATGCAAATGCAATATCACTACGGCATGAACCATACAGACACAGTGATTAAAAATGGGGAAGTGGTCGTGAAGGGAGGAAGCTTATGCTACCAACAATAAATCCTCCCGGGTTTTTTTGGCCGCAAACCGAACTGGGAACTGACGTAAAGGTGAGTGAATGGATTCGCCAAATCCAGAGGGATGAGGAATTAAAGAAAGAAAACTGGGATGTCGTGCTTTTCGGTGTCCCTCTTTCCCGCTCATCGATAAGTGCATCAGGAGCATCTGAATTCCCTGAATCCTTCAGGAGGTCCTGGAAAGGCTTTTCCACGTACAATCTGGATTTTGAAAGGGATCTTCAAGAACTGAATGTTGCTGATCTTGGTGATGTGAAGATGCATTTCACGGATATTCCGCAATGCCATTCCAACATAAAGCAAACGATAAAGGACGTACGGACACAATTTCCTGATTCATTTCCAATTGCGATCGGAGGGGATCACTCCATCACAGCCATGCTGGTCAGCGGCCTGAAGGAACTGGAGCCCGAAAAAGAAATCGGCATTCTCCAGCTGGATACGCACCTTGACCTCAGAAGTCTTGAAGATCATGGACCGACAAATGGGACGCCCATCCGCAATCTGATTCAGAACAACAAAATTAAAGGGGAAAATGTCTACAATATTGGCCTTCATGGCTTTTTCAACAGCCAGTCGCTAGTCCATTATGCTAAAGAACATAAGCTCAATTATATTACCTTAAAGGAAGCCAGAAGACGGGGGATTGAGGAAACGGTTAGAGAATCAATCCGGCAGCTGGAATCAAAAGTGGACAAAATTTATGTCACGATTGACATGGATGTGCTGGACATTGGTTTTGCGCCTGGGGTCCCTGCATCCACACCAGGCGGCATGAGCACTGAAGAACTATTTACGGCCGTATATGCAGCTGGTCTTTCCTCCAAAACGGCAGCCATGGATATTGTCTGCCTTGATCCAACAAGAGATCACCAGGCACAGCCAACCGTTAAAGCAGGCACGTATACATTTCTGACCTTTTTAACAGCTTTAATGAACAGAAGGTAAGGGGCTCACTCTGCTCCTTATCCGCAATATTATGAGGGGGAATGAGAATGGAAAAAGAAACGATATTAAGTCAATCCCGCCAGCCTGAACTAAATCCCAACGCAACTAGTAAAAATAAGGCTAAGTTTTTTCTCTTCAGTGCCATTGGCATATTTATGTTTTTTATACCAGTCACTGTTAACGGGAAATCCTCCATTATGCTGGACCATATCGTAACTGCGATTCAGACATACCTGCCTGCAGCTGTAACATACTATGCGTTGCTTGTCATACTGCTCGGCGCCATTTATCCATTCTATGCAAAAACCTGGAACAAAAATAAAGTAAATACTGTTTTCTCTTTTTTTAAGGTAATCGGATTTTTCACAGCCATTATGATTGTCTTCGGTTTCGGCCCTGCCTGGCTATTTGACCCGAGCATGGGACCTTTCTTGTTTGAGAAACTGGTGGTGTCTGTCGGACTTCTTGTTCCAATCGGCTCAGTATTTCTTGCCCTGCTGGTTGGATATGGATTGCTTGAATTTTTCGGTGTCATTATGCAGCCGATTATGAAGCCAATCTGGAAAACACCGGGAAAATCAGCTATTGATGCAGTTGCTTCTTTTGTAGGCAGCTATTCAATCGGACTGCTCATAACCAACAGGGTATTTAAAGAAGGAAAATACAGCATTAAGGAAGCAGCCATTATTGCTACCGGGTTCTCAACGGTCTCCGCAACGTTTATGATTGTTGTGGCTAAAACACTTGGATTGATGGACATCTGGAACACCTATTTTTGGACGACGTTTGCTGTCACTTTCCTCGTAACGGCTATTACCGTAAGAATCTGGCCTCTTAAATCAATGAGCGAAGAATATTACAATAACCAGGGTCCTCCAGTTGAAACCTTTACAGGAAACCGTCTGCAGGCAGCCTGGAAAGAAGCGATGGATACAGCAGCTGAGTCACCCACATTATGGAAAAACATAAAGGATAATTTAAAAGATGGGTTTGTCATGACAATGTCCATTTTGCCCTCCATTATGTCAGTCGGTTTATTGGGCCTGATTCTTGCCGAATTCACTCCTGTATTTGATTGGCTGGGTTATATCTTTTATCCTTTTACGGCTCTCGTACAGCTTCCTGATCCGTTATTGGCAGCAAAGGCAAGTGCGGTGGGAATTGCAGAAATGTTCCTTCCAGCCCTGCTTGCAGCGGAGGCTGCACTAGTCACTAAATTTGTAATCGGAGTTGTTTCCGTATCAGCTATAATTTTCTTTTCTGCACTTGTCCCGTGTATTTTATCAACAGAAATTCCTCTTTCTATTCCGCAGCTGCTTGTCATCTGGGCAGAAAGAACAATTCTGACCATACTGATTACTGCTCCACTGGCCTATTTGCTGCTTTAACTGGAAATCCCTGCTCACTTCAGCAGGGATTTTTCGCATAGAATTTTCCTCCGTAACCAAACTAACAGAGGAATGAGTCTAAGAATAGCAGGTGATGGATTTTGTACAGGCTGTATACACATAATGACCTTGATGGTGTCGGGTGCGGCATTGTTGCCAGGATCGCTTTTGGAAAAGATGTTGAGGTACGCTATAACTCTGTGATGGGACTTGATTATCAGATAGAAAAATTGCTGGAAAATGAAAAAAATATAAAAGATGATTTTTTAATGATCACAGATTTATCAGTTAACGATGAAAACTTGATCAGGCTTGATGATCTGGCAAAAGGAGGCGGAAACGTCAGATTAATTGACCATCATAAAACAGCTCTTCATTTTAATGATTACAGCTGGGGCAGAGTGAAAGTGCAATATGAAGATGGCAGGCTCACGGCTGCAACCTCTTTGCTGTATGAGTATCTCCAGGAGCATGAAATGATCCAGCCGTCTCAGGCCCTCGATGAATTTGTCGAGCTTGTCCGACAGTATGACACCTGGGAATGGGACCAAAATGAAAATATAAAGGCAAAAAATCTGAATGATTTATTTTTCATGATTTCCATAGAAGAATTCGAAGAAAAAATGACGGAAAGAATCATGAACTCTGATACATTCGAATTTGATGAGTTTGAACAGAAATTGCTGAATATGGAAGAGAAGAAAATTGAGCGTTACGTCAGGCGGAAGAAGCGGGAAATGATACAAACGTTCGTCGGCGAATATTGTACAGGCATTGTCCATGCAGAATCTTATCATTCGGAGCTTGGCAATGAGCTTGGTAAAGAGTATCCCCATATCGATTATATCGCTATCTTAAATCTCGGGGGCAAAAAAATCAGTTTCAGGACAATCCATGGCCACGTTGATGTTTCTGCCGTGGCCGGAAAGTTTGGAGGGGGCGGACATGCCAAAGCATCAGGCTGTTCGATGGGAAAAGATGCTTATAAACTATTCGTTCAGGACATTTTTCCCCTGGACCCTTTGAGGCAGGATGCATTTAAAAACAAATACAATAATAAAAGCGCGAAACAGGGATCACTGTACGAAAATAAGAAAGGAGACAAATTTTTTATTTTTGCTGAAGCTGACGACAAATGGATCCTTGAAATGAATGGAAAGCCAGTTCGCGAATCCTATCGGAACTTTCTGCAAGCAGAAAACTTTATTAAAAGAAAATACCAGACTTGGCTTGTTAATGATGATATTTATGTAGATTATTTAAAGAAATTTTATTTGAAATCTAAAAAATAGTAAAACCGCCCATGCGGGGCGGTTTTATTTCATTAATAAAGGCCTGTCCTGCCGATACAGCTCCAAATCGCTGCTTTGCCCCTTTACAATGATATCTGTAATAATTTGAGATAGAACCATACTATAAACCGTTCCATTATCACCATAAACAAATAGGAAATAACTGTTGGGTATTTCTTTGTACTCACCAATGATCGGCAGACCATCATGTGTGCCTCCATAAAAAGCAGCCAAGAAATACTCCGGTTCAGCATCAATATTCGGAAACAGTTTGTGAAGCTCATTAATCAGCTGTTCACGCTTGTGAGTTATGTGAGCGTCCCGGGCATCAGCATAACCGGTATTTTCGTCAAGTCCTCCAATAATGATCCTGTTATCTGCTGTAGTCCGGAAATAAATATAGGGCCTTGCTGACTCCCAAATTAAGGTTTTATTATACCAGGCAGTAAAATCTGCAGTCTGATTCGTGACCACAGCATATGAACTCGTAATCACTGCGTTTTTTTCCTTTTTAATTTCCAACCCTTCATATCCGCACGCAAATATCACTTTCTTTGCTCTGATTGAACCTTTAGCACTGAAAAACACAGTTGTATTACCCTCAATTTTATGACCGGTTAAGGCCGTGTTTTCATAAATGACTCCCCCTTTGCTTTTAGCATAATCCAAGAGGGCATAGGTAAACTTCAATGGGTTAATAACAGCATCATTTTTATAATAAATAGCTGCTGGCTTTATAAATGAATAATGCTCTTCAATTTTCTTTTCATCCCAAAGTTCGACCGGGAATCCATGTTTTCTTAGGTAATGGTATTCTTGTTCCAGTTTAGCAGTGTCTTCGGATGAACTGGCATAATACAGCGTATCTTTCCACTCGAAGTCAAATTTATCACTAAGAAGCTGTTAAGCATTTTCAATCTCTTTAATGGCTTTTTCACACAGCTTAAGGTGTCTTGCTGAATACTCCTCTCCAAAACTGTTAATTAATTCAGCAAATGTTTTGTCGCCTGCATATTGAATGAGTGCAGTATTAACAGAAGTACTGCCAGTCCCGGCTTTTCTTTTGTCAGCCACCACTACTTTAAGATCGTAATTGCTCAAATAATAAGCACATTGAGCACCGGAAGATCCTGCTCCAATAATAAATACATCGCAATCAATATCCTGTTCCAGCATTGGATAAGTATGCGCAGCATCGAGTGTTTCCGGCCAATACAACTTACCGCTCAGCAAATCCATTCATTTTCCCCCTATATACTTATCCTCATTATTTTGTTCTGCCAAGATAAAAATATTACTAAGGATAAATTTTACTTAATTTCTAAAAAACAGGAAAATTGATTTATAATTGAGTTGATTGCAATTAGGAAGAGGAGGGGAATTATGGACTTAATATTGTTAGTTTTTGGGGTGTTATTTACTGCGTTTTTAATAATAGTCATTTATAAAGGAGCTAGCAGGGATCCTTTCATTAAAAACGAGCCATTTCCTGAGAATCTGGGAATTCAGTCAGACGACTATCTGCCGATGATCCAGCAATTAGAAAAATCTTTGCCTGAAGGGTACAGGGAGAATATAAAAAATCGTGTATTGAGAGAGCACCCGAAATGGAAAGACTACGCATATGATTGGACATTTTTTGAGCTGAAAAGATATTTTGTGATAAATGCCATACTGAAAACGGTGCCTATGTTCAGCAGTAAAGCGGATGACATCTGGCATGAAATGCTGATGTTCACCCGTGATTATGATCAGTTTTCCAAGAAATTCTTCGGTGAATATCTTCACCATTCCCCAAATATGAACAGCACCCCCATTCCAGGTGAAAGGGCCTTTTTTGACTGGGTGTATTTAACTCTTTTTAAGGCAGGCCATAATAGCAGCAGAATATGGGGGGGCTTTTTGCAGAATCCTATTAAAAAAGAAATACTAGATGATTTCAGGAGCATGAATGAAACTCAACTGTTAAATAAGTATTTCAGGACAGGAAATGATTGGCTTGAACTTAAAAAGAAGATTATAGAAAAACTGAAGCATGAAATATCTGAATCAGAATTAATGAACCTTGGGAAAAAGCCGCTGGAATTTACGAAGCCCACATCTGTCAGCCAGTATTCCTATCTGCTGTTTCCAGCCGTGTATTTTTCGGTTTATGAACCAGATTGGTTCGAGGACAATATGAATGAACTGCTCCCCGAGGAGCTCGCAAAAGCCAATGCTGCCGGAATGGTTTACTGCTCAGGCTTCTCATGCAGCAGCAATGATCATGATTCTGGAGGAGGAAATGATTCAGGCGGCTCCAGCTGTTCGAGCTGTGGAGGCGGATGCTCCAGCTGAAAAGCAGTCCAATTGGATTGCTTTTTTGTTTTTCGAAAAGGTAAATCAATAATTTCCTTTCATTATCAGTCTTCTCAAAATAAGGTATCAAATTTTCAATTATGTAACAATTTATAAATATGATAAGGCTATGCATTTATTGTTTGATACAATCAGGATGGATTGATTATCGGTTTGAAATGGATGTGTATTTATGAAAAAATTGGTTGCTATTATCCTGCTTTTATTCAGTTTTCCGACTGGAAATGCAGCTGCTGAGGAAACAAAAGGGCCTGAAATTATCAGTGAAGCCGCAATTGTAACAGATTCAGAATCAGGAGCTGTTCTATATGCAAAAAACGCGGATAAAAAGATGTACCCTGCCAGTCTGACGAAAATAGCAACAGCCATTTATGCCATTGAAAATGGCGACTTGAATGATTTGGCCACAATCAGCAGGAATGCAGCGGAGGCCGAAGGAACACAAGTGTATTTGGAGGAAGGGGAACAGGTGCCCTTAAAAAAACTCGTTCAGGGAATGCTGATTAACTCAGGAAATGATGCCGCCTGGAGCATTGCTGAGCATTTGGACGGCAATATAGAAGCATTCTCAGAGAACCTTAATCGCTACCTGAAAAAGAATGTTGGGTTAAAAAATACCCACTTTGTTAATCCTCACGGTCTGTATGATGAAAACCACTTTACAACCGCAGCTGACCTTGCGAAATTAACCAATTACGCCCTGAAAAATGAGACCTTCAGAGAAATCTATGGGACAAAGGAATTGAAGTGGACAGGAAAATCATGGGACACCACCATCTTTACTCATCACAGGATGCTCAAAGGGGAGGTTCCATTCGAGGGAGTGACAGGGGGGAAAACCGGTTTCGTGGATGAAGCCAAACAGACTCTCGCTACCTCTGCAGAATATGATTCAATAAAGTTAACCGCTATTGTGTTAAAAGCGGATTATAAGCGGGACATTTATAATGATACAAAAAACCTTTTGAATTATGGACACAGCAACTTTGAAGCTGCGGCACTCGGCAGCACTGATGTATTTCCCTCTAATGGAAAAACCTATACAACTGGCGATGAAATAATACCCATCACTTTGCCAAAAGGGAACTACGAAGAAAACATTACAGAAAAAGGGAAGCTGCAGATAAAGAATGAAAACGGGAGAATCATTCAATCTGTAAAGCTGATCGAGGATAAACAGGATGAAGTGGTTTCAAGTCAGCTCAAAAAAGATAAGGAGCCAGAAAAAGAGACAACAGGGTACTATGGAAAAGCAGGATTAGCCCTGTTCTTATTCGGGATCTTTATTCTCGTTTTAAGGAAAAATCTTAAAGCAAAAGCTAGAAGAAGGAGAAGACGGGCTTAAAGCCCGTCTTTATTTATCGCAGTCTAACGGGCAGTAAGACCCCCACTTCAAGACTCAGAGGAATCAAAGGAGGTTAAGTGGGGGTCAAACTGCCCGTATAGGCCCGATTGGTAAGATACAGTGAAACTTGCCGATGCGCAGGCAGAGGCTTAGTTGAACCAATCGGGTTCGTAGTGTCGATTAATCGAAGCGCTAGCGGAGATCTTAGCGACACTAGAACGCGACTAACAATCAGTGGGGGATAAGGAAAACCCCCACTGATTGAAGTTTCACTTTATTTTCATTGAAAAAGACTAAAGAAGTTATCTTTAGTCTTTGGCTCACTTTTCATTACTGCATTCTTTGCTCCACCTGGCGGCATACTTCGTCCGCTGAAAGGCCGCTTGCTTCAATGACAGATGCTTTTGTAGAAACATCCTGCATACCCATTACATTTGAATCAACACCGCTCACAACACAGCATGAGCAGTTCTCAGCATCATGCGCCGACTTCATGTCAACCACTTCGTATCCTTTTTGGCGAAGCGCTTCAGAAACATTTGTTAAGGATTGTTCAACCGCTACTCTTTTCGTCAATGTTAACACCTCCTCCGTTTGTTAGATTGGCTTTTGTACTCCATTTTTATTCCATGGATAAAAATAGCCTTAACACGAAAAAGTAAGAAAGGAGGTGTTTAACTATGAGCAAACGCAAAAAAGACCCTTCCAAGGCTGGATTGAGCTCTCCAAACGTCGAAGGGCAAGGGACAACCAACATGGAAACAGGCAGCAGAACAGCTTCCTCTGCACGCCATAAAAAGAAAAAACAGGATTTTTGACAAAGTTAAAAGCAGGAGGCTGATCCTCCTGCTTTTACTGTTTACTGATACATTTCAGCTACTTGTTTCTGAATGGCTGAGTCTTCTAAATACTCATCATAAGTCATTTGCTTATCGACAATGCCAGCCGGTGTAATTTCAATAATGCGGTTGGCAATGGTTTGAATGAACTGATGGTCATGTGAAGCAAAAATCATGGAGCCTTTGAAGTTAATCAGTCCATTATTCAATGCCGTAATGGATTCCAAATCAAGGTGGTTTGTCGGCTCGTCTAAAAGAAGCACGTTAGCACCGCTCAGCATCATTTTAGATAGCATGCAGCGGACTTTTTCTCCACCGGAAAGAACGCTTGCTTTCTTTAGAACTTCCTCACCAGAGAACAGCATTCTTCCAAGGAAACCTCTCAGGAAGCTTTCACTGTCATCTGCAGGCGAGAATTGACGCAGCCAGTCTACAAGGCTCAAATCAGAGTTCTCAAAGAACTCAGAGTTGTCATTAGGGAAATAGGACTGAGAGGTCGTAACACCCCACTTAAACGTTCCTTCATCCGGCTCCATTTCACCAGTCAGTATTTTAAACAGGGTCGTTTTCGCCAATTCGTTCGTGCCAACTAACGCTATTTTATCATCTTTATTCATGATGAAGCTGACATTATTTAGAACTTTAACACCATCAATTGTTTTGCTGATGCCGTCTACCCGAAGCAAATCATTTCCAATTTCACGGTCTGGCGAAAATCCGACATACGGATATTTTCTTGAGGATGGTCTAATGTCATCCAGAGAAATCTTATCAAGAAGCTTTTTACGTGAAGTTGCCTGCTTGGATTTTGATGCGTTTGCACTAAAGCGGGCAATAAAGCTTTGCAGTTCCTTGATTTTTTCTTCTTTTTTCTTATTGGCATCCTGAGCCATTCTTTGTGCAAGCTGGCTTGACTCATACCAGAAGTCATAGTTCCCAACGTAAATCTGGATCTTCCCAAAGTCAAGATCGGCAATATGCGTACAAACTTTGTTTAAGAAATGGCGGTCATGGGATACGACAATAACGGTATTCTCAAAGTTGATCAGGAATTCCTCAAGCCATTGAATTGCTTTGATATCCAAGTGGTTTGTCGGCTCATCCAGCAAAAGAACATCCGGCTTGCCAAAAAGCGCCTGCGCAAGCAAAACTTTCACTTTTTCAGAACCGGAAAGGTCAGCCATTTTTTTGTCGTGAAGCTCTTCTCCGATTCCAAGTCCCTTCAGCAAAATAGCTGCTTCAGATTCTGCTTCCCATCCATTTAATTCAGCAAATTCACCTTCTAGTTCAGCAGCCTTCATCCCATCTTCATCCGTGAAATCAGCCTTCATATAAATAGCATCTTTTTCCTGCATCACTTCATAAAGACGGGCATGGCCCATGATGACTACTTTTAATACTTCAAATTCTTCGTACTCAAAATGGTTCTGCTTCAGGACAGCCAGGCGTTCTCCGGGGCCTAAATGAACACTTCCGGATTGTGCCTCAATTTCACCTGATAAAATTTTAAGAAAAGTTGATTTACCTGCACCATTTGCTCCAATCAATCCATAGCAATTGCCAGGTGTGAATTTAATATTAACGTCTTCGAATAGTTTGCGGTCGCCGTATCGAAGACCTACATTACTGACAGTTATCATATTGTTTTTATTCCTCCAAATACATAATCCATAAAATTATACCACTTTCAGCGCGTAATCGCGAATTCTTCTTATTATCATGTAACCTCTTCGATAAAAGTTTAGAGAATTAACAGGAAGCAGGAGGAAAAAGTCGAATACATAAAGATTATAAAAGGATGAGAGGAAGTGCGATTTTAATGGAATCTCTTTTAAAAGCAGATGTGAAGTTAAAACCTTTCCAGTTTACAATTGAAAGGGGAAAAATCAAAGAATTCGCTATGGCAATTGGAGACAAAAACCCTATTTATTATGATGCCGACACTGCGAGAAAAGAGGGGTACCGTGACATCCCCATCCCGCCAACATTTCCAACAGCCATCGAGATGTGGGGTGGCATGGATTTCGAAACCCTAATTGAGCTATTCGGACTTAACCCGCTCAAGGTTCTTCACGGCGGCCAGGAATATTGCTATATGGGGGAAATATGTGCTGGTGATACAGTAACTGCAGCCCCTAAAGTAATTTCTTCTTTCGAAAAGAGGAACCTGCGGTTTATTACAATAGGTATTCAGTACATAAACAGTGATGGAAAAGATGTTCTCTATTCAGAATCCACCATTATAGAAAGAGGGGGAAGCAAAAATGAGTGAGCTGAAAATGATTCATAAACCAGAGATCACACATACACAGCTGGTCAAGTATGCAGGGGCATCCGGAGATTTCAATCCGATTCATACAGTAGTCCCTGTAGGAGAAAAAGCCGGATTGGACGGAGTGATCGCCCACGGGATGCTTATCATGGGAATGGCAGGTGAAGCACTGGCTGAGTGGTTTCCAAGAAAGGACCTGAGAAGGTTCAAAGTGCGCTTCAGCAAAATGACACGACCCGGCGAGAAGCTGACAATAGAAGGGAGAGTGACTGGAGAGAAATGGGAAGATAACGAAAAAAGGCTGACAGGAGAAGTATCCGTTAAAAATGAAGCTGGTGAGCAAAAGCTTTCCGGCCGGTTCGAATTTAAAATTTAATAATAAAGGAAGGAATGTTTATGGAAGGCAATATTGAGATCCAGCTCCAGCCAAAATCAAAGTGGAAGAAGTACTCGCTTTGGAGCATTGCTATCATATTAGTGCTGCTGGCTGCAGCCTTTTTCATTATGTATGGTTTTTTGTCCCGCTCTCTGCCTAAAACAGGTGGGGAAATCAGAATAGGCTCCATCTCTCAGGAAGTAATGGTCAATCGGGATGTCAGCGGAGTCCCGCACCTGCTTGCTGCTAATGAACGGGACCTTTTTATTGCACAAGGCTATGTCCAGGCTCAGGATCGCCTTTTTCAGATGGATTTAAGCAGGCGTCAGGCATCGGGAAGATTGAGTGAAGTAATTGGAGAGGCTACAGTTGAAAATGATAAATATTTTAGAACTCTTGGTTTGAGAAGGGCTGCAGAAGCATCCTATGAAGCATACTCCTCCGATGCAAAACAGATTTTAGGCTGGTTTGCAGAAGGAGTTAATCTTTATATTAAAGAGGTTAAAGAAAATGGAAAAATGCCTATTGAATTTTCCATACTCGGCTATGAACCGGAAGAATGGTCTCCAGCGGATTCGCTCACTATTGGCAAATATATGGCATATGATCTTGGCGGACACTGGGAAAGCCAGGCGTTCCGCTATTATCTCCTTCAGCGTTTTCCGGAAGATAAAGCATATGAATTATTCCCCTCCTATCCGGATGAAGCCCCATACATAATAGGAAAACACAACTTAAATATTGAAGAAAGCTTTGCATCTGTCATCACGCCTCCTGAATTTAACGGAAGCAATAACTGGGTGGCAGCCGGCAGTAAAACGGCATCAGAAAAGCCTATTTTGGCTGATGACCCTCATCTGTCTCTCAGCACACCTTCCATCTGGTATCAGATGCACCTGGAGTCTCCTGAAATGAACGTCAGCGGTGTCATTTTTGCCGGAATCCCGGGCATCATCCTCGGTCACAATGAAGATATTGCATGGGGAGTAACCAATACAGGACCAGATGTTCAGGATTTGTATATCGAAAAAAGGAATCCTGCCAAAGAAAACGAGTTTCTATTCAATGAAAAGTGGGAAAAGGCAGAAGAAATAGAAGAACCAATTAAGGTAAAAGGCAAAGAGCCAATTAGCTATAAAATAACGATTACACGCCACGGACCTGTGATATCGGAATTTGCTGGAGACAGCGGCAAGGATACCGTTCTGTCCTTACAATGGACAGCGCTTCAGCCTTCAAAAGAGCTGGAAGCCATTCTAAAAATGAATAAATCATCAGACTGGAATCAGTTTGAACAAGCATTGGAGTTATTTCATACACCTGCCCAAAACTTTGTATTTGCTTCTTCGGATGGAACTATTGCTTATAAAGCAAATGGTAAAATCCCAATCAGAAAGAAAGGAGACGGACTGCTGCCAGTGCCCGGCTGGTCGGATGAATATGGGTGGAAAGGCTACATTCCTTATGATCAGCTGCCTAAAACGGTCAATCCCGAAGAAGGGTATATATCAACGGCAAACAATAAGGTTATTGATGACAGCTACCCTTACCATATCAGTCATGATTGGGCACAGCCCTATAGACAAATGCGCATTCAGGAATTTCTCAAGAGCAAGGATGATCTTACAGCTGAAGATATGATGTCACTGCAAATGGATCAGAAAAACCTGCAGGCAAAGGAATTCATACCGCTTTTCCTGTCCGGAATGAAAGAACCATCCACCGCTCTTGAAAAGGAAGCTTTATCGATCCTGAGTAAATGGAATTATATTGACAGCAAGGATGAGGCAGCCCCTCTTATTTTCAATCTTTGGATGAAAAGCATATCCGATGTTCTTTTTGAAGATCAGATATCTCCCGAAATGAGGAAGCTTTTCAAAGGACAAAAGCAGGCAGTGGATGAATTATTGAGAAATGCAGCAAATGGCCGGGAAAGCATCTGGATTGAAGAAAAGGGCGGATTGCAGGAAATCCTTTCCCAATCATTGAGTACAGCGGTCAAGGAAGCCGAAGATCTTCAAGGAAGCAGCCCGACTAAATGGAAATGGGGTAGCTATCATCAATTAGCTTTTTCCCACCCGCTTTCGAGTGTAAAACCTTTAAACTATTTGTTTAATAGAGAGGGCCAAATTCCTGTTGGCGGCAGCTCAGTCACTGTGCAGGCGGCAGCCAACAAAGACGATGGCACAGTGAATCATGGAGGCTCATGGAGATTTGTGATTGATACACAAAACATGAATACTGCCTACCATCTGGTGGGACCAGGGCAATCCGGACATCCTTTAAGCGAGTGGTACCATGATCAGATGAAAGACTGGGCAGATGGGAACTATCATAAAACAGTTCTCACTGAAGTAAAAACCAGGCAGACTCTTTTATTAAAACCTTGAAAAAGTATAAATTGTTTCTTTTTGTTCATAGTTTTTTCATAAATTTCATGTAAAATATTAATCATACAGGCAGGGAAAAAGGAGTTTTTTAGATGGCTAAAAAACAGCTGGTTGATTTAGTAAACCGATTAAAGAAATCCGGTATTAAAGTAAGCTTCTCAAAGCCAAGATCAAAAACTTTAATACTCATTGACCAAAACAAAAATTTATCTTCTTCTGCGAACTAGGTTAAAAAAAAATGGCGGATCCTAAAATCCGCCATTTTTTTTGTTAAATTTGCTTCATTATCTTTTTGAAAACTTCATTCCTGTCAAAATCTTCTCCCATAGGGAACTTCTTAATAAATTTATTATTCTCGTCAAGCAAATACACAAAGGTGCTGTGAACATAGAAGCCATCACCGGGATCACGGTATTGAAATTGGAAAGTGTTTGCGAGCTCCTGAATTTCTGCCTGATCCTTTTTCAATGTATCAGGATCAGCAGTAAGAAAGATCCAATTCTCATCATTTTCAATATCAAAGGTGCTTCTATATTTTTTAAGAACATCTGCGGTATCCCTATAAGGGTCGATCGTAACAGTAATAAATTGCACTTTGTCCCCAAATACACCCTCATTAGTAAGATCACTTTTCAGGAGATTCATCCTTTGGGTAGTCGTCGGACATATATCCGGACAGTGCGTATAAATAAATTCAACAAGCTTCAGCTTTTCATCAGATTCTTCAAAGTCATATACCTTCTCATCATCGGTTAAAAGTGTAATATGTTCAGGTATCTTTGATGTCATATCACGAATGATAAAAAAAGAAATGCCGGCAGCAATGCCTAATACGACAATAATAGCGGAAATCATATATACTTTTTTCATTATTTCCCCTCCCAATATAAGGATAAATAATATCCATCAAAAATCCTATGGATAATCTGTGAACTTATTCTTAATGGGAAGAAACTTTAAAGGATTTCCATTAAAAAAGGAACCCCGAAAGGTTCCTTTTTTTGATTCGGCTATTATTTCATGGAGATCCATACACTCTTAACTTCTGTATAGTTATCAAGAGCGTATGAGCCCATTTCACGTCCGATACCGGATTGCTTATAGCCGCCAAATGGGGATGCAGCATCGAAAGCGTTATAGCAGTTCACCCAAACTGTACCAGCGCGGAGTTTATTGGCCACATAGTGTGCATTTGCAACATCACGAGTCCAAACTCCTGCAGCTAATCCATATTCGCTGTTATTGGCACGGTTAATTAATTCGTCAATGTCATCATAAGGCATGGCCGAAATAACCGGTCCGAAGATTTCTTCCTTCGCAATTGTCATTTCGTCATTAACATCTGCAAAGATAGTAGGGGAGACGAAGTAACCTTGCTCCTGAGGCTTATCTCCTCCTGCTACAAGCTGAGCACCTTCGCTTAGGCCTTTTTCAATGTACCCAAGAACTCTGTTTTGCTGCTCAGCAGATACAAGCGGGCCGATTTCAGTGTCAGCATGAATTCCGGCACCTTGCTTGATTTTTTTAGCATGTGAAGCCATATCAGCTACAACATTATCAAACTGCTTCTTTTGTATGAAAACACGGGAGCCGGCACAGCAAACCTGTCCCTGGTTGAACATAACACCGTTAAGAGCTCCAGGAATTGCCTTTGATAAATCAGCATCCGGCAGGATAATGTTCGGAGACTTGCCGCCAAGTTCAAGCGTAACCCGCTTCAAGGTCTTTGAAGCATTGGACATAATCCGTTTACCTACTTCAGTAGAACCAGTAAAGGCAATTTTATCTACCAGCGGATGGTCAACAAGCGGCTGGCCAGCTGTTTCTCCAAAACCAGGGACAATATTGATAACCCCTGGAGGGAAGCCTGCCTGATCCATTAACTCAGCAAGATATAAAGCGGAAAGAGGTGTTTGCTCCGCTGGTTTAAGAACAACCGTACATCCTGTTGCCAGGGCAGCACCAAGCTTCCACATTGCCATTAGAAGAGGGAAGTTCCAAGGGATGATTTGCCCCACTACACCAACGGCTTCATGGCGGGTATAGTTGAAGAATGGTCCGCTGACAGGAATAGTCTGTCCGACAATCTTCGTAGACCAGCCTGCATAGTAGCGCATATGTTCAATTGCCAATGGAATATCGGCATTTGTTGTTTCACGGATTGGCTTTCCATTATCCAATGTCTCAAGCTGTGCTAATTCTTCACTGTTTTCTTCCATAAGATCGGCAAGCTTGTACATCAGGCGGCTGCGCTTAGAAGCGCTCATTTTAGACCATTTTCCTTCATCAAACGCCTTTCGGGCTGCTTTTACTGCGAGATCAATATCTTCTGCACCTGCTTCGAAAACAGTAGCCAGAACTTCTCCTGTCGCTGGATTATACGTATCAAACGTTTTCTGTGATTTGCTTTCTACAAATTCACCATTGATATATAATTTCTTCTTTCCGCTTAAGAACTTTTCTACCTTTTCTTTTAAACCTGCAGTTAACTGACTCATATAATTCCTCCTTAAAATAGTAGTCTATGTATTTCCATGCTGCAAAACTTTAGAAGAATACTATTGGTAACGCTTACATCAATACTTTAACATTAATAAAAATATAAAATCAACTCTGAATTAAAATAATTTTCAGATAATTTTCGACAATTCTCGCCTTTACCTCAAAAAAAATAGCATACCGGTTATCCAGTATGCTATCAGACTATTAAATTAACATTCCTGCAATTGCTGCACTTAATAGAGAGGCAAGAGCTCCAGCTATAACTGCACGGATGCCAAGCTTGGCAATATCATTCCTGCGGTCAGGAGCCAGGTTGCCGAGGCCGCCCAAAAGGATGGCCATAGAGGAAATGTTCGCAAAGCCGCAAAGCGCGAAGCTTACTACTGCAACAGTCTTAGGAGACAGGCTGCTGATTTCAGGAGCAAAGGCTGAGTAAGCAACGAATTCATTCAACACAAGCTTTTGGCCGATGTAGCCGCCAGCCTGTACTGCTTCAGCCCAAGGGACTCCAACTGCAAAAGCAATTGGTGCAAAAATAAAGCCAAGAATCATTTCAAGTGTTAAGTTTTCAAGCCCGAAAAGTCCGCCTGCAAAACCGATGATTCCATTGATTAAGGCAACTAAAGCGATGAAAGCAAGAAGCATGGCGCCGATGTTCAAGGCAAGCATTAAACCATCGCTCGCTCCCCGGGCCGCAGCATCTACGATATTGACAGATTTCGTATCTTTTTCAATGTTAATATCATCAGTTGTTTCTGATTTTTCAGTTTCAGGCATCATCATTTTAGCCATTACAAGACCTGCAGGAGCTGCCATAAAACTTGCTGCAAGCAGGTATTCCAGTGGAACACCAAGCAGTGAATAACCAATCAGAACTGAACCTGCCACGGAAGCCAAACCGCCGGTCATGATAGCGAATAATTCCGACTTTGTCATTTTGCTGATGAAAGGGCGGACGATAAGAGGTGCCTCTGTCTGTCCGACAAAAATATTGGCAGCAGCAGAAATCGATTCTGCCTTGCTGGTTCCGAGCAGCTTAGAAAGGCCTCCGCCAATCACTTTAATAATGAATTGCATGATCCCTGTATAATATAGAACGGAGATTAGGGAAGAGAAGAAGATAACAACTGTCAGGACCTGGAATGCAAATACAAATCCAACACCTGAACCTTCTTGAAATAATCCTCCAAAGAGGAAATTAACTCCTTCATTGGCGTAACTTACAATGTCATTTACTGCAAAAGTTAATTTTTCCAGTGCCTTTTTCCCAAGATCCCATTTTAGCACGGCAAAGGCAAAGGCAAACTGAATGGCTAGACCGCCAAGAATTGTGCGTAAATTGATCGCTTTACGATTTGATGAAAGAAGGAAAGCTATTCCCAATACGGTCACAATCCCAAATATACCCCAGATAAAACTCATGTTGACACCTCATTTGTTGAATTTAGTAGAATGAAAACGTTTTTACGAAACGTCAAAAATATAGACCTCTGATAAAAGAGGTTTGTGAATAGACGTCAGACATCTAACTTGATTACCTGTCCATTTTAACATGAATCCGTTTGCAGTAAAGAGTTTTTTTCTTACCAAATTAAATTGGGTGATTAATCTCCTATTTTGTTCACATTTTCGGCGTTTTTTCTTTCTAAATCATTGCCAGGCTCCGATAAGGTAAAAGTATCTTTGATTTTATTTTATTGCTCCGTTACAACTGCCCATTCGGGACAAACATCATGTTCATACACTGTCACTAGACGTCAGGAGGTGTTAGAATGGGTGCAGGTGCAGGATATGGCGGCGGTTTTGCTTTAATCGTTGTCCTGTTTATACTTCTAATCATTGTTGGTGCTGCTTGCGTAGGCTGGGGATATTAAAGGATAAATGAACATGTAAACTGCTTAAAATCTGCCTTAATCAGGGCAGATTTTTTGTTTTCACACATAGAGTTTGATTTGAATCGTATGATAATCGGTTTAATGTCCAAAATAAGGATAGTTCTTATTAGAAGGAGGGATTATGCATGAATAAAAAAGATAATAATGAAGGCACGAATATTGCTGGCAGATATTATGAAACTGAGGATTATAAAAGAAATGATCAGCTTTCTTCAGGACTCGCAACAACGCATGAGCAGGTAAGTGATACCTATATGGAAGGACAGGCGGATGCCGTTATTGAGGATGTAGTTGGCGTGGATATTTCCATCCCCCGTAAAGGGTATGATGAATAACGGATAGAAAGGAGGCATTTCAATGGCGCCGAGAGATGCTCAAGAAGACCTGAGCCAATATAAAATGCCGGAAGTTCTCCGAAAAAAGAGGACTTCTTCCTATCGGGTGGGCTATCAGGCTACAACAGGCAATCAGACACCTGGTGAACCGGAAGCAGGCAAGAGGACAGATGAAGAAAATTAATTAGCACTGCTAATTGAATAGAACTAGAAAGAGAGGATGTATTAAAAACATCTTCTCTTTTTGCACTTTGGGGATTTTGCATGGAAAAACGGGTTATACCACTTGAATTTTTATTTTTTGCACAGCATTATATCCGTATCCTTTCCTGTTCCAGTAAGGCTTTATTGGCTGAATATTGCCCTCTGTATCTGTTGCCCGCACAAGAATGGTATATTCGCCCTTTTTTACCTCCCAATTAAAATGCCACTTTACCCAGGAGTATTTTTCGTTTCCTCTGTATTTAAGCGACGCTTTTCTCCAAGTATCCCCATGATCAAAGCTTATTGCGACTTCATTAATAGTACCAGTTCCAGTCCAGGCAATACCTTTTATAACATGTAACCCCTCATTAACAATGGAACGATCCAATGGATGCTGGATTGTGCTGTTAACATTTATGGCTGTAACAGGCTTTTTATCTAAATCGCTATCTTCATAAGGATAGTAAACGTAATCTTTTGTTTGAAATGGGCCATTAAATTCATGCTGAATAATAAATATATTTCTAAGCCACTTAACGGAGGCCATTGCATACCATTGAGGGACAATTAGCCGAAAAGGATAACCATGCTTATAAGGTATGGGCTTGCCGTTATATTCATATGCTACGATCGTATCTTCATGGAGTGCCTTTTCAATCGGCAGGCTTCTTGCAAAGTAAAAGGATTCTTTGAAATCTTTGCGTTCACCGAAATCCATTCCCGCAAACACAGCTTCTTTACTTCCAGCCAATAGTCCCGCTTTATCCAGCAGCTCTTTCAAAGGTACTCCTTTCCATTTCCCCTGACTGACTGCCCCTTCTTCCCACTGCTCACCAAAAACCTTTGGTTTGAACTTAGCTCTGTTATTGCCGGAGCATTCCAGAGGGACCAGAATTTCTATGAATGGAAAGCGGATAAGTTCATTAAATGATATTTCCATCGGTTTATGAACATTGCCGGCAATCGACAATACTAAATTCCGGGTATGAATTTGCGGGTATGCAAAATGATTCCTTAGATAGAAATAACCCTGCGGTGTTTTCCAATTCTTCAGAAAATGAATGGGAGACTCCTGGTTTTCCGGTGTCAGACTGAGTGTTTTCAAATAAGGTACTGATAGACGCTTATTCATGGACCATCACCTCTATTAATAATACAGGGCAATGCTAAAGCTTAGAACTATAGACTATCTGAACTTCATTTATCGTTACTAAGTTTACTGCCGGCATTTTGAAGGAATAATCGTTAATAAAAATGCTGAAGGGCGGTAAAAGCATGAAGAAAGAATTACAGATAACAGGGCACAGACCTTTTCCGCTGCCTGATAAACCCTGGGTGATGGAGCAAATATGGAATGATGTTCTGTTTGCACATTGGCCGGTACCGGCAGAAATAATGGAGAAGCATATTCCTTCTCAGTTAACTCTGGATACATTTAAGGGCGAAGCCTGGATCGGAATAGTACCTTTCTGGATCAGCAGAATGAGAGTCCGCGGCTTGCCGGCATTGCCAATGATGAAATCAATGAATGAGCTGAATGTAAGAACTTATGTAGAGTATGGGGGCAAGAAAGGTGTGTATTTTTTCAGCCTGGATGCCGATAATTTTTTAGCGGTTACAGGAGCCAGAATGCTATATTTCCTGCCCTATATGAATGCCGAAATGAAAGTTGATAAAACAGAAGGACTCATTAATTATGAAAGCAGGAGAAAAAACGAAAATAAAGAGAGCGTACAAATCAAAGTCCAATATAAGCCAGCTTCCAGCCCATTTAATGCACAGGCAGGGTCACTTGATGAATGGCTGACTGAGAGATATTGTCTATGGGTAACAAAAGGTGAAGAAGTTTTTCGCGGGGATATCCATCATACAAAATGGCAGCTGCATGAAGCTTCATGTTCGATATACGAAAATACAATGGCATCATTTTTACCTGACAAGTACTTTACGAACGAGCCAATTTTACACTATTCTCCTCAAAAGCATGCTTATTTTTGGCCCTTAACAAGGGTTACATCATGATAAACAAGCAGACAGCCTTTTTCATGATCTAACCCAATGAAAACTTCATTTCTTTAAATAATTTTCTGCCAGCATTCTTTTTACTTCGTTATAGGATAATCCGGATTGGCTATTCAGCCTTTTTACCTCATCAATATCTGTTCCTGCGATAGTAAGGTTTTTCTTCTTCTGTTGGCGGAACATTAAATAGCCTCCTCTTCCAATTTGTTTTTATCATTTTCAATAATTTTCCCGTTTCTTGTCCATACTATGAAAAAAAGGAGGCGATTCCAATTTTTTTCAATAAAAAAGGCCAAGATGATAAGCCAGAGGTTGTAATGCTCGACACAGAGGTGTATTCCTGTAATAGCTGCAATGGCTGGATGAGAAAAGATTTTGCCTCTTCAGATTTAAAATGTCCATTATGCGGTGATGAAACAACTGCCGAAATGAGGGAATTACCGCAAATTTTATAATCAGCAAATAAAGAAAGACTGATTCCTTACAGTCTTTCTTTATTTGTGTCAGTACTCTCCGTATAATTCCTGAAAAGCCTCTTCTGCATCCTTTTCAGAAGAAAACAGTGCATCATCTTCTTCTATTAAATGAAATGACTCATTAAGAAAGAGGGCTACTGCATTAGGATCTTTTGGATGCGGAACAATTTCAGCAGGCCTAACGTTTGCTACACTGGGCGTGTGAGGATTATGGTAAATGACATATACCTCATCTCCCGATTTTACTTTTTTAGGATCAATTGTTTCCATTAGTTTCACTCCCCATTTATAGGTTTTCATTTTGCTGGCCGATTTCTTTTGCGCCTAGAATAGCATTTGCCGTTTCCAGCTGTTCATGTTCATCAACAGAATCCCCGACCGCATTTTTCAGATTCGGAAATTTGCCGTCATTTCCAATGGTAACCATCTTTTCTTTCGGTGCAGAAGTCAGGTATTTTTCATCCATTTCTTTCATGATTCACTAACCCTTCTGAAATATATTCGAGCATCTTTCTTTAAAGTTTTCTCTCCGCAGTGATCTAATATTCAGCCATATAATCCTAATTCAAATGGGCAAGTTAGCTATAAGGCTAAATTGAGGTGATAAGAATGAATGCAACTAAAAGGCTGATTGCAGCTATTCAATCGGAAGCAGGCTCTCTCAGCGATCCATTTTGGTTTGAGCGCATTATTGAAGCTGCCGGGAAAGCAAAATTTGTTTTATTGGGAGAAGCTTCACATGGAACATCTGAATTTTATTCTATAAGAGCGGAAATATCCAGGAAGCTCATTGAACGGAAAGGGTTCAATTGTATCGCTGTGGAAGGGGACTGGCCTTCCTGCTTTACAGTTAACAGGTATGTTAAAGGGTATACGCCAATGAACCCCCTTGAAGCACTGAAGGATTTTAACCGGTGGCCGACATGGATGTGGGCGAATGAGGAAATAAAACAGCTGATTACCTGGATTCATGATTATAATCAGCACATTAAAGAGCAAAGCCAAATGGCGGGTTTCTATGGCATCGACATATATAGTTTATGGGAGTCTATGGATGAAATAATAAAACTTCTGGAATCAAAGGGAGCAGCCGAGCTGGAAGCTGCTAAAAAAGCATTTTCCTGCTTTGAGCCATTTCACCGGAAACCGGAAAATTATGCAGTCGCTGCAGAATTTTATGGAGACGCCTGCGATAAGGAGGTTGCCGACCTTTTGCTGAAAATTAAAAACAAATGGGAGGAAACCAACAACTTTGAAGAGGAATCACTGAACCTTTTGATAAACAGCCTTGTTGCCCTGAATGCAGAAAACTATTATCGGGCGATGGTAAAAGGCGGTCCTGATGATTGGAATATCAGGGACCATCACATGGTAAGTGCACTGGAGGAAGTATCGGAATTTTACGGAAAAGATGCAAAGGTTATCGTTTGGGAACACAACACACATATTGGAGATGCAAGAGCAACCGATATGAAAGAAGAGGGGCTTGTGAATGTTGGGCAAATCCTCCGCGAAAAATACGGAGAAGACCAAGTTTTCGCATTATGCTTTGGCACTTACTCAGGTACCGTTATAGCCGCCGAACAATGGGGGAGTGAAATGCAGGTTATGGAGGTGCCGCCCGCACAGACGGGAAGCTGGGAGGATGCCCTTCAAATGGCTGGTCCCGGAGATAAAGTATTGCTGTTCAACGATGAAAACAGAGATCTATTCACAGATACTATTGGACATCGGGCCATCGGAGTTGTATATAATCCTGAATATGAACAGTATGGTAATTATGTTCCCACTAAAATTTCTCTAAGGTATGACAGCTTTGTTTTTATAGAAAAAACGAATAGCTTAAAACCGCTTAATTTGCCTATCAGAACACTTTAAAACCATCAGAGGAAACACAAGAATCCCCTCCTTAAATCGGAGGGGGTTCTTGTTACACATAGCTGTTTTCCAATTCGTCTACCAATGATCCAACATAGCTTACTGCTTTGCGGATCGGATCCGGCTTAGACATATCAATGCCGGCACTCCTAAGCAGTTCAAGCGGTTTTTTCGTTCCTCCGGCTTTAAGGACATCAAGCCAGCGGTCGACAGCAGGCTGGCCTTCCTCCTGAATGCTTTGTGCCATAGCAGTGGAAGCTGTTAAACCGGCTGAATAGGTATATGGGTAAAGTCCCATGTAATAGTGAGGCTGTCTCATCCAGGTTAAAGCGGCCTTATCATCCAGTTCAACCGAATCTCCCCAGAATTCAGCAAGTGTGTCTAATTTTTGAGCTGAGAGTGTTTTCGCCGTTAACGGAACACCCTGTTCAGCCAGACGATATACTCTGCGCTGGTACTCTCCTTCGAGAAGATGTGTGACAAAGTTATGATAATAAGTTCCAAGCATTTGAAGAATAACCCAGCGCTTCATTCTTTTATCTTCAGTACCAGCCAATAAATGCTGGCCAAGCAGCATTTCGTTTAGTGTAGAGGGTGCTTCGACAAAATAGGTTGAAGGGCGGGTATTCATGATACGCTGATATTTATTGGCCAAATAAAAATGACCCGCATGCCCAAGCTCATGAGCGAGAACAAAAGCACCGCGCATCGTGTCTGTCCATGTAATCAGGATGAAAGGATGTGAACCGTACGGACTTGCACAAAAAGCGCCTGTGGATTTTCCGACGTTATCAGCTAAATCAACCCACCGTTCTGACAGGCCTTTCTTCATTATATCGGTATATTCCGGGCCCATTATCTTGAGAGCTTCCAATATGACTTCTGATGCTTTTTCAAATGTTGTTTCCGGATTGAACTCCGGATCAAGTGGAGCCTTCAGGTCACAAAAAAGCATTCTATCCAATCCCAGGACTTTTTTCTTCAACTGAGCATATCTGCGCATATGGGGAGCAAGTTCCTTTTGGATAATGTCCAGCTGATTGTTATACATTTCCTCTGTTACATGCTGGGAATCGAGAAGCATTTGTGTGACTGAGCTGTATTTTCTCAGTTTCGAAAGCGTTACCTCCTTTTTTACCTCCGCAGAATATGCAGAAGCAAATGTATTCTTGTAGTTTTCCAATGAATCTGTAAACGAGGCATAGGCATTCCGTCTGATGGTGGTATCCGGCGAAAATTCATAGCGATCCTCGTAAAGAGCAAAAGAGTTGGGCAATTCGTTTCCTTGACTGTCTTTAAATGAGGCAAATGGCATGTCAGCAAGTTTTGCAGCCTGATAGATATTATAGGGAGCACCGAATACTTCTCCTAATGCAGCCAGCGCTTCTTCCGTTTCCGGAGAAAGTCTGTGCCTCTTTGTTTCCAGCAGTTCGGTCAGCCCATTTCTGAACGGTTCCAGCCTGCTTTCTTCTTTTATGTATTTTCGAATTGTACCATCAGGCAGAGACAATAACTCAGAATCAATAAACGATAGAGTGGAGGCGGCTTTTGCTCTTAAAGAGGCTATTTGTGATGAAATAGCCTGATTATCGGGATTTGTGCCATCTTCTGATTGGCGCAAGCTTGCATATGTGCCGGCCTGGACAAGACGGATAGAAAGCTTTTCCTGAGCGGAAAGGCAGTCAAGCAAAGCTTGCGGACCTTCATGGAGTTTTCCTTTGTATTGCTCAAAAACAGCAAGATCCTCTTCAATACTCTTTATCTCTTTATGCCAATCTTCCTCCAATGCAAATAAATCCTCCACTTTCCATGTGCGCTCTTTCGGTACCTCATGACGCTTTAATCTGGTTATTGCTGTTTGAACCATATATCGTTCCCTCCTATTTCGATTCTCTAAATAAAGAGTTTATGGAACAATTATACAAGAAGAGGAGATATATTTATAGACTTTTCAAATAATTTCATATTATTCAGCAACAGCTGAGGTTTTTTAATAAATAAAAAGCGGAAGGACCAGGAAGCCTTCCGCTGATTGTGCTATTCCATTTTCTTTGACAGACAGCGATCACATTCCATTAAGTATGATTCAGCCTGTTCCTTTACTGTTTGGCCACACTCGGGACATACCTTTTTAGGAAGGGTTCTGAAGAATTCAACCGGACTTTTAATCATTACTATTTCCTCCTTTTTATAATACAGTTTATTTTGTTTTCTTCTGTTGTAGTACAGTATATACCAAATATATTTTAATGTGAAGTGTTTTGATTAAATTTTTTTAAAAATTTAATTTATTGTTTTTTCAGGCATAAAAGAGGGTTAAAATCTGCTCTTAAGCTTGTCAGTTTTAATGAGCTTCAGACTTTATTTCTCCCAGCCTCTTCCATGGCATGAATGATTCCATTACAATCATATTGAATAAAGTAAAAATGAGGGGGCTTAAAGCCTGCGATGACTGAGATAATTGTATCTTTTAATCCGATATTAATATTTGCGGCCGTTATACTGACCATTATGGCTTCCTATACAGCATTAGATTTATTTACTTTAATAAAATCATCTGAAAGCAATCAGAGGTTCTTGTTCTTAGGCGGAACTTTTTCACTTGGAATCGGCATATGGATCATGAACTTCATTGGCATGGTCGCGATCAACATAAATGCTTCCGGAAGCTACAATATTCCTCTTACCTTATTGTCCATGATTTTTGGCATCTCCTTTACCGGAATGGCATTTAGTGCAGTAATCGGACGACAGCTGAAGAAAGGCAATCTTCTTGCGGGCAGCTTCTTTTTAACGATGGCAGTCCTATCCATCCATGTAACAGGAATGTATGCTATCGGGATGAATGTCCAATTTGGCTCCATTGTATTTCTCATTTCCACCCTGATTATTTTTGCTTCTTTTTTATTTTCACTTTGGATGCTCTTTTACTCAAAAAGTCTTTCCTATTCAAGACATATATGGATAAAGCCTTTAAGCGCACTCATTATTGCCGGAGCCGTTGTAGAGGGGTATTTTCTGCTCATCCGATCGTCCTCATTCTATCCAAATGGGGAGATTAGCAGGGAGGGAGACTCGCCGGGGACTTTTCTGATTTTCCTGGTATTATTTGCAGCGATTCTAATCCTTAGCGGCCTCATTGCTTCAAGCACCCTAATGAGCAAGCGGCTGGAAGCAAGCGACACTAACTTACACGATATTCAGGCTGCACTTGATGAATCATCTATTGTGGCTATTACTGACCCAAAGGGGAGTATTACGTATGTGAATGATAAATTTGTTGAGATTTCCAAATATGAAGAATATGAACTGCTGGGCAAAAATCATAATATTTTAAATTCAGGATATCATCCGCCAGAGTTTTTCCACCAACTATGGAAAACGATTGGGTCGGGGGAAATATGGAAGGGAGAAATACGAAATAAAGCAAAGGACGGAAGCTTTTATTGGGTCGAGACAACAATTGTACCCTTCCTCAGCAAAAAGAATAAACCGTATCAGTATGTTTCCATCCGGACAGATATATCTGCCTTGAAAACTGCTGAAGCCAATCTCAAAAATTCCTTGAAAGAGGTTAACGATATTAAATTTGCTCTTGATCAGTCTTCCATTATTGCATTCACTGATGAAAAAGGGATTATAACCAATGTAAATGAGAGGTTTTGTGAAATTTCCCAGTACAGCAGGCAAGAGCTGATAGGACAAAACCATTCGTTATTAAATTCAAATCTGCATTCAAAAGATTTTTTTAAGAACTTATGGAAAACAATTGGCTCTGGTGAAGTATGGAGAGGGGAAATACGAAATAAAGCAAAGGATGGGTCTTATTACTGGGTCCATACAACAATCGTGCCGTTCATGAATGCGAACGGAAAACCTTATCAATACTTAGCCATAAGAAACGATATTACCGAGAGGAAAACAACAGAGGAAGTGCTGCATCGGCAGGATAAACTGGCAGCAGTGGGCCAGCTTGCTGCAGGGGTTGCCCATGAAATCCGCAATCCGCTGACAACAATGAAAGGATATACAGAGTTCCTTCAGCTGGATGAAACGAATGAAGAGAGACAGGAATACTTAAGCATCATTTTAGATGAAATTGACCGGGTAAATCATATAGTAGAAGATTTTATGGTTCTTGCTAAGCCAAAAGCCGCTGAACTGGAAGAAAGAGATATCATACCTATTATAAAGAATGTCATCTCTTTTCTGGAATTCGAAGCCCGGAAACGGGACGTGAAAATTCGTTTCGAATATGAACGGGATATCATCCAGATTGAATGTGACGAAAACCGCCTTAAACAGGTTTTCCTTAATTTTATCAAAAATGGAATTGAAGCGATGCCTGATGGAGGAGATATTACAGTCAGAGCAGCTATCATAAATAACCAGGTGCAGATAGCGATACAGGATACAGGTGTCGGAATACCACAGGAAAAATTGAAAAATATCGGAGAACCATTTTTTACAACCAAGAAAAATGGGAATGGTTTAGGCTTGATGGTCAGCTTTAAAATTATTGAAAGCCATAATGGCAAAGTATTTATCGAGAGTGAATTAAATAAAGGTACGACATTCAATATTGTTTTGCCTGCGAAATCTGCCTAGCCAATCCTAATCGGATTGGCTTTTTCATTAGAAATTAATTCCTCTCCTGTTTAAAAATAGATATTGCCAATAAATGGACAAATTATAAAAACATTGGATCGAATCCCATGATAACAGGAAAAGCACCACTTTCAGTCTAAAACGGCACCTGACTTTGAAATATGTTTGTTATGAGGCTGTTATATCCGTAACGGGATTATTATCTGTTTGTTCTTTTTTAGTAAAGATTCCATGTTATTATTATCCCCGTTAGCTAAAAACGAGCTATACGGGAGGTTCTATCATATGAAAAAATCAATTTTAACTTTTGTAGCAGCTGCCGCAATTACCGGAACAGCAGGTGCGAATGTACAAGCTGAAGAAGTGACAGTAAAAAAAGGCGATACTTTGTGGGATTTTTCCCAGTCATATAATACACCAGTTGACATGATTAAAGAATGGAACGGGCTGTCTTCGCATATCATCCACCCGGATGATGTACTTAATGTATACCCTGAAAAGAAATACATAGTATCAAAAGGCGATACTTTATGGGATATAGCAAGAGAGCATAGTGTCACAGCTGAGGCAATCAAAGAATGGAACAGCTTGAGTTCTGATTTAATTCGTCCGGACGATGAATTAATTCTTTATCCGGATGCCAAAGCTGTTAATGCTGCAGCTGTTCCAGTTCAGGCTGCTCCGGCAAAGTCCGAACAGCCTGCAAAAACAGCAGCTGCTTCAGAGCAAAAATCTGAACAGCCTGCAGTAAAACAAACACAGCCAGCTGAAAAATCACAGCCGGCTCCAGAAGCAAAGCCAGTCGCAGAGTCTAATCCGGAACCTGCTAATCCTGCAGCGGAATCAAAGCCTGCATCTGAGCCTGCCAAGCCTGCAGCGGAATCCAAACCAGCTGCCGAGCCTGCTTCTGAAAAACCTGCGGAAAATGCAAATGATGAAGCAACTCAAAAAGTGCTGAATATGGAAGCAACAGCCTACACAGCTAATTGTGAAGGCTGCTCAGGAATTACAGCAACAGGAATCAATTTAAAAGAAAATCCAGATCAAAAAGTAATCTCAGTAGATCCTAATGTGATCCCGCTGGGAACTAAAGTCCATGTTGAAGGATATGGTGAAGCTGTCGCAGGAGACACTGGCGGAGCCATTAAAGGCAACAAGATTGATATCTTTATGCCATCTCAGGAAGATGCCATCAATTTTGGCAGAAAAACTGTTAAAGTTACAATTTTAGATTAAAGCTAGAAAAGAAGGCACTTCTCCAGGTGCCTTCTTTCTTTTACTCTTTATTCTTGCCATCCCTTGCTTTTTCCTCCTGACTGACAAAGAAGCTGTGGACTGGTTTTGACAGCTGTTTTAAGCTTTTTTCGAAGCGTTCAGTAAGGTGGGAGGCACGCTCATAAACGATTGACTTTAAATGATCCAATTGTCTGCTGATCTTTTCAGTGATCGCCTCCTGGCGATGTAAACGTTCCATTATCGACTTGCTGGCCTGTTCCTGTTCACTAAGCTTATTGCTTAATTCTTCTTTCAATTGCTCCTGCGTCTTAAACTTTTTCTCAGCTTCCTCCGAAAATGACGCGAACTGCTGATCTAAACGCTCCATTACTGTATTATGAAATACTTCCTGGACATCAAGCTTTTTGCTTAATTCTGCTTTCATTTCTTCCTGTGCTTTAAAATTTGTTACGGCCTCTTCAGAAAATGCCTCGAATTTATCAAATTTACGGGAAAGCGCCTGTGTTGCCGCTTCCTGACAGTAAATTTGTTCAAGTATTTTCTGGTTTACCGGCTCTTCATTTTCAAGAGTTTCCAGAATCTCCTTATTCATTCCCTCCAAGACAGCCAGCCTTTTATTCAATAAATTATTCTCCTTTTCGCGCTCATGCATCATTTCCAGAAAACCCGCCAAAAAAGCATCCTGCTTTTCTATCTTAGCTGTCAAATGCCCAATATGATTACTTTGTTTGCCGGCAGCACTTTTTACAAGCTTCCTCATATCAATAAACGAATCCTCTAGCTGAGTCTTCATCTCATCATAAGTTTCAGACAAGCGGGTATTAACGGTCTGCTGCTCTTTTATTACTTCCTGGAGAAAGTTGAGACGGTAAGTACCCTGATTGGAAACAGTATCTGAATGGCTTAAATAAAGCTTAGGATTAGCATCCTCATTTGATTTTTGTGCCATAGGAACACTCCTCAGTTTTCACCTTTTTTATAGCCTATGCATGATCTTTTTATGAGGGATGGGCACTGTCCTATAAAGTGAAACTTCTATCAGTGGGGAGCTCTTTATCCCCCACTGATTGTTAGTCGCGTTCTAGTGTCGCTAAGATCTCCGCTAGCGCTTCGATCAATCGACACTACGAACCCGATTGGTTCAACTAAGCCTCTGCCTGCGCGTCGGCAAGTTTCACTGTATCTCACCAATCGGGCCTTTACGGGCAGTTTGACTCCCATTTATCCTCCTTTGATTCCGCTGAGTCTTAAAATGGGAGTATTACTGCCCGTAAGACTGCGATAAAAGCCTAAACATTTTTCTGTTAAGCGTAGCTTACTTGCTTTTTATTAGGCTCTGTTATGGCTTATTGTTGTTTTTTAACCCCTGTTGGTTGGAGCGGAAGGCACAAAACTCCTGCGGGAGTGCGGATCAAAGGGAGACCCCGCAGGAGCATAGCGACGAGGAGGCTCCCTGACCGCCCACGGAAAGGGAGTGCCTGCAGCGGAAATCAACAGACAAATATAACAGCGCCTTTTATTAAAAAATTTCGAAAATCGTAATAAAAAGTGTTGCAAAAAATTCAAAAAATAGGTAAATTATTAATTGTCAGTTAATTGGCAGGGATGTCATCAATCTGACTACATAGGGAGTCAACCAAAACTACCTCTGAACAAAAAGAAGGAGAGGACAAAAGCATGAAGAAATTACCTTTCTTGCTTTCAGCAGCTGCACTGACACTCATGCTGGGAGCATGCTCAAACGAAGAAGCTTCTAAAGGGGAAGAAAAGGAAGAGGCGGCAGCTGAAACAACAGAGTCTGCTGATGAATCTAAAGAAGTGCGTTCGGCTCTGCTGAACTATCAGGGAGAAGTGACAAAAGTAATCCGTAACACAGATGCCAGCTTAACTGCTGAAGGTCAGGATCCAGCTGAAGCAGCTGCAGCATTCGAAAAGGACGCAAAAGCCGTGTCAGTGCCGGAGGAATTAACAGACTATACTAAGGATATTGAAGCTGCGGTTGATAGCTTATCCCAATACTATGCTAAAAAAGCAGAGCTTGTAAAAGCAGGATCTGAAGATATGGCGGAAGCAGAGCCATTTAAAGAGGAATATATCAATTCCATGACTAAAGTTTTTGAAGAGGTGGAATTATCTCCTCCTGCTTTTAAAAGTGTTTTTCAATAATATGTAAAAAAACAGCCCAATTTATGAATTGGGCTGTTTTCTTTATTAAGGGACATCATGCCCCAGTGAAGTTTGATAAATCTCAAACCACTGATCCCGGTTAAGTTTATAAGATAATGCACGGACAGCACGTTCAATTCTTTCGATCCTGCCGGACCCGGTGATTGGCATGATTCGGGCAGGATGGGTTAAGAGCCATGCAAATAAAACCTCATCAATATCATTCGCCCCGATTTCTTCTGCGACTTTAAGCAATGCAGTTCTAAGGCGCGCAGGTTTTTCTTCGGTGCTGCTGAAGATCTTTCCGCCGGCCAAGGGGGACCAGGCCATCGGAGCAATTCTTTTTTCCATGCACAAATTTAAAGTGCCATCCTCGAAATTCTCGAGATGAAAGGCAGACAGCTCAATTTGATTGGTAATCAGGTCCATTTCAAGGAAGGACTGAAGCATCGTGAACTGATGGCTTTTAAAATTCGAAACTCCAAAATGCCTAACCTTGCCCGCGGATTTTAATGCTGAAAATGCATCAGCAACTTCTCCAGGATCCATAAAAGGATCAGGACGATGAATGAGCAGGGTATCTATGTAATCTGTTTTCAAATTTTGCAATGATTTCTCAACAGAAGCGATAATATGTTTTTTTCCGGTATTGTAATGATGTGATTTATGCTCGGGCCGGTTTGGTGACTCGAGGACAATCCCGCATTTCGTAACAATTTCCATTTTTCCGCGGAGCTCCGGCTTTTTCTCCAGTGCCCTTCCAAACAGGCTTTCGCACGTATAGCTTCCATAAATATCAGCGTGATCAAATGTCGTTATGCCCAGTTCAAAACACTGTTCTATTAATGTGATTAACTCTTCATCTGACAATTTCCAGTCTGCCAGTCTCCAAAGGCCATGGACGATTCTTGAAAACGACAGATCTTCTGCCATCTGCACTCTATCCAAACGTATCATCTCCTCATTTTTAGTATTGTTATTATCTCTGAAAATCTTAAGAATACCAAGCTAAACGATTTTAAAACCACATAAAAAAAGAGGCAACAGTTATGTCACCTCCATGTTATACGCATATTTTCTGCAGCGGTTCAACCATTTGCTCATGCAGAATCATAATTTTTGATGTGTACGAACAATGTTCCCTGTAAGCGATTTGAAGTTCCTTATGAAAATTGAGTAATTCTTCTACTCCGGTAATCAATTCTTTATCAAAAATGCCTGAACGGCTCAGCAGGATATTCTCATATTTCTCAACAAGCTTTTTTGTTTTTTTAATTAATTTCCAGGCATCTTTCATACGAAAGGCATCATTCAAATTGGAGTAGAATTCCACCAGGTCTTTTTGGAATATATACTTAATTTCCTGACTGAGCCTTTCTACACGAGGGAGTTCAGCTTCCTGAAAGATAAATTGCTGCACCATAATTAAATCGGTCTTTACCAAATGCTCTTCAAATGACTCATATATCCGCAGTGTATTATAAGCATCATACATGGGATGATGGGGTTCGCCGATAAAAGAAAGTTCATAGAAGGACAACGCTTTTTCAACAGAAGCTGCCGTACGGGAAGCTCTTTTTGTGAAAACAGCCTGAAAATCAACATATCTTTTAGTAATTTTTTCAATAGTAGCCTGGGGAAGATTATGCCTCAAAGCATCGGCTTTCAGTCTTAGGATATCACTGGACGACCAGGAGAAGAATCTGGCTTTTTTAACTCCGCCGACCCAAAAGAGAAAATCCTTAAACACTTGAGGAAAGTCATCCGCTTTCTCTAAATCAGAGTCAGATATCCCAGTCAATTCTTTGCAGAAAGTACTTAATGGTGAGTTCTGCTGCGGACGGATGAACCTGTCAAATCCAGTTACCTTGCCTGATTCAACATCCACTTTTACCGCACCAAGACGAATGGCCTCCATATCTTCAAACAGCATGCCATTTTTGCTGCATAGCATTTCAAAATCAAAGAAAACCAGCTGCTTTAGTTCAGCCATGTGCGATCACCCTTTCTGTACCCAGCTGCCCAACAAGATATTATAAAGAATAACGGGTAAAAAAGGAAGGAACAGAATTATCCATCAAACTGTTGAGATAATATAGAACTTTTTTCCCGGCTCAATAGCAAATCGGTTTACGATTTCTTTTGAAACGTTTACACTAAAGGTGTACATAGTTGACAGCTGCGTATTTCAGCGAAGCTGTTAAAAATTTTTGAACCTGAAAGGATGGATGAACGTGGGTATTTCTTTATCGAAAGGGCAAAAAATTGATTTAACAAAAACGAATCCCGGATTGTCTAAAGTAATAGTAGGACTTGGATGGGATACGAATAAATATGATGGCGGCTTGGATTTTGACCTTGATGCCAGTGTTTTCTTATTAGATGCCAATGGCAAATGTGCATCAGATAAAGATTTTATTTTCTACAACCAGCTTGAAGGAGGCAATGGCTCAGTCGTACATACAGGAGATAACAGAACAGGTGAGGGCGATGGCGATGACGAGCAAGTCAAAGTTAATCTTAGCGCTGTTCCTGCCGCCATCGAGAAGATTTCTTTCGTTATTACTATCCATGATGGCGAAGGACGCGGCCAGAACTTTGGACAGGTTTCAAATGCATTTGTTCGAATCGTCAATGAAGAAACAAATGAAGAATTAATCCGTTACGATCTGGGCGAAGATTTCTCGATTGAAACTGCCATTGTTGTAGGTGAATTATACCGTCACAATGGAGAATGGAAATTCTCTGCTGTCGGTTCAGGCTACCAGGGCGGACTTGCCCGCATTGCAACAGACTTCGGCTTGCAGGTAGGTTAAGTTCTATTTTTGCCAGGCAGAGCAGCAGCTTTTCCTGGCTTTCTCTTTAGGAAGAACCTGCACACAGGTGATCTGTCATGAAAAATGGATTTGTTTTATGAAGGAGTGAGTATCTTGGGTATTCAATTATCAAAAGGTCAAAGAATTGATCTTACTAAAACAAATCCCGGTCTGACTAAAGCCATAATCGGCCTGGGCTGGGACACAAACAAATATAGCGGCGGCCATGACTTCGACCTTGACGCATCAGCATTTTTGGCTGATGAAAACAGTAAATGTGCAAATGATCATGATTTTATTTTCTATAATAATCTCCAGCATCCAAGCGGGGCAGTTATTCACACAGGAGACAACCGTACTGGTGAAGGGGACGGTGATGATGAGCAGCTTGTTGTTGATTTTACTAAAATACCTTCACACGTCCATCGCATTGGCATAACGGTTACGATTCATGATGCAGAATTAAGGCAGCAAAATTTCGGCCAGGTTTCCAATGCATTCGTAAGATTAGTGGATGAATCCAATAATCAGGAGCTGCTTCGCTTTGATCTTGGAGAAGATTTTTCGATCGAAACAGCCGTAGTTTTCTGTGAGTTATACCGTCATGGAAACGACTGGAAATTCAATGCAATTGGCAGCGGATTCTCAGGTGGTTTGGCAGCCCTTTGCCGAAACTACGGTCTGCAGGTTTAATTTTTATCGCAGTCTAACGGGCAGTAAGACCCCCACTTCAAGACTTAGTTGAATCAAAGAGGATAAGTGGGGGTCAACTGCCCGTAAGGCCCGATTGGTTCAACTAACAATCAGTGGGGGACAAGGAAACCCCCCACTGATTGAAGTTTCACTTTATCTCAGGCACCCGACTTATATCGGGTGCCTTTTTAGTGACATCCCGCGTCCAATTCTATTGGCTAATTATCCCATACTTGAAAAAAAGGCAAGTGGGAACAATAGATTTGAGAAAAACCTTGAGAGGAAGGGATGCAGTATGTCACTAGAATGGTTTGACAGGGTAAGCGGTGAGTTGCAGGACCATCTTGAATCCATTTGCAATAAATATGATCAGATTGGCAATATGTCGGTTGACCGGGGTGCCAAGCATCCCAGAATGGAATTTTTCATTGAAACCGATGATAATGACCGAGAGTACTTTTGCACACTTTTCTTTGATCCGCATAATGAAGAATTCTATGTAGAAGACTTTGACTTCGAACTTGGCCATACATCTAAAACAATGCTTTTTGATATTGAAGACATCATCGATACCGTCCACGAAAGCCTTCATGACTACATGAATGGCGCAGATGATGAATTCGAATTTGAAGATAATAAAGAAATTTATGCATCAGAAGACGAAGATTTTATCATCGCTGATGAATATGACTTCGGCGGCGAAGGAGATATCTTTGAAGAAGTAGATGTAGAGTGGGAAACTCCTGAAGTGACCGCCTTTTTCAAGGAAGATGAAGTGGAGGTATCCTATCAGTTTGGAGTGGTCCAGGAAACAGGTGATGGCGTCCTGCGCAGGGTCAATCGCATTTGGACAGATGATGAGGAAATGATCAAGGATGAAGATCACTTTATCTTCAGTAAAGAAGAGGCAAGCACGATCATTGCTATGATTGCAAGCCATATGGATTCACTGGGAGGGCATGAAGCAGATTATCTGTAATTTATAGAAGCATCAGAAAGTGGCTATCAAGAATTCTTGAAGCCACTTGTTTTTTGAGAGTAATGCGAATTGCAAGCATCCGTCCATCCATCAGCAGCACCGAAACAACCCCCGGTATTATAGAAAACACTCTAATAATGCCTTATTTTTTAGTTAGTACTATTTAGGCTTGTCACACCCATAAACTAACTTAAAAGCAAGTGAAAAGAGGTGCTTTATGGGAATTCACATCGTTCAGGCAGGCGATAGTCTTTGGAGCATTTCTCAAAAGTTTAATATTCCGATCCTGACTATATTAACAGCAAATGGGCTTGAAAATGGACCTGGTATTTTACCTGGTTTAGCTCTATATATTCCGGAAGATGGACCTGTTATCAGAGCTTATCTAGTAAAGCAGGGAGACACACTATGGACCATTTCCCAGCGTTTCCAGACATCCATTAGTAGCATTCTGTCAGCAAACCCGGGGATCAGGCCAGAAGGGCTGTATATCGGCCAGAAATTAAACATCCCATCAGCTCGTAAATTAGTTATGAGTACGCTGGGTTTCATAGTCCCGTATTCTCCTGAAACACTGTTGCCCGCTTTCAGGGAAACTGCAAGGCATTTAACCTACATTGCCATATCCTCATACTCGCTGACAAAGGAAGGGTATGCCTATATAGAGCTTGACGATACAGCCATATTGGCAGAAAGCAGGCGTTTGAATGTCATTCCGCTGCTTATGATCCGAAACCTTGCAGAAGGGGATTTTAATGCTGAATTAATTGGAGGGGTACTTGAAAGACCAATTTATAGAAGGAACTTAATCTTAAGCCTGATGAATTTTGTCACTCAAAAAGGATATGGAGGCATCAGTCTGGATTTTGAATTTATCCCTCCGCCAAGGCGCCAGGATTTCAATTCATTCATTAAAGAATTAAAGAATGCCTTAGGGCCAAAAGTTCTTCATGTCAATGTGCATGCTAAGACTGAAGATCTCCCAACAAACAGGATAATAGGGGCATATGATTATAAAGCCATTGGAGAGGGAGCAGATATTGTTGCAGTCATGACCATGGATTACGGTTATCCCACTGGTCCTCCTAATCCCGTCGCTCCACTATGGTGGGCCGAAGAGGTAATTAAATATTCGATCACTCAGATTGACCCGAAAAAACTGCAAATCGCCTTGCCGTTATATGGCTATGACTGGAGAACAGCGGATAATCGAACCCGCTCATTATCCATGCAAGCCATTCAAAATTTAGCATTAAGCAGAGGAGCAATTATTCAATTCGATGGGTATGCAGCATCCCCATGGTTCAGATACTGGAATAGATCAGAAGAGCATGTGGTCTGGTTTGAAGATATACGCAGCATTACTGAAAAATATAAATTAATTGACCAGTATAATCTGTTAGGGATGACATACTGGCAATTGAGCTTGCGTTTTCCGCAGAACTGGGCCTTTGCGGATAAAAATTTTACTATTCTATAGTCAATTCTTAAAATATTTCCTTCATTTCTTCTTCGAAATAAAACATTTTCGGATTTTCTTTAATTGTATACGTGTATTTCTTCATTTTTGCCACATAGCATGTTTTGTTGATTGTCACTTTTTCTCCTGTATCAACCAGAATCACAACATCATTTTGTTCAAATTTATTTCTGCGCTTCACACTGATCCCTCTTTCGTTAATTCGATTAAGTGTTATTTATACATTATCTCATACTTCGGGAGAATTAACCTGAGATATCGGCAATCTTTAAGTTTTCATCTTTTCTTTTGCGTATTGGCAGGTAAATGATATATTAGTCTAATTGAATATCTTAGTGAATAAAGGACGATAAAAAATGACATCAACACTCAGACATATAAGGGATTGGCAAAAAGCCATTCAGGCAGAGATTTTACACTTAAAAAAATACGGAAGCTCCCGCTGGTTAATTCTAAATGGGCGGCTTCTTTCAAAATCTGATGCCTATACGTATTTTTTCGATACCCCTTCAGCCCTTAAAATACCAACTGGATCTTCCATAAAAATAGACTGGGGAAGTAAGAGGGTGGAGGGAAGAATCCTTTCTGCGGAAGGAAATAATGTCATTTTGGCATTAATAGAGGATATTGGCAGCGATTTATCGGAGGCCTTTTTGCTTCATGATCCATGGGAACTATTGGATCAGCTTTTTCAGCGCTTAGAGGACATAAAAGATAGTAAAAGAAAGAGGGCCAGAATAAAAAAATTGATGGATCCTTCCATGTCTCCCAAGCACCCTGCTGATAAAGTAAAGAGCAGTACCCATGAACTGATATTGCGTTCCAAATATAATCCAGTCACATATGTCTGGGGACCGCCAGGCACGGGAAAAACCTACACTCTTGCACGTGTGGCCGCCAATAAATATTTTAAAGGGCAAAATGTTCTCATTCTGGCCCACTCCAATCAAGCAATAGATGTCCTTATGGCAGAGATTTCAGCCTTTGCATCAGGCAAAAGAACAATTGCTGATGGTGACCTGCTTCGTTACGGGTCACAAATCGGTCCGGCATTGATCAATCATTATTCATTGACAGCCGAGTTTCTCTTAAACAAGCAGCACTCTAATCTCTCCGAGCAAAAAGCGGCTCTAATGGAGGACCGCCGCCTGCTTAAACAGGATTTATCACGATCGTTCAGCCAAAGAGATTCCGATCTGCTAATTGAAATTGAAAAGAAGCTGTCCGGAGTGCTTGAAAAAATCAGGCAGAAAGAAATAGAGTTTGTAAAAAACGCTTCTATTATTGGAACAACACTTGCAAAAGCAGCAAGTGACCCTGCAATTTATGAGAAAAATTTTGATTTGGTCATCATCGATGAAGCCAGCATGGCTTATGTTCCACAGGCTGCCTTTGCAGCTTCGCTTGGAAAAAGGGTAATCATCTGCGGGGATTTTAAACAGCTTCCTCCTATTGCTGCCTCAAAACATAAGCTGTCGGAAAAATGGCTCAGAGAGGATATCTTTCACCACTCAGGCGTGTCTGATGCAGTCAAGGATGGACACTTGCATCCGCACCTTTTTCTGTTAAAAGAACAGCGCCGTATGCACCCGGACATATCCGCTTTTTCCAATAAACATATTTATCATTCACTCGTAGGTGACCACCCCGATGTATTGGCCGCCAGAGCGCCTATCGCAGCCTGCAAACCTTTTCCCGGCAATGCCTCAATCCTGATCAATACCAATGGATCAGGTGAATATGGAATAAAAGATGGCAGCTCAAATTCAAGAATCAATCTTTGGAATCTATTGCTTGGATTTCAGCTGATACATGAAGCTTACACAGGAGGAAGCCGGTCGATAGGATATGTTACTCCTTATCGCGCACAGGCATTATTACTGGAACAGCTTCTCTGCGAAATATATGAAGAAGAAAGAGCTTCCGCTGATATTATTGCTGCGACTGTTCACCGTTTTCAGGGAAGTGAACGGGATGTCATGATTTTTGACTCTGCCGATGCCGCTCCCCATGACAGAGCTGGAATGCTGCTGATTGGGAAAGATAGCGAAAGGCTTCTAAATGTTGCCATAACAAGAACCAAGGGGAAGTTCATACATATTTGCGATATGCAATTTATACAAAGCAAAGTATTCAGGAATAAAACATGGCGGAAGCTCGCAGATCATCAAGCGCACAATGGACAGGCCATTCATCCTGATCAAATTGGCATGTGGATTAAAAATCAGCATCCGCGCCTTCAATGGATGCATGCAAAAAAATTGGAGAAAGTGTTTGAGGATATTTCTAAAGCAAGAAAGGAGATTATTATCTCTCTGCCTAATGGGCATGGATTGGGAAAAGAGTGGGGGCAGGCAGTTTCCAACAGGCCTCCAAAAACGAAACTGATCTTGCTTGCAGAGCATGCTGTCCCTTTCATTTCTCCTGATGAGATATCGGCAATATGCCTCCCCTTCCCGTTCCTCCTAATCGACAGACAAATTTTGTGGCTTGGCATGCCGGCTGAGACTCATAAAAACGCCTTGCCGCCATATGTAGCAGCCAGGCTCCATTCACTTGCAGCAGGCTCATATCTTACAACTTTAATTAAATAAAGAAGCTGTCTTCGTTATTTGCTGAGTTGATCTTCGCTATGGACACTTGATCCTCGAAAATGCTGTTCAATCGAGGAAGCTTATTCAATGTCCTGCGGGAGGAGAGGGAAGTGGGAGACCCCGCAGGCGAAGCCAAGGAGGCTCGCATTCCTCCCCGCGGGTTCGATGCGTGCCTGGGGCGTGAAAACAACGGTCAAAATTCTTAAACAAAAATCTTTTAAAAAAAGCCAATAAAAAAGACGCCTCAGAGAGGCGTCTTTTTCTACGTATTGCGGCGACACGACTGCACTCCACATAGTGCATTGCCCAAACGAGCGTGTCTGTCGTCTTATGCAATTAGCTCATCGCTTAATTAATATAGCATTATTTCAAAGAAGAAACAAGTCTTTTTTGCGGGCAGTCCCTTATGCTGATCCTGAAACTTTTTATACAGTTTATTCGTTTAATATATAATAAGGGGAAATAATAAGGAAACTTAAAGAAATAGCGAAGGAGTCACCATGGAAAAATTTCAGCATTACAAAGAAGCTTTTGCAGGATTTTGGCGCAAAAAGCACCTGACACAAATTTTGCTGCTTTTATCACTAACTATATTACTTTTAACCATTCTCTTTTTTGCGTTTCTGGCAGCTACAGCTAACGTGGAAACTTTAAAAGAGGGATTAAGGCAATCAACTGTTATTTACGATAAAGATGGTGATGCTGCTGCAAGTCTTGCAGAAAATAGGGCAGAGGGAGCAAATATTGAAGAATTGCCTGAACATGTGGGTAATGCCGTTATCGCGATTGAAGATGAACGCTTTTATAAGCATAACGGCTTTGATATAAAAGGGATTGCCAGAGCGTTCTTTGGCAACTTGTTTGCAGGGGGGATAACCGGCGGAGGAAGTACCATTACCCAGCAGCTCGCCAAAAATGCTTTACTTTCACCTGAACAGACCTACAAGCGAAAAGCTGAAGAATTGTTCCTGGCAGTTGAAATCGAAAAAAATTATAAAAAAGATGAAATCCTGCAAATGTATTTAAATCAGGTTTACTTCGGAAGCGGCTCATGGGGAATCGAACAGGCATCAAATAAGTATTTCAGCAAAACACCAAAGCAATTGAGCATCAGCGAAAGTGCATTGCTTGCAGGATTGCTTCAATCGCCTTCTGCTCTCGACCCATACAATCATTACGAACGTGCAATCAAAAGAAGAAATGTTGTCCTTGGGAAGATGAAAGAGCATAAGATGATTTCAGCAGAAGAGTATGAGAACGCAATAAATGAAAAGATTCACTTACAGGAAGGAACACGAAGCAAGAAGGAAAGGAAATACCCTTACTATGTTGATGCCGTCCTTGATGAAGCAATAAATACGTACGGATTAACACAGGAAGAGATATTTACAAGAGGATATAAAATATACACAGAAATGGATCAAAATCTGCAATCAAGCCTGGAAAATGTATATCAAAAGGACTCAATCTTCCCGGCTGGCATGAATGGAGAAATCGTTCAAAGCGGAGCTGTCCTTCTTGATCCGGCGACAGGGGGAGTCAGAGGCCTTGTCGGCGGCAGAGGTGAACATGTTTTCAGAGGATTCAACAGGGCCACACACATCAAAGCCCAGCCTGGATCAACACTAAAGCCTCTAGCCGTTTACACACCGGCCCTTGAAGAGGGATACTCACCCACATCGATGCTGAAGGATGAACCCGTAACATACGGAGATTACACACCGGCTAACGCTTCAGGACAATATGCAGGGGAAGTGTCCATGTATAAAGCTTTGGAAGACTCCATCAATGTCCCAGCCGTCTGGCTGCTTAATGAAATTGGACTGGATAAAGGTTTGGATGCTCTTGAAAGGTTCGGCATCCCTCTGGAAAAAGAAGATGAATATCTCGGAATTGCATTAGGCGGGATGAGAAAGGGAATTTCACCTTTAAAGCTCGCCGAAGCATATGCAGCTTTTCCAAATGGCGGCAAGCGTAATGATGCGCATTTAATTACGAAAATCGTGGGCCCGACCGGAAGCATCATTGCGGAACGTGACAAAGAAACCGTTAAAGTTACGACGAAAACCGTTTCTAACCAAATGACTTCCATGCTTTTAAATGTAGTAGAAACCGGCACAGGAAGCGCTACGAAGATAGAAGGAGTTCCAATCGCCGGGAAAACGGGTTCGACCCAGCTCCCATATAAAGACATTAACGGAACAAAGGATCAATGGTTTGTAGGCTATACACCGAATTTGGTTGGTGCTGTCTGGCTCGGGTATGACCAGACCGACAGGGAACATTATCTGTCAAAAAGCAGTTCTGAAACAGCAGTCCCTGTTTTCAGATCAATAATGGAGTCAAGCCTGCCATACATGCAGGAAGGGGAATTTGCTACTAAATCGGTGAATGAAAAGCTCGAGAAAAAGGAATTAACAGAAGAAATTGGACAAACCATTAAAGAACAAGCTGAAAAATTCGAAGGTAAACTGAGAGAGGATCTTCCAATCTGGAAGGAAAAATTGAGAGAAGGAAAGCAGGAGCTTGAAGATTTCGGACGATTCCTGAAGGACAAATGGGATCAATTCAGCAATTGAATAAGCGTTAAAGAGAGAATGGCTTACATAGCTGTTCTCTTTTTTCTCTCAGGAAACTTTATACTGGAATAATTCAGGAAAACAGTGTAATCTAAATATTTATAGCGCCCACTAACAAAACGACAGCGTTTGCTATCAAGTTGATAGCAGAAAGATATTAATAGCCAGGAGGATTACAATGAGTGGAGAAACCCGTATTCAGCTAAATGTCCGCATATCAAAAGAAACTTCAAATAAGCTTGATGAAATTGTTGATTATTATCAGGAAAACACGAAACTCGGCAGGATTTATAAAGGCGATGTGTTAACAGATATTATTGAAAAATCATATGAAGTAATGAATAAGCAAAAAAATCTCAATAAGAAATTTTAATTATTAACTGGAGGAGAATTACATGAGGGATGTTAAACTGACCGATATCTATCAGCATCGGATCGCACAAAAATATATTACACGCTCCGGCATCGCTCATGCTATTGCAGTCGCCTATCACGCATTCCAGATTGCCAAAGAAATGGAAGAAGATGTTGATTCAGCAGCCAAAGCTGGCTTTATGCATGACATTGGCCATTATACCTGGTACAAAAATGGAAAATGGGATTACGACCTATACAGGCAGAATGACATTCATGCCATTAAGGGTGCTGAGCGGGCACATAAACTCCTGATCAGACTTGGCGAGAACCCGATAAAAGCAAAAGAAATTGCCTTGGCCATCCTTTTTCACACGGATTCATTTCTGCCTGGAGGCGAAGTGGTCAGAACACCGCTGCAATCCCTGGTAAAACTGGCAGATGAAAAAGATGAAGAACCTGGTGGAGCCCATCACTATCGTGAACTTGATTTTGAGCGGGCAATGAAAAGCCTTGAAATTCTCGATAATAAGATTGATCAATATCTTGAAAAAAAAGAAGAATAACCTAAATATCTGTCATGTTATGCGCTTCCCCAGGAAATTCAGTTTTTATTTTTGAAGGGAAGCGCATGTTTCATGAAGAATTATAATTCATGAGGATGATCAGATAATCTAATTATTATGTGCAGGGATGGTGTTGCGGCAGTGAGGGCAAGGACTCGAAGACAACAGTCATTAAATGTGGAAGAAATCAAATTTAGATTAACAACTGTATTTCTGCATCTATCATTTTATGCAATGATCATATTTATCTTAATCTTATTTTTGGAGTTATTTGGTTAACGTACATAGAAAAATCCCGCGTAAAGCCAGCTGCTTTACCGGGATCCTGCTCTAGGATTTTGGCAAAATGCCTTTTTCAGTTAAATACTCTTTCACTTCTGTAAATTCTTTTACTGGAACAAACCTTATGCCCCTTTCCCGAAGAAGGTCCTGGAGGCCATTTTTGGCAAAAGTGATATCAGCATGCTCTGCAGGGTGGGAATCCGGTTCACTGTCCCCCATAAAAAACACAGTTTCATATTCCTTCTGCAGGTCCTGAATGACCTTTGATTTATCAATGCCATATTGTTCATGATAATGCTGATGATTTTTATCAATATTCATATGGACATTCTTCTCATGGTAATATCCTTCATTTGAAAAAACCTTAACATCTTTAACACCATACTTTTTTAAGATGTGGTGGATATAATAGTCTGTGCCTGCACTTAAAATATAAAAATCTCCGCCATTCTGCTGAATATTTTCAATAAAATCTGGTACATATTCATCTATTTCAATAGAATAAATATCACTGATAATTTGTTCTTCTTCCTGATTAATGGAAGTGAAGACTTTATTCAAGAAGTCGATATCCTTTATCTCTCCAGCCTTCCATTTGGGCATTAGCTTTCGACCCTCCGGAAAATATTTATCCATCATTATTAGATAAAAGTCTCTTTTTGAAATTGTTCCGTCAAAATCCGAGACAAAAGCCCATTTTTTCATTCTTAAAACCTCCAATAAGACATTTCTGCTTTTAAATCTATCTTATCTTTACCCTTTGTTTTTTATATTCAATCAGTGAAAAAACGTCTTTTGATTTTATTCCTGATGAGATTAATGGTATTATTAATTTGATTTTTACATAAGGAGATGATTAGTATGGCAGAAAAAGGATACATATTAATGAAAAACGGGGAAAAGGTTGAATTTGAACTTTATCCTGAAGCAGCACCAGGGACAGTTGAAAATTTCAAAAAACTTGTTAATGAAGGATTTTATAATGGCTTGAATTTCCATCGTGTAATTCCCGGGTTTGTAAGTCAGGGAGGGTGCCCGAATGGAACAGGGACTGGTGGTCCAGGGTATACAATCAAGTGTGAAACAGAAGGAAACCCTCATAAGCATGTAGAAGGCTCTCTTTCTATGGCTCACGCAGGCCGCGATACAGGCGGAAGCCAGTTCTTTATCGTTCATGAGCCACAGCCTCACTTAAACGGTGTTCACACTGTTTTCGGAAAAGTTACTTCCGGGATGGAAGCAGTTAAAGCAATGAGAAATGGCGATGTTATGGAGAAAGTTGAAATTCTTGAAGGATAATCAGTTTTAAAAGAGCCTTAAGGGGCTCTTTTTGTTTTGTTTACCAGACGTTTTAGGTAAAATTAACATTAGCTTGCAATAGCGAAAGGATGATTATATGGAGCCTATTAAAGACCACTTGATAAAAAATCTTGATTTGCTTTTTGTCGGCTTCAATCCAAGCATTCGATCAGGAGAGACAGGCCACCATTTTGCAAACCCAAACAATCGCTTTTGGAAAATTCTTCATGAATCAGGTATTACTCCCCGTAAATATGCCGCAACGGAAGATTATAAATTACTGGAATTGGGCTATGGAATGACAAATATTGTACCAAGGCCTACTAAAGCAGCAGATGAAATAACGAAGGAAGAATATAAAGAGGGAAGAGCAGAGCTGATAAAGAAAATAGCTGAGCTCAAGCCAAAGGTTATTTGCTTTGTTGGAAAAGGTGTATACCAGGAATACAGCCGCAAAAAAAAACTGCCATGGGGAACTCAGGAAGAGCCTGTAGTTCCCGGTACTATCGACTTCGTTGCTCCTTCATCTTCCGGTCTTGTCAGGATGAAGATCGATGAAATCATTCAAATTTATGCGGAGATTCCCGAGCTTTTAAAAACTCTGAGATAAATCCGTTTCATGTATGCTTTGAAATAGGAATAATGCCACTTTATAGTTCAAATATCACAAATCCTTCCTTTTCACTCTCGTAATTCTATTAATTTTCGCTACCAACGATACTGTTATTAAATATTCAGAATTGTTAAAATGAAGGTATCATCAAGAACCAGCTTCTATTTAATCTCTTAAGGAGGGAAAGAAATGGAGCAATATGTTCGTGTCATTCCTTATAAGGTGATTCAGCAGGAAGAGGATGTAAAGGAAGTTCCAAAGGGCGTAGAATTGATTCAGGCGCCAAAGGTTTGGAGCGAAACAAAAGGAAAAGGAATTAAAATTGCTGTTTTGGATACCGGCTGCGACATTAGCCATCCTGATCTCAAGGACCGCGTTAAGGGCGGGCGGAACTTTACAGACGATGATAACAACGATCCAAATAGTTTCAAGGACTATAATGGCCACGGAACACATGTGGCAGGGACTATTGCTGCACATGAAAATGATGCTGGTGTTATTGGGGTAGCTCCTGAAGCTGATCTCCTTATTGTAAAGGTCTTAAATAAAAATGGGTCCGGACAATACGAATGGATTATTAAGGGCATCCATTATGCCATCGAGCAAAATGCAGATATCATCTCCATGTCGCTTGGCGGGCCAGCTGATGTTCCTGAACTGCATGATGCGATTAAAGCCGCAGTAAATAAGAACATCCTTGTAGTATGCGCAGCAGGAAATGAAGGGGATGGGGACGACTCGACCGATGAGTTTGCTTATCCAGGCTGCTATAATGAGGTGATTAGTGTAGGTGCTATTAACCTTGAAAGGGATTCTTCCGAGTTTACAAACTCTCATAATGAAATAGATTTAGTGGCGCCAGGGGAAGGGATATTATCCACCTTTCTGAACGGAAAGTATGCAACCCTCAGCGGTACTTCAATGGCTGCTCCACATGTTTCCGGAGCTCTGGCCCTGATCAAGGACTTTGCAAACAGGCAATTTGAAAGAAAGCTTTCAGAACCTGAACTTTATGCCCAATTAATCAGAAGAACGGTTCCACTTGGCAATTCTCCCAAACTTGAAGGAAACGGACTCGTTTATTTAACCGTTCCAGATCATTTAGCCGGAATCTTTGACCAGGAGTTTAAATCGACGGTTCTTAATGCCATATGATTAAAGTAACTAGTATAGCAGCGGAATGGGCAGAAGCTCAGTCAAAGTATATTGAAAGTGTTCAGAACGAACCTTATTATAACGCTGAGGAAGATATCTTAAATCAAGAGGATTACTATGGAACCATTGATTTTGGGAAAGAGGATCTCCCGAAACAGGTTCATGATCTGCTGGTTCGTACTCATAACCGGCAATTGGATTACTCACCTCACCGATATGTATATCCATGGGTGGATCTGCAGGAAAACCTCAAGCTTAAAAGTTTATATTCGGGGAAAGGCATTGATCCGCTTAAAGCCATTGACCAGGATCTCAAGCTCCTTCAGACCATTCATGAAGGCGGATTCCACAGCAATGAAAGAGTAATATTTAATACCGAGCATGTAGTCCCGCAATCATGGTTTGAAGGAAGACAGCCAATGAAAGGGGATCTCCATCATCTTTTTGCCTGTGAGCCGGCATGCAATAGTATGAGAAGCAACTTCCCCTACTATGATTTTGAAGCCTATGTCCCGGAAATGGAGGCGGCGGGTGTCAGGAATGGCTGCGGAATGGCAGAACAGGAGAAATTTGAACCGGAATACGGAAAAGGGATTGCCGCAAGAGCTGTATTTTATTTTGCTGTCAGATATAAAAACGTACTTATGATTGACGAGAAGATGGATATGCAGATTTTGCTTAGATGGCATGAAGAAAATCCAGTGACTGTATATGAAAAGCATAGAAACGCTTCCATTCAAACACTCCAGGGGAACCGGAACCCATTTATTGATTTTCCTGAGCATGCAAAGAAAATGCTGGACTAATAAGGGAGCCCGCCTGAAACTCAGGCGGGCATGTTTAATATATAGGCTGATTTTGCAAGGTTTGTTGCTTTTTGTATAATATTTAATGAGTTGATTGTAGCGGAAGGTGCGAGATCCTCGAAAATGCTATCGCATTTTCTTCGTGCGGTGTTTCTCGGGGAGCTTATTCAACGTCCTGCGGGAGTAGCGGGACAGGTGAGACCCCGCAGACGCGCAGCGTCGAGGAGGCTCACCGCCCGCCCCGCGGTTCGCTGAGCATCATGGAGCGGAAATCAACGGACAACATTGAAAGGCGAAAAATAACAATTTATACAAAAAGAGCCTTAATACAAGAAAAAAAGGGAGCAATCACGTGCAGCCATTTACAGAAAAAGTGATAAAAATCATTCAAAAAATCCCAAGAGGAAAAGTCATGACCTACGGACAAATCGCAAGGCTTGCCGGGAGCCCCCGGGGAGCAAGACAGGTGGTCCGGATTCTTCATACCCAAAGTGAAAAGCATCAGCTTCCCTGGCATCGGGTTGTGAATGGGAAAGGGGAAATTGGGTTTAAAGACGGAGATTCGCATGACATTCAAAGAGAACTATTAGAAAATGAAGGGATACAATTTAATATAAATAAAAGAATAGATTTGCAGGAATTTGCTCATGAATCATCACAGCCAATATAAAGAAGCGTACATCCAATCGGAAGTCACGCTTCTTTATAATCATATATACCTATTTTGTCTTTGATGCATATTCCTCAATCATCTCAATTGTTACATACTTTCTTGCAGGTATAATTCCCTGTTTAGAAAGTTCATTGATTTCAGCAGTTACTTCATTTATCTTATCTGCAGAAAATGGAAGTCCCCGCCTGCATAGATCCAATGCTTGTTCAATATAATACTCACGCTGCTGGTCCAAGGCTGCAAACCTCGTGATTATCTTATTCTGCTTACTCACATGTTCTGATATGGCTTTATGTACACTCATTCTTTCCACCCCTTATAAAATTACCTGTTTTTATCATACCATTTTCTAATAGCTTTTTAAGAATAAATCTTCTTATTAGCATAATATTTATTCAGATTATAAATAGGAAATAATAGCCAGTCCTCATAACTTTTTTAGTTGAGAATAAAATAGTTAAGTAAATTAAAAATTGATTCTTTTTCCTCATTATGGAAATAAAGGGAACTCACCTTTCTAAGAAGAAATGGTAATGAAACAAATTGGAAGGTGGCTTAATACATATGAAAAAGAGTGTAAAAATGCATATCAGTTTATTGCTGGTATTTATGCTGGCACTTGTTCCTTTAGCCCAGCCCGAATCTCCTCATGTCAAGGCAACAGAAGAAGGCAATGAGCTCGTCCAGCAGCTGAACCAAATGCTTAATAATGATCCAATCCTAAGGGGAGGACTTGCAGGAGTCAGTATCCGCAATGCAGAAACCGGTGAGCTTGTATATGACCATATCGGGGATGTGCGTTTGCGGCCGGCTTCTAATATGAAGCTCCTTACCGCAGCTGCCGCTCTTGAAACGCTGGGCGAAAATTATCAGTTCACCACAGAACTTCTTCACACAGGCTCAATAAAGGGGAAGACACTGCAGGGTGACTTGATCTTAAAAGGGAAAGGAGATCCAACTCTTTTAAAGGAAGATTTTGATGCATTTGCTGCTAAAGTAAAGGAAGCAGGCATCAAAGTTATTCAGGGCAGCCTGATCGGTGATGACACCTGGTATGATGATGTGCGTTATTCAACCGATCTGTCATGGAGCGACGAGTCCTGGTATTATGGCGGACAAGTCTCAGCACTTACTGCCTCCCCTAATGAGGATTATGATGCGGGTACAGTCATTGTAGAGGTTTATCCCGCCGAAAAAGAAGGGCAGGAACCGATTGTAAAGATGGTGCCGGAAACAGACTACATAAAAATCGTTAATAATGCGAAAACCGTCACTAAAGGTGAGAAGAAGGATATCCATATTGAAAGGGATCACGGCACGAACACCGTTACAATAGAAGGCGAAATTCCAGTTGAAGGAAGCCGTTCAAGGGAATGGATCGCTGTATGGGAGCCGACTGGCTATGCCTTGGATTTATTAAAGCGTTCTCTCGCTGAACAAGGCATTCAATTGAAAGGGACGACAAAAGCAGGCACTTCCCCTCAAGGAGCAAAGCTGTTTGCTGATCATAAATCCATGCCTATTAAAGACCTGCTTATTCCATTTATGAAATTAAGCAATAATGGCCATGCAGAAACGTTAATCAAGGAAATGGGCAAGGTTGTCAAAGGGGAAGGCAGCTGGGAAAAAGGGCTTGAAGTATTAGAAGAACAGGTAAAAGCTTTTGGAATGGATGAAAAAACTCTCGTGCTCCGGGACGGTTCCGGAATTTCACATGTAAACTTAATTCCGGCCAATGAAATCTCTCAACTTCTTTTTGAAGTCCAGGACGAAGAATGGTTCTCTTCTTATTTGAACTCATTGCCGATTGCCGGCGACACAGACAGGATGGTAGGAGGTACTCTAAGAAATCGCATGAAAAACTCCAATGCAGCCGGGAATGTCAAAGCAAAAACAGGTTCAATCTCGACTGTCAGTTCGTTATCAGGTTATGTTAAGACATCCAGCGGGGATGAGCTCATCTTTTCCATTATTTTGAACAACTTGACCGATGGCGGTGAAGGTAAAGTTATTGAAGATAAGATTGCCACTCTGCTAGCCGATCAATAACAAAAAAAAGGCAGGATACCGCTTCGACGGTATACCTGCCTTTTTCTGCTTTACTCTGCTTTTGCTGCCTGTATTTGAAGGTCGATTTTTACTTTATCTCCTACAAGAACTCCGCCAGTTTCAAGTGCTGAATTCCATGTTAAGCCATAATCGCTTCGTTTGATAGCCCCTGCAGCTGTAAAGCCGACTTTTTCATTGCCCCATGGATCTTTGCCTGATCCTTCATATGTGACAGCAAAGGTTTCTGTTTTTGTTACACCATGAATCGTAAGATTGCCTGTAACATCATATTCATCGTCACCCTTGCTTACAATGCCTGTTGAAGTAAATGTCATTTGCGGATGGTTCTCAACATCAAAGAAGTCTGCAGAACGCAAGTGATTATCACGATCTTCATTTCGTGTATCCACACTTGAAAGTGCAATATTGAATGTAATATCAGCTGTTGTTAAATCTGCGGGATCTGCTGTAATTTCAGCATCAAAGCTGTTAAAGCTGCCTTTCACGTTTGCGATCATCATATGTTTGATAGAAAAGTCCACACTGCTGTGTGCTGGATCAACTGCCCATTTAGTTTTTGCCATTTTTTTCTCCTCCAATATTTTATCTTTAATTCAAGATGTTTTAATTCTAAATAAATTATATTCCGGTTCAAGTTTTATGTCAATGATATTTTTTGAAAAGATGGTAAAATGAAGACTACTTAAATTTTCAACATCATACATAACCTAAGTCATAATGATTACATCGCCCATTGGCGATGTTTAAAGGGGAACGGATCATGAATCAGCTTGAACAGATATACAATAATGCTGAAGAGCATACAAAAATAAAAATTCTGGAGGATGCCGACCGTTATCTGGGCGGCCAGGAATCGATGCCCTCCTATAAGGAATATCTTTCTGAAAGATTTCATTATATCGATCAAATCTGGGTAAATGTGTGGCTGAATAAAATCACCGCCAAAATATCCAAGCAGGAAAAAAAGAAGTATTTAAGTGAGAAAGGATACGACACCGAAAATGTTGACAGGAAAATAATCAATCACCTGTTTCGGACTGAAATGAGGGAATATCAGCCTTTTAACAGTTTGGACTGGCTTAATGAACTATTTGAAAGCAATAATGAAGCTTGGGCTGAGCGCTATGAGAAGGCAAGGGCATATTATCTGCAGAAAGCAGAAGAGGAGCAGCTCCAGCGAAGAAAATATCGAATCCGTGAAAATATTGAAAAGAACATAGAGGAAATTATTGAACAAGATTATAGCCTTCTTTATCTCCATGTAAGACATATGGCTTCAAAGCAGCTGGTTTCAGATTTTAAAAATAAGACAAGGTATCAGAAGGTGGATACCTTCGCACTCGAAGAAAAGCTTGAGGAAACAGGCAGTCTCAATGCCAAAGATTATACTGTTATGGGAGAATTCTTCGAGGAGCTGACAGGGAATATTCATAAAGCATTGTATTGGGGAAAAGGCTATTTCGAATATGAAACGTATTACTATGTATATAAAAACCATATATCAGGATTTCTTTCCGATACTCTGCAAACACTCATCCTGCAGAACCTTCCGCAGCACCTATTCGAGGAATATGAAGATGCATATGATAAACCGCTGACCGGAAAGTCTGTTAAGAAGCTTATTTCCCATACTCTTCAAAACCTTTACGAAAGCTTTTTTGAAACCATTCAGGAGGAATATGTTGAAGATTTGGTCAAGCTTGCGGATATCCCATTTGACCCTGAAGCCCATCAAGAACAACTGGAGAAGGACATTGAAGACAGGGAAAGAAAAATAGCAGAAGAACTGGCTGAGCAGCAGCGGAAGAAAGAGGAAGAAGAACGAATGCTCGAATATATTTTCGGGCAGGAATACAGTCCTTCAGTGGAACGGGCTAAAAAATATGTACTTCATATTGGAGAAACCAATACCGGGAAAACCCATCATGCGCTTGAAGGTATGAAATCAGCAAACAGCGGTATGTATCTGGCGCCATTGAGGCTTTTGGCACTCGAGGTATATGATAAATTGAACCGAGATGGGGTACCATGCTCTTTGAAAACCGGTGAAGAAGAGAAGACAGTTGCCGGTTCCCAGCATCTATCCAGCACGGTAGAGATGTTCTATGAAAAGGATTTTTATGACGTCATTGTGATCGATGAATCTCAGATGATTACGGATAAAGACAGAGGCTTTTCCTGGTATAAAGCCATTACCAAGGCAAATGCCAATGAAGTCCATATTATTGGAAGCCGCAGTGCTAAAAGCATGATGCTGCAGCTGCTTGGCGAGGCAGATATTGAACTGAATGAATACAGCCGGGATATTCCCCTTGAAGTGGAAGCTAAAGAATTTAAATTCAGTCATGTCCGAAAAGGAGATGCACTAATCTGTTTTTCAAGAAAGAGAGTGCTTGAAACGGCCTCAAGACTTCAGCAGGAAGGGCACTCAGTAAGCATGATTTATGGAGCGATGCCTCCAGAAACCAGAAAAAAACAAGTCCAGCGTTTTATAAATGGTGAAACTTCTGTCATGGTATCCACCGATGCCATTGGGATGGGACTTAATCTGCCTATCCGGAGAATTGTATTCCTCGAAAATGATAAATTTGACGGAACGAAAAGAAGAACCCTTACTTCCCAGGAAGTGAAGCAAATTGCCGGAAGAGCAGGCCGAAAAGGACTTTACAATATTGGGAAGGTTGCTTTTACAAAAGATATCAAAAGAATGAAAGCTTTGCTTGAAATGGAAGATGCACCGGTACACAGCTTTGCCATCGCCCCGACCAATACAGTATTTGAAAGGTTTCAAAGGTATTACCGCGATCTCGGGTCATTCTTTGAGCTTTGGGATAAGTTTGAAAGCCCAAGAGGAACCAAAAAAGCGGCATTAACAGAGGAGAGAGACCTATATGAAAGGATTCGCGGCTCAGAAATTGAAGCAAAGCTCGGCCTGATGGATCTATATGGTTTTCTCCATCTTCCTTTTTCAAAAAAAGAAGCCGATCTTGTCCGTCAATGGGAAGAAACCATGTATGCGATCATTGATGGCGAGGAACTTCCTGAGCCCCGCATCAAGAACCGCAATTTGGAAGAGCTGGAGCTGACTTATAAAGCAATCGGCCTGCATTTGCTGTTCCTGTATCGACTTGAGCAGAGAACCGAGGCGTTATACTGGGAAAGATTAAGGGAAGAAATCAGTGACCATGTTCATGAAAGACTGAAAACGGACATTAAGGAGCTCTCAAGAAAGTGCAGAAAATGCGGCAAAAAACTGCCTTGGGAACACGAATATCAAATCTGTGATGAATGTCATTCTTCTCGTTCAAGAAGAAGATATAATTATTATAGAAGGTAATGAATGGATGGGATCAGGATGTTATTCGGCTGCCACGTAAGCATAAGGGAAGGATATTTAGGAGCTGCAAAAGCAGCAAGGATCCGCTTGCAGGATATCAGTTAATGATTGGGATGCTTAATAAAATCCTCTCCCGCAGTAAAGAACATTGCTTAATCCTCCTAGAACAACACTGCTGGGTATCCTGGGTCAATGGGTACAACAATGGAGGAGCTTGTTCAGGTTCGGAGCCTGTGTGAACACCGGGATCAGATTGGTTTTTGCCTGGATACTTGCCATGCCTTTGCCAGCAATCTCTGGAATGGAGAAAATCTAAATGAATTTCGAAAAAAAGGGGAAGAGCTGGGCTATTTCAATCATCTTAAAGCGATTCACTTTAATAACTCCAAATATCCGGCGGCTCAGGCAAGGATAGACACGCCAATATATTTAACAAAGGTCACATTACTGAGAATCAATTTGATCAGCTTGTCAAAGCCGATCCATTTCGAAGATTGCCATTAATTCTGGAAACACCTTCTGATGAAGGAATTGAACATCATGAAGAAGTTAAACTTCTAATTAAAAGATGGGGAAATATAGCCATAAATTAAAAAGCCTGCTGTTTAACAGCAGGCTTCAGACTGTCGACAAACTCGGTGAAAATCGTGCTTGTCTGCAGTCTTTTTTGTTTTAAAATAGAAGTAATACAATGCTTGAGGTGATTTAAATGCTTTCAAAACATAATCCAATTCAACGGGATCAAATTGAAATGGTTGCTTTAGACGAACTTGTACCAGCGGACCATTTGGTTCGCAAAATTGAAGCAGCGATTAATTTCTCATTCATCTATGACTTGGTAAAAGATAAGTATTCAGAAAAAGGGCGCCCAAGTATTGACCCTGTAATATTAATTAAACTCACATTCATTCAGTATACCTTCGGTATTCGCTCCATGCGTCAAACCATTGAAGAATTGAAAACGAATATGGCTTATCGATGGTTTTTAGGTTATGGCTTTCACGATAAAGTTCCTCACTTCTCAACTTTCGGTAAAAATTATGAGCGTCGATTTAAAGACACCGATCTCTTTGAACAAATATTTTATCGAATCTTAAAAACCGCAGCTGAAAAGAATTTAATTAGTGTCGAACACGTTTTTGTAGATTCTACGCATGTAAAAGCGAGTGCAAATAAACGCAAATTTGAAAAGAAAGTGGTTCGAAAAGAAACCCGTGCCTATCAAGAACGCCTTCAAGAGGAGATTAACCAAGACCGTGAGGATCATGGAAAAAAGCCGTTTCCACCAGATAAGTTTGATAAGGAAGAATACAAAGAAATCAAGGAAAGTACAACGGACCCAGAGAGTGGTTACTATGTAAAAGATGAGCGTACCAAACAGTTCGCCTATTCTTTCCATGCGGCCGCAGACCGCAACGGCTTTGTTCTTGGGACAATTGTAACTCCTGGTAACACGCATGATAGTCATATTCTAGAGCCATTAGTAGAACAGGTCATTGATAAAGTTAGTAAACCAAAAGCTGTTGCGGCAGATGCAGCCTATAAAACACCTGCCATCACGAGCTACTTATTGAAAAACGACATCACTCCTGCCTTACCTTACACACGACCTCGCACAAAAGAGGGTTTCTTCAGAAAACATGAGTATGTTTATGATGAGCATTTTGACTGTTACATTTGCCCGGATGGTGAGATATTAAAATATACAACAACTACAAAGGAAGGGTATCGCCAATATAAATCAGATCCTCGAATTTGTGCTGGATGCTCTTTCTTGTCTCAATGCACACAGAGTCAAGCACATCAAAAACTGATTCAACGTCATGTGTGGGAGGAGCATGTGGAAGAAGCAGATCATCTTCGCCATCATCGAGACGTCAAATCGATCTATGAAAAACGCAAAGAAACAATTGAACGAGTATTCGCAGATGCAAAAGAAAAGCATGGCATGCGTTGGACAACCCTCAGGGGACTTAAAAAATTGTCGATGCAGGCGATGCTTACTTTCGCTGCCATGAATTTGAAGAAAATGGCCAACTGGACTTGGCAAGGTCCAGAAATGGCCTAAATGATAACCTCGGAGAGGTCTGTAATTGCTTAAAAAACCATAAAAAATCAAAAAAGGGTTCGGAATGAGACTAATCCGAACCCTTTTTGTCTACAAACTGAAGCCTGCTGTTTAACAGCAGGCTTTACTGAAGTCCATTAAGGCTTTAATACTACCTTGATGCAATCATCTTCATGTCCATTGAAAATTTTATAGCCATGGCTTGCCTCTTCCAGTTTAATCTGATGGGTAATAATGTCTTTCGGATCAAATTCTTTATTAACAATTTTCTCATAGAGCATTGGCATAAATGGGATGACAGGTGCCTGTCCCATCTTAAGTGTAATGTTTCTGGAGAAGAAGGCACCGAGAGGGAACATATTATAGTTTGCTCCATAGACACCGGTTAATTGAACTGTTCCTGTTTTTCTTACAGCCTTTGTCGCAATCTGAATGGGCCCCAGGGTGCCGCCTTGCAGTTTTAATTTTTGCTCAATAAACTCAAGGGGCGACTTTTTCCCGTCCATCCCTACACAATCGATTACAACGTCAGCGCCTCCATGAGTAATTTCCTTTAAATGCTCTCCCATATCTGGATATTTCGTGAACTCACAGACTTCCACTTTGTTTGCTGCTTTTGCATGATTGATCCGATAATCCAGGTAATCAACTGCAATGACACGCTCTGCGCCTTCCATCCATGCAAATTTCTGCGCCATTAATCCAACCGGGCCACAGCCAAGAACAATTACTGTATCACCCTTTTTAACACCGGCATTCACAACACTCCAATAGGCAGTCGGTAGTACATCTGACAAAAATAATAGTGACTCATCTTCCAATTCACAGGATTCCGCAACCAGAAACGGCGTATAATTGCCAAAAGGGACTTTTAAGTATTCAGCCTGTCCGCCAGGATGATTTCCGAATTTTTCTGTGTATCCAAAGTATCCCCCTGAATCATAATGCGGATTGGAATTATCACATTGGCTGGTTTGATCCTGCTGGCAATAAACGCACTGGCCGCAGGATACATTGAAAGGAATTACAACTCTATCCCCTTTTTTTACTTTTGTTACATCTGGACCTGTTTCTTCCACAATGCCCATTGGCTCATGACCAATAATATACCCCTCTGGAAGAGGCATGTTTCCCTGATATAAGTGCAAGTCAGAACCACAGATCGCTGTGGAGGTAATTTTAACGATAATATCATCTTTCTTTTCTAGCTTGGGATCATCCACATCTGTAACCTCTACACGATTAGGCCCCTGATAGGTTACCGCCTTCATATTCAACACTCCACAAAATTAGATTTTTAGCAGTAAAAATATCATTTAAACGAAAAACAACATTTGATTTGATATACTTTTTAAAGACCAAGATTCATTATAAACAAAGAGGCAATAATATAAGTTTCGCTTCTCAGCATTATATTATTCGCTTCGCTTTAGGATTAAGTTTTGAAAGAGGAGATACACCTTGAAAATAAGCATTTTAGATCAGGCACCCATTTCATCGGGATATTCACCCAAAGAAGCACTGGAAGCTTCTGTACAGCTGGCACTGTCAGCAGAGAGGCTGGGCTTCACAAGATATTGGATTGCAGAACATCATGATTTATCCGGCTTTGCCTGTTCAGCTCCTGAAATCATGTTGAGTTATATCGGTGCAAAAACAAAAAAAATACGGATTGGTGCAGGTGCCATATTGCTGCCGTATTACAAGCCATACAAAATTGCGGAATCGTTCAATACGCTTGCTACATTATTTCCTGGCAGGGTGGACCTCGGAATCGGAAGGGCACCAGGAGGATCAGCAGAAGCGTCCATGGCGCTCTCAGATAATTTTTTGGAAGGTGTCCGCCAAATGCCTGAAAAGGTGATGGAGCTTCTTCACTTTTTACATAATGACTTTTCTCAGGATCACATGTTTGCAAAACTATCAGCTTCACCTCTGCCGGAAACTAGCCCGGAACCCTGGTTATTAGGAACAAGCAGAAAAAGTGCTTTAATGGCTGCTGAATCTGGATCTGCTTATGCATTTGGTCAATTTATGAGTGAACAAGATGGGAAAGACATCATAAAACAATATAGGAAGAATTTCATTGCAAGGGGAACTTTACAGAAACCAAAAGTTATATTAACAGTCTCGGCAATATGTGCTGAGACAACACAGAAAGCTGAAGAACTGGCACTCAGCAGCATGCTTTGGAAGATAAAAGCAGAAAACAATGAAGGCACTGATGGGATTCCTTCAATTGAGGAGGCAAAACACTATTTTCGCAGGCTGAATGTGGAGCCATTTAACAATAGAAACCGCGAAATTATAGGAAGCCCTAAAGAAGTTGCCGAGCAGCTGATGGACATGAAGCACCAGTACCAAGCAGATGAGATCATGATTGTTACCCTTGTTCACCAATTTGAGGATCGTTTACGTTCATATGAGCTGATCTCCAATGAATTGATCAAATAAAATAAAAATTTATGAATCTCGCCCTGTTAGTTTGAATACATATTCATGGAAACCAACTTATGAAATATTTAAAAGGGGCGGTAAAAATGGCAAGCTGCACACATCAGGCTGAAGTAAACATTCCAATAGGGGCAATATGGAGCTTTGTCAGTGATATTGGGAACTGGGCACCATTAGTGCCCGGATATATTGCACATGAGGTACTGAGTGACAAAGAGTCAACCTGGAGCTTCAAAAGCGATATGGGGATTATTAAGAAAAAAATCGAATTAAAAGTGGATATAACGAGCTGGCAGGAGCCAACAAAGGTTACGTTTCATTTAACAGGACTTAATGAGAAGTTTACTGGACATGGATACTTTCTTGCGGAGAAAGGAAAGAATAAGAAAAATATCATGACAGGATCACTTGACATTTCAGCAGAGGGAATGATGGCTAAAGTAGCGAATTCCTTGCTTAATACAGCTCTTCCTGAAATTACTGCAGAACTGACCGAGGCTGTGGCATTAAAGGCAGAACAGGAATACAGGGAGCATGCAGGTGTATAATTTGCTCCAATGAAAAGAACTCATATACCCTGAGTTCTTTTATTTCGTATATCGATTAGCGTAGCTGGAGGCCACGAATGCTTCCGGCTTTATTTTTGGCTCAAGGCCGATTGATTCGATCCTGGTCACCATTTCTTTCACAAATTCTCTGGTTTTATTTCTTTTGCCTGATCCGATGTCCATATGCCCTTCCATTGAGAATGATCCGCCTTTATAAAGGAATGGCAGAACGATTTCAAACATTTTGTCTTTGTAATCCTCTGTAAACAAAGAGACCACTTCTTCAGTCAGCGAGGTTTCATAGGAGATTCGCTCATGAAGATGCAGCATTTTCCTAGGTATAACAGTTTTCCGAATACATGCCCAGGCGCCTTTTCGCTCATTTTGAATCACAATCCCGGTTATAAACACAGTGCGATTGCAATGAACCTGTGAATCTGTTCCAATCATCAGCCTAAAGTTCCCATCAGGATTTCGCTTTATAAAAAGTAAGATCCGGTTGAATACCTGCTCAAAAGTCATATTCCTCTCCTGAAGATTTTGAAATTTATATTCAGCATTCACCTATTATCACCACATTAAGTATTTTGTCTCGGAGTATCACTCTTCCACAACCTTTAACTTAAAATGTAATCCCTATTACTGCCATTATATTGAGGGACACTGAACAAGTTGTTTATTTTTTTGAAAAAATTGCTTGTGAGGCAGAGGAACACAAAATGAATGGGAATCTTCATATTGATAAAAGCTATGGTAAAAGAGGAGGTATTCTTTTGAACAAAACACTTATCTTAATACTTAAATTAGCATCAGCTATGATTGCTTTTGCCTTTGCGCTTGATTTATTCTTTGATGCGACATTCGCAGATATTCTTTCTTTCAGTATTCTGGTAACAGCCATGTCTTATCTGCTCGGAGACCGCATCATCCTTCCGCGGCTTGGAAACCGGAATGCCCTTATTGCTGACTTTTTCTTAGTTTATGCATCTGTTTGGGTGTTTGGAAGTGTGCTGCTTAACAGTTATCTGCAAATCGCTTGGGGAAGTGTCATTGCGGCAGGAATTATCACTCTATCCGAAGTCTTTGTCCACAGATTCCTTGTAAATACCAGGGAATCCAGCCAAGAGAAGGAGAGCAGCCAATCTGCTCTGAATCCGCGGCTTGCCTATGGGATGGAAATGGCTGAAGAAAGAGAGCCAACAAAGGATTGGGAATAAATTTATCTATTGTGTTAGAAGCCCATTGAAGGCCATTTGGTCTAAACCTGGGCTTTTTATTTTGAACCAACCATTTTTTTCACGTTTTTATCCAATAGAATGCTTGCTATTTTGCCGCTAAACACACAATATAAATAAGGACATATTGAATAAAGAAAGTAGGGTTTTATTTGCAGGAATTTTTAAAACTTGGCATTTCGGAAGAGCTATCTGAAATTCTGCTGCAGCATGGCATCGCTAAGCCAACACCTATTCAGGCGCAGGCAATTCCAGCTGTTATGGAAGGAAAAGATGTCATAGCACAGGCGCAGACAGGAACCGGAAAAACATTGGCCTTTATTTTGCCGATTCTGGAGAAAATGGACCCGGATGCCGTTCAGATCCAGGCTCTGATTGTAACGCCGACAAGGGAACTGGCATTACAGATAACAGACGAAGTACTGAAGCTTACGAAAGACAGTGATATAGATGTCTTAGCTGTATATGGAGGGCAGGATGTGGACAAGCAGCTCAAAAAGCTGAAAAAGAATGTCCAGATGGTAGTGGGGACACCTGGCCGGCTGCTGGACCACATCAGACGAAATACCATTGATTTATCAAAAGTGGATTTTTTAGTATTGGATGAAGCCGATCAAATGCTGCATATTGGCTTTCTTGATGAGGTTGAGAGAATTATTAAAGAAACGCCTGCCAAAAGGCAGACGATGCTTTTTTCTGCAACTATGCCGGCAGAAATAAGAAAACTGGCAAACAAACACATGAAAGAGCCGCAGTATATCCAGGTTGAAAAAACACAGGGACCAGCCCATTCAGTTAAACAAATAGCAATACATACCGTCGACCGTGCCAAGCAGGGTACGCTGATAGAGCTGATTCAAACCCATAGACCATTTTTGGCCGTGATCTTCTGCCGTACAAAACGCAGAGTAACCAAATTATATGAAGTACTGAGATCGAACGGTTTTGATTGCGATCAGCTTCATGGGGATTTATCACAATCGAAACGTGAACAAGTAATGAAGAGATTCAGGGACGCAGAGATACAGCTGTTAGTTGCGACGGATGTAGCCGCTAGAGGGCTTGATGTCGAAGGGGTAACACATGTTTTTAATTATGATATCCCACTCGATCCCGAAAGCTATGTGCACCGCATCGGGAGAACCGGCCGGGCGGGCATGAAAGGACTGGCCATTACGTTTTATTCGTCTGCAGACAAGCCGCTCCTTGAAGCAATTGAAAAAGGGCTGAAAATTACTATTCCTAAGCAAAACCTTGGCAATAGCGATATCAAGCCTGAAGCAGCATCTGAAAAAAAGAGGCCGGATTCCAAGCGCCAAACCTCCGCTGGAAAGAAAAATGACAGCAGAAAAGGAGGCCAGCCAAAATCAAAAGAAGACAGGTTTTCCCATGAAAAAGGCAGAAAAGGCAAAAGCAGTTCACCTCGAACAGGCCGCGCCAAAACTCAAGGGAAAAAGAAGCCTTCTCCCACAGCTTCAAGAAATTCATCCAAAAGACGGGGAAGGTAAAGATTTTTGAGGAGGAAAGTAACTTGTTAAAAGAACGGATGGAAAAGCACTTGAAAGAACAGCCCGCTGAACTTTATGAAAAAGAAAAGGAATATGCCCTTAAGCACGGACTCTTGAATGATGGTCATGAAGCTGGAATCAAGAATCCCGAAGACCGATATAATGATGCTTATATAGAAAGAGGAGATAAGGAAACAGAGGAAGTTCTCGGACAGGAGCCTGCCGGTTTTTTAAATCAGCCAATAGAATACTTCAAAAATCATAAAAATGAATTTATGTATCTGGAGTCGAAATGGTTTGATCTGATTGGAGCGGATGCCGTTTCCTTTGAAACAGATGATGTTTTTGGCAACTATGAAGTAATGCTTGGACTGAAGCTGCCAAAAAAAGCAGAATCAGCTATAAGAGCATTTATAGACGAAAATACTCTTACAGGCACACCAAAATACAGCCTGATGTTCAGCCAGCAGGATGGGCTTTGGGATTTTAATTTTTCATTGAACGACCTTGAAGGCTTTAAAGAGGAACTTTCAATAAAAGATGCATATCAGTTAGTGTACAAATTTCTTTTTAACCTTGTGTCAGAAGTGGAAGAAACCCGTAATAAGTAAATATTTATAGCCAGATATTAGGATGAACTCTTAATTTTTTGTTCAAACCATGATAAATGTCATGGTTTGGACATGACACCTATGTCTACAAAGCAGTTTGCAAACCCTTTATTATTAAAATTAACGTCATGATGAAGGGAATTAACAAATGACTTCTAAACAAAAACAACTCAACTTAAAAAAACAAATGGCACCTTATGAAAAATCAGATTTAACAAAAAGCATTATGCAGCTTGTCAATACGCTGGGACCTTTTTTCCTGCTGTGGTTCCTTGCTTATAAGAGCCTGAGCATTTCTTACTTGCTGACGCTTGGCATATCTGTCGTTGCAGCAGGCTTTCTTGTCAGGATCTTCATTATTTTCCATGATTGCTGCCACCATTCCTTTTTCAAAAACCGCAAAGCAAACAAAATCATTGGCACAATCACAGGGATCCTGACCGTCTTTCCTTATCACCAATGGCAGCATGACCACAATGTGCACCATGCAACCAGCGGGAATCTGGACAAGCGCGGTACAGGAGATATCTGGACACTGACAGTGAAAGAATATCAGGATGCGTCATGGTCCACTCGTGCAGCATACCGCATCTACCGCAATCCGTTCGTTATGTTAGGTTTAGGCCCTATTTATGTATTTTTGTTAAAAAACCGTTTTAACAGAAAAGGGGCAAGAAAGAATGAACGCATCAATACGTATCTTATAAATGCGGCCATCGCCGGTTTGTATGCGTTCATTTGCTGGACTATCGGGTGGGAAGCGTTCCTGATGGTGCAGGGGCCGATCTTTATGATTTCAGGAGCAGCCGGGATTTGGCTTTTCTATGTACAGCATACATTTGAAGACTCGTATTTTGAAGAGGATGATAAGTGGGAGTATGTAAAAGCTGCTGTAGAAGGAAGCTCCTTTTACAAGCTGCCGAAAGTGCTTCAGTGGCTTACAGGGAACATCGGGTTCCATCATATTCATCACTTAAGCCCGCGCGTTCCTAACTACAACCTTGAAAGCGCTCATTATAATACAGCTGAACTTCAGAACGTGCCGACGATTACTCTTTCTACCAGCCTGAAGTCACTCAAATTCCGTTTATGGGATGAAGAAGCCCAGGACTTCACCGGTTATGGAGCAGCAAAGAAATCTGCCGTCAGCCAAAAACAGAGCAGAACTAAAACGGCATCTGTGAAGCCGTAAACTGAATGTATAAGCTGAAGAACAGCTCCTTTGTGATATGATAGCAAAGGAGCTGTTTCATTATTTCATGAATAAAAAGAGGGTACCTCATATGTTTAAAAAATATTTAACTGCATTGAAAAGTTCGGGCATTTCTCCATATATATGGAGTGTATTCAGCATTCTGCCGTTTTATTTCATCTTCAGATCCACATCTAAAATCACCATAGCCGTCGGAATTATCCTGACTATACTCTTTTTTATATCGCTGCGTTTTGCCTTTATATCACGGAAATGGCCTGTCTATTTATGGACTGGCATCTTAATCAGCATATCGATCACAATGACCATTCTCTTTTCATTTATTTATTTTGCATTTTATATTGCTTATTACAATGGCCATATCAAAAACAGGATTGCCTTTTTAACGCTGTATGTCATCCACCTGATCGCAACCACCATCTCCATTAACATTAATTTTGTCACCCAGAAGCCATTATTTCTCGAGCAGATCCCTTTTATTATTATCATTTGGATCAGTGTGATTTTGCTTCCTTTTAACATTCACAATAAGAAAAAGCAGGAAAAGCTTGAGGAACAGCTCGAGGATGCCAACAAAAGGATTGCGGACCTTGTCAAACAGGAAGAAAGACAGCGGATTGCCCGAGATCTTCATGATACTCTCGGACAAAAATTGTCTCTTATCGGGTTAAAAAGCGATCTGGCCAGGAAGCTCATCAGCAAAGATCCGGACCAGGCAAAGGAAGAGCTTATAGACGTTCAGCAAACCGCCAGAACAGCATTAAACGAAGTAAGAAAAATGGTTTCCCAGATGAGGGGAATCAGGCTGAAGGAAGAAATTATCCTAGTTAAGCAAATTTTAAAGGCGGCTTCTATCGAATTCATTGGGGATGAAGATATCAAATTAAAAAATGTGTCACTCTTCCTTGAGAATATTCTAAGCATGTGCATGAAAGAGGCTGTAACTAACGTAGTAAAACACAGTAAGGCGACAGAATGCCGCATCCGCATAGAACAAACCTGGAATGAAGTCAGCATTACTGTCCGGGATAACGGTGTCGGCATGAATCCCTCAACAGATGTCGGCAAGGGATCCGGACTGCTTGGCTTAGGGGAGCGGCTCGACTTTGTCAACGGAAGTCTTGAAATTGTATCTGAGAATGGAACAACGATTATAATGAAAGTACCAACTGTCGTGAAGGAACCAAACAAGGAGGAGAGGGCATGATAAAAATCGTCATAGCTGAAGATCAGCGGATGGTGCTTGGTGCGTTAGGATCTCTGCTAAATCTTGAAGACGATATGGAGGTCATTGGGAAAGCTTCGAATGGAAAAGAAGCCATATCCCTTGTCAAAACTCTTAAACCGGATGTATGCATCATGGATATTGAGATGCCTGAAAAAAGCGGGCTGGAAGCGGCGGAAGAATTAAAAGACAGCGGCTGCAAAGTTATTATTCTGACAACCTTCGCGAGGTCAGGCTATTTCCAGCGTGCCCTTAAGGCCGGTGTAAGAGGGTACCTATTAAAAGACAGCCCAAGTGAGGAGCTGGCAAGCTCTATCAGAAACGTCCTGGAAGGAAGGCGCATCTATGCACCTGAATTAATGGATGATGTCTATGGCGAAGAAAACCCGCTGACAGACCGGGAAAAAGAGGTGCTGGAACTGATAGCGGACGGCAAGAACACGAAAGAAATTGCCGACCAGCTCAGCATTAAGACAGGAACCGTACGCAACTATATTTCGGCTATTCTTGACAAGCTCGAAGTTACGAACAGGATTGAAGCCATTACCCAATCCAAAGAGAAGGGCTGGTTTAAATAGAATCTTCAATGAAAAAGGACAGCGGCCTATTAAGGCTTAGCTGTCCTTTTTCATTTTCTTTATTTCTTCCATCACGATGAAGGCAAGATCATCATTTCCGAACAAGGATAGAACACCAAGCAGAGTCTGATCAGGTACATCGCCTGCTTCTTCTTTTGGAACGGTCAGCTCCAGCGCTTCCTTTAGTGAACTGTTTTCCCCCTGATCCGGATATGCCTTTAAATAGATTTCCTCCGGATTTAAATCGTGATTGATGCACCACTGGGCAAATACGAGGATCATCATTTTCTCTTCGCCCTGATAGTTTTGAATAATTTTTTCTTCAAGCTCTTTACTGTTCATTATCATAAATCCCCTTTTGTATTTATATATTGATTATAAATTTAAAAACATGATTTTTCACCTTTATTTCTTTTTCTTTTGCATATGGAATTTTCAGTAATCCAAATTAATTCTAAATTTATTGTCAATTCGTATTGACAATTAAATAGTAGAATATCATAATATTAGAAAAACTTATAAAAACTTTAACAAATAACTGCACTACTGCCTTGATGTAGAAAAGAGCGAAAGGCAACCCTTTCAAAAACAGCATACGAGTCTTTTTCTATGACTTCAGCTGTTGAGCATCCATATTGGTTGTTGCCGGGAAGCAAGCCCTTTCGTCCACGCTCGGAGGATGACTGGGCGTTTTTATTTACACTCTTTTAAGAGCAGCACGAAGAGCAGGCATTAGGTTTTTAAATCATCTACAGATAGGGAGTTTTGACAAATGACAGAATTTAAAATTGAAATCAACCACACACCTGAGAAAAAACAAAAACCTGCATTTGATAACCTGGTGTTTGGCAAGAATTTTACGGATCATATGTTTGAAATGGATTATACTGCCGGACGGGGCTGGCATGACCCAAGAATTGTACCTTACCAGCCGCTTTCTCTTGATCCCGCTGCAATGATTTTCCATTATGGCCAGAGTGTTTTCGAAGGGTTAAAAGCCTACCTGACCATTGATAATGAGGTGTTGCTCTTCCGTCCCGAAAAAAATATGGAGAGACTGAATAAATCCAACTCCAGGTTATGTATTCCTGAAATTGATGAAGAGCTTGCTCTTTATGCCTTAAAAGAATTAATTTCAGTTGACCGGGACTGGATTCCGAATATTGAAGGAACTTCACTTTACATCCGGCCGTTTGTCATTTCAACTGAGCCATATCTGGGAGTGGCTCCATCAACGAGATACAAATTTATCATTATTCTTTCGCCGGTAGGCGCTTACTATAAGGAAGGCATCAATCCTGTTAAAATTGCTGTTCAAAACGAATACGTGCGGGCAGTAAAAGGGGGAACAGGCACAGCTAAAACCGGAGGGAACTATGCAGCAAGTCTGAAAGCTCAGGAGCTTGCAAGCTTAACAGGATACTCACAGGTCCTATGGCTTGACGGAAAAGAAAATAAATATATTGAAGAAGTGGGAAGCATGAACATTTTCTTCAAAATTAACGGAGAAGTTGTAACACCAGAACTTAATGGCAGCATCCTGGAAGGAATCACTCGAAATTCTGTACTGGAGTTACTGAAATACTGGAATGTTCCGGTGTCCGAAAGAAGAATCTCCATTGAAGAAATCTATCAGGCACATGCCGATGGCCAGCTTGAAGAAGCATTTGGAACAGGCACGGCTGCTGTTATTTCTCCAATTGGCAAATTCTTCTGGGACAACAAGATTATTGAAATCAATGAAGGGAAAACCGGCGATTTGTCCAAGAAAATCTATGATACACTGACTGGCATCCAAAAAGGAACCGAACCGGATCCATTTGGATGGAGTGTAAAAGTGGAAAAGAAAGAGACAGCAGGAGTTAAATAATTCTTGATGATTGGATCGGCACCTAAAGCCGATCCTTTTTCTATTTTAGGCATGAAATCCCTCTAAAACGGGAAAATATAGTAAGAACCTATTAAGGAGAGGAGATTAAAAAATGGACAAGATAGAAGTCGGAGAAGTTTTTACAATCAGTGATGAAAATGATCAGGAAATGGAAGTGGAGGTCCTCGCATCTGCGGAGCTTGATGGCAGCCAATATGCTGCTGTCAGCTTTGTCGAAGATCTTGAGGAGGATACAGAAGAAGATATTGATGTGTTCTTCTTAAAACTGGATGAAGATGGCGACTTTACACCCATTGAAAGCGATGAGGAATTTAATAAAGTCTCTGCTGTATTCGAAGAAATGATAAACAAAGAGGAATAGAAGAGAAGGAATCTTCCTTCTCTTTTTTTACATAGGAAAATGCTTCGATCTTCTGGAGAACGATTACGGAAACAGCAGGTGATCCAATGAAAATATTATGCATCGATGGCGGCGGAATACGCGGTGTTTTTGCCGTAAGCATCCTGAAAGCTCTCGAAGAGGAACTGAAACAGCCTGCAGGCGACTATTTTGATATAATCGCAGGCACAAGCACCGGGTCGATCATTGCCTCTTCACTGATCCTGAAAAAAGGTATGAGCGAGGTCCTGAATGGATACGAATCATTCGGGAAAAAAATTTTTGTCAAACAGGCTAAGGTCGGCCTTTTTAAAAGTGTATACAGTGATAAGTATATGCGGCGCTTTTTCCGGAAAGCCTTTGGCGAAACGGAGCTGTCCGATATAAAAAAACCGCTTTTGATTCCAGCTGTCGATGTGACACATGGCAAACCGTTCGTCCACCGTTCAAATTACGGAAGTCCCGGAAACGATAGCCTATCCATGAAGCTTTGGGATGCAGTGCTTTCCTCCTGTTCTGCACCTGTCTATTTCCCGCCGAACAACATCAGCAACAGTTATTTATCCATAGACGGAGGGCTGTGGGCGAATAACCCATCTCTCGTTTGTATTACGGAGGCTATGCATCACTTCAAGATGGAGCTGCAAAACATAAAAATCCTTTCACTTGGAACCGGTCTTCAAAAAATTGATTTTACGATTGATCATGATAAATATTGGGGTGTAAAGCATTGGCTGCCATTCCAGCTCCCGTCGATGAAAGTGACGCCCAAGCTATTGGACCTGGCTCTTCATTTATCCTCCGAGTCGGTTACCTACCATTGCAAACATCTTCTCGGAGAAAATTACCTGCGCATTAATGAAGAGCTGGGAGAAGAAATGCCTTTTGACGAAATAAAGTTTGTGGAAGAATTGATTATGCTTGGGGAGAAGGTCTATAAGGACCGGCGGGAGGAAATTAAGAAGTTTTTACTTTCTTGAAAAAGAGCAGGGAATTTTCCTGCTCTTCTCTCATTTTGTATGAATCACAGAATAATACTTTACAGGCTCTGCTGTGTTTTGAAGAACTTCAGCAATCGTTCCAGTGAGGCTGTAGGCCCCCTTTGCGTCATGGCCAGCTTCCCAGATCATCATTCCGCCGAATCCGTGGTTTAGAGCCAGGATGGTTTTCTTTTTCATGGTGGCGGACCCATTATAGTAATAGCTGATGCCATTCATGCTGGTTCTATCTTTTGCTGCATTTTCAGGATTGTTGTTTATGACGGCCTGAAAGGATACCGGCTTAACGGCAGGATCCTCCGGCTGAGCATAAAGAGGAACACCCAGAACCAGTTTATTTTTGGAAATCCCTTCTGAATCAAAGAGATTGCCCCAATAATTGACGATATTCTCTGTAAAGGAATAGGGAGAAAGATTTGCGGCATTGTATCCCCCATCCCACTGGCCGTCATATGCCATGATATTCACATAATCAACCTTCCTGAACATGTCGGGCTCATACACAATATATCCGCTCTCTGTACCTGTTACACTATGAACCTTGGCATGAACCGCAACAGACAGCTCCTTGCCGTCTGCATGGAGCACTCCGCTCAAATGATTGATAAAAACAGCCAGGAATCTTGCATCCTCCTTTGAACGCGGATGCTCAAAATCAATATCAATTCCGTCAAGGTTTTCCTTTTTAACCAGCCCCGAGAGTTCTGTTACCAGCCTGTTTCTCGAGGAGTCTTCCGCTATTGCCTGTTTAAAATAATCATAGGATTCCCCGCCATTGATATGAAACCATCCCCCCACAGCTAGGAATGCCTTCACATCTTGCTTGTGAGCATTCGACACCACTCTCTGCAGATTACTCCGCGCAGTCTCACCATTAAAAGAAATGCTTCCGTCTTTCTCAGGATGAGCAAAAGAAAAAATGACATGAGACAGATTTGAATAATCGATCGAAGCGGGATCGCGATAATCCTGGACATAACTCATCAGCACTTTTTCCGGGATCTTTGAAAACTCCGGAACCTTTTTTGGAACAGGAAGTTTGTCCGATTGGGAAGCAGGGGCAGGCTGTTTAATAGACTGGAGCCCGCTTGTGTTTTTTGTATAGTAAATGCCGGCAGCGAATCCGCCTGAAAAAATAATAGCAATCATGATCAAAACTTGATATTTTCTCTTCACTGCTAGAAAACCTCCATCTTTCAATCCTTTAAAAGTGTAACAAAAAAGGGAAGAAGAAGGGGGTGGTAATTTATTGCTGACATTCCATTCCGGCATAAAAACAATAAACTTTTATTTTTATATGATCCTCATCACAATAAGAACTTTTTCTACATGGTACATTCCTTATAAGCACTAATAACAGCCTTGAAAAAGGATTGATATAGGAGGAATTGTACAGTGAGCGAACTAATTAATAACCGTGAGCATCCGGATCATCACAGCCATTCTATTCATAGCAATGAAACAGCTGCTCATCCTAAACCGGAAGAACAGCCCGGGCATCCCATCCATACTTTCACCCGGGAGAACAAGGCAATTGATAAGCATCTGAGAGAAAATGTTAAGGTCCATCTCGAGTCGTTCATCCAGGAAGATCATGAGGACAATGTTTATGCACTATTAGAAGACTGCATTCTGCTCCTTGATCTTGATAAGCATTACAGCCGAAAGGAAAATCTGCTTTTTCCTTACCTGGAGAGGTACGGAATTTATGGTCCAACAAATAATATGTGGAGCATAGATGACTTTATCAGGGATGGCATCAAGGAAGCCAGGAACCTCCTCACCCATTACGAGGGGGACAAGCAAAAGGTCATCAATGCAGTCCGTTTCGTTTTCAATGAAGTCAGTGCCATGATTTACAGGGAGGAAAATATCCTTTTCCCAATGGCTTTAAAAAACCTTACAGAAGATGAGTGGGTAAAGATCGCCCATGAAAGCGATGAGATTGGGTTCTGTCTGACCGGCCCTGAAAAGGAATGGGAGCCCGAACGGAAAGGGATTGACGGGAATGCCATATCAGAAGGCTACATCAAAATGGAAACGGGCATTTTGTCCTTAAAGCAGCTGGAGCTGTTATTCAATCACTTGCCTGTCGATATCACCTTTATTGATCATGATGACGTTGTCCGCTATTTCTCTCATGGCAAGGAAAGAATCTTTGCCAGAACGAAAGCCGTGATTGGACGAACCGTTCAGAATTGCCATCCGCCCCGCAGTGTACATGTAGTGGAGGAATTGCTGAAGGATTTCAAGGAAGGACGAAAAGACTCTGAAGATTTCTGGATTAAATTCAGGGATAAATATGTTTATATCCGTTATTTTGCTGTACGGGATGATAACGGGCTTTATATGGGAACCCTTGAATTCACACAAAACATCAGTCCCATACAGGAAATCAAGGGAGAGAAAAGGATTCTTTCTTAATCAAAAAAAGCTAAGAGCTTAATGCTCTTTAGCTTTTTTTGATTTTTGATGGATTATTAATTTTGTATAAAACAGATTCTTCGATAATGAATTCTTCGTCACAGTCTTTCCCTTTAGGCAATTTCTTTTTAACTATTTTCCCATCGAATTCGAGTCTTTCACCCGGCTGAAGTTCAAATTTCTTTAACGTTTTCGAATGGGAACACCAGCCAAGCCCAACTTCAATCGGTTCGTCCTCCTGAATGATAAGATCTTCAAGTATGATGACTTCATCATTGGCTTCATTGAAATGGTTCCAGCTAAGGGCAAGCTGCTTAACTTTAGCTGTAAAGTGAACCTTATCTGCCGGAAGCTCAAACGCAGGCTGTTTTTCCTTTTTGGCTTTTTTGGCAGCCGGTTTATCACTTTTGCTGTTATCAGCAGATTTTTTTGTTTCATCAACAGACTTCTCTGCGGCTTTTTTTGGTGCTTCTTTTTCAGAAGGAGCTGAGGAGATATCCCCAAAATCAGCAGCCAGGGCTTTCCCAAAGCTAGGGGACTGCATCTCCTTAAGATAAGCCGGATGTATGCAGCTCAGATTTCCATCCTGAAACTCGATTATAATCGTATAATAATCTCCAGACTCGCCGTACGTCTGATACCCTTCAACCGTTACAAGACGCTGCTGTGTTTTTTCTTTATACCAGAATTCCTTTTTAACTTCTCTAGTAGTTGATAATCCCCATTCCCTGACTTTCTCTTCATAATGCGCATCGTCCTGAAACGTTTCAAAATGACCCGCCGGAGGAAAATACACAGTATTGTTTTTGTCTTCTATATGAGGCAGAGTAATCGCCAAACCGTCCACATCCTTTCAACATTATTTTAATAGCCATTAGTGATAAAATCAAAAATGTGGAAGGGTTTTTGCGATAACTTTTGAATATAGTTAATTAATAGTGGCTGTTTTTCGAAGATTGTTGTTTGCTTATGGATTACGCCCGTTGATTTCCGCTGCAGGCACTTGCTTTCCGCGGGGCGGGCGCTGAGCCTCCTCGACGCTACGCGTCAGCGGGGTCTCACCTGTCCCGCTACTCCCGCAGGAGTCAAGTGCCCTCCGCTCTAATCAACTCAGCAAATTATACTCAGTTATGTACAAGCAACAAATTTTACGAAAACAGCCTAATAAAACAACAGTTTGCTGCAAAGGAGTAATAACATGAAAACATACAAAGACAGAAATGATGTTCCGCTGGATGAAAAATGGAATCTGGAAGACATATACCCAAGCATGGAGACATGGGAAGAAGATTACAAACATATTGAACAACTGGCCGATAAGCTGAAAACCTTCGACGGACAGATTCACGATGGCAACTCCCTTTATCAATACCTTGAAAAAAAAGAAAAACTCTCTTACATATTTAATAAGCTGTATGCTTATGCGATGCTGAAAACCGATGAAGACACACGTGTGACATATTCTCAGGCCTATGTAGACAGGGCAAAGCAATTAAGCGTTAATGTCAGTTCTTCCACTTCTTTTTTTATGCCTTTTCTCTTAAGCCTTGATGAGGAAACACTGAAGGGCTATATTGCTGAAGAAAAGGGCTTGAAATACTTTGAGGAGGACCTGCTTGAATCCTTCCGCTATAAGCCGCATGTCCTTAATAAGGACAAGGAGGAAGTCCTGTCCCATCTTGGCGAAGCACTTTCGGTTCCCAGCCATACTTTCGGAATGATGAATAATGCAGATATAAAATTTGGCGATGTAACAACTGAGGATGGCGAGAAGGTTGAACTGACACGGGGCATGTATGCGAAAATCATGGAAGAAGAAGACCGGGAAAAGAGGAAAGAAGCCTATAAGGCCTATTACCAGCCATATGTGCAGCTGAAGAACTCCATTGCTTCCACGCTTTCTGCTGCGATAAAAAACAATGTTACTATGGCTAAAATCCGCAATTATCCTTCAGCACTTGAAAAAGGATTGTTCGGTGATCAGGTGCCAAAGGAGGTGTATGTCAATCTAATTGAGACGACTAAAAAGAATATCGGGGCAATGCATCAGTATACTGCGATCCGCAAGGAAAAGTTAGGCGTTGACGAGCTGAGGCAATATGATCTAAGTGTTCCTTTAGTAAAGGGAGTTAAACCTGAAATATCCTATGAAGAAGCTTATGACACAATGTGTAAAGCGCTCGAGCCTCTTGGGGATGATTATATTTCTATTCTGAAGGAGTTTAAGTCAGGCCGCTATATTGATGTGCGTGAAACTCCAGGGAAGCGGTCAGGCGCCTATAATCTGGGCATTTATGGTGTTCATCCTTATATCCTTCTGAATCACCGTGATGATCTGGACAGCCTTTTTACACTTGCTCATGAATGCGGGCATGGTGTCCACAGCAAACTGAGCTCACAGCACCAGCCGCAGATCACCGCCCGCTACAGCATCTTTGTGGCGGAAGTCGCTTCCACAGTGAACGAAGTACTCCTGATTCATTATCTGCTGAACATGGAGAAGGATAAAGATGTCCGCAGGCATCTCCTTAATCATTTTATTGATCAGTTTAAAGGAACCTTCTTCACTCAAGTAATGTTTGCTGAGTTTGAGATGAAAACCCATGAATTAGCGGAAAGGGGAGCGCCGCTTAACGCTGAGGTTTTCAGCGGAATTTATGAACGTTTATTCCGCGAATATAACGGGGATGAAATTGTTTTTGATGAAGAAGTGAAATTCGGCTGGGCCAGGATCCCTCATTTTTACCGTCCATTTTATGTGTATAAGTACGCAACCGGATTTGCGTCTGCCATTCATTTGGCAGCGAAAATTCTTGAAGGGGACAATGAAACGCTGCAAAACTATCTGGAGTTCTTAAAAAGCGGAAGCGCCGATTATCCGCTGGTGCTGCTAAAGAAAACCGGAGTGGATCTGACTTCCCCATACCCGATTGAAAACTCCCTTCAGAAATTCAAAGATCTTGTAGAAGAATTCGGAAACCAATAGAAGGATGGCCTGTTTCTTGATATAGAAACAGGCTTTTTTACAGTCATAATTAAAAGAACAGCCTGCTGAAATACAATTAATGGACAGGATGAAATATTCCTGCAATAATTGATGCAAACTTTAATTAAAACGAAGATAGAGCAAATACAATTGTGAAGGATGACAGGATGAAAGTACTTCTGGCAAGCCCGAATTTTCATCAGGCAAGAGGAAATACAGTTACCGTTCAGCGTATTTCTGATAGCCTCAATAATCTGGGCATTGAGACTGAAATAATCAATATCACAGACCGCTGCAAATTATCCAGCCTGCCAAAAGTCGATATTGTGCATGGCTTTAACGCATATCGGTTTGGCCAATTTATTAAGAAGCTTGGTGAAATTCCTGAAAGATACGTCGTAACGATGACCGGCACTGATTTGAATATCGACCTTCATGACCCATTGAAGAAAACCGAAGTCATACAAACCATTATCAATGCCGAAGCTATACATGTATTTGATGAAGAAGCTAAGCTTGTATTGGCAGGTGAAGTTCCTGAAGCAAAAGATAAAATCAGCGTTATCCATCAGGGCACTGTAATATTTTCTAGAGCTTGTGCCGACTATAAAAAAGAACACGGCACTTTTTTATTTTTGCTGCCGGCAGGAATCCGCAAGGTGAAGAATATTCCTTTTGCCATAGAAAAACTTAAAGTGTTATATGAAAAGAATCCCCGCATCCGTCTTTGGCTGGCGGGCCCTGTTATTGAAGAAGAAGAGGGAAATATCGTAAAGACCCTCACTGAAAAAAATAAAGAATGGGTTCAATATCTTGGCCAGATCCCGCATCACCATATGGGAGAGCTGTACAGGCAAGCGGATGCCGTATTGAACACATCCCATTCTGAAGGCCAGCCTGCTGCCATTTTAGAAGCAATGGAGTATAGCCTTCCAGTTCTTGCAGCCAATAACCTGGGCAACAGAAATATCATTTCACATGAGGAAACCGGTTTAATCTACACTAATCCGGTCGAATTCCTTGATTATGCAGACAAACTAGTGAATAATAACGAATTGAGGATCAAATTGGGGCATGCTGCCAAACTCTACGTTGAGGGCAGTCATTCTTCGGAATATGAAGCCAAAACACTTCAAAACATTTACGAAAACATCTTAGAAAAGTCCCCAAGCAAACAATGATTGAGTAAGGAGAGAGTACTATGTCAAGAGAAGAAATCGTAAAACTGACTTCTTTATCAACAAAAGGCGGCTGAGGATGCAAAATTGGTCCTGAAGACCTGGCGCAGGTTCTGCGTCATTTGCCTAAGTCTGTACCTGACCCCAACCTCCTCGTAGGATTGGATACATCGGATGATGCAGGCGTATATAAAATAAATGATGAAACTGCCCTTGTGCAGACACTGGATTTCTTCACTCCTATCGTTGATGATCCATATATGTTCGGCCAAATCGCCGCAGCCAATTCGCTGAGTGATATTTACGCAATGGGCGGCAAGCCTATAACCGTCATGAATATTGTAGGTTTCCCTATCAGCAAACTGGATAAAAGCATACTTGCAGACATTCTGGCTGGTGCATCCGATAAAGTGAAAGAATCCGGTGCTGTGTTAGTTGGTGGGCACTCCATTGACGACCAGGAGCCAAAATTCGGCTTATCTGTGACTGGAACCGTACATCCTGAGCGGGTAAGAACAAATGCTGGAGCCAAGCCAGGCGACAAATTGATCTTAACCAAGCCGATTGGCGTTGGCATTCTTACTCAAGCAATTAAAAGGGATATGCTGGATCAGGAAGGCATTGACCGTGTGATGGAAGTTATGGCTGCTTTGAATAAAGAAGCAGCTGAAGCAATGGATAACTACCAGGTTAATGCCTGCACAGACATTACTGGTTTTGGCCTTCTGGGCCATGCCATGGAGATCGCAGAAGGAAGCGGCACAGGAATAACCATTGAAAGCACAGCCGTGCCTGTTCTTCCAAAAACCAGGGAGCTTGCCGAGCAGAACATTATTCCCGGCGGCTCTAAAAAGAATCATAAATGGCTGTCCGGCCGGATTCAATATGAAAATATTGATGACGTAGACCAAGTGATTCTTTGTGATGCTATAACATCAGGAGGACTTTTAATAACCGTTCCTGAATCAGAAGCTGAACCCCTCCTAAATGACCTAAAGGAAAAAGGGGTAGAATGGGCTTCCATCATCGGGACAGTCACAGATCAGAATCCCGGAAGGATTACTGTTATCTAAAAAAGGACTCGAAAAGAGTCCTTTTTTACCTTTACTACAAAACATAAACAAGGAAGTGCAAAAATGAAAAAATTCTTAATGCTCCTGACCATCTTTTCACTGATGCTTCTGTCTGCATGCAGCGGAAACGACTCAGACTCAAAAAATACAGACGAGAATGGAAAAGAAAAGTCAAAAGAAACCTTCACCATTGGGGTCATCCCTGTTCAAACAGAGGGATCCATGGAAGCAGCCATGGAAAAATTGCAGTCAACCTTATCTGAAAAACTCGATCGGGAGGTAGCTGTCGAAGTTTATCCGGATTATAACGGGGTAGTGGAAGCCATGAACTACGATAAAATTGATATGGCCTATTTCGGTCCGTTAACATATGTTGTTGCCCATGAGAAGAGCGGCGCAAAAGCCATCATTACACAGCTGATTGATGGAGAGCCATTCTATTATTCATATATCATCACCCACAAAGACAATCCATGGAATTCACTTGAAGAATTACTGAAAAACAGCAGTGAAGCTGACTTTGCCTTCGGTGATATCAATTCAACTTCAGGATCTCTTATCCCATCCATTGAATTGAAGGACCGCGAAGTATATAAATCCGAGGATGACCACAGCTTTAAATCCGTCCGATTCACGGGCTCACATGATGCTACTGCATTGGCAGTTCAAAATAAACAGGTGGATGCCGGTGCGATCGACAGTGCCATTTACAATCAATTAGTAGATTCAGGAAAAGTAGATGGAGAGCAGATTAAAACGATCTGGAAATCAGAAAAGCTTTTCCAGTACCCTTGGGCTGTACATGAAAACACCGATGAAGAAACAATTAAAGCATTGAAGGAAGCATTTCTGGCAATTGAAGATCCCGAAATTCTGGATGCATTCGGTGCAAGCGGATTTACTGAAGCAAGCAACGAAGATTATGAAAGCATCCGTCAGGCTGCCCTAAAAGAGGGACTTATTAAAGAATAGGGCTGATAAGATTGTGGTTTAAAAAACGCAGCATATTAACATATACCGTGTTGGCTTTATTTATTTTTCTAAGCATGAAGCTGACAGAATTCGACTTATCGAAATTCAAAGACTTCCGCAACATGATTGATTTCCTGTCCCATTGGTTCCCGATGGATTTTTCACTCCTTCCAAGGATACTCGAAGACAGTCTGGAAACATTGGCGATGGCTTTTCTGGGAAGCTTCTTCGGGCTTATTATCGGGCTTCCCTTAAGCTTTATTGCCGCCAAAAACACATCCGGCTCAAAATTTGTCTACCATATAACCAGAGTAGGCCTCAGCTTTGTCCGTTCCATCCCTGAAATTGTTTTTGGTTTGATTCTTTTGACGGCTCTTGGGCTAGGTCCTTTTCCGGCTGTCCTGGCCATTATGTTTCATAACATTGGGGTTCTGGGAAAATTGATCTCAGAACTCATTGAAGCATCCGATCCAGGTCCGCAGGAGGCTATGAAAGCTGTTGGGGCAAAGAGCTGGTTTGCTTCTCTATTCAGCATCCTGCCTCAAATATGGCCAAATGTATTGTCAAATTACTTCTACCGGTTTGAGGTTGCCATAAGGACTTCCCTTATCTTAGGCTTCATTGGCGGGGGAGGAATTGGCCAAAGACTTTTTAATGATTTTAAAACCTTCCAATACAATTCAGTTTCGCTCGATGTCCTGGTGATTATGATTATCGTTATTCTAGTGGACCTTTTTGGAAGCTATGTCAGGAACCGAGTGATATAAAGGAGGCAGGAAATGCTTGAGATTCGAAATATAACTGTCCGTTATCCCGGCATGAAGCATCATGCGCTTAATTCAATAAATCTGACGATACACCCTGGAGACTTTGTTTGCGTGCTAGGTAAAAGCGGTGCCGGAAAATCCACGCTGATCCGCTGTCTAAATGGCCTGCAGACCCCTTCATCAGGGGAAATCATCTGGGATGGCCAATCCTTTTCTGCACTTAATGATGAAAAGCTTCGGAGAATCCGCAGGGAGATGGGCATGATCTTTCAGCATTTTAATTTAGTTCCGCGATTGACTGTCCTGCAAAATGTTCTGACAGGCATGTTCGGCTACAGGAGCAGTTTTAAAAACCTCATTGGCTGGTTTACAGAGGAAGAAAAGGCTCAGGCTAAACAAGTCATTGCAGAGGTGGGCTTAACCGACTTTGCCGACCGCAGAGTTGAACATCTTAGCGGAGGGCAGAAACAGAGAGTCGGCATTGCAAGGGCTCTCCTTCAAAGGCCAAGGTTCCTGCTGGGAGACGAGCCTGTTGCCAGCCTGGATCCTGGAACTTCAGACCGAATCTTCAGCCTGCTGCAGGAGATGCATAACCGGCATGGTCTGCAAACCATAATTAATGTCCATGATGTTCAATTGGCTAAACGCTATGCAACCCGGATTATTGCTTTAAAAGATGGGGAAGTTGTTTTTGATGGAAAACCGGAACAGTTCACAGATGATATGTATGTATTTACATATGATGCAGAAAGTTATAGCGAAAAATCATATATCCGATCAACTTAAGAACAGGAGGAAGAAGAATGGCCAATTGTCCATGAGTTGTGGATAGCTCGAACGTCGTGTACGTTTCGAACGACCCTGACATCAAGTTATTTAATGCCGGTTATCCATTGAAGAAAACAGTAACACTGACTTTTGACGATGGGCCGGCAAGAGTTCTTCCGGAACTATTGGATATATTGAAGAAAGAAAAGGTTCCAGCTGTTTTCTTCTGGCAATCAAGGCTTTTATACCCCGGGCGTCCGTGGAAAAGAGTTCTTGAAGAAGGCCATCAGTTAGGAACGCACTCTTCAAAGCATTCCAATTATGTAAAATTAACTCCAAATGAACAAATCCAGGATCTAAGGAGAAGCAAATTAAAGATTGAATCCATCACGGGCCAAGATGTGAAGCTATTCAGGCCCCCATTTGGACAGTATAATGAACATACCATTGCTGCAGCCAAAGAGCTCGGGCTCTCCACCATATTGTGGAGAATCTCGTCCATGGACTGGGAGCTCAAAAAAGACCCTGAACAAATTATCACAAATGTTCTAGAGAACCTGGAAGACGGAGCAATCATTCTTTTGCATGAATTAAGCCAGACTGTAGAAGCCCTGCCTGAGTTAATTGCTGAGATTAGGGGAAATGGCTACGAATTCAGTTTGCTGTAAATAGTATCCTCTCTGAGGGTACTTTTTTTGTGTAAAGAAGTATTATTTTTAAAAGCCGTTTTATATATATTGTTAGGCAGGATTCCTATAAGGGGGAACGAAAGCTTGTTTACTAATATTGTGACTGCAAACGGGACACTAAATGACCGTTACATTTTAAGAAGAGAGAATTTATATCAGGGCTCAAACGGCCGGTTTGTCGAGCGCTTTTTTATTGATGAGACCAAAAGCTATATTTTCAAGCCCCTGACAAACAATACACAGCTGGGAAAAGAAGTGTGGATTTTCGAAAATATACTGGCAGAACTCCCGCTAAAGTATCCAAAAATCCTTTCGTCCTCCGTTCAAGATAAACTAAGCAATAATTGGATTATTTTAGAGGATCTTGGCAACATCACTCATACTTTTGATTCTACTATTGCACTGGAACTAACTGCTCTAATGGCCAAATGGCACTCTTTGCCCGCTGAGCGGTTTTCCAATACAGAGCTGATTGGTCCTAAAACGGCTATTGAGGAAATGGCAAACCATATTCTGCAGAACAAAGAGAAGGTTTTTACTATTTTCAGGTTACATAACATTTCTGAACGATTAGAAAGCATCCTTTTCAGCGCATGTACCTCTAAATCCTTTTCCGCTGCGAAGGTTCTTTGCCATGGGGATTTGCACCAGGGGAATTTTGGGTATGCGGGCGGTAAGACGGTGGTTCTGGACTGGGAACATTGCCACTTAAACATACCTAATTGGGATTTATTTCATTTAATCGATATGTCACATCCGGGCTTCCCTAAGCCTGATGACCATACTTTACGAAATAAGATTCTGGACTGTTATTGCGAAGAAACCCAAATCTCTGTTCCTGACAGGGTAAAATTCAAACAGGAATATTACTTATTTTCAGCTGTTTTTTCAGTTTGGATGATGCTGTTAATACAATCAGATTTGGACAATCAGAGTGCGAAATGGACTACAGAACAGCTGTCGAGGCAATTAAAAGAGACAATACGCAATCTTGTTGAATGTGCGGAAGAAATCATTTAGAAAGAAAGTAGGTTCAAGCTAATTGACACAAATTAGCTAATATGATATTTAAATATTGTTTAGCACTCTTAAGGTTTAAGTGCTAATGCAATAAAGAATGGTAAGGGGAGAGACTAACATGGAAACAAAACAGTTTCAGGCAGAATCCAAGAGATTATTGGAAATGATGATTAACTCCATTTACTCTCAAAGAGAGGTGTTCCTGAGGGAGCTTATTTCCAACAGCAGTGATGCCATCGATAAGATCTACTACAAAGCACTTACAGACGATTCTTTAACGTTTGACAAAGACAGTTACTACATAAAAGTCGTTCCTGATAAAGAGAACAGGACATTAACAATCAAAGATACCGGCATTGGAATGACTAAAGAAGAACTGGAAAACAACCTGGGTGTCATCGCCAAAAGCGGATCTCTCGCATTTAAGAAAGAAAATGAGATTAAAGATGGGCATGATATTATTGGCCAATTCGGAGTAGGGTTTTATGCTGCTTTCATGGTCGCAGATGTTGTAACAGTGATCAGTAAAGCACTTGGCAGTGATCTAGCATACAAATGGGAATCCCATGGTGCTGATGGTTATACGATTGCACCATTTGAAAAAGACGCGGTCGGTACTGAAATTATATTAAAAATTAAAGAAAACACGGAAGATGAAAGCTATGATGAATACCTCGAGGAGTACCGTTTAAAGTCGATCATAAAAAAATACTCTGATTTCATCCGCTATCCTATTAAAATGGATGTTAAGGTAAGTAAGCCTAAAAGTGATGCCGAAAACGAGTATGAGGAAAATATTGAAGAGCAGACCATTAATAGCATGGTCCCAATCTGGCGGAAAAATAAAAGTGAACTGTCAGACGAGGATTACGAAAAATTCTATCAGGAAAAGCATTATGGCTTTGACAAGCCGGTAAAGCATATCCATATTAATGTGGATGGAACAATCCGCTATAATGCGATTTTATATATACCTGAAAATATTCCATTTGATTATTACTCAAAGGAATACGAAAAAGGCCTGGAGCTTTATTCGAATGGCGTTTTAATCATGAATAAGTGTGGAGACCTTTTGCCTGATTATTTCAGTTTTGTCAAAGGGATGGTGGACTCTGAAGATTTATCCCTTAACATCTCAAGGGAAATGCTCCAGCATGATCGCCAGCTGAAGCTTATTGCGAAAAACATCAGCAAAAAAATTAAAAATGAGCTCCAAAGTCTCATGAAAAATGAGCGGGAAAAATATGAACAATTTTACAAGTCATTTGGAAGACAATTAAAATACGGTGTTTACAGTGATTTCGGAACCCATAAAGAAACACTCCAGCATTTATTGATGTTCTATTCTTCACAAGAGAAGAAATTGGTATCACTTGATGAATATGTATCCCGAATGAAGGAAGACCAGAAATATATTTATTATGCTGCTGGTGAGTCATACGAAAGAATCGAAAAGCTTCCACAAGCCGAACTGGTGGCGGATAAGGGTTATGAAATTCTGTACTTTACAGAGGATATTGATGAGTTCGCCATTAAAATGCTGATGTCCTATAAAGAGAAGGAATTTAAGTCAGTCTCAAGCGGCGATCTCGGCATAGAGAATGAGGAAGAAAAGATATCCGAATCAGAAGAAAAAGAACATAAGGAATTGTTCAGCACCATGAAGGAGATTTTATCAGGAAAAGTGACAGATGTCCGGATTTCCAAAAGACTTAAAAGCTATCCGGTTTGCCTTAGTGCAGATGGGGAAGTCACCATTGAAATGGAAAAGGTCCTCAGCAGCATGCCTGACAATCAAAATGTAAAAGCGAACAAGGTACTGGAAATCAATTCAAGCCATGAAGTGTTCCAGGCCTTAAAAAATGCTATGGAAAATGATAAGGAAAAGTTAAGTCTCTATACAAACCTCCTATATAATCAGGCTTTGCTGATTGAAGGCCTGCCAATCAGCGACCCTGTGGAATTTACGAATGATATCTGCAAAGTTATGGTGTAAAGTTGTAACAGCCCGAATTAATCGGGCTGTTTTTTCATTTATTGCTGGCGAAAAGTGCCTGCATAATTATATTGGGATCCAGTCTGAAACTGATTATTAAAAGGCTGCTGGAGAGTGGTCATTTCAGGCCCGGTGAGCTGCCCTTGCATTTGATTGCAGATATTTACAACTTCCTGGCATCGCTGAATTGCCAGCTCGTGACTATGCAGACTTTGTTCAATTAATTGAGCAGCCTGCTTCTCACGCTGCAGAATCTGTTCAAGCATTTGGATATTCTGCTGTTCCTGCTGAAGCATCATAGGTATTGCTTGCTTCCCTGCTGTGTCTGCTGAATGAGCTGCTGTGCAAGCTGACGCGCTTGACCTGCCTGCTGTACACCATGTTGAACTGTATGCATATAATCAGCCTCCTAATAATTTTTCACGGGACATTTGCCCCTTCGATATTCTTAGCACTCCTCCGAATAAAAAATCAGAAAAAAAAATCAATAAAAGGGAACTTTTTCATAAAGAAAGCTTCCGAAAAACAGCAAAGAATATTTTCTGAAAAACATAACAAACTATACAGGAAGGAAATCAAACTGAACTCCTCCAGGGAGTGCCACTCCAATATATTTCATTAAGCTACCTGGAATTTAAATCTGTAAAATAGCATTGAATTCAACTAAAACGCTCTTAAACTCTTGGGAAGGGGATTATCATGTCAGTTTTTGTTTATCAGTCTTTTCAATTAAAACAGGATAACTTTGTTGAAGCTCTGAAAAATCTCAGAATGATACAAAATTACCGTAACGAAAATTACCAGCATAAAGTCGAATTATTATCACCCATATCAGGCGATGATCATACATATGCTTTTCTTTCCACATATGAGGGTCTGGCAGAGATGGAGCTGCAAAACAAAAAGATGTTCGAAGATGAGGAATACAAAAAACTGATCGAGCAATTTTTCCTTGAGGATATCGTCCAGGGAAGCATGCACACTCAACTGTTCAGAACTGTAACAGGATTAAAGAGCGACAGTTCCGAGAAAAAGAAATAAGGTTTTTTGGCAATTTTCCATGTGGCATCGAAACGGAAGCCGATCAGCAGCTGAATCGGCTTATTTTTCTGCCAGTATGCGACGCAATGAGGGAGGTACATCATGGATTTTTTTCTTCCAAGCGGCAATTCCTCGAAAGGTAGTGAATCAGGTGATTTAAAATGGTGGCAATTATCACTGATTGGTGTGGGCTGCACCATCGGGACCGGATTTTTTCTTGGGTCTGCCATTGGAATCAAGATTACAGGACCAGCCATTGTATTTTCATTTATATTAGCGGCTATCGGAACTTATATAGTCTATAATCTTTTAGCTAAAATGACAGCAGAAGACCCGCAGGAAGGATCTTTCTGCTATTATGCCAATAAAGCGTATGGGAAGTGGGCAGGATTTAGCTGCGGCTGGAATTACTGGTGCTCAAATATATTAATTATGGGGAGCCAGTTAACCGCTCTATCCATCTTAACAAGATTTTGGCTGCCGCATGTCCCGCTTTGGATTTTTGCAGCGTGCTATGCTATTCTTTCGATTATTGTCGTCCTAACAGGAAGCAAAGGCTTTGATAAGGCAGAAAACCTCTTTGCAGTTATTAAGACTGCAGCCATCATCATGTTCATCATCCTGGCTTTTGCAGCTTTAACCGGTGTAATGGACGGAGATGTTACTCATCCGGGATTCCCAGGTTCTGCAGGGGACTGGTTTCCTGAGGGCTTTAAAGGATTTTGGTCATCTTTAATTTATGCTTTCTATGCATACGGAGGAATTGAAGTCATCGGGCTGATGGCTACCAGGTTGAAAAAGAAAGAAGATGCTCCCAAAGCCGGCATTATCATGCTGATCGTGCTGGTCATCATTTATGTCATTTCACTTGGCTTAGCCGTATACATGGCTTCACATGGGGAATTTAATGAAAAAGAAAGTCCGTTTGTGACTGCCATGGAACATTATAACCTGGACTTTTTCCCGCACGTTTTTAATGCAGCCATCATCATTGCCGGCTTCTCTACCATGACAGCTTCACTGTTTGGAGTAACATCATTGCTGGTTACCCTAGCAAATGATGGCGATGCACCAAATCTTTTTTCAAAAAAGATAAAAAAGTGGAAGGACCTGCCGCTGCCATCGCTGGCACTTGCTACAGCGGGTTTAATAGCGTCCATTATAACTGCGCTGCTTTTGCCGGGAAAAATCTATGAATACATTACCACTGCAGCAGGGATCATGATTTTATTTAATTGGTCTTTCATCATTATTTCGGCGCTGCGGATTTTAGAGAATAAATTATTTGGCAAGCTCCTTGCCATTTTTGGACTGATCCTGATCCTTGCTGCGGTCAGCGGGACATTACTTGAAAAATCAATTAGGTTTGGTTTTTTCGTAAGCTTACTTTTCGTTGCAATAATAGCGATTGCAGCTCTAATTATGCAAAAGGCAGTATGGAAGAACGAAGGAAAAGGAACCTGTTAAAAACAAACACCAAATGTCTGGTGTTTGTTTTTTGATGGTTGGAAGAACGAAGGAGGGAAGGCGATGGATTACTTTAGGTACGGAGCCAGTTTCTGAATAATTTGATTCAGCTTTTCAGTATTTCTTTCATACATTTTCTGTGCACTTTTTGAATCAGTCTGCAATGAAAATATCTCCAGATCCGCTGCACACTTCTTAATCATGGCCAGAAGCAGAGGACGCTGTTGGGGTGCAGAAACCTTAATTGAATCATCATATACATCCACAGTTAAGTCACCCAAAGAATCAATTTGTCCTAAAAAAATATTTTCCTGAGTGAGGCCTAATTTCTCTATCTCAGCTTTCAGCCATTTTTTGTTTTTTCCTGATCCGGCCAATGGATCGTTTAGAATGTTACCATCCATAATAACCGTTTGCGGTTCTTTTTCCTGAGGCAAGTTCAATTGAAGATCTTTTGGAGTGAGCGGCTGGTTTTCCTTCTTCAGCATAATGCTAAGGTCGCCGCGAGGCTCCAGAACTGCGAACTCCACATCGGCTGCCTTAAAGACATTTTTTTGTCGGAGCAAAGAGGATAAGTCATCTATGGAGTATCGTTCCTTTTTTAAGTTGTCTTCTAATATTTTCCCATCTTTAATAAATATTGTTCCTTTTCCTTCAAAAAAATCACGGAAGCTTTTGCTTTTCAGAGCGAGCATATCAGCAAATAATGTTACAAGACCAAAAATCATAATGGATAGTATTCCGCTGGCCCAGTGGTTATCTAATCCCATAATAATCTCACCGGCTATACTCCCGATGGTAATGCCTGATACATATTCAAAAAATGAAAGCTCAGAAATTTGTTTTTTCCCAATCAGTTTAGTAATAACGAATAGAACACCTACGAACAATATAGAACGAGCACCAATCAGCAGCCACTCTGGCATAATTTCATCTCCATATTTGATTAATTTGGTTTATATTGAGGCTCCTCTAACTCAATAACCTTTTTTCTGTTTTCCAGATCACTTTTTATTGTGCTTATCTCCAGCATAGATTCATGAAAAAGACGTTTAGCTTCTTCGTCCATTGAAGTTAATGCAAGGCTGGATAATTGCGCTTCAATAGAACGTATTGCTGCAAGACATTGACTGACATCAGAAGCAATGGTCATCGGGAAAATCACACCATTCATAAGAGTTTTTATTTAAACGCGGCTGGCAAAAGCGAGCCATTTGCTTTATTGATTATATTGAGGTTCTTCTTTCTGAATCTCCTGAAGCCTTGGTTCAAGGCTATCAATGATGGATTGCGTCTGCTGGGCAGCGCTTTGGTACAGCTGCTTAGCATTTTGATTATCGGTTGCAAGAGCAAAGGTTTCAAGGCTTGCCTGTGCACTTTTTAACCCTGCAATAGCTTGTTTTACTTGAGTTCCAACTGTCATTGTCTTACCTGCTTTCTATATTATTAATAAATCACACGTGTATTTTGGCTTTTTTCAACTTTTATATGTGATTAGTCTGCTGATTTTTGCTGGGTATTCAAGAAGTATTTGTTTAACTGGAGCTGAGTGGACCATCAAAAAAATTGCCAGCATATTTGCATTCCACTAAGTGAAAATTAAGAACCGGAAGAGAAAACGTCTCTTTCAAAATCGGTTATAAATAAGGGAGTGCTTGCAGTTGAATAACTGGATTTCAGCGCTTTTCAATAATATGGGGAATATGCGCAGGCCAATGATGAATATGTTTGGCGTAAAAAGAAAGAGCAACTGGGGATGGCTGTGGGGATCGCTGATCAGTGTAGTGCTGAGCACAGCAGCGGTAGCTTTTACACGAAACCGAAACCACAACGCCAATATGCATCCTATGCAGCAAATCATGAGCAAATCAAATATGAACAATGCTTTTAAGAACCAAAACCTGTCAGCACTCACTGAAATGGCAGATGAGCTTGGTTTTGAGAAGAAGAAGCAATAGATGGAAATGCCCACAATTTTGTGGGCGTTTTTTATTTTTTTCAACCAACAAGAACATATGTTTGTTATAATGGGAGATAATAAGGAGGGGTTTAAAATTCGAAATCCTGATATTGATGATGAACAGATCATAAATATGTACAAAAGCGGAATGAGTTTTAAGGAAATGACAAAAACCATAGGTTTAAGCGACAGAGCCATTCGCAATGTACTATATAAACATAACATAGAAATGAATCGAAGCCGTTCATCTGGACAGCCCAGAAAGAATAGGGTTAACGAGGGTTTCTTTAAGACATGGTCTCATGAAATGGCTTGGGTCCTGGGATTAATAATTACAGACGGGTGTATAAATAAAACTATAAACACAATAACTCTAACTCAAAAAAATGAAGATACATTAAGATTAGCAGCAAAGTATATGGAAGCAGACTATATCCTGGCACCTGCAGGAAAAAATAAAGCAACTCCGACATTAGTCATTAATTCAAAAAAAATAAAAAATGATTTGTTAGCGTTAGGTATTACATCAAATAAATCATTGATTGTTCCATTTCCCAAAGTTCCAGAAGAATATATGCCTTCTTTTATAAGAGGCGTAATAGATGGAGATGGCTGGGTGCAGAAAAAAGGGTATGTGATGAATATTACAACAGCTAGCCAAACATTTGCCAAAGGCTTACTAACTGTTTTTCAAAATTGGAAATTAAGAAGCGAAATAACTATTGAGGTGAGCAGCTCGGGAAACCTCATATATCGAGTATGGGTAAAAGGAAAAACCTATCTTCCTTTGCTTGCAAATATTCTATATAATGATGCTGTTGAGCACTTGGAATCACAAAAGAAGGCAAATATGCTGATACATTCGACTTTAAATAAAAAGTAGCCATTTAACAGGAGGCGGGCTTAATAATGTGGGAATTAGTAAATGGCAAGTTAATTCAAAAAACTGATGAGTCAAGAGTAAAATTCCGGACAAATATCAGTAAAACTATACTGAATCAATTAGAAACTCTATCAGCAGACCATGACACTCATATTAACTATTTGCTTGAAAACGGACTTCAGGAAGTCTTGAATCAGGATTTTATTTCATATGATAAAAAAACTCGGCCGAAGGATCGAGTTCAATACAAGACAACCTACGATAAGGTCTTATTAGAAAAAGTTAAAGATTTCGCTAACAACCATGGACTCTTTATTAATGATGTTATTGAATACAGTGTACGTTTTATCAATCTGGAGAAAATAAAAAACAGCAGCTATAAGAACAGGGTAGAGTAGCAGATGCTGCTTTATTCTTATATTTTCTTAAAACGCCCCGAACATAATATATATTATAGGAAGTAATAAAATGGAATAAAAACACTGTCTCATTATCAAAGTATACTTAAGATAGTGAGACAGCATTAAATTTTTCATCAAATTAATTCTGCTTGTTTAATTTACATTTGTAGAATTTTGAAATGAATTTTAGCTGAATTTATTTAAAGCCAGTTTCATTTACACTAAAATTCCTGGTTTTATGTTCTGATGCTCCAGCTGATATTAGTTTAATCCTTATTTAAGGGATATTTTTGAAGATTTATAAACCCCTCTTATATTTTATATTTAACTTATCTAGTTTACATAATATTTTTATGCCAACCTTTATCTGAACTTATTCACTATCCTGTGTACTATTAAAGAATATTTCTGCCTGATCTTTATTTTCCTTTCCATTGTTATTTTCTTTTTCACCCATTTTCCCATCAGATTCATAACTTAATTCAAATGTATTCTCTGGTTCCTTTTTCATTTCGATCGCTCCATTGTTTTGATATTTAGTACAGTGTTTTATATTAATAAATGCGTTTTGACGCCATTAGAACATATGTTTCCTAAATACTTTTCACACTGGCAGCAGTGCGGCAGTTAAATACTTTCTGGGTGTCCCATAATAAATCAGCTTGCTGAATTCCGGATAAACAGATTCAAAGTATATAAAGATTGGCGAATCAAGCAGCCATGGATAGTTGGAATAAAATGACCGGTCACCATAGACCATGGCTGTCAGCGCCAGATCTAATTCTTTCTGGAAAATGAGAAACCTTATTTTTGAGTATTGATGATCAAATTCCCCGCTGCTGATATACACCCTCCCACTCAGAACATACTGCCCCATTTGCGGTATCCATTCAGCAAAAACTTCATCACGGAATTTAGGATTAATGGCACTAAAATCATAGCATCCGCCTATTGCCAAAAATAACTCCCCGGTTGCATCTGAGTGTGTAAGTGTATATTTCCTGCTGTCTACGGGTCTGAATTCCGTCGCAGGAGGCAAATATTTTACCAACAGCTTAGATGGATTAAATTTGCTCACATGAAGGCCCCCTATACAAATTTCCTTATGCCCAGTATATGGGAGCCATATAGAAACGTGACAAATGCCCAGTCACTAACGCTTACGGGAATTCATTTTCATCACTTTGGTGTCTTTTAAATTCCATATCCCATCTTCATACAGCCAAAAGGACTCTACAAAGGCAATGGTATCTGCATTATATGCCCCGCTTATTCTCTGAATTCCCATTAATCCCTTTTTCCCTTCAACAGGGATGATCTTCAAAGTGCTATATGGATTTACCATAAGCTCCGTTGGCTCGCTAAGCTTGCCGTTAACATACAGACCGAGCCGTTCATACTCTTCACTCCTGTCCCGTAAATCGAACGTATACGATTGTTTTGTATCCTGGATGCTGATATTCGCTTTGTAGCCATTTTCAAATTGACTATTGATAACTAAAGGATCTGGAACAGAGAGGTCAACCATCTTAAAGTCCTTTAAGGTATATAAATAAAAATTTGACAGCCCTCCGCTTCCGCCAGTTGGAATACTAATATACATATCTTTGATGGAATCACGGTTTAAATCTTCAAACTGTATTTGAGGTTCATATCCACCTTCAAGCTCCGCATTATACGTATTACCGTCTGAGGCCTTAACTTCAAGTGAAATCTCCTTTAAAAATGAAGCGCCCTCCTCATAATAGACACCTTTAATATAGATAGTGTCTGCCTTATTATCACCGGTAACATCCACTTTATCTTTCGACAGCGTTACAGTCTTTTGTTCTTGTTCACCTGCATATACACCGGTTATAGCGGATAAAGACATAAAAAAGAAAGCCGCAAACGCAAAAAGCAATTCCTTCTTCATTTACGTATCCTCCCTATTTTTTTATTATCTTACCCAGTTTTGGAAATAACATGTAAAATCACAAAAAACCTCCTATCCTAAGGATAAGAGGCTGTGAGTTCTAAATTATTTAGCTGCTTTTTTTAAAGCACTTTCTTTTGTTTCCCAGGATTCAATCCCTTTTAGACCTGGGATAGAATCAGCATAAAACACAGGGTCTTTTCCTTCTTTCCTCTGTGCCTTATAATCATTCAAAGCGGCATAAGCAACTTTAGCAAGCAATATAATCGCTATAAAGTTAATAATCGCCATTAAGCCCATGAATAAATCAGCAAGGCTCCAAACGATGGCAAGATCAACTACAGATCCGAAGATGACCATACCGATTACAGCAATGCGATAAGTAAACAAGGCAGTGCGGCTCTCTTTAATAAATTCAATATTGGTTTCTCCGTAATAATAATTTCCAATAACCGAAGTAAAGGCAAATAGGAAAATAGCAATTGCAATAAAAATAGGTGCCCATGATCCAACATGTGTGCTAAGAGCTGCCTGAGTCAATTCTATGCCAGTAAGATCTGAATTCGCATAATCACCTGATAACAGGATAATAAACGCGGTAGCAGAACAGATTAAGATCGTATCCACAAATACTCCAAGGGTTTGGATCAGTCCTTGTTTTACAGGATGGGAAACGGCTGCTGTTGCCGCGGCATTTGGTACACTACCCATACCTGCTTCATTTGAAAATAAACCTCTTTTAATACCCATCATCACAGCTGCACCCATTGCTCCTCCTGCAGCCTGATCAATTCCGAATGCCCCTTTCACTATGCTGCTTACCAGATTTGGAATTTCAGTAATATTCATGATGACAATCACAATAGCAACAACTAAATATATAACTGCCATGATTGGCACAACGACTTGAGATACATACGCAATCCGTTTAACACCACCGAAAATGATAGCCGCCGTTAATACCGCCAGTACAATTCCGATGGTTAGACGGCTTGTGCCAAACGCTTCATTAAACGCTAAAGAGATGGTGTTCGATTGGACAGAGTTAAAAACCAATCCGAAACAGAAAGTAATGATGATTGCAAAGATTATTCCCATCCAGCGTTTATTAAGTCCTTTTTCCATATAGTAGGCAGGTCCACCGCGGAAACCATCTTTATCTTTGACTTTGTAAATCTGCGCAAGAGTACTTTCAATGAAGCTTGAAGCTCCCCCAATAAATGCGATAAGCCACATCCAGAAGACAGCGCCAGGTCCACCTGCAGCAATCGCAGTTGCTACGCCGGCAATATTACCTGTACCAACACGGGAGGCTGCACTTATAGTGAAGGCTTGAAAAGATGATATTCCTCTTTTGCCTTCAGCAGATATCATTGCTTTATCGCCCAATATTCTGAACATTTCACTAAAATATCTTAATTGGACAAACTTGCTTTTAAAACTAAAATATAGACCTAGAATAATTAATGCGGCAATCAAAATGTACGTCCATAAAAGATCATTTAGAAAGCCTACGATTGTTTCCAATAAAGCCATGCTATTCCCCCTAAATATTTTATTATCTTGCAAAAACAACACACTCCTTATAATCTATCAAAAGAATTTTTAATAGACAAGTCGAATATTCATTCGCAGGAGAGAAAATTCAATAAAAACATTGATATTAAGCGAATTAAAATGGATTTCTGCACAAGCCAATTAAATATTTTTAATCGCTTTCATTTAAACTAGTATTAATTTTTTATACAAATAAACTTTCATAAGAATAACATTATTCAAACTATTTTGGATTCAGTTTTAATTTAAAAAGATGATATACACACCGGAAATTATTAATTTAGCAGACAAATAAACCCCTGTATTCACAGGGGCTAGTAATTCTATTCAGTTGCATTGACAGTATTTTCTGCCTCAGCTTTCCAGATGCATTTTGCTTTGCCGCTTTCGGAATCGTCAAGGATGAACGATCCATTTGAATAGCGGTCATTATAACGGATTGCCGAAGCATTAACTGCTTCTATATGGCCTTTTTCTGTTTCAATGTATAAATCATCTTTGCTGCGGACAATTACACACCCAATAATGCGATGAGGGTTTGATTTCAATTCACGAAGCATCACTACGCCTCTCTTGGCACGTGAGGTGCGTTCAAATTCAGTCAGCTTCATTTTTTTAATGGAGCCCCGCTGTGTAACAATCACAACAGCCTGTTCTTTCGGGTCCTCTATAAGCTGAGCGCCTGTAACAAAGTCGCCGTCTTTGAGATTGATGCCTTTAACTCCGGCAGCCCTTGCCCCTACAATGCTGACCTCTTCCTCGTGGAACCAGAGGCCATATCCCTGGTGGGTCGCAAGGAAAATTTCCTTCGTGCCATCAGTTAAATAAACGTCAAGAACTTCATCATCGCGCTTAACATTGACAGCAACCAGCGGTTTAGAATATCGCTGTGCCTTATATGATTTCAGCTCGGTTTTCTTTACCATGCCGTTCTTGGTCATGAACAAAAGATATTCTTCCGTTTCAAAATCTTTTACAGGAATGGCACGGACAATCGATTCATTCCGGTCAATCGGAATGATATTGGCAATATGCTGACCAAGATCTTTCCAGCGGATATCCGGCAGCTGGTGAACAGGGCAGTACAGATAGTTGCCTTTATTCGTAAATACAAGGAGAACATCAGTTGTATTCATATCAAGCTGGGCAATAATTCTGTCTGAATCCTTCATGCCGAAATCCTGTCCGTTAGAGGCGGCAAACGATCTCTGGCTGGTACGCTTGACATAGCCTTCCTTCGTTACCGTAACAATAACATCTTCACTTGCTACCAGAACCTCAAGATTGATCTTGATTTCCTCGATTTCCGCTTCAATTCTGGTACGTCGTTCATCCGCAAAGCGCTTTTTAACATCCCTTAACTCTTTTTTAATAACCGAGAGCAGCTTCTTCTCGCTTTCGAGAATAGCTTTAAGCTCGCCGATTAGCTTAGCAAGTTCCTCGGCCTCTGCTCTTAAGGCGGTTATATCGGTATTTGTTAAGCGATATAGCTGCAGGGAAACAATTGCTTCTGCCTGAGGTTCAGTGAACTCAAACTTTGCAATCAGATTATCTTTCGCATCCCGTTTGTCTTTAGAAGCGCGGATCGCTGCAATCACTTCGTCCAGGATAGAAAGAGCCTTCATGAGTCCCTCAACGATATGCTGGCGCGCCTCAGCTTTTTGCAGCTCATACTGGGATCTCCGTGTTACGACTTCTTTACGATGGCCTATATAAGCATCCAGCAGCTCTCGTAATCCCATTAATTTCGGATGGCGATTGTGAATGGCAACCATATTGAAGTTATATGGGATCTGCAGGTCACTGTTTTTGTACAGGTAGTGAAGGACACCTTCAGGATCTGCATCCTTTTTTAACTCGATTACAATTCGGAGGCCGGTCCGGTCTGTTTCATCACGGACTTCGGCAATGCCTTCAACTTTCCGGTCAAGGCGGAATTCATCAATCTTCTTAACCAGGTTCGCTTTATTCACTTCATAAGGAATCTCAGTGATAACGATCTGCTTTTTCCCTCCGCGCAAATCCTCAAATTCAGCCTTTCCGCGGACAATGATTTTGCCTCTTCCTGTTTCATAAGCTTTTTTTATTCCATCGACTCCCTGGATAATGCCCCCCGTAGGGAAGTCCGGGCCTTTAATATGCTCCATCAGATCATCTATGGAACAATCAGGCTTATCCATCCGTAAAATAACGCCATCAATTATCTCATTTAGATGATGGGGCGGAATATCAGTTGCATACCCTGCAGAAATGCCTGTTGAGCCATTGACAAGCAAATTCGGATAAACTGCCGGCAAAACGGTTGGCTCATTGGACGTGTCATCAAAGTTAGGGATGAATTCAACGGTTCTTTTCTCAATATCTCTCAGCAATTCGGAAGAAAGGGGAGATAAACGGGCTTCTGTATAACGCATGGCTGCTGGGGGATCTCCATCGATGCTCCCATTATTGCCGTGCATTTCCACAAGAAGGTTACGGACCTTCCAATCCTGGCTCATCCGCACCATCGCGTCATAAACTGAAGTATCGCCATGCGGATGATAATTGCCGATTACATTCCCGACTGTTTTTGCGGACTTTCTAAAGCCCTTTTCATGTGTGTTTCCTTCTACGTGCATGGCATAAAGTATCCGTCTTTGAACGGGCTTTAGCCCATCACGTGCATCTGGAAGGGCACGATCCTGAATAATATATTTACTATAACGCCCAAAGCGGTCGCCTAATACATCTTCAAGAGGAAGGTCCCGGAATTTTTCAGCAGAACTCATGAGTCAACACCCTCCTCCTCTAGTACTGAAATATTTTCATTTTCAAGTATGCTTCCATCTTCTTCAAGGCCGAATGCCACATTCGATTCGATCCATTTGCGGCGGGGTTCAACTTTATCGCCCATCAAGGTGGTTACACGGCGTTCAGCTCTGGCTGCATCATCAATTTTAACGCGGATCAATGTGCGCGACTCCGGATCCATAGTTGTCTCCCACAACTGGTCGGCGTTCATTTCTCCAAGCCCTTTATAGCGCTGAAGCATATAGCCTTTACCCACTTTTTTAATGGTATCCTGAAGATCATCATCACTCCATGCATACTCAATCACTTCTTTTTTGCCTGACCCCCTGCTGACTTTATATAAAGGAGGCAGCGCAATGAATACCTTTCCCGCTTCAAGCAGCGGTTTCATATACCTGTAAAAGAACGTGAGCAGGAGCACCTGGATATGCGCTCCATCAGTGTCGGCATCTGTCATGATGATTACCTTATCATAGTTGACATCATCCAGATTAAAATCCGCGCCTACACCTGCCCCAACGGCATGGATAATGGTATTGATTTCTTCATTTTTAAAGATATCCGCAAGCTTTGCTTTTTCTGTATTGATTACTTTACCTCTAAGCGGAAGCACAGCCTGAAAACGCCTGTCCCGTCCCTGTTTGGCAGACCCACCGGCGGAATCACCCTCAACCAGATATAATTCGTTTCTTTGAGGGTTCCGCGATTGGGCCGGAGTCAGTTTTCCCGAAAGCATCGCTTCCGATTTTTTCCTCTTTTTCCCGCTTCTTGCTTCCTCACGTGCTTTGCGGGCCGCTTCTCTCGCCTGGAAAGCTTTTATCGCCTTTTTAATTAACAGAGAGCTTGTCTCAGGGTTTTCTTCAAGGAAATAAGATAAATGCTCGGAAACAACTGAATCAACAGCAGAACGTGCTTCACTGGTCCCCAGCTTGCCTTTCGTCTGACCCTCAAACTGCAGAAGCTCCTCAGGAACACGAACAGATATGATCGCCGTGAATCCTTCACGCAGATCCGCTCCATCCAGGTTTTTATCTTTTTCCTTCAGAAGATTCACTTTGCGGGCATATTCATTAAAAGCCCTTGTCATCGCAGTTTTGCTTCCAGCCTCATGCGTACCGCCGTCCTTTGTGCGGACGTTGTTGACGAATGAAAGAACATTTTCTGAGTAGCCATCATTGAATTGAAAAGCAAAATCCACTTCAATTGCATTGCTTTCGCCTTCAAAGCTTACGACAGGGTGCAGAACATCCTTTTCTTCATTTAAATATTCTACAAATGCTTCTATGCCGTTTTCATAGTGAAAAACGTCATGAAAATCACTACGCTCATCTATGATTTCTATTTTCATTCCTTTAAGAAGGAAAGCAGATTCACGAAGACGCTCACAGAGCGTTTCGTAATTATATGTGGTTGTCGAGAAAATCGACGGATCCGGCTTAAAATGAATGGTAGTCCCTGATTGATTTGTTTTGCCGGTCTTTTCCAATGTGGTCACCGGCTTGCCGCCCAGCTCGAAACGCTGTTCATATACAAAGCCGTCACGTTTAATTTTAACCACAAGCCATTCGGAAAGGGCGTTGACGACAGATGCACCAACACCATGAAGCCCGCCGCTCGTCTTATAGCCTCCCTGGCCAAACTTTCCCCCTGCATGAAGGACAGTTAATATGACTTCTGGAGTCGGCTTGCCCATTCTATGCATACCTGTAGGCATTCCGCGTCCTTTATCTTGTACACTAATAGAATTATCTTTATGTATTCTGACAATGATATGATCCCCGTAACCTGCCAGTGCTTCATCGACAGCATTATCGACAATCTCATATACAAGATGGTGCAAACCCCTTGCATCCGTACTTCCAATGTACATCCCAGGGCGTTTTCTAACCGCTTCCAGCCCTTCGAGTACCTGTATGGCATCATCATTGTAGTCAAAAGCTTCCTGATTTCTTGCCACGAACATACCCCTTTCATTTCCTGCAAAACACTTGCCGCCGAAAACACGGCATTGGAACACCCCTATAAGAATTCGGCTATACAGCCAATTTTCATCTTGAAAAACAATGTTCGAACAGATGTTCTATATTTATATTTTACCATATAAATTAGGATGGTCTATGCTTTATTTTATCTATTTATTTGGTTTTGGCAAATAAGATCTTGGGATTTAAGAGATTTATCATGATTATTTCCGTTACACGAACCCTTTATTTACAGGGATTCTACAAAAAATAAAAAACATGAGATCTTATATAGACCTCATGCTTTAGTTTACTTTGTCAGAGCATGCTCAACTTTAATGCAGCGGTCCATGATGACAGTGTACCGTTTTTCTTTAAGAAAATCGTATGCTTCCTGGTTTGCCACTCCGAGCTGAGCCCAGAAGATATCAGCATCTATTTCAGCAAATTCCCGTGCAATTTCCGGAAGAAACTCAGATCGCCTGAAAATATTAACGATATCTACATGCCCCTCGATGTCTTTAAGGCTGGGCACTGCCTTTACACCAAGTACTTCATCAACCGACGGATTAACCGGAATGATTTCATAGCCGGCTTTTTGCATCGCCTCTGATACCATATAGGATGTACGATCAGGATTTCCGCTTAATCCTACAACAGCAATCCGCTTCGACTTTTTTAAAAGGACACCGATTTCGTCCCTGCTCGGGTTTTCAATAGCCATTTTGTTCCCTCCAATTTTATCTGGTTATTTATATTTTACCTAAAATCGCAAAAGCACACTAACTTATTGCTCTTATTCCCGGATATCGAATTTATAAAAATTCAATGACCTCTCAATTGTAAACCCTGCTTTTTTATAAATAGACAGCGCTTTCTCGTTTGCTGTCCCTGCACAAAGCTTAATGCTATTGGCTCCACTATTCACAAAAAGATCATGAACCGCCATTTCCAGCAGATTCCGTCCAATTCCATTCTTGCGCTTACAGGGGTACACACCAATAAATTCAATGCTTCCTTCTTTTTCTTCACGATTGTATTCTGCATATAAATAGCCATTTAATCCGTCAGCATCAAGAGATGTATAGACTTTGTAATTATCATTCATTCTTTCGATAATCTCTTTTCCTGAATAATATGTTTGAGGAAATAAGGCATCATGCAAATGAATAAATGCACTATGACAGTGAATCGGCAATAAACTAACCTTTCTTAAACCATTGAATGAATTATCTATCAGTTCCATGTATGTTTGAGCCGATTGCAGCATGAATCCGTTTTTTGATGCAAATTCTGCAGCATCATGGTTGGCTGTATCAGCAAATAAAAAATATGTATGCAGCTTTCCTTCAAAAAAATGGAGTGCTTTTTCCCATAGTAGTCCCATAAGCTCATTTTCCTGTCCAAAAGGTCCCCATAACTCAGCTGTCCCTTTATTAAGATCGGCATCTGCACCCAGAAAACCAGCAAGAGCATCACCCTCCCGGACAATGAACGCAGCTGACTCGGCATCACGATTCATTTCTTCCAGACTTTGAAAAATATCGTTTTGACTGGTCCCCAAATAACCTATATGACACTCTGGCAAGATGTTCATTTTTGCAATAAACTCAGCTGCCTGCATAAGATTTGCATGATCTAAAACTTCCACTTTCACAACACCACACCCCTTTACTATATTTTACCATAAAAAAAACGGCTGATTTGCTTTCAGCCGAATTAGAAGATTAATAAACTGCTGTCTCTAATCTTTTGAGCAGCCTCTTTATGCTGGTGTTCGCTTCATTTAAAACCATTTCTTTATCGACTGTGTTCAGCTTCCGATTTTCCATCACCATTTTGCCGTTCACAATGGTGGATTCAACATCTGCACGAGTGGCTGAATAGACTATCCTTGAGATAGTATCGATATCAAATGACGGATATATATGAAAATCATTCAGATTAAGGATAGCAAGGTCTGCTTTCTTTCCGGGCTCCAGACTTCCGATTTCCTGTTCCATTCCAACTGCCTTCGCTCCGCCGATTGTCGCCATTCGGAAGACGGTTCTTGCATTCATTGCAGTTGGGCCGTGCACAGGCTTCTGAATGATTGCAGCCAATCTCATTTCATTAAACATATCCAGGTTGTTATTGCAGGGAGCCCCATCAGCACCAAGGCTGACAAATGCCTGCTGATCCAGTAATGATGGAATCTCTGCCACACCTGATGCCAGTTTTAGATTGGATCCCGGACAATGGCTGACCTTTACGCCCCGTTCTTTAATGATTCTTTTTTCTTCTTCATTAAGCCAAACACAATGGGCAAGTATCAGCCTTTCATTGGCAAGGCCAATGCTGTCCAGATAGACTACATTCCGCATGCCAAGCTCTCTTTCAACAAGGAGAATTTCACTGGCATTTTCGGATGCATGAGTATGGACCCTTACGTTGTACTGTGCTGAGAGATCCCTGACATTTGTCAGCAATTCCTCTGTGCAGGAAACGACAAATCGGGGACAGAAGGCATATTGTATGCGACCGTTTTCACGATTATGCCATCTTTCAAGGAGATCCACGCTTTGCTGGATGGATTTAGAGGTATTTTCTCTTAACGGAACAGGGACCTCATCCCCTTTATCCATCATGACCTTTCCGGCAAGTGCCCGAATGCCGCTTTCGGCAATGGCCTGAAAGGCATATTCCGTATGATTAACGGTTTCCATGTCCACTACAGTTGTTGTTCCGCTCTGGAGCAATTCGCCAATTCCGAGCATAGCAGAATAATAGATAGACTCTTCATCATGTGATGCCTCAAGCGGCCAGATCTTCTGCTTCAGCCAATCAAGAAGCTCCAAATCATCAGCCTGCCCGCGGAATAATGTCTGGCACAGATGGATATGTGTCTGAATAAATCCTGGAATGACCGTCTTTCCAGTGGCATCGATTACTTTATCCGCTTTATGTGTTAAATTCTGTCCAATGTCGGCAATGCGGTCATCTACAATATATAAATCCCCGAAAATGATTTCTTCAGCTGCATTCATTGTAATAATTTCAGCGTTTTTTATCAGAATACTGCTCAATTTCTTCCTCCCCCTCGTATTGGACTGACTTCTGACGGCTCCAGCTTCCCATATGACATAATAAGCTGTCTGTAAAATTGAATGGAGCGCTGATATGCCGCCAGACTAACCCACTCATTTGGCTTATGCGCCAGCTTTTCATCACCTGGGCCATAAATCAAGGTAGGAATTTCACTTCTTGGATTAAGTACGGCACCATCTGTATAGTAGGACACCCCGTAATGGTCCGCTTCCGATTCGTCCTTTACCATCTGCGCAATTTGAATAATGTCCCGGGCAGGATCAGTTAAAATAGATGGACGGTCAAGAAGGGTCTCAATACTGTATTTATAAATTTCTCCCTGATCCAAGAGAACATCGAGTTTGGATTTTAGCTTGTTTATAAAAAGGGAATGGGATTGAGGGGGAACTGTTCTAATATCTGCTCTGATGCTGCATTTATCTGGAATGACATTGGTCTGCACTCCGCCTTCAATCATAGTAACAGCCAGGCTGCTTTGTCCGAGGGGCTTCTTTTCTGTCTTCCATTCAATTTTCATTTCATCCAATACCCGGATTATTTTCAGCATATGATCTACTGCATTGATTCCCTGTTCCGGCATGGAACCGTGAGAGGTTTTCCCATAAGCTGTGATCTCAAGCCAAAGGGCTCCCTTATGGCCAATCACAATTTTTTCATTTGTCGGTTCGGCAATGACAAGTGCATCAATTTTTCGGCCATCGTTTTCTTTTAAAAAAGTCCTGGCACCGCAGCTGTCGACTTCTTCCCCGGCTGTTGCCAGAAAGGTAACGTCTGCAGGCAGATCAGTATTGGAGAGATACAGCTGCTCCAAAGCCAGGAACATTGCTGCAAGGCCGCTCTTCATATCAGAAGCTCCTCTGCCATAAATCCGGCCATTTGCGATTTCTCCTGAAAAAGGGGAGTAAACCCATTCTCCTGTTCCAGGTGAAACTGTATCCATATGCCCGCATAAGAATAGCTGTTTACCGCTTTTTCCTGGAAGCGTAACTTCAAAATTGCTTCGGGTCGCATCAAGCATGGTCACTTTAAACGGCAGACCATTTTGCTTGCATCTGTTAATAAAGGCTTCAGTCACTAAATGCTCGTTTCCGGGCGGATTGGAGCTGTCAATCTGGAGCAGATGCTGAAGAAACTGAATATCATTCATGAATCCGCCTCCATAATTTGCATTTTAATAGGGGTCACCTTAAACCCATTAACAGGCGCCATGTCCTGTGAACATGTTGTACAGGCAATGACAACATCACACAACGCTTTCAGCCTTATGTAATCGCCAGGCTTGGAAAGGGGTTCGGCAATGACATAATCCCCGGCATCATCAAGAACATTATTCATAAAGATATTAATAGGATCCGGAATAACAGCAGGATGAATATTATACTTTTTCAATGCATCCGCAATATTATCATGGCAATTAGGATGGTCCTCTTTGTCGAAATCAACTTTGTAGCGGTAATAATCACATGCCGGAAAGAAGAAATCATGTTTTCCAACAGTATCTTCCAAAAGCTGCATTAGCGGACGGCGGCGGTTGCTGTATAGCCAGTCTCCCGTTTTAAGCCGTATGCTGCTTAGTGAAGCCCGCATATGGACAGGTGAAACATGTTCCTCGGGATCTTCATAGTTAAAACAGACAAAGTCCCCAACCTGTTTTCCTTCCATATCAATAATAATCAGCTCTTCCCCTTTGTGAATCAGTGCGCTTCTTCCTTCATACGGCGGGATAATAATTTCGTCCCGGATCTTGCCTCTGTTAAAAACCTCTTTCATTTAGAACACCAGCCTTTGTTGTTATTCAATGAAAACTGCAACCGCACGAATCGGAGATCCCGTTCCTTTCCGAATTCTGAGAGGGAGTCCGAAATATAGAAATCGCATGCCTGCGATCTGGTCGAGATTGCAAAGATTTTCAGTATTGGTTATTCCGTATTCACGGCAAATAAGATGTCCGGAGTACTTTGGATCATCCGGATGGTCAATGGCCGGGGCATCAATGCCTATATTGACTGCACCTTTATCAGCCAGCCATTTTGCTGCCTGATAATCCAGGCCGGTATAAGTGGTGAGCCATTTGTCGGTACCATAAGACCGATTGTAATGGCCTGTATAGAGGAGGACGATATCTCCTTTTTCAATAAACTGCTGTGATTTCCTCAGTGCATCCTCGAGATCACGGTCTGTTATATATTGATGAGGCTGGATGTGGGATACATCAAGGCAAACTGCCGGCCCGTAAAAATACTCAAGCGGCATTTCATCGATGTATTGGCCGTTAGGATCATACTCATAAGTTGCATCACTATGAGTTGGACCATGTTCATTGATTAATAGATTATTAGTAGCAAACATAAATCCAATTTGCTTTTCACTTTCTTCGTGGGAGATATTCGGGAAGATCATTGTTTTCTGATGAAGGGGAAAAACAGGCATCCCCTGATAAATTTCCTGTGTTAAGTCGACAAGCTTAACTCCCATGCTATTCCTCCTTTACCTGCTGTATATATGAAAAGCGGCAGAGAACGCCGCTTTAATGATCAATTAATAATGGTCGGAATGACCTCAAACTTATCTACATCAATAAGCCCCATATCTGTAATTTTCCATTTGGGGCTTGTTACCAATGACCAGAATGATAAATGCATAAAGGGAACTTCCATACCGCAGCCCAGAACTTCTTTGGCAAGCTGCGATAATTCGTCGACCTTTTCACTCATTTCTTTTCCAGTTAATTCATCTGTCATTAAACCGCCAATCCGGAGAGGAAGATCACCTACTACTTTGCTATCCTTTATCATCGCTATTCCGCCATCCATGGCAATGACACGGTTAACCGCCATGGCCATGTCTACGTAGTTAGTTCCTGTAACAATGATATTGTGTGTATCATGGGCTACACTTTCTGCTATGGCTCCGCTTTTCAAATCAAAGCCATGAAGAAACGTCTTGCCGATTTTTCCGGTTCTGCCGTGGCGCTCAACAACCAGCAGAGGCAGAACATCCTGCTTTAGGCATGGCTGCACAATGCCTTCTTTGACATTCAGCGTATATTCGCTTCCGCCGGTTAAGTTCTGGAAAGGTATCGCTTCAATTGCCCTTACTTTTGCACGGCTGCCTGGAGCTTCAATGGCGATTTCCTTCACTGTTACAGGCTTCCGCTTCACTGACTTTTTCACACTTTCCGGATATATGTAAGGAGCAATATCTATAGTTAATTCGCCTTTTTCAGCTGCTTTTTTACCTGCCAGGTATACCTGATCAATTGTCATATTGTTCAGATCACTGATCACAACGACATCTGCTCTTTTGCCTGGTGCAATAACCCCCACATCCTTAAAGCCAAAGTGGGTGGCAGGATTAATGGTCGCCATTTGGATGGCTTCCACTGGATCAATCCCCACTGCAATGGTTCGGCGGACGATATCATTCATATGTCCGTAATTTAATAGATCAGCAGGCACCATATCATCTGATACGAGGATTGCACGGCGGGAATCCAGCCCATCCTCTGTTATGGCACGAATACAGTCGGCCATATTCCTTTGGGAAGAGCCTTCACGCATGAACACACTTACCCCATTGCGCAGCTTTTCGACTGTTTCTTCTTTCGTTGTAGTTTCATGGCAGGACACATGGTTACCTCCGCTGATAATATGGGCGGCAAGCTCTTTGCCAAACAATCCTGGGGCGTTCCCTTCAACGGTTTTTCCTATGCTGTTTGCATATGAAACTGCGGCAACAAGATCGTCTATTAATTCCGGTGCATGCTCATACACGGGACCTATATTGCTGAAGCTTTGAATCTCCCCAATTCCCTGCACATATGGGTCTGCCAGGAGCTCTTTCATATCCTTTGATGTCACATCAAAGCCGGATGTTTCAAGACCGGGAGCATCAGGCACAGCACAAGGTACCGTGAATAATACCCGGTTTGGAAGTGTCTTAGCTTCTTCAATCATTGCCTGCATTCCGTGAACACCCAGGACGTTCCCTATTTCATGCGGATCACCTATCAGCGTGGTGGTTCCTGTCGGAATGGAAAGCTTGGAGAATTCCGTACAAGTCAGCATCGCACTCTCAAAATGCATATGAGAATCAATGAACCCTGGACAAACGAATTTCCCCTGAATGTTTTCAACTATCGTTTTTGGCCCAATTAAGTCTTTTGCGTCCCCTGCCATTAATATATATTCGCCTTTCATCGCAACGTCCGCTTCATAGATCTCACGGGTGATTACATTAATAAAGTATCCCCCTTTCAGAACTACATCGGCATACTGGCTGGAATCAAGCAAAACATCAATAAGCTTGCGGTACTGCACTGCCTTTTTGATATTTTTTGCATCCATTTATTAACCCCCTGTTTCCATTCCTTCTACACTGTCAATAATTCCGATAATGGCAGCATCGATAGGTGCATCTTTATTCTGAACCGCTCTTGATGCCATGCTTCCAGTCACATAGATGACTTTCTCGCCAATGCCTGCACCAACAGTATCAACGGTTATAATGGGGTTCGGTAACATTGAGCCGTCCAATCCTATAGGCTGGGTAATTAATAGTTTTGTGCCCACCAGATTATCATCTTTTCTTGTGGCAGTTACACGGCCAACCACTATTCCCATTTGCATAAAGACCTACCCCTTAATGTAAAATAATTTCGATCTTAAGTTCCTTTGCTGTATCTTTTGCCAGGGGGGTTATGATAGCCCCTTTTGGAACAGTCAGCTGATCAAGATTGTTCAAATAGGCAAATCGGACTGTCTCATCGGTAATAACCGTTTTCTTCATTTGATGAACAGCAAAGTCTGCCCTATCATTGAAATCTATTAATCTTATGCCAAGCACCTTCAGCTCTGCCATCTGCCCATTAAGCTTTCTTTTTAATATGTCCGGCCCTTTATCCATTCCTTTCAGTTTCCAATACTGACTGAAAGGATCACCTCCAGCCTTCAACGCCGTGACCCGTTTTCCTTTTAATAAACCCATTAGTATAATCCGCACCAAAGGCCTTTGTTCGTTACAGTTCAATAGATCTGCTATCAGAGAAAATGATAGAATTGGCAAAAGAATTTCATCAAACTGATCAAGAAGCTGATCATTAATCATGGAAGCAGAGATCCAATCGTCATTTCCGGTCAGAGAAACTAACTCCTCAAGCGGAAATTGGGTCAGCAATTCTTCTTCAGCAGTCATTCTAAGTGTAATATCTTCCTCTGTTAACTTTTTCAAGTAAGAAAATCCCGGATCCATTCCTATCAAATGAGAGGTTAATAGAGCCAGGATATGAGGTTTTCTGTCTCTCCAGTTTTCATTTCGCATATAAAGCGCCTGCAGAGTGTTTTTTGCCATAACACTCTGCTTTTTGCTCCTCATGCTTATTCACCGATATTTTTTGATAATAGAGCTCTTTCAACTTCGCTGTGCGGTCTCGGAATGACATGGACCGAGATGAGTTCTCCTACTCGGCTGGCAGCTTCGGCTCCTGCATCGGTCGCTGCTTTAACCGCTCCAACATCTCCTCTGACCATAACTGTTACAAGACCAAATCCCACTTTTTCATATCCGCAGATCTCCACATTTGCTGCTTTAACCATTGCATCCGCTGCCTCTACTGCGCCAACAAGGCCTTTCGTCTCGATTAATCCCAATGCTTCACCCATTGTGTGTTTCCTCCTTAAGTTTATTAAACTGATGGTTTATCATTATCATTTTCATCAGGTTCAATTTGTTTTTTAACTTGCTTTTTTTCATGTGGCTTATCTACGGATTTAACCTCTTTTTCAGCACCTGCTTCCGGATGCATGTCTTTCAGTTTGAAATTCGGAAGCAGCTTCCCTGCCACTTCACTGTGTGCACGCGGGATTACATGAGCAGAAATTACTTTTCCTATTCTCTCTGCTGAACTCACACCGGCATCGACTGCAGACTTTACAGCCGCAACATCACCGTTAAAATGGATTGTGACGCCAAGGTAGCCATCCACTCCTATTACTTTTTCAATTCCTACAATTTCTACATCTGCTGCTTTTACGGCTGCATCTGCTGCAGAAACTGCTGTTGAATAACCAACGGTTTCAATCAAACCCAATGCTTGCAACTGAAAAATCCTCCTCATATGAAATTGTCAGACCGGCTAAATTTTCTGGAATTATTGAGCTGATCTGTGACTTGCTGGCCAAGCCTTATTTAATCCTGTCGAATTCCTTACAAAGCAGATCCGTGATCCGGGATACCTCATCAAACTGACCGTGAAGAAGCACATATTCCTTCTCTATTAAAAAATTAATGTGTTCAGCCGTATTTTTTTTCATCTGCCGGTCAAGGAGCAAAATACCCGAATAATAGTCAATTCCTTCAATGACAGCTACACCGCCAATTGACGAGTTAATCCCTAATTGTTTTGTAAGCCACGGACTGGGGGATTTTTCTTTATGTGCTGTAATCGTTTTAAATGATTTTTGGGAAAGTTTTTTGAAGAAGCTCTTTAAGGCGTTTAACAGTACTTCATAATCCTCTTCATAAAGCTCCAGCGAAAAGGATTGCCCGCTGTTTTTGTCCCATGACAGGCAATATTTTAAAGAAGGAAACTCTCTTAAAAGGTCATTCAGTAAAAATAGCTGTCCGGGCGTACATTTTTTTGCAGTCACTACCCCGATGGAGGCTGTTTTTAATTCCCGCTGGAAGGAGCCTTCCAAGGTGGGGTGAAGATCAGAGAATAGCCAGACTTTCACACCCTCCGGCGTTTGTCCGATAAGCTGGCTTTCTCTTGCATTTCGGCAGGGTTTTGTTTCTGCGGATTCAGCCCTGGCAGTAACCCGCTGTTTCCCTTGTACCAGGGACAGGGTCTGAAGCTGTGCCATTTTTCCTTTAGCGGAAGGCATAGGTGAAGAAAGTGAAACTGTCTGCCTTCTAACGTTTTGGTGTGGATTAGCAGACTGTGGCGCATCCGCATGATTAACAGCTATTCTTTTTTTCATTTTTTCTTTCTGATAATTTGGCCGGTTTATGCCCGGTATACCCGACTTCAATCCCGGCTGGCTGCGGGGCGGGGGAAAACTGGGAGCTCCATTAATAGGATTTTCTTTTTGCTTGCTGTAGGGCTTCATTACTTCTTCTACAACACTTTTAATAAAGTCAGACACACATTATGCACCTCCACTTTTGACACATACTCTTATAAAATTTTACGAAGTTCTGAATGAGGGCGGGGTATTACATTTGCCGAAACCAGTTCTCCTCCAGCCGTGGTGTGAGCAGTCTTCCCAACCTCAACAGCAGCTGTGACTGCTGCCACATCCCCTTCAATAATGACGGTGACAAGTCCGGATCCGACTCTCTTTAAATCTACTAAGCTGACATTTGCTGCTTTTGCCATTGCGTCCAGCGCTTCAATAGCTGCTGTCAAGCCCCTAGTTTCTATCAAGCCAATTGCCTTCATTTTTGACCTCCTCTACTGCAAAAGCTTAAAGATAGTCTTCAAGATTCACTTCAATGGGGATTGAAGTTCTTTTAAATAACTCTTCTTTTCCAAGCGGATAGGTGGCATCGATGCCCATCTTATCACTGACTCCTTTTAAATGATGGGAAGACTCGAGCGGTGATCCCTTCGCACCCTGTACGATAAAAATATCATCCCCCGCCTGCACTCTTGTCGCAATAGCCCACTCAACATCATCCGAATCAAAGATATCGACGTCATCATTCACAACAACCACATGCTTTAAATCCTTATCGCTTGCAAAAGCTGCAAGTGCCGCCTGTTTGCCGTCACCATCATGCTTCTTTTCAATTTGTATGACTGCATGATAGCGGGCGACACCGCCCATCGGGATATGTACAGCTTTGATATTTGGAACAACCTGCCTGACGGTGCTTAAAAGTGTAGCTTCCCTAACAAGCGCCATTGGCAGCCTTTCTTCATAACTTGATGGAAAAATAGTCTGTGAGATAGCGTTATTCCGGTAAGTAACGGCTGAAAATTCTACTATCGGCTGTGGCGTTCTGGTGCCATAATAACCGGCCAGTTCGCCAAACGGACCTTCCAGTTCTCTTTCAAATGGAAGCATCTTGCCTTCCAGAACAATTTCCGCATCAGCCAGCACTTCCAAATCGACCGTTTTGCACTGAACCACATCCAGAGACTGGCCAAGCAGTGCACCTGCTACATCCAATTTGTCGGTATGGTACAAATGCGTACTGATCTGAGAACTTAGGACAACCGCTGGAACAACACCAAACATAACAGCCACCTCCATCGGTTCGCCGATGCTTTCATAATGGGCATATTGCTCCATCAGTTCCGGTGAGGTTATAAGAATGTTCGTTCGATTACCGCCAAGGTATTGCATCCTGCGAATCGAGGTATACCTCTTTTTGCCGGATAAGTCTTTAACTACCAGAATTCCTGCCACATAATATGCACCTGAGTCTTCTGCATGATAGGTTGGTATAGGAAACAAATCTGCCAGGTCGAATTCCCCGGTTACAAGATTCTCCTGGACAGGACCAGTTTGCCTTAAAGTTGTCGGAATAGGATTCACAATTGATTCAATGATTTTAGGAATAAGTTCAGATGGGGTGATTCCCATGCTGTCAGCCAAAAGCTCTCTGTCTCCTCCCAAACCGGCAGCCATGGAAGATTGATAGCCTTTGATTTTCTGAAATAAGAAAGGCTGTCTGCCATTTTTCGTGTTTATCACTGCTCCCAGTTCATAGAGAGGGTCCACCTCTTTTTTCACCCGATAAAGAAGTCCCATGCTATCCCATCTGTCCAGCAAAGCCCTCATTGTTACAGGGTTCATGCCTTTTCCCCCCATCTCTCCAAGAGCTCATGGTCAATATCCAGCATGTCCAATATCCTCGCCACCATAAAGTTGGCCAGCTCCCAGATTTCCGTCGGCTTATGATAAAAGCCTGGAGATGCTGGCATTATGCAAGCCCCGCTCTCAGCTAGGAGAGTCATATTGCGCAGGTGAATCAAATTAAAAGGGGCTTCTCTCGGAACAATAATAAACTTTCTATTCTCCTTTAAAACCACACTGGCAGCCCTGCTTAGAAGCGTATCGCCGACTCCATTTGCAATCGCACCCAATGTATTCATCGAACATGGCACAATCACCATTCCGTCTGTTTTAAAGGATCCGCTGGCAACCGCAGCGAAAAGATTCCGGTTGCTGTGGATAGCGGCATATTCCTTCAGCTCGTCCATCTTGATCCCGCATTCAAATTGCATTACTTTTTCTCCCATCTCCGTAGCAATTAAATGCGTTTCGATCTCTAATTGATGAAGAGCTCGGATCAGTGTATATGCATACAATGATCCGCTTGCTCCGGTTATGCCCACTAAAATTCGTTTTTTCCTTGGAACTTGAGATGAGTTATACAACGGATTCGTCTTGGGAGAATTTCTTTTTAGCCAGTTCTTTGTATTCTTCTGTTGATAATATATCTCCGAAAATGTCAATGTCCCTTAGACCTGATACGTGCATATCATCATCCTGCGAAGCGGTGGCATCTGATACGCAAATCACATTATAGCCATGATACAAGGCATCAGAGGCGGTACTGCGTACACATACATTGGTCCAGACTCCAGTAAGGACGACCGTATCAATTTCTTCTTCTCTCAGGAAGAGATCAAAATCAGTATAACTGAATGCACTATGCCGCCTCTTTTGGATCACATAATCTCCTTTGCTCTCATCGGGCTGAAGCTCTGGAATGAACTCCGAACCCCAGGTCCCTTTTACTGCATGGACAGGTCTTACACGGAAATCACGGTCATTCTTTCTGTGAGCTTCCTGAACATGCACAACCTGAATATTGTGATTATGTGCGAATTCAATAAGTTCTTGAATTTTAGGAACAATTTTTTCGCCATTTTCACACCTTAATGCTGCTTTTTCACCGATAAAGTCGTTTAACATATCAATAATGACTACACAGTGCTTTTTTCCCCTAAGTTCCAATCCCTTCAGCCTCCCTCGATATATATTTATTGCTGTGCTACAGGATCTTTTGTTTTCACATTTACCGCCTCGTATTTTTCATACTTCAATGTTCTTTCAAGTCTCTGGATGCTTTGACGAGGAACATATTCTCCATATCCCGCTTCTCCAACTATCCCCTTATCTTCTTCGAAGACCACGCTTCCGCGGATAATGGTTTGTACTGGCTTCCCTTTTAGTTTCATGCCATGCAGCGGGTTGTATTTAGCCATTGATTCTGTTTTCTGTTCATCAATTACATACTCTTTTTCAAGGTCGATAACCGTGAAATCAGCATCGCTGCCAATTTCCATTGAGCCTTTCTTAGGGTAAATTCCATAATGAATGGCGGCATTACGGCTCGTTACTTCTACAAATCTCGATAAGGATATGCGTCCTTTATTTAAGCCTTCACTGACAAGGATCGGCACCATCGTTTCTACACCCGGAATGCCAGGGAAGGTGTTCCAAATCGTTGCACCTGGATAATCCTTTTCGGTGGCAATTTCATATGGGGCATGGTCGGTTCCGACGAAGTCGATTGTTCCATCAGCCAGTGCCTGCCAGTGGGATTCGTTATCCTCTTTTCCTCGCAGCGGAGGAGCAATTTTGGCATAGGAGCCCCGCTCTGACATGGAATCCTGAGCATTTAAAACAAGGTAGTGAGGGCAGGTTTCAGCTGTAACCTTGACACCACGCTTCTTTGCAGCTTTTACCAGCTCGACGCCTTCCTTTGTGCTCATATGTACGACATGTACACGTGCGTCTGTAGCTTCCGCGAAGCTGAGAATCAGTTCAATGGCCACTTTCTCAGCGAGGCTTGAACGAGCTTCAGCCCATGCCGGTCCGTCAAGGCGGCCTTCTTTTTCAAGTTTTTTCGAATTGAATGTGCAGATATCATAGTTTTCAGCATGAACACCAATAGGAAGACCGGTTTTTGCAACGTTTTTAAAAATCTCCAGCATTTCTGCGTCAGATACTTTAGGGAAGGTAGGCACAGAAGGAGTCATGTAAACTTTAAATGCAACAACTCCCTGGTCTATCTGAGGGTAAATATTATCAATCCAGCCTTCACGTGCATCTTCACCAGTCATGCCGCCCCAGAAGCAGTAATCAATATAAGCCTGATCTCTGATTGGACCGATTTTTTTATTGAAGCTATCCCCATCCCGAACAGATGGCTTGCTGCAGCATGGCATATCGATAATGGTTGTCAAGCCTCCAGCTGCTGCAGAACGGCTGCCGGTTGCAAATGTTTCTCTGTGAGTAAACCCGGGATCCATAAAGTGGGTATGTGGATCAATACAGCCTGGAACAACTAATTTTCCTTGAATATCAATAACCTTGGCTGCATTCAGAAAAGAAATGTCATTCGTATAGCCAACAATCTTTCCCTCGTTTACTAGAATATTCGTTAAAACCTGACGATCTCCCTGCGGAATATTTGCATTTTTCAGAATTAAATCCATTTACACTGCTCCTATCTATTAATTTGATTTCTGCCTCAAAATAAGAGGCAGATGGTTACAGCAGCTGCTATTAAATCATTTCAGCTGAGTGATCTCCTTTCAGCTGTTCGATTCTTTCACTTTCACTTATATTTAAATCTTTATAATTAAATACCAAATTTAATAAAATTGCTGTGATGCTTCCCAGTACGATTCCATTTTCAACCAGCAGGCGTGCACTTGTCGGCAGACTCTCAAAAATCTGCGGAACAACTGCCGAACCAAGTCCAATTCCTATTGAACAGGCAACAATCAGCAAGTTTTCATTTTTGCTGAAATCCACTGCAGAAAGCATTCTGATTCCTGATGAGATAACCATCCCAAACATCGGAATCATGGCTCCTCCAAGGACAGCCATAGGAATAATCGTAGTCAGAGCAGCCACTTTAGGCAAAAGACCTAAAGTCATCAATATGACACCAGCTGCGATAACAACATTCCGTGTTTTTACTTTAGTCAAAGCTACCAGCCCCACATTCTGGGAAAAGGAGGTATAAGGAAACGCGTTAAAAATGCCCCCTATAACAACAGCCAGTCCTTCTGCACGCAGCCCTTTCTTAATGTCTTTAGAGTCCAGTTTTCTTTCACAGACATCTCCGAGAGCAAGAAATACTCCAGTAGATTCAATCATGCTCACAATTGCTACTAAAGTCATCGTAAGGATGGCTGAGGCATTGAATGTCGGGAATCCGAAATAAAACGGCTGAACGACATGAAACCAGGAAGCCTGGCTGACTTCGGCAAAACTGACAAGCCCCATAAAGTAAGCTGCTATTGTCCCTGCCACCAATGACAGCAGGACAGAGATCGCTTTCATATAGCCTTTAAAAAACCTGTTCATTAAAATAATCAGGACCAGTGTAAATGCAGCCAGGAATAGATTTTTCGAGCTTCCATAACCAGGTGATCCCAGCCCGCCTGCAGCATTATTCATGGCAACAGGAATCAGTGATACCCCGATAATAGCGACGACTGAACCGGTAACGACCGGCGGGAAAAACCTCATAATTTTACTCATAAATTGTGATAGAATCATGACGATAATACCTGAAGCAATAATAGCCCCGTAAATGGCAGTAATGCCCTGCAAATTCCCGATGGCAATCATCGGGCCGACTGCTGTAAAAGTACATCCCAGAATGACAGGCAGCCTAATGCCAAAATGCTTCCCCCCTATAACTTGAAGCAATGTAGCAATCCCGCAGGTAAACAAATCAATCGATATTAAGTAAGCAAGCTGCTGGGCATTAAGCCCAATTGCCGGTCCCACAATCAGCGGTACAATGACAGCACCTGCATACATGGCTAGCACATGCTGAAATCCCAAAGTCCCTACCTTCCAAGGATTTAGCTTTTCCAAAGATTTTCCCCCCAGGTTTAATTCTTTGTTATGCCATAGCCTACTCCAGCTTTTAAAAAACGACATCACCTCCCAAAAGAAAAATTTGTATAAAAAAAACCGCAGCAATAGATAACATCAAAGTAAACCATAGATGTTCTATTACTGCGGTTTCATTCAGCTTCCGTTAAACAAAAGACAAAGGAACCGCTCCTATATTCAGGTTTAAGAAAAACTGCGGCATGCACAGCTCTCCCTAACATAATGTAAAACTGCTATTCTTCAAAATAAATAATGGTGCATGCTTCTTCAGTAACAGGATCATAATCTTTTAAAATCGTCTTGACTTTCAAATGAAGAGCATCTTCAATCATCCCTTTAAAAAGCGATTTGAATTCAACAATCAATGCTGAATCAACCGAAATGGTCAGGTGATGGAAGTTCTGGCTCAGCATATGCAGTGCCTGAACACGCTTATGCTGGGCAAAGATGATGACTCTATCATCAAAAGTTTCAATACGCTGTTTTTTTACGCCTGTTCCATAGATCTCCTGGTTCACACGATTATAGAGATAAGCGAGATCTTTTTTTATGGTCTGAGATAATTTTGAGGTAGAAACAGTCATGTAATCCTCCTGTTAATCAATATATTAAACAAGGCTATTTTATAAGTCAATATCTTTTTTCAGAAAATTCGTACTTGACAAAATATTGACTTAACTATTACACTACAAATCAACTCCCCCTCTATTTCTATAATTGTTCCAATAAAACCTCCCTACAGCACCATGAAAAATTAAATAGAATTTTTCGTATAACCTCAATAATCGGTTTGAGGGTTTCTACCGGGAACCGGAATTCCTATCTACGAAAGGTATATTTCCTGTGGACTTCAAACAGGGAACCTTTTGTGCAGGAATTTTTTTGTGCTTATTAGTCTATTTAGAAGAAGAAGCATAATATCATAATTTAAATACCTCTGCTTGCTCGCCAGACTAATATCCCTACAAACTGCTCACACTATTTTTTCATTGCCATTATAGTTTCATAATCTATGAGGAGGCGAAGATTTGAAAAGTATTCAATTTATTGTTAATGGAAAGGAATGTACGGTCCTTTGCCCGCCTGCGAAAACGCTCCTTGATGTTTTGAGGGAGGATCTGGGTCTGACTGCCAGCAAGGAATGCTGCGGAAAGGGAGAATGCGGATCATGCTCTGTTTTAATCGATAATGAGGTTGTATGTTCCTGTCTTGTCCTCGCTGGCCAGGCTGAAAACCAGGTGATCACCACTTGTGAAGGAGTCGGATTATCACCAAATCTGGATGTGATTCAGGAATCATTTATAGCTGAAGGAGCAACACAATGCGGCTATTGTACTCCGGGAATCATCGTATCAGCAAAAGCTTTCTTGGATGGAATTGACCATGTTCCATCCGTCGAGGATATTAAAACTGCATTAGGAGGCAACCTATGCCGCTGTACAGGCTATACCAAAATCATTAAGGCCGTTCAGACAGCTGCCAGCCAAAAGATATCTGAGCCGGAAACAATGAGGTAGTCCATGACACATACAGCCATTTTGCTTGCAGCGGGCCATTCCAGCAGAATGGGTACTCTAAAAGGACTGCTGCCATGGAATGGAACGACATTATTCGAGCATCAGCTCAATACTCTCAAAAAATCGGTGTTCACAGATATTGTAGTTGTATTGGGATATGAAGCTGAAAAATTCCTTTCAATCGCAAAAAAGTATTCTGCTAAATTGATAATAAATGAACATTTTCAAGATGGTAAATGCTCGTCCATCATTGCAGGGGTGAAAGCTGCAGACACGTTATCAGAAACGATTCTGATTACATCCGTGGACCAGCCGCTTCATTCTGTCATCATTAATAAGCTCGCCGGGAATCTTAGAAGAAGTCGCTGCCTGATTGCAGTCCCCAGCCACCAGGGCAAAAGAGGTCACCCAATCCTCTTTTCCTCTGGATTGAGGAACGAGCTTTTATCGTTAAAGGAAGAGAAAATGGGCTTGAGACATGTAATTCAGCAGCATGAAAAATTCCTCCTTGAGGTGCCAGTGGAAGATGAGCAGATTCATCTCAACCTGAATCATCAGGAAGATTATATAAATGCGCTTAATAAATATACCAGGAGGTAAGCCGATGCTTGTTTCAGAGATTGACATGATTACCCCTTCCTCTCTATCCGAATGTCTGATGCAGCTATCCGAGGAAGGCAGGATTCATAGATTGATAGCAGGCGGTACAGATGCTGCAGTCCGGATGAAGGAAGGCAAATGGCGGCCGGAGATTTGGATCAATATAAAAAACTTAAATGAGCTGCGGTATATCAATGAAAGTGAAGATTGTATTCAAATAGGCCCATTGACCACACATACGGATATTATTCATTCTCCGCTTCTGCAAAGAAAAGCGGATGTTCTCGTGGATGCAGCGAGGGAAGTCGGCGCCACTCAGATGCAGAATATGGGAACCATCGGCGGCAATATTGGCACTGCCTCTCCTGCAGGCGATACCCTTCCGGCTTTGTATGTTCTTGGAGCAAGGCTTGAACTCACTTCTATGTCGAATAAACGAATCCTTCCAATCGAAGAGTTTATCCTTGGTCCCGGCAGGACAGTTTTAAAAGAAAATGAAATGATCACAAAAATCCTCATAAAACCGCAAAAACCAAATGAAATAGGCATTTTCCAGAAGCTCGGACCCCGCAAAGCACAATCTATTTCCATTGTGAATGTTGCTATTTCACTCACAATGGACCAGGATCTGAAATGCAGGGAAGGAAAAATCGCTTTCGGATCTGTGGCACCAACTATTATCCGGGCACGCAAGTGTGAATCTATGCTTCCCCTGGGAACGCTTAACGATGAATTAATCCGGAATATCGCCAAAATTGCCTGGAAAGAGGTCATGCCTATCACAGATGGAAGAGCAACCGCTACATATAGAAGGGATATGGCGAGCGCTTTATTAGAAAGAGGATTGTACCGTTTAATCAGGAGGTGGAATAACCAGTGAACACCAAATGGGTTGGAAAAAGGGTGAAAAGAATTGATGGCCCGGAAAAAGTAACCGGAGAATTAAAATATATGACCGATTACCATTTTGACAATATGGTTTGGGGCAAAGTGCTGCGGTCTGAGTATCCGCACGCAAAAATTAATTCCATTGATATTGAAGCAGCCAAAAATCTGCCTGGTGTTATATGCGTACTAACCCATAAAGATATTCCCGGCTTTAATGGATTTGGGATTGTGGTTCCCGACCAGCCTGTTCTGTGTTCTGATGTCGTCCGGTGCACAGGGGACGCTGTAGCCCTGGTAGCTGCAGAAACACTGGAAATCGCCGAACAGGCTTTGAGTTTAATTAAAGTGGATTATGAGCCCATCGAGGTTGTCGCAGATGCTGAATATGCCCTGACAGATTCTGCTCCGAAGCTTCATCCGGATGGCAATCTGCACAGCCATGTCAAAATTAATAACGGAAACATTGAGAAGGCCTTCGAGGAAGCTGACATCATTGTAGAGAATACCTTCTACTCTCCCCGGCAAATGCATGCTTTTATCGAAACAGAAGGCGGCTGGGGGGTAATGGATGACGAAGGGTTCCTAACGATTCGCTGCCCTGGCCAATACGCATACCGCGATCGAATGCAAATTGCGAGGTCCCTGGCTTATAATCCTGAAAGAATAAGAGTCATTTCAAGCCCAATTGGCGGTGCTTTCGGCGGGAAGGATGAGATCACGGTTCAAATATACCTTGCCCTCCTTGCACTGCATACAAAGGGACGGCCTGTAAAAATCCATTTGAGCCGGGAAGAGTCTGTCATTGCGGGTATAAAAAGGCATCCTTTTAAAGTTCAGATGAAGACCGCTGCTAAAAAAGACGGGACACTTCTTGCCAATCAGGTTAAAGCCATTGGAGATACTGGTGCTTATGCATCACTTGGAGGGGCAGTCATTGCATTGGCGATCGAACATTCATGCGGCCCTTATAAAATTCCCAATGTGGATCTCGAAGGCTTCTGTGTGTATACCAATAATGGCATTGCCGGTGCTTTCAGAGGGTTTGGCGTCAATCAGGTATGCATGGGAATTGAAACACATATGGACATGATTGCAGAAAAGCTGGGAATGGACCCTATCGAATTGCGCAAAAAAAATGTCTATCACCAGGGGGAGGTTTCAAGTGTCGGCCATATTGTGAAATCCAGTGTTGGCACCTATAAAACCCTGGAAACAGCAGAGAATTGTGAGCTGTGGAAGAACCGGGAAAAGTATAAATCCGAAGTAAGTGAGCCATGGAAAAAACGGGGAGTTTCCGTTGCAACATCCTTTCATGGCATCGGAATGGGCATTGGCCTTCCTGACTATGGTGCCGCCTCTATTGAACTTCTGCCGGATGGAACATTCCTTGTAGGTGTGGGATGCGAGGAGATCGGAGGAGGCAATAGCACCGCCTATGCCCAGATAGCCGCTGAAATGCTGAACTGTGATATCAGCAATATTAAAATCGTTCAAGGTGATACACAAAAAACACTTGATGGCGGTACTGTAACTGCATCCCGCTCTACCTATACCGGTGGAAGAGCTGTTGCGGCAGCAGCACCCAGGATGACTGAGCTTCTTATTCAAACTGCTGCTGAAATGCTGAATTTAGATTCTTCTCAAATTGACTTAAAACCGAACCATATTTCAGCCCATGGAGAGATCATACCTTATAAGTCTATCTATAAATACCTTTATGATCATCATCAGGCAACTAGAGTAGAAGGTCACTTCTACCTGCCGAAAGAAAAAGAAGAAATCAAAGGTTCCGGCGGTGCTCCCCACCATTTATACGGATATTTGACACATGTAGTGATGGTGGAAGTTGATACTTTAACAGGTGAAACAGAAGTTCTGCGGGTTGTATCCATCCCGGATGCGGGCAAAGTCATTAATCCGCAGGGGCTGGAGGGCCAGACTGAAGGCGGAGCCGTAATGGGCATCGGCTATACCCTTTATGAAGATGTACTGATCGAAAATGGTTATCATAAAACGCGGAATTTCACTGATTATATCATCCCTACTATTCGAGAGACTCCTTTGATTGAGACCTTTCCGGTAGAAGAGCCTGAACAATCAGGGCCCTTTGGGGCGAAGGGAATCGGAGAAGTGGTGATGATTCCGATTATTGCTGCCATCATGTCAGCCATATATGATGCAACAGGAGCCAGAATCCGCCATCTGCCCGCTACTCCAGAAAGAGTGTTTAATGCATTAAAAGATCTCAAAAAACAAAAAGTCCAATCCTCAAGGTGATCCTATTGATGAGCCGCAGTTTATTTGCCAGATTAGAAGAATCAATCAAAAACCGGAAAGATACATTTCTGCTGACTATAACAGATTATCCTGATGAAGAACTCATTGGAGTGAAAGCTTTATTATGGCCAGACGGAGATTTCTGCACTGAAGCCTCCCTTCTGCCCCTGGATGTGAGGGATTTATTATTGGTACATTGCAATAAACTGGTCACCAAAAAACGGTCCGGCACTGTGAGATTTATGTGGAAGGATCGTTTAGTTGAATGTTTTGCTGAGTACTTCCCTTCTCCTCTTCATATGATAGTAGCCGGTGCCGGCCATGTGTGTGAACCCGTGGCAGAAATGGGACGTATGCTCGGATTTTTCGTGACAGTAATAGATGATCGGAAAGAGTTTGCAAACAGAGAACGCTTTCCAAATGCAAATGAAGTGGTTTGCCAATCCTATCTGGATTATTTCAGGCATGTCGACATTTCAGAAAAAACTTATATTCTCCTTCTTACCCGGGGACATAAGTATGACGTTCTCAGTTTGGATGAACTTTTAAAAAGGAAATGTCAGGCAGGATATATTGGCATGATCGGCAGCAGAAGACGTATTTCGGGTGTATTTGAAGAACTTCAGCGGGATTTTCCGGATGAAAGCTTTGAAAATTTATACACCCCTGTGGGTCTCGATATTGGTGCTGAAACTCCTGCAGAAATTGCAGTCAGTATCATGGCAGAAATTCTGAAAGTGAAAAATCAAAAATCAGGAGATTCCTTAAGTTCGCAAATTAAAAGATTTGCAAAAATGGGTTTCCATGAGGGGGCTGGCAAATGGACCAAATGCAGCTTATAAAGCGCACCCTCGATATCAGGAAAGGAGGTGAGAAAGCAGCACTCGCTACAATTATCCGCACGAAGGGCTCTACCCCAAGAAAAACTGGAAGCCGAATGATTGTGTTCCCCTGCGGAAGAATCGAAGGAACAATTGGCGGAGGCTGCGGTGAAGCAGAAGTAATTGAGAAGGCTTTTCAGGTCATACAAACAAATACCCCAACTCAAAAGCGCGTTGATTTAACAAAAGGGCTGTTTTATGAAGATGGCGGAATATGCGGTGGAATTATGGATGTTTTTATTGAACCCATCTAACCTCAAGAAAATAGATCTCCCGCCTATTCCATGGTCAAGTCAGTTCGTGTCTCAGGATGAACATTAACCATGAATAAGGAGTGACCTTTCATGTCGATGATTGAAAAGGATCTTGGGTCGGGCCTTCCGCCTGCCTCTAATGCGAACCTCTTAGAACGGCTCTTTAAGCTTTCCGAACGGAACACAAATGTTAAGACAGAAATACTGGCAGGCATTACTTCATTTATGACAATGAGTTATATCATCTTTGTCAACCCGATTATCTTAGCTGATGCAGGAATACCAAAAGAAGCCGCATTGGCTGCAACTATTTACGCAAGTGTCTTCTGTACTCTTCTAATGGCACTGTGGGCAAATTTCCCTGTAGCAGTTGCCCCGGGTATGGGGCTGAATGCCTTTTTTGCCTATACAGTTGTACTTGGTCAGGGTCTTTCCTGGCAAACAGCGCTTGGTGCTGTATTTATATCGGGGATTGTGTTTTTAATTTTAACTGTTACCGGAGTCCGGCAGAAGATTGTAGATGGTGTCCCGGATGTCTTAAAGTCAGCCATAGGTGTTGGAATTGGTTTGTTTATTGCTTTTATCGGGTTGAAAAATGCAGAACTTGTGGTCGCTAATGAAGCTACATTTGTCGGCCTGGGAAGCATCACAAGCAAGGGACCGCTTCTTGCCTTATTCGGATTAATTATTGCCGCCCTCCTAATGGCAAAGAAAGTAAAAGGCGCCCTGCTTATTAGTATCTTGGGTACAAGTGCAGCAGCCATGATTGTTGGCTTTATTGCCTATCCAAAAGCCGTAGGTGACATCGTTTCCCTCAATCTCCCTAGCATGTCTGAGACGTTTTTAGCTATGGATATTATGGGAGCAGTAAAATATGGCATCATCTCAGTCATTTTTTCCTTTACGATCGTAGAATTATTTGACAATTTAGCTACCCTCATCGGATTATCAAGAAAAGCCGGCCTCACAGATGAAAATGGAAAAATTGAAAACCTGGATCGTGCCCTTCAGGCAGATGCAGTTGGAACGATGGCAAGTGCAGCCTTCGGAAGCACTGCTTTAAACGCTTATGTGGAAAACGCCACAGGGATCTCGGAAGGCGGACGCACTGGCTTAACTTCTTTAACTGTAGCTGTACTATTTTTCCTTTCGCTCATTTTTGCTCCGCTCATCTATTTCATACCGTCTGTCGCCACTGCGCCTATTCTTATTCTTGTTGGCGCCTTAATGCTTAGTGAAATAAAACATATTAGCTTTGATGACTTTACGGATGTTATTCCTGTATTTTTAACGATTGTTCTCATGCCTTTAACTTTCAGTATCGCACAGGGACTGGCATTCGGCTTTATCTCTTACACACTGCTCAAGCTTCTTACAGGCAAGCATAAGCAAATCCATTGGATCATGTATTTTGTCAGTGCTGCCTTTATTATTAATTTCATTATGGGCGGACATTAATCTGACGATGGCCATTTTTTAAAAAGCGAGGAGTACAAATGAAGCTTACCATTGAAACGTTACGAAAAAGAATTGATGTGGCGGCCAAAAGAACTCCTGCCGATCTGGTTATTAAAAACGGAAAAGTTATAAACGTATTTACACGTGAAATCATTGAGGAAGACATAGCAATTTCCGATGGATTTATAGCTGGCTTAGGAAGCTATGAAGGCAAGGAAATTATTGATGCTGGGGGCAGCTATATCGCCCCCGGCTTTATTGATGGGCATGTCCATATTGAGTCGGCGATGGTGACTCCTGCCGAGTTTAGTAATGTTGTCCTCCCACATGGAGTAACGACTGTGATTGCAGACCCTCATGAAATAGCCAATGTCAGCGGAACTGACGGCATTGATTTCATGCTGGAATCTTCGGAAGATATCCCGCTTGATGTATTTTTTATGCTTCCATCCTGCGTGCCTGCAACTCCATTTGAAAATGCCGGCGCGTCCCTCAGTGACACGGATCTAGAAAAGTATTACAGTCACCCAAGAGTGCTGGGGCTCGGTGAAGTTATGGATTATCCCGCTGTTATGAACAACGTTGATGATATGCTGAAAAAACTGGAAGCAGCCTATAGCAAAAGGAAATGCATTGATGGGCATGCAGCAGGACTTAATGCGGATGAAATCAATATTTACATGGCTGCCGGCATAAGAACAGACCATGAATGCATCATTCCTGAAGAAGCACTGGACCGAATTCGGAAAGGGATGTATGTTATGCTGCGGGAAGGGTCTGCAGCAAGAGACTTATTGTCACTTCTCAAATCTGTCAGCGAACAAAACGCACGGCGCTGTTTATTTGTTACAGATGACAAGCACCTGGATGACCTGATCAATGAAGGCAGCATCGACCATAATGTCAGAATGGCCATTAAGGAAGGGATGGATCCTATCCTTGCGGTACAAATCGCTACTCTGAATGCAGCAGAATGCTTCGGACTGAAAGATAAAGGGGCTATTGCTCCCGGTTATGAAGCCGACTTGATTTTTCTTAATGACCTCAGGAATATCAAGGTTGATAAAGTATTAAAGAGCGGAATACTTGCTGCAGAAAACGGGGCCATGAAGAATTCTGTTCCAAACAGAATTGCACCTGCAGAACCCATCTTGAACAGTGTCAAAATCAGCAGCCTGAACTATGAAGATTTAAGTATTAGCATTGGCAAGGGTGACTGCAATATCATTGGCATTATACCGAACAGCATTGTGACCAGACACCTGGTGGAAAAGACAGAATCAATTGATGGATATTTCCAGCCAAATCCTCAAAGTGATCTTTTAAAGCTGGCTGTTGTGGAGCGCCACAATTGCACAGGCAGCATTGGACTTGGCATTGTTAAGGGATTAGGGATTACAAGAGGCGGGATTGCTTCAACAGTTGCCCACGATTCCCATAACATTGTCGCAGCAGGCACTTCTGATGAAGATTTGCTGGCTGCCATTAAGCATACCGAAGCAATGAGTGGCGGCCTTGCTGTTGTCCAGGATGGGAAAATTCTTGCCGAACTGCCCCTGCCTATTGCAGGACTCATGACTGATCGGGATTCTTCATTTATCCATGCACGTTTATCCCAATTGAATCATGCACTTATGACAATCGGATGCAGTATGGAATTCAACCCGTTTTTGACGCTCTCATTTTTAGCGCTTCCAGTTATCCCTGAACTCAAATTAACTGATAAAGGTCTATTCTCCGTAAAATCCTTTAGCCACATTAAAGCCGAGGCAGAAAAATAAGGCCGGGATGTTCTCCGGCCTTTCTTTCATTTTTTAGCTGCTTCCTTATTAGTTAAAGTTAAGGCAGACCAGGCTGTTTCATCAGCAAAGTACCTGCTCCAGCTTGCCACACCGGCCAAATGATATTTCTTTGCTAATTCAGCCCGTTTTGTCAGTGAGATTTCATCTTCAAGCCACACTTTGTATGTGACTTTATCTTTTTCTGAATAATGCTCCGCATAATTTTGCCCGCTTACCGGATCGTATACCGGAGTAATTTTATTTTGACTGAGCCATTCTTTCACTTTTCCCATAGAAAGGGCTTTGGAAGAAACATCCCCATTTGATTTTTGTTCCCATAATCTTGTATATAAAGGCACACCCAATATTAATTTCTCATTGGGCACAACCTCTAGCAAAAGTTTCAGGTTTTTCTCCACCCACGGGAGGCTTGCAACACTTCCAGCAACCTGAGAGCTGCCCCAATGCTCATCATAAGCCATGACTACCATGTAATCTGCTATCCGGGCAAGCTTATCCCTTTCATAAAAAGCCGACCAATTGCCGCTTGATGAAATGAAGGTGATATCCATCGACACTACTAAACCTGCGTCATGAAAATATGGAGTGGCTTCCCTCACAAACTGTGTTATGAAAGGCCCGTCTTCAGGATTAACATTTTCAATGTCAAGATTGATCCCGTTTAATTCATATAATTGACTGAAATGCAGAAGCTGGCGAATCATATTCTGCCTTGTTTCAAAAACACCAAAAGCTTCATGTGTTAATTCAGGGTCAAATGCATTTGAAAACAAGCCCCAAATTTGGTATCCCTGTTTTTTGGCCCATTTTGCATAATCCTTCGAACCCAGGTTTTTGATAGCCCCTTTTCCGTCCGCCAGCTCAAACCATGTTGGTGAAATGACATTCACGTCAGCCATCTTCGGGATGCTCGAAGTATTCGGGTTTTTTGTATATACAGCTTCCCAGGTCAGCTGAATTGGACCTTCCATTTTCGGCACTGTGTTTTTTGCTTCTTCAAGAGAAATAGCTATCTCCTTTCTCTCTCCCTTTTTTATGTATTTCTTTTTCAAATAGCCGGCTCTGCCGTCTTCTTTTCTTATAAAATAGTAGTCTTCTTTTTCCTGTTCTATAAATACATTCTCTTTCGGAGATACGGTGGCCGTATATGGAGAATCCAGGCTTGCTTTTGTCCGCAGCCGGAGCAATTCTTCACGAATATCTTTTTCCTGCACTTTACCGGCAGCAAAGGTCTCTCCATTCTTTTTAACCCAAACTGCACCTGTATCAGAGAGTATTGAATAAATTATTGGATAGAAAGCCAATAAGGGCTCAATCGCTAAATACCTGTTTCCTTCTATCTGTTTAACAACAGAAAAGTCCAATTTCACAGGTTTCTCATTCACATAATAGCTCGAAGATTCAGACGGCAGCTGCACTACTTTATTTGTAGTGGCAGTAATGATAGATTGTGAATGTTCATCAAAAATAATAGCTTCGTCAACAAATTCCTGCAGAAAAGTTAACGGCAGGTAGATCGTTTTGCCTTCTATATAAGCATTTCCCGCTTGTTTGCCCATAAACAAAATCGGATGATCTCCTTTAAAGTAAGATACCTTCTCTTTTGAAGCAAAAGGATATAATAATAGGATGACACTCGAAGTTATCAGTGTAAAAGCAAACAAAAGCCCCGCAAAAATAATTTTTTTAGCGGAAGGCTTTTGTGGTCTTGTTTCAATTTCATACATTCCTTTTCCTCCCCTGCATTCATCGTAACGAAATTATCAAAAAATGGGAAGAAAATTTAAAATGTTTTCCAATTATTTCACCCCTCCTATATTAACGGAATTTATATAAGAAAGGTTTCATGTTTTTGTCAGTATGTTGTAAAGTGAGTAAACTTCTGCAGTCTGTAAGTAATATATTTAACCCCCGGCATTTTCTCATTGGATGAATAGTTATTTGTATAAATGGCACCGTTATTATTCCAAAGCTTATTAAAATACCTGTCAACATCCCTTATAACCTGGGATTGGGCTGGGGCAATGATTTTTAAATTTGTCTCCAGGTTTAAATCATCCAGATTTCTTTTTGTAAAATTAGCTGAACCAGCTATGATCAAACTTTTTTCTTTGCCAGTTACATACATGATTTTCGGATGGTATTGTTCAAATCCAGTATTGTACCATTTGATATTTATGTTTTCATGGCCTAGTTTATCCAATTCAGCTGCAACAGGTATATTAGGCAGCCCAATTTTTTCAGATCCGAAAGCGTTCTGGTTGGGATCCAGGATCATTTTTACTATAACTCCCCGGTCGGCTGCTTCTTTAAGTGCATCAACTACTTTTCGGTCAGCAAGATAAAACATGCCAAGCCAGATGGTTTCCCCTTTCTTAACTTTATTAATTTCCTGCAGAATGTGTTTATAAATCTTTCCTTCAGTCAGTACCTGGACCTTAAGCGGGCCGGTTTTGTTGCTCTTTTCAGGCTTGAAATCTGCCAGTTTGCCGGATGCTGAATAATCGGCCACCGCCTGCTCGGTTTTTACGAGATCACCTAAGATTGGCCCTTTTACTTCAAATGCTATATTTGAGTGAAATCCACTGGCATTGTGGGGATTTCCAGATGTTACAATCCCTGATTTTTCTGTCACAAAGACTTTACGGTGATTTGCTTTTATGTTCATAAGATCAAGATAAGACCGGAATGTCACTTTAGGTGCATTTTCTGCGAGCGGATTGGGCAGCCAGCCTTCTCCACCCTGGCCAAACCATTGTATAAACACACGCCAAAATGCCGAATAAATGGGATTTGAATCCCTTAAAGGAACTAATGAAGTATAAACAACATTTATGCCATTCTCTTTGAGTTTCCGGAATTCCGGAACTTCATGCGATCCATAGGTGCTGTTAATCCGATCTGTGATCACAGTAATATCCATATTCGGGCGGCTAAGCTTTTTATCGATCAGCTTATCAGTTATTTTACCGCTAATATTAGGATAATCTTTATCACCGTCGTTAAAGCTATTGAATAAAAACATATCCATCACTATAAAATCCTCTGCCTCGTCAACTGCTTCTATAATACGCTGAAAGATCTGCTGTTCACTTTCTCTTTTGCCATTTTCTTTTTCATATGTTAAATCGTATAAGAACTGAACATCTTCTGCAGAATATACTTCCCCCTCAAATGAAAGACCCTTTGGCAAAGTTTTATTGGATTGATAGATAATGGTTGCTGCCAATACCAGCACAAGGCTCAAAATGGGTATCCATACCTTTTTTGTTTTTACTTTTCCCAGAACCTTTTTCACCAAGACTCCCCCTGCTCCTTAGACTGCGATAACTATATATAGACCATTTTTGACTATTGTAAACTCATCTATGCGCTTTCAGGCAAAATAAAAGACGAAGGCCGGTGCCTTCGCCATTAATATATATTTTTTAGCCAACAAGCTTTACAAGCATATGAGACAGCTTATGCTTTTCTTCTTCTGTTCCTACCTTCCACAATTCCTGAAGAAGCTTTTCTTCACGGTTTCTCGGTTCTTCTTTGGAAGCCAGATAATCGCCTACCTTTTGAGCAGTATTAGCAAGCTGCTCCTCATCCATGCCCATTTTCTGTCCCATGGAAACCTTTCCGCTTAAATAATCTTTAAATCCGTCAAAGCTTGAAAGAATTTCATCTTTCTTTTCGCTCCCCATATTATCCAGCTTTCCCTCTACATTTGCTGCTTGTCCATTTACGTTATTCATATTTTGTTCCATGCTGAATCTCTCCTTTAATTGGATTTGTTTGCTGTGACAGTCTACGTATACCCGGTGTCAAACATATCAAACACAAGCCAGAGAGTTTGAAGCACCCCTCAGAAATAAATTGGACTACTTTTTAATTGCACATGGTATGCTGCTTTGCTCACATGGTACAATATACTAACATAGAAAGTATGAAGGAGAGTTCTTATGATTTATGGAATTATCATTATTTTAGCTTATTTACTTGGCTCCATTCCTTCTGGTTTAATTGTAGGAAAACTTTTTTATGGAATGGATATTCGAGAGCATGGCAGCGGAAATCTTGGCGGTACCAATACTTTTCGGACCCTTGGAGTTAAGGCCGGCATGATCGTGACCATAGCTGATATCTTAAAAGGCACCCTTGCTGCATCCCTGCCATTGTTCTTTGGATCAGATATGCATCACCTTATTGCCGGGATTTTTGCAGTAATTGGACACATGTATCCTCTGTTTGCCGGCTTCCGCGGAGGAAAAGCAGTGGCAACTTCAGGCGGAGTGCTATTAGCCTACGTACCGTTCATGTTTCTTATCCTATTGGGTGTTTTCTTCTTAAGCCTTTACATAACCAAGTATGTGTCTTTATCCTCTATTCTGGCAGCAGCAGCATCTATCATTTACGCACTTGTACTAGGTGACATACCCTTGATAATAGTCGTTTCTATCCTGGGATTCTTTGTTATTTACAGGCATAGGGCAAACATTAAACGAATCAGGGACAAAACCGAGCCCAAAATAAAATGGCTTGGCTGAAAACCAGCCGTAAATGCAAAACAGCAGACCTTTTATCTGCTGTTTTTTATTTTGATTAAAAAATATTTTTTAATTAATAACATGAATAAACTTTATACATAAAAGAACATATATTGATATCTTTCGCCATACATTAGTTTAGGCTTAAATTTTGCCGAAAACGCTAATGTTAGGATGAATAATGAGATGGAAAAGGAAAAAATGAAGAATTTAAAAATAGCTGAAGGAAAAATCCTGGAAAACGACGGCCAGCTGGCAGCAGCATTAGCCCATGAAATCAGAAATCCGCTGACAACAGTAAAAGGGTTTATGGAGCTCTTAAAGCCTTATTTAACTGAAATCGGCAAAGAACAGTACGCCCAAATTGCGATTGATGAGATTAATAGGGCAAATGATCTGATTTATGAATTTCTAAATGCATCAAAACCTGGAATAAACAAGAAAACGGAAATAGACTTAAACAAATTGATTCAGGAAATGAAGATTTCTTTCGAAAATCAGGCAAATATTAAAAATATAAACCTTTCAGTTAACCTATGTCCTGGAGAGCCCGCCATCTATGGTGATTCTAATAAGATAAAGCAAGTACTGATTAATTTAATAAAAAATGCACTGGAGGCATGTGAAGAAGCTCATGCAGGAGAAGGAATGGTTTGCCTGACTGCCAAATCAAACAGCCGGAAAATCCAAATCATTATTGAGGATAATGGACCGGGAATGACAGGAGAAACGATCAGCAGATTATTTTTGCCATTTTATACAACGAAAGAAAAAGGGACTGGCATCGGTCTATCCATATGCCGGAAAATAATAGAGGAACATAAAGGCAGAATTAAAGTCCATTCCACACTTTCACAAGGCAGTATTTTTACAATTGAACTTCCTATGGCATTTAGCAAATAAAAAAATTGAATTTGAATGGGAAAATTGCAGAAAAATGATGAAAAATGCAAAAATTCATATTAAAATTAGACTATTAATATATTCTGCTTCATATTAAGGGGATAATTTTGATGAAATACACCAAAGCCTTCCTGTTATCTGCATTTTTCTGTACCACATTAGTAATTTGCTCGGGTCTCTTAATCTATAAAATGCACACTGAATATAAGGCTGAGGCAGCTGAAGCCAAACCTGTTCAATTGCATGCTGAAAACAGAGAAACTGCCGAGGGCAACAAAATCCTTATTGAAAGGGTGACCTTGGGAGCTATCGGAGACATCCTTATTCATGATTGGGTATATAATGATGCTAAAACAAAAACAGGCTATGATTTCAACCCGATGTTTGAACATGCAAAATCGCTATTAAGTACGCCTGATCTCTTACTTGCCAATCAAGAGACTATTCTTGGCGGCCCAAAGATAGGAATTTCCAGTTACCCAATGTTCAACAGCCCTCAGGAAGTGGGGAATGCCCTCATTGATGCAGGCGTTGATATCGTTTCAACTGCCAATAACCATTCACTCGATAAGGGAGTAAAGGGCTTGGAAGCCTCTCTGGATTATATGGATCAAATTGGATTGCCGCATGTGGGAACGAGCAGAACACCACGTGAGCAGCAAACCTTGAAAATACTCAGCAAAAACGGAATTAAAGTTGCCTATCTTTCTTATACCTATGGCACAAACGGAATTCCTGTTCCGGAAGGTAAGGAATATCTCGTTAATCTCATTGATGAAACCGCCATAAAAAAAGAAATTAACCGGGCTAAAGACGAAGCTGACGTCGTTGTGATGAGTATGCATTGGGGAAATGAATATCAGCTTCAGCCAACAGAGGAGCAGAAGAAATTAGCTGAGACTCTGGTAAATGAAGGTGTTGACATTATCTTCGGCCACCATCCACATGTTCTGCAGCCTATGGAGTGGATTGACAGAAAAGACGGCGGCCGGTCATTGGTCGTTTACTCGCTTGGCAATTTTTTATCCGGGCAGATGCGCGATTATAAAGATATAGGCGGGCTTGCCACTGTGGAGGTTACAAAATATATTGACCAAAACGGGGTCGATATCACACTTGCCAATCCGGAATTCGTCCCGACCTATGTCAGCAATAAACAGCTGAGTAATTACCGGATCGTACCGCTCGAGGATGCGGGCAGCTTTGGTTTACCACATGCAGAGTCCAAATTTGCCGAAATTATGAAACATATGACTGGAAACGTTCAGTAAAGCGCTTATTAGCGCTTTTTTTTTGTAAAGAATGGTAAAATATTTTGTATACTGGGAGGTTCGAATATGAAAACCGCTTATGTTAATAAATCTCTTCCTTTTTTGCAGCTAAGCGTATTCACCGCTGGCGTATTGCTTTTTCAAGTGAAGCTTTTCGCTTTCGCTTTCATTCTTTCGTTTGGCCTTATCATTTTTTTATTGTTTCTCTCAAAGCAGGAGCGTGTTTTTTCCTGGACCACTGCCGGATACTTAACAGGCAGCCTTTTGTTTCTTTATGGCGATAAGCTGCTTGATGCACTGCCCCTTCCATACTATATCTTATTGATATTGAATAGGCTACTTCTGGTAATCCCGATCCTGATTCTGGTCTATATTTCAATAAAGTTTAATAAAACGGCTATCCCCTTTCTGCAAAAACCGGATTGGAATTCCCTCATATTTTTCCCATTCATATGGAGCGGTTTCCATTCAATAAAAATAAAGCATTTTCTTATGATTGCTATCGTAATTAATTTTGCCGCATTTGCTTATTCTATTTTTTCAGCAGATAACTCGTTTTCAAGGGGCTTTTTAATATTCCTGATTGGCTTCTCAATTGTAAATGGACTAATGGAAGAGCTCTTATGGAGAGGAATTATCTTATCCAGAATGGCTGAACTTTCAGGAGAAAAGGCAGCAGTTCTTTTTTCCGGGCTGGCATTTGGATTTTCTCATATGATGCTTGGCTACTCATTTATTTTGTGTCTTCTGTTTGCTGTCGGCGGCATATTTTACGCGGCCGTCACAGTGAAATCCCAAAGCATCTTTCCTGCCTTCATATGGCATATGGCCATGAACGTATTTATGATATTAAGCGGTTTAATATCTTTTCCGGGCTAGTTGAATGCTGACATGGCATCAAAAAAGAAATGAAGCAGACATTTTATTCGCGCATAGGGAAAAACTAGCCTATAATATGACTATCACCCAGGAGGAGGAATTTCAAATGAACATACATATCGAAGATCAGGCTGCCCAATGGTATCAGGAAGAAATGCTCTTAAAAAAGGGTGACTATGTCCGCTTTTTTGCAAGGTATGGAGGCTGCAGCACTGTGCAGCAGGGATTTTCACTAGGGGTCTCGAATGAACAGCCACATGACGCTGGAGTGCAGACCGAAAAAAACGGAATTACTTACTTTATCGAAGAAAAGGACTTATGGTATTTTGATAATCACGATTTATTCGTGACATTTAATGAAAAAGCACAGGAACCTGAATTCAAATATAACAATGAGTAAAAGAAGCAGACACCGCCTGCTTCTTTTTTTCAGAAAATAAGTATATATTCTGAAGTTAGATAACTGTCTAGCTCCAGGCGCCATCGGCTCGAGATCATAAGCTTGTCTTGTTTCGGCTCCTAGGGACTCGCCTCAACATTTCTTTCAATCCGTCCAAAAGGTTAAAGAACAACCTTTCAGCCGGCTCGTCTTATGCTTGAGGCCCGCAGGACAAGGAAGACTTCGTTAGCATAAACATCGCACGACCAAAAGCGACAGCTTTTGGGAGGATGCGGGTCATGCAGACGTTGCCACAGGACGTGGCGGTTTTAGTCTGCGCTCCTTTATAGGCGGGCGCCTTCCGCTTTTCTTATTCCAGCTGTTCCAGCTGCTCCAATAGCTTCTCTTTTTTAAGGATTTCCTTCTGCCTGGAACCAATTAAATCAAAGTGTGAGTAGCCATCAGTCCGATAATCAATCCACTCTGGCTTAAGCCCATGCGATTCTCCCCAATCTATCAATTTCTTCAAATCTGAACAGCCGACCTTTGTGACCGTTTTACACCCAGGGAATCGCTCATCCAGCCAATAATGAGTTAAAAAAGCAATTTCTCCACGGTCTATTTTCCTCTTCCATTCTTGAAGATCTTTTCTTCGAAGGCCGAATGCCATTTCTATTCTCCATCCTTTAGTTTATCGCAGTTTAAGGCAGTAAGACTCCCACTGATTGAAGTTTCACTTATCTGACAGCACCTTCAGGCTGCTTTTTCGCTTTTTCATATGCTTCATGCCAATCAGGATATTTCTTTTTAATTGAAATTGGGCGGAAATTATCCTTTTTGACGCAAACATGCTTTGACAAGCCTGTTACGGCAAGCTCTCCTTCATCATTGAATATTTCATATCCGTAGCTGACGCGGAAACCGTCATACTCTTCGATCCAGGTTTTAATTGTTGCAGTCTGTCCGTAGCGCAATGGTTTTTTATAAGAAGCAAGAATATCCAGAACAGGAGAGATAATTCCATCCTTCTCCATTTCAGCATAGCTGAATCCAAGATCTTTAATGATCTGTGTCCGGCCAAGTTCCATCCATACCAGGTAATTGGCGTGATATACTACTCCCATTTGATCTGTTTCTGCATACCTTACCTCTATTTCTTTTGTTGAGATGAGCATCCCTATTCCCCTTTACTTATTTTATTTAAAGCTATTTCGAAATCCGGCTTCTCCAAAATACTTACCTGCTCAATATCCTCAGCAAGTGCTGAAACAATTCTCATAGCCTGTGCCTGAATGGCCTCATCAGCAAGATTGGCCGCAAAACGTCCATTCCCGTTTACTTCAATCTTTGATAAAGTGTGGTTAAGGTAATCCTTTGCTTCCTCCGTTAGTGTGTATTCATATTTTCCAGCATACGAAATAATAATTTCCAGGAGCTCTGGGGTTGAATAATCTTTAAAATGAAAGAACTTTTTGAATCGCGATTTTAACCCCGGGTTACTTGACATTAGCTTCTCCATTTCATTCGGATAGCCAGCCAAAACAACAACAAGATTTTCATTATGCTTTGTCATTTCATCCACTAACGTATCAATGACTTCTTTGCCAAAATCTCCTGATGTCTGAGAAAGAAGTGAATATGCCTCATCAATGAATAGGACACCACCCAATGCCTCTCTTATCTTTTTCTTTGTCTTGATAGCAGTTTGGCCAACATAGCCGGCTACAAAATCAGCACGGCTCGCAACTATCAAATGTCCGCGTTTCAGAAATCCGCATTCCTTCAGCAATTCTGCATAGATCTTTGCTACAGTCGTTTTTCCTGTTCCCGGATTACCGGTAAATACTGAATGAAGCTGGATAGGGACAACCGGAAGACCTCTTTCACGGCGTACCTGCTGCATTTTAACAAAGGACACTAAATGTTGAACTTCTTTTTTAACTGTTTCAAGTCCGATCAGCCGGTCAAGCTGCTCCCGAGGATTCATCAGCTTTTCTTCTTCTTCACTTTCAAAATCTTCTTTTTCCAAAAGTGTATAAGACATGATGTTTTCGTTACTTTTTGCTTGAGAGCCTTTTTTAAAAATCGCATCCAGAACAATGTTTCTTACAGTCCTGGCATTACCGAATGTATCATCAACCCGCTCTTTTTCAATACGTTTGCCCAGTTCCTGTTTTGCTCCTTCTGTTAGAACATAATCATTATCGGCTGACAGCTTCTCAGCAATCTGCAAAAGCTCCATATTCGAATAATCAGGTAGCGCAATAAAGTTTGACTCCGGGAAACGGCTGCGGAGACCAGGATTACTGTCCAGAAATTGTCTCATTTCTTCAGGATAACCGGCCATAATAACCGCAAACTTTCCTCCGTATTCAGTTCCGGTCATCAACGATACAAGGGTATCAATAGCAGTTTGTCCATAATCGCTGCCAGTCTGTCCCTCACGCTTTAAGCTGTAAGCCTCATCAATGAATAGTACACCGCCGATCGCCTTTTCAACTGCCGCTCTGACATTTTCTTCTGTTTGCCCGACAAACCCTCCAACCAGCTGTGACCGGTCAGCTTCGATTACTTCTTCCCGAGGCAAAACACCAAGGCTGTGATAAATCTTTGCCAAAAGCCGTGCGATAGTCGTTTTGCCCGTACCTGGATTCCCGGTTAGTATCATATTGAGGCTGAGTTCATCCTTCGTCTGAAAACCAAGTGACTTCCGTTCATTTTGATATTTTAAAAACCGATAAAAATCATGAACTCTGCTTTTGACCGAGTGCAGGCCAACCATTTCATTTAGTTCATCCAGAGGATCGGTTTGCACATCAGACTCCTCTTCCTCTGATTCAAATATCATTTTCCACTCATTTTTAAGCCTGCTGATGGCATTCAAGTGGTTTTTCATATCGGTATAATAAGTTGAAGTATGGAAAACACCTGATATGGATTGCTCATATTCCTCCGAAGCCTTTAAAAGTAAAGCTGTCTCCTCAATAGCTTTTTCAAGTATTTCAGCCAGCTTCCGGTATTCCTTATCCTCATAGGCATGCTGCTTTTTCTGCAGGTCTTCTAACTCATCATCAGCTTTGTTTATAAAGCTTCGGCAAATTTCAATAAATTGCTCCGCTGTTTTCTTTTTAGCTGCCCTGTTATCGGTTTCGCGAATTGGAGGGAAAGTCAGGGCTTCAAGTAGATTGCTTTTATTTTTCCATTCGGATTTTCCTAATTGGGCTGCTGCCATTGTATTTCCAGTGTCCAGTTCAACAGCTTTTTGCAGCCATGCACTGGCAAGAGTATCATCAGTATTGTTGTTTAGCCTGGAGATAGCAGCCATGGCCAATAATTCCGAAAGCAGACCTGGGTCTGTCTTTTCATTGATATTCTTAATTACATTTAGCAGCTCTGCTTCATTTTGTATGTATCCGTATTGATCAAGCTCATTCTTCCAATGGCCGACCTTAATTTCTTCTGATGTTGCCTGTCTATTCTGCTGTGTCATCGATTATCACTTCTTCTTCTTAGTTTCCTCAACTTATCTTACCATATTTCTGTAATTATCTATAAGGATGCGCACCTTTGCTCCAAAGGAAAAGACCTAATCACATTGGATTAGGTCTTGAAGATGTCAATAATTATTGTTCTCACTGCTATTGCCGTTTTGCTGTGCCTGATATTCATCTTTTATTTCCGAACGGAATGAAGCAAGACTTTCCCGGCGGCGTTCATTTTTAGCTTCAATTCTGGCAAGATCTTCTGCATTTGCATACTTCATTGATTCTTCAGCTTCGTCCATGTTCTCAATTGTATGAACGATCATGGATTGAAGCTTTTCAACGTTATCGCTGCGGTCATCAGGGTTTGGTCTATTATGTGCCATGGTATGTTCCTCCCTTTGTTAGGTGATGGTACAAATTTAGTTTGTGAAAGAACAAGAAAAATATTGGCGGAAAAGTGTGGGTCGCCTGCCTGATTTACCAGAAATGATCAGAAACAAAAGAACCTGCCCTATATAAATGGCAGGTTTTATATATAATTTTGAACGTCGATAACTGTCCAGCTCCAGCGCCTACCCCCTCGAGGTCACAAGCTTGTCTAGTTGCGGCTCCTAGGGACGAAAGACTAGCCAATCCCTTCCAGAAGGAAAGAACACCTTCTTGCAGGGCTCGTCTTATGCTTGTCGTCCCTGGACAGTCGCCTTCACTTTTCAGGCAATCCTCCCAAAAAGGCAAAGAACGTCTTTCCGGGAGGCTCGTCTTGTGCTTGAGGCCCGCAGGACAAGGAAGGCTTCGTCAGCATGAACATCGCACGACCAAAAGCGACAGCTTTTGGGAGGATGCGGGTCATGCAGACGTTGCCACAGGACGTGGCGTTCTTAGTCTGCGTTCCTTCGTGGGCAAGGCGCTTCCGCTTTTCTTAATTATTCGCCTTTAGTTTGTATCACTTGAGCATGCTGTCCGGATTTGTCCTGCATCTTCTTGCCTTTGTTGCCGCCAAATCCGCGTGATTGTGTACCAATATGGTTCGGATTGAAATGATTAGGGTGTCTTTTTGGATTACTCATTATATCCCTCCTCATTTAAAGTTTGTGCATTTGAGGAGGGTTTCATGATTGGCAAGTAATTCTATTCGGCCTTGTTCAGACGTTTAAGCTCGAGGCGCTCTTCAATTTTTTCCATAGCATCATGATCTTTAAGCAGCTGGCGTTTATTTTCTAGTACTAATTCAGCAAAGGAGCGTTTTCTAGGCTTTCTCATAAATCTTTCACCTTCCTTTAATAACATTGTAACAATCATTATCTCCAGAAAACCGTTGAATTATTACAACTTTTCGAAAATTTAATCCACATTTACCCAGACTACGTGAAAAAAGTACATATGGTTTGAAATTATTGATAAAATATTCTGAAAACGTTAATTCTAATTTAATTTTTCCCTTTTTATTACAGCATAAACCTATAAAAAAACATCTGCTTATGCAAATGTTTTTTTACATTTCATCTATATACTGATTCATAAGCTCCTCGGACATCGCACTTAAATATTTATTCCGAATAATTCCTTCTTCATCAATAAAAAAAGTGGTTGGAATTGTTATTATTTGATAGGCGTTAGAAGCTTTTTCGTCCACATCAAGTAAAATCGGAAAGTTTACTCGCATTTCCTTAGCAAACCCTGCTACATCAGACTGAGGATCAATGTTCACTGCCAATATAGCAACATTATCTCCCTTCTGAGTATAAAATTTTTGAATATCAGGCATTTCAGCTTTACATGGAGGACACCAGGTTGCCCAAAAGTTTAGCATGACTTTTTTTCCTTTGTAATCTGAGAGCTTGACGGTTTCCCCTTGCAGGTTTTTCAATTCGAAATCCGGGGCTTTCAATCCTATTCCTAATCCTGTCTGATTAACGGGCTGACTTTCGACATCACTTTTTTCAAAAGCCTGCACTGCAAAAACCGCGGTAATAATGATTAATAACAGAGAAGCTGCAAACATTTTTTTGAACATGCTGTTTTCCCTCCCGGCTTATTAAGCCTTTTTGCTTCCTTGATTGTATTTTAACCTAGAAAAGCAAAATTAATAAGGTTCTGAACAGCCAATAAGACAGCATAAATGTGACAGATCCGTAAACAATTCCTTGAATCCATTTATTCAGCGGATAGTTGTATTTCTTAATAGCTAATACTAAATAGAATATAGCAAAAAAGGTTCCTAAAATAATTCCTTTTCGTCCTCCTGAGAAATATATAAATCCCATCGGGCTGCTAAGAATATTTTCTGTTTGGAAAAGGATTGAACTAAACTTATAAGTAAAATAGCCGATAAGAACTGAATTCAAGATGACATTCAGAAAGACTTTTTTATATTCCTCGCTGTCCCTTAGGACTTGTAGAAGAGTGAAATAAGTAACAAATCCTGAAAGCAGCACAATAACCCATTCGTACTTCACTAATAATGGTCCAATCAAAAAAGCACCCAATATCAGCCCTCCAAAATTAAAGATACAATCAAGATACCTAAACCCGTATATTTTGTAAATAAAAAAGCCGCTATGTGAGCAAACACATAGCGGCGGGTCAAATTAGTTAGCCAATTTATCACGAAGAACCATTTGCAGGATTCCGCCATGACGGTAGTAATCGATCTCAACTTCAGAGTCGAAACGGACAAGAACTTCGAATGTAGTCTGGTTGCCGTTTTCATCTGTAGCTGTAACCTTAACAAAGTCACGTGGTCTAACATTTTCGTCGATTTGAACATCGATCGTTTCTTTTCCTGACAAGCCGAGAGTTTCTGCACTTTCGCCTTCCTTGAACTGAAGTGGAAGAACTCCCATTAGAACAAGGTTAGAACGGTGGATACGCTCATAGCTTTCAGCAATAACAGTTTTAATTCCAAGCAGGTTCGTACCTTTTGCAGCCCAGTCACGGGAAGATCCCATTCCATAGTCTTTGCCGGCAAGAACAACAAGGCCAGTTCCATCTTCTTTATACTTCATACAAGCATCATAGATAGATGTAACTTCACCAGTTGGCCAGTAAGTTGTGAATCCGCCTTCTGTGCCTGGCGCAATTTGGTTGCGGATACGGATGTTTGCAAATGTACCGCGCATCATTACCTCATGGTTACCCCGTCTGGATCCATAAGAGTTAAAGTCACGTGGTTCAACACCGTTCTCGCGAAGATATTTTCCTGCTGGCGTATCTTTGCCGATCGCACCTGCCGGAGAAATATGGTCAGTTGTTACAGAATCACCGAACTTGCCGACAACACGCAATCCTGATAAAGGTTTAACTTCATCAGCATTAGGAGTTAAGCCTTCGAAGAACGGAGGATTCTGGATATATGTTGAATTATCATCAAATGAATATAAAGGCTCATTGCTAGTTTGAATTTGATTCCAGCGAGCATTGTCGTCAAATACATGCTCATATTCTTTACGGAACAATTCAGGTGTAACAGTCTGTTTAACCACTTCATTAACTTCAGCAGTTGAAGGCCAGATATCGTTAAAGAAGACATCATTGCCATTCTTGTCTTTTCCGATTGGCTCGTTTTGAAGGTCAATATCAACCGTACCAGCTAGTGCATAAGCGACAACTAATGGCGGAGAAGCCAGGTAGTTAGCTTTTACAAGCGGATGGATACGTCCTTCAAAGTTACGGTTGCCTGAAAGAACAGATGTTACAAGAAGATCGGTTTCGGCTACAGCCTTTTCGATTTCTTCTCTTAATGGACCGGAGTTACCGATACATGTTGTACAGCCATAACCAACAAGGTTGAATCCAAGCTGTTCCATGTATGGAAGAAGTCCTGAATCACGCAGGTATCCAGTAACAACCTTAGATCCCGGTGCTAAAGAAGTTTTTACGAACTTAGGAACTTCCATTCCAAGTTCAACTGCTTTTTTCGCCACTAAACCTGCACCAACTAAAACGTAAGGGTTTGAAGTATTTGTACAGCTAGTGATGGCCGCAATGGCAACAGCACCCGTTTTCATCTTGGTTGAATCGCCATTTGCAAATTCAACAGTGACTTTTTTGTCGATTTCTTTCTTATCCAAGCCAAAGCCCTGGTTGCCCTGTGGAGCAGTGATCGCGTCATTGAACTCCTTTTTCATTGCTGAAAGCGGAATTAAATCCTGCGGACGCTTAGGACCTGAAAGGTTCGCTTCAATTTCGGAAAGATTGATTTCAACTACATTTGTGTATACCGGCTCTAAAGATGGATCGAAGAACATTCCATTTTCTTTGCAGTATTTTTCAACAATCTTGATTTGCTCTTCAGGACGTCCAGTCAGGCGCATGTAATCAAGGGCTTCTGCATCAACAGGGAAGAAACCGCAAGTTGCACCGTATTCTGGAGCCATGTTAGCAATTGTAGCGCGGTCAGCCAGTGGAAGCTGTGTAACACCAGGGCCGAAGAATTCTACAAACTTGCCAACTACTCCCTGGCTGCGCAGTACTTGAGTTACCTTTAATGCAAGGTCAGTAGCAGTTGTTCCGTTAGGAAGCTCGCCAGTAAGCTTAACCCCTACAACTTCAGGAACAGGGAAATATGAAGGCTGGCCCAGCATACCTGCTTCAGCTTCAATTCCTCCTACACCCCATCCAAGAACGCCGATACCGTTGATCATGGTTGTATGGGAGTCAGTACCTACAAGAGTATCAGGGAAAGTTTCGTAGTCGCCCTCTGTTGTCTCAAGCGCATGAACAACATTTGCAAGGAACTCAAGGTTTACCTGGTGAACAATACCTGTTGCAGGCGGAACTGCACGATAGTTGTCAAATGCTTTTTGTGCCCAGCTCAAGAACTGGTAACGCTCAGCATTTCGCTCGAACTCAAGCTCCATGTTGGCTTCAAGAGAATCAGGTGTTCCATACTTATCTACCTGTACAGAGTGGTCAATAACCAGATCAACAGGCTTCTCAGGATTAATTTTATCAGGATCCCCACCCATGTCAGCCATTGCCTTACGCAATGAAGCAAGGTCAACTACTGCCGGAACTCCAGTGAAGTCCTGCAGAATTACACGTGATGGTTTGAAAGGAACATCTACTTCTTTCACTTCAGAAGTTCCCCATTTTGCCAGGTTTTCAACATGCTCTTTTGTAATTACACGGCCGTCATATTGACGAAGTACTGATTCCAATAATACCTTAATTGAATAAGGCAATTTAGAAACATTACCTACTCCGGCTTCTTCCAGAGCACCTAAATGATAGTAATGATAGCGCTTCCCGTCCAGATCAAAGGATTTGCGGGAATTGAACACATCGTTCTTTGCCAAATGTATTACCCCCTCTTTCAATAAACATCATATACCAAGTGTTAGGTAATTGTCGAAAAGTTTGAATTTTCATCCATCCTTACTTTTCTCACAATTCCTATATTAATACAACCTGCTATATAAGTAAATAACAAGAAAGTTATTGTTTTTGATAAGTTTTTCTTATCATAATTTCTTATTTACTTCATTAAGCCTTTTAAATGCCGTAATTGATAGTGTTTTTCAATTAGACAAAAATACCTTACCTTGCCTGGTTATTATTCTGCAAAAACGAAAAAGGGAATCCGCCAGTCTAAAAAACAACATAAATTGACATTATCCAAGGAAAAATAGTATCAGGGAGGTGATTGACTATGGCTAAAAGAAAGTCTAATCATATTATTGAGGGTATGAACGCCGCAAAAGGTCAGGGCATGGGCGCAGGGTATAATGAGGAATATGCGAATGAACCATTAACAGAAGCTCAAAGGCAAAACAATAAAAAGCGCAAGAAGAATCAATAAAGTGAAACTTCAATCAGTGGGGAGTGCTTTTCTCCCCGCTGATTGTTAGTTGCGGCCCACAGGAAGTGGGTCACAAAGACGTTGCCACAGGACGTGGCGTTCTTAGTCTTTGTCCTTCTTTCGGGCCTTTACATTTAAAGCGAGACGACTTGCCCAGGGGTGACAAGCGAGCCCCTAGGAGTCGTAGCTAGACTGGGCAGTTTGACCCCCCTCTTATCTTCCTTTGATACCTTTGAGTCTTGAAGTGGGGGTCTTACTGCCCGTTAGACTGCGATAAATAATAATACCCGGCTGAACTGCAGCCGGGTAAATTTCTAGTATTGGTTTACATCATCAACCATGGATCTTAAATCCTGCTGGAATCTCTCCAGCTGTGCACGCTGATGGTCAGAAGCAACCTCCAGGGCATTTTCAATTTGAGCGTATGCTTCATTTACTTCCTGCTTTAGATGTTTTAGCTGATGTCCATAACTGGCAGAATCTTTTACAATTTCAGCGTAGAGCTCCTGTGCATCTTCCATTCCCTGCTGTGCAGCCTGAAATGCCTGCTGTTTATCTTTATGATATGGCATGCTTATTTCACTCCTAATAAAATTTGTACCATTAAATTGTGCAATAGCATCATAAAATATTCCGCGAAATCACTCAGGAGGAAATCTTGACATTCAGCCACATTTTGCAAGGCAATTTTTCAATAAAAAGAGACAAACTAACACATGAGATGAAGGTGAATATCACCTTGTATCTTTTCTACCCGTCAGCCATTAAGACGGCAGCCGGCATATCAGTTGCCTGGAGCGGAAGAAACATCCTATTATCCGAGGAGGGCTTCAATTGAACAAAAACAATGGCAAAGACATGCGCAGAAATGCACCTAAAGGACATAACAATGATGGACAGCCTGAACCATTAAGCGGCTCTAAGAAAGTAAAAAACCGTAACCACACCAGACAAAAACATAATTCACACCACGATATGTGAATGTAAAGAAGCAGCTGCCTCATCATCAGGCAGCTGCTTTTTCTTTATACAGCAATTAAAGCATTTATTATGGTGTCCTCTTCTTCAGCAGTTACTGTCCTAAGATCAATCAGAATTTCTTCCTTTTGAATCCTGACTATTATGGAAGAATTAATCCTTAACTGGCGGCCGATATGATCTGCTGAATATTGACGGTGCTTTAAAACAGCAATCCAGGATGGAAGCTCTACCTCAGGCATCGTGCCTCCCCCAACCTGCCCTGTACTTTGTCTCATTGAGCATACATAATCGTTCCCGGCGGCTTGTAATCTGTTAAGAAATTGGGACGTTCTCACTTTGAGTTCATCACTGGTCATCAAAACATCATGGACCACAGGAATATTTTTCAGACCCTCTTCGCCTTTTAAGTAATCAATTAGCGTGCCTTCGAGAGCAGCAATGGTCATTTTATCTACCCGGAGAACCCGGGCAAGCTGATGTTTTTTCAGCTTTTCGATTAAATCCTTTCTTCCGGCAATAATTCCTGCCTGTGGACCGCCCAAAAGCTTATCTCCGCTGAAAGAAACGATATCTGCCCCCATTTTTAAAACATCGCTGACTGCTGGTTCATTTCCGATTCCTTTGCTTTTAAAATCAAAAAGTGCACCGCTTCCCAGATCTTCATAAAATATGAGGTTTTTTTCTTTTGATAGGCGGGCAAGTTCCCCGGTGCCGACTTCTTTCGTAAAACCGATAATTTTAAAATTGCTCGTGTGCACCTTCATAATCATGGCTGTATCTTCATTTATCACTTTTTCATAATCTTCCAGGTGGGTTTTATTTGTTGTTCCCACTTCAACGAGCTTTGCCCCGCTCTCTTCCATTATGCTTGATACCCTGAAGGAGCCTCCGATTTCAACTAGCTGTCCACGGGAAACGATTACTTCTTTTTCTTCCGCAAGAGCTCTTAAAATGAAATAAACGGCAGCAGCGTTATTATTGACTGCCATGGCTGCTTCTGCACCTGTCAGTTCTTTGACCAGATTTTCCAGGTGACTATGCCTGGATCCCCGTTCGCCTTCAACCAGGTTATACTCCAAATTGGAATAGTTCATGGCAGCTTCAAGCACATGATCCGCTGCAGACTTGCTTAACCGTGCCCGGCCAAGATTAGTGTGAAGAATAGTGCCAGTAGCATTAATAACTCTTTTAAGTGTATATCCATACCGAACAGTGATTACCTCTTCTGCTTTTTGAAATATTAGGTCCGTAAACTTCTCCGTACCGGGCTCCTCACCGGTCCAATTCCCAGCAAGAATAGTATTCCTTATTTCAGAAATTACCTCTTTCAGCATGTTGGTTGTATGTATAAAGTCAATTCCATACTGGTTCATTAAATTAGTAAAACGCCGGTCTTTTTGCAGTTCATGCACCGGCAAAATATTTCTGACTGTACTCTTCATAATATCCCTCCAGCATTTCCCCCGTTATTATATCATTTTTCACTAATTTGCATGAAATGAATACTATAGAATGAAACAAGGGGGTTTTGAAGTTGAACAAAAAGGAAGATTTCCATCCTTTTAATTTGAGTGAATTGGAAAAATGGATGGAGGATTATTACCTGGACCCGCTTTCTTCTTATTTGGATCAGATAACATTCCGCATCGACTTATACGATACGGAAGCGCAGATTATCGTTGAGGCGCTTTTAACGGGATGTGCATCAAAAGATGTAACCGTTTCCTTAAAAGAAGACAGCGTAATCATCAAAGCTGCTAAAATAGATGACACAGAAGCAATTCGGCGCGGTCATCCATGCATGCGAAAAGTTAAACTGCCTTTCTCAGTTGTAAATAAAATGGTTAGTGCAGAGTTTGCAAATGAGATATTAGAGATTTTTATCAATAAAAATGAAGCGGGACCGGGATGCAATAGAGAGATAATCATCGATTGATAAACTGAGCTAGAGGTTGCCTTATACCCTTTGTTTACATAGATCAGGAAAAAACCTTCTCCGCCCGGAGAAGGTTTTTTACCGTTTTAATTTTGCATTTTTTCGATGATTTCTTTGGTTTTAGGAAAAACGCCTGTATCCAGCTTAGAATAAAGCTTTTCTCCATTCACTGTTACTTCAAAAGCTCCGCCCTTGCTTGGGACCAGCTCCATTTTTGAAATATCAGAACGAAAATGAGTAAATAGCTCTTCCGCGAAACTCGCGGCTTTAGGTGCGTAGTTTCACATCATGCAAAATTCAACTTTTACTTCATAAGTCATATTTTAACCCCCGTGTATTTGTTAAAATAAAATATAATGACATTCTAGTATAACTATTTTATTACTGCAAATCGATTTGTTTTTCCTTCAAAATAGAAAGCAAAAAAATTTATGGAGTGATTTGATGGATGCACAAAAATACCTGCAGCGAATTAAAGTTTCGGCTGACCGTAATCTGGATCTTGAATATCTGACAAAACTGCAGAGAGGGCATATGCTCAATATTCCATTTGAAAACTTGGATGTGACACGAAAAATCCCGATAAGGCTGGACACAGATTTGTTTTCTGAGAAAATACTGGAACGGAGCCGGGGAGGCTTTTGCTATGAATTAAACGGTCTGTTTCAACTTCTGCTGTCGGAACTGGGATTTCAATCACATCTTATTTCCTGTACCGTTAAAAAGCCTGATGGATGGGTCAGAGAAGATTCTCATGCAGCCATACTGGTTTACTTGCACCAGCTTCCTTATTTGGTTGATGTAGGGTTTGGTGATTCCGTCAGGCAGCCTCTGCCTTTAACCGGTGAGGAAAGAACCGATGTCAGCGGAACATATAGGATAAAATCAACAGCTGGAGAAAAGTTCGATCTTCAACGGCTTGCGGATGGCAAATGGAAAATTCTATACCGTTTTTCTGATAAGCCGGTGCAGCTTGGCGACTTTCATGATGCCTGTTTATTCAATCAAACCTCACCCGAATCCCATTTTACACATGGCGACCTGGCCACTATTGCTACAAAGGATGGCCGTATTACACTTTCGGGATTAACTGTCACTAAGTCTGAAGAATCCAGAAAAAATAAATTCGAACTAACCGAGGAGGAAAAAAGAGAATTTCTTCTCGGGCAATTCAGAATAAAATTGTAAAAGGGACAGCCCAGCGGCGTCCCTTTTAAATTGATCATAATTTTGTTCTTAATTTATCAAGCATATCAGCAGTCATTTTTGCTAAATCAAAATCTGCTTTGAATCCCCACTCTTCTTTTGCTGCAGAAGCATCAATCGAGTTTGGCCAGCTGTCTGCAATTCCCTGGCGCACAGGATCCACTTCATAAGAAATTTCAAACCCAGGGATATGCTTTCTGATCTCAGCTGCAATCTGTTCAGGTTCAAAACTCATTGCTGTTACATTAAAGGAGTTGCGGTGGATGAGTTTATCTGCATCAGCTTCCATTAAATCAACGATGGCATTCAGCGCATCCGGCATATACATCATATCCATATATGTGCCTTTGTCGATATAGGATGTATAGCGGCCATTTTTAATGGCTTCATAATAGATCTCAACAGCGTAATCCGTCGTTCCGCCCCCTGGAGGAGTTACATAGGAGATTAAACCAGGGAACCTCAAGCCTCGAGTATCTACTCCAAACTTGTAATAGTAGTAATCTGACAGCAATTCGCCTGCAACCTTATTCACGCCATACATAGTAGTTGGGCGGTGAATAGTATCCTGTGGAGTGTTGTCTTTAGGCGTAGAAGGGCCAAATGCGCCAATAGAGCTTGGCGTAAAGAATTGTGCATTACACTCTCTTGCTGTTTCAAGTGCATTCATAAGCCCGCCCATATTTAAATTCCATGCAAATACAGGGTTAGCCTCAGCTGTAGCTGATAATAGAGCTGCCATATGAATAACTGTATCTACATTGTATTTCTTTGCTGTATCCAGCATTGATTTTGCATCGGTAACGTCAACCATTTCAAATGGCCCTGAATTAGCAGCCTCGGAGTCATTTTTTCTGATATCTGTTGCGATAACATTGTCCGTTCCATAAATTTCTCTTAATTTCAAGGTTAGTTCAGAGCCGATTTGGCCTAAAGCTCCTGTAATCATTATCCGTTTCATCTTATTCCTCCAACGTTTCCTCTTTGCCTTAATTTTGAAGCCATTTATAGCCGAACTTAAATAATTCCCATTTCTTTGCCGACTTTTTCATAAATCGCAATTGCCTGATCCAGCATTTCTTTCGTATGTGCTGCAGATGGCATGTTTCTGACACGGCCCGTTCCCCTAGGGACTGTCGGGAAGACGATTGATTTTGCATAAACGCCTTCTTCATTGAGCTTTTTACTGAATTCCTGTGTTTTTACTTCATCTCCAACAATACAAGGAGTAATCGGTGTTTCGCTGTCGCCAATATCAAAGCCTAATTTTTGCAGCCCGTCTTTAAGGTAGTTGGCATTTTCCCATAGCTTTTCATTCAGCTCTGTGCTTTCCATCAGCAGCTCAATAGCTTTCGTACTTGCTGCTACATCTGCAGGTGTTAAAGATGTAGAGAATAGGAATGGTCTGCTGCGTACTTTCAGCCAATCAATCAAGTCCTTTTTGCCGGCCACATATCCCCCAACAACACCAATCGCCTTTGAAAGTGTGCCGATCTGGAAATCGATTTTATCGGAAAGGCCGAAGTGCTTAACAGTGCCTGCTCCCTTTCCAAGAACACCTGAACCGTGTGCATCATCCACATATGTGATCAGATCGAACTCTTCAGCGATTTCCACGATCTCAGGAAGCTTGGCGATATCCCCATCCATCGAGAAGACTCCGTCAGTAATAACCATGATCTTGTTGTACTGTCCTGATTCTTTCGCTTCCTTCGCTTTAGCTCTTAAATCTTCCATATCAGAATGATTTACGCGAATAATCTTGGCTTTGGATAAGCGGCATCCATCAATAATGGAAGCATGGTTCAGCTCATCAGATAAAATGGCATCATTTTTATCCATAACAGCAGAAATAGCAGCCATATTACAATTAAATCCGGACTGGTATGCGATAGCTGCTTCTGTATGCTTGAACTCAGCCAGCTTTTCTTCTAGTTTCGTGTGAAGCTCAAGTGTTCCATTGATCGTGCGGACAGCACCTGCTCCAACCCCATATTTTTCAATTGCTTCGATTGCAGACTTTTTTAGTCTTTCATCAGTTGCCAAACCTAAATAGTTATTGGATGAAAGATTAATTAGTTCTCTGCCGTTGATTTTAATTATTGGACCATTTGGGCTTTCAAGTGGGTCAATTACGTTGTAAAGTCCTCTATCCTTTAAATCCTCCAGGTTTTCTTGTAAAAAAGCATCTAAAATTTTGCTGGTCATATCAGTATCCCCCAGTACTTTTTATTGAATGTCGCCAACTCATATACAACTGTATTTTCAGAGAGGACATTTTTTAATTAAACAAACTTAGCTATGTAAAGGTTTTTTCACATTATACTTTAACACAATTTTTCATTTTGTACACTTATGAAGGACAGATTTTCTATTAGTGTTTCTATGAAATTTCCTTATAATAAGTTTTCCCTATTATCTCGAAAAAATTTACCTGCATATTTAGCTCAATTGAATAAATATACACATAATTGATCTGTTTACTCTATGATTGCACAGGGAACCAATCAAACATAGAACAATAGGTCAGGCATTAAGCCTTTGGAGGTATTTATTATAATGAAACATCCGCTAAATGTAACTTCGGAAATAGGAGAATTAAAGACGGTCCTTCTGCATAGGCCGGGTAAGGAGATCGAAAATCTTACGCCTCAATATTTGAAAAGACTTTTATTCGATGACATTCCTTTTCTGCCTGCCATTCAAAAAGAACATGATTATTTCGCCAATATATTAAGCAACCGCGGTATTGAGGTCTTATATCTCGATAAATTGATGACAGAAGCCATACAGCAGGACGAGCCCAGACTGGCTTTTATTGAAAAGGTCTTACGGGAAAGTCAATCAAATATCAATGGTTCCTACGATACAGTGAAAGAGTATCTTTTAGCTCTTCCTCCCGATGAACTGGTTAAGAAAGTGATGGCTGGTGTCGTTAAATCGGATATTGATCAGGATAAGAAAATTCATCTTCATGAAATGATGCCGGATCATTATCCTTTTTATCTCGACCCTATGCCCAACCTTTATTTTACCCGGGATCCGGCTGCGGTTATCGGTGAAGGCATAACGATTAATCGAATGCATGAGCCTGCAAGGAGAAGGGAATCCATTTTTATGGACTGCATCATGAATCATCATCCGCGTTTTAATAAACATGAAATCCCTGCTTACTTCAAGCGTGATGATCTCTACTCTCTTGAAGGTGGAGATGAACTGATTTTAAGTGATGAAGTGGTTGCTATTGGCGTCAGTGCAAGAACCTCTGCACAAGGAATTGAAAAACTTGCACGAGAGTTATTCTCCCGTCAGGATGCCATTAAAAAGGTTGTGGCAGTTGAAATCCCTAAAATTCGCGCATTCATGCACCTGGATACCGTTTTCACTATGATTGATCATGATAAATTCACCTACCATCCTGCAATTGAGGATAGAGATGGCAGTATGAAAATTTACATACTGGAACAGGAGAATAATTCTGATACTCTTAAGATTACAGAGAAAAACTCGCTGAAAGAAACCTTGAAAGAAGTGCTTCATCTTAATGAATTAGTGTTAATCCCCTGCGGAGGAGGCTGCCCGATTGCATCGGCACGCGAACAGTGGAATGATGGCTCCAATACACTCGCCATCGCTCCCGGTGTAGTTGTCACTTACGACAGGAACTATGTTTCAAATGATATACTCCGGCAAAATGGAGTTGAAGTTATTGAAATTCTCAGCTCAGAACTTTCAAGAGGTCGCGGCGGCCCAAGATGCATGAGCATGCCGATCATAAGGGAGAATATTAGCTAATAAATCGGGCGGTTGCCAAACCGCCCGATTTTTTATATTAGAGATCCTTCCTACTCCTACTCCTTCCCCTTTCAAAAAACAAGTTCTTTTAGGTAAAAACGGAAATATAAATATACTAATGCCTTTTTAAAACAAGCATTTGCCTGCTCTTTTTATAAGATGTTTCTCTTAATAATTTATATTTATTTATAATAATTATAAAAAAGTATTGATTTTACTTTGAGAAGTGTTATCATTACAAATATAAGCAAGTTATTAAACTTTTATGAGGTGATTATAGAATGACAAAAAAGAACAATCTCACTACAAGCTGGGGAGCCCCAGTTGGCGACAACCAAAATTCAATGACTGCCGGCTCAAGAGGGCCAACCTTGATCCAGGATGTACACTTGCTGGAAAAGCTCGCCCATTTTAATAGAGAACGTGTGCCTGAGCGTGTTGTTCATGCAAAAGGTGCGGGTGCACATGGCTATTTTGAAGTTACAAATGACCTCACTAAATATACAAAAGCCGCATTTCTGTCTGAAGTAGGCAAAAGAACGCCTTTATTCATCCGTTTTTCAACTGTAGCCGGCGAACTTGGTTCTGCAGATACTGTACGCGATCCGCGCGGCTTTGCTGTTAAGTTCTATACAGAAGAAGGAAACTACGATCTTGTAGGAAACAACACGCCTGTATTCTTTATCCGGGATGCAATCAAGTTCCCTGACTTTATTCATACACAGAAGCGTGATCCTAAGACTCATTTGAAAAATCCGACTGCCGTCTGGGACTTCTGGTCATTATCCCCTGAGTCGCTGCACCAGGTAACCATCTTAATGTCTGACCGGGGAATTCCTGCAACACTAAGACATATGCATGGATTTGGAAGTCATACCTTCAAGTGGGTTAATGATAAAGGCGAAGGCGTCTGGGTGAAATATCACTTTAAAACAGAGCAAGGTGTTAAAAACCTCAGCGTAGAAGCTGCAGCTAAAATGGCGGGCGAAAATCCGGATTACCATACAGAGGACTTATTCAATGCAATTGAGAATGGAGACTATCCTTCCTGGAAGCTTTGCGTGCAAATCATGCCGCTTGAGGATGCAAATACTTACCGTTTCGACCCATTCGATGTCACGAAAGTGTGGTCACAAAAAGATTACCCATTAATCGAAGTAGGACGTATGGTTCTCAATAGAAATCCGGAAAACTACTTTGCTGAAGTTGAGCAGGCTACCTTCTCTCCCGGAACTCTAGTACCTGGCATTGATGTGTCACCTGATAAAATGCTCCAGGGCCGCCTGTTTGCCTACCATGATGCACACCGTTACCGTGTAGGGGCAAACCATCAGATGCTGCCAATCAACCGCCCTAAAAACGAAGTGCAAAACTATCAGCGTGACGGCCAGATGCGCTTTGACAACAATGGCGGAGGATCTGTTTATTACGAGCCGAACAGCTTTGGGGGACCAACTGAAGTACAGGAGCACAAACAGGCTGCATACCCTGTATCCGGTTTAGCCGAAAGCGTTGCGTATGACCATAATGACCACTACACACAAGCCGGTGATCTATACCGCTTAATGAGTGAAGAGGAACGCTCCCGTCTTGTGGCAAACATTGTTGCTGCCATGAAGCCTGTAGAAAAAGAAGAAATTAAACTGCGCCAGATTCAGCATTTCTTTAAAGCGGATCCTGATTACGGTACACGTATTGCTAAAGGCCTTGGCCTGGCAGTTCCGCAGGGAGTCAAGTGAACCATTAGAAATAGTAAAAGGTGCCAATAACCTAATTGGCACCTTTTTTCCGGTTGAAGTGTTAATGTGACCCCCTATTTGCTGATCTCCCAATATTACTTCCCGCCTATTTTTCAATGCTATAAAATTAACCATCAGTTTTAAAAGAGCCTATAATTAAATAAGGGCAGAATTCATTTTATCCCAATAATTGAATTGCATTTTTCACAGGAAATAACTTTAGATAGAAAAAACAGTTTAAATCTAGTAAGATATCCACATGGAATATTAGAGAAGGGGTAAAAAAATGAGCGTATTAAACGTACAAAACTTAAGTCACGGTTTCGGTGATCGTGCGATTTTCAATGATGTGTCTTTTCGGCTTTTAAAAGGTGAACACGTTGGGCTAGTAGGGGCAAATGGTGAGGGTAAGTCTACTTTCATGAATATAGTTACCGGGAAGCTGCAGCCCGACGAGGGGAAAGTTGAGTGGTCACGAAAAGTTCGTGTTGGTTACTTAGATCAGCATGCTGTACTCAAAAAAGGCACTACGATGCGTGAAGCTTTAAGTACTGCTTTTCAATATCTTTTTGATGCTGAAACAGAGATCAATGAACTTTATGCAAAAATGGGTGATGAAGGTGCTGATATCGATGCATTACTTGCAGAAGTTGGAGAGCTGCAAGAAACTTTAGATAGTAATGATTTCTATCAAATTAATTCAAAAGTTGAGGAAGTTGCCCGTGGCCTGGGATTAGACGAAGTTGGACTTGATAGAGATATAGATGACCTTAGCGGTGGGCAGCGTACCAAAGTTTTGCTGGCTAAGCTTTTGCTGGAAAAGCCTGAAATCCTATTACTGGACGAGCCTACAAACTATTTGGATGAACAGCATATCGAATGGCTGAAGCGCTATTTACAGGAATATGAGAATGCATTTATTTTGATTTCACATGATATTCCATTCCTGAACAGTGTTGTTAACTTGATCTATCACATGGAAAACCAGGAGTTGAATCGCTATGCTGGGGACTATGATAACTTCTTAAAAGTATATGAAATGAAAAAGCAGCAGCTGGAATCTGCATACAAGCGGCAACAACAAGAAATTGCCGATTTAAAGGATTTCGTTGCCCGCAACAAGGCAAGTGTTGCGACTCGCAATATGGCGATGTCCCGTCAAAAGAAGCTCGACAAAATGGAAATTATTGAATTGGGGAGAGAGAAGCCGAAACCAGAGTTTATTTTCAAAGAAGCTCGTGCAGCCAGCCGCTGGATTTTCACGACTGAAGATCTTGTTATTGGTTACAATGAACCACTTTCCCGCCCTCTTAATTTGAAAATGGAACGCGGACAAAAAATTGCATTTGTGGGTGCTAACGGTATTGGTAAATCTACTCTGTTAAAAAGTATTCTTGGCTTGATTAATCCAATTTCGGGTATAGTGGAACGCGGTGAGTATCAACACATCGGTTACTTCGAACAGGAAGTTAAACAGTCCAACTATAACACTTGTATTGAAGAAATCTGGAGCGAGTTCCCAAGTATGAATCAGGCTGAAGTTCGTGCTGCTCTTGCAAAATGCGGATTAACGACGAAACATATTGAAAGTAAAGTCGAAGTCCTTTCTGGTGGCGAAAAAGCGAAGGTTCGATTGTGTAAAATATTAAACACAGAAACGAATTTATTAATTCTGGACGAACCTACCAATCACTTGGATGTGGATGCAAAAGAAGAATTAAAGCGTGCTTTAAAGGCATACCGCGGAAGTATCCTGATGGTTTCCCACGAACCTGATTTCTATCGTGAAATTGCGACCGATATTTGGAATTGTGAGGATTGGACTACGAAAGTTTTTTAATAAAGATTAAGGACTCTCCCCTGCCACGCAGGGGATTTTTTCATTTTAAGATACTTTTTATCATTACATTCATTGTTCACAAAAGATTCTTATTTGCCTTCAAGTGCTCCATATATACTTCTAACTGACATACACAGGATATTTCCTATAAATGGATCACTAAAAAGCAATACAGGTAATGGTCTATTCGTGTATAATGAGGGGAGTTTTCAATAATGGAAGCGGTTCAATTTATTCCAAAATAATTGACAAAGGACTTAAAACATTTATGATAAAAAAGAAAATTGCCTGGATTACAGACAGCACAGCCTATGTTACTAAGGAGATGCTGGGACATCCTGACGTTTATGTGGTTCCTCTAACTATTACATTCGGTGAGGAATCCTATGAAGATGGTATTGATTTAAATACAGATCAGCTGTATAGCCGGATTCGCAATGAAAAAGAAGTTCCTAAAACTTCACAGCCCTCCGCCGGAAAATTTGCGGAACTATTTGAATCATTGAAGCCGGAATATGATGCTGCAGTTGCTGTTCATGTATCCAGCAAGCTTAGCGGCACGCTAAATAGCTGTATAGCCGGAGCAGAGCTGGCAGAGTTTCCTATTTTCACAGTCGATTCTAAATGTATGTCTTATGCTATTACAACATTGATCAATAAAGGATTAAAGCTTGCTGAAAATGATATGCCGGCGCATAAAATTGCAGATATCCTGCAAAGTGAGACAGAGAAATCCGAGAATTATATATTGCTTGGAAGCCTTGAGCAATTTTATAAGGGCGGCAGAATGTCAGGCACACAATACCTGCTGGGAAGCATATTAAAAATAAAGCCAATTATCCGCATTAACCGGGATGGGGAGTTTGAACTGTTTGATAAAGTCCGTTCAGAAAAAAAAGCAATCAAAAGAATGATAGAATTGCTTGGGAATTCATATGAAAACCACACAATCCCCCAGGTTCAAATCATGCATGGGAATGTGCCTGCAAATGCGGAGGAGCTGGCCGAAGAAATAAAGTCCCATTTTCCGCGCCTCGATATTTTCATTGGTGATATTAGTTCAACGATCGCTGCACATGCCGGCGAGGGAACTCTAGCCATTATTTGGCAGAACGCAAGTTAAAAAAGCACTCTCCGAAAGGAAAGTGCTTTTTTTCTACTCCACCCAAGTAAACATGTACTTCTCATCTTCTATTAGATTAGCGTGTTTCACCAGCTTTAACGGCTTGAATGTATCAATCATAACAGCAAGCTCAAGAGTTTCCTTTTTCCCTATGCTGGCTTCTGTTTTTCCAGGGTGAGGGCCATGTGGAATCCCGCTTGGATGAAGGGTGATGGAGCCTTCTCTAATCCCCTTCCTGCTCATGAAATTGCCTTCCACATAGTACAGCAGTTCATCACTGTTGACATTGCTGTGATAGTAAGGGGCAGGGATGGCCTCTGGATGATAGTCATATAATCTGGGAACAAAGGAACACACAACAAAGTTATGGCCTTCAAATGTCTGATGGACCGGCGGAGGCTGATGCACCCTTCCGGTAATCGGTTCAAAATCTTCTATATTAAAGACCCACGGATAAAGATAGCCGTCCCAGCCCTCCACATCAAGCGGGTGATGATTCAGAATATGAGAATGCAAATATCCCCTGGTTTTCGTGATAATTTCATATTCTCCTTTTTGATCATATGTTTCCAGTGTTTCCGGTCCCCTGATATCCCGTTCGCAAAATGGACTATGTTCAAGCAGCTGCCCATACTCATTCCGGTATCTTCTTGGTGTTGTAATCTGGCTGAAAGACTCAACAAGGAGCACTTTAGTCATCTGCTCTTTATCCGGAATTACGCGGTAAATAGTGCCAATCGGAATAATGACATAGTCTCCAGGACGATAGGATAAAGTTCCGAACATGGTCTCAACTTTTCCGGTTCCATAGTGAATGTAGAGCATCTCATCTCCATCGCCATTCCGGTAAAAGCTTTTCATGGGCTCAGTAATATTTATGGTGCCTATTAAAAGGTCATCATTCCCGAGCAGATATTCCCTTGCTGAAAGTGCATCCCCTTTCTTTTCAATTTGATCTGTAAACAAATGCCTATGCTTTAAGCTCCCCTGATCTTCATACTCTGGAACATATTTTCCGATCAGTTCAGTTCGTGCTACTTCTGTCGGCATATAGTGATGATAAAGAATGGATTGGGTGCCGGAAAAACCTTTTGTTCCCATTACCTGTTCCCTGAATAGAGTTCCATCCGATTTTTTGAAGGTTGTATGGCGTTTGTGCGGGATTTTCCCCATTTGACGATAAAACATATTTCCACCTCACTCATTTGCGATCCGATTTTTTAATATTCCGAGATTGCCAATTTCAAGCTCAACCTCATCTCCAGGCTTAAGCCAGCGGTGCACATCGGTGCCCAGCTCAAGGATGCAGCCGCTGCCAACAGTCCCGGAGCTTATCATTTCACCTGGGCAGAGTGTTACACCATCTGAAGCCCGCTCAAGCATTTCGTAAAAGGAATAGTAGATATCCTGCATATTCCCTTCTGAAAGAAGAGTTCCGTTGACTTTTGCTGTCATCAGCAAATCATAGCCATTTTCAACACGGAAATTCTCAAGCTCATCCTTTGTAACGATATATGGCCCGACAGAAGTGGCAAAATCCTTCCCTTTGGCAGGGCCAAGACCTACCTTCATTTCTTTTCGCTGAATATCTCTTGCACTCCAATCATTCAGGATGCAATACCCAAATATATAATCATCCGCTTCGGCAGCTTTAATATCCTTTCCTTCTTTGCCGATAATACAGGCAATTTCGAGCTCGTAATCAAGCCATTCACAATGCTTGGGACGCGAAATTTCTTCATTTGGACCCTTAATGCTCAGATGATTTGAAAAATAAAAGACGGGTATTTCATACCATTCGGGTATCATATCAAGTCCGCGGTTATCTCTTGCCGTTTTCACGTGTTCTTCAAAAGCATAGAAATCCCGAAAGCTTTTTGGATTTGGCAGTGGAGCCATTAAGTTCACTTCGGATAAAGGATATACCCCTTTATCCGTGTTCTTCAGTTTTTTGCTGGAAGATAGGTACTCCATAAAAAACTCATGATTCTCAAGGAATGCCAGCATTGTTTTGGGCAGAACACCATTGGTCGCTTCATGCATATCAACAGCATACTCCTCATTCTTCAGCCAGCCCGCTCTTATAGATCCATCCGGTTTTCGAAAGGTTATGAATTTCATAGCATCACCTTGGGTCCGTTTTTCGGATCAATTCAAATACATCAGTCATTGGCCTCGTATAGATATGTCCTGCCATCCGGCCAACAGGCTTCAGCTTTTCGGAATTAATCCTTCCATTTTCGTAAAGCTCTTCAGCAACATGCACATGCTCCACTTTTCCAATTACCAGACTTCCTGAACCGGGTTGTTCTCCAAAGTGAAGTACCTGATAGAGACTGCATTCTAAGTGGACTTTTGATTCTTTAACCCTAGGAGGCTTAACAGAGGCACTTTTTTCTTTTTCGAGACCCGCTGCGTCCAGTTCGTCTATACCAGCCGGATAATCCGCTGCACAAATATTCATCTTTTCAGTAAAGTCTTCACTGACGATGTTAATAACGAATTCCTTAGTGGCTTCAATATTAGCAAGCGTATCTTTCTTAGAGCCATCTGTCCCTTTTCGCATAGGTGAAAAGCAAATCAGCATCGGATCTGCACATATGGCTGTAAAAAAGCTGAATGGAGCTGCATTAACATTTCCATCTGTGTCCATAGTGGTAACAAACGCAATGGGACGCGGCAGAATTGAGCCAACCATCAGCTTATATGCGTCTTTCCACTCGAGACTCTGTGGATTTAATTCCATATGCCCTACACCGCCTTTTCATTCAGAAGTTTGTTTATCACAGCCAATGCCGCTTCATTATCTTCCCTTGTTCCTAACGTCATCCGAAAAGCATCAAGATAGCCGTCAAGCTTCATTTTCCGGACAACCAAGCCATTTGCAATCAAGTTGTCTGCAATAGGAAGCTGGCTGAAAATATACATAAAATTAGTTTGGGAAGGAAAATAGCCGACATGTAATTCAGTTAGTTTTTGGCACACAAATTTCATCTCTTCGGCATTTTTTTGTGCACAATCCTTTATAAAGTCCTGATCATTTAGTGCTGCAGAAGCCGCTGCCTGTGCCAGGTGGTTGACATTAAATACATCTTTTACCTTATGAAGGTCATTCACGATCTCCCGATGCATGATTCCATAGCCGACACGGAGTCCTGCAAGACCATAGATTTTGGAGAAAGTCCTTAGGATGATTAAGTTAGGCCTCTGTGCAAGAAGCGGAATAGAGTCAGGATAATCCTCGGAATTCACATATTCATAGTATGCTTCATCAAGAATAATCAGGATGTTTGAAGGAACTTTATCAATGAATTGCAGCAGTTCTGTTTTTCCGACTATGGTTCCTGTAGGATTGTTGGGATTGCAGATAAACACCATCTTTGTTTTTTCATTCATCTTCTCATACATGGCTCTTAAGTTATGTGTTCCATTTTGCAGCGGTACTGTTATCGCACTGCCTCCTTCAATAAGGACGTTTGTTTCATATCGTGGAAATGTATTCTGAGCCATGACAGCTTCATCTCCAGCACTTATGTATGCTCTAGTCAATAATCGGATGATCTCTTCTGAACCATTGCTGACCAGAAAGTTATCTTCACTTATATTATAGAATCCGGCCAGCTTGCGTTTGAGGAGGGAAACAGTGCCATCCGGGTAAAAGTAAAGACTGTTCATCGCTTTGCTGATGCTGTTCCTGACTTCGGGTGAACAGCCATACACATTTTCATTATCAGACATTTTCCGGACAGCCATTAAATTGTACTTTTCTTTGATCTCTTCCGGCGAGCTGCCAAGCGGATAAGAAACAATCTTTTCCACAGCGCTTTTTGTCTGGATTCTAGCCATCTGGTCTGCCTCCTTCTAAAATTTATTAAAAAAGGGAGAAATGCTTTCTCCCTTTTAAGCTGAAAAGTTATAAATTCCCCCGTCTTTCCTGCTCACGTTCAATAGATTCAAAGAGTGCTTTAAAGTTGCCTTCACCAAACCCTCTGGCACCTTTACGCTGAATGATTTCAATGAATAAGGTCGGACGGTCTACGATTGGTTTTGTGAAAATTTGAAGCAGATAGCCTTCGTCATCGCGGTCAACGAGAATATTTAATTCCTTCAATTTGTCGATCTCTTCATCAATTTTCCCTACGCGCTCAGAAAGCATTTCATAATAAGAATCTGGAGTGCTTAAGAACTCTACCCCATTTTTGCGAAGGATGCTGACAGTGCTGACAATATCTTCTGTCAGAATGGCCAGATGCTGTACTCCAGCCCCGTTGTAGTATTCAAGGTATTCTTCAATCTGGGATTTGCGCTTCCCTTCTGCAGGCTCGTTAATTGGGAACTTAATTCTGCCTCCATTATGCATAACCTTGGACATCAGAGCGGAATATTCTGTTGTAATGTCTTTATCTGTAAAGTGCTTCATTTCCTTAAAGCCCATTACATTTGCATAATAATTCACCCATTCCTCCATTCTCTCTACATTTCCAACAACATGGTCGACGCCGATAAAACCTGCATCCTCAAATGGAACTTCAGTTTGATAAGGCTCAAAGCCAGGCATGAATACCCCTTTATAATCATTCCGTTCAACAAGTGTATGAATGGTATCTCCATATGTACCAATAACTGCCTTTTTGACCGTGCCGTATTCGTCTTTTATCTCAGCTGGAGGCTGTATTTCGATTGCACCTCTTTCAACCGCTGCTTTGTATGCCTTTTCAACATCATCAACAGTTAATGCTATATCTTTTACACCATCTCCATGCTTATGAATGAAATTTGAAACTCTGGAACTGTCATTTAATGTTCCTGTGATCACCAGGCGAATCTTTCTCTGCTGAAGGACATAAGAGACTGTTTCTCTATTGCCGGTTTCCAGACCGGAATAAGCAACTGGCTTAAAACCGAAAGCTGTGCAGAAATAATGGCAGGATTGTTTTGCATTTCCTGTATAGATTTCTAAATAATCTACCTCCTTCACAGGAAAGAAATCGGCTACCTTCTGTTCCTTCAACAATTTTTCATTTTGCATGCTAACCCCTCCGTTTTAATATTAATAATATTTTGAATTCATCATATAGGAAACGTGTAAATGTTCTCAAGAGTTCAAGTTAAAGCTATAATGCACTTCTGCATTAAAGGAATTTATACTTTTATTTTTTGCGTTTTTTTGCTTAGGGGCGGTATGTGAACAGCCAAATTCTTTAAAGCTTCTACAGCTTCCAGCAAGCCTTCATTTATACTTGGATGCGGGTAGTTAGGGAAAATTAAATCTTCATCCCTTGCTCCCATTTCCAATGCAGTAATTCCAGCTGAAATTAATTCTATTGCTCCGGAGCCTACCATGTGGATCCCCAGAAGAACTTGTTTTTTCCTGCAGCTGATCACTTTTATAAATCCATCTTTTTTCCCGCTCAATGTGCTGAATCCGTTGGCAGATAATGAGGATACACCAATTTCAATGTCATAGCCCATGTTAATGGCTTCCTGTTCCGTTAACCCCGCACACGCAATAGGAGGCTGTGTATGTGCAGCAATCGGAATGAAGTGAAAATCTGATTCCGATTTAATTCCCGCAATTGCTTCAGCGGCTGTTTTTCCTTGTTTAATAGCTTTTACCGCAAGTGCAGGACCTTCTGTTACATCACCGACTGCGAAAATATGTTTCTGTGTTGTCCGGCTTTGACGGTCAACCTTAATAAACCCTGCTTCACATTGCTCCACCCCTATACGGGAGAGTCCCAGCTGGTCAGTGTTTGGCCGAATGGAAGATGAAACAAATAGATGTGTGCCTGAAATGGTTTCTCTTTTTCCTTTACTCTCAAAAGTTACTGTTAACATTCCTTCATTATGCTCAAGTCCCAATACATCCGAATTTCTTACAATATCTATTTTTTTCTTTTTTAATATCCTCTTCAGTTCCCGGCAAATGGACTGATCAAAATCAAAATCCTCTTTTCCATCTTCGAGGATCAGAGTCACTTTAGATCCCAGTGCCTGATAGGCCATACCTATTTCGAGGGCAATGTAATCATTGCCATAGATTAATAGTTTATCGGGTATTTCACTCAAATTTGAAATGGAATGCTGATCGAATACTAATTCACTTATTTCTCTGAACCAAAGAGGTTTTTCCGGTCTGCCGCCGGTCGCAATGATGGCATTTTGAAATCGGAAAACGTCAAATTGGTCTCCTTTTTCGATCCCAATCTTATCCTCTGACAGAAAAAAGGCTGAACCATTAAGAACTTCTATTTTATTAGCTTGACAGAGGGCTTCAATTCCTGCCCGGAGCTGCTTAATTTTCTTCTGCTTGTATTCCTGGAGCTTGTTTAAGTTTAATGAAATATTTCCTCCTTCAAGCCCCCAATTTTCCCCTTCCTGGAATGAAGTGAATTTTTCAGCAGACTGTGTGAGAATCTTGGAAGGTATGCACCCTTTATTTAAACAGATCCCGCCAAGCTGATCCTGTTCAACTAATGTAACATTTCGCCCCAGCTGTGCAGCGCGGATTGCGGCATGATAGCCCCCGGGGCCGCCGCCGATTACGATGACATCACGCTCATGTGCCAGTTCTCCAACTACCATTTATACCATCTCCAGAACAAGCATTTTCGGATTTTTAATCAATTCAGCAAAGCGGTTTGTAAAGCGTACAGCTGTCGCCCCGTCTGCAACTCTATGATCAAAAGACATTGATATATTCATCATTGACCGAATGACAATCTGGTCATCATCGGTCACAACAGGCATCTTTTTTGTTTTATGGAAAGATACCAAAGCGGTTTGCGGATGCTGGATAATCGGAGTTGCTCCAAAGCTTCCGCCAAGAGGCCCCACATTGCTGATTGTAAAAGTCCCCTCAGAAATTTCTTTAACAGTAAGCTTATTCTCCACTGCTTTTTCCGTCAGATTTTTCATTTCTGCATGAATTTCTCTAATTGTTTTATTTTCGACATGCTTTATGACCGGAACGATTAGACCTTCGTCCGTATCAACCGCAATACCGATATGATGTTCACCTGCCAAATGTATTTCTTCCTTTTCTTCATGCAGCACTGCATTAAACACAGGAAATTCCTTCAGGCAAATTGATAAAGCCTTCAGGAAAAAGGCTGTAGCAGATATATTTAGGTTTAGAAGCTTAAGCTCTTTTCTGAAAGCAATCAGCTCGGTTACATCGATTTCTTCAAAATGGGTACAATGGGGAATGGTAAAGAGTGATTGTGCCATTTTCCTGGCAATCTGCTTCCGTCTGCCCCTGAACGGAATGATCTCTTTCTCAGCAGGGGGACTTTTTATGTTTTCATTCAAAGTTGCTTGTTCCTGTTCATCATGGGCCGGCTTCGTCTGAAGAGAAGCTATGTATTGATAGATGTCTTCATCTAAAATACGGCCAGCAGGACCTGTTCCTATGATTTTCTCAATATCAATGTCATTATCGCGCGCTATTTTTCTTGTGAAAGGAGAAGCAAGAACCCGATTTCCTTTGAATGCCACAAAAGAATGGTTTTGCTTCTGCGGCGAATGTGTGTAAACAGGAATAGAAACAGCATTCTCTTTTTCAGCGCCTTCCTCACCAGCAGATTCTAAAATTAAAATGGTCGAACCCACTTTAACCGTATCGCCAGGCTGCACTGTAAATTCCTTAATAATGCCTGCTTTCGGGGCAGGTATTTCAGCAGTCATTTTATCAGTCTGTACTTCAACAAGCGGATCGTCTGCTTTGACTGCATCCCCCGGCTTAACTAAAAAGCAATTAATATCTGCTTCCGTCATTCCTTCACCAATATCGTGCAGTTTCACCTCCACGGCTTCCCCTCCTAAAACTTCATTACTTTTTCTATTGCCTGCTGAATCCTTGCCGGAGTTGGCAGGTAATGGTCCTCAAAACCAAAGTATGGAACTGGCGCATCAAATCCAGTAACCCGTTCAACAGGTGCTTTCTGATATAAAAAGGATGTATCATTAATGATGGCAAGCACATCATTTCCGACTCCGCCGGTGGCATGAGCTTCATGGACAATAACTGTTCTCCCTGTCTTTTGGACAGATTCTGCAATCATGTCTTTATCCAGTGGAAATAGGGTTCTTAAATCAATTACATCACAATGTACGTTATTTTCTTTCATCTGCTTTGCCGCTTTCATAGCCTCTGGCACCATGGCTCCCCACGTGATGACCGTTACATCGTCCCCATCCATGAGTTTTTTGCCTTTTCCTATTTCAACTGTATACTTCCCTTCAGGCACTTCCTCTCTGGCCGAACGATAGCAGCGCATCGGCTCAAGAAACAGAACTGGATCCGGGTCTTCAATCGCAGCAATCAGCAGTCCTTTGGCGTCATAAGGGCTGGATGGGCAGACGACCTTGATGCCGGGCATGTGAGTGAAAATAGCTTCTGTTGAATCACAGTGAATTTCCGGAGCCCTAACCCCCGCTCCATATGGAGCCCTTATTACCATCGGAACAGTAAAATGTCCCATTGTCCGCATCCGGAGCCTTGAAGCATGGGTCATGATCTGTTCATATGCAGGATAGATAAAGCCAAGAAACTGAATTTCGATCACCGGTAAAAATCCATTCACAGCCATTCCAATCCCCGCTCCGACAAAACCGGCTTCACTTAAAGGCGTATCGATAACACGGCCTTCGCCGTACTTAGCCTGGAGACCATCGGTTGCACGGAAAACTCCGCCGTTCCTGCCGATATCCTCGCCCAGCAGCAAAACCTCTTCCTTTTCATTCAGCATAGTATCTAAAGCATCCGTAATGGCTTGCACTAATGTCATGGTTTTTGCTCCAACTGCTGTTTTCATTAACGGCCGCCTCCAATCAGCTTCAGATACTCTTCTTTTTGCTGCTTGATTTGCCAAGTAGGCTCAGCAAAGACATAGTCAAAAATAACAGCAGGATCTACAGGAGGAAAATCCTCCATTTCATCTACAGCTTTGTCTATTTCAGCTGCTGCTTCCTCTTCTATTGCCTTTTGCCAAATCTCATCAAATATTCCTTCATTTTTCATCCAGCGTTCCAGCCTTAAAATAGGGTCAGTCTCCTGTCTTCTGCTATTGCTTTCCGATTGATCGCGGTATTTGGATGGGTCATCTGCAGTAGTGTGTGCACCATATCTCCATGTCATGGCTTCAATGAGTGTCGGCCCTTCACCTTTACGGGCCCGCTCTAAGGCTTTTAGTGTTTCAAAATAAACCATGAAAACATCATTCCCATCAATCCTGACTCCTGGAATATCATATGCCAGGGCTTTCTGGGCAATCGTTTTTGTATTCATCTGCTTCTCAAGCGGTACAGAAATGGCGTATTGATTGTTCTGATTAAAAAAGACAACCGGAGCTTTAAATACGCTGGCAAAATTTAAGCCTTCATGGAAATCTCCCTCTGAGGTTGCACCATCACCAAAATAAGCAATAGCAGCATTGGCAGTGCCTTTTTTCCTTTCTGCGAATGCAGCTCCTGCTGCATGAGGGATTTGTGTCGCAATCGGAATGCCTGGAGGGAAGATCTTCTTTCCGTCAGGCGGCACACACCCTTCATTTCTTCCGTTCCAAAACAACAGGATGTTTCGCAGTGAGTGGCCAAAGGTCATAGCTGCTCCGTGGTCGCGATAGGTAGGAAACATCCAATCGCTCTCCCCCAGCGCAACAGCAGTTCCGACCTGGGAAGCCTCCTGACCTTCATAAGGAGCATATGTGCCTATCCTGCCCTGCCGCTGAAGTGAAATAGCTTTGCGGTCAAAAGTACGGATTCTTACCATATGTCTATAAAACTCTTTTACGATCTTTTCAGTTACTTTTTCTTTATAATCAGAATTGATGATCGTTCCATTTTCGTTCATTATTCGCCTGATCGGAAAGTGATTTTCCATCTTCTCACCCTTTGGCTGGTAAATTATTTTAATAACTTTTATACGGTACAAATATTGTTATCCAAGCAAAAAAATTAGGTTCTTACTGCCCACTTCGGGCGTTTCATATGGGAGAAAAAGCTGTTTCTGCGTGTGCGTGCTTCAATGCGGCTCTCGCAGAATTGGTTGGATGCTTCAACTGTTGTAATTCCATTTGCTTCAGCATGTTCGTAGATGTTCAGAAGAGAGTTATAAATAGCTTTCGTTTTGCGGAGTACCCTTTCTTTATTAGGTGTATATAATTCATCTGCGACCTGGATTAATCCCCCTGCATTTACAATATAATCAGGTGCGTATAAAATTCCCTTATCTTTTAGGATTTGGCCATGGCGTATATCCATTAGCTGGTTATTGGCAGAGCCTACAATTGCTTTTACTTTAAGCAAGTCGATTGTGTCATCATTAATGATGCCTCCCATTGCACAAGGAACAAAAAAGTCTGCCTCGGCCTCATATATCTCATTGCTGGATAAAACCTTCACACCGGCACCAATTTCTTTCGCCTTGCTGAGGAGCTGGTCGATTGCCTGCTGGCTGATATCTGTCACAAATAAATCTGCCCCTTCCTCCAGCAGCCTTTCTGCGACTTTATACCCCACTTTGCCAAGTCCCTGAATGGCATAACTCTTGCCTGAAAGGTCGTCTGTTCCGCTCAGTGCTTTATTTGTTGCCTGGAGGCCGTAAATAACACCCTGCGCTGTTGGTACAGAAGAATCGCCGCTTCCCCCATAAACCTCATCAACCCCCACAATGCAATTCGTTTCCTTTAGTGCATGAACGAAATCCTCTGTAGAAGTACCCATGTCTGTTCCTGTATAGAAGCGTCCGTTCAATGATTCAACAAATTGGCCAAAAGCACGGAACAGCTCAGGTGTTTTATCTTTTAATGGATCCCCGATAATGACAGCCTTCCCGCCTCCGAAGTCACAATCACTAGCCGCACATTTATAGGTCATGCCTTTTGATAATCGGAGGACATCCTCAAGGGCATCATCAACGCTTTTATACGGAAACATGCGGCAGCCTCCCAATGCCGGCCCCAGCCTTGTGCTGTGGATAGCAATGATTGCCTTTAGTCCGGTAGATTCATCGTTGCAGAATACGACCTGTTCATGGTCTTTAATTTTTTGAAACATATCTGTCATTTCGTTCTCCCCTTTATATATGGTAGCGCTTACAATATAATTTAATTAAAATCCCTTTTTTGTAACTCTGATACTGCTATTCTTTTAATCTTTCTTTAACAACTGTGCAATCCTGCTTTTCTTCAGAATCACCTGTTTGACTTCACCTTCGCCAGCAAGGTTTTCTCCATTATGGACGGATACAGTTGAGTAAACTGAATTTCCTTCCAGCTTGGATACGGTAGCTGTTATAACAATGGAGGATCCTTCAGGTGACGGAGATAAATGCCTGGCAGAAACAGCTCCACCCATCCCTTCTTCTTCCTCATCCAAATAGGGGGTGATCAGGAGTCGGGAGGCCCACTCCATGTGATAGATCATGGTTACAGTGGAATAGACAGGATGAATGACCTCTCCTTCAAATTGTGCGAACATTTCAGGTGAGACCACTGCACGGATAACTGCCTGGTTCCCAATTTGCAGCCCAGGTTTCATAACACCCCTCCCTTTTTGATTATAAATATGTATGACGTTTATTTAACGATATGATACCATTACGTTAAATGAATAGTCAATAAATTGTAAAAACTTTAAAAATTCTTTTGATTTGATCCATGTAAAAAGGATTAACCGGCAAATTGGCTAATCCTTTTTATTATTTTAAGAAAGCAGTGCACGATCACTTGCCATTTTTGTTCCGCGGATTCGCTGAAATTCATTCAACAGCTGTTCAATTGTCAAATGCTGTTTCTGTCCATCATCTACTTCAAGTATAATCTGGCCTTTATCCATCATAATCAGTCTGTTTCCTAAATCCAGCGCCTGCTGCATATTATGTGTGACCATTAAGGTTGTTAAATTATACTTTTGAACAATTTCTTTTGTGAGATTTGTAATAAGCTCTGCACGTGCCGGGTCGAGGGCAGCTGTATGTTCATCCAGCAAAAGAATGGAAGGCTCTGTGAAGGTTGCCATTAATAATGAAAGTGCCTGCCGTTCTCCTCCTGATAATAAACCGACCTTAGCATTTAAACGGTCTTCAAGGCCAAGATGAAGGCTTTCAAGAACTTCACGGAAATAATCCCTGCGCTTTTTCGTCACACCTTTTCGTAATGTTCTTGTTTTATTCCTTGAAAACGCCATGGCCAGATTTTCTTCAATTGTCATGGACGGGGCAGTGCCAGCCATCGGATCCTGAAAAACCCTGCCTATAAGCTTTGCCCGGTTATATTCCGACATGCCTGTGACATTTTGACTGTCGATAAACACAGACCCCACATCAGGTATCATGACGCCCGAAATAATATTCATTAAAGTGGATTTCCCTGCCCCATTACTTCCGATGACTGTGACAAAGTCTCCCTCATTCAATGTTAGATTGATCGTATCAAGTGCAATCTTTTCATCTGGTGTCCCTTCATTGAAGACTTTATGAATCTGATTTAATTGCAGCACCAGTCTCACCCTTTCTGCCTGATGGCAATTCACTTATGTTCATGCTTCCTGCCAGTCTTTTAGCTTTCCGTTTCTTCTCCTTCGTGCGGTCAATAATCTTCGGCATTATTAATGCAAGGATGACGATAGTTGCTGTAATCAGCTTCATATCACCCGGCTCAAGGAACTCTACCCTTAGCGCCATAGTAACCACGATACGATAGATAATTGCTCCGCCAATGACCGCTAAAGTCGTTCTGGCAATTGTTTTTGTTCCAAACAAGGCTTCACCGATAATAACTGAAGCCAGTCCGATAATAATCATTCCGATACCCATACCAACATCGGCGAATCCGCCCTGCTGGGCAATCAGTGCTCCTGAGAAAGCGACCATTGCATTGGAAAGGCCAAGCCCCAAAATCACCATCATGTTGGTATTGGCAGAAAGACTGCGGATCATCCTCTTGTTGTCACCAGTAGCCCTTAAAGCTAAACCAATCTCAGTCTGAAGAAAGCGATCTGTCAAAAATTTTATAGCCAATGTGACAACCAGCATAAAGAGAATAATGCCCCATGTTCTCGGGAGGCTGTCGCCCAGCCCTACCATGGACAAAATAGAATTGAAAAAAGAATCGATTCCTGTTTTATCCCAAAAATCTCTTACATGTGTAATGGCTGTTTCTGTGTTCAGGAGAGGAACATTTGATTTACCCATGATACGAAGGTTTATCGAATACAGGGCAATCATCATCAGGATTCCAGATAACAGAGCATTAATTTTTCCAAAAGTATGAATAATACCCGTTAGGCAGCCGGCAATAAAACCAGCAAATAATGCAGTGACCGTAGCAAGAAAAGGATTAGCCCCGCTGACAATCATGGTTGCAGCTACAGCTGCTCCAGTCACAAAGCTTCCATCGACCGTTAAATCCGGAAAGTCCAGGACCCTGAACGAAAGATATACTCCAAGTGCCATAATTGCGTAGATAACCCCTGACTCGAATGCACCGAATATCGCTGTAAACACTAAGAATCACACCCTTTATTTTGTTTTAGCTTAAAAAGCAGCCGGCCGGATATTTGCATTTCCAGCCGGCGGATTTTCCTACTCTTCATGGAACTCTGCGAAATCAGCCCATTCCTCTTTTACTTCCAGTCCCTGTGCTTCAGCTGCTTTTTTATTGATGACCAGTTTCAGGCTTCCAGGAAGCTCAACCGGAATTTCAGAAGGCTTTTTGTTTCCTTTTAAGATCTCAGCTGCCATTTTGCCTGTCTGGTAACCAAGATCAAAGTAGTTGAATCCGCTGGCTGCTATAGCTCCGCGTTTCATGGAATCAAGCTCACCGACGAATAAAGGAATTTTTTTGCTGTCAGCGACAGAGATAACCGATTCCAAAGCAGACACAACTGTATTATCCGTAGGGATATAGATGGCATCCACCCTTCCAACAAGGGAGTCGGCAGCCTGTTTTACTTCTGCAGAGGTTGAAACAGAGGCTTCAACAATCTTGGCTCCTTTTGGTTCTGCAAGATCTTTCACCTGTTTAACCTGAACCTCGGAATTTTGCTCTCCGGAATTGTAGATGATGCCAATATTTTTAACACCCGCTTCATCAATCATAAAATCAATCGTTTTTGCCGTTCCTTCCGGGTGGTTATCTGTTGTGCCTGTAATATTGTCTCCAGGCTGATCAAATGATTCAACAAGACCGGCTCCAACAGGATCTGTAACAGATGTAAAGAGAATTGGAATATCTTTAGTCGCATTAAGAGCACTAACAGCACTTGGAGTAGCATTTGCAAAAATCATATCTACTTTATCACCGACAAAATTATTAGCGATCGTCTGGGTATTGTTCATATCCGCCTGAGCATTTTGGAAATCAAATTTTACATTATCGCCTTCTTTAAATCCCTCATCTTCCAAAGCTTTTTTAAATCCCTCTGTCGCTGCATCCAGGGAAGGATGCTCGACAAATTGTGTAATGCCAATTGTGTACTGCTGCTTCTTTTCATTACCTTCTGAAGAAGAACCACTGGATTTCTCCTGTCCGCAGCCGCTCAAAACAAGCATGCCTGCAGCCATTAATAAAGAAAAAGCTTTCAACGATTTTTTCATTATATGACCCCCTATACTACTTTATTTAACTATCAGCTTGCTGATAGCTTACACACCTTATGTATACGCTTACATGTTGAAGTAAATAAATGGTTTTTACCATTTATATGATATTTACTTTAGATATCGTAAATACAACGTTATATTATCACCCGGAACCCGAGAGTGTCAATAATATTCTAAAAATTTGATATATTTTAATAAATCATCTTTATAAAAAAGCAAGCAGGTGTTTAAAACCTGCTTGCTAGTTTAATAGCTTATTAGCCTTTTGGAGCTGAAGATCAGCATCCTCTATCATCTTATCCAAGAGCTCCTTTACGCTTGGCAGATCGGAAATCAGGCCGGCTATCTGGCCGCTGTTCATAAAACCTTCGTCACCGTTTCCATTTATCGCTCCAATTTTATGATAGTCTTCAGAAGTGAGTTTATTAAACTCATCAATAGAAATCCCTTGTTTTTCGTAACCTAATAATTTATTGGCATAACCGGTGGAAAGAACTCTTCGAATTCTGCCTACTGAACGTCCCACTATAAGGGTTTCATGATCAGATGCTTCAATGATTTTCTTTTTATATTCCGGATGAAATGGCGCTTCTTTGGTTGCTATGAATCTGGTGCCCATTTGAACACCGCTCGCCCCCAGTGCAAGCATGGCAGCAAGCCCTTTGCCATCGCCGATTCCTCCTGCTGCCACTACCGGGACTGCGACATTGCCTATTATTTGAGGAATCAATACGAGTGTAGTCGTTTCAAGAGCACTATTGATTCCTGCTGCCTCATACCCTTCCGCCGCAATGATATCAGCTCCTGCTGCCTCTGCTTTCATCGCCTGTCTTACGGAAGCAGCAACAGTTATGACCTTCACCCCATTCTCATGAAGCTTTGGAATAAAAGGAGCAGGGTTTCCGGCCGAAAGGGAAACTGCAGGAACCTTATGCTTAATGACAAGAGAAAGAATTTCCTTTACATATGGGGAGACACTTAATGCAACGTTAACAGCAAATGGCTTATCTGTTAAACTCTTAGTTTCCTCAATTATTCTTTCAACATCCTCAGGAAGCATTGTTCCTGCTCCGATCGTGCCCAGCCCGCCGGCTTCCGAAACGGCCGCTGTTAAAATGGCATTGCTTATATTCCCCATGCCGCCCTGAATAATTGGATATTTAATATTTAATATGTCTGTTAATCTATTCAATAAAATTCCTCCTTCGTTAAAATAATGTTATACTAATTTTAATAGTTTGACAATTAGGAACACATATACTTAACAATGAAGGTGCAGCTATGCCTCAAGTTAAAATGACCGTTACATGCATATCGCTGTTTTGCAGACAGACCTCTATTCAGTACGCTTTTCCATTTTTAGTGAAATTTTATAAAACATGATTTGCAGGGTTTGAACAAATGCATAAATAGGAAAAGACCAGGCCATCTGATAGCCTTTTTCATAATGAAATATGCCGAGCTTAACAGTGAACCATTCAATCAGTACAGCAAGAATAGACCAGAGGGTGACATACAGGATATTCTTATATCCATTTAGATTTAGTTTCACATATAAATAAACAAAAAAATAACTGTATGGCCCGTACAAAATATAGCTCAAAAGATCAATGATTTGATAATTCGATGTATCATTTACATCATATAAATCCCACGGCCTGATACTAATGGTATGATCGAAGAACATCCCGATAAATACGCCGATGGTGAAATGAACTGCCGTTTCCAAGCCAGATAATTTTTTGGGCAGTTTCCATATAAGAATTAGCGATATCAGTAAATTTGCTAATACAAACCATTCATTTGCGTCAAAAGCTCTTTCATATACCTTTTCCAAATTTAGTAGGCTCCTGCTTTAGATACATTATCCCCCTGGACAATCCGAGCCCGGCAATCAAAAAGGCCAAATTTCCTATGCCTGCTTTAATTAAATTCCAGTCTAAAAATGTAATTACACCGGACATCAAGCTGAAAAGATCCATTCCAAGAAGACAGATTAAGAATATGGAGAAGACACTTACCCTTTTTACGCCAGATTGAGTTTTCCAATATAAATTAATAAACATTAGAACTAGAAAGGGGCCAATAATTTCACGATGAATCAAAAAGACAATAAATAAAATAGAGTCTTCTGTTATATGAATCCACTTTAATTGAAGGGCAAGTATGGTTGTGTAATTTCGGGCTGCAATGGAAATTAGCATAAGAACCAGAGAGTTTTGCATAAAGGAAAGCTTTTTTTCTATAAAGAAAAAGAAACTTAGTGTATAAAATGCAATTACAAGAGCTGCAGGCAGAACCATAAAATCACCTTATTTGAATGGATTCTCGCGATTAATTAACTATCATCAAGAAATGTATCATAAAAATAATATTGTTTAGGAAACATATATTTATTCATTAATGCGATGTTTTATTTTTGGGATTCGTATTGAAAGAGGGATATGATGCATTTATTTTATAATTTTTTCTTTTTATTGGCGGGACTGAAATGGGGGGATTGGAGAAACTGGCGTGAATACTACCCGACTATACTTTTTTTTATTGGAGGTGATTTGTTAAAAAACTTTCTTTTTCGCAATTACCCAATGTGGCAATATAAAGAGACCATATTTGCAGAAAATATCCTTATTGGACACCCGATCATTAATCTCATGATTATGGCAATCGTGTATCCGGTAACTATTCTAATTTTCATCGGCCGTTATCCGGCTGGACTCCTCAAGCAGGCTGGATGGATTTTGCTATGGGTGTTTCTATATACCTCAATTGAATTTATCAATCTTTACTATTTGAACCTCATTGAGCATTTAAATGGCTGGTCCATTCAATGGTCGTTCTTTTTTAATGTTTTCATGTTTATTATTCTTAGGATTCATCATAATCGGCCGTTAGCAGCAGTGGGAATCGGGTTCATCTGGATTATATTTTTGTGGAAAACGTTTGAGGTGCCGATAGATCTTTTACGTTAGATTTATATAATGATACTGCGAGGAAAGCTTTAATATTTACTGATGGAAATAGATTCGATTCCTTTGTTTGCGAAAATAATTGAGCCATCCTGCTTGTCTGCAGCAAGATGGCTCTTTATCACTCTACCATATAGGGGTGATTTAATGCGTCATAATCAGCATCTCTGTTTTTCAGTTCATTTCCTTCTTTAAAAACACTTTCAAAGAATCTGGATGCGGGTTCTGCCAGTTCTTTATAATATTCACTGAATAAGGCAGCAGCATGACTGCCCAGCCACTTATCAGGCAGAAGCTCTTCAGGCAGACCAGGGTCCACAAATAGGAACTTCCGGTATTCATGCACAAGCTTCGTTCTTTCTACGAAACATTCTGCATCAGTCATATTTCCCTTCAGAATCTTATTTTTATCAATGATATATTTCTGGCTGTATTGAGAAATAAACTCCTGGTATCTTTCGTTGATTTCTGTCAGGTTCCAGCTCTTTTCTACAATTTCGATATTTTTATGCGGTCCTGCATAACGGGCAATAAAGAAATCAACATAGTTGGCAATATCATATTTCTCAATCAAATCAAATACTTGTTTCTCAAGATTATTAGCAGAGATCCAGCAGCTGCTGGACATGGATCCAAAACCGCTCCATACAAGCTCCTTGCGCAATTCATCCCTCACATTGCGTATTTCCTCCGGGATGGTATACATAAGGATGCGCCACTCGCCATCCCACTCCTCAGGCTTTAATTTAAAAATACGCTTAGCCGCTTCCTCAATCCTTTTCTGGCCTCTTGGCGTTAAGGAATAATAGCTTTTATTGCCGATCTTTTCTGCACTTACCCAACCCTGCTTATTCATCCTTGAAATAGCCGCTCTGACGGACTGGTCATTGTGCCCAAATTCACTTAAAAGCTTTATAAGACTGCCGATCCAAATTTTGCTTCCATAATGTGAAATATAATCACCATAAAGTGTGAAAATCATTGATCTCGTATTCAACTTGCCTTCATCCTCATTTCATCATGTCGGTTGAGCGGAAAAATTTCGTTATATATTATTGTACTAAAATTAGGCAGTTTTGAAAATACTTTTTCGGCATACTAAATAATTGCCTTCCTTCTCCAACGCTAAAATCGTTAAGAGCTTTAAAAACCATAGAGTATAATGCCTCTATGGTCAGCGCTCAACAATTGTTGATATCCCCTGCCCGACACCCACACACATCGTTGCCAGGCCATATTTAGAATTCCTGCGCTTCATCTCATGCAATAATGTTGTCAGGATACGTGCGCCGCTCGCCCCAAGCGGATGGCCAAATGCAATCGCTCCCCCATTCACGTTTACCCGTTCCGGATCTGCGCCCAGTTCTTTGATGCAGGCGAGGGATTGTGAAGCAAACGCTTCATTTAATTCAGTTAAATCTATATCACTCATGGCAAGTCCCGCCCTCTTTAAGGCTTTCTGAGTGGAATAAACAGGACCTGCTCCCATAATCGACGGTTCAAGCCCTGCTGCTGCGGAAACAATATAAGATCCGAGGGGCTTTAATCCCAGTTCACGGGCTTTTTCCTCAGACATCAGCAGCAATGCAGAGGCACCGTCGTTAACCCCTGAAGCATTGCCGGCCGTAACAGTTCCCCCCTGGAAGATAGGCTTTAAACTTGAGAGCTTTTCATAAGTTGTTTCCGGACGGGGATGCTCATCATGTGAAATCGTGATTTCTTTCCCTTTTTTATCCATGTATGTAACAGGAATGATTTCATCGTCAAATAACCCGTTTTCAATAGCTGATTTTGCTCTCTTCTGGCTTTCAAGTGCAAACTGGTCCTGTTCTTCTCGGGATATACCATATTTCTCTGCAACATTTTCTGCCGTCTTAGGCATGCTTTCGGCACCATACATATTCTCAAGCCTGCTGTTTGTAAATCGCCAGCCGATGGTTGTGTCATACATTTCCATATTCCCTCTTGGAAACTCGCTGCTTGGCTTTGCCATGACAAATGGTGCACGGGTCATGCTTTCCGTACCACCGGCAATAAAAATATTTCCTTCTCCTGCCAAAATAGCGCGTGCAGCATAATTAACCGCATCTAAACCAGATCCGCAAAGCCGGTTAACCGTTGAAGCAGCCACTTCGACAGGCAAACCGGCGAGCAAGGCTGCCATCCTGGCGACATTGCGATTATCTTCTCCTGCCTGATTTGCATTTCCCATTATGACCTCTTCAATTTCTGCAGGGTCCACTACGGGGTTTCTATCCAGCAGGGCCTTAATAACGATAGCTCCCAAATCATCGGGACGGATATCCTTTAACCCGCCTTTATATCTTCCAATCGGAGTTCGGACGGCATCAACGATTACTGCTTTTCTCATTGCCTGACTTCCTCTCTGGCAGTGTAATCATAAACACCTCTGCCCGTTTTACGACCAAGCCTGCCAGCTTTCACATACTGTTCAAGCAGCGGTGCCGGCCGGTATTTTTCACCCAGCTTGCTGTGAAGGTATTTTAAATTATTCAGGCGTGTATCGAGGCCGACAAGGTCGCCCAGTTCGAAGGGGCCCATGGGATAGTTCAGACCAAGCTTAATGGCTTTATCAATTTCTTCGGGAGTACCGAGACCTTCCTGGAGCATATAAAATGCCTCATTTCCCACGAGCGCGCTGATCCTGCTCGTCACAAAGCCCGGAAACTCATTTATGACGACTGTTTCTTTTCCCATTTGCTCGGCAGCATGTTTTATTAACTGTGCTGTTTCTTCGCTCGTTTCAAGCCCTTTAATAATTTCTACAAGCGGCATTTTATGGACCGGGTTAAAGAAATGCATGGCAATCACTTTGTCCGGGCGATTGGTAAAGGACCCAATCTCAGTTGGACTCATGGTAGAGGTGTTTGTTGCAAAACAGCAATGCTCTGAAGCGTGCTGATCGATCACTTCAAAAATATTTCTCTTTATATCCATCACTTCAGGGACGGCTTCAATAACAAGATCTGCTTCACTTACATGCTGTGCAAGACTTACAGAATAGTTAAGCCGGTTCTTGCTTTCTTCCATATCAGCAGCTGTAATTTTCTTCCTCGCGAGCCCTTTTTCAAAGATGCTGTCAATCTCTTTTTCCGCACGGATTAATTGCTCCTGGCTGATATCTACAATGGTTGTATGGAAGCCCCCGACTGCACTTACATACGCAATCCCGCGCCCCATGACACCTGAACCGATCACGACAATATTTTTCAAGGTATACTCCTCCTTTCAGTTTAAAAAAAGACGAGCACCCGATACGAGATGCTCGCAAACCATATAACGGGCAAATATTCTAAAAGTAATTCTAAGTTTTATAGTTTTATAAAGGTTATTTCCCTTGAAACACAGGCTTCCGCTTTTGCATAAATGCCGCTACACCCTCTTTATGATCAAGAGTAAGGCCCGCAATCCGCTGTCCTTGTGCATCCCGCTCCAGACTTTCTTCCAGAGTTGAATCCCAGCTCGCTTTCAGGTTTTTCTTGATTACAGCAATCGCCGCTGTCGGCATACTGGCAAGCCTTTCTGCAAAAGCAGTTATTTCAGCCTGCCATTGCTCCATAGGAATTACCTTAGTAGCAAGGCCCAGCTCTTTGGCTTCCTCTGCATTAATTTTTTCACCAAGCACAGCAAGCTCCATAGCTTTGGCATGACCGATAAGTTTTGGCAGAAAGTATAGATTGCCGGCATCAGGCACAAGCCCGACATGAATAAAAGCTTCTAAAAAACTGGCTTTTTCAGACAGGAGCCTGAAATCGCAGGCTAACGCAAGACTCATTCCGGCACCTGCTGCCACCCCATTAACAGCCGCGATAATAGGTTTTTCGCATCTATGAATCTCCATCACCATTGGATTATAGAACTGCCGAAGAACCTCACCATGATCCATGTCCTCATTTACACCCTGAAGATCCTGGCCGGAGCAGAATGCACGTCCTTCACCTGTAATGACAAGACATCTGACTTCTTTATCTCTGCTTGCCTGTTTTACGGAATGCTGAACCTCTTTATTCAGCTGTTCGGTGAACGCATTCAGCTTATCCGGCCGGTTTAAGGTAATCCATGCTACACCGTTTCCGACCTCGTATTTAACAGTTTCAAACATTCGCTATGTACACCTCCTCTACTTTCCTTTAAAATGAGGCTTGCGTTTTTCAATAAAGGCATTCATTCCTTCTTTTTGATCTTCTGTCGAGAATAATAGGTAAAAATTCTTTCTTTCGAATTCCATTCCTTCATTTAAAGGAGTGTCAACTGCCTTTAGGACCGCTTCTTTTATGAGGCGTATGGCGATTGGCGCCTGGCTGGAAATATGCTCAGCCGCTTTCATTGTTTCTTCCATCAGAAGCTCTTCTGCTATAAGCTGGTTGACGATGCCGTGGTGAAGCGCTTCCCTCGCCGAGATTCTTTTGCCGGTAAAAAGCCATTCCATTGCTTTCGTTTTTCCGACAAGCTTAGTAAGCCTTTGCGTGCCGCCTGCACCAGGCATAACGCCAAGGTTCACCTCCGGAAACCCAAATTCAGCATTATCCGCCGCATAAAGCAAATCACAGCATAACGCTAGCTCAAAGCCTCCGCCAAGGGCAAAGCCCTGCACCGCTCCGATAATCGGTTTCTTGATCATGGCCAGCCGATCCCAATCTTTAAATTGATTGCGAAGCTCAAAATCGATCGCATGATCATTTGCCATTTCATCAATGTCTGCCCCGGCTGCAAAGGCTCTTCCATTGCCGCTTAATACGATGGCCTTGACGGTTGAGTCTGCCTCAAAGCCCTCCATTGCAGCAAGAATCTCTGAAACCATCGTGCGATTAATAGCATTTAGAACCTTGGGCCGGTTCAAAACGATTAATCCAAGTTTTCCTTGCTGTGAAACTTCAATGGTTTCATAGCTTTTACTCATCTGCTTCCTCACCGATCATAAGTGTGATAATATCACCTGCAAATTTCATGGCGTCTTTGCCTGATGCCTTGCCTTCGTCTGTTCTCATGGCTTCCTGCAATGCTTCATGGCTGTCATAGTACATTTCGCACATCAAATAGTACTTCCCTTCGCCTCCCATAGGGCTGCCCACAATTTTTGTAACTTCCATTTTTCGGAGACCCGGAATTTTGGCTGTAAGGGGCGCGTGCGTGTTAAAATAATGATCATCAAATGCCTCCTTATTTTCAGGATGCTTATAAAGAGCGATTAATTTTACCATTTGTCAACTTCCTCTCAATTTTTAATAGTTTTACGTATTGGATTTTATTTTTAAAGATACCTGCTACATCATAGTCGATACTGGTTTCATAGCTTCAAAAGGGTTCTTGCAGGATTTGCAGTATAAGATGCTGCGGCAGGCTGTGGGGCCAAAAAGGTTATCCATCGTCGTGTATGCGGACCCGCAAAAAGGACAATCCACATGCCATTCGCCCGTTTCACTTATGAATTTTGGAGGTGGCGCGATCCCGAATTCCTTTAGCTTTATCCTGCCTGTCTCTGTTACCCGGTCAGACGTCCATGGCGGATGATAGATAAACTGGACTTCTATTTTTTCAAAAATCCCTGCTTTCCTCAGCTCGCCTTCAACGTTTTTTTGAATAATATCCAGGGCAGGGCATCCCATAAAAGTAGGCAGCAGTTTAATCAAAACTGACTGACCCTCCACCTTAATCTGTTCTACCATTCCTAAATCAACGATTGAAATGGTATCTATTTCAGGGTCTTTAACATTATGAAGCGCTTCTAACACGTTTTTTAGCAATATTTGATCCTGCTCCATTTACATCACCCTTTAGAAAACTTACCAGCTTGCAGCTGGATTTATGTTATATACCTCGCTCAAAGTGGATAAAGCGTCATCAAGGTCGGCAGTATGCTCTCCTATTCGTCCGTTTCCAGTCTTCATAGCCAGGTCTGCTTCTGAGACTGCCAGTTTGACAGATTCAAAAACAGGCTTCATGATAAACAGCCAGCGCTGCTTTAAAACGTCTTCCTTGTCAATGAGGCCATGTTCAGCCATTTCTTTTGCCAGGGGTCCCAAATTCAGGACTCCTTCGAAATCCGCTAATACCCTTCCAATGGCCGCTTCCATTCTCGTTCTGGCTTCCCCGCCAGCCTGCATCAGCTGTATAAACCATGTTTTCCAGTGAAGAAGGTGGTAATAAAGCTCCATATTGACCTTTAATGCCACTTCGGCTAAAGGCTGATAAGAAGAGTTTTTCAGAGAATCCATTCTGATTTTTTTCGCTTGGGCATAAAAATAATTTCTTACAACCGCAAATGCCCAGTCATATTGTGCTGAAGACAGATAATGACCTGGTCCATTTACCAATTCCAAAAGGACTGCATTTCTCCTTTCAGATGTTTTTCTTGCATGAGCAAGACTGTCTACATTGCCTTCCCCGAGATCAGCCAGCAGCTGATAAAACATGGCCGCATGGCCCATGGTATCCTGGCTGATGGATGAAAAGGCGACATCCTCCTCTATGTGAGGCGCCAGGCCAAGCCACTCTGATCCACGGTAGGCAAGAATGAAATCATCGTCAGCCAGCTGATACAATAATGATGTCAGTGGCGGCTTAATCTTAGCGTCGATAGGCATATTTCCTGCTGGCTCAGTCACCTTTCTTCATCCCTCCCCATGAAAGTATTTCCTTTTCATCAAGCATTTCCTGCTCATAGTGGCGCCACTTTTTCTTCAGATAGCCATATCCTTTTGTCGTGCGGTATTCTTTGTTGTCCAGACGCTGAAGTGATTGCTTTTCTTCCGGAGTCATCTTCCGGATATCAGAGCGTTTGACGACCCAGATATCAGCAGCCGGCTCTCTCCTCATAAAATTTTCCTGCGCCATGACGAGTGCAAGCTCCCGATTTGGCGCCAGCAGGGAAAATTGATATTGCAGAGGCGAGGTATCTGTTCTTTGACTAAAAACTTCATATTCCTGATAAAATCCTTCGTTACCCAAAGGTACCCCTCCCATCTGAACGGTTTAGTTTGCAGTATTGAGAGCTTCACGCACCCATTTGTTAGTATCATAAGCTGTGCGCCGGAGGCCGAGCCGCTCTTGAGATTTTGGCCCATTATTTTTAATAATGTCCTTGAACCTATTCCAATCAGGCTGCTTATAAACCCAAAGCTCCCGCTCCTGATCGAAATGCATCGTCTCGTCCGGCAGAGTGAGGCCAAGCGAGAGAACTCGGGGAATATATTTTGTAAAAAAGTCCTGTCTTAAGTCTTCGTTCGTCTTTGTCCGAATTCTGTATTTTATCGTTGTGTCCTGTTTGGAAGTGCCTGTTGTAGAAGCATCACCCGGGCCAAAGAACATTAACAGCGCTTCCCACCATCGGTTAACCGCATCCTGAACCATCGCTCTTTGCTCGCCGGTTCCTTCAGCCAGGGCCATAATTATGGCTTCACCATGCTGGGCATGAAAAACCTCCTCCGCGCAAATTCTCTTAAGTGCTCTTGCATAAGGTCCGTAAGAGGCGTTAAGCATATTGGTCTGGGTAATGATCGCTGCACCGTCAACCAGCCAGCCAATCAGACCGGCATCCCCCCATGTTGGTGCTTCCATATGAAAGACATTATGGAATTTCAGTCTGCCGCTGAATAAATCCTGCATAATATCTTCACGGTTTTTGCCGAGGGGCTTCATTAAATCCTCCGCAACACGAAGCAGCAGCTGACCATGTCCCATCTCATCCTGTACCTTTGCCATGATGCCCAGCTTGCGTTTTAATGAAGGAGCTTTCGGCACCCATTCCTTTTCAGGAAGTGCTCCCATAATTTCACTGATACCATGCATTGAAATTAATTTGATTAATGTCATTCGATAATCTTCCGGCATCCAATCATCCGCTTCAATTTTTTCTCCTGCATTAATGCGTTTCATGAACTGCTCATATTTTTGTTCTTCCGTCATTTCTTGAAAGAAAAGAGCTTCTGACATGTGTTTCACCCCCAGTGAGTTTAAAATAGTTCATTCAGGTTACTGCATTTTCCACTGCCGGGCTTACAACCCTGACAGCTTTCCCTTCCGATCTCGGCAGCGTTTTGGGCGGATGGAGAACAAGTCTGATGGTAATAAAGCAGTTTTGTTTCAATGCTTCCTGAATCTTCTTTTTTACAAATTCCGCTTCTCCCATATCCCTATAAAACTCTTCGCTCCATTCAGCATGAAGCTCTAAAACTTTTAAGCTTCCCTTTTTATGCACGTGGATTTGATAATGGGGAGCAAGCTCAGGCACTTGAAGAATACACCGTTCAATTTCGGACGGAAAGATGTTTACACCATTAACATTGAGCATATCGTCAATGCGGCCTTTCACACGGCTCATGCGGATCGTGGTTCTTCCGCACGCACATTTCTCTTTTGAAAGGGAGGCGATGTCCCCAGTCCGATAGCGGATGACAGGAAAAGCTTCCTTCGTTAAACTGGTAAAAACAAGCTCACCTTCTTCTCCGCTTGGAAGCGGTGTCATTTTTATTGGATCGATCACCTCTGCAAAAAAGTGATCCTCTGCAATGTGCAGCCCATCCTGAGCTTCATGGCATTCCATAGCTATGCCCGGTCCCAGCACTTCACTCAACCCATAAATATCGCATGCTTTAATCCCAAGCTTAGCTTCAAGTGCTTTCCGCATTTCTTCAGACCAGGGTTCAGCCCCAAATATCCCAAATTTTAATGATGTACTTGCCGGCTCGATTCCCCGCTCCTCCATCTTCTCTGCTAAATTGAGAACATATGAAGGAGTTCCGCAAATAACCTCCGGCTTAAAGTCCTGAATCAGCATAATTTGTCTCTCTGTGTTTCCTCCAGAAACAGGTACGGTTGCCATGCCAAGCTGTTCGCTGCCATAATGCAGGCCCAATCCGCCGGTAAACAGCCCGTACCCATAAGCATTATGCAATATCTGACCAGGTTCCCCTCCTCCAATGGAGATTGCCCTGGCTATCAGATTGCTCCACATTTCGATGTCATTCCGGGTGTAGCCCACTACAGTCGGCTTTCCGCTCGTTCCTGATGAAGCGTGCAGACGCACAATTTCTTTTTTATCCACAGCAAAAAGCCCGAATGGGTAATGTTCCCGCAAATCTGCTTTCACAGTAAAGGGCAGCTTTTGAATATCATCCAGGCTGGTAACGTCTTGAGGCGCAATATTACTTTCCAAAAACTTTTTCCGATAAAAAGGCACATGGTTATATACTCTCTCCACTGTCTGCCTGAGCCGGTCCAGCTGCAATTCCTCTATCATATCGCGGCTTTCCGTTTCAATATCATGCAGAATCAAGACATGACCTCCCAGAATATTAGGATAATAATTTAATATAACGTTTAAATATCGTTAGATAAAATAAGTGTTATATATTTAACACAAAGATACCGTGTAAATAGGAAAAAGTCAACTTATTTTCTGAAAATTTACTTTTTTATTTTAAAGTTAATAAAAAGACCTAGCCCATATAATGGAGGGCTAGGTTAAATTTCTCAGGACCATTCTTTTAACTTATTGACTATGTTATTTTTCCATTTAGAAATTAAAGGCTCTTCACCTTTTGCTGTTTTCTGTTTCTGCCATTCATTATAGCTTGCTGCAGAAATGAGAATAGAGCCTGCGATTAAAAGGTATGCCCACCAAGGGAGGTTCCCCCAATACGGTCTGGTTTGAAGCAGTACATTCAGGAGCAGAACCCCGGAACCTACAAAGAAATAAGACTTTACCCTCCAAAAAGTGCCGGCCAGCATCGAGGTTAGCGAGAGCGTACCGACTATAAGTGCATCATAAACCGTATTACTTGAAAGAGCATCCTGCACAAGCAGCAACGATACTGCTATGAGAACTCCCCACTGAATTTTACTGGTCAGCTTTGAGTACTGCCCCTTCAGGACTTTCCTGACAAAAATAATCAGGATGAACCAAGGGAGAACATATGCCTCTCTAATAAAAAGATCCGGTATTTCAATATTCCTTAATACACTATAATATGGCTCCAGTAATACTGCTCCTGCCAGCAATTCAGGGAGCCTATAGTATTTAGATGCCACTCTGCTCCTCTGAAAAAATAAAAATGCGCTGATCAGGAGTCCAGGGAGAACTTCCGCCCATAGGGAAACCGCCGGAAAAAGATAAGCGGTAAGCAAAAATAGCAGGGAAATAATTGTGTAGCTATCAGCTTTTTTGCCCATGAAAATTTTGGCATATACCATTTTGCCGGTGAAAACCGCAGCCATGCCGAAGCCAGCGGAAATCACAATTTTCATATCTGGAGCAATACCGTTAATGAATAAGAATTTAAGTACTGCTGCATACAGTAAAAACAATGGAATAGCACCTAATATATCAAGCTTGGTTCTATGCATATATAAGATTAACCCTGCTGCATAGATAATAGATACGATAAACGGGAGAACTCCAAAGGGATAGGACGCCAGAAAAGCCAATAACCCAATCACAGACCAGGGTATAAAAAAGTAAACACTCCTCTGTTTATCCTGAGTTTTACCAGTCATCCAGAATAAGAGTACGGCACAGCTGACTGATAATATAGCATACTCACTATAGCTCTCCTCCCAAATATGCTCCATACCTGTCAAAATCACCATAAACAAAGTCATAAATGAGCTGTAGAGGAATATCTTTACTTTCCACTCATTAGCAGAAACCTTGAAACTGATCCAATAGACTGCCAGGGTGGCTATAAATGGCCAGATACTATCTTCCCTGTAAAGGAAAAATGTTAGGATCATGGCAAAAGGCATGAAGATATGGCCAATCCAGCTGAACCCTCTTGCCAGGACAACGTCTTTTTTAGAAATATAAAAAGCCGCACCAAGCAGGATCCATGCCCCTAGCGGAAATTGAACCCAATTAAAAAATGTAAAGTTAAATGGTAAACCAATCAAAATCATAAAGTAAGTAAAAAGTGAAATCGATGCTGTCACAAACGGAATCCAGCTTTGCTTATGGAATTGATATAGGACAAGGTACATTATTATACCGCCTATAAATACTGCAGGTCTCATCCAAACTTCATTGATCGTCAAAGCAGCGGCTGTAAACAGTGAGATTGTATAAAATCCCAGCGAAATTAAAAACACGTTTTTGGCTTGAGTTTTGTGCCCTTTCTTAGAAAGGATGACATAAAGGATAAGGAGGGCTATACTTGCCATTACGGTATTCATGGCCATACCCAGCTCCTTCTGATAAAAGCTTGAGTAACTTCGCAGATGTTCACCATAAAACATAAAGGCAAACCCGATTGACAATGGAATAGCCCAGGGAATCGTTTCTGTATAAAAAATCCGATTTTCAGCCTTATTCATGAGGTACAGGACAAAGCTGAAGATTAATAGCACGGTGCCTGCAGCAAGCCAATCAAGAAGTCCTGCAGCTATCACAGCCGAAAACAGCATAATACTGACAGCCACATCGCGTGAGCTTGATTCCACGACTTTAATTAGCGGATATTTAAGCAGATAACCGAAACTGATAAAAAGCACAAAGCCAATGAAGAAAACAGGTAAAGATAGATTGTTGAACGGGATGGCTTTATCCAGCATAAGAACTGCTTGGAATAGGGCAGAAGCTAAAAATACAGGTGCCAGGTAAGCAAACAGCCTGTTTCCCATAATATTTGCCAAATATATAAACTGCCCCGCGAGTATTGTATAAGCCAGCAGCAGTGATACAGAGGGTTCCCCGGCCGTTAACAGGATTCCTTCGATTGAAATATAAAGAAAAGCAAGTAGCGAAACTCCTGCACTGGTCAGTCTGAAAATCTTCTCCCAGGAATATTGCTTATCCATTACCATAGGAACAAACAGAAAACCAATTCCTGCAAGCGCATAGAAAACCGGGCCAGCTGCATTTAACATACTGTTTTCAATCAGCTGATAGGCACCATAGACAATCAGTAAGCTGAAGACGAAATGAAACTCCTTCCTGCCTGTTACATACACCATTGATAAATAAACGGCTGCAGTCAACAGGATATTCACACTGTAAAAAACATGGCTATTGAAAAAGATAAGCATCAATAAAGTGGAGATCACTAAATTGATTTGAGCAAAATAAACCATTTCTCTTGTAAATAATTTAAGGAAAGTATGCTTTTTTATGCGATGAAAGGCTGCAGACAAAAGAGCATTAAAAATCATTAAACCTAGATAAAAACTGTCATTTTCAAGGCTGAATGCTGCCAGGATATAACCTGCACATGCAGTCAGGGCAATAAAAGCAAACCAGACAAAAAGACGGGAATTCAGTTTCTTAGCAAATATACCGTATATTGGAAAGATCAATAAGCTGCCAGCCGCTCCAAGTATATAGCGTCCTTCCCCATAAAAGGAAAGATATGGGCCAAGCAGTTCAAACCAGCCGACAGACAAAATGAATATTGGCAAAAATAAACTCCCAAGAACAATGAAAGCAAACGATGTTCTTTCAATTTTCAGCAACTTTCCGGAAATAAACGCAAAGCCATAGAAAAGAAGGGAAACCACTGCAATGGATGCACTTCTCATAAAATTCGACATTGTCGCCCAGTTGCTTGTTGCAACAAAAAGTCCGCCGATCAGGAGCAGGATGACTCCAATATTCAGCAGCCAGGAAATGTTCCTTTCACGGATTTCTTCCTGAGATAACTTCTTTTTCACAGTTTTTTTTGCCGGCTGAATGGGCTTTAGTCTGATTTCTTCTGCAGCATTTACAGCCTTTATGTGCTCTCTTTTCATCTCTTCAAGGTCCTGATAGTACTGATGATGGGCTTTCATAGTCATTTCATAATGTTCTGGTGAAATATAGTCCTTCTCTTTCAATTTAGTGAGTTCAGCATGAAATATGTCGTGATAATCTTTTTCTGTCTGTGGGTTCAAAGGATCCACCTCTTTTAGTTATAATCGGTTCTTTTAGTGTAATATTACACACATAAAACAAATTAATCAATCCCTGATTTGGCATTTATTACTTCGCAGGGAAGTGTATTTAAACTTTATTTAATTACAGGAAGAAATGGTGCATTAAGGAACTTCACGCACAGTTTTGTTCTGAATTCTATGCCCCCAATTATTAAATCCCTTGATAAACAAGGATTTCTTCCGTCCCTTTCTGCTGCAAAAAAACCAAATATTATAGCTAATAAAATCCCAAATAACAATTCTATCCGAAAAATATTTTTTCCATTATATTATTCTAGAATTAATTATCTTATTTGGAGGAACTACCATTGAAAAGACTAAGTATTGTTATAGCATTGATCTTTTTGTTGAGCCTGTTTCCGGCTGTCAGCCTGGCAGCTCCAAGCAATGCGGAAGTGACAAAATTCCTGAAGGAAACAAATTGGTCTGAAAAAGGCTTAAATGACCATCTGGAATACTTTTGGGATATGAGTATTGAAGATTTCGAGACAATCGAAGAAATGATTGAATATCTTGGTGAGCCTATTACTGAAGAAAACCTTCAGCAGCTGCTGGCTGACTATGGTTTTGAAAATGAGGAAGAATTAACGGCATTGCTGGTCGAGAACGGAGAAATGGAACCAACTGATGATGTTAGCGATGTGTTTAGATATTTTGATGCATTGGATTCAACTGTTTCTTTTTTAACCTATACAGGCACTGAAATTAACGACGAAACTCTTCAGCAGCTATTAAATGATTACGGACTTACAAAAGAAGAGCTCCTTTCTCTGCTTGAGGAGAACGATGACTCCCTTGAAAACTACGAATATATTGAGGATCTTGATATCATGGTTTCCATTTATATGGGCGGCGATGAAATGCCCGGTGATGACGAAATGACTCAAATTCTTGGAGATATAGATCTTACCGATGAAGAACTTGAAGCATTATTTGCACATTTTATGACTCTGGATTTCGAAGATCCAGAATTGCTTGATAAAATGATGGATCTTGAAAGCCGGTTAATGGCATTTGGCGAGTTTGACAGTGCCGATGACTTAACAGAAGCAGAAATTGCTGAACTAATCAGCATTATGCAGGAAATGATGAATCTGTTCCAGCTTGATGCCGAGTTTTACCTATTTAAAGATGGTGAAAAAATCCATTTAACAACAGCTGAAATGATTGCTTTAGAAGATACAAATGGCTACGACATGCTTATAGAGCTATATAATACACAAGGCCAGTTCCTGGCAGATATGATTATTACAGCTGACATGTTCAGTTCGGAGCTAATAGAGGACACAGTGACCGATTTGGATCAGGCCGAAACGGTAATTAAAAAACAAGATCCTGGTAAAGTAAAACAGGCTTCAAAGCCTGTAAAAACTGTGAAAGGCGGAAAACTGCCAAACACAGCAGGAAACTATATTGAAGGAGTAATAGCAGGCATTGGACTTCTCCTAATTGGGATTGCCATTTTACTCAGACGGAAAGTGAAAGAGGCGTGAAAAGAAAACTCACGTTAAAAGGAGTTATTGGTCTGGCTTTTATTTTGGGTGGGGTTTGGCTTGCCGCTTCAAATCTTATGCCATATTTGAATGATCAAAAGACTTCAGCCCATATAGCTCCCCCGAGCAGCAATGTAAAAACAGAAGTGAAGGCCGCACAAAAAACGGAGCCTCATAACCTTTACAATGTCCGTCCTAAAATGGGCGAAGAAATGGGTGTCCTGTCAATACCGAAGATATCAGCGGATTTGCCAATCTTCCATGGCACTAATGAAGATGAACTGGAAAAAGGCGTTGGCCATTATGCAGGCAGCGTCCTTCCTGGAGAAGAAGATAATTCTGTCCTGTCCGGCCACCGGGATACCGTCTTTCGTAAACTTGGCGAAGTAGAGATAGGTGATCTGCTTGTCGTGAATACTTCAGCCGGAGAGTTCACTTATAAGGTGCGTAAAATCAGGATTGTCGATGCAGACGACAGAACAGTTATTGTTCCTAAACCTAGAGCAACTCTGACTGTAACCACCTGTTACCCATTTAATTTTATTGGAGATGCGCCACAGAGATACATTCTGATTGGGGATCTTGTTAGAAAGTGAAAAGCCCGCTAATCAGGCGGGCTCAGGGGGGGAGGCCGATTCCGGCCTTCCTTTTATTCTGTGATTGTGACTAACTTTACATCAGCGAAATCAAATCGGTGATAGTGACCTTCAGAACATGTCAGTTCAACATACCCTTCCAGATCCTTAATGCTCCCGATTACCTCGGATTTATTTTCTGCTTCAATCTCTTCTGTTACGGTAACGCCTTTTTCAAAAGTATAAATAACTTTAAATTTATTCATGTGTGTAAAACTCTCCTTTCCCTATTTTTGTTCCCATCACTGAAGTGATTAAAACACAAAAATTCTTATTTCAGTTATTTTCCAATAACCAGAATTATAAAAAGTGGGAAGTTAATGGCATTATCTATATCAGGCAGACATTAATAGCGCGCGCTAGCAATATGATATTCGACAGATATCATCTGATTTCATCATAAAACTGCACTTACCGCCTCTATTTTTAATAGAGGTTCATTTTTTCCGACAACCTTAATTTCATTTAGTGGAAATGATAATGGATTTATAGTTTACATAACATGATTATGGAAAACTTATTAAATAAAAATGGAGCCCAGCTATTAAGCGGACTCCTCTTCATTATTCACCTAAATCAACATTATGATATACACGCTGGACATCTTCCAGGTCTTCAAGGGCGTCAATCAGTTTTTCAAATTGCACCTGTGCATCAGCTTCAAGGGTGACTTCATTTTGCGGGAGCATTGTTAATTCAGCAACAGCAAACTCATTGATGCCTGCTGACTTGAATGCTTCCTGAACTGCATGAAACTGATCGGGCTCAGCATATACAATTACCGTATCTTCTTCTTCCAGAATATCACGTGCGTCTACGTCTGCTTCCATTAGTATTTCCAGTACTTCTTCCTCTGATTTGCCTTCAATGCCGATAACAGCGGTTGAGTCGAACATATAGGAAACAGATCCGCTCACACCCATATTTCCGCCATTCTTTCCAAATGCAGCACGTACATTAGAAGCTGTGCGATTTACGTTATTCGTTAATGCATCAACAATAATCATGGATCCGCTAGGCCCGAATCCTTCGTAGCGAAGCTCATCATAGTTTTCTTCCGCTCCGCCTTTTGCTTTTTCTATTGCACGATCAATAATATTTCTTGGCACGTTATATGTTTTTGCACGCTCAAGCACAAATTTCAGGGCCTGGTTTGCTTCCGGATCAGGCTCCCCTTGCTTGGCAACCACATATATCTCAAGTGCAAACTTGGAATAAACACGGCTCGTATTTGCGTCTTTTGAGGCTTTCTTTTCTTTGATATTGTTCCATTTACGGCCCATATGTCCCACTCTCTTTCAACTTTGGATCAAATAAGTTATAGAGTCTTCAGTTTTCTGAAGAACTCTCACTAAATTATTATACATTAAGACACCTGTTTTTTTCGAGCATTGTTTCTTGATAATGACTGTTGGCTTATAAGTGAAAAAAGAGACACAAATGTGCCTCTGATCAATTCAATAGGATTCTTTCTAATACCTTTTGCACCTGGTGGCCTTCTTTAAAGGATACCAAAAATGCTTTATCTCCTCTTATTGCTTTGAGGAGTTCTGCAGCAAGACTGGTTTCTGGCTCATCAAGCTTTATAATTTCTCCGTTCTTTTCAGTGGTAGTTTGAACCAGAATACTCCAGTTCTGCATATCTAAAGTTCCTTTATCACCAAAAACTTTAAAAGACAGATGTTCTTGCTGCCCGATTCCGGCTATTCCGTTAAACACAACCGGAATACCGCCTGGCAGCGTTAAAAATGTCGAAAAGCTTGTTTCACATAATCGTTCATCTTCAGGGAATTCAACAAAAGAATGGACATTGTCCAATTCTCCGAAGGTATCATGAATCATGTGGATGAAATGGGGCGCTACTTCCCTGATAAAGCCTCCATGTTCCCTGCTTGATATCCAATCGTTCTGCTGCCATTCACGCGGCCATTGCTTAAACTGCAGGTGCAGTTCAACTTTCTTAATCTTACCCAGCTCACCATTATGTATCTTATCCTTAAACAATTTAAAAGCAGGACTATATGCCATGGGAAAATTCATTGCGTGTATGATCCCGGCATTCACAGCAGCTTCACACATTTCCTTGGCCTCTTCAATGGAATTGGCCAGAGGCTTCTCACAAAGAAGATGCTTGCCGCTCTTTATAATATCCATTGCAATTGTATGATGAAATTTTGGCGGAACACCTAAATAGATCAGCTTGATGGTTTCATCCTGAAGTACATCCAAATAATTGGTATGCATTGTTGCATCCGGCAGCTCAGCTTTAAATTTATCTAGTCGTTCAGCATTTCGATCACAAAGTGCTGCAATCTCAAACTCCTCATTCTGCCGAAATTGACGGAGTATTCTTTCCCCTACGGCACCCATCCCTATCAATCCAACTTTAATCTTTTCTCTCACATACTTCACCTTCTTATGAAAAATCATGTACTAAGTGAATTATAACGTTAATTGCAAATATTCAAAAGTTTAATTTATCTTATAAGTTCTCAGAGTATGGACCAAAAATATACCGGCCAATAATTGGATAGAAAAACGTTGTATGGGGATAATAATTTTAATAAAACAATCAGGAGGTGCCATCATTGAACCTGGATAAGGATATGCAATTTGAAATCACAAGTACCTTCATGCCAAATCTTAACCGTTCCCAAACTCTTAAAATTCTGGAGGTGACCCAGAACAGCGTTGTCATTCAGATGGACAGATCAAATGGACGCGGAGTTTTTCCGGCAGAAAACTTTCATTACTGGATTAAAAGAGGCTCTCTTATTAAATTGAATGGCCACCATAAAAGAACCTCATAGAGCACTGGCGCCAGTGCTCTTAATTTTTTATTTTTCACACTGCAGCCTATTAAAAGAGGCTGGCTCTACATCCTGAGCCAGCCCTTCTCTTATCGTTCACAAGCATAATTGTCTTTATCTCTATCATGCTTTGAATCATATGCAGGGTGTGTAGATGGCACACCATTTGGATATACCTTTCTCAACTCCGTACAGTTTTGATAGGACTCTGAACCGCTTTCTGAAGAAGTTGAATTGCCGGCTGTACCGCTGCTGTCATTGGACCCGCTTTTACCGGTTTTACTTTTTGAACCGCTCACAGCTTTAGAATCCAGGTCCCCTTTAGTCGTTCCTTCATCTCCCAGGGCCCATAACCCTTTGTTGGCTTCTCTTGCTTCCCTGCCAAATTCTCTAAAGTATTCACTATATTTCACATCCGGATTGTAGGTGGATGGCTCCGCATAACCATTCAGTACCAAATGGGCATTGAACATTTTTTCACGTATTTCACCTTCGTCCATATCATCCGCCGGAATATCCAGCCAAACAATTCTCAGCAGGCGGCCATACCGATCTGTGTCTGAAACATCCTTTTGCATCCAGATTTTCTTGCCAGTCAGCTCAGATGTGGTGAATTGGCTTGCTTCTTTTCCGTATTCTTCTACTCTTGTCGTTGATTCGGGAGTGTTCACTCCAATGAGGCGGACTTTCCTGCCGTCAGAAGTTTCAATTGTGTCACCGTCTACTACTCTGCCAACGGTAACTAATTCCAGGCCTAAGCTCTCCGCAGCCTGACTTTGTACTTGTTCCTGTTTTTGCTTTTCTTCCTCTTCCTGCTTCTGTTTTTCTTCCTGTTCTGCTTCTAGCCGTTCTTGCTCCTCAGCTTGCTTTTTTGCTTCCTCTTCTTCAGCCTTCTCTTGGGCAAGCTTTTCGTCTTCAGCTTTTTTCTCTGCTTCATTCTCTTCTGATTGTATTTGTTCCTTCTCAGGCTCATTTACCGTTTCGGTTGCATCGGAATCTGCAGTTGCTAAAAATATGGATAAAATGAAGCCTGCTGCCATAATCCAGCCCGATTTTTTAAAATTAATTTTATATTTACGGTGCTGGTTACTTAAATATAAACCAATTAAAAAGACTGCTAACCCGATAAATGCAGCAGGAGCAGCTATGCCCATTAAAAGCATAAACACAATAACAATAGTAATAATAGTCCATCTTATAACTTTCAAACTCTTATTTCTCCCCTTTATAAAATTTCCCTAAATAAGCATACCTTTTTTCCTTCCAAATTTAAACACCAATTCACTAATGAATTGGTGTTTAAAGGCCATAAAATAAATTTACTGCTTTTTACCAAAAATCTTTACCTGCAGTCTTCTGCCGGTAGGCGTAGCAGCGAGTCCTCCCTCAGCTGTTTCCCTTAGTGCTGAAGGCATGGATTGTCCGATTAGGAACATTGCATTAATGACTTCATCACATGGAATTCTGCTCGTAATTCCGGCAAGTGCCATATCCGCCGCAGTCATGGCATTGGATGCACCCATGGCATTCCGCTTTACACATGGAACTTCTACTAGTCCGGCAACTGGATCACATACAAGGCCCAGCATATTCTTAAGTGTAATTGCCATCGCTTCGGCGGCCTGCTTTGGTGTTCCGCCTGCCAGTTCTACGATGGAAGCTGCCGCCATGCCGCTTGCAGACCCCACCTCAGCCTGACATCCTCCAGCTGCACCTGAAATGGAGGCATTGTTTGCCACAACAAAGCCAAAAGCTGCGGAAGTAAACAGGAATTCGATCATTTCCATCCGTGTGGGTTTGAGGACTTCTTTTACAGCGAACAACGTACCCGGCACCACGCCCGCTGAACCTGCTGTCGGTGTGGCACAGATTATACCCATTGCTGCATTAACTTCATTGGTTGCGACTGCTTTGCTGACAGCATCCAATAAAATATTTCCTGATAAAGCCTTTCCGCTCTGAATGTATTTTTGCAGAAGAACTGCATCGCCGCCTGTAAGTCCTGTAACAGATGTTACCCCTTTGAGTCCCCTCTCAACTGCCTGTTCCATGACAGTCAGGTTGCGGTCCATTTTGGCAATAATTTCATCACGTGTTAATCCCGTTACTTCTATCTCCTGCTGAATCATGATTTCAGCTATTTTTACACCTTTATTTTCAGCGAGCTCTACAAGCTCAGCAACATTTCTAAATAACATTAGACTTTCCCTCCTGATGACCAGCTAACTATTAGTCAACCATTCTGATTATTTGCGTTACATTTGGAAGCCCTTCAAGCTCCGTCATCACATCCTGGTCGATCTTCTGATCCACTTCAATAACCATGATGGCCATTTTTCCTTTTTCCTTGCGCGAAACTTCCATATGGCCGATGTTGATCTGGTGCTTGGATAAAATATTCGTTACAGCGGAGATAACACCAAACTGATCGTTATGAACAACTAAAATGGCAGGATGCTCCCCGGATAATTTAAGTTCAAAGGAATTCAGTTCAGTTATTTCAATAGTTCCGCCGCCAATGGATATTCCTACAAGTTCAATTTCACGATCACCTTCAGTTAGCTTCACTCTTACCGTATTAGGATGGTCTGTAACAGTATCTTCAACTGTAAAAATGACTTCAATCTCAGCTTCTTCAGCTAATTGAAGGGCAGAAGGAATTCGCTCGTCAAAGGTATCAAAGTCAAGGATACCGCCAACAATCGCCACGTCCGTGCCATGTCCTTTATAGGTTTTTGCAAAAGAACCATATAAGGAAATCTCTGCTTTGGACGGCTGTTTTCCAAAAAGAGTCCGGGCAACACGTCCAATGCGTGCAGCTCCTGCTGTATGAGAGCTTGAAGGACCGATCATAACCGGGCCGATAATATCAAATGCTGATCTGTATTTCATTTTGTATGCCCCTTTACTGTTAAGGTCTATAATTGGATACAGCTGTATTGATAACAGCATCTATTTTAATAACTACTCTTATTTATGCTCCAAGGCTGCTTCAGGCTGGAGCTCATTTATTGTTCTGATTTTCTGCAGGTAATTATAGATGGTAAATTTCGAAACCCCCAGAACCGATGCGACATAATCAGTTGCCCCTTTAATGAGGAATGTCCCTTTATCTTCAAGCTGGCGTACACATTCGACTTTTTCTTCAAGCGTCATCAATGAAGGTGCCTTCTTAAAGCCCTGAAGAACCTGATCTACCATCTCGTGAATAACATCCTGAACGGAATTAAAAAAGGTTTCCGATTTAGACGAATGTTCATCAAAGCTGATAAATTGTTCAATTTCTCCTCCGAATTGCATGAGCAGACTAATATCATAATTAAGGCATAATGCGCCAATTACTTTATTTTCATCATCCCGGAGAAAAATCGTAGATGATTTCATAACATTTCCTTTTTTTGACTGAGTTTTATAATTCGCAATATCATTAACTTCGTTTTTATGTTTGGCTAATTCCTTTAATACAAGGTCGGTGATGGGTGAGCCGATCTTTCTTTCTGTTATATCTCCTGCTATATGGATAAGCGATTTTTTTAAGTCGCTGAAATCGTGAACGGCCACTTCACAGCGGGAACCAAACATTCGCACAAGCATATCAGCAGTCCGGATCGCCAAATCAAATACAGGTCTATGGCATTCCTTCAACTTCGTCACTTCCTTTTATGAAATCGCTTTCAATATTATACTACTCTATATTTCTCTTCAATTTCATAATACCATAAAAACAATATAGTTAAAATAAAATTTTAATAGCTACAAAAAAATTGTAAGATAAATAAATATTGCCGCATCTGATTTATATGCGGCAATTCAATATTATACATTCTTTAGTACAAGGTAAAGCCTGCTGACACGCTCTGTTCGTTCTTCTTCAGAAGCAAGATCAAATTTTTTCAGCAGATGGAAGACCTCATTTAAAATATCCTGTGTATGTTCCTGCTGGAAAAATGACTGAAACAGCGGGTTCATATCTTCCGGGAGAAAACCTCTCTGCTGTTCAAATTTCTTTTGAACATCTTCCGGAGTATGATCCAATTTACATTCGCTCATTAAAAAAACCTCCTGTATGACTGTATACTTTTTTCGTTAGTATTAATCATTATTCTATTTTACCTTCTACAGTCCTATTAAAACATATACCTCTTCTGCATCGTTTCTTCAAACATTTCGACTATAATAGAAGTAATTGATTTGAAATGAGTGAGTTCTTTGAAAAAACTGTCTGTGAAGCTCGGTCTGCTGTTCCTTCTGATCCTTTTTGGCCTTGAAACAACTATGTTCTTCTTTTTACATAGTACCCTTGTTGAATCACGTGTGGAAGAAGAGCTCATAGCCTTGCAGACACGCGGCAATTCACACCGTTCTATACTCGAAAAGCATTTTGATGAAAATACGATTTCCCATGTAGCTCTGATGGAATCTGAAGCCACTACAGATGTAGTTATTACAAATTCAGCCAAGGAGATCCTTGGTTCTTCTGTTGATAGCAGTTTGATCCAAAGGTACATAGAAAAGCCGGCTATTTCTTCTGAAAGGGAGGGCAAAACCATCGGTGACAATTGGAAAGAAGAAGATTATATTTCAACTGTCAGCCCGATTGAACAGAATGGTGTGCTGATTGGCCATGTATATATGTTTCAAGATACAGCCTGGATTCAGTCGTTAATCTCACGCTTAAATGAACAATTTTTAATCGCCGGGTTCGTTGCCGTCATTTTTACCATTACGATCATTATCTTTTTATCAAAGGCTCTGGCGAAACCGCTGATTAAAATGAAGGAAGCCACCTCACAAATAAGCAGCGGTGATTTTTCAGTTTCCCTACCTAAAACAGGTGACGATGAACTTGGGGATTTAGCAAGGTCCATCCAGTTATTGGCAGGAGACCTGAATTATCTCAGAGAAGAACGAAGTGAATTTTTATCCAGCATTTCCCACGAGCTTCGCACTCCTCTTACTTATATTAAAGGATATGCGGATATAGTTCAGAAGCGGAACCTGAGCCCGGAAGAGAGAAATCAGTATTTATCGATTATCCTGGAGGAAACGAACCGGCTTTCAGATATGGTTAAAAATCTTTTCGATTTGGCTAAGATCGATAAAAATACCTTTGATATTATAAAAAAACCAATAGACCTGAACGAATTCATGAATAAAATTGAAACAAAATTTTCTCCGGCATTCGCTGAAAAAGGCATGCAGCTATCTGTCAGCTGCCCTGAATCAATCATCCTTTCTGCGGATGGATCAAGGCTGGAGCAAATCATATTTAATCTTCTGGATAACGCGATTAAATATTCCTCAGCTGGAAATAAAACAACAGTAGAGGTAAGCAGGACTAAAAAACATGTCATCATCAGAATAAATGATTCCGGAAGAGGAATCTCTGAAGAGGACCTGCCACTTATCTTTAATCGTTTTTACCGGGTGGATAAATCACGTGCAAGAGCTCTTGGGGGCACAGGTCTTGGACTCGCCATTGTGAAAGAACTTGTCCATGCCCATGGAGGGACTATTTCTGTCTTCAGCAGAGAAGGTGACGGAACAGAATTTGAAATTGTTTTTAAGGGAGAAACGGAAAGATGAAAACAATACTTTTGGTTGACGATGAAACTAGAATGCTTGATCTAATTTCTCTATACTTAGCGCCCCGCGGCTACAATTACATAAAATTGACTTCAGGTTCAGATGCCTTGCTTTACTTGGAAACCCATTCTGCAGATCTGGTCCTTTTAGATGTCATGATGCCTGATATGGATGGATGGAGTGTATGCAAGGAAATTAAAAAATATTGGGATATTCCTATCATCATGCTCACTGCCAAAAGCGAAAAGCCTGACATTGTAAAAGGATTGAACATTGGAGCAGATGATTATATTCTGAAGCCGTTCGATGAAGAGGAATTATCTGCAAGGATTGAAGCGGTTTTGAGAAGAAGCAAAAAAGATGGAAAAACCAAAACCTTTAAAGGGCTGGAACTTAAAGAAGATTCTTTTGAGCTTTCCTATAAAAATAAGGAAATTCTGTTAACCCCAAAAGAGTTTTCAATGTTAAGCCTTTTTCTCTCAAACTTGAACAGAGTTTTCTCACGTGAGCATTTAATAGGCTCTGTTTGGGGTTATGGGGTGTCAATCGAAGATCGCACCATTGATTCGCATGTAAGAAATTTACGTGAAAAATTAAGGAAAGCCGGGTTTCCTGCAGATGAGTATCTGACGACTGTCTGGGGTTTAGGCTATAAATGGGCCGGAAAGGATTAATAGATGTTTTCTGATATCATCGAATCGCTTTCAGATGAACCGATATTGGCGGCTTTATTTAGTATCTTCATGAACATTGCTGCAGCGATAACGGGATTCCTCCCAAGTGCCTTTATTACGGCTGGAACAGTTGCCGCTTTTGATTTAAAAGTGGGTCTAGTCCTTTTGATCATCGGAGAAGCAGCCGGAGCAATTATAAGTTTTATACTTTATCGCAAAGGGATCACCAAGCTTACCTCCTCTTTTCCTCAGCTAAAGAATAACAAATTTTTTTCAAAGCTTCAGAGTGCGGAAGGTACAGATGCGTTTTTCATGGTTGTTTTGCTGAGGGTCTTGCCTTTTGTCCCATCAGGTGCAGTCACACTGGCAGCTGCATACAGCAAAATGATGCTTCTGCCCTTTGGCATTGCCAGCACGATCGGTAAAATACCTGCTTTGTTCATGGAAGCCTTTGCGGTTTCACATATACTAAAATTTGAAAGGGAGCTGCAAATAGCCTTTCTTCTTTTAGTTGCGTTCTTCTTTTTAGTTTACTATTCATATAAAAAGTATAAATTAAGTTAAAGAGCTTATCTTCTGCTGATAAGCTCTTTAACTTTCTATATTATTCAGCAGGAGAAAGCTCGTTTTCTGTTACCCACATGTGATTTTTTACTTCCTGCCCGTCAGCTGTAGTAAAGTCAACCATATAGACAGTTGTTTCCTTCACAGAATCGATTTCGGCAGTTGCTCCTTCCATTCCCTTCATGTGGCTTGCGTTTAATGTTACCTCGTCGCCTTCTTTAAATGGCTCCTCACCTGCATCAGCAATCTCCTCGTGAACTACCCATTTATGGTTTTCAACTTTTTTACCGCCAGTGGTTGGTGTATAAGAGACCGTATATACGATTGTATTATATGCACCTGCAATGGTTGCTTCCGCTCCCTCCATTCCCTCCATATGTCCTTCTGTTATAAAGGCTTTGCTTCCAACTTCATATTTAGGGTTTTCAGCTTCCTTTATTCCTTCAGGAACTTCTCCGGAGCCGGAATGATCCATGTCTGAATGGCCTCCTGAATGGCCGCTGCTTTCATTATTCGTTGTATTCTCTTCCTTGCTGGCACTTTCCTCTCCAGTATTCCCGTCATTTCCGCCGCATGCAGTTAAAGTTAACGCTGCAGCCAGGGAAACAAACCAAATGGCGAATTTTTTTCTTGTTAACATATTCAATTCCTCCTTTTCTTCATGAAGTTAGTATGGCAATAAATTGTGCAGAAATTATGAAACAGGTATGCAAATGTCTAAATTAATACTGCCTTTTCAGACGGAAAATATGTACAGTCTTCATAACCAAATATTGCAAATAATCTGGATTAAAAACAGACACCCTGCTGGATGTCTGTTTTGTCTGATGATTTAAGCAGCCATTTTACGGCATTCTTCTGCACACTTAAAGCATGCTTCAGCGCAGCGCTGGCAATGATCGTGATCGTGTTTTTTGCACTCATTTCCGCAGGCATCACATATATCTGCACATAGATTGCAAATTTGCTTGGCAAAGGGGCTGTCAGACTGCATTGCCTTAGCAGCAAAGGCACAGATATCAGCACACTCCCTGTCCAGTCGAATACATTCTGCCATCATTTTAACATCCTCTTCTCCCAAGCATGCATCATAGCATACATTACAGGCTTTCATGCACTCTAAACAAGCTTGGATGCATTCTTCAAAAGATTGGTTGTACATCCTTATCACCCTTTCATTATATCTTTTCAATGATATTCTACCCTTGCATTTTCTCAGTAAACTCCATACTTTCTGCATATATTTAAGGGTTAAAAAAGAGCAGAGAGTATTCTCTCCGCTCCTGAATCTTACTTCTGTACACCAGGCCCATTTCTTTCCTCTTTAAACGGGACCTCTTTCTTAATATATGAATAATCACTCCGGTTCACTGGAACAAATCCTTCCGGCTTATAAAAGCGCAGCAGGTCTTTATAAACAATGTTGTCCGACATTTCCAGCTCTATTTTCGCCTGATCAGAAAGTGACTTACATGCATTAGCCTCAGCTATTTCGCCGGTTTCCGTAAAATAGCAGGTTTCTTCAATTTGGGTATATTCCAGTGAAATAAAGTTGCCGTTTCGGAATGGGACAACTTCACGGTGTTTTGCCGATAACAGATCTGATCCCATTTCAAGGTGATTTTTCGTATCAATGCCCAGCAGGTGAAGTAAAGTCGGACGCACATCTACCTGTCCGCCGACATTATGGATAATGCCGCCATCTACTCCCGGTACATGTATGAATACTGGCACTCTTTGAAGCCTGGCGTATTCGAACGGAGTAATTTCTTTTCCGATCACCTCTGCCATTGCCTCATTGTGGTTTTCAGAAATTCCGTAATGATCTCCATATAAGACAACTACTGTGTGATCATACAGTCCGGAATCCTTTAAATCGTTAAAGAACTGCTCGAGTGCCTGGTCCATATAATTCGCCGACTGGAAGTAGTGATTAACCACATCATTTTCTGTTTCTCCAGCAGGAAAATCAGTATCCCACTCATCCATCTTAAAAGGGAAGTGGTTAGAAAGAGTGATGAACTTTGTATAAAATGGCTGCGGAAGACTGGTTAGCATCTGCATGGATTCCTTGAAAAAAGGCTTATCTTTCAATCCATAGTTTTTCGTGTTTTCATCGCTCATATTGTAATACTCAGCATCAAAAAACTTATCATAGCCCATGGTTTTATACATTTCGTTACGATTCCAGAATGTCTTGTAGTTTCCATGGAAAGTTGCTGAAGTATAGCCATGTGGCTTTAAGATAGCAGGTGTGCCATGGAATGTATTTTGAGCTTTTGTTACATAAACGGCTCCCTGTGACATGGGATATAGCGATGTATCCATGATGAACTCAGCATCGGAAGTCTTTCCCTGTCCGGTTTGATTGACTATATTATCAAAGTAAAATGTCTTGCCGCTATGTGCCAGTGAGTTCAGGAATGGGGTAACTTCTTTTCCATTCAGCTTGTAATCTATAATAAAAGTCTGCAGTGATTCCATGGATACATAAATAACATTCATGCCCTTGGCTTTTCCGAAGTATTCAGGGTTTGGAGGTGCATATTTTGCTTTAACATAGTTCTCCACTTCAGTCACATCGTTCGTATCCGCAAGAGCTCTCTGGCTGGCAGACTTCGCATTCTGCACAATATCATAAATCGTGAAATTGTATGCTCCCAGGTATTTCACCAAATAATTGCGGTCAAAAGAACGTGTAAGCAGTTCAGGGCGGTCATTCTCTGCAATTCCAAGATTGATGAAGAAAACAATAATCCCGGCAGCCATAACAGCCAGGGCTGGTTTTCGGCTAATTTTCTTTCCAGGTTTGTACCACTTCCTGATTGCCAGAAAAAGAAGCAGCAGTGTATCTGTAAAATAAAAGATATCCCAAGGAGTCATTAACGACAGAGCACTATCTCCCAGCTGCCCCCCATTTACTTTTGCCTGCATTAGAACAGGAACCGTAATAAAGTCGTTAAAGAATCGATAATAAACGACATTTGCATAAAGCAGGAAGGATAAGAAGAAATCCAAGCCAATAAGCATGCCGGATTGCCATTTCCCTTTAAATAACAAAGCCAATCCCAGGAATACCAGTGTAGAACTTAACGGATTCAAAAACAGGAGAAATCGCTGTATGTCATTATTAATCCCTAAGTTAAATTCAATGCGATAGGCTACATATGTTTTTAGCCAAAAAAGAATGACAGTCAGAAAGAATACAGCAAGGCTGCTTTTCGCCAATTTGACAGGCGATTTAAATAACTTTCTCATTAGTGTGGTTTCACCTCTTAAATTGTACAATACGAAAAACTTAGCAGCGGCTAAGTTTTTATTATGTAAAAATTTTGTAGATGCAGCATTAATAAATGGTGAACGAATGTAAAATAATATAGCACAATTTCAAATCGATGAAAATGGTTATCTCCTTTATATCTTTCGCCTTTTTCCTGCAAAAACCAACAACTTTTACTAAAACAACCTGTTACCCAATATATTTTAATGGTAAAATGAATTTTCCCTTCATAATTTCAATGCTGAAGGAGTATTGATTTTAAAAAGGGCCAAGCTAAAATTAAACAAGTTGGATTGGAGAGTCTTCATGAAAGAACGTCTATTATTTTTTATAATTGGGATGCTGATCCTGACAATGGGTGTAGCCCTGATTATCAGGTCAAACCTCGGAGCTTCTGCATGGGATGCCCTGGCTGTTGGTGAATCGCAAATGTTTAACTTAACAGTTGGCACCTTTGTTTTTATAAATGGGATCGTGCTCATTTTTATAAATGCCTTTCTAATGAAAAAAAAGCCTGAAGTCCTTGCAGCCATCTCCATTTTGATTATTGGCGCACTGATTGACTTTTGGCTTCTCATCATTTTTGGTGACCTATCGCCGCAGACATTGGCAATGCAATCAATCATATTATTCGTTGGAATCCTTTTGATGGGAATGGGAGTTGCCATCTATCTTCAGGCTAAATTTCCGGCAAGCCCGATGGATACATTAATGGTAGCCATTCACACCAGATTCGGATTAAATTTAAGGAATTCAAGGATCATCAGCGAGAGCTTTGCTTTGCTGCTTGCATTTTTATTCAGAGGTGCAATCGGAGTAGGCACAATCGTGGTAACATTAACACTTGGACTTGTTGTACAATTCTTTTACCCGGTTTTCGAAAGAGCACTCGGAAAAATGCAAGCCCCGAAAGGTCCTGTCATTACTAAATAATACGATTTACATCCTGCTCTTTGAGCAGGATGTTTTTAACTTCTTAATACTTTAAAATCCTTCCATTCCTCTGGCAGCAGGGCCCGATATTTTGCCTGCACATACCTGTCATCCATTAAAACAATCATTCCTGTATCGTCCTCAGAGCGGATCAATCTGCCCCCTGCCTGCAAAACCTTGTTCATTCCAGGATAAGTATAGGCATAATCATAGCCGTTTTTTCCTTGCTGATTAAAATAAGCTTTCATAATGTTGCGTTCAAACCCTAACTGCGGAAGCCCTACACCCACCACGAATACACCGTTCAGCCTATCTCCCTGCAAATCAATTCCCTCTGAAAAAATCCCGCCCATGACGGCGAACCCCAACAGAGTTCCAGAAGGATTTGGCTGAAATGCATCCAGAAACTTCTCCCTTTCCCCTTCATCCATTCCAGTCCTTTGAATGATTGTATGTGCCGGCAGTTCCTCATCGAGTAACCGACGATAAACATCCTCCATATATTGATAGGATGGAAAGAAGATCAAGTAGTTCCCCTTCTGTTCCTTTAACATGCTCTTAATAGTACTGACGATCGGTCCGATAGACACTTCCCGGTCGCGATATCTTGTGGAAATCGGCTGTATGTATACCTTAGCCTGATCTTTTGAGAAAGGAGAAGGTACGGTTAAAATATAGTCTTCCTCTTGAAAGCCAAGCATGTCCAAATAATAATTAAGAGGCATTAAGGTAGCAGAAAAAAAGATTGATGATTTATATCCTTTTCTGGCCTTGTGCAGAAGATTCGATGGATCCAGGCAAAATAGCTTGATGTTCAGGTCATTTCTCTGCTTTTGAATATACGTTACAAACCTTTCATCATACAGTTTACCTATTCTGATAAAGTTCTGGGCAGCAAAGAATACTTCCAGCAATTCTTCGTCCGTATTGTCTCTGTTTTGCCCCAGATAGTCTTCGGCATATTGAACAAATTCCTCAAGAACTTCAAAAAGTTCTTCAGGAGGATCTTTTTCTGCGATTTCCTGATTTTCACCACATTTCTTTTTTAATGCAATAAAAATTCCATTAACCTGTTTTGCACTTTTTTGAATCCTTTCACCCTTCCCCTTAAAGCTTCTGCTCAATTGAAGAAAGGCTGATTTGTCAAGCGAGCTTGAATACATTTCCCTTCCGCGGTCCACAAGGTTATGTGCTTCATCGATCAGGAGCGACGTCTTCTTTTTCTCCTCTTCCAGCAATCGCTTCAGTGAGATCTTCGGATCGAAAATATAATTATAATCACCAACAATGGTGTCAGCTGCATATGCAGCATCCAATGAAAATTCAAAAGGGCAGACTTTATGCTTCAGTGCATATTTTTCAATTGTCGTTCTGGTTATCATGCTCTCATTTTTCAGGAGATCAAGTATTGCATTATTAATCCTGTCGTAATACCCATTGGCAAACTCACAGCTGTCTTTGTGGCATTTGGTTTCTTCCTTAAAGCAAATTTTGTCCTTGGCCGTGATTGTGACCGATTTAAGATTCAAACCATTATCCCTCATCAGGCTAATGGCCCCTTCTGCAGCCTGACGGGTAATGGTTTTAGCCGTGGCATAGATGATCCTCTGAATATGTCCTTCCCCAATGGCTTTTAATGCTGGAAAAAGGGTTGAAATGGTTTTGCCAATGCCTGTAGGTGCGTTGGCAAATAAGTTTTTCCCTTCGGCAATGGTTTTGTATACTGCCCCTGCCAATTTCCTCTGGCCATTTCGATAAGCTGGAAAAGGAAAAGTCAGTTCCTGAAGACTTTTTATTAAATCCTTTTGATGCCGAACCCTTAATTCTGTGTAGGGAGAATAGGATTCGAGAAGATGCACTATGAATTCTTCCAGTTCACAAAACGAATAGCTTTGCAGAAATCTTTTCACTTCATTTGTTTTAGCATGTACATATGTTAATTGAACTGTCATATTTGAAATATTTTTGTCTTTCGCATACATGAAAGCATAGCATTTAGCCTGAGCCCAATGGACTGGATATGCAAATTTATCAATTTCAGATAGAGGGAGAGATACAGACTTAATTTCATCAATAATCCGTTCGCCATTTTTAATGATAAGCCCGTCACATCTTCCATCGAGCTGAAAGTCGAGGTGATTGAAGGTTAATCCTGCTTGCAGATACACTTCTTTTTGATCCTCTTCCCCATACTGCTTTTGAATTCTCTGATGAATTCTTGTTCCTTCTGAAAGCGGCACTGCAGAACGGAAGCCCGTTTCAATGCTGCCGCTTTTATATACATATTCAACCAGTGATCTTACTGATATTTTTATCTTATTATCCATTGAAACGGCCCCTTATTTTACTATTCATCTATTATAGCACATACGTTCTGCATATAAGAAAGATTTGCAAAAGAAGGAACTAACCATATACAATTTAAGAAGAAAGAAAATGAGAGGAGTGTGAATGGAACTGTTCGCTTCTTGAGCAGTCCATAAAGTTGAAAAAAATTATTTTTTGGACAATCACTGGAGGGTCTTTTATTCTATTGGGTTTTCTCATTTATTTTGCTTCAATGAACTCCATATCAAATAAAGTAATGACAGAAGTTGCCGGCAGCATTACTGAGGATGACCTTGCGATGCTTGCCAGTGACCCAAATGTAGAGGCACTGCTTGGAAGCAGTGAGGATGATTTAATAGCTGTAGATCTTCAAAAGACATCATTGCCGATCAAGACAAAAGAAGAGGCTATGAAAAAGATTTCAGAAAGCTTCTCGATTGATGAAATCCAGAAGAGTGCTTCAAAAGTTAAAGGCGGATTGACTGCTGCAGAGAAAAACGAACTATACAGTCTTTTAACAGAAAGGTTATCCGAGGAAGAATTAACTGCCCTGAAAATCATTGCAGTACAGGAAGCAAAGCATGCACATTAAATAATTCAACAGAATTATTTTTGAGTTATTCTGAAGATTCGGGATATTAGACCAAGCAAGATTGCTTCCTTTTCATACGTTAGTATGGAAAGGAGGGATTTGTAATGTATCAATTGGCATTATTATATCTTGCATGTATGCTTGCTGGCTACGGCATGACAATGGTACCTGTTTCTGCAGTTATTACTTCAGGTATTGCCAGCTTTTTCACCGTTGTCGGCAGTCTGGCTATGATCATCTTTGGTCTTGCCATTCTTTATCTTGGAGTGAAAGCTCTGTTAGGAAAATAGATTTTACGTAGGAAAACACCAGCCCTTAGCAGCTGGTGTTTTCGTTATTTCTCCTGCTAACTTTATCCTTCATTCACTGGGCAGCAGCTGTGCTGAGGCAAGCTCAATTCCGTTCAAATAAAAGCTCTCTGCAATTACATGTCTTAGCCGGCTTTCAAATTTCTGCTTGGCTTCAAAGTTTGCAACAGGGACCTCTATTAGAAAGTCCATGGCTTTACTGCGAAAATCGACAAAGCGGATATCAGGTGCAGGAGCGGTTAAAACCCCTTCTGTTTTGGGGATTACCATATCCACAGCGTCTCTCAGAAGCTTATCAACTTTTTCAGTATCAGTCCCGTACACTACGCTGATTTGAACCTGGGCAAGCATTTCTGATCCTGTACGGTTTTTAATGATCTGTTCGATAAAGTATTGGTTTGGCACAATCAGGGTTCCCTCTTTAGCTGTGCGGACGATAGTGGATCTGAGACGGATGCTTTCTATTTTACCGATTTTGTTGTTTATCTCAATCATTTCCCCAATTTCAATGGGTCGTTCGAAGAGGATAATAATGCCTGAAATAAAGTTACCGGCAATATTGCGCATGCCGAACCCTATCCCAATACCGAGAACACCCAGTATGGCAGCAGCCGCTGTTAAATCAAGGCCAACCGTTGTCAGACTGATGGCGAGCGCTGCAATCATGACAGTATAATAGATCATTCTGTTGAATGAATAGCCGAGCCCCCGGTCAACCCCATAGAATTCATAAACAGATGTTAATACATATTTGGTGAATACTTTTACGATTCGACTTGCGAGTGAGACTGTCAAAAACGCTACAATTATTAAATATAGCGTCACATCTACTTCCCCTGCTGTGAACAAGGTATAAAAAAGCCACTTCTCCTTTGAAAAATAGAACAAGAATAGAATGATAATTCCATAAAAAGCAGCCCAGTTCACGAGTGAAGAAACTCCCTGCATGATCCGGTCGTTCTGAACAGACTTGCCCCTCCTCTTTTTCACAAGAAAGTTAACTGTCCATTTGGCAGCCAATATCACTCCTGCAAACAATAAAAACAGCAGTATTTCCTGCATGGTTACATTTTTTAAAAATAGCATCGTCAGATTCCCTCACTGTAATATAGTTCATTCTTAAACTATTCCTCTTACATAGATTCTTAAACCGGTGTTTAATCCTGTTTAAAAAAAGGAACAGTGAGTAGTAAATACATATATAAGGGTTGGGGTATATGCATGTGGATCAATAAACCATTTTTTAAATATGCAGCAGGCACTATCTTCGTGTTAATCATCATTTTCCTCCTTGGGAAAATTGATTATTTCTTATGGCCGATCCGTGCCCTGATTGCAACTATTTTCTTCCCTGTTTTAATTGCCGGCATTTTTTACTATATTCTAAGACCCCTCGTCAGGCTGGTTTCAAGGGCTGTGCCAAAAACAGCGAGCATTCTGCTTATTTTTGCTGCGGTCCTGGGTTTAGGATATTTAGGTTTTAATCTGCTGGGCACAACAATTGGCAGCCAGATAGCAGAAATCAGCGAAAATCTGCCTGCTAAGATGGAAGACTTATCGGATGAAACGGAGAAAGTGGTTGAGGAAAATAATATGGGCATGTTCTCCTATGACCGTGTAAAAAATAAAGTACTGAACTTCCTGGAAACACTTTTATCAGGGGCAGGAGAAAATGTTATGAAAGTTTTTTCTACCATTACTAGTATTGTCACTGTCATCTTTGTTGTACCTTTTATTCTTTTCTACTTCCTTAAGGATGACCACAAGCTCAGGCCTTTTCTTTTAAAATACCTTCCTGACAAACACGAGGAAGAAGGCCAGCGGATTTTGGGGGATATAGACAAGACCTTATTTTCCTATGTAACCGGCCAGTTTATTGTGGCAGTCGTCGATGGCGTGTTAATGTATGCCGGATATATGATTATCGGATTGGAATACGCATTGATATTAGCTGTGTTTGCGATGTTCCTGACTGTTGTCCCTTTTCTTGGTCCTGTACTCGGAATCATTCCTGCAGTATTCATCGGGTTATTGCAGGGACCGGGAATGGTATTGAAAATTATCATGGTACTGATTTCAGTTCAGCTTCTTGAAAGCAATCTCGTCTCACCTCATGTGATGGGCAAAAGACTTAACCTCCATCCGCTTACAGTCATTATTATCTTAATGGCAGCAGGATCGATTTATGGTTTTATCGGAATCCTGATTGCTATACCTTTTTATTCTGTCATAAAGGTTCTCGTAAAAGACTTCAGAAGGTTTTACCGATTAAGAACAAGGAAAAGCCTGCTATCCGAAGAGATTTAATCAAATGGACTGCCGTTATGGCAGTTTTTTATTTATAGCACATGCTTATCCCGACAAATAACAGTATAATAAGAATTGCGTGAGAATAATTTGAGAGGAGTTTTTGAATGGCATACCCGAGTACAAAAGAAACGATCAGCTTATTAAAAAAGATTGTTTCAATTCCAAGTCCTTCCGGAAATACAAATGAAGTGATTACATATGTAGAAAAGTTTTTAAACGAGCTTAATGTGGAAACGAAGCGCAACCGGAAAGGAGGACTTATTGCAACCCTTCCTGGAAAAGACGAAAATAATCACAGAATGCTGACTGCGCACGTTGATACCCTTGGCGCGATTGTAAAGGAAATAAAGCCGAGCGGACGCCTGAAGATTGATTTAATCGGCGGATTTAAATACAACTCGATTGAAGGAGAGTACTGTGAAATCGAAACATCATCAGGCAAAAAATTCACCGGCACTATTCTGATGCATCAGACTTCTGTTCATGTCTATAAAGATGCCGGGAAAGCTGAAAGAAACCAGGAAAACATGGAAATTCGCCTTGATGAAAAAGTACATAATGCTGACGAAGTCCGTGGGTTGGGAATCGGGGTCGGTGATTTTGTATCCTTTGACCCGCGTGTGCAGACGACCCCTGCAGGCTTCATTAAATCACGCCATCTTGACGATAAGGCTAGTGTGGCGATCCTTCTTCAGCTGATTAAACAGCTGAAAGCCGATAACACTGAGCTGCCGTACACAACCCATTTCCTCATCTCAAACAATGAAGAAATCGGCTATGGCGGCAATTCCAATATTACAGCGGAAACGGTCGAATATCTGGCTGTGGATATGGGTGCGATGGGTGATGGCCAATCCACTGATGAATATACGGTATCCATCTGTGTGAAGGATGCAAGCGGTCCTTATCACTACGAATTAAGAAAGCGTCTCGTGCAGCTTGCCGAGGAAAATGGAATCGGGTACAAGCTGGATATTTACCCATTTTACGGTTCTGATGCATCAGCAGCCATCCGTTCCGGCCATGATATCGTACACGGCTTGATCGGCCCAGGAATTGATTCATCACATGCTTTTGAGCGTACACATGAGGATTCGATTGAAAATACTGCTAAACTGCTGTATCACTATGTACAATCTGAGATGATTATTTAGCAAATAAAGAAACTGCACTCGAGTGCAGTTTCTCTTATTATCATTCGGCTTCAGGCGGCCCCTTCCCTCTCTGCAGCTCCCAGATAGAAAGACCGAAATCCATTTGAAGGTGTGGATAGTCCTTGAATTGTGTCCAGTCTCCACCCCATTCAAAACCAAGGTCCTTTGCAATCTTAACAACCTCCATCCAATCGGCCCTGCTGTTGCCGTTGCCGTCATAATTCATGTCCCAGATCACCTGGCCATCTACGGACATCAGTGCGAAATCAATTGCCAGGCCAAAATTATGGTAGGACTCCCCGCCTTTTGCATGGGTAACAATATTTCCCTCAGCAGTACGGCCTTTTTCATATAAAGCATCCTGTTCTTCAATGCTTCTGAAATCCTGGGTGATGACTACGTTAATGCCCTTATCAGCAGCCTCGGCAATCAGCTCGTCTTTCTTATCTTCAACCAAAGGGTGAAGGGAAGTTGGTGGCGGCACATCAGGGAAATCAGTTTCTTCTATAAAATGAATATATTGATAGATTAAAAGTCCGCAAGCTGCAGGGACTAATAAAAAGACAATAAAATTTCTTAGTTTTCTAAAAAGCAAGGTTTTTTGTCCTTTCTTTGTGGGTTCCACAGATTGCTGTTTCTTATTGTAACAAGACTTTGTGAAAACTTCACCTTTCATAAATTGTCATCGATTATTATTTTAGTCCTTACTGCAAATAAAATAAGTGCAGCTGCTGCCAGGAAAAAAAACTTGGGTAGTTTTGAATAATAGAATTTGGGTAAACAATAATCAAACAGTAATAGAGGAGGAAATACAAATGAACAGAGATCAGACAAATGGCAATGCAGATCAATTAAAAGGCGAACTTAAAAAACAATACGGCAAATTGACCAATAATGAATCCAAAGAAGCTGAAGGAAATATGGATAAAGTAAAAGGACAGGCCCAGGAAAAATGGGGAGATGCAAAAGAAGCACTGTCAAAGACTTTCAATGATCGGAGAGATTAATAAAAATACTCAACGCCGAATTAGAGGCGTTGAGTATTTTTAAGAGCAGGTTATTAGAAAGTTGTTTTAGCTCCTAAATAACGAGGCTTCCAATATGAATTATTCATGTCGCTGATTTCTACACCTCGTGATGATCCAGCATGAATAAATTTGTAATTGCCAAGATAGATTCCGGCATGGGATGGTCCGGACTTGTAAGTTTCAAAGAAAACCAAATCCCCAACTTTTGGTGATGCAACATGTTTTGTGGCATCCCAAATGGATGCTACTGTACGAGGAATAGAGATTCCCACATTACCATATACATAGTTCAGGTAGCCGCTGCAGTCAAACCCTGCAGGTGTGCTGCCTGCCCATTCATAAGGTGAACCGATGTATTTCTTTGCCTCAGAAACGAGTTCATTCACCTTTGATGTCGATTGAGCTGCAACCTGTGATTCAGCCGGCTTGCTTGTTGCTGAACCGGATACCTTTAGAGTTTGGCCAGCATAAATTAAGTCAGAAGAAAGATTGTTCATTGCTTTTAATTGTGAAACCGATATGTTATGGCGAGATGCAATCCCCGAAAGAGTGTCTCCTCTTTGGATGGTATAAGATCCAGTGCCTGCCGGAGCAGAAGGTGTAGCTGTTTGAGCAGAGCCTTTAACTTGCAGCTTTTGCCCTGGATATATCGTGTCACTGCTGATTCCGTTAAGGCTCTTTAGTGTCCTGACCGAAAGGCCGTGATTTCTTGCAATTCCCCATAAAGTATCGCCTGATTTCACAGTGTAGCTGACTGCAGCGCTTTGAGACCCGCTTGTTGAATCGTTATGGCTGTGCGGTGCTAACAGAGTCAGGGCTTGTCCTTTATATATTGTCGATCCTGAGATACTATTCCAAGTCTTTAACTCTTCAATTGAAAGATTGTTAGAGCGTGATATTCCCCATAATGTGTCGCCAGTCTGAACAATATATTTATTTTCATGAGCACTTGCTTCTCCATTGAACGGTGTAATCAAAAAACCAGCTGTCGCAGCCAATGTAAGTAGTTGTTTCTTCAAGTTGTACACTCCTTAAATTTCTTTGACATCCTAATATTAGTAATTATTCTAGTAAAATCCTACCCTAAAATTATGGATAAACAGGTAAAATAATCTATAATTTCATATAATTGCATAAAACGGTCAATCTGTAGTAATTTCGACACGGATATATTGGTAAAAAAGGGTAACTTTTCTGGTGTAACCGGGTAGTTTTTCATTGTTTAACTGAATATTTTAACTAAACTTTCTTTTATACAATAAAAATAGACCAGCCCTTAAGGCTGATCTATTATTAACAAACTCTTTACATCCAGATTCTCTTATTTTCTGTTCTGCGTGTCATTCCTAAAGAATCAAGTTTTTCGAGAAATGGAATCATATACTTTCTGGAAAGACCTAATACTTCCTTTGCACTGCTTACTTCAAATTCAGCATCTGTTCTCTTTTTTAATTCTTCTACTGCTGCCCTAAAATGATCACCGTGCCAAAAGTATTGTGAATCAAGCGGTATGACTATTTCCTGGTCTTCTAAATATCGTTTTAGATCGCCTTTTAGATTCTCAGGGATTCCTGCGGAAGCGTAATATTCATCAAACGGCTTTACTTTATAGCCATCTCTTTTTAATTCAGCAAGAAGGTTGTCAGTACGTTTTTGCCAGCTTTTCGGTACATGAGGATGAAAACCTTTATTCTGCAAAAACTGACCTTTTCGTTGAAATGCATTTTTTTCAATACCTGAATTTAAGACAAATTCAACCAGTATTTTTGGATATATATTTTGCATTGCCTGCAGCAATTCTGCTTTATTGGCCCCTTGCCTCATTGGATTTTCCAGATGGAACTCATTCAGGCGGTCAGCTATTTCTTCCTCTATTGCCTCTTGGATGGCTGCTAAAGTGAATTCCTTGCTGCTGATGCCCTGGAAATCTTCTTCTTTAAGTATTTCTTGAACCGTCAATTCATCCAGTGAAGTCTTTGCTGTAATCTCTGAAAGAGAAAGGACCTTATCTTCGAACAACACGGCTATTATGCGATCTGTCGGTGTTCCTTCTTTTTTCCTGCTTAAATCCTCAATGGTTTTTTGGCCGAACCGGTACTTTTCTCCATTGGGATCAATAACCCAGCCCCCCCCGATGGTCTCCTGGGGACTTGGCCGTCTTAAAATAAACCGATCTCCCCTTTTTGCTACCACTTCCTCTTCCAAACGCAGCTGGCAGAGAATTTCACCTTCTGCATTGGATAATTCATTACGGTCAAAAAAGACGATTTTGCCCATGACTTCTGCCGTACCAATATGGCATTTAATCGGCATTCTCTGTTTGACGATATGCTCTAAATCCCCTACCATTCTTACAGCTACATCAATGGTTTTTGTGACGCTGAAATGCTCAGATGAAACAAGGACCTCCCCCCGCTCTATATCCTCCTTCGAAACACTCGCAAGGTTAATCGCCGCCCTTTGCCCTGCAAATGCTGCTTTTGCAGGCTGATGATGCACCTGCAGCTGGCGTGCCCTGGTCTCGATGCCATTTGGCATGATTTTTAGAAGCTGTCCCTCTTCTACTTTTCCTTCATAAACAGTGCCTCTGACTACAGTACCCTGCCCTTTCACCGTGAATACCTGATCGATTGGAAGCCGGAAGGCGCCTTTTGCATCCCGTGTGTCCTGTTCTTTCAGGGTTTGGATAATCAGCTGCTTTAACTCTTCAATTCCTTTGCCTGACAGGCTATCTGTTAACATAAATGGAACATCTTCAAAAATAGTTCCTTTCAGTTCCTCAAGAATTTCTTCTTTTACAAGATCGGTGAACTCTTCATCGACACGATCAATCTTTGTTATGGCGACAATGCCATTACGGATCCCGAGGAAATCGAGAATTTCCAGGTGCTCTCTTGTTTGGGGCATTACTCCTTCATCGGCTGCGACAGCAAGGATGACTAAGTCTATCCCTGCAACACCGGCAATCATCTGTCTGATAAAGCGTTCATGACCTGGTACATCCACTACTGATATTTGAATTTCCTCATCTTCATGCAAAGGGGCAAATCCCAGTTCTATGGATATCTGCCTTTCTATTTCTTCTTTAAGCCTATCTGTATCCACATTTGTTAATGCTTTCGTCAATGTAGTTTTTCCATGATCGATATGGCCAGCCATACCGATTGTAAAATATCTTTTCATTAAATCTGCCACCTGCTTCTTTTGCATTCTTTTTCAACTGTATCCTGAAAAAAAGAATCTTTCAATCATCTGGTTTTATCAGGACAGCAGCGCACCTAGTGCTCCACAGTAAGTTCCGTTCTGAATAAAAACAGGTTTTTTGCCAACCATAGCGGTATATTTCTCTAAAAGGTGCTTTAATGGGGCATTTTGCAGAAGCGTGCTTCCTATATAAATGATATCGTCGATTTGGTTCCGAACTGCTGCCTGAGTGCTTAGGAGTACAATCGTTTCTGTAATCATGTTAGTTAAGCTGGCAGCTTTGTCTTCCTTACTTATCTGATCATCCTTAATCTTCCCAAAATTACTGGCAGTCAGGCTTCCATCTATCGGCGAATCGAATGGTGAATAAATATCATTGACCATTATATCTGCATTCTCTGCTTTCCCGCTGCCAGCCAGCGAAACGAGCCTGATGAAATCCTTTTCACCAGTCAGTAAACGTCCCAGACCCATCAATGTGCCCCCGCCGATGCCGCTTCCGGAAACCCTTGAGATTTTCCCGCCGCTGTTTAGGCAAATCGATGTCCCTGTGCCTATAATACTTAAGATGAAATTCTGATAGGTTAATCCATCTTGCTTAAGCAAATAGGATGCACCTATACTGGAAGACTCAAATTCAGGAAAGATCAGGGCATTTTGAAAATACTCTTTTTTTAGATATTCAGCCTTCCCGCCTGTCAAGGCAACTTCGGCATCAGCAGCAGTCATCTTAAGCCAATTCATTAAATTATCCAGCTCATTAATCAGATAGTTTTTATAATGGATTTGTCCTTGTTCTTCAAATGCCATCTTCAGCAAAGAACCTCCGGCATCAATCCCTATTTTTGCAGGTTTCATGCAGATTCCGCCTTTCCATCTTTATTTTTGCCAATCATTTTAAATGGAAGCAGCAGTAATAAAAACAGGAATAATGCCGCTATTTCCAGTGTTATTATGTAATAAGGATAAGGCCCAAAGTAATCTAATAATGAATTATTCTGCGGCTTACGGGCCAGAAACATATAGTTCCCGCCCGTTAGCTTATTTGCAAAAAATGCCGCAGCTGCACAGAGGTTTAAGAAGACAAAAGATTCGATCAGACCCCTTCCTGTTGGTCTGAATTGACGAACAAACACGAAATAAAGACAAGTCCAGATGATTAGATTATGAGTAATAAAAAATTGAAAAAATCGGAAATGAGGAAAGCCTAAAAACAGCTCAGGAGTCAGAATGGCCATTAACGCACCTGTGACGCCGATGTAATAGACAATTTGGAATACGGCCTTAGATTCCGTTGCTAATAATACTAAACAAAGAAGTAAGCTTATGGAACAAAGCTGAAGCGGCAAAGTGAAGGAAATTTCCCAATAGCCTCCAATATAAAGCCAGAAATGATAGAGGAGCTCCAATACAAAAAGCAAGAGAAACATAATCATCCTGAGTTTCCGGTCATATCTTTTTATAGTTTTTCTGAATATGTATAAAAACACCGCAACTCCAGTAAATAATGCAATCATGGCAATATGGGATAGGGTAAAAGTACTGAAAGGGAAAGCTTGATAATTGTGAGAAAAAAACTGAGACAAACTATACCCTCCCTTCTGGCCTGGAGACTATAACTCCCCGGCCAGGAAAGAGGTGGACTCCAGTAAAATTATTTATTAAACCAAAGGGGATCATCATTTTCAGCTTCCCCATTATAATTAATCAAAACCTCTTCACCTGCTTTAATATCTTTATAGGCGAAAAAATCAAACGTATGGTTGTCAAAGTTAATATCATATACTGCATTTGGCTGGTAGGAATGGTTGAAAAGCATTCCATAGCCTAATAAAAGGGCACTGTGATTTTTCCCGTATTCAAATGCATAGTCTGCCAGAGTGGTTTTTTCAATATGCTGATGCTCATTGTTTGGATAAGGAAGAACCGGAGCCTCATGAATCAGTTCACCCTTCTTGATATCCCGAGTAGCAAAGACTCCTCTGTTATGTTCGCCATCGCTTACTGCTGATGTCTTAATTTCAATCATTTCATTACCTGCACATTCCCGTCATTGACGTTTATTATTATTTTACAGCGAGCCTAAACTCGCCAAATTCCAATTTCTTTGTTGTCTCAAGCTGAATCACTTCAGGAGAGTCCAGCTGAATCCTATTAGAAAATAGCGGACCGTCATACACAAATGTATGATATTCACCTGATTCACCCATCGGACATACGGGCTCACCTTCTATTTTGCTTACAAAGTCATAATCAAGTTCTTTGCCCAGCCAGGAATTGTCCAATACCTCTTCCAGAACCCGTATGACTTTGGCTTTATAGCCTGATACCACAAAGGCTTTTAAAGCCTTAAGACTATCCTTCTCCTCCATCCATAGAGGGTATACCGCATCCAATCCTGCTTCAGCCGCTGTTTTTTCTCCCCATTCACGGTGTCCATCCAAGTAAAGATCCCCATATGCAATGCCTGTAATCCCATATGTATCTTTTATTTTTCTTAAATCACTCACAAAACGTTCAGAGTAATCTTCAAAGGTACAATAAATAAACTCTGCAGGTATGGATAAACTTTTAGCCTGAAGCTGGATTAATTCCTTTTTTTCCCCATGCCCAAAGGTTCTGCCAATTTCCTGCGGAACCGTTGTCAGAAGACATGCAACCTCATACCCCTGTTTTACCAGAACATCCAGAGCCAGACAGCTGTCTTTGCCGCCGCTCCATGATAAAACGACTTTCTTACTCAAGAGTCATCACCAACTTTAATAGTATGGGAAAAAGGATAGGAGGTCTATCCTTTTTCCTCTGAATCCTAATTTAAAAATTGAAACTGTGTTCGGCTTCCTGTCTGGCTTGCAGTTACTTCCAGACGCGCATCTATCCTTTCCTTCAGCTCAGGAACATGCGAGATAATACCTACTAGCCTTCCGCTGCTTTGAATTTCGATCAATGCTTCTATTGCCTGATCCAATGATTCGGGATCTAGTGTCCCAAATCCTTCATCAATGAACATCGTCTCAAGAGATACGCCTCCTGCGTATTGCTGCACCACGTCTGCCAGACCAAGAGCAAGTGCAAGCGCGGCTTTAAAGCTTTCCCCGCCGGATAAAGTTTTAACATGCCTTTCCTGCCCAGTGTATTGATCAAACACAAGTAATTCCAGGCCGCTTTGTGCGTTGCCCTTTGAACGGTCTGTTTTTCGAAGCAGCATATATCTCCCGCTGGTCATCTTCGATAAACGTCCGTTGGCTTCCCTCAGTATATCATCTAAAAATGCCGCCAGGACAAAACGTTCAAAAGTAATACGGTAAGTGTTCTGCCCTTTGGAAATTTCATATAAGTGTCCGATTACTTTATACCTTTCCTCAAGGGTCTTCATATCTTCATTGATTTCTTTGATTTTTTGCAAAGTCTCTTCATTTTGCTTTTTCTTCATAAACAGATTTGTATATTGATCCTGCAGCTGTTTCAATTGATCATCGGTTTCCTGCAATAATAGCTGCAAGCTTTCCATGTCAGGTTTTTCAATCCCTTCTAAGAGTTCCACCAGTTCAGCGTATCTGTCTTGAATAGAACGGACTTCTTCCCGATATTCCCGAAGTTCACCTTCAAGCTGCCTGATTTGATCTTCTGATTTTTTGGCATCCCGATATTCTCCGTATACTTCAAAGCCCTGGTCCTTCATGCGCTGTACAAAATTCTGCCTTGCAGCTGCAAGCTTTTGCTCGTTTTTAACAGCCTGCTTTTGAAGTGTCTCGAGCTTTGCCTGTTCTGCCATATGAACCGACTTTGCATCTTGATAATTCTGCTGGGCAGTTTCCAGCTGTCTTTGCATAATTTCAAGTTTTTCAGCCGCTTTTTTAAAACTTGACTCGTAAGCTTCAACAGACCGCAGGTTTTCAGGAATTGTGTCCGTCATCCTCGCTAAGTTGCTTCTCTTTTCCGCATGCATAATGGCAGCGTCATTTATTTGGCTTTGCAGAAGGTCAATTTCTGCAGCCAGAGATTCTTTCATCTCCTGTGAATTTTCTAACTCTACTGTACAGTTTTCCAGTCTTGAAGATTTCTCCTTCAGTTCTGCATCAAGTGTCAGCAAATCCTTTTTTTGATCGGCAAGTGTATTTTTCAGCACAAGCAGACTTTCAGGTTTAAAATCAGGACGGTGCTTCTGTATTTGGGCTTTTAATTCCGCTAATCCACTTTCACTGGAATTCAGCTGAGACCGAGCTTCATAAAATGCAGACTCTGCTTTCGCTTTCTCTGCTTCCATTTCAGCTGCCTGTTTTTTTGCTTCCTTCAGATCTTTTTCATCAGGAATATCTTGAGGAGAGACAGCTGGATTTGGATGGTGTTCTGAGCCGCAGACTGGACATGCCTCTCCGTTTTGAAGCCTGTCAGCCAAGATTGATGCCTGTCCATGAAGCCATTTGCCCTCCAGTTCATCTACAAGCAGTTTGGCGTCAGTCAGCCTGGACGAAGTCTGCTCAAAATAACTTTTTTTCTTGCTGAATGCATTCAGTGATAAGAGATGCTCTTTATGAAGCTCTTCATATCTTTGAAGCCGTTCTATTTCGTCTGATAGTTTCTCCAGGTTTCGTTCATTCTCAAACTGTACGAGCCTGCTCTTTTCAATGTCCTGCTTTTCTGCAGCAAGTGTTTTTATTTGCAGATCAGCTTTTAGGAGGGCTTCATCTTTCTGTTTTTTTTGAAGCCTGAGGTTTTCAAGATTTTTTTCAAGAGAACGGACAAGCTTTTCCACTTTTGCATAAGAGAGAATATCCTCTTTCATACTTTGCAGGTGATTGACCTGTTCGGCAGCTTGTTTTCTTTCTTCCTCCCGGTTCTTTTCAGATTCCCATTTTTCTTGCTTTTCTTTTAGCAGAGATTCAAGAGTGCCTATTTTTTTCTGAAGTCCCTCAATATCAGCATGTGCTGCATCCAGATCTTTCTTCAGTTCATGACAGAGCTGCTCCTGCTGACTAAGCAGTGCTGCTTTGTGGGCGAGAGCGATGGCATTCTCTTTGACAGTATATTGGTCTTTCAGCTCTTCAAGCTCTTCTTTCCGTTGCTTAAGCTCTTCTTTCATCTTCAGCTGTTTAAGCACCATTTCTGCTTCATAGAGCTTTTGCTGAAGATGATCTCTCTGTTCCTTCTTTTTCCTGCCTGCTTCTGTCAGCTCGGCAAGACCTTCTGCCATCTCCTTAATTTCCTCTGCTAGGAGCGGCAAGAGCAGGGTGTCATTAACACTTCCTGCTTCGAGGTACGTTTTCAGCTCCCCGCTGTATACAGGCTGCACATGATTAAAGTATTGATCTCGCAATTTAATCTGTTCTTCTACCGCTCTTTTTAATTCAGTTGCATCTTCTTTAAGTTTTTCTTCGATGCGCTTGTATATTTGAGTATGGAATAACCGCTGCAGAATGATTTCCTTATCCTTGCTTTCAGAAGTCAGGAGCTTTCGGAACTCTCCCTGGGGAATCATCAGAATTTGCCTGAACTGATTGCTGTCAATGATCATAATTTCTTTTATCTTTTCATCAACATCCCTGACATTTGAAGCCAGGAGCTTTTGCTCTCCATTTTCATCATATATATACAGTTCTGCTTTTGCACTTACTGTTGTTGTCCCATCGCCCCGCTCTTTTTTCTTTTCCTGCTGAGGAGATCTTATAATATGATACCGTTTATTTCTTAAAAAGAATTCCAGGGAAACCTCGGTTAGTGTATTATTTTTGGCAAACTGACTCCGAAGCTCAGGACCATTTCGATCTTCTCCGCTTGCCTTTCCATAAATGGCATAGCTGATGCCATCAAAAATAGTGGTCTTGCCTGAACCCGTCTTTCCGGATATGACAAACATGGTCCGATTTCCAAGTTGGGTAAAATCAATGCTTTCACTGTCTGCATAGGGGCCGAATGCCTGCATCGTTAATTTTAATGGCTTCATTTCAGGGCCTCCTCCCTAAGCACTTTTTCAATCACATCCGTCATTACTTGCTGTTTATCTTCTGTAAACTCAGAAGTAGTCATTTGTTCATAGAATTGTTTAAACAGATCAAGCTCCGACTTTTTCTCTTCCTTCATCGATAAGAATGAGCTTTTTTTCTTCAAATCTGTAACGGCAATTCTTCTTTCCAGATGAAGAACATTCGGGTAGACCTGTCTCAGCTTATTAATTGGATCAAGCAATGCGCCTTCATCAAAAAGGGTGATTTTCAGGTAGTCATCAAGATTCTGTTTTTCATAGAATGCTGGATCCATCAATTCATCTAAATGCCCTTCGATTTCTCTCAAGTCTTTTTGGGGCTTCAGTGAACGGGTACGCAAATCAAATTCGCCATTTTCCTTCATTTCTATAATTGAAATCGATTTTTCCTGTTTGGCTTCTGAAAAAGAATATTTTAAGAGGGAGCCAGAATACCGAATTTTTTCATGCTTTATGGCATCAGGACTATGCAAATGCCCCAGTGCTGTATAAGAGAAAGGATCAAAGGAACTTGAATGGACACAGCCTGTTCCGCCGACTGAAAGGGTCCTCTCCGAATCACTGGTAGAACCACCCAGGACAAAAGCATGTCCTACAAGAACGTTCGGTTCATTATGATTCAGGTCCTTTTCAATTCTGCTCACAATTGCCTTCATTGCATCATCATGGGAGTGTACACGGTCATCATCAAGCAAATGCCTGACCATTCCGGGTTCAGCATACGGAACCAGAAAAAAGTTCACACCATTAATATGTACGGGCTTAAAATCATTTGACAGTTTTCCAGACAAGTAGAACTTGCTTTGCTTATACCAGGAGCTTCCAAATGACAGCCTCTCTGCACTGTCATGGTTTCCTCCTATGGCAACCACAGGTGTATTAAGCTCTACATTTATTTTAAAAAGAATTTCATTCAGCAATTCTACAGCATCAGTGGGAGGTACGGACCGGTCATATAAATCTCCTGCAATTACGACTGCATCCGGCTTTTCTTCTTCTACCACATCAATAAATTGATTCAAAAAATGGCGCTGATCTTCGGTCATATATACACCATGGACCAGCTTGCCCAAATGCCAATCAGCTGTATGGATAAATTTCATATCTTACACCCTCTTTTCCTTGCCTGAGATACTTTCTGCAATATTACCATTATACCAAATCAAAAAACGGCAGAGGCTCAGTAACATTTCACAGAACATTCGTTCTAATTATATCATCAATTATTTTTAAAACACAGCATTGTTCAAAGAAAAAAGAGCCCGGCAGGCTCTCTCATTTATTGCTTTTTAACTTAGGAAAGTTGATCAGAATGGCAATAATACCGAAAATGCCAATTAATATTGGATAAATGGAATATGCCATGATGCTCACCGGCGAAATGGCAGCGAGCCCCGAAGCAGCGAGCATCTGTGCTCCATAAGGGATAGTCCCTTGTACAAAGCAGGCAAATATATCAAGTATACTTGCTGATTTACGCGGGTCAATCTCATATTGGTCAGCAATTTTTTTGGCAAGCGGCCCTGCAATAATGATGGCAATAGTATTATTGGCTGTAGATAGATTGGTCACAGAGACAAGCGACGCAATACCAAATTCTGCTCCCCTGCGGGATTTTATTTTGCTGGTAGCCATGTGAAGCAAGTAATCTATTCCTCCATTAACCCGGATGATCTCCACCAATCCGCCAATGAGGATGGCAATAATCGCAAGGGTCTGCATACCGGCCATTCCCTCAGCAATCATCTGCAGGAATGAAACAAACGTATAGCTGCCGTCAGCAATTCCAATCAGGCCTGCAAGAAGGATACCCCCGCTAAGCACAAGAATAACATTCATGCCGAACAAAGCTGCAGCCAATACGCCAAGATAAGGGACTACTTTTAAGAAGTTGAAATCTCCGCTGGTCACGACGCTTTCCTGACCTGCTGTTAAAATTGCAAGAATTATAGCAGTAAGAACTGCAGCAGGCAGTACGATTAAAAAATTCACACGGAATTTATCAGTCATTCTCGTTCCCTGCGTCCTGACCGCTGCAATCGTCGTATCAGAAATGACAGAAAGATTATCGCCAAACATTGCACCGCCAATTATTGCTGCCATGGCTAGAGCTACTGTAATATCTGTCTCTGCTGAAATGGCTACACCAATTGGAGCAAGAGCAACAACTGTCCCCATTGATGTTCCCATCGATAATGAAATAAAGCATGCAATGATAAAAATTCCGACCATGAGCAGATTCTGCGGGATAAAAGAGAGTGCAAGGTTCACAGTCGAATCAACCGCACCCATTCCTTTAGCCGTAGCGGAAAAAGCCCCTGCCAGGATAAAAATGATGGACATTAATATAATATCAGGATGTCCAGCCCCTTTTGTGAATATCTCTACTTTTTCCATGAATGGCTTTTTTCTATTCATTGCGAGCGCAATTCCGGCTGCTGCGGATACAATGACAATAATTGGTATGCTGTTAAAATCACCAGTTGCTATACCGCTGCCAATAAAAATAAGCAGGAAAGCGGCTAGCGGCAATAAAGCCCATGGATTGCCCCTGTTTTTCATTGAATTCTCCTTTAATAATGGATTTTCCAAGCAAAATAAAAAGACCCCTTCAAGCAAGAAGAGATCTTGATCTATCAATCGTTCTCTTCTTATCTGCCAAGCATCAATGCTTGCTGGATTTGGCACAGCGCTCTGCAGAGCCCGCTGCCGAGACATCTTCGGGCCAGCCCCTCCGTCTCTCTTGATAAGTGAATAGTATTAAATTATTCTAAAATAACTCACGTTTGAAAATTATACAGGAAACTCGCTAAACTTCAAGTACTTTTTTCTTAATGGAATTGGAATTTGAATAATGCTTAAAGGGGAAAGACGGAAGTTGAAATATAAAAAGCCGCAATGCGGCTAAAAACTAGTGAAGATCATTAGAATTCGGCAGGGAATGTCCCTTTTTCAGCTCCTGAAAAATATCATCTGATGCTTGATGAGCAGGCTGAACGGGTGACTGCAAAATTATTTCTCCCATCAGCCTTTTAAATTCTCCTACTGTCAAAGGCTTTGCATCATCCATTAATTCATACCCAAGCTGTCCATTTGGCTCAAGTGTAGCCATTTTAACATCTGAAATTTTAGTAATACCGTTGGTTCTGAGCCTCATTTCCAGCTGATCTGCTGTAAAGCGCAATTTCCTCATATTTGCTGTTTTTAATTTCCCATTCTCAATCACTATTTTGGATTTGCCTGTAATAAATTTTTCAATGAAATTGTATTTCACCTGCAAATATTCCATTATAATTAGTGATCCAACAAAGATTCCAGCAGCCACGATGGTCTTCCATACACTTGTCTCAATGATAGGCTGAATGATAATGGAACCTATGGAAATCATAACTACCGTTTGCGCCAGCGTCATTTGGGAAATAGACTTCCTGCCTGCTACACGTAAAAGCAAAACTCCTGCTAAAACCAGAATCACTGATTGCCAGGCAAAATTCATCTGGATACACCTTCCTTTTTCTAATAGGGTATGGAACTGGTGGAGGAATATTCAAGTTAGCGCAAAATAAAACAGCCTGACCTAATGGCCAGGCTGTTTTTGTATGGGTGTGTCGATTATAGTTTAGTTACGTTAGCTGCTTGAGGTCCGCGTGCACCTTCAACAACTTCGAAAGAAACTTCTTGGCCTTCTTCTAAAGATTTGAAACCTTCAGATTGGATAGCAGAGTAATGTACAAATACGTCGTTTCCGTCTTCACCTTCGATGAATCCGAAACCTTTTTCAGCATTGAACCATTTTACTTTACCGTTTTTCATGAAAAAAATCCTCCTATTGGCTAGAAAAAGCCATGTGTAAATTCACCATATACACGCTTATTACTTTACGTTCATTACTCATCCAGACCATTGCCTAACGGTTGAAAAAGCAGCTAGCAAAATATAACACGATGCATAACGGCTGATTCAAATTTAGCACTTATAGAAATGATTGTCAACTATTCTGCGCGTCTTTGATAGCATTTTATCAAACTATTCCGTCTTTTTCGAGCGTAATAATTCCCAAGCTTATTAATAAAATCTCTACTAATTTATAGACAAGCAGACAAACAACTTATAAGGGGATTTCATAAACTATATAAAAACATTAACCAGGGGGTGAGTGGATTGAACTTACTGGATTTTTTAAATCAGAATTATTACATGCTGGTCCCGGCTTTGTGGGTAATTGGGTATGCATTGAAACAGACACCCAAAGTTCCCGATTGGTCCATCGTATGGATTCTTCTAATGATTTCGATTTCTGCAGGCAGTCTTGCATTTGGCTTTTCTTTTGAAGGGCTCCTTAATGGAATCGTTGCAGCAGGCGTGGCGGTGCTTGGACATCAAATGATGAAACAGACTATAGAAGGTGCATACAGCAATAAAAAGAAATAGGTAATATTAAAAAAGTTCATCCAATTGGGATGAACTTTTTATATAATCTATTATTTTAAGCCGGCCAGGACTTTTTCTATATCTTCGGCAGTCATTTCGTGTGCTTTTCCAAAACTGTATACATGATTCGATGCCCAGTAATCATAAAGCCTGGCAAGATCATTTCGGTCATATACTTTATTGGCAAACGTGCTGAAAAAATAAACGATCAGAACATTAACGACATTTGGCGGCAGCTGTTTTCTGTTTGCAAGCGTGCCCAAAGCGATTTTTTCCAATCCTCTAATATTGCCGCCTGTTAAGTACTCAACCAGCTCAAGCGGGGAAGCAGTTTCACAATTCTGCACAAAATCAGGGTCATTTAATAAATTTAACATTGTTCTCTCCCCTCTATAACTTCTATTTATACACATTGGAGGAGATCAATAAACCCATTTGGGTATTTTGTATCGAAAATGATATAAATAGCTCTAATTTGTTAAGTAAATGTCACTTGCTTTCGTGTTAACCGCGTATGAACCCTCCCTCAGAATGAATCACCTGTCCTGTTATCCACCTTGAATCTTCTCCTGCCAGGAATGCTGCCAGATTGGCTGCATCTTCAGGCTGGCCGATTCTGCCCGCTGGAAACTTGGCCAATAGGTGATTTCTTATCTCCTCATTCATCCATGTAGAGTCAGTAGGTCCCGGGTTAATCGCATTTACCGTAATCCCTAAATGAGCAATTTCTGTTGAAAGCGACCTGGTAAATGCCGTTATGGCAGCTTTGGTAGAAGCATAAGCCAATTCGCCGGGCATTGGGCCAAGCTCTTGGCCGGAAGTCATATTAATGATTCGGCCGTAAGGCAAATTCCATTCTGGAAATCTTTTGGCGAATTCTGTACAAAGAAGACATACGGCTCTCATATTAACAGCATAGTGTGCATCCAGTGTTATTGCATCAAACTCCAGATATCCATCTCTTGTTGAATGGGCTGCATTATTAACAAGTATCATCGGATTTCCGACTGTCAAGGCAGCAGATTTCAGCACCTTTTCTGCTGATTGAACATTCGATAAGTCAATTTCGAGGCCTTTACATACGATGCCAGTTTCCGATAATTCCTTGCTGAATACTTTTTCCCAAAGGGGCTCCGCGTCCCAATAAGTAAAAAAAATATTAAAATTCTGGCTGGCTAATTTTCGGCAAATAGCTGCACCAATACCCTGATGGCTGCTGACACCTGTAACTATTGCGGTTTTATTCTGCTTTTCGATCATACAGCGTTCCCTCCATTTAGGGCCTGCCGGGACTGGCATGGAGATTGGATTCCAATAAAAATGCAGATACACAACAAGGTATCTGCGAATTTATGGTTTGAAATTCCACAGCAAGCATTCCTTGTTCATATCATTTTATAAATAGACAAACCTCTCCCCAAAAAAGCAGGCAGACGTTTATTAAATTAAAATGATTACAAGTTATGCCACATTTAGAATTTCAATTCCCCTTCCGTATATCTCCTAATTTGAGCATATCTGCAAGACCAGGAAAAAGCAACATAATTTTTCAAATTGCTCTGTTATATGTCTGAGCTCAACCAGATATTAAAGGGAACGATTGTGTAATTTTGTTTCCCTGTGCTTAGTGTACCTTTTTAGCTTTGGAGAGTATTTCATTAATTCAATTCTTTCAGGATCTTTTGGCTGTTATATAGTTGCGATCCCCTGTTACAGTGCATGCCAATGCTCTCATATTATTTCCTCCATCATATTAGTTTGAAAAGCTGGCAGCCGGTCAGCAAGCCTGCTCCAATCTGAAATCATTTCTTTATCAGTTAGTAAACAGCCATCTAGACTTGATGCGATCTCTTCTGATTTCTTCATACCCAGGCCAATAAACACGAGCTCTGTCATCCTGTCTCCAAAATCCTTATCCCATCTATCAAGCAGTTCTGGTTCATCTTTTAAGATTTGGTTTCTCTCCATCTCTGGAAGTGCTGCAATCCATTTCCCTACCCCTTGCAGTGTTATAGATGGACCGGCCTGAGACAGGAGACCGGCTATGTCATTTCGTGAAGCCAGCCAAAAAAAACCTTTGGCTCTCACAATATCTACCGGAAAATCTTCAAGCCATCGCATAAATCTTTCTGGATGGAAAGGCCTTTTTCTTCTATAGACAAATGATGAAATTCCATATTCTTCAGTTTCCGGCGTATGCTCCTCATTCAGTTCCTTAATCCATCCTGCTCCCTGGCTTACTTTTTCAAAGTCAAAAAGACCTGTATTGAGTATTTCTTTTAATTCAACTTCTGAATTTACAGCTTTAATTATTTTTGCATCTGGATTTAATTTTTCCAATACAGCCTTCAGTTCATCAGCACTTTCTGAATCAACCAGATCCAGTTTGTTCAGCACCACGACATTTGCGAATTCAATCTGGTCAATTAATAAGTCAGCAACTTCCCGGACGTCACTTTCATCTGTGGCCTGTTTGCGGTCCAGCAGTGTTTCTCCGGATGCATAGTCATGCCAATAACGATTTGCATCTACAACTGTAACCATGGTGTCGAGCGTGCACCTATTTGAAAGATTAATTCCCAAACTTTCATCCATATAAGTAAAAGTCTGGGCAACCGGAATAGGTTCTGAGATGCCTGAGGATTCAATCAGGATATATTCGATATCCCCTTCGTTAACCAGCCTTTCCACTTCTATCATTAAGTCTTCTCTCAACGTACAGCAGATGCATCCATTTTGAAGCTCTACCAGTTTTTCATCGGTCCTTGAAAAACCGCCTTTTTTAACCATGGATGCATCAATATTGACTTCACTCATATCATTTACAATCACTGCCATTTTCTTATTGCCGCGATTATTTAAAATGTGGTTCAGCAGAGTGGTCTTTCCTGAACCTAAATAGCCGCTCAGTACAGTGACGGGTATCTTCTTTGTCATGGACTTTCTCCTTTTGAATATAAATAGTATTCATTACGATTTGCAATTGATTAATTCCCCCCTTGCTCTGATAAATCAAGAATTACTGGTGGGTATGGAGAAGTATCTGATAAATCGTAATTGTTTCGATTTAAATGATATTAAAATTTTTATGCGATTGCAAGGATAAACTTTATATCCTTTTATCCTCCAATTCTCCTATCCTTTCAAAATGCTCATAATCCCATTTACAATTTCATAAAATTAATATAGAGTATAAAACGAAATCATTACGATTTTAATTCAGGAGGATACTATGAACCGAATTTTTCGCAGCCATATTATTGATATAACAGGCATAATATTGATAGCCATTCTGGTATATTTAATATCTTTCAGCTCTGGATTAGGTTTGTCTTTTGATATTCCGACTTCCCTGTTAAATCTGAACGTAATCTTTATCAGCATTTTAATAGAAGCATTGCCTTTTGTGCTGATAGGTGTGCTGATTGCAGGGTTTATCCAAATTTTCATTACAGAAGACCATATTAAAAGGTGGATTCCGAAAAATAGAACAGCTGCTGTTGTCATGAGCTGTGTGGCTGGCGCACTTTTTCCAGCGTGTGAATGCGGAATTGTTCCTATCATCCGCCGTCTTATGTCCAAGGGTGTTCCAGTATATGCAGCGATTGGTTTTATGCTGACTGGGCCCTTGATTAATCCCATCGTTATTGCTTCTACATACATGGCTTTTGGAAACGATTTTGAAATGGCGGGCTTACGAATGGGATTGGGATTCCTAATTGCCATTATAGTTGCCTTTAGTGTGAGCATCTTCTTTAAGTCCGGGCAATTGAAGAAAACTCTTCATTTACCTCACAGCAGTGAAATCAATCGTCCTTTCCTGGACCGGATTTGGTCCATGCTGACTCATTCAATCGATGAATTTTTTGACATGGCCAAATATTTGATTATTGGCGCTTTATTAGCTTCCATTGTACAAGTCTATATGCCTGCAAAAACATTTATGCAAAATGCTGATAATCCAGTTGTATCCTTACTGATCATGATGGGCTTTGCTTATGTTTTGTCACTATGCTCAGAGGCCGACGCTTTTATTGGTGCCTCATTCAGCAGCATATTTCCTAAGTCTTCCGTACTGGGATTCCTGATCTTTGGTCCGATGATCGATTTTAAAAATACAATCATGATGCTTAGTGTGTTTCGGATGAAGTTTGTTCTTGGCGTATTAGCGCTGACTGCTTCTGTTGTCTTTTTCACGCTGCTTCTTGTACAGAATTTCATTTAGGAGGATTGCTATGAAAATCCATTTCCAGCAGGCATTAAGGGCACTGATTCTACTGGCTTTTTGCGGCCTGATTTTTCAGCTTCATTATACAGGCGACATAACCAAGTATATTAATCCCAAATATGTCCGCTTAAGCCAATCCGCTTCCATACTGATTTTATTTTTATTTTTTATTCAAATTACAAGAATATGGACTTTTAATAGAGAAAACGTTGTTCACGAACATCATCAAGGTCAGGACTGCTGCCATCATGATGTTGATACGTGTTCTCATCATCATGATCATGGAGATACACCGTTTACAGTAAAAAAGCTGCTGTCTTATTCCATTATATTATTTCCGCTATTAACAGGATTCTTCTTGCCTGCAAAGACGCTTGATGCTTCCATAGCTGAAAAAAAAGGCGGACTGGCCATACTTGGTAATCAAAAACAAGAGGTGAGCTCCTCGACAGGGTCTGATGAATCAGACTTTGACCTAGAAGACTATTCTTTTGAAGAAGAGCTGGAGGAAGCCGGGGAGCTGGAACATGACCTGTCTGTAAATGAAGAAGTAGAGGAAATATCCAATGAAGAGTTTGAGCAATTAAAAAAGGACCTTTATTCCGCTTCTGCTATTAAGATGGATGATAAAGTTTTTAGCTTGTATTATGAGGAAATCAGTAAGGATATTGATAAATTCATTGGCAGGGAAATTGAATTTCAGGGATTTATATATAAAGAAGAAGGACTTGCTTCCAATCAGCTTGTCATTTCGAGATTTTTGATTACGCATTGTGTGGCAGATGCAAGTATGATTGGCTTTCTATCAGAGTTGGAGGAAGCTCCGGACCTCTATGATAATATGTGGGTCAAAGTTAGCGGAGTTATAGATAAAGCAGCCTATAATGGAACAGAGATGCCGATGATTAAAATTAAGGAATGGAAAGAAATTGAGGAGCCGTTCATTCCATACCTGTATCCATTAACCATTAAAATCTTGTAGTAAAATTCAAAAGGGACTCAGCTGAGTCCCTTTTATAATTTAAATCTTGATACAAGTTCCTGCAATTCTTCAGAAAGTTTTGCAAGAGACCCCGCTGATGATGATACTTCTTCCATGGTGGCAAGCTGCTCTTCTGTTGCGGCTGAAGTTTCCTGTGAAGCTGCTGCGTTTTTTTCTGAAATGTCCTGCACATTGGACATAACATCAATAATCTGGGTGGTTAAGGCAGTCAGTTCTTCCACTGAGGATGAGACTTCTTCAACTTTGTATGTTACATCACCCATTGAATGGGCGATCTCATCAAAAGCTGCACTTGCTTCCATTGTATCTTCGAGGCCATCCCTTACCTGTTCATTTCCTTTTTCCATTGCCAGAACGGCATGCTTTGTTTCTTCCTGAATAAGCCCTATCATTTGCTGAATCTGAATGGCAGATTGCTTGGATCCCTCTGCCAATTTACGGACCTCGTCAGCGACAACCGAGAAGCCTCTCCCGTGCTCACCCGCCCTTGCAGCTTCAATGGCAGCATTGAGTGCAAGCAAATTTGTCTGTTCTGCGATATTCGTGATCAATTCAACGATATTGCTGATTTCTTTTGACCGGGATTCGAGCGTATAAATATGCTGAGCAGCACTGCCTACTGTAGTATTTATTTCATTCATTTGCCTTACAATATTATCGACTGAATTAGTGCCTTGTTTAGTTAAAAAATCTGCCTTTTCCGCTGCTTCAAGCATCAGCTCGCTACTTGAAGAAATTTGCTGCATTCCGGAAGCAATCTCCTTAATTGAAGAAGATACCTCTCTAAAACGGTAAAGCTGCTGTTCAGTCCCCAGAGCATTTTTCTGCGAAATAGCAGCTACCTGTTCAGAAGCCAAAGAACTTTCGTCTGCACTTGCAGCCAGCTGTTCACTGCTTGATGCCACTTGTTCTGATGTGCTTCTTACCTGGCTGACTAGAGACCTCAAGTCCTGGACCATTTTATTTAATGATAAAATAAACACTCCTATTTCATCCCGGTTTTTTACTTTAATAGAGGTCTGACTTAAATCTCCTCCTGCCACTTTGTCTATCGCTCCTGCAGCCAGGTTAATCGGCCTGGATATCATTCTGCTTATAAAATAAGCGATCAGCATGGCAGCAATAACGGCTGTAATCGAAATAATTAAAGTAATCGTCTGAGAGAATTTAACGCCAGAGACAGTTTCATTTATCCCGGCATTTAATTGGGATTCATAAAATTTTACAAGTTCATCCGCTTTTTTATTAAAATCCTGGCTGATCTGTTTATCGGAAGTTTCAACTAATGACATATAAGCATTATTTTCCTCCAGCTTAAACTTAATTTCTTTGTCAATAATGCTCTGATAGCGATTATGGAGCACTCCCAGTTCTTGCGCCAATTCCTTCTCCTTCTTATTGCCGGCTAATTCATTCAGTTTATTGATATGATGTTCCATCCTCTTGCGGGAACTTTCATAGTCACTCAGATATGTAGAGTCGCCTGTCAGGAGATAGCCGCGGATTCCCCCTGCTTCATTCATAAGCTCTGCCTTCAGTGTTTTTACAAGCATCACTTCAGAGACATTATCATCTATTAAACTTTGATAATTTCTGTTAACATTACCGAGTTCGTAATTTGATAAACCGGCGACAAGACCAAATAATAAAAGGACAGACAAAAACCCGAGGAACAGTTTTTTTGCCACAGATAATTTCATGCCTTTTCCTCATTTCCAGATATGATAGGATATTCTACTTATAATTTATCATGAACACAACTGGTAAGTCAGGTGCTTTTTACCTGGATCTTCAGATATTTACAGAAAATTCTCCTTCTTTCGCTATTATTTTCATAATAATACAAAAAAAATGCCGCTAATCCGGCTGGCAGATTAGCGGCGACTATGCAGACCAAAGATCCTTAGGGAGGAGATCTTCTATATTATTGTATTAAAAGTGACTGGAATGGTGTGGACAAACCCCTCCGCTATTTGCTTATTTTTCCATAACTTATTCAGTGCATTAAAAACAGCTCAGGCACCTAAACCGGAAATAAGTCTTAGGTGCCTGATGCAGTTAAACTGCTTTCTTAAGCATTCCCTCATACTTTTTTGCTGTTCTGATTTCAATTGTTAAGACACCATTTCCGAAGTTTGCTTTTACAAGAAGCGGGATGCCGGTTGTGTTTTCAAACCTGAAGTCTTTGCCTCCATATGAAACGGTTGCGTCCCGGCCCTTTGGGACATAACCCACCGTTACAGAATGGTGGTGTTTTTCTACATAACTGACCCCGACTTTATCAACAGCGTTGTATAGAGTGGAGGATGTTTGGCAAATACCGCCCCCAATCCCCATTACGAGCTTGCCATTAATGGCTTCCTCTGCAGGCTGATACCCATGTGCTTCATCACTGGGCCCCACTGTTGTATTAAAAGAAAAGTGATCTCCCTCACCAAGAATGATATTATTGATGGCTTCTGCTGAGAGTTCAATGTTTTTTGTCCTGCCTGCCACGCCGCTGTTAAAATTGGTACTATAGGATGCGACGATTACTTCTCCTAAATGAGGTACATCAGCAGGATCATAACCGCTTTCTGAAACATAGAGCGGCAGCTCAACATCCCCGCCGCTTACAGAAGCAGCGAAAATCTTATCCACTAATTCGCTTTCTTCAAGAATAATCTCAGGCTGCCCTTTAATGATATTGCCATCGGGACCAATTTTGTCAAGGGTCATCCTTTGGTCATAGCCTTTTATTGTATCCGTTCCTCGCGCTATTTCCTTGGCCCATTGGGAAAGATCTGCTTTATATTTTTCATCATCCTCACCAAATCCCATTTCAGCAGGGCTGAAGGTCTTTAGCACTGTTTTTGCATCAGGATCGATGACATTAACCACAACCGGCTTTATTTCTTCCTTCTTTTCTTCCTCTTTAGCCTGCTCCTCTGCCTTTGCCTCCTCTTTTGTCTTATCTTCTTTAGACTTCTCTTCCGCGGCCTTTTTCTCCGGCTCATTATCGCCGGCAGTTTTTCCTGAACACCCGGCTAATCCTATGAAACAGACAATAAACAAAAGTGCTATTCCCCATTTTCGCTTAGTCATTTTTCCCCCAGCTTTTTTAAATATTTGCTTCCTTTCTCTATATAGAAAGCTGTTTCCATTTTCTAATTGTATTCACCGGCGGAAAGGGGTATTCCTGCCATTCTGCAAGTTAAGTTGTACCTTTTTACCTATTTTAAAAAACACCCGCGGAAGTTTTCTTAAACTATGAAAGATTAGCTGCAGCAGGATCGGTTTTAGCAGCCTGACCGGGCTTATCTTCAAAAATTGGGCTGGATGCCGGTTTTGTGATGAGGGAGATTCCAACCAATGATAAAGTAGAGATGATCATAGCAATAGCACCAGTATCAAGTGCCGGAACATAAATCCCTTTTACTTTCAAAATGTAAAGACCAAGGCTCGAGATGAAACCTAATGCAGATGAGCAAATAGCAGCTGTCTTTGTTGCGCGCTTCCACAGCAGACCAATGCTCAATACAGGCAGCAATGAGGCTGAGAAGATTCCCCAGGATGCATTGCCAAGCCAGCCAACGAGATCAGGCGGATTTAGTGAGAGCAGGAATGTAATAGCAATGATGATAAGAGTAAACCATCTGGATAGGGCCAATTCCTTTTTCTCCGGTAATTTTTCACCTTTCTTAATAATCTGCTGGTATATATCTCTTACAATCGATGAGCTTGCTACTAGAAGAAATGCTTCGCTGGTTGACATGATTGCTGCCATTACAGCGGCAAATATGATCCCGGCGACAACAGGCGGGAAAAAGTTTTCGATAAACATTGGGGCCACCATATCAGGAGTTGCCGGTGCTGCCATTTCCCCGCGGTTTACCATTACGCGTGTATATAATCCTACAAACCATAATAAAGCTGTTAATGCGTAAGTGGATGCCGCTATAATGCAAGCCCACTTAAGCATGGAAATTTTTCTGATCATATAAAATTTGGTTACCACATGCGGCTGTCCCTGATGTCCAATTACATAAATGAAGAAATAAGAAATAAAAGCAAAAATTCCGATTGGGCCTGTAGTATGGAAGGCCTGAACCATATCAGGATTAATAGCTGTCAGTTCAGCATTCATCTGGGACATGCCTCCAACCATTCTCATTCCGCCTATGAAAACAATTAAAGAGCCAACAATCATAACAATCATTTGAATAAAGTCTGTCCAGACGGCACTGATCATTCCGCCGCCAACAACATAAACCGTTAATATGGCCACTCCTATAAATAAAGCAAGTTTATAATCAACTCCTAAGACAGTTTCAAGCATATTGCCCAATGCTTTATATTGAGCCATCTGATAGCCTATTGCTCCTCCAAGAATGGCAAGTGCAGTAATGGCCCGCACTGTTTTACTGTTATAGCGGATTTCCAATAAATCCGGAATGGTCAGAGCGCCAAATTTTTGTGTAATTCTCCTCATCGGCTTAGCCAATACCAAAAAGCTTACAAAAATCCCGGCAGTGGCAAAAATACCGATCATAAAAATGGCATAGCCATGCTCATACACAAGCCCAGTCAATCCAATAAAACCGTATCCGGACATGGTTGTGGAAGAGACAGCCAGGGCAACAAGCCACGGGCCAAATCTCCGGCCCCCGGTATAGAAGGTGTCCATGTCTTTCTGATGCTTCATCGATAATAACCCTATAACCAGGATTACAAGCAGATAGATAATTCCGATTGCCAAAATCATAAAGCATCATCCTCTTCCTCTTTATTTTTAAATGCCAATAATCCCCATAATCCAGCGGCGGCCAATGACAGCGGCCAAAAAACAAATAACATAAAAGTCATTAATGGCGATAATCCAAACATTTTTATTCCTCCTAATCTTTAAATTATTGATCAGTAAATTTAGGGTCCCTTTTTTGTATAAAAGCCCCGACCCCCTCCTTAATATCCTCGGTCTGAAAAACTTGGCCAAAATATTCAGCCTCGGTGATGAGTCCGTTTTCAAGCCTTTGCTCATAACCTTTATCTATCGACCTCTTGGCAAAAGCCAGGGCGGGAAGTGAATGATTGCTGATAGATTCCGCCAGATCCAAGGCTGTTTCAAGCGACTTTCCTTTAGGGGCAATCCGGTTAATTAAGCCTATCCGCCAGGCATCCTCTGCAGACAGTGGCTCACCGGTGAAAATCATTTCTTTTGCTTTTGATTTACCAATAAGACGTGATAGCCGCTGAGTTCCTCCCGCACCTGGAAATAAGCCAAGCTTGATTTCAGGCAGCCCGATTTTTATGTGCTCCTCTGCTATCCGGATATCACAGCTTAAAGCCAATTCACAGCCGCCTCCCAGAGCAAACCCATTAATGGCAGCTATCGTGGGCTGCGGCAGCCTTTCCAGTTTATTTAAAGGCTCCTGAAGCCAGAGAGACTTTTCCTTTGCCAGTTCAATCCCTTTTCCCATCCAATCAGGAAAACCCTTTATATCGCCACCTGCGACAAAAGCCCTTTCTCCAGCCCCCGTTACGATAACAGCTTTGATATTGGAATCGCTTTCAATTTCATCCGCAGCAATTGATAAAAGCTCAATGACTTCCTCACTTAGAACATTCAGTGGTGGATTATCGATTATAATAATGGCAATTTTGTTTTGAATGGACCAGGAAACAGCTTTTGTTTTTTCCAATTTCATTCCTCCTCATCTCAGCTATATTGTTCTCTTAGCATGAACTTCTGAACCTTACCTGAAGGTGTGCGGGGCAGCTCTTCTGTAAAGATAATTTTTCTTGGTTTTTTATAGCTTGCAAGATACTTTTTGCAATGTTCGATGACTTCTTCTTCTGTAAACGTGCTGCCTTCCTTTTTGACTATGACTGCACATACAGCTTCAATATATTTCGGATCAGGAACACCAATAATGGATACTTCCTTCACACCTTCAAGGCGGTATAAGACATCTTCAATTTCAGCAGCATACACATTTTCTCCGCCGCTCCGAATCATATCTTTTTTTCGTCCGGCAATGGATAAATATCCTTCTTCATCCAGCACCCCTAAATCTCCTGTCCTGCACCATCCGCCTGTGAAAGTTTCTTTGGTGGCTTCCGGTTTTCGCCAATATCCAGCTGACACGGCAGGGCTTTTAATGGCAATTTCCCCGATTTCCCCTGGAGGAAGGGGCACTCTGTTCTGATCAATAATTTGAATTTCAGTCAATGGCAATGGCTTTCCAACCGTTTTCCCCTTTTTCAAAGCATCCTCGGAATCAAGACAGGCGGCAATGGGAGTTCCTTCTGTAAGTCCATAAACCTGAACAATGCCTATATGCGGGAAATTCTCTTTTAATTTTTCAAGTGCCCAAGGCATTAACGGGTCTCCGCCTGTATAAATTGTTTTTAGATTTATAAATTTGTAATCCACAAGATTAGCAAGATTGAGCATTTCATAAATCATAAAAGGGAAAAGGAAACAATCCGTTACGTATTCCTTTTCTATCACTGATAAGATTCTGGTTATTTCAAAACCTTTGCTCTCAGTTATAATCACCGTTCCCCCCATCATTAAAATGGGAAGCGCAATATCTTCCATTGCTCCTACATGATAGAGCGGGCCGGTAGTCATTCCGATTTCCTTTCCTTTAAAGTTCCACTTAAGAGCCTGCATAACAGAGAACCAAAAAGTGGTTTCGTGAGTCCAGATGGCCCCTTTCGGTCTACCGGTCGTACCGGACGTATACATTAACATTACGGGATCGCTGAGGCGAATGGAGTCTGTACTGATTTCATCTTCACCGCCATTCTCCAGCAGACTCCAGCTTTGAGCCCATACCGGTATCGGCCCAGTCCTACCCGCCAGGCAAATATACCTTTCCACTCCTGTATTTTTGCGAATAGATTCAATCCTGGGAGCCAGCTCCGAGTGAAAGCATAAAATTTTTGTACCGGAATCATTTAGGGCATACTCAAATTCGCTGCTGGTCAGACGGAAGTTCAGACGGACAGCGATAGCTCCAATTTTTGCAGCTGCAAAATACAACGCGAAATACTCAAGACAGTTATAGAGCAGAATCCCTATCCTATCGCCTTTTTGGACACCAAGATCTTTAAGCTTGTTTGCATAAGAGTTTGAAGTCCGGTGAAGGCATTCGTAACTCCATTCTCTGCCGGATTCTTCTTTAATAGCCACTTTGGCAGGATTTTCACGATTAATATCAAGTGCCATTTTCCTTGTAAAATATCCGAGATCCAAGAAATCCTCCTCCTTTAGTTATGTAAGCGTATACATATCTTTCAAAATAGTTTTCTATTAAAAACATAATGCAAGTTTTGTGCCACATTGGAATTTCAATGGATAAGCCATTCCTGCCAGATTCACGATATTATTTTTCCGACTTTTCAGAAATATTACTGCATATACATGTCCTCAAATATTAAAACTAAAATGAAAAACGCAAAAATCCGGGATTTCGGATTGGATTCCGAGTTCCCGGATTTTTGGCATTAAAAAGAAATATTATATTTTTTTATTTTATCGTAAATAGTAGAATTGCCAATTCCCAATGATTCTGCAGCTTTATTTTTGTCATACCTGTACCTTTTTAGAGCGGCTTCGATTGCATTCTTTTCGGTTTCTTCCAATAAAACTTTTAGATTTTTCACTTCTGGTTTCTTTTTCCCGCCTTTTAGATAATCAGGAAGTTCCTCAACACCAATCAATTCACTGTCAGTTAAGTGGACACTGGCTTCCAGAACGTTTTCTAATTCCCGGATATTTCCCGGCCAGTCATATTGTCTAATCAGAGCGGCTGCCTCAGGACTTGTTCCAGTCACCCTTTTGCCTATCCGCTTAGTCGCTTTCCTCAAAAAGTGTTCGGTCAAGATCGGCAAATCAGATCTTCTGGACCTTAAAGGCGGTATAAATAACTGCACCGCATTAATCCTGTAAAACAAGTCTTCCCGGAATAATTGATCATTGATCATTTTTTCAAGCGGACGATTTGTAGCAGCAATCACTCTCACATTCACTTTTTTAGGCTGAAGCGCCCCAATAGGCTCGAATTCTCTTTCCTGGAGAACCCTTAATAGTTTCACCTGCATATGCAATGGCATGTCCCCTACTTCATCAAGAAAAATAGTCCCTCCATCAGCCAAATGGAATTTACCTATTTTTCCGCCTTTTCTTGCACCTGTAAATGCTCCATCCTCATAGCCGAACAGCTCAGATTCCAATAAATGTTCAGGTATGGAGCCGCAGTTTACTTTAACAAAAGGCTTCTCGCTCCTTTCACTCAGCTGATGAATGCTTTGGGCAACAATTTCCTTCCCTGTACCGCTCTCCCCCCTCAAAAGAACAGAAATATCGCCTCTTGCAATGCGCATGACTCTATCTTTCAGATCTTTAATCTCCGGTGTTTCCCCGATCAGATCATGAAGGGAATATCTTAATCCATTCGATTCATTCCATTCGCTTCGATAATAATTGAGCTCTGATAATACCCCTTTAATATGACTGTTCAATTTCTTCCATTCATCCAAATCACGAAATATTATCGTACCGACTGCTCCGACAATATCATTATTTTCGATAATCGGAATGCGGTTGGCGATGACAAAATCGCCTTGCAAAAATTGTAAATCAGCAAAATCCTGTTTACCAGTTTGTGCAACGAGATGCATTTTTGTATTTTCAATAACATCCGTTGCATGTTTGCCAATAACTTCGTCTCTTTGAACTTCAAGAAAATCACAATAATTATTGCTCATATATTGAATGATTCCATCTGCATCAACAATCACAATTCCATAGTATGTACTTTCAAAAATCAAGTCCAGCAATTGATTATTGATTAATAGTGCCGTATTGTTCATACTAACCCCCCTTTTTTAAATATTCGTCTTCTTCCTATTTTAGCATGTTATTTTTAGGAATCAGCAAATATAGACAGAAAATTCATAAGAGTAAATTTTATGTTAAGCATTTGTCCCAATTCCTCAGCGCATTGGAGCAAACCATTTCATGAATGGGCAAACAGTCTGCATGTTGGAAATGTATCCCTTTACGTTTAAGAATCTTTTGCTGATGGTGAACTGAAGCGGATCTAAATTTCTGCTACACGGTGAAAGCTGAAGACGTTTTTTGGCAACATGATGGGCGATATTACAATTGGATAAAAACTCTCTCCCTATTAGGCTATACCCATGAAAAGGTACTTAACCAAGCTCATATTATTTCCAGTACCGCATCTGCAAAAATCAGTGTGGTAGCCGCAATACTCACAAAATTCCATTAATGCTCACATCCTTATTAGATATTTATACTACTTTATTAACCTTGAGGACAGGTAGCCTGTGCTATTAACTTTGTTTAAGTGATCTTTTTATCAATATGGTTTTGGGATCAGAGCAGTCAAAGTGCAAATTGTTCATAATTAACAGACAAACTTTAATTCCTACTTGACTAATCGGATAAATATGAATTAAAATAAAACTAACAATAAGGGAGGGTTCATTACATGCCATTAAACAGAGAAACGTTAATCAGCAAATTATTATCACTTTCTAAATTCCAGCATAATCACAGATTGTTTAATTTAAGTGACCGAAAGCTGGAAGCTCTGTATCTGGATCATATTTTGTTTTCTCCTCACCCTCACAGCGGACATCAATCAATTAAATTAGTAGGAAAAAATAGATAATAAGAAAGAAAGCCTGCAAATGCTCAAATAGCATTGCAGGCTTTTTTTAACCAAAAAACTCCATATGTCCTTTTTCAGATCTGTAGTATTCCAATCTATCCCTTAATGTTCCTGTATGAAATTCAAATTTATGTCCATCCGGATCAGTAAAATATATCGATTTCTTATCTCTCATGTCTCTCGCACGACCAGGCAGGATATGAACTTTCAGCTTTTCAAGTTTATTGCACATATTTTCAAAATCTGAGTCATCGACTTTAAAAGCAACATGAGTATACGAATGGGCAATTTCATTCCTTGGTATGTTCCGTTCTTCATTCAGGGCAATCCAAATTCCCGCCAATTCAAAATATGCAGTCGTTTTGCCTTTTACCAGCAGCTTTGCATTAAATACATTTTTATAAAATTGTATCGACCTCTCCAAATCTGAAACGGAAAATAAGAAATGATTTATACCCCTAATCGACAAATGTTCAACTTCCAAATCAGCATTTTAGTAAAACAATCTTTGCATACCAATTTAGACGCACGACGGGCCAATTATGTTTCATATTCATTTCCTGCGCATAAAAAAAAGGGAAATCCTTGATTTCCCTTTCCGATTAATTCTTAGCCAATTTAGGCACCATATTCTCCTGCTTAGGCTCTTCAACCGAGTCCTCCATTGGTGTTGCGCGTTTAATGAAGAAAGCCAGAACAAGTGCAGCAGCAGCTATAAAGGTTGCTACGAAGAAAGCATCGTTGATTCCCTCAAGCATGGCTTTCATTAGAACCTGCTGCTGCATTTCCGCCACAGCAGCTTCAGTCATCTGGCCGCCATTAGCCATAGCCCCGCCTTTCATTGCTTCTTTCGCAATTTCAGCAGCATGCGTTTCCGTTCTTGTTGACATAACTGTTACCAATAAGGCTGTGCCAATGGCACCTGCCACCTGGTTCAGTGTGTTGTTCATTGCAGTTCCATGCGGATATAATCTTCTAGGCAGCTGGTTCAGGCCATTTGTTGAAACTGGCATCATGACCATGGACATCCCGAACATCCTGATTGAGTTGAGTATAATCAGTTGAGTATAGGTTGTTTCCAGAGTCAGCCTGCTGAATACATACGTAGTTCCTACTGTAATGGCTAACCCAATGATCGCCAAAATCCGGCCCCCGATTTTATCGAACAGCTTTCCAGTTAATGGCGACATCACAGCCATAACAAGGGCACCTGGAAGCATCATCAATCCCGCATCCAGCGGTGAAATCCCCCTTAATGTCTGAACATAAATCGGAATCAGAATCATTCCTGAGAACAGTGCCATATTTACCGTCATGCTGATAGCTGAAGATAATGCAAACATCGGGTACTTATAAACACCAAAATTAAGCATCGGACGTTCTGATTTGGTTTGTTTTAAAATAAACCAAATCAAACTTATGACTCCCACTGCAATTGTTAAATACACATGAGGGCTGTCCCAGCCCTTGTTCCCTGCAGAACTGAATCCGTAAAGTATTCCGCCAAACCCTATACTTGAAAGGACAAGAGAAAACATATCCAGACGGATATTCACTTTTTCCTTTTTGTCTTTCAGCATGACGGCTCCAAGAACTAAAATGACACCTGCAATTGGTGAAAGGAAGTGGAATAACATTCTCCAATCATAATGTTCAATAATCCATCCTGAGAGAGTTGGCCCAATTGCAGGGGCAAACATTAAGATCAGACCAAATACACCCATGGCTGCTCCGCGTTTTTCAACCGGGAAGCTGATCAGCATTACATTCATCAAAAGCGGCATCATAATAGCCGACCCTGAAGCCTGCAGCATTCTGCCTGCCAGCAAAACCGGGAATACGTGAGCAATACCCGCTACAAGCGTACCGATTGTAAATAGTCCCATTGCCACAATAAATAGCCTGCGGACTGTATATTTTTCAATTAAAAAGGCAGTAGCCGGGATCAAGATACCATTAACCAGCATAAAGCCGGTAGTCAGCCACTGCACTGTTGCCGCTTCTATTTCTAAATCTGCCATGATAGATGGCAGGGCAATATTTAATAATGTATTATTCAAAAAGGCAATAAATGCCCCAATCATTAAAACAGCAAGAATCCCATAAGGCGGCCGGTCTGTTTTATTGTTTATTGCTTGTTCCATTATCTTTCCTCCTGTACAATCAGTTCATTCTTTTATACTCTCGTTACACACAAATCATATAATATACTATGAGTTCAACTTTTGCAACAAAAAAATCCTTGTAAAATAGAGGGTTTGTGTAAATTAATACAATGAGGTACTATTAAGTTATACACATAGTTCAAATAAAATGACAGGTGATTATAGATGAATAACAGGAAAATGCATGTTATAAAAAAAGCACATCAATTATTCCTGGATAAAGGTTTTCAGGCTACATCCATTCAGGATATTTTAGATTACAGCGGGATTTCTAAAGGCACCTTCTATAATTATTTTTCTTCAAAAAACGAGCTTCTTATCTCCATTTTTAAAACATTGCATGAAAAAATGGAATCAGAACGCAATAAACTTCTTATTGGCCAGGACCCAAGCAGCTTAGAAGTATTCACACAGCAGATCGAATTACAAATGAATATGAATCGGACCAATAAGCTGGTTGCCCTTTTTGAAGAAGTACTTGTGTCAAATGACCCTGAGCTCAAGCAGTTTATTAAGGAAGGCCAGCTTAGAATGGTGAATTGGATTTTCAGCCGGTTTATTGAAATCTTTGGTGAGGACAAGAAACCATATTTACTGGACTGTGCCATAATGTTCCTTGGCATCCTCCATCATAACGTAAAATACTATACAAAATTCTTTGAATTCTCTTCCAGCATTAATCCAGTAGTCCGTTATAGTGTCGAGAGAATCAGGAAGATCGTTGAAGAGGTCAGTTCTGCCGATGAATACCTGCTGAAGCCTGAACTGATTGAAAATAGATTTAAGCAGACCGATTATCGAAATGTGCATATTCTCTGCAAATCCATATTGATTTTGAAGAAATCCATCAAGCAGGAAGAACAGAACGATTGCATGGATCTTCTGGACTTTATCCAGGAAGAAATGATTCATTCGAAAAAGCCAAGAAAATTTCTCATTGATAGCGCACTCCAATCTTTGAGCAGGTGCATAGCATTTTTGGATGCCAAAGAATTTGAGAATCTTGAAAATCTGGTTTCATCCTGCTTTAAACACCCGGAAGAAGAACCGGTATAATTTCAGGCCTGCCCCATTCTGAGGGAGGCTTTTTTTAGCTATTCCCACTATTCATTCATAATCCTTCCAAAAACGGAAACACTACACTTAATGCCGAAAAAATTGGTGATTACAGAATGAAAAAAGAGTTAAAAAAGAAGAGACCTGTGTCAGAGATTGAACTTGACCAGCTGGAAAAGTCGCTTTCACGGTCTCATGATTTTCAAAAAGTACATTATAGCAACAGACAAACTAGCCTCTGCTTTTCTTTTACTTATTTCAAAACACTGATTGACCAAAAAATGCTCACAAAAAGTTTGCTCCCTCAGCTTCTTCTTGGTGAGTTCAGCAAAATTGATGATTTAAAAAAACTTTTGCCATCTGCAAGCATACAAATATGCGAAGATCTTTCAAAAGCAGAACATATGCTTTTGAAGGGCTATGTGATGGTTACATCAGAAACCGAGAAGCAAAAAGCGGCTTTTATGGCTGCTAAATGTTCATATGTCAGGGAAATCACACATCCGGAAGTTGAGCAAACGGTTATTGGAGCAAAAGAGGCCTTTGTTGAGTCTCTGGAGAATAATTTGAATTTAATCCGCAAACGGCTGCCCATCTCTGAACTGATCATAGAGGAATATATAATCGGAAGCATATCCAGAACCGTAGTGGCTGTTCTCTATATTGAGGGAATTACGAATACAGATAATGTCAGCATGGTAAAAGAAAGAATCGAAAATATAGATTTTGACGAAATCACTGACAGTTCTTACATTGGACAGCTCATTTCAGATAATAAGAACTCCCCATTTCCTCAGCTGCTGGATACAGAAAGACCGGACAGGGCAGCCGCTGTCCTTGCTGAAGGAAAAATAGTGATAGCCGTAGATGGGTCACCGCATGTACTGATTACCCCTACAACGTTTTCTGAATTCTTCAGTTCCTTTGAAGATTATTTTTTAAATTGGACTATCGCTTCTTTTGCCAGAATATTGCGGGCTTTTTCTGTTATTTTTTCCATACAGATCACGTCTATTTATGTTGCAACGCTTACTTATCATATGGAGCTTGTCCCCACCGATTTATTAGGAACATTGGTAACTTCAAGGCAGCATATTCCTTTGCCTCCTTTCTATGAAGCGTTAATGCTTGAACTGGTAATAGAGCTTTTAAGAGAGGCTGGAGCCAGATTGCCTACGAAAGTTGGTCAGACAATCGGTATCGTAGGGGGGATTGTTATTGGGACTGCGTCTGTACAGGCAGGTCTGACAAGTAATGTCCTGTTAATCTTTATCGCCCTTGCTGCTCTTGCCGCTTTTACTACACCTGTATATAAGATGAATAATACCATCCGATTTCTAAGATTTCCGTTTTTATTATTCGCAAATTTATGGGGATTTGTAGGTGTGCTGTTCTGTTCATGTATTTTGTTAACTCATATGATCAGGCTCACATCTCTTGGCAGACCCTTTATGGAGCCGTTTTATCCTCCCAGATATCGGGACTTGAAAGATTCATTTATAAGATTCCCGTTTCAGCCTTTGAGGCCTGTGTATTTAAGAACGCAAAATCCCCATCGGTTCGAGCCTCAGAAAAAATCAAAGGTAAAGAAAGATATTGATGAATAAATAAAAAAAGGGCCTGGCTAACAAGTGCCAGGCTTTTTATACCTTCTTAGATTTGTCCTCCCATGGTTCAAAGGAAAATGGGATTCCGATCATTTTCGCGGTGAGTTCATCATAAGACACAAGATCTTTCTTAGATAATTCTTTTAATGACTTTTTCCCCATGGCTCTTAAAGCCATTTTGATTTCCTCGGTGCTCGCGGTCAAGAACTTTTCCGCCGACTTAGCCCCATCCTCCGTTTTAAATACATCTTTGAATTTCCCCTGGTTCCAGACAGCCTGTGTTGGCGGTTCAAAAGGAAGAGCATTCAATGTTTGTTTATGAGAAACAGTAAACAGCATTACAGATCCCAGATAAACCGCATCCGCTCCAAGCGCCAGGACTTTTAAAAAGTGTCCTGGTGTAAAAAGACCTCCAGAAACAATTAAGCTTATATCCCCCTTCTTTTTTCTTTTTTCAAGATGGTTTGAGGCACGGGTGATAGCATGCAGGGTTGGTATTCCAAAATCGTCTGCCAATAAGGGAGGTGCACCGACAGAAGCCCCTTGTCCCCCATCAACAGCGATAAAATCCACACCGATTTCGATTAAATGATCAATATCATCTTCGATCTTTCCGCCTGCCCCTATTTTTGCGCCGATCGGGACACCTCCGGACATTTTACGCAGCTCATCCACCAGCTCTTTTAAATCCTTCAATGTCTGTTTTTCAAAAAAATGTTCCATTATATGGGCAGTTTCGTTTTCCTTTAACCCCATGACTTCCCTTGCACGACCGGTTAAATTTTCAGGGGAGATGTTCCCGCCCATACCCAGTGTAGCTCCCTGACCCAGCTTAAGTTCAATCATGTCCGCCCTTTTAATAGTCTTTTCTTCCTTACCCCACTCCGTCTTGGAGAACTGAAGAATGTACTTCCCCGCACTTTCAAGCTCTTCAGGCAGTATTCCGCCTTCACCGGAATTGATGGCTGTTCCTGTATTCTTGGCAGCTGTGGCCAATGCAATTTTGACTTGCTCACTTAAAGCGATTCCATAGGCCATTCCACTAATCATCAGTGGAATTTTGATTTTCATCGGCTTTTTCGCTCTTGGACCAATTGTCACTTTCACATCAACATCTTCCTCGCCGTCAATGGGGAAAGGTGATGTTTGTGCAGGGATAAACGTAATTTCTTCAAAATGCGGCCATTTTTTCGATGAGCCAAAGGGGCGGTGCAGGACATCACCTGTTTCGGCCCGCAGGTTATTTTCAAGCGCATTTTGAATGCCCATATGCTTAAAGCCGGGAATCAGCTCAATGAGGTTTTCCTGATAGCTGTCTGTCATAATAATTTTTCCTGCCTGCTTCACTGCCCGCTTCATGATCCAGCGCCAGCCGATAACAAGCATAAATAATAAAAAAATATATAATAAGGAAATCATTGCAAGTGTTGCAATTAATAATATATTGGTCATTAGTCTTCTCCAAAAGATCTTTTAGATTTCATTATTTCCATTGAGAGGGAATTTAACCTATGACTTTTCGGTTTTTGGAATAATCACAAAGCTGAAAGTAAACTCTATGTGAAAATATAAATTGAGGTGAAATAATGGACAACCGCGAAAATGTTCAGTCGAAAAATATTAATGAAGAAAAAAGAGTTAAAGGGAGTCTTCTTGAATCTATGATGGAGCCTATGGACCAGCTATCTAAGATTCCTCCAGAGAAAACGGACCGAAGAACCAGTGATGGAGAGATGAATTAACAAATGAAGAAAGCCGGCATTTTTGAATGCCGGCTTTCATTTTTGATAAGGAGTATCTTGATAAAAGTAATTAGGGGTTTTCACTTCATTATTATACTGCTTATGAAAAATATGTGCAGCAGCAGGGGAAACGGGCGGAATCAGCCAGGTCCAGTCACCGGTCAGGTCCCTTCCCTGGTTCTTTTCGTTTTCTTCAAATTTCTTGAATTGCTGTGCAGCAGTATGATGGTCTACTATGCTAACCCCTTCTTTTTTAAAGGAATGCAGTACGGCTGCATTTAATTCCACCAGAGCCCGATCCTTCCATAGCGAAGAATTCGACCTGGTATCAAGCCCCATTAATGAGGCAATTTGAGGGAGCATATCATAACGAAAATCGTCTGCCAGGTTCCGCGCACCAATTTCAGTACCCATATACCAGCCATTGAATGGGGCTGCATTATAGGAGATGCCCCCAATTTCCAGTTTCATATCCGAGATCATCGGGACTGCGTACCATTTCAAACCGAGATCACAGAACCAATTATACTCTGGATGCTCAATCTCTATTTCAAGAATCAGCTCTTCCGGTATTTCCCTTAATTGGGGCGGCTGATTGTTCATTTGTATAACTAATGGCAGCACATCAAATTTGCCGTACTTCGGCTCCCAGCCCAATTTCATGCATTGCTTTGTAAATGCGATGGAGTGAGGATCGCCAAGGATGCCTTCCTCTGTCTCATACCCAGCATACCGGATTAGCTGATGATTCCAAATTCTAATTCCCTGTTCGGAAGTGTCCGGAGAGAAAATGGTGATGGCCGGACGCAGTCTGCCCTTGTTAGTGGCAAATTGTATATGTTCAAAAAGAGCAGAAAATACTTCATCCGCTTGTTTCACATTCCGCTTGTCCAAAACATTCAGCTGATCCCAGAACAGCCTGCCGATGCAGCGATTGCTATTTCGCCAGGCTGCTTTTGCACCAAATTCCAATTCTTCTAAAGTATGTTCATAAAACCCTTGCTTTTTAATGGAGTATTCGATTTCCCTTAACCTGCTGTTTAGCTCAGCAGGACTTTTATTCTGTTCACCATAATACATTTTTATAAATTCTGATGCTTTTTCAAGTAAGTCCTTTTTCAAAGACGAATCCTCCCAGAATAGACTATTTGTTAATGATAGCATAGGGAGGGTTAGGGAGAAAGTAATGAATGTTCTGTGGTTTGCCTGATGTTACTGGTATTGAGGTGGAACTTTCTGAATTACTTTCATAGACGTTTTCGCAATGAAAAAAGAGAACCGCACGGGTCCTCTGCTTTTACCATTAATTTATCTTATAAATTCTCGCTTCATGGGGATGCAGGACTTCTTCATTTTTTTCAAAGTCACTTCTATAATTAGAAAGAATCAGCTTCCGGTTTGTGAATCCATTAAAGGTAAATCTCTGCTGCTCGTCATCATGGTTTAAAACTATCAGCCAGGTTACATCATTATAGGAACGTGTATATACATATAGGTGTTCATCATCTGGCAATAGATCCTTATAATCCCCGTAAACCATTACCTCGTTTTGTTTTCTTAATTCAATCAGCTTTTGATAAAAATAATATACGGAGTCTGTATCATTCAGAGCTGATTCGACATTGATTTCCTTATAATTCGGATTCACTTTGATCCATGGTTCACCAGCAGTAAAGCCTGCCTGGCTGCTTGCGTTCCACTGCATCGGTGTCCTGGAATTATCGCGGCTCAAAAGCAATAAGCTATCAAAAACCTCCTGAGGGTCACGCCCTTTTGAAACTTCTTCATGATATTTATTTTTCATAGCAATGTCATTATAGTCTTCAATGGAATCAAATCTCACACCTGTCATGCCGATTTCTTCGCCCTGATAGATATAAGGAGTTCCAGGCAAGGTATGAATCATAGCTGCCAAAAGCTTCGCAGACTGAATACGGTACTGGCCATCATTTCCATAGCGGGTAACCTGTCTTGTGTGATCATGGTTGTTAAGGAATTGCGAATTCCACCCTTTTTTCTTAAGGCCTTCATGCCAGCTTGTTTGGATTTCCTTGAATCTCAGCATATCCCATACCGGCATTTCATCTGCCACCTGAAAATGGAACAGAGTGTTCAGTTCATTTCTGCTTTCATCCACATAGAGCAGTCCCTCTTCCGGTGAAACAAACGGGATCTCACCGACAGTCATCACATCATAATGCTGAAGGACTTCTTGATGCATTTCCTGAAGATAGTCATGGATACCCGGATTATTGGCAAGATAGCTTATATCATAAGGGTTCCCTGCATCTGATAAATCTTCTCTTTTTGCCAATAGATTAATCACATCCATTCGAAACCCGTCAATCCCTTTATCCAGCCAGAAGCGCATCATTTTGTAGATTTCCTGTCGCAGTTCAGGATTTTCCCAATTAAGATCCGGCTGCTCGACTGCAAAGGAATGATAATAATATTGTCCTGATGCTTTGTCCCATTCCCAGCAGGATGGAGCAAAATAGGAGCGCCAATTATTTGGCTCCCTGCCATCCTTTGGATCCTTCCAAATATACCAATCTCTCTTCGGATTATTTTTGGAGGAGCGTGATTCCACGAACCAGGGATGCTGGTCAGAAGTATGGTTTACAACCAGATCCATAATGACCTTCATACCGCGCTGATGTATTTCATGGATCAGCTCATCGAAAGCTGCCATGTCACCGGCTTTTTCCATAATCCCATAATAATCTGAAATGTCATAGCCATTATCCCTGTCTGGTGATTGGTAAAAGGGATTCAGCCAAATCACATCAACGCCAAGATTCTTAATATAATCAAGCTTTTTTATAACCCCTCTTAAATCACCATACCCATCACCATCGGAATCAAAAAAGCTTCTCCAGTAAATTTGATATACAACTGCTTCTTTCCACCATTTTTTACTCACAGGGCCACCTCATTATCATCAAATCTTCGTAAAAAAGGGCCCTAAACAGGCCCAGTCTTTATTTTTTCAAACGATACACTCTAGCTTCATATGGCTTGAGTGTCAGGATATCAATTTCTTCATCTTCATCTGCAGACAAGTTGGATATCAGAAGTTCCTTAGACGAATAAAGGACATGTCCCGGCAGCTTAAAGTCCGGTGTTCCATCACTGAAGTTGCAGATCACAAGCAGCTGGTCATCACCAAGAGTCCTTGTAAAAGCAAAGATCTGCTCATCCTCTTCCATTATTAAATCGAATGTTCCATATACAATCACTTCATTTTGCTTTCTAAGCTGAATGAGCTTCTTATAAAAATGGAAGATCGAGTCTTCGTCTTTTAAAACTGCTTCTGCATTAATCTTCTCGTAATTCGGGTTCACATTGATCCAAGGTGTTCCGTCTGTAAAGCCCGCATTCGGGCTGGCATCCCACTGAACAGGCGTTCTCGCATTATCCCTGCCTCTCTCATGAATGCCCTTAAAAATCTCATCATGTGTTAAGGAATCCGGTGTAAGATCACGGTAGGCATTCAAGGTTTCGATATCACGGTAATCATTGATATCATTGAACTTAACATTTGTCATGCCGATTTCCTCGCCCTGGTAAATATAAGGCGTCCCCTGCAACATATGAAGGCAAACAGCAATCATCTTACCAGAAGTTACACGGTATTCTTCTGAATCATTGCCCCATCTGGAGATGGCGCGAGGCTGGTCATGGTTGCTCCAGTACAGACTGTTCCAGCCATCTTCTTCAAGGCCCTTTTGCCACTTGTTGAAGATCTCTTTCAAATCAGTCAATTTCCAGGGGCGGGGGTCCCATTTGCCGTATTGTCCATCTCCTAGGCCCACATGTTCAAAATGGAATACCATATTTAATTCATTTCTGTCCCGGCCGGTGTAGAGTTTGCCTTCATCAACTGTTACACCAGGCATCTCGCCAACCGTGATGGTATCATACGGGCTAAGGGCTTCCTTGTTCATTTCCTGCAGGAACTCATGAATTCTTGGACCGTTCATATAATACTCGCTGCCGTCCCCATATTTGTGACCTTCCCGGATCTTCCCCTGAGGAAAGCTCGTATCTTTTGAAATGAAGTTGACTACATCCATGCGGAAACCATCAATACCTTTATCCAGCCAGAAACGCATCATTTCATACACTTCATTTCGCAGAACAGGATTTTCCCAGTTCAAGTCAGGCTGCTTTTTACTGAACAGATGCAGGTAATATTCGCCGGTTTGTTCATCATATTCCCACACGCTTCCGCCAAACGCTGCTCCCCAGTTAGTAGGAGGCTCGCCATTGTCCGTCTTTTTCCAGATATAATAATCCCGATACGGATTATCTTTAGATTTTCGTGATTCCTTGAACCACTGGTGTTCATCGCTTGAATGGTTGACAACGAGGTCCATCATGATTTTGATACCGTGTTCATGGGCCTTTGCAAGCATCCCGTCAAAGTCTTCCATAGTTCCGAACTCATCCATAATATTACGGTAATCTGAGATGTCATAGCCATTATCATCATTAGGAGATTTGTAAACGGGGGATAGCCAGATGACATCGATCCCCAATTCGGCTAAGTATGGAATCTTTTCAGTGATTCCGTTGATATCGCCAATTCCGTCCCCATTTGAATCATTGAAGCTTCTTGGGTAGATTTGATAAATAACGCTTTCTTTCCACCATGTTTTGTTCAATTTTTACAACTCCGATCAAAGGATAATTTCATCTTTATTTTATTGAACCCTTCATTACACCGCTTATGATCCATTTTTGAGCAAAGATGTACACAATAATCATTGGCGCAAGTGCCATTAAATAGGAGGCAAATGCAAGATTATAATCTGTGCTGAATTGGCCCTGGAAAATGTACTGGACCAGCGGAAGTGTGGCCATTTCCCGGTCGCTGAGCAGGACAAGCGGAAGCATAAAGTCATTCCATGCACCAAGGCTCGTAATGATTGCTACGGTTGCATTCATTGGTGCCAGAAGAGGGAAAATGACTTTCCAGAAAACACCCCATGTGGTTGCTCCGTCCATGATAGCCGCTTCTTCCAATTCAACCGGAATGGCACGGATGTAGCCAATATAGATAAACACATTGAAAGAAAGGTTGAAAACGATATACAAAATGATTAATCCAACCAGGTTATCCATTCCCCATGCACTGGTCTGTTTGACAAGCGGCAGCATGATGATTGGAAAAGGAATAAACATCGCACTTAAAAAATAGAAGTATAGGAACTTATAAAACTTCTTATGAAGGTTTCTGGCGATGGCATATGAAACAAGCGAGTTCGTTAACACTGTAAAAATGACTACAAATACCGTAACAAATGCACTGTTTTTAAATGCATTAAAGAAATTAGTCATTTCAATGGCCTGTGTAAAGTTGTCAAATGACCATGACTTAGGAAGAGCCAGTAAATTGCCTGCCATTTCAGGCGGTGTTTTAAACGCAATGGTAATAGTTAAATACAGTGGAAAAAGAATGAGCAATGAACCTAAGATTAATAGAGTGGTCACAAGCCAGCTCGTTTTTTTGCGATTCATTAGTTTTCCACCTCTCTTTTATTTAAAAATTTCAGCTGAATAACAGAAAAGACGATGATGACGATGAAGTATATGACCGCATTGGCTGATTGATAGGCAAACTCGCCGCCTTCAAATCCTCCTCTGTAAATTAGCAGGGAAATGGATTCGGTCGACTTTCCCGGGCCTCCTCCAGTCAAGGCAACAATCTGATCAAAGACCATAAGGAAGTTTTTCAATGAGAGAACCATATTAATGGTGAAAAATGGCGCGATGAGAGGAAACGTAATTTTCCAGAACTTTGTCCAGACACCGGCACCATCAATGCTTGCTGCTTCATATAAATCCTCTGAGATTGTCACAAGCCCTGCAAGATACAGTATCGTATTAAAGGACACAGCCTGCCAAACGGCTACAATGACAATTCCAATCCAGGCAAGGTCCGGGTTTCCAAGAATATTGCGGGTCAAAAATTCCCATCCGAATACATCGCCAATCTGCGGCAGGAAATGAGCAAAAATAAAATTAAAGATAAAGCCAACAATCAAGATACTCAGAATGTAAGGCAGGAAGTAGATTGCCCGAAGCGTTTTGTGAAACTTTATCTTGGAATTAAGCCCAATGGCCACAAGAAGGCTTATGATATTGACCAAAATGGTCGCAACAATGGCAAATTTAAAAGTAAATAAGTAGGCATCCCCTGCCCGTTCATCTTTAAAAACGTTTAAGTAATTTTTTAACCCAACGAAATTCCAATCTCCATACCCTTTCCAATCTGTAAAGCTGTAAAAAATCCCCTGCAATGCGGGAAAACTGTGGAAAATAACGAAAAGAAGGAAAGCGGGTATGGTGATGATGAGAAACACACTGTTTTTCTTTTTCATAGTGACAACTCCTTTTTAGAAAGCCAGGAAATCATGAGATTCCCTGGCCCGATGCCTTTATCGGTTTTGAACTTTTTCCCATTCGCTGTCCATTTTCTTCAGGAATTTTTCTTTATCTTTCTTGATCAGGAATTCCTGAACAAGGTTTTCGGCTCCCATGCCTGCAGGGTAATAGTGATCAGGGAAGCTTGTGATGGTGCCATTTTCAAAGTTAGCTTTGATTCCTTCAAACACCGGATCTTCCTGATACACTCCTTCAATGGCTGAGAAAGCTTTCTGCTCGTCAATATACTTTTGAGCAGTATCATTATTCATCATGAATTCAGCAAATTTCATCGCTTCTTCTTTATGCTCAGTATCTTTGCTGACTGCTAAAAGAACATCTACACCAGAAACAAGTTTGTTTTGTGAAGTATCATTTGTTACAGGCATTGGAAATACTCCAAGTTCCATGTCAGGATTTGCTTTAAGAATTTCAGGGATTGCCCAGTTGCCCTGCAGGTAGAAAACAGATTTGCCAGCCGCAAATGCATTGTTTCCATCCCCGTAAGCAACACCCATATTGTCCTTGTGGCCATACTGAACTAATGTTTCCATCTTGTCTGCAACTTCATCATATTGATCGGTGAATGATGTTTCCCCTGCGTTTTTCTTCTCAGCAAAGTCTTCTCCCGCTACATTAGCGCCAAGTGAGTTCCATGCAATCATGCCTGTCCAGGCATCTTTTAATGTGAAGTAGATTGGTGTGTCACCGGCAGCTTTTACCTTGTACAGGCTGGCAATGAATTCATCCCACGTAGTTGGGACTTCAAGGCCATGTTCTTCAAATTTCGCTTTGTTGTAAATTACGGCATTTGCATTTGTAGCATATGGAAGACCAAAAGTGCCTTCTTCTTCAGGTCCAACCAGTCGATTGATCATGTCGATATAGGATGGCTGAACTGTTTTAGCTAAATCTGTCCCTGAAAAATCCTCAAGAACGCCTGCACGGCCAAGCTCGCCGTATGTAGCATTACCAGCGATAGACATGATGTCAGGCAGATCGTTTTTGGTCAAACGTGTTTTCAAAACTGTTTCTGCTTCCGGCGGTGCGTCCAATTTGATCTTAATATCTGGATTTTCTGCTTCAAATTCTTTAATCAATCCTTTGTACGTCTCGATGCTTTCTGATTTATTGGAGAACAGCTCAAGCGTTACTTTCCCGTCATCAGCATCACCAGATGAACATCCAGCCAGTAAAGAAGCTCCTAAAGTTAATGCCATTACACCTGCAGTCATTTTTTTTATCATGGTATATCCCCCTATTTGATTTTATAGTCAAATTACGTAAACGTTTACGTAATTGACCTGAGAAAAAGAGAGTTATTATTTTCTCTCTTTCACACTCATTCTTTCAATGATTTTATGCGGCATTATCCGGCTTTCCGGAGTTTCGCCAGTTTCTAGAATGGAAAAAAGCATTTCTGCTGCAGCTTCACCCATTTTTGCGAGAGGCTGTCCTACTGTTGTCAGCGGCGGGATGGACATTTCAGCAAGATTCAAGTTATCATACCCTATAACAGAAATTTCGTCCGGGACCCTTATTCCCATTTGATAAGCTGCTGATAAGGCACCTATAGCCATTTCATCACTTGCTGCAAATATTGCCGTTGCATCAGGAAACTGTTTGATAAGATTTTTCAAACCCTCAACACCATCAGGAAATGTAAATCCCCTGCTGAATACAATATTTTCAGACCCCAGCGGTATGTTATGATCGGTCAAAGCTTTCTTAAATCCTTCTATCCTGGGAATCCCCGCGATGATATCATCCTTGTTCCCGCTTATCATTCCAATTCTGGTATGACCCTTGTCTATTAAATGCTTAGCTGCTGCATATGCTGCATGAAAATCGTTAACTTTTACAAAAGGCACCGGGTACGCATAGGACTCTGTCGAAAGCAGAATCATTGGCATGCTGGTTTTGGTTACAAATCGATAATATTCATCCTTTAAAATTTCACTTGCGAAAATGATTCCGTCTACCCTTTTTTCAATAAGCAGCTGAAGATACTTCATCGTTTTTTCGCCATTTGATTCAGTATGACAGACAATCACACTGGAACCGTTATCATTTGCAGCCTTTTCAATGCCATCCAGCAGATCGGTAACCAATGAGCTCGATAGTTTTGGGAAAAGCACCCCAATCGTATGGGTTCTCTTATTAATTAATCCCCTTGCTACTGCATTTGGCTGATAGCCCAGTTCTTCAATCACTTTAAGAACTTTAGATTTTGTTTTTTCCGAATACCCTCCCTGGCCATTTAAAATCCTGGAGACTGTTGCAATAGAGACATTTGCCTTTTTGGCAACATCTTTGATGGTATAGGACATATCCCACCTGCTTTAAGTTACTGAATTATTTTTATAACGAAAACGTTTACGTTGTAATATTATCATGATGTGTAAGCCTTTTCAATATTTTTTAATAATTTTTTAAAAATTTGTATATACATCTAGTCATTGAAAAAGAGCCTATACAGGCTCCATGATAAATTTTGCAATGCTGAACATTTATGAATACAAACTTCATTTCTAAATATCTTCTTCCGTATAATAACGGGCTAATTCAATTACCGCACTGCCTATCCTTTCGACTTCGGGGAAAATGACTCTAATAATCCCTTCTTCATATAAAGCTTGAGCAGTTACTTTTCCAACAGATAACGCAACAGTTTTTTCCGAAAAACAGGTTTTCAATTGTTCTTCTGTATTCTTTTGGCGGGCGAAGCTGAATAAATTCCTCACTTGTGGAGTGCTTGTGAAAAATACGGAATCGAGCTTTCCGTCAAGGATCTCTGAAAGCAGCAGACTCATCACTTTTTCCTCCGGAGGAATATGGGTATATGGAAGAATTTCTTCATAGACGGCCTGGTTATCTTCCAGCCATTGTTTAAGGAGCGGTGCGGGGTCGCCGTGAAGCTGCAGAGCTACTTTCATGCCTTTTAGAGAATATGCTGAGAGCTCTCGAAGTAATCCTGCCATGCTGCCGTCATCATCCCGAACAGCAGGTATGATATTAAGTTTTTTCAGCATATTGGCGGTTTTGTATCCCCTTACAGCAATATTTGCTTTTTGCAGGCTGCTGATCAGGGCATCACTTCTATTCATTTCAAGAGCAGTTTGATAAATGGTTTCAACACCGATTCCAGTCGTAAAAATAATCCAATCGAAGCTGCACTCAGTCAGCATTTCTACATGGTCCTGGAGTTTTTCATCTTTCAGCAGTAATGTTCCCTGAGCGGGCCTGCTGACAGCAGCCCCTCCCTGATTCTCCACCAATTTACTGATATCTTCTATTTTCCGTGAACCTAAAAGTGCAACTTTTTTGCCGGCAAGCTTTTTCATTTTTACTCCCCCTCGGTATGTACATCTATATGAATCATAATAAAATATACATTACAATAAAACAGTGATTAAGCACTTTAGTAAAACATATTTTACTTTCGTCCAGTTGTTTCATTTTTTAATTAAAAGGAATGCCATTAAAAAACTGCCTGCAGGCTCTCCCGCAGGCAGTTTTAATTTATTTATCAGCTGGTTCAGTTTCAGACGTTTCATCAGGTTCTTCGCTCTTCTTGATTACCCCATTGTTTTCTGCTTTGTAATCGTATTTTGAACGATCAACCGGTTCGAAGTTTTCCGGTTGGTAGAAGCGGAGAAGATCTCCGTTTACCACTTTATCAGATAGTGCCAATTTCTGCTCAGCACTTTCCTGGAGTTTTTTCGCTTCTTCAAAACGGCTTTCATCCAGCAGTTCACCCGTTGTTGAGTCATAGTACTTTCCGTCAACAGATGAAATGGTTGGGCTCATGAAGTCTCCGTTACGGAACGGCACAAGGTCATCATGATTTTCTGATAATAAGTCTGTACCGAATTGGAGATACTGTTTAGTATCAATCCCAAGCAAGTGCATCAATGTTGGCATCAGGTCGATCTGACCGCCAAATTCATGATTTACTCCGCCTTCCATGCCAGGTACACGGATGAATAGAGGAACACGCTGCAGACCGGCACTATCGAACGGTGTAATTTCCTTGCCAAGCACTTTTTCCATTGCTTTATTATGATTTTTGGAAATTCCATAATGGTCACCATACATGACAATTACTGAGTTTTCATACAGACCGGAAGCCTTCAGCTGTTCAAAGAACTGTTTAAGCGCTTCGTCAGCATAACGGGCTGTCTGAAAGTAATTATCAACTGATTTGTCCCCTGTAGTATGGGGCTCAATTGTCGCCATCTCCTGATCCATATGATACGGATAGTGATGGGACACTGTAATGAATTTAGAATAGAACGGCTGCTTCAGCGATTCCAGGTACGGCATGGATTGTTCAAAGAACGGCTTATCCATTAGACCGTAGTCAGCCATGTTTTCAGGTTTTAAATCATAATAATCTGCATCAAAAAAGTTATCATATCCAAATGATTTATAAATTTCGTTACGGTTCCAGAAACTTCCGGAGTTGCCGTGGAAGACCGCAGAAGTATATCCTTTATCCTTCAGAATTGCCGGCGCTGCATTGTACGTATTCATACCTTTTGTTGTAAAGGCAGAACCCTGAGGGAGCCCATATAGGGAGTTCTCAAGGATAAACTCAGCATCAGCTGTTTTCCCTTGTGCAGTCTGATGGAAGAAGTTGTCAAAATACGTTGTATTTTCCTCTTCTATCAGCGAATTCAGGAATGGTGTTACTTCTTCACCATGCAATTCATAGTTCATTAAAAATGTCTGAATGGACTCAAGGTGAAGGTAGATCACATTCATGCCTTCGGCTTTTCCAAAATATTTCGGATTCGGCTCAGCATAATTCGATTTTGTAAAGTTAATGACTTCAGTTGTATCACTGCTATCCGCCATAACTCTTTGTGCGGATGCCTTTGTGCTTTGCACTGCATCATAGATTGTATAATTGTACATGCCCAGATATTTAACAATATAGTTACGGTCAAAACCTCTTGTCAAAAGCTCAGGGCGGTCTGTTTCAGCAAGGCCCAGATTTGCAAAGGAAATGGCAAGCGACGCATAGATTAGGGCTGCTGATCTGCGGCGCGTCAAATCCTTTGTTTCCATTTTAACGGCTTTAAAAATAAGCAAGCCGGCAAGCACGATGAAATCAAGGAAGAAAAAGATATCAGTTGGCTTTAATAGTGAGCTGATGCTTCCGCTAACATCACCGAAATTTTGTGTCTGCGTCAATGTCGGCAGTGTAATAAAGTCATTAAAGAAACGGTAGTACACTGCATTTGCAAACAGCAGGAACGACAGGAAGAAGTACATAACCATCAATGCGATATATTTTCTTCTGCCTTTAAAAAAGAATGCAATCCCTAAAAACAGCAATGCAGACCCAAGCGGGTTAATGAATAAAAGGAACTGCTGCAAGGCACTTTCAATGCCTAAATTAAATTGTGTCATTTGAGTAATATACGTTTTCATCCAGAGCAGAAATACTGCTAAAAAGAAAAAGCCTATATATTTATTCAATATATCCTGACTTTTATGAAGTAAAGTATTCAAAATCATACACCTGCCTTCTAGCACATTATTGTAACATACTTCGCTAGTAATTTAAAAATTTAATGTTGGCAATCAGCCTAATTATTAGTTTACCTGAAACATATTAATAATCTATGAACAGGCAAAAAAGCCCTGCACAAGAATATAACTATACTCGCATTTAAAAAAATGTCAAGCATGTCCAGATAAACCGCTCTTTAATGCCGATAAAATCAGGGTGAGAGCCCTATTCACAGTCTAAGCTCATTTTAAGACATTTATAAATGCTGCACGTCTATATAGACGAATGAAATACAATTTGGTTTCACTTTTTATATAAAAACTTATGAATCTATAATTTTCCAGGGAAGGAGAAAAATCAGACAACAGCCAATATATATGAAGAATGGTAAACAATTATACATAAAGGCGGAATATTTTCATGGACAAGAAACAGCAAATTAATGAGTATATGAACACCCTTGCAGAGGGCAATTATTTTAATGGATCTGTACTTGCAGCAAATAAAGGAGAAGTCATTCTGAATAAAGGATATGGACTATCAAGTTATCAATATGCCATTGAAAACACGTCAGACACCAGGTTCCGAATCGGTTCTTTAACAAAGTCATTTACCGCCGCGGCTGTCCTGCTGCTCCACCAGCAAGGAAGACTGAATCTTTCGGATAAAATTAATGACTATATTAACAATTTCCATTCTGAAAACGGTGTGACCATCCACCATTTATTATGCCATTCTTCGGGTGTGGCTGATTTCACTTTCTCTTCTGAATACTGGGAGAAATATATGCGCCTTCCTTCCAGTCTGGAACAATCCGTCAATTGGATTAAAAGCAGACCGCTGCAATTTAAGCCCGGTACAAACATGCAATACAGCAATGCAGGATATCTGCTCCTGACTGCTTTAATTGAAAACGTTTCAGGTTTACCCTATGAACAATTCCTCCTGGAGAATATTTTTAAACCACTTCAACTAAAAAATACAGGCATTGATCATGGCCGCAAGATTGTGAAGGACTTGGCCAGCGGTCATTCGGTCTGGGAAGAGGTAATTAACGCAGAATTTGTAGATATGAGCATTCCACAGGGAGCATATGGGATGTACAGCACTGCTGAGGATTTATACAAGTGGACAGAAGCATTGCGGAATGGTGTACTGCTAAACAAAAACATGACCTTAAAAATGTTCACAGCCAGCCATGGCGGATATGGCTATGGCTGGTTTATTAGCGGCAATTCGGAGACAGCCAGACACACTGGGGACATCAATGGCTTTACAAATGAACTGTTGATGAACTTTAAAGAGGATCTTACCATTATCGTGTTGAGTAATGTAAATATAACTCCAGCGGACAAAATCTGTGAGGATATATCCAAAATCATTTTAAATAAGGAGGTTCGCATGCCGGAAAGGTTTTCTCCTGTAAGAGAGCCTATTCCATGGAGAAATCTTATAGGTGAATATAAATCCAATGAATTATATTCATCAGTCCATTGGGAAAACAATAAATTGTTTGTGACCATGCCAAAGAAATATGGGGCACTATATAAATATGAAATAAGACCTTTTACCCTTACAGACGGCAAAGCTATTTTCAAATCAGAATTTGTGTATGAGGTTTTTACATTTGATTTGAAAGGTCACTTTCTAGAGTTTGTAGATGTATATGGAAAAACGCATATTCTTAAAAAACAAACCGCACAATAAGGTGCGGTTTTAGTTTACAATAATATTATTATGTTTGGTTTTACCAAACTGATTTATATTCACCGTTTTTTCCTGTGCCTCTTGCTGTGAGAATCTCGATATTCTTTGTTACCTTAGTGGTGTATGTGAAATCGCCATAACAGTATGGATAGCGGAAATTATTCTTATCGCCTCCGCAATCATATACCTCTGGATTCTTTTCAGCCTGCTTGAGAGAGAATTGCTTAGCGATTTCTTCACTGTGTTTTCCCCCTTGTTCAGCGACAAAGTCAATATATCCGATTCCCATATTATAAGCCTGGATAACGGCAGGGAAGTCTACATTTTTTTGACTGCCATAATTTAATGCTTTCTGAAAGTGTTTTACTCCCTGTTTAATGCTCTGTTCGGGGTCCTGAATTGAATTTGGGGGCAATCCTGCTGATTCAGAAGCCTGCATCGGGTCACCTCCCTTCCCTTTGCTTTCCTGCTGCATGATTGCGGCCAGAACAAGTGTGTATTCTTCTAGATTGACCTCTTTCAATTCCTTTTCAAGTAAAGGCGTGTAATTCTGGACGTTTTTAGATACCAAATTTGGCATTAAAGAAACTGCAGTTTCCTTTATATTAATCTGCTTGAATTGGTCAAATAAGACGAAGATCAAAACCATAAAAAATAACAGTAAGGCTATATTTGAACTGCGTTTTGTACGCTTTTTGCTTTTTCTGCGCTTCATTGCTGCACTCCCGGTTTTCTCTATTATTATTTCAGATTATTATTATAGCAGAAAATACTGATATTTTAATAAAAAAACTCCTTACGTGAATTTGCAGGAAAATGATAAAGAAAAGCGGACGCATTTCTGCACCCGCTCATTAATCTTTCAGCTTCACAACAGTGCCCGTCTCTTCCTCGAGAATCTTTATCACTGCCGACATATCCTGCTCGCTTAGTTCTTTCTCTACTGCTTTTTGGAATGCTTTTTCTGCCATCCTCCCGGTAAATTGAGTAAGGCCGGCTTCCTGCAAAAGCTGGTTGGCAAGCAGGACGTCTTTATGTACATACTTGACTGCCCCTCCTGGTGTGAAATGGCGGGGTAATACGTATTGTTCCATATGCCTGCGTAGGATCTTGCTGTCGCCATAGCTTGTTTTCAGGACTTTTAATAGCTGTTCAGAATCCAGTCCATATGCAGCTCCGGTTACCATTGCCTCTGAGGCAGCCAGCGAGTGGACAGAAACAAGGTACTGATTAATCAGCTTGGCAATGCTGCCAGACCCCGAAGGTCCCATATATTCTATAGTGTCACCCAGCACATCAAGTACCGGCTTAACTTTCTGAAAGGCCATTTCCCCTCCGCCAGCCATGATCGTTAAAGTGCCGCTTTCGGCCCCTTCAGGTCCGCCGCTGACAGGACAGTCAAGATAACTGATTTCTTTTGCACCTGCCATCCTATTGATGATTTTACTCGTATCGGCCCCTACTGAAGTAAAGTCAATGCATATCGTTCCGGGCTTGGCATTGTCAATGATTCCTTGTTTACTCATATAAACGGTCATAACATCCTGAGGCATCGAAAGACACGTGCATATAATTTCACATTGATTGGAAAGCTCACTTACTGTCTCTGAATAAATCGCTCCATTTTTAATAAGCGGCTGCACTTTTTGGAATGTCCGGTTATGTACTGCCACTTGAAAACCATGGCCTAATAGCCGCTGGGCCATTCTGGAGCCCATCACGCCTGTTCCTATAAACCCGATCTTCATGAGGTCACCTCCTTCAGCCTAGCAAAGCTCTCAGCGCTTCTGCCTTGCGGATTATATTCAAGACCAATACTGCCTTTATAGTGTTTCTGCAAATATAGGAGGATCTCTTTATAGTTCATTTCCCCCGTCCCCGGCTCATGTCTGCCCGGAGAGTCTGCAATCTGTACATGTGAAACCAGCTCAGCATACTTTTGAAAAAAAGAAAGAGCCTGGCCATGTATTCTTTCAATATGGTAAAAGTCGAATTGAAGCTTCACATTCGGCAAACCGACACTATTGATTATCTCTTCAGCCTGCTGGATATCGTTTAAGAAATAGCCAGGCATGTCGATTGGATTGATTGGTTCAATTAATAAGTTAATTCCGTGTTCAGACATAGCAGTGCCCGCAAAGAAGAGATTTTCAATAAAAATATTCTGATTATTACTCGGGTGTATCCCTGCCATGCAATGAATCTGATTTACCCCAAGTCCTTTCGCATAACGGATCCCGATTTCAACTGATTCTCTGAATTCTTCTCTGCGATTGGGGTCTGCAGCAAGGCCCCTGTCCCCTTCTTCCCAATGACCTGGAGGCAGGTTTATTAAAACCAATGATAAATCATTGTCCTCAAGCTCATTTCTGATTTCTTCTATTGTATTAGAATATGGAAATTGGCATTCTACAAGATCAAAACCAGCTTCGCGGGCTTTTTTGAATCGGTCCAAAAAAGGGACTTCTGTAAAAACGGTTGAAAGATTAACAGAAAAATTGTTCATGGCAGCCTCCTGGAAGGTCCTTTCAGTTCATTTCCATTTGCAAAGAACTGTATCGTTTCTAACTCATTCTCATTCAGTTCACGATTAACATAGGATTGATAGGCGTTCTTCATTTCTTCCATCTGTCCTTCGTATTTTTCGCTTAGGTGGGCTGCTTTCCTGAGCATGGCCGCTTCCTCCTGGTATTCTGCCTTTGAGATTGCAGTCCCGTGGGATAAAATATATGTATCTGCATCAAATTGATCTATTGCATCTAATAACCGAAGCATGGGATCTTCCGTGTAATTCCATTTACTTGCGTAAAGATTCGCGTAAATCGCATCACCTAAAAATAATATTTTTTCTTCTTTTATAAATACCACTACGGAATCTGGAGAATGGTCCCCACCGACTTGCTGCAGTTGGCAAGTCACACCGCCGAGATCAATTTCAAGCTTATTCTCGAAAGTGATATCTGGAAGTTTAATTTTAATACTCCGGTCATTACCATATTCTTTCTTTATGGCGCTCGCGCAAAATTCTATTTCGACTCCGTTTTCCACACGTTCATCCAATGCTTCATCTGTCCATAAATATGGGATTAGTTTTTCCATTTCAGCTTTGGTCAGTCGGGAAGCAATAGATGGGATGTTCAGTCGAGACAATCCGAATATATGATCCCAGTGCCAATGAGTCAACACCACCATCCCTGGTGAAAGTATTTGATGTTTCTCCAGCTCGCTTAAAAATAGTTGAGCATGAGCTTCCGAATTTCCTGCATCAATCATCAAAGTCATTCGATCCCCGACCACAGCCCCTAAAATGGGACGGTCTGTTTCTGCAACAGGAGTAAGATACCAAAATCTGCGCTTTAGTTTTTCTAATGTTTGCATAAAATCCTCCCTTTGATTCTGTTATACTTTAATTCGGTAAAAGTGAAGAGAATCCTTTTTTTAGTCCTATATACAGACAAAGCCTGCTCTTAATGCTTTTTGAGCAGACTCTTTATAAATTTACTTATTAACATTTTCTAAAAATCGATCTGTTATCTCATCCCAATTATCAAGGAATGAGTCACGATTTAGACTATCGAGCTCTAAGAATAAATCACGCGCCTCCTGATCCACTGTCAAAAAATATTCCCGATAATGATCATCATATCTTAAGAAAACATCTGTATCAATTTTCTCTTGATCATTCAAATAATTTACCGCTGATTGGAGATTCTTATGTTCCCTGTTCATCTTTTCCTGCTCTGTTTTGTGCCACTCGTTCAGCTGTGATTGAACATTATTAAACAGACTGTTAATGGCTGCATTGGCATCTTCATGCCATTCAGACCACACTTTAGCCATTTCAGCTGTCCTGTTAAATTCAGATTTTAGATCCTGCTGATTTTGAACGTTCACAAACTGGCCATTGGCGGCCTTTGCCATTTCCTTTAATTGACTAAGACCATGGTTATCTACCTGATAGCCAATGATATTGACAACGGGCTTGAGATTGGACGCACCAAGGCTTTCCATTGCTTTAACTGGATCTCCTCCGCATGTTTCAATCCCGTCGCTGACTAAATAGATTATGTTGGTATTCATCTCACCATCCTTTTCCTTTAAATCCTTCATCACCTGCTCGACAGCTTTAGCCATAGGTGTCCAGCCTGCAGGCTTAAACTGATTTAATGAGTTTGTGAATGCAGCAGGGTCATAAGCTGAAAGCGGATAAACTTCTTCAACCTTTCTGCAGGACTTTTCTTTATCTTTTTCCTGACCTGTGCCCACATGTCCATAAACGCTGAGAGAGACATTAGCTTTTTGCGGCAAACTCTCAACAAATTGCTGAATTGCCTCTTTGGCTAAATCCATTCTTGTCCGCCCGTTCTCGAGCGCACCCATGCTGCCGCTGGAATCCAGCAATATAGCCACATTATAATTTTGTTTAACCTGCAGATCTTCCCCCCCGGCATTTGGATCTGTAAACTTCATTGCTTCCCATTGATCAATTGGCACATTAGGCAAACTAAGATTTTCTTTAAACAGCGCAAATATCTCCTGTTCCATTGCCTCTATTTCTTCCTCTGACGAATCCTTATTAATGTCAGGAAGCTCATTAAGCTTATTTTTTGCTTCTTGTGAAAACTCTTTTCCTGCAAATTCTCCTGTCATGTCATATTCAGCAGATTCTTTGAAAGACTTGGGAACAGGAGGAAACTTTTTTACAGTTTGCTCTGAATCTTCTTCCTCAGCTCCTTCCACACTTTCAGCTGATTTCTTTTGATCAGACTCCTTTTTATCGTCCTTATTCTCTTCAGCTGAACTGCATGCAATTAGAACAACTGCAGAAAGAATAATGGTTACGATTAGCAGTAATGCTCTTTTCATAGTACCCTCCTTCTTATCTTCAATATCCTCAATCATTTTACCATGACAGTGAATCTATGAAATTAGTTTTAAGTCACAAAAAAACTGCTCTAAATTGAGCAGCCCTTGTTCGGAATTTATTCTATTTCAACAATCATTTCAATTTCTACAGGAGCCCCGCCTGGCAGTGAAGCTAATCCCACTGCTTTACGTGCGTGTCCATTTTCCTTGCCGAAAATATCATGCAGCAGTTCTGATGATGTATTTATGACGATTGGATGATATTTAAAGTCACTTGTTGAGGCAACATATCCATCCATTTTGATGATTCTTTTCACTTTATTTAAATCTCCAATTATTCCTTTAAGGGCTGCCAGCAAATTCAGCGTACAAATTCGTGCCGCATCCTTTGCTTCTTCGATCGAAATGCCTGCCCCGACAATTCCGGTATACTTTTGAAGACCATTGACTCTGGGTGTTTGCCCGGATAAATAGACAATCTTTCCTGAGATAACGCCCGGTTCAAAAGGCATTCGGATATCAGTCAATTCAGGGAGCTGGATATTCAGCTCTTCCAGTCTTTCTTCAATTCCCTTTTTTACCCCTTCCATCGCTATGCCTCCTGGGAAACACTTTGTTTTAATGAAGAATAAAGTTGTTTAGTGAATTTAAATGAGCGGTGAGTATAATACACTTTGGCGAAAGCTTGATTTTCACAAAGTGAGCATTTAATTTCATAAGGAGCTTTTCGAATATGAGGTGTTTTTAATATTTGCATGGCTTCTTTTAAATGAGTGCTGCAAACCCACATAATTTCACCTTCTTCTATATTATTGGAAATTTATTTTGCATTCTGTAACGTGCAGAAGCTAAGTTCCTTCATTACAGAATGCATTCTTCGGAATCTCATTTTCCTGTTGAGACGGCTTGCTTCAATTTATCCGGTTTTCTCTTCTTAACCTGATCTGTCACTTTATCATCCCAGGAAATGGTAACATCCCCTTTTGTTACAAAAGTCTGGCATCCTAAACGGTAGCCTTTTTCCAGCCACTCTTCTCCCAGCTTTCTTCTTTCCTGGATTTTCACGTTGTCCAGATATTCGGACCCTTCTTCTGTTTTAAAAACACATGTGCCGCAAATACCGCCGCCGCAGCGATTTGGCAGATCACCATCATAGCGGAGCGACATTCTTAATATATTAGAATCCTCAGGCACTTCCAGAGTTTTGCTGCTGTTGACAAAATGGATGTTTGGCATGAATGAATTCCTCCCTGTGATTTCGTTTCTTGGTTCTTGGTATACAATATACCATAAATATAATATTCAGACAATACTAAGCTTTTAATTATTTATTAGTTTTTAGCAGTCCCTCTCTTTTTAATTCGGTTAATATATGCCATATAGGCCTTCTTTGAGTTTTCAATATGAATCCTCATCAGGTATTCCGCTATTTCGGCATCTTTATCGCGAAGTGCTTTCATAATATCGATATGTTCTTTTAATGAGTCCTTTCTTCTCCCAGGTGTTTCATATCCCATATTGGCAGCCATGTGAATGAAATCAATCAAACCTGATAGAATTTCATATAGCTTTGGGCTTTTGGATGCCTTATTAATCAGCCTGTTCATCTGGATATGTTCGGAATTGAAGTTTTCTTCATCCTGTTCACTTAGCTCTATTAGTTCCTTAATCTTGAGATCGAGTTCTTGTTGTGTACCTGTATCCATTCTTTGTGCTGCCAGTTTTACTGCCAGCACTTCCAGTGAAGCGAGAATCGTAAATACCTCCAATACTTCATCCTCTGAGATATTGGAGATAACCACCCCTTTTCTGGGAACTGTTTTCACGAAGCCCTGGGATTCCAGCCTGAACAACGCCTCCCTAATCGGTGTGCGGCTGATGTTTAGTTTGGCTGCAAGTTCTCTTTCTACCAGTCTGTCCCCTGCCTGGTATTCTCCTTCTAAAATAAGTTTTTTCAGATACAAATACGCATGTTCGCGTATAGATATTAAGTTATTTTCCCCCCATATTTTTTCCATTGTTTCACCGCCTGTTTAAGATAAAAAGATCCCTCCATAAAATAAGGCTCCGAATATAACAAGAGAAGGATGAACCTTGAATTTGATTAATGTTAAATAGCTGACGGCTGCAAGAAGTATAAGGTGCAGCATTCCGCTTTTTTCGAAGGCTGACATAAAGAACTGATAGGCCATGACAGCCAGAAGGACCGCAATGACCGGCTGTACGGATTTGGTCATTAATTTCACTTTAGGAGAATCTTTAAATAAATTCACAAACTTAAACAGCACAATCACTGCCAAAGCGGATGGCAGGATGGTTGCGGCTAAAGCCACCGCCGCACCCAATACTCCGCCTAGTTCATAACCGATAAATCCGGCCATTTTGGTTGCTATAGGACCCGGCAGCGCATTGGCTATGGCGAGAACATCCCCAAATTCAGCGAGTGTCATCCAGCCATTGTTATTGACTACTTCAATTTGTATGAGGGGAATTGTTGCGGGTCCCCCTCCGTAACCCAATAAATTCGCTATAAAAAATGCCCAAAAGATATCCCAATAGATCATGAACTTTTCTCCCTTACTGGCATGTACTCTTCAGCTACCTTTTTATTCGCCTGTTCTTTCCGGTGGGCAATATAAAAAGCAGTACTTAAGATAATTGCAATTAAAATACCGGGATGCCATTCCAAGAATTGCACAAAAATTAATGACACTGCGGCCAATATAAGGTTTTTTGGCAATCCTAACCCCTGGCTGCCTTTCTGGTAAAAACGATAGGCCATCTCTGCCAGCATAAAACCGATCACTGGTGTCACTCCCTGCACCATTCCACTGACAATTGGGGACTGGCGGAAAGAGTATAAAACGCCCAGCAAGGCTAGCATGGCAATAATGGAAGGAAGTATATGCGTAAGGATGGCTACAGTAGCACCCAAACTGCCTTTGACTTTATAGCCGATATAGGCAGCCATCTTTGTTGCAATCGGTCCGGGCAAAGTATTGGCTAGAGCCAGAGTCTCTCCGAATTCCTCCTCCGTCATCCACTTATATTTCTTGACTGCTTCAAATTCGATCAGTGGTATTGTCGAGGGACCTCCTCCATACCCTGTCACACCGGTACGTGCAAATCCAACCGCCAATTCAAGATAAGGCTTCATGCGATCCTCCCCTTTTTTAGGTGCTTCTGACTGAAGAAGGACCTCATTCCGCTACTATTAAAAACGAATGAGGTCCCTTTCTATTATTTTTTAATATCTGCTTCGGTTACGACTTCATAGCCGTCTTTTTCCAGGTAAGTTTGAAGGGCTTTTAGTGCAGCAGTCCCAACAGCGGTATCCTGCTCGCCGTTTCCTCCGCTGATGCCGATTCCTCCAACAACCTCACCATTTACCACAATTGGGAACCCTCCGACAAACACAGCAAATTTGCCATTAAGCATATGCTGAATGCCAAATGCCTCATTGCCAGGCAGGGCAGGCCCGTTCGGTTCTTTATTGAATAGGTGGGTGGAGCGTTTGTGGCCGGCGGCAGTGTATGCCTTAGCAATCGCAATTTCCGGGCCAGTGATTCTTGCTCCATTCATGCGTTCCAGGGCAATGACACTTCCGCCGTCATCGACAATCGCAATTGTCTCAAACACATTGATTTCAGCAGACTTTTCCTTTGCTGCTTCAATCATCAATTTTGCTTCTTCCAGTTCAAGCTTTAAAGCTGTTTTCATCTTTCATTCTCCTTTAGTTTTAATAGCCGATATAAACGGTTTTTACTTGAGTGAAAAACTCCAGGCCAACCCTTCCTGATTCCCGGAAAGTAGCCGTGCTTGATTGCTTTAATCCGCCAAACGGAGCATTGATTAAGTTGCCTGTTGTAGTCCGGTTCACTTTTACCGTGCCTGCCTGGATGTCTTTAGTAAACTGGCTGGCTATTTTTAAGTTATTTGTCACGATGGAAGCAGATAATCCGTAGTCAACGTCATTTGCAACCGCAATGGCTTCTTCATATGTATCTGCCTCGATCACGGCAATAACCGGTCCAAAAATCTCTTCCCTGGCAATACGGTGATTCGGTTTGACATTCGTAAAAATGGCAGGCTGAACAAAATATCCTTTTTCATATTGGCCTTCAGTCAGCTGTTCACCGCCATATACAAGGTCTGCACCGTCTTCTTTTCCAACCTCAATATACTTTAGAACGTTTTTCAGCTGCTTTTCATTTGCCAGCGGACCAATTTTAACTCCTTCTTCAAAGCCGCTGCCAATTTTAAGGGCACTCGTTTTTTCAATCAATTTGTTTACAAATGCTTCCTTTACTTCCTTCATTACAATTACTCTGCTTGTTCCAGTGCAGGCTTGGCCTGTTAAAGAAAACCCGCCATTTACTGTTAATGTTGCCGCCAGATCAAGGTCAGCATCTTCCATAACTAAAAGCGGGTTTTTGCCGCCAAGCTCCATTTGAGTACGGGTGGTGAAAGAGCTCTTGCTGTGGATGTCCTCACCTGCAGCTGTTGAACCTGTGAATGTAACAGCCTTGACGGCAGGGTGGGTGACTAATAAATCACCTACATCGGAAGCCCTCCCTGTAACAAAGTTTAAGACCCCTTTTGGTATACCTGCCTCGTGCAGTGCTTCTACAAGCCGGACAGCAATTAGAGGGGTATCTGATGAAGGTTTGAACACAACTGTGTTCCCTGTAATTAATGCTGGAGCAATTTTTCTCGCCGCAATGGAGATTGGAAAGTTCCATGGCGTTATGACACTTACAACGCCGAGCGGTTCTCTTTCCGTTGAAACTCTCATTTTGGGATCATCATTAGGGAAGGTTTCACCTGTGAAGCTTTGTCCCTCAACCGCATAATAACGAAGCGTCTGTGCGGAACGGAGCACTTCATTTTTTGCATCACTGACATGCTTCCCTTCTTCTCTTGTCAGTTCTTCTGCAAATTGGGCGGCATTTTCTTCAAGGTATGCTGCTGCTTTGTTTAAAATGGCTGCACGCTTGGATGGCGCTGCCTTTGCCCAGCCCGGGAATGCTTCTTTCGCGGCTTCAATCGCCAGCTTGACATCTGTTTCATTGGATGCCTGAAAAACGCCGACGACATCTTCAGTATTTGCCGGGTTAACACTATAAAACTTCTTTTGGCTCCCGGATTCCTGCCATTCACCATTAATATAATTATGGAAGGTTTCTACTTTTGTTGTAATCAAATGAAATCACCTTACTCTCTGTTTATTTCTCCCTTTACTGCGCCAAATTCTCTGGTTATAGAAAGGGCCGCCACATAGACCTCGGATGACAAGATTTAGTGTGACGGCCTGGATAATAGATATTATTTTGCTTCTACTAAAGAGCCAAGATCCTGTTCAAGATATTCTCTCCATAGGCCATCCATGTACATGCGGCGCATCTTCGCACCTGTGCGAACGACTTCCAGACAGCGCTGCTGCAATTCAGGAGTGTCAGCATGATCTAAAACAATCTTATAGCCGCGTTCTCCATGGATTTCATCGGATACGATATGAAGATCGAAGAATTCGATTTCTTCATCTGTAAATCCGTATTGGGCACGAAGAGCAGGAGTCTGCTTTCGATAAATGTCCGGTACCTGTGACTCTAAGCCGACAACAAGAGCTGCTGTAGCTACAACGAAGTTTTCACGGGCAGCAACTGCATAGCACCAGCTTTGAAGACCTAGTGTAGTCGGTGCCATGTTTTCTGGATTAATTACGCGTTCGCGAGTTGTTCCGCATGCCTCTGCAAAACGAATCAGCAAGTCTGTATGACGGTCGGCCGCAATTTCTTCTTCATACATATTTTGAAGAGTGAAATCTTTTGCTGCTTCGAATTTCGGATCGGTTGGAGTGTTGTGATAGATGTACGCTAAGTAGTCAGCAAAAGGCCCTACATAGTGGTAATGATTTTCAGCCCATCTCGCAAAATGCTTTCTTTCCAGTTTTCCTTCAGCCCAAGCTACAGTGAATGGAGCTTTCTGACTGTGGTTTCCTTTAATGGCTTCCTCTAGTTCTTTGCGAAATTCATCTTTAGATAATAATTCTGGCATGTGTAAACTCCTCCTCGAAATTTATGTAGCCTATTGGCATTTGATATTTTGTATACCAAAACTTCTTTTAAAAAATAATAGGTTGCTAATTTTCAGCCCTATTTAATCTTGTTTTTGGTCTTTGGTATACCTTAATGAAATCATAACCTATTCTTTTTTAATTGTAAACACAATTTTTAGAATTTTTTAAAGATTATTTTTTCTCGCCGCTAGTTTGTTAGAATTAATAAGGAAGTTCTTCTTTCAAATCAAGCAGTTCAGAAAGCTCCTCAGTAAGATGATCCAAAGCTTCCTCTACAATTTGCTCTCCGATTTCCCTGCTCCCTTGCCGGGCATCACCTATACAGCCGTTTCCAGTCATTTCTTCGTAAAAATAAAATCCCTGGACAGCCTTCCCCGGACGGAGCTTTTCCCATCTGCCGCCTTGCTTGATTTCTCCTTTTTCCAAAAGGTCCTTTCTGACCAGTTCCGGAGCCAGATACAGAGCTTCAGATACCTCCCTTTCGCAGCTGTGGCCAAATAGAGGGGATTTAACATATTTTCCGATAGATTCCCTGGCAGAGGCAGTAGTCTTTGCATAGTAGACTTCTACTTCTAATTCCTTCGTGATAGTCATTGCTGCGAGATTCAGTGTAGATTGGTTTCCGCCATGGGAATTCAAAAACAGAAACTTCTTGATGCCATGCTGTTTCAGTGAAGAGACCATATCTTTCAGAACAGCAATCAAAGTAGACGGCTGAAGGGTGATGGTTCCGGGAAAATGAATGTGATGCTCGGAAACACCCATATTAACTGTTGGTGTCACAATAGCATAAGGAAACATTCTTTGCCCCAGTTTAAATGCCATTCTTTCCGCGAGCACTGCATCACAGCTTTCCGCCATATGAGGCCCATGCTGCTCATGTGCTCCGACCGGAATTATAGCAAACTCTGCATTTTCTAAGGATTTCTCGACTTCCTTCCATGTCATCTTGGTAAGCTCATAACAATTCATTTTCTTATTACCCCGCTTATTCTTCGGTATTTTGTATACCACTAAATAATAAAAATAAAAAACTATTTTGAAATAGCTGCAGTTGTTTTCTTGGGAGGTTTAACAGAGATATTTTCCTGGGATATTTCAATATCACTTTGGATAGTCATCTGACAAGTTAACCGGTATCCTTCTTTCACTTTATCGCCAAGCATTTTTTCTTCCTTCCAATTTGGCGGCGCGAGATCATCTCCCCCGTTTAAAACAATACAAGTGCATTTTGTGCATCTTCCCATGCCACAGCCATATTTTAATTCTGGAAATTGGCGGATCCCTGCCAGAACAACCAAATTGGCATTATCCTTTACTTGCTTCTCCACAATCTCCCCATCCACATGAAGTTTCACCTTTGGCATATCATTACCCCTTTCAGTTTATTCTAAAAATTTAGATACTTTTTTCAAAGTATACAACCTTTCTGTAAGATTGGCAAACTGGTTTTTTATTTTTTTGTTGGAAATGATCCTGGAGATGGAACACTTGCTGTTTTTTTATACAGTATGAAGGTTTGTAGATGATATAGGAAGGAATAACTCCCATTTTAGGTTGCGCTCGCTTATTATCGGCGTTATTAAGGAGGATTAACAACCATTTTTAACTTGGCTCACATATTTTCGTCGTTAATCGGCCATAGGAGCTGCCATTCATAAGCTGCTTAACATAATCAAACGGAACTTTTACCGAATTATTAAAAAATTTAGAATATACAATTGAATTTTTCGAAAATTTAGTATAAAATACATTTAAAGTTATTGGTATACAATGTTCCAACAAAAAAAGGGAGGTATGCTGCCTAATTACATATTGAAAAACACTGAAAATATCAAAATAAAAAAAGGAGTGTTTTAATTGGGTAAATATATTGTATTAACGAATAAAGATACTTTCCAGACCATTCTTGAAAACGAGGGACTGAAGCCGGTTGAGACGTATCATTTCTATTTTTTCGATAAACTGAAGGCAAAGTACACAATTGCAGAAGTTTTGGATGAGAATATGAAAATCCAATTGTTTGAAGAATTTGAAGGAAAAGAGTATGTAAATCATATCGGTGTTAAATTTTTTGAACGTTTTGAAACGCTGGAAGCTGCCAGAGAAGAATTGGATGAGATTGTAAAGGCATCCGGCAATAGTGAAGACTCCATTCACTCGAAGCTGGTTAAATCTGATGAAGTAGCAGTATAAAGTGAAACTTCAATCAGTGGGGAGTGCTTTTCTCCCTGCTGATTGTTAGTTGAGGCCCACAGGACAAGAAAGGCTTCGTCAGCATGAGCATCGCACGACCAAATGCGACAGCTTTTGGGAGGAAGTGGGTCACAAAGACGTTGCCACAGGACAAGGAAAGCTACGGCAGCGATACATCGCACGACCGAAAGCGGCAGCTTTTGGGAGGATGTGGCGTTTTTAGTCTTTGTTCTTCTTTTCGGGCCTTTACGGGCAGTTTGACCCCCACTTATCCTCCCTTGATTCATCTGAGTCTTGATGTGGGGGTCTTACTGGCCGTTAGTCTGCGATAAAAACTTCTTAAAACCCGGGAGAAGCCGCTCTTCTTCCGGGTTTGCTGTTCACAAATAATAATTTTATAAAAGAAAAAACCGCCAAAGGATGGCGGCATAACTAGAATTTTAATGTTCTTCTTAAACGGGCTAATTTTCTTTCAGTTTTCTCAATTGCATATTTGGATCCAAAAAGAAAATGGAACATCGGGGCAGCCTCCTTTTTTTCTCTTACCTGTTATCATTATTATAAGATGAATTTTTAAGATTTACAATACAATTGTATACCAAATACCAAAATATAAGAATATTTGTGACTGATTTTTGAACAATTATATAAAAATTGGGATTTTGGTATACAATTTATGTTGAAATTCAATTAAATGAGGGTGGCTGATATGCTAAGAGTTTTATTTTTGACAGTGATTGCTTTATATTTGCTGTCCACCTTGCTTCCGCAGTGGAATATTGATTCTCTCCTTTCTATCTTGTGTTTTTTCATCGTCGTTTTGACATTCCGGCTTACGAAGAAATTTGTACAGATTCTCGGGGGCGTTTTCCTGACTTTAGGTGCATTCCTGCTATGGACAAGCAGCTCTGAGTGGCAGCAGTATATTTTTGCTTTTGGACCAATGCTTGATTTGCTTACCATGTTTACTTTAATACCCATTTTGGGGATTCCTGTTAAACTGGGACGATACGGGGAAGGCATCCAGGCCATCATTCAAAAACGTGTAAAAACATCTGGTCATTTGTATATGATGACTTCTGGAATCTCTTACTTCTTCAGCATTTTCATGAATCTTGCCACCCTGCCCATGACTTATTATTCTATCAGGCCGGCTCTGGGGAGCTTTCCGGTAAGGAATAAAGAGCGGTTCATGAGCAGGGCTATTTCCAGAGGGTTTGCAATGCCTTTAATTTGGGCGCCTGTAACGCCTATTGTGGGGATTGTGATAACGATGACGGGGGTCAGCTGGGGATCCATCCTCCCTTATGTCATTCCGCTGAGCATATTAGGATTAGCAATGGATTGGTTTATTGGATCCCGTCAGTCCCAGCCAATGAAACTCCCTCACTCTACAGATGAATCTGTGCATGAAACAGCTGCAGCCCTGGAAGTGACCAATGACAGTCGTCCGGGCAGAGTTTTTCAGATCCTGGTGGCAATCGCAATATTTAATGTCCTCGTATCCTTTGCAGAGACACAAGTTTCGTTGCCATTCTTAATTCTTGTATCGCTGATCGTCATTCCATTTGCTTTCAGCTGGTCCCTTTTTTTACGTAAAGGAAAAGAATTTGGCCATCAGCTGTCTGACCATTTCAATTCCTTCGCGATGAGCATGAAGGATCAATTTTTTATCTTTTTATCAACAGGCTTTTTTATCTCAGCGATTAATATTTCGAAGGCAAATGAAATCCTTTTTGACTGGATTGCAGCTTTTATAAGTGTGGCAGGAGTCGAGATATTCCTGATCATACTTCCTTTGATTCCTTTAGGGCTGGCCTTTCTGGGCCTCCATCCAGCCGTTTCCCTGGCTTTGATGATTGAAGGAGTAAACCCGGAAGCCATCGGTATTTCTCCTCATATTCTGACAGTCGCAATGCTTTCCGGCGCAGTTTCCGCCTTCTTAGTAGGCCCATATAATGCCACTCTTGGTCTCATGTCTAACATTATCAAAGTCGATTCCTATAAAGTTTCGAGCTGGAATCTTCCCTTTGCGGCAGTTTATGTTGCCTGCGTAATGTTCTATTTGTTTATGCTGGAAAGATTGCTCTAATAGGAAAAGCTGCTGAAAATTAATCAGCAGCTTTTTTAATAGATTCCTGTATTTCCTTCACAATTTCTTTTGCAAAATGCCCCAAAGTGCCTTCGCTGTAAGAGCGAATGACTTCCGGTGCAAGGGAAGTAAGACCTCTTTTAATGTAAGCTGGGTCGTATCCTTTGCCTGTCAAATCATTCTCAATTTCAACAGCCGTTTTCACAGCATAATAGGTTGCCAGTTTATTTATTTCTGCTACTCTCTCTTCGCTGTCTTTTATGATTTCCCCCACTGGTCTAAACAGGTCCTGTATGGGAGCAGGGAGTTGGTCCTCAGTAATAAATAATCCCTTTCCATTCTCCATTAAGTCTCTTGAATGCCCCATGTATTTCAACCCACACACCTTACAGGAAGGGAACCTTTCTTTAATCTTTTTCGTTGGAAGAGCGGTCGCCATATTAATGAAGACAATCGAAGAATTCTCTGGAATTATGCTATCCATAAAAGAAATCACTTTTCCAGCCGGCAATGCGAGCAGGATAATATCCATATGTCTCATTTCGTTATCAGTTAAAGGATGTGCGTTAGGATACCTTTCAGCAAATTGTTCTGCCTTTGAGCTGTCAGGATGAAAAATACCAATTGGAAGATTTGATTTATTCCAGTGAGTCATCATCGCTGAACCTAATTTCCCTATACCTGCTAATCCAATTTTCAAATCCTCACTCCTCTCTTATAAAAAAGACTACCCCCTAAGTTAGTTTATACTAACTTTGCAGGATAGCCTTCTTTATTTCAAGCTTACTATTTTACCAGATTAATATGGCAATTAAGGTTGCGATAAATAAACTGGAGACGACTGGAATAAAGTTTTTCCTGGCCAGCTCCAGCGGTGAAATCTGCAGGAATCCTGCTACTGCAACAAGCGAAGACCAGGCAACAATCGTTCCTCCACCCCAGATGGCACCCATTTGTCCGATGGCTGCTAATGTGGAAGGGTCAATATGGCTTCCACTTGCTAATGCACCTGATAAGGCACCTGTTAACGGCAGCCCGGAAAAACCGGAGCCATCTAAGCCGGTGATCAGACCAACAATTAAGAGGCCAAATCCAGCAATAAACGCATTTTCAGGAATATAAGCCTGGCCTGCCTGTATCATATCAAATAAAAAAGCAGGTTTGGCAGCGCTTTCATCTAATGATAAAATGGTGCCGGTAAAGTCTGAGCTTCCCATAAAGAAGAATCCTGCTATTGGAATAACCGGAGCCATCGCCCTGAAGGCAAACACGAAGCCTTCCGTTAAATGCTCGCTTATCTTATCTAAAGCATGGATGCGATTAAATGCCACTGTGGCAAGCACCAATAAAAGAGTCGCAACACCGCCAATAAAAGCAGCTCCATCTGTTCCTTCAAAGCCTGACCCGCCTGTTAATTTGGTTGAAAACATATAAATCATAACACCCAGCATCGATAAAGGCACTAATACAGCAAAAACCTTGCCCCATGTATTTTTTCTCTGAATGATTTCAGCACTTTCTTCAGCCGTAGCAGCAAGCTCATTCGCTACACCAAAAAAGGCAGCATCTTCAGGGTTTAACGAGGAGTCATGGTTCCCATTTTTCACGATTGATTTTCTATGCGCCACATAAACATAGGTCAATGCAAGTACACCTGTAATGACGGAAAGAACCAGTGTCTTATCCGCAACCAGGGCCTTATCAATTCCAGCTGCTTTGGCACTGAGCATCGGTGCTACCTGCATGATATAGTCAGAGGAAAGCGCCATACCCTGACCGGCAATGACAATAACCATGGCTGCTGTCATTACAGGCAGCCCAGCTCTGACTGCTGCGGGTACAAGCAGGGCACAGATAAGCGGGACAGCAGGTGTTGGCCAGAAAAAGAGAGAAATCACATACGTTGTTACCATTAAAACTAAATAAGAAATATGCCCATTCACCATAACCTTCTCAATCGGACCAATAAGCCTTTTGTCAGCTCCCAAATCCTTCAGTGAATTGAGTAGCGCGATCATGAGAGAAATGATTAAGAATATACTGAATAACTCTTTTGCTGCGAGGAGATTAGCGTTAAACACAGCCTGAAAGCCAGCGATCAGGCTGCCTTTATAAATGACTGCCACAAAGAAAGTTCCGATGATAACCGGCAAGACAACGCCTCTTCTAAAAAGCATCGTGGCGATGACAGACACAGTAACAATTGCATAGACCCAATGAGCAAATGTTAACTCCATATATTCCCCTCCGTTTTTCGTTATAAATAATAACCCCTATAAAATATTGCAAAAGACAGATTGCAAGGTTTTCTGTTTTTCTATGGCTGACTATGTAATACCCCGGCATTTTGCTTCACTAGAAGGACTTGTAACTTTTACCAAAAAGAATACAGCATTTGGTGGATTGTATACCAAATTCATCAAAAAACAAAAAAGCGCTTTTCATGGATGACTTGGTTATCTGCTGGTGCACCGCTCTCTTCATGCTATACCAATCTCTTATGCTCTTTAGATGTGCAAACATCGTCAAGAACTTGAGACCACCACCACCTCCTCTTTACACTATTTTAAACTTGTATACTATAATAACACTAAAAATAGCTATTGTGCAAATAATTTTGAAAATTTAGATGTTTTAATATTTTCTATAAAATCTATTGCTCTATTAATGTTTTTAAGTTAAAATCTAGAATAAAATTGCACAAAGTATATCGTATACCAAATTTATGCGGTTTTTTAAGGGTGATCCCGAGAAGGAGTGATAAATATGTTTAAAGCTGGAATTATCGGCTATGGAACGCTGGGGAAAACCATAGCGGAATTAATAGAAGCCGGCCATGCCGGCAACGTGGAGTTAAAGTCTGTGCTTGTTAGAAGCACTAAAAGTTCAGAGCATGCTGATAAACAAGCATTTACCCTTACATCAGATGAAGACGAATTTTTTAATGGAGATTTAGATATTATCATAGAATCAGCAGGTCATCAGGCATTGCATATGTTCGGGGAGAAAGTGCTGGCAAATGGAAGCCATCTTGTGGTGCTTTCTGTTGGAGCATTAGGAGACACCGGTTTTTATGAAAAACTGCAGGCTGCGGCCAAGCAGCATGACCGGCAGATCTTTGTTCCCTCTGCAGCAATAGCCGGCCTGGACCGGATTGCAGCGGGAGCATTGGGTGAGATTGAAGATATTACCTTAATTACAAGAAAGCATCCGCGCAGCTGGAAAGGCACGTTTGCGGAAGAAAAAGTGGATCTGAATATGCTGACTGAGCCATTTTGTATTTATGAAGGGAATGCACGGGAGTCATCCAGGCTGTTTCCGCAGAGCGTGAATGTTTCAGCAGCCCTTAGCCTTGCAGGGATTGGCTTTGAAAATACAAAGGTGAAGGTGTATGCCGATCCGACTATCCAATCAAACACACATACCATCAAGGCTAAGGGTTATTTTGGCGAAGTAGAGATATCCGTTTCGAATGTTCCTTATGAGGAAAATCCAAAATCCAGTCCAATTGTCGCCATGAGTGTGGCTAAGGTTTTAAATAATTTAACTTCGCCATTCGTGATTGGCATTTAATAAAAATTAAGAAAGAGCTGAGGCTCTTTCTTAATTTTTGTCTTCATTCTGCTGAACCGCTTCAATATATGCTTTTTTTGAATTCTCAATATGTATTTTGGTCAGATACTCAGCCATTTCCATCTCTTTATTAACGATGGCTTCCATGATTTTTAAATGCTCCTCCATGGACTGCTTTGCCCTGCCGGGATTTTTATGCCCGATTTTGGCAAATGCTCGAATGTAATCGGACAATCCGCTCAGCATCTCATAAAGCTTCACATTTTTGGCGGAGCTATATAGGAGATGATTGAGCTCCCTATGTAATTCAGCAGCATCCTCTTCAGGATTGTTCAGAAACTCCTGTACCTTCTTTATGCTGCCTGTGAACTTGTTTTTCATTTCATCATCCAGCTTTTGGACGGCCAATTTTGCAGCCAATACTTCAAGGGATGATAAAATGGTAAACACTTCAATAATTTCCTTTTCAGAAATATCGGCAACGATTACGCCTTTTCTTGGAACTGTCTTTACAAACCCTTGTGATTCCAGGCGGAACAGCGCTTCGCGAATTGGCGTCCTGCTGATATTTAACCGTTCAGCAAGTTCCCGTTCCACAAGCCGGTCTCCCGCTTTGAATTCCCCGTCTAAAATAAGATCCTTAATATGCAGATAAACCCTCTCACGTATTGAGATCAGATTATCTTCTGTCCAATTGTTAACCATCCCTTTCCCTCTTTCTCCCTTTAGTAACCTTACTGCCCATTATAACTTACCTGTCAGGGTAACAGCAATTTTTTGGCTGATTTACCAAGAGTTCTTATACAATGTTTACGGCACATTTATTTGTTCTATCTCCCCTCTGGAAGTCCGATCATTAGCCGCTACCCGTGAAATAATTTCCGCAATGATCTCAGCCAGTTTTAAAACCATATATAATCTCGTACTATTTAAGGAGTGTACAGGTGTTAATGGATCCAGAGTATTTACAATGGCCTTCAGATGATAGTCACCCACACTCGGCAGAACCCGATTTACTGCATTCCCCGGAATAAACGACCCTTCTCTTATTAAAATATAGCCGATTTGCCGTTCGTCCCCGAGGCAGGCGTCTATGCCAAATATAAACGGTTCATGATGCGTTTCCTTGATTTCTTTAAGAACCGTTTTGATATTTAATGCGTGAACAGGATCCTTTAGAGTCCCATATACCGTATACGGAATGTTCTTTTCTATAAGGAGCTTACCTGTCAAGGGTCCAAGAGAGTCTCCTGTTGACCGGTCCGACCCGATGCACAATATAACAATTTCCCTGGATGTGCTGTAAAAGATCTGTTTCAGCTTCGATACCATCTTTTCAATTTCCGCTTCTTCCGTTGTTTCTTTGATGGAAATGTAACTTGCTGCATTGATGACATTTTTCTTCGATTTGCTGGATGAAAAAGGCCACATTTTGGTCCCCCCTTTCCCGGTAAAAGGTTATATATTCCGAATCAGCATTAAATAAAAACTAAAATGACAATCGTTCTTAGTTTATATAATGACAGAAGCAGTTGTAAATTTTTTAGCCGGTATATTATGTAATACCCTGACTTTCGGTCACATATCCTCGGACTTTTTTTATATCTATTTTTAATCATAACCGAAGCCCAAGCTGAAGTTCAGCACCTTTATAAATCCGTTTGAAGAATATTTTAGATACCTAAACAAAACATACTTTTTATGGAGGTGAGATTAAAATGAAAAAGGATAAAATTAATGAAGGAATTGATAATCAAAATGGTTCTTCCCAGGATATAATGATACATCGGGTTAATCAAGTTTTTGACAAAATGGCTGAAGTTGTAAGGGGGATGGTTGGTGAGAGCAATAGCAGAAGGTATAAACGATAAAAGAAGCTGGCACCATGACCAGCTTCTCCATTTTGTTAAAACCCTGAAGATTCCACAGGTACTATCCCATTATAATCTGTCCAATAGCCTGCTAAAGGATAAGCTGGGATCTCATTCCATTTCGCAGGATCCACTTTATTTACCTCTCCTGTGACATAGCCATAAACTAAGGATTTTAAAGCTAAATAGTTTTGTTTTGTTAGATATCCGTTTGATTTCTGCCCTAGGCTGCCATCGCTTGAATTGCCTTTTGTTTCAAAAAATATGGCCGGATGGCTGTGATTGTCAGGATTCAAGTCGTTATAGTTCAATCCCATCATCATGGCCGATACAACTCCGCCCTTAATGTCGATGTCATAGCCAACCTGTTTCCCACTATCAACAATTTGGTAACGGTCAATATGCGTGTAGCCGTATCCTTTCATTTCATCATACACATATGCCATCATCTGTTTAGTAATATCATTGTACTTTGTTTCATTTGGCAATGTTGGCCCGTCTGGTGCTAAGGATATTCCTAAGGAGAATGATGTCGCTTCATTTGTTCCATATATTTTCTTTAAACCTTGATGATGCAAATCAATCGCAAAATCCGGCTTCAATTCTGCCCAATAAGAATACACAACTTTTGATTCCTTGGCTTTAAAGCCTCCCTCTACCCAATCGCGATTTAGGTCCAGAGACTGGCCTGTTTCCATAATCTTTGTGCCACGGGTATTCATCTCTGCGCCATCAGGATTGTACATCGGAATGAAGTATAGTGTGGACTCTTCCAGAACGGTCTGTACTTCTTTGGAATTGTTGCTCGAATAATTTTTTAACAGCTGAAGCGCTGCCTCTGTAACAAGTTTTTCATTTCCATGGATTTGAGCCTGAATCCAGATTTTCTTTTCTCCTGTTCCAACCTTGGCAGCATAAATGCTTCTGCCCTGCTCCGATTTTCCAAAGCGATCAAGTGTAAAGACTTCAACCTTCCCTTTGCTTGTCTGTTCAATACTGTTAAGCTCTTTCACCACATCTTCATAGGAAAGCATGCTGTTAATGTTCGTGTTTCCATTAGTTGATGGCCCTCCTGGTACTGTTGCCGCAAAGGAAAGCGATGAAAACAGCAAAATAAAAAATGCTGTCAGCAAGCTTATTCTCCCTGCTCCTTTTTTCATATGTATTCACCCCTTCTTCGCCCCTTTCTTCGGGACTCTAAAGAAAGAATAAGGGATGGGCTTGTCATTAGATAGAGAAAAAAGAATGAATTTTCCAGCAATTTTAAATACAGTTTTTCAATGTTTAGCAGAGTGATTGAGAAAAAAGAACTGTTTTATTCTTTAAATCGATAAAGTGAGACAAAAAACAACATATTCCACCCATCCATTTTTCCTATAATTGGATTTGAAGTTCATCTAATAAAAAAATAACTATTTCGACTTTCGAAAAAGGTGTTATAATACTATTTATAAAATTTTACAGAAATGAAGGCGAGTTCGTTTGAAAAAGAGATTATGGCTTATTTATGGAATGCTTACTTTGGCTACTGCAACATGGGGCAGCGCATTTATTGCCGGCAAGTTTGCTGTTCAAAGCTTTGAACCTGCAACCGTTGCACTTTTGCGTTTTTTGGGAGCTGCCATCCTGCTTTTTCCGCTCATGTGGATTATGGAGAAAGACCGGAAACGACCAAATTTAAAAGATCATGGACTGTTTGCTATCTTGGGCCTGACAGGAATTGCGCTGTATAATATTTGTTTCTTTCTGGCCACAAAACACGCACCTGTGATTAAAAGCTCATTATTCATTGCGTCAAACCCGGTTCTTATCGTCCTTTTATCTGGACTATTTCTTAAAGAAAAAATTACCAAAAATCACATCATTGGAATGGCCGTTGCTTTGACAGGTGTAGTGTTTATTATTACAGACGGACATTTGCTCACTCTTTTCCAATATGGCTTTGAACCAATTGATTTTGTATTGCTTGGCGCTGTCGTAAGCTGGGCTATTTATAGTGTTGTAGGAAAAGTGGTATTGAAAAAATTCAGCTCAGTGGAATCGACCACATATGCAGTTGCCTATGGGACCTTATTTCTTTTGCCCTTTGCATCTGCAGAAACAACGTGGATGGATCTTCAGCAAGCCAGCTTTACGACTTGGGCTGCTATCGCTCATATGAGTATCTTTGTTACGGTGGTTTCGTTTGTCATGTATTATAACGGAATTAAAGAGGTCGGAGCGGCCAAGGCTTCCATTTTTATAAATGTGATGCCTGTGTCTGCTGTTATAATGGCTACAGTATTTTTGGGTGAAACGTTCACCATTGCGCATGGAATAGGCGCAGCCTTTGTTCTTACGGGAGTATATATAGGAACAAACGCGAAAATGTTCCAAAGAAAGATGAATAAACAAACCATGAAAAATAAAACTGCCTAGTAATTTATAAGATTTTAAATTTCTTAATCCTGCAAGGAGAAACAATTTATGATTCATACACTTACAATAAAGGACGAAAATCTCCACGGTTCTTTCAGCAATGAATATAAACCTGCTCTAACAATTCATTCCGGTGATTCCATTCGCCTGCAAACACCTGATATCCAATGGGGGTACTCAAGCTCGAAGGATAATGAAAGAACCACTTTTAATTCCAAAGAGAATGAGGAGAAGCCAGGTCATCCAATGGTGGGCCCCATTAAGATTCATGGAGCAGAGCCAGGGATGGTTTTGGAAGTAAAAATCAATGATCTTGTACCCGGCTGGTATGGCAGAAACTGGGCAGGAGGCAATAAAAGCTGGCAGAATGATCAGCTGGGATTAACAGGAACAGAACGCATTCAGCTTGATTGGGAACTGTCTCCCGCAAAAATGACGGGCACCTGCCAGATTGGAGGGCGTCCATTTCATGTGGCGCTTAATCCATTCATAGGATTAATGGGAGTTGCACCTGCAGAATCAGGTGTGCATTCCACCTCCCCTCCCCGTTATTGCGGCGGAAACATAGATTGCAAGGAACTTGGCAGAGGAAGCACTTTGTTTTTGCCGATTTCTGTGGAAGGTGCGCTTTTTTCAATTGGTGACGGCCATGCAGCCCAGGGAGATGGAGAAGTATCTGGAACAGCAATTGAATGCCCTATGGATCTGGTTGATATTACCTTAACGGTTAGAGATGATATAAAGCTTTCCTTGCCGAGAGCCAAAACACCGGCTGGGTGGATTGCATTTGGCTTTAATGAAGATTTAAATTTAGCAGCGGCGGAAGCTTTGAATGGAATAGTTGAATGGATCCAGGAGATGTATAAACTAGGAAAAGCGGAAGCATTAGCTTTATCAAGCGCCGTAGTCGATCTAAAAGTTACCCAGATAGTCAACGGGGTAAAGGGAGTCCATGCTATCCTTCCGCATGGGGCAATCAGATAAAATTGAATCAAAAGGCTTGTTTCCCGAATTGCGGTAAACAAGCCTTTTGTTATTTAATCATGATCATAATAGCTTTTTTGTTTATGTATAAACGAACGGGCGAGTTCAATTGCCTTTTGAGCATCGCCTTTTTTTGAGTAAAAGTGAAAAAGCTTTTTCTCATAGTGGTCGATTAAAATGCCGTAGCCAATATTTTTAAAGTATGGCAGTGCTGTTTCTTCAATAAATTGATAGTAATGCTGTTCTTCATTTTTCAATAGATGAAGATGTAGCTGAAAATAAATCCAGGTATATGAATCACCCGCTTTTGCCCTCTCCAAGCCTTCTTCAGCTAATTTTATTAACTTATTTCGGGACTTGAGTTTCCCTTTATAACAGGTATGGATATATCCGTCCAAAGCAGTCAGATAGTGAGGGGAGTTTTCAGCGGTAAGCTTTAGTGCTTCTTCATAGAGACCGGCTGATTCCCGATATTTCTTCCGGCGAAAATATTCAAATGCCAGATTATGATAAAGCTTGGATTTACGATCACCTGAATTACATGCATCACAAAGTTTTATTAGCTGTTCATATTTCTCCTTCGTTTCATGAAAATCATGAAGTTCCTTCGCATTTAACTGAACAATAAGCAGCATTTCTGTATCAATAATGCGGAGAATGTTTAAGGTTCTTTGAAAATATTGAAGAGCCTTTTTGCCATAATAATAGGCTGTGATATTGGAATGGATTGAGTGGTAAGCAATCGCTAAATGGTAATAGTATTCTTCGTAGCTATACTGTTCTCTGTCAATGGAAGCTAAACAGCTGATACAGTCACGGTATTGCCCTGTAAGAAAGTAATAAATGCCCTGGATATGCTTCAGCAGATTAGCATCATGGGGTGAAAAGGGAGCGGAAGCTTTGGTAAGATCAGAGATTAATTCTGATGCTGAAATCAAATCGTTCACAGATAAATAGTATCTGGCTGACAGCAGGCGATATAGAGTTTGAAAGTCAGGCATATGAATCAGTTTTTCAACCTGCACTTCCTCTTTTATCTTTTCAGATTCCTGTATTCGCTGCATGATCATGCTCTCATGCCATTCATTCAGCCTCTTTGCAAGCCGATGATATCGAAGAATTTCCTCTTCGTGATTAATGCCGAGCCTCCTGGCCAGAAGCTGTGTTATTTCTCCGGAGTATTCGGTAATTCCGCGTTCAATTTTACTCAAATGGGTTACAGAACAAATCCCTTCCCCCAGCTGACCCTGAGTTAGACCTTCTCTTTCCCTGTAAAACTTAATTATTTTCCCAATGATCATGCTGCACCTCGGTATTCAAGTTTCTATTATTATAGTGAAATCACCAGTGATTTTCTATAGGTTAATAGAAACAGGCAGGAGAACGTGTCTCCCGCCTTCTGTGAAATTCTTATTTTTCTTTTGGCTCCAATCCAATCATTTTCAGGAAATCTGCAAGACCTTTTTTCCCGATTGTTTCTTTCGGCTGATTTCCTTTTCCTGCTAATGAGCCTTTCGTTAAGAAATTCTTTTCAATCCATCTGACATCGGATTCATCGACTACACCATCCTGGTTCATATCCAGATGAGCATTTTTAGGGTTTTCTTCTCCATAATGTTCCACAGCTTCTTTCAGGTCACGGATATCGATTACCTGATCCTGGGTAACATCCCCTGCAAGGTTATCTTCAGGATTAATTCTGACGTATAGACCGTGATACTTTCCATCTTTCTCGATGCCGGCTGAAACATTTTGAAATTCTGTCAAGTGGCCAGGAACCTCGATATAAACCGTATAGGCCTCTTTTGCTGCTGGCACAATGACATCAAACAGCCCTCTGCTATCCATAGTTCCTTCATAAATTTTTCCATCTGCCGCTTTGGCATAAACCTTTGTTTTAAGCTTGGTAAAATCGTATTTGCTGTCAACCCAGCCTCCGGAAGTTAAGAAAGCTTCCGGTGCTATATTGCCTGAAATACGTGAGTGAGTTGATACAAGTTCAAAATGGTTTAAGCTGTAAGCGGGAATGGTTATGGCTTCTGACTGACCTTGCTTATGATAAGAAAGTTCCTTTAAGCCAAAGGATGCAAATCTTGCATAGCTGGTGTCGTCCACCATTTTAAAAGTAACATCAAGGAATGGCATGTCTCCGCTGATCCCTTCAAAGCCTTCTTTTAAAAGGGCTGCTCCAACTTTTACACCAGAACCCGTGACAACTGATTCATCTATTTTTATTTCTATGCCATTTTGATCTGCAAACTTCTGAAGCACAGGATTTGCTTTAACCTCCTGCAGCTCAAAATAGTCAAGAAGCGGCTGTATTTCATAAGAACCTGAAATAAAGTTCTCCACATTATTTAAATCAAGGGTCACGGTTATTTCGTCATTCAGCTTCAAGCTGCTTTTATTAAATCGGCTGGCTGCGTATTCAGTACCTTCCTGCATAAATACATACCGAGGAGATTTAAACATATTGGCTGCTGTTGCCATATCCCATGGAAATAGCCTTAACTGGTAAGGAGTCGTTGCATATTCTTCAGGAAGCACACCGAACTTCGTAGCGCCATCGTCATCCAGCGGCAGAAATCCGCTGATAAATGGTATTTCACTTTCATAATAAGCAGCTGTATTGGTTTTTTGAGTATAATCCATTCCTTTTGATTGCAATAGGTCAACTGTTTTGTCGGTCACCTTTCCATGAACCCAGAATGCTTGGTGGCCATTTTCAGTTGTTAACATGCTATCATTTATTTCAATCACCCCCGGTTCAATGTCGAGATCCACTTCCGGCGGAGTGTTGTCTACAATACCGACACTTTCTTGATGATAGGTTTTTCCTTCTGCATCCCGGCTGATCAAGTCAAGAACATATTCACCTTCCGGCAGTTTCTGAATGTAATCGGCAATCGGCTGCTTCTTATTCCCTGTGAATGGATAAACAAGCCCTCTGTGCCCAAAGTATATGAGGTATTCTCTATCAGGCAGGGCTGCTCTGGCATCATAGCTTCCTACAATGCCGATAGCCTTTCCAGTTTTTGCATCCTTTACAACTAAATCGAATGTCTCCATTGGGCTTTTAAACTTAAAGACATAGTGCGTACCAGGCGAATAGTATTGGTGCATTGGTGTATCAGTCGTGATAGACGGCTGTAGCGGTTCTGCAAACTCGATGCCTTTATCAGTCACTCGGATCGCAAATGGAATTTGATAGCGTTCCTTTGGATTATCCTGATTCACCACATGGATATATCCTTCATAACGCCCGATTTCAGCTGTTTTCGGGATTGTAATTGCTGCCTTTAATTGTTCCGTTTTTCCCGCTCCGATTGTAACCGATGCTGGAAGGTTTACTTTAATATTATTTTTTACCCCATCCTGCACACCGTTCCGGGCTGAATGATATTCAACTGTTACATCATAGGATTGGTCCTGGCTACCTTTGTTTATCACTTGAAGTGTACGGCTATCATTTATATCAGCACTGTCCATATAGTGGTTTCCATAGCTGATGGAACCCGTGATTTCATCGGCCTCAACGTACTCACCGTTTTCAATATGCTCTGTTTTATCGAGCACCTTAATTGAAACGTTTGAGTGAACGGCCTGATAGGCATCCACACGGCCGGCGCCAACTTCATACACGGAGTAATCCTTCTTTAAATCATCCGACGTATTTATTAGTGCGATTTTTACATCGAATGGATCAAGATTCGGATTATCCTGAAGCATGAGTGCCGCCACGCCAGCAATATGAGGAGTGGCCATGGACGTACCATTTAGGCGTGCATAGGCAGATGTGTAATCCTGGTCATCTTCTGGATGGTTCATAAACTCCGGATAGGTTGAGAAAATGGAAACCCCTGGTGCCACGAGGTCAGGCTTTATATCGTAGTTGCTATTCACAGGGCCTCTTGAACTGAAATCGGCAAGAGTGTCTCCTTCCGTCTTAACCACTAACAACTGGTCAAATGCTACAGAAGCTCCCGGTATGCCTTTTAAATACTCCCCATCCGCCTTTGAAAGCTGGAATGTCGGAATATACTTGGTGCTCTCACCTATGTAGGCTGGAATTTCGCCCTCCGTATTATTAAAAATAATAACAGCTGCTGCACCGGCATTTTTGGCATTTTTCACTTTTTCCTCAAATGTTAGCTCTCCGCGTTCAATGAGGGCAATTTTTCCTGCAAGATTTTTCCCAGTGAAATCTTGCGGAGTGCCCAGGCCAGTAAACACAATTGGATAAGATTTCCCTTCTAGTGTTTTTAAATCATCCGTGAAGTTTTTGGCTAATAATTTCATAGATTCGAAAACCTTCCCAGCCGCACTAGCTTTAAAAGCTGGAATGGAAATGGAGGCATCACTTGCTCCTACCGTAATTCCGAATGCACTCGTACCAGGTGCACCAAGCGATTTTTCATATGGGCCCGCATTTCCTGCTGCTACAACGGAAACGACTCCGGAAAGCATAGCGTTATTAATTGCAACCGAAGTAGGATATAAAGGATCGTTTACGCTCGCTCCAAGTGACAGATTGATCACATCCATGCCATCTTCTACTGCTTTATCAATACCAGCAAGTACCCCGTCAGTCGTTCCGGATCCATATGGTCCAAGCACCCGGTAGGCATACAGATCAACATCCGGTGCTACTCCCCTGACGGCATAATCTACACTATTTTCTTTTTGGGCAGCAATGGTTCCTGATACATGCGTTCCGTGAGAAGTATAGTAGGCAGACCCTCTGTAATCAAATTCAGGCTGATTGGATTCCTCCCACTCATTGTAAGTAGCTTCCATTGGATCAGCATCATTATTGATAAAGTCCCAGCCTTTAACAGTGCTTGGATCAACGGTTTTAGGGTTTTGACCGTTTTCTGTACGGTATCCTTTGTAAGAACCTGTTAAGTCAGGGTGTGTATAATCAATTCCTGTGTCCAGCACTCCCACCTTGATTCCTTTACCGGTAACCCCTTCATCGTGAAGCTTATCCACACCGATTTGGGGAATGCTGTCTGCCATCTTTGGCTTCATTTTAGATTGTTCTGCTGAAGGAAGATCCAGTTGGACCTGTGCATTGCTCCAAATCCTTTTTACTGTGCCTGATTGCAGGAGTTCTTCCACCGCTATACCCGGCAGTGTCATGGAAACTCCATTAAATGCATTCCTGTATTCGCGTTTCACTTCAATTTTACTGGCGTCGTACAGTAAACTGCCTTTCTTCGATTTCAGCTTGCTAACATGGGTATTGAATTCATAGTGAGATTTGTCAACTTTTTCTTTAGCTGCATGAAGAGAAGATTTTTTGCCTTTTAAAGCTTCTTTCTTTACCTCCACCTTTGCAGGAGCCTGGTTAAATTCCACAATGACTTCGACCAGCTCGGGAGTGGATGTATTTACTTCAGGAGAAATAACAAAACCAGGGCCTATCTCTAGCTGTTCTAAAGCATCCCTTTGTTCTTTAGAGAGGCCGCTTAAAATTTTTTCCGCTTCGTCCACCGAGATCTCCGGCTTCTGAGCAAGCACATTAAATGGAATGGAAGCAGTGAATAATAAACTTGCAGCAAGAGCCCCTTTTAATAGATTATTGCGTGACTTCATATTTTTCCTCCTGCGGTTTAATTGATAGAAAAGTAAGAATACTTACTATGTTTATCTTAAATGGGAAAGATGTGAGCAGTAAATTGGGGTAATAAAAGAGGTACATTACTACTGAATTTCTAATTTTCAACCGTCAATAATCACGAAAATAGGATAAAGAGCATCTTAATAGACAGAAGAAGAAGATAAAGGTGAAAGAATGGAAAATTGATTACCCCAAATTGAGCGATGAGGAAAGTTATTTTGGGGAAACTTATTTTCTGGCATTATGACGAAATTTCTTTTCGATACTTCTTTATTAGTCGCCTTGTGTTGCTTCATGGTGACTATTTACCTCGCCTCCCACCCGTTTTTGTCGTCGTGAACGCTCCATGGCGACCGCTTTCCTCGCATCCCTTCCGTTTTAGTCCTCATGAACGCTCCATGGCGGCCGTTTTCTTTCACTAATGGACCCTTCAGAAAATCTAGCAATTAATTAATTTACAAATTAACACAAAAAGGACACTCCCCAAATCAGAAGTGTCCAATCTAAATATCTATTATTTTGAAGCGACACTGCCCTGGAACACACGGTTTAACGCATCTGCCGCCTGCTCAATTGAATTTCTTCCCTGCTCCAGTACACCCGCCATCCAGAAGAATCCATGGATCATGCCGTCATATCGTTTGGCTTCAACCGGGACGCCGGCTTCTTTCAGGCGTTCCGCATAGGCTTCACCTTCATCGCGCAGCGGGTCAAATTCTCCAGTTAACACCAATGCAGGCGGCAGTCCGCTTAGGTCTTTTGCCTGCAGAGGAGATGCATATGAATTTTTTCCATCCTCTTCATTCCGCAAATAATGATTCCAGAACCATTCCATGCTGTCTTTCGTTAACAGGTAGCCGTCTGCATTTTCAGTATAGGATTCTGTTGCATAAGAATGGTTAGTTACTGGATAGATCAGCATCTGATAGGCAATTGAGATTTCACGCTTGTCTCTTGCCATAAGAGCCACAACGGCTGCAAGGTTTCCGCCGGCACTATCGCCGCCAACGGCAATGCGGCTTGGATCCACTCCAATGGATGCCGCATTTTCAGCTGCCCACTTGGCTGCAGCGTACGAATCATCCGCAGCAGCAGGAAATTTATGCTCTGGTGCAAGTCTGTAATCTACCGAAACGACCACGCAATTCGCCAAATTCGTTAACAGTCGGCAAGGAACATCAACTGTCTCAAGGTCACCAATTACCCAGCCGCCGCCATGATAGTATACCAGCGCAGGAAATGGACCTTCTCCTTTAGGAGTATATATTCGGACAGGGATTTCTCCTCCAGGTCCCGCAATTTTCTTATTTTCAATCTTCCCTACTTCCTCCGGCTCTCCAGCGAGAGCACTGAAATCTGTGGTAAGGCGGGCTTCCTCCGGTGATAGCTGGCTCATCGGAGGAGCTCCTGCTGCCTCCATCTGTTCCAATAAAAATTTTGCCTGCGGATCTAATGCCATAATTATTTTCCCCCTATTAAAATATTTATTGACAGGGCAGGAGTATGCCTGCCCAATCTATACCCACTACTTAACAGTACTTTTTTCAGGTGCTGTCAGGATAAAACCTTCATAGCCTTTTTCGGCGACTTCATCACAAATCTTCCGGTAGGTTCCTACACCGCCAAGATAGATTTGAAAGCCGCGGGCTTTTCCTTCGATATTGGCACCCATGTACCAGGATTCTGTTTTGGTAAACAAAGTCTGATCGGCGATTTCACGGCAGTGCTTGCTCCATGTATTTTCCGACTCTTCTTTGACTTCAATGACAGCCTGATTTTGTTCCCGCATATAGCTGATGCAATCAAATACCCACTCCACATGCTGCTCAATTGAAACCATCATATTGCTTAATACGGACGGACTCTCAGGTCCAGTCAGCATGAACATATTCGGGAAACCTGCTGTGCCGAGGCCAAGATAGGTTCGGGTTTGTGAGCCGACTGCCCATTTTTCTTTCAGGGAGACGCCGTTTTTCCCGCGAATATCCATCTTAAATAGCGGTCCAGTCATCGCATCAAATCCTGTGGCAAACACAATCATGTCAAACTCATATTCATTATCTGCAGTCTTAACGCCTGTTTCGGTAATCTCCTGAATCGGTGCCTTTTTTACATCCACCAGCGATACGTTATCCCGGTTATAGGTCTCAAAATAATCTGTATCTATGATGGTGCGTTTAGTACCATAATAGAACCTCGGAAGGAGTTTTTCCGCAACTTCAGGATTTTTAACTGTTTCGCGGATTTTAGAGCGAATGAATTCAGCCACAATCTCATTCGCTTCCGATGAGATGGACAAGTCATTATATGCGTAAGATAGCTTAAGAAGTCCTCCTTCTTTCCAGGCTTCCTCGAAAACTTTTTGCCTTTCTTCAGGAGTTTCGTCAAAAACGGAAACATTTCTTGGCTCCTCCGGTATGCCGGTTATGGAATGGCGCATTTTTGCTCTGATATCCCCGTAATTTTTCCGTATATTTTTCAGATGTTCAGGATCATTCGGCGTATTCCTGGCCGGGCTGCTGTATTGCGGGGTCCGCTGGAATACGGTCAAATGCCCGGCTTCTTTTGCAATAACAGGAATTGCCTGGATACCGCTGGACCCTGTGCCAATGATGCCAACCCGCTTCCCTGTGAAATCCACTCCTTCATGCGGCCAGTGCCCGGTATGATGCCATTCGCCTTTAAAGTTTTCCAGCCCTTTAAATTTAGGTACATTGGACGCTGACAAGCAACCTACAGCTGTAATAAAATATTGTGCAGAAACCTTCTCACCATTATTTAATTGTACGTCCCACCTATTTTTCTTTTCATCATATTGTGCGGACTGCACCCTTGTATTGAATTTCACATCACGCCGCAGATCAAACTTATCTGCTACATAGTTTATGTAGCTTAATATTTCAGGCTGTTCGGCGTATTTTGCCGACCAGCTCCATTCTTTCAGTAGTTCCTCAGAAAAAGTGTAATTATAGTAGATGCTTTCAACATCGCATCTTGCGCCGGGATAACGATTCCAATACCATGTACCGCCGACATTATCGCCTGCTTCATAAACCCGGGTGGAAAAACCGGCCTCCCGCAAACGATGCAGCATATACAATCCAGAAAAACCAGCCCCTACGACAACAGCATCAAAATCCGTGAGAGAGTTCGATTTTTGAAATGATGACATACTTTCTTCCTCCTCATGATATTAATTTTTATGAAAGCGATTACATTTTCCTTTTTACTAAGTTCCTCCTCTCCAGTACTTATAATTTTTAACTATAACTAAAGCTTACTATCATTCATTTGTATTGAATATTCATAATTTTCTATATATAATATCCCTATAAGGAAGGTGTTAATATGGCAATAGAATCTACCATTTTGGATAATATCCAGAATTTAGAAGATATCGAGAGTCATGAGGAGAAACTGTATAAAATTTTAGAGGTTTATATGAACATTTTTCCTGTTAAAAACGCCTATTTATTTCGTTATTCACCTTTAGGTTTTATTGGTGAAGGTATCATCGCTATTACATGCCACGGATTAATACATATTAGAGATATCAGGGATGATGTTCGTTCATTGCCGCTCATTTACTCCGCCCTCTATGAAAGAAAAGCTAAATATTGTTCGGGGATCGAATACCTCAAGCAAATAAACATCAAATACATAACAACTTCCAATGTCAACTCCTTCCTTGCTATCCCCATTTGCTTTGGTGCAGTCCCTATCGGCTATATTTGCACAAACGAATTTGACGAACAGGGAAAAATTTCTGATCAGCAGCTTTCCTCTTATACACAGTTTGGTCAGCACATTGGAAAAACTCTTGAAAAAACAGAAGGAAAAGAAGATGCCCGGCTATTAAGCAAAAGAGAAATGGAGGTCATGAAGAGGATTTCCTGGGGAGAAAGCATAAAGGAAATGGCTGATTCCATGTTTATCAGTGAAGTCACCATCAACCAGTATATTAAAACAGCTATCAGGAAACTGGGAGCACAAAACCGGACACAGGCAATTGCGGAGTTATTTCGACGAGGGATGATTTCGTAATTCGCACATGTTCAGTTACCGCACCAAAAGGCCCTTTTCTTAAAGAAAGGGGCCTCTTTGGGCTGTTTATTTCTCCATCATTAATTTCAATATCAGCTCATCCGTATGACGGGTTCCTTCATTTCCTAATTTACAGAAACTCTCGATACTTTTTTCAACATCATCGTGAATAAATCCATCGGTTGATTTGATTTCCTGATCGTTGAGTGCAAGAAGGGCAGACTGCACAGCTACATTAGAACAGGTAGACACTTTCATGGCACAGCCTGCTTTAGCTCCGTCACAGATCATTCCAGAAACATTCCCGATTGTGTTTTGAATGGCTGCTTTGATTTGGTGAAGCTGTCCATCGAGCAAATATACGATGGCTGCACTTGCCCCCATTCCTGCAGCAGTTACACCGCATAATGCAGAAAGCCGGCCAAATTTGGATTTAATATGAATGGTTATCAGATGACTGAGTGCCACTGCCCGAATCATTTTTTCATTTGTAACCTTAAGTCTGTCTGCAGCAGCAACAACTGGTAGAGTGACTGCGATTCCCTGGTTGCCGCTTCCGGTGTTTGCCATAACAGGCAATGTGGAGCCTGCCATTCTCGCATCTGACCCAGCTGCAGCCAAAGACATTGCAGCAGTGGCAATATCATCCGACAAAATCCCCATTTCCACATTCCTTTTTATCGTTTTCCCTACCTTTAGGCCGTATTCACCTGATAGGCCTTCCATTCCAATGATCCGATTGAGCTCAATACTCTTTTTTACAAGTGATAAGGAACTGATTTCCGCACTAAGCACCCATTCATATATTTCATCAATGGTGAGTGCAATTAATTCATCTTCTTCAGATTGGATTCCTATATTTTCACATCCACCCTGGTAGATAACTTCTCCATCAACCTCAATTAAAGTAATATTGCTGTGGTTATCAGAGATTACGACTCTGGAAGTGTGGATATCAGTTTTTAATACAGTTTCGATATAAAGCCTTTTCGGTGACTCCGCCTGCAGGGAAGTTACTTTTCCTTCTTTAATAAGTTTAAGAGCCAGCAGCTCATCTTCAGGCCCTACTCCCTCTAATACTTCCAGCTTTCTTGCAGGGTCCCCTGCCACAGCGCCAATTGCCGCTGCGAAATCAAGACCATAGGAACTCATGCCCGGAATTCCGACTGATTTAGCATTTTTGATGATGTTTCCGCTCGCTTTTAAGCATAGCTCTTTTATTTCCCCTTTAGCATGGCTCTTTGCAGTTGCTGCAGCGAGTGCGATCGCGACAGGTTCCGTACATCCAAGGGCAACCACTAATTCTTTTTCCAGAATTCTTAAGATCTTGTGCTTCTCCATTTTTCATACCCCTAATTGTTTAAAGTAAAAGAATAAACTTTAACTATTATAATCCAAATAGTGATAAATTAAGAGAGGCAATATTTCCTTCCAACATGAAACTCTTCGGATTCATTAAACCAGGAACAGCTCTGTCTGTTTAATCTTTGCTGAATAATGAACTTAAATTCTTCAATGTATATAATCTCCCCGTCACCATAAACAGGCTGTTATAGTTTCTTTGTACATATTCATCAATTATTATGAGACCTGTTAAAAATTGATTCACCAAATAATTTGTGTACTTTGGATCCCAGACGAAACGGTTGATTCTGATCAGCTCATCTGCGAGGATATGAAACTTAAAGTCTTCAGCAATCAGTTTGATTTGTCTTAATTTGCCGGTATCCATATAGAAGATATTTTTTTCGAGATTTTTATTCAGGAATGTCAGAAAGTCATTAATATTTTCAGCGAGCATCGTTGCTTTTTGCATTTCATGTTTCACAATCATACTCTCCTTTATTCTTTGTTCTGTTTAAGAAGAATTTATGAAAGAGAGTATGATCTTAATACAGCAAAAGGCCAGGAATCAGTTGCTCCGGCCTTTTGTAATTATTTTATTTAAATACAGTGTGATGTTCAGCATTTCAGGTCAGGTTTATCCTTTCCCAAGCATGTCCTTAAGCGGATCCAGACAGTTCTTTTTCTCTTTCACCCAAACCTCTCAGCCCTCAAACGGATTGGCAGTGCCCAAATAGAGATTGCCTTTTTCAGAGACAAACAGATTCCGGCATCCATAATTTTTCGGATTTCCGAGTCCGTTAATCCTTACGGGAAACCAGTGAATTCCATCAGGCGACTTCCACAGGCTAAACCCAAATGTCAAGCGGGTTGCCGAAGAAATCAAGGCAAAGAAAAGATCAGATATACATTCGATCGGCAGTGAACGCAATAGTGGATTCTCGCTCCATAAGCTTTTCAGCACCTCGGGCAAAAGCGGCGGAATAAGGTCTGTCCAGTCCCAGGTTCCAAGATACAGCCAGCCATTATATTCTTTCAGCTGCCAGCAATAGCCATTGGCAATATTGCTAAATCCCGATGGAATTCCGCTTATGGCCGTACCTCTTGTCCCTGTTTCAGGGTTCGATTGTTCAACAGGCTTGCTTCCAATGACCAATTCCCATTGATCATTTTTATTGATTCGAATTAAGTCAAAGCCCTTTGGTGTTACTAGCCGATCATTCGGATCAAGGCTAAAAATGCCAAAATAAACGGCTGTACCAAGGTATAGATATCCTTTATAGATTTCGAGGCTTAATGGCACCTCATTCCTTGCATCGCCTGCTCCTTTGTCAACAACCTTTACCCATCTGTCTGCCACAGGATTCTCATCTTCGGATCGCCATAACTGGAAGCCTTCCGGAAGGGCTGTCCCAATATACAATCTATTATTAAAGCTCGACATAATAATTCCATTACCCTGAGGATTTTTTTCGGGATCCCCTGACAGATCAATTTGCTCCCAGCCATTTTGTTCGGGATCTTCGCTCACATAAAGCAACGTATTGGAGACCTGAAGCTCGTTTCCTGGAAGCGCGGCCAAGTAAAGTTTATTGTTATGAACCACCATTGTTCTCGTTGATCCGCCCTGCAATAAGCTTGGCAGGGGACGCCACCCTTCTTCATCTGTATATTTCAAAACAAGCAGGTTTGGACTAAAAGTTGCACAACCCGCATATAAAGCCTCTTCTCCAGAAGGTGATTTATAGGAGATCATAAATCGGAAGCCAACTATTCCAAGAGAAGGTTCTTTAAAGACGCGTTCCCATTCCCCGCAGCCATCCTTCCTATAACGCCAGATTTCACCGCTAAAGTCAGGATTCGTTGGAGTCAATTCCTCAGGCACTTCGATATCGCCAAAAATAGCTCCGCTCGAAAGGACCGAGTAGACTATATTACGGCCTGTCCCAACATAAAGATACTCTCCAAACTCGGCAACAGACCATGCGTAATTGTTCTGCATGGCATTGTCTTTACAGCACTGGTCCTATCAAATCCGTTAACCGGGGTAATCTTCTTAAAGCCAGATACATTAAACCCCATTGTTTTTACACCTCTTTTCGCTTTTTAATAGACTATGCGAAAGTATGAAAAACGCGGGGGCACATGTCTTGGACAAGTGTGAATTTACCGGGAAAAGGAGAAATGGGCTTAGAGTGTTACCCGATCAATGGCTTCTATCACAGGAAAAGGATAAATCGACACCAATAGAAGTGCAGAACCAAAAAAACAGCCCCATTTACAAAAATGGGGCTGATGAATGAAAGTGCTATTGTTTTTACTCGATAACTTTCCCGGTTTGATGCAGTTTATTTCAGCAATCCTTCCTTCTCAAGATACTCCCTTGCTGTTTCTTCAGGACTCACACCATCTACATTTACTTTGTAGTTCATTTCACGCATTTCATCATCGCTGATTTTTCCATCCAGCTTGTTTAAAGCTTTAACCAGCTCCGGATGGTTTTCAGCGGTTTCTTCTCTCAACAGCGGGGCGCCCTGATATGGCGGAAACAAGTGTTTGTCATCCTCCAGGACAGTGAGGTTGTATCTGGCAATTTCGCTATCTGTAGAATAAGCATCCACCAGGTTGATTTCACCTTTTTCGATTGCTCCATAGCGCAGTTTAGGCTCCATGGTTAAAACAGTTGGAAATTCTACGCCATATAGCTTCTGGATGCCACGATAGCCATCTTCCCGATCCGAGAATTCAAGGGTGAAGCCGGCCTTTATGTTTTGCTCGACTGATTTTAGATCTGAAATTGATTGCAGTTCATACTCTTCAGCCAGTTTCTCAGGCACTGCCAAAGCATACGTATTATTGTAAGCCATCGGTTCCAGCAGCTCCATGCTGAATTGTTCCTTCATTCCTTTTCTCGCCTGCTCATATACCTGACCGGAGTCTGTGCTTACCGCTGTCTCTTTTAAAAATTCCGCAATAGCTGTACCGGTAAACTCAGGATACACGTCAATACTGCCAGACTTCAGAGCATTGAAGACGAACGATGTTTTTCCTAACCCTGGTTTTAACTCGACATTAAGATCGGTTTCATTTTCAATCAGCAATTTGTACATAGTGATCAGGATTTCCGGTTCTGAACCAAGTTTCCCGCCGATGACAATCTTCTCCTCCGGTTGATTTGCCAAAAGAGGAATCGCCATAACTAATATCATCGCACCAATGAATACTCCAAGTGCTGTGAGCGATTTTTTAAATGACATTTGCTCAAACCGGCGCAGCAGCATATCAAAAAGGATTGCCAATATGGCTGCAGGGATGGCCCCAAGTATAATCAGGGCCGTGTTGTTCCGGTCAATTCCCAGGAGAATCAATTCTCCTAAACCCCCTGCTCCAATTAAGGCTGCAAGAGTGGCTGTTCCGACTATTAAAACCATCGCGGTACGGATCCCGGCCATAATGACCGGCATGGCAAGAGGAAGCTCTACCTTCATAAGCCTTTTGCGCCTGTTCATCCCCATTGCCCTTGCAGCTTCGATAATAGAATCGTCCACTTCCTTTATGCCTGTATATGTATTTCTCAAGATGGGCAGGAGGGCATATACGACTAATGCGATAATGGCAGGCACTTTTCCAATCCCGAATAAGGGGATCAATAGGCCAAGCAGCGCTAATGAAGGTATGGTCTGCAATACGGCTGTTACACCAATGATTCCTTCTGCGATTTTTTGCTTTTTTGTAAGATATATTCCAAGCGGGATGGCAATCAGGACTGCAAAAAATAAAGCAATGAGCGAAATCTGGATATGTTCAATCAGCACACTTGCTAATTGGCCTTTTCTTTCACTAAAAACTGAGCTTAGGGTGTTCATGACTTCACCTCTCTTTGCATGCTGCCTGCCAATTTACGAATAACAGCCTGCCTGTTAACCAGTCCAATGATTTCCCCGTCCTCTTCCACAGCAAGTTCATTATTAGCGGCCAATAAGCTAAGCGTTTCTTTGAGTGAAGCCGAGACTGGAAGGACTGCCATGCTCTCTTCTGTTTCTGAAATCGGCAGAAGGATGTCATGAAGACTAAACCCCTCTATATAAGGCCCCTGTTCTTCCCCTACGAACTGCCTGACAAATTCGTTTTCCGGATGCGCAAGCAGTTCTTCAGGTGTGCCAATTTGCACGACTTCCCCGTCCTTCATAACACAAATGCGGTCGCCGAGCTTTAAGGCTTCCTTCATATCGTGTGTAACAAACACAATGGTTTTCTTTATTTTTTTCTGAAGGCTGATTAGGTCATCCTGAAGCTTTTCCCTGCTAATGGGATCCAGTGCACTAAAAGGCTCATCCATCAGGATGATGGGTGGATTGGCTGCCAGTGCTCTTGTTACGCCCACTCTTTGCTGCTGCCCTCCTGAAAGTTCATGCGGCTTTCGGCTCCGGTATATGTCAGGCTCCAATCCGACCATTTCCAATAACTCATCAATCCGTTCTTTAATTTTCACCTGCTCCCAGTTCTTTAACTCCGGTACGATCGCGATATTTTCCCCAATTGTCATATGTGGAAAAAGGGCAATTTGCTGAAGGACATAGCCTATATTCCAGCGGAGCTCATGAATGTCATAGTCACTGATCCGTTTGCCATTTATGGAAATCGTTCCTGAAGTCAAAGGAATCAGCCGATTAATCATCTTCAGAACAGTGGTTTTCCCGGAACCGCTCGGACCAATAATCACGAAGAACTCGCCTTCTTTTATATGTAAATTGATTGAATCAACAGCTTTGGTACCATCCCGATACTGTTTCGACACATGGTCAAACTGAATCATTGCTCCACCCCTCTAATATGTTTACGTCTGAATTATTCCCATAACAAATTTCTGAAAAACGGTCCTGCCCGCGTTTTCTTTTTAGCTGTTATACTATCATACAGATAGACAGGAAACATTTCCAATCCTAAGAATCCAAAGAAAAGACAGCCTCCTGCATTGGAGGCTGCCAGTGTTTAAGCGGGATAACTTTTCAGGTTCTTAAAGAGGTCCGGAAAGTCTTTTCTGATTGCTTCGCGGATATCCCCGAATGCAAGATGGCGAATGGGATAGGTTTTTACTTTCTTTAAGGTGGAATGCGGGTTTCCTATAAAAATATTAACGGTCTCTTCTAAAAATCTTTCCTGTTGAAACATATAATTGTTTCGATTTTCAAAGACTTTGTTTTCCGTTTGCTCATAAATAACGTAATAGTTTTCGATGATTTCACCACGGAACATTTCCTGCGTCTCAATTACTTCGTATACTTTCATCGGTATCAGTCTCCCCTTTAAATAAATTCAAGTGACGAAGTTGATAAATTCAATCCCATTGGCAAAATCTGCAGCTTTATATTTTGGATACTATGATGGATTTCACTTGAACATGCCTACGCATATTAATTTCATTCTATTGGCTTATTATTTGGTTCTGTATAATTTCGATTCGGGCTGCACCTGTTTCCTGTGCTGCTTTTATTACTGCATCCCTTACTGCAGGAACAATCCGGCTGTCAAGCGGCCCTGGAATAACATAATCAGGTGTCAGGTCTGTAGCATCGATTAATCCGGCAATCGCATCGACAGCTGCCATTTTCATTTCTTCATTAATTTCAGTAGCTCTGACGTCCAGGGCCCCTCGGAAAATTCCAGGGAATGCGAGGACATTATTCACCTGATTCGGCAAATCGGATCTTCCTGTTCCAACGACTTTAGCGCCTGCCGCTTTCGCCTCATCCGGCATGATCTCAGGAATTGGATTAGCCATGGCAAAAATAATGGAATTCGGACTCATCGTCTCGACCATTTCCTTTGTTAAGGCACCGGCAGAGGAAACCCCGATGAACACATCGGCGCCAATGATAACATCCTCAAGCGCTCCTTTACGTTTTCCTGGATTGGTGATTTTCGCGACAGACTCTTTGACAGGATTCATTCGCTCCTGCCTTCCTTCATAAATCGCTCCCTTTGTATCACACATGATGATTTCTTTTGCTCCCATATTAAGGAGCAGCTTGATAATCGCAATTCCTGCAGCACCCGCTCCATTGATTACGATTTTTACTTCATCCATTTTTTTGCCGGCAAGCTTCAGCGCATTGATTAACCCTGCTGCTGTTACGATCGCTGTTCCATGCTGGTCATCATGAAAAACGGGGATATTCATTTCCTGCTTCAGCCGTTCTTCAATATAAAAGCAATTGGGTGCCGCGATGTCCTCCAGGTTAATGCCTCCAAAGGAAGGCTGCAGCAGCCTGACTGTTTTAATGATTTCTTCGGGATCCTTCGTATCAAGGCAAATTGGAACGGCATCAATCCCTGCAAAAGCTTTAAATAATGCAGCCTTACCTTCCATAACAGGCATGGAGGCTTCAGGGCCTATATCCCCAAGTCCCAGAACAGATGTGCCGTCAGAAATCACAGCGATTAAGTTTCCTTTTATTGTATAATCATAGACCTTCTCAGGCTGGTCATGGATTCTTCGGCAAGGCTCTGCCACTCCTGGGGAATAGGCTAAGCTTAAATCCTTCATGCTGTTCAGCGGCATTTTTACATCGACCGTTAACTTCCCTTGAAACTTCTCATGAAGCAGTAAAGATTCCTTCTGCAAATCCATTCTATCCATCTCCCTTATTGAATATTGTTAATTTTCAGTATTTGTTGTAGATTATTATATAATGAACGTCATCCATAAATGAAATACATATAATCTATAATCCTTATGCCTTTTGGTTATACGAGAGGAGTGCAGTAATTGGATATCAGGCATTTAGAATATTTTGCTGAGGTAGCCCAGCACTTAAGCTTTACAAAAGCATCCCAGACCCTGCATGTCACCCAGCCTTCCATCAGCAAAGCCATTAAAAATCTCGAAGGCGAACTGGGAGTGCCGCTATTTTACAGGTCATCGAAGCAGCTTGAATTAACGGATGCAGGAAAAGCCGTGTTAATCAATGCGAAAAAAGTGCTGGACGCATTTCAGAACCTGACATTGGAGTTAACAGATTTAATGGAGCTGAAGGGCGGTGAAATCAAAATTGGCATACCTCCCATAGTCGGCGCAGCCTTCTTTTCGAAGCTTATAAGCCAATATAAAGAAAAGTTCCCATTGATCGAAATTAAATTAACAGAAGTCGGCACGAAGAAAATAAAAAAAGGGGTGGAAGATGGCACATTGGATATTGGCCTGATATGCACGGTCCCATCCCATGGAAGCGGTTTTGAAATAATCAATGTCCTAAGGGATCCCTTAATGCTCATTATCCACCGGGAACATAGGCTTGCTTCAAAAAAAGAAGTGCATTTTTCAGAATTAGCCAAAGAGCCTTTCATCCTCTATCGGAAAGATTTCACCCTCTATGATCTGATTATTGAGGAATGTTTAAACAGCGGCTTTCAGCCTAATATTGTCTGTGAAAGCTCGCAAAAGGACTTCCTGCTGGGAATGGTTGAAGGAAAACTGGGAATTACCATGCTGCCAAGCAAAATCTGTCAAAATATAAACTTCAATGACCTAGTGGTTCTGCCCATCTCTGAATCTGCTGTAAATTTAGAGCTAGGGATGATTTGGAAAAAGGATAAGTACTTATCCTTTGCGGTCCGGGAGTTTATCGCCGGTGCGGAGATTTATCTGGAGGAAGGGCAGTGAAACGGCCGTCGCAAATTTGAGAATTGCGACGGCTTTTTACTTCTGGAGCTATTGTGAGCAAGCCTTAACAAATGCATCAAATATAGCATTTGAAGGGTCATCATTCTTTTGTGTCATGCATTCAGGGTGCCACTGTACTCCTAATGCAAAGCGATGCTTTGTACTCTCAAAAGCCTCAATAACCCCATCACTCGCCTCTGCACATACCTCAAAGTTTTCAGGCATTTTGCGGACAGCCTGATGATGATAGCTGTTTACTTTAAAGCTTTGCATTCCAGTAACTTTGTGGAGGAGAGAATCTCTTTTTACATTCACAAAGTGAGTCGCATGCCAGCGGGGGGCTTTTTGGCCATGCTGCAGCAAAGGTACGCCAATTTGGGAAAAGATGTCCTGATACATATCACCCCCAAGAGCAATACTGAGGACTTGGCAGCCCCTGCATATGGCTAAGATTGGTTTATTTCGAGCAAGCACTTTTTGAATCATGCTGATTTCGAATACATCTCTTTCCGGACAAATACTGCCCAGCTTTTGATGGGGTTCTTCACCAAATAGTGTTGGGTCGATGTCCCCCCCGCCAGTAAGCAGCAGCCCGTCAAGCGTTTCAGCCAATTTTTCGACTTTCTCATCATCCAGCAAATTAGGCACAACAACTGGAACGGCCCCTGCGTTTAATAATGAATGGATATTATCCATTGAAACGGAAAGGGTATGATCATCTAAATTTGATGTAACTCCAATAATTGGTTTCATTCGGCACCTCTGGTTATATAGTTTAGAAGATTATCCTATAAAACCGGGAAGAAGTCCTATCTGCCATAAAAAAAGAAGCAAAATAAAAAAAAAGAACTGCCCTGCAGTCAGTATTGCTGACTTTTGGACAGTCCATGTTTGCTATTAATAGGGATCCGTTTCATGGCTTTTCTCAACCGCTTCTTTTGATGCCTGGTTTTCAGCGATTGAACCCTGGCCATATTTAGATCTTCCAGCGTCACGGCCTGGAATTTGTTCTTCCCCGCTCATCGCCTGGATCTCTTTCATGACTTTCCCGGTTTCTTCCTTGACACGGCGGCCATAGTCTTCATCAGCTTGTGTGAAATGCTCAAACATAGCATCCTGAATCCGTTTGTCGCATACCGCTAAAGCTTCAGACAGGTTTTTGATCAGTTCATCTCGCTCCCAATCATCAAAGCTCCTGTAAGTATGGCCGGCCTGGCCGTAATTATTTGGCCGGTCGATCGGTGCGCTCATGGCAGCCGCATTATAAGTTGGCCGATGCGGGATGCGCGCTTCTTCAGGTGCTTCCTTAAAGCCACCCTTCATTGAAGGCTCGTAGTTAATATGCGGATTATCTCCTGCCTCTTTCGGGTCCCGAATATCCATTTGGCCGCGCTGCTGATTCGTACGTACAGGCGCTTTCGGAGCGTTAACCGGCAATTTCAGATAGTTCGCTCCTACTCGATAACGCTGTGTATCGGAATATGAGAAAGTCCGGCCTTGAAGCATCTTATCATCGGAAAAATCCATTCCATCAACAAGTACTCCCGTTCCAAAAGCCGCCTGTTCAATTTCTGCATGGTAATCCACTGGATTGCGATCAAGCACCATGCGGCCAACAGGAAGCCAAGGAAACTGATCCTCCGGCCAAAGCTTGGTATCATCAAGGGGATCAAAATCCAATTCTGGATGGTAATCATCCTCCATGATCTGTACAAAAAGCTCCCATTCCGGATAATCTCCCCGTTTAATCGCCTCAAATAAATCTTGTGTAGCATGTCCGACATTTTTAGCCTGAATCTCGCTTGCCTCTTCCTGTGTCAGGTTGCGAATACCCTGTTTTGGTTCCCAATGATATTTCACCAGTACAGCTTCCCCTTTTTCATTCACCCATTTATAGGTATTGACACCGGATCCCTGCATGTGACGGTATGTAGCGGGTATTCCCCAAGGTGAAAACAGGAATGTAATCATATGTGTGGCCTCTGGTGTCCTGGAAACAAAGTCAAACATCCGCTCGGGATTTGACACGTTTGAAACAGGATCAGGCTTGAATGCGTGAATCATGTCAGGGAATTTCATCGCATCACGGATAAAGAATATTTTAAGGTTATTGCCGACCAAATCCCAGTTTCCGTCCTCAGTATACATTTTTACGGCAAAACCTCTAGGATCACGTGCTGTTTCGGGTGAATCCTTCGCACCTGCCACAGTTGAAAAGCGGACCATTAATGGCGTCCTCTTCCCTGCACCAGAGAAGACCTTGGCACGTGTATACTTCTCAACCGGCTCATCGCCCACTTTTCCGTATGTTTCAAAGTAACCGAATGCGCCTGCTCCTCTTGCGTGCACCACACGTTCTGGAACCTCTTCCCTGTCAAAATGGGAGATCTTCTCAATGAAATGATAATTTTCCAAAGTAGCAGGTCCCCGATTGCCTATCGTACGAATGTTTTGGTTATCCGTAACAGGATGCCCCTGCCGAGTTGTCAGTGTCTCACGGCTAACATTCTGCTCATTTTCTGTATTCATATCTTTGTTATCTGCCACAATCTAACCTCCTAAAAATGAATGACCATATTTTTCCTATGATTTAAAAATTTATACCTGAATTTACTTTAAATATTAATTATTGTATTTACTTCCAAAATAGATTGCCTGGTTATCATACCCATGTAAATGGAAATGAAACCTTATTGAGTAATGTACTTAATTAATTTCGTCGGAATAATGTTCATGTCTTTGTAAAAAATATTCTTGTCCAGGGGAGGTGGAGACATGCCGAATCTTAATGATAACAAGTTCAAAAAAATTCAATCTGAGAGCCAAAAGCAGGGTAAAACATACGAAGAGTATGCTGCTGAACTGGAAGCGAACAAAATGAAGGCTCAAAAAAGGAAATAAATGACTGTAAGGCAGGGAATAGCGTTCCTGCCTTTTTAGCTGCCACTGCTAATTATAGGTTCTCGCTGTATGTATCATTTCCGTGTCCTTAACAATCTTTAACCCAAAAGGTATATTTAATAATTTGTCCGCATCCCGGTCACAGTTTGTTAACATTTACTCATTACAATGTAAATGTACCGAAACATCATAAAGCCCTTTTTCTTTACCCCTTCAGGTCCGGCCCTTTTTAAGCGGCCGGATTTTTTATGTCTATCTTTTTACCGCTGGGCACTAAAAGTTCCGTTACCTGCCTAAAAAAAGCCCCTCTCAAATGAGAAGAGCTTTCCATTCATCCTTTGCCAGCCTGAAATCCCGGATATTGCGTCATACCGCCATCAGCATACAAGGTCATTCCGGTGACATAGCTTGCTTCAGTGGATGCCAGCCATACTGCACAAGCTGCTATTTCTTCCGGCTTGCCGATGTAGCCCATGGGAATGAGCTCAACCACACCTTTCTTCAATTCAGGATCTGCGAATTTTTCCGCATTAATGGGTGTATCAATAGCACCAGGGGCAATGCAGTTCACCCGGATACCATGCGGGGCAAATTCAAGCGCAAGTGTCTCAGTCATCAATTTAACTCCGCCTTTACTTGCTGCATAATGAACAAAATGAGGCCATGGAATTTCCTGATGAACAGATGACATATTAATGATCGAGCCTTTTATTTTGTTTTCCAGCATGTAGTCAATTGCTTCACGGCAGCCTAGAAATTGTCCCGTTAAATTCGTTGAAATCACTTTATTCCAATCCTCCAGGGTAAGTTCTTCAGATGGGACTTCATTTTCGATTCCCGCGTTATTGATCATGACGTCGAGAGAACCAAACGTTTTAATGGCATGTGCAATCATTCTTTTAATATCCTCTTCCTTTGTAACATCCCCCTGGATGGCAGAGGCACTGCCGCCAGCTTTCTCAATCGTTTCTATAATCCCCTGCACTTCCTGTTCTTCATTAAAATAGTTGATGACTACCTTCGCTTTTTCAGTACCGAAACGTTCAGCCATTGCCTTCCCGAGCCCGGTCGCTCCGCCGGTAATGACGACAACTTTTCCTTCAAGACTTGGATACATAAGATCACTCCCTTATTTTTTCGTAAAGCCGAGCAATACTCCCCCTGCAATAATAAACAAACAGCCAAGGAGAACCATAAACACCTGTTTTTTGCTTTTCCGCTCATTTAAAAAGAAAAGCCCGCCAATGGTCGATATTACAATTCCAGTCTGAGAAAGTGAAAAGCTGGTTGCCACGCCGATCTTCGGAAGGGAAAGCAGCAATCCCAGATTCCCGGTGCTCCAAATCAGCCCCGTAATGATATTACGGACTGCATATTTGTTGTATGGCCTGCGGCGGAGGGTTATGAGGAATGCTCCTGTTACCATTCCAATTGCCTGCGGCAGGATGGCAGACCAGCCGTCAATTTCAAACCAGCGGATTAGTACGACATACCCGACAAAGCCTGCTGTCGATAATAGGAGTACAAGCAGGCCTTTTTTGAGACTTTTTCCCTGTTCCTTGTCATCCCCCTGTTTCAAGGAAGTCAGAACAGCACCGGCAATAATGCAGACCAGTGAGGTGACTCCGATGATAATGCCCATCCGTGTTTCCCATTCTTTAAAAATGAATACTCCAAAAAAAGTTGTTCCAATAAGCTGCAGACCTGTGGACATCGGAGCTGTCTTGGCAACCCCCAAATAGCGGACTGCCCCAAACTGATTTTTCTGCCCAATCGACCAGAACAAACCAGAAATAAAGCCGACTGCCCAAACGATATTGGACAGATCCGGTCTCTTGAAAAGATAGACCGCAATGGCAAATAATAGAGCTCCTATTGTCGTGCCAAGCGTCTGGCTGTCTTCGTCCCCGCCAAGCTTATTGCTGACAAATACAATACTGCCCCATGAAACCGCTGCAATGAGGGCTAATAGAATTCCTGTCATGATGTGTACCTCATCCTTCGATTTTATGTACATTTTTAGATTGCGGCTATTGATAGGCACTTATTCCACAAGCAAAAAAAGTATTGAAATTTTTATTATCATTCCACAAAGATAATCTTATGAAACCAATAGCATCAGCAGGATATCTCAAAAAAAGCCGTTTAACAGATATTTCAATATAATAATTTATCACACAATTTATAATATTTGTGTTAAACTAACAAATATCACTGTCGAATAACAGTGATAAGCCATTATTCTCTTTTATATAATAATCATTTCGGAGGGAATCGAATGAAAAACGCAATCAGCAAGTGGAACCAAATAAGTCTGGTAAAAAGAATTCTGCTGGGCATCATCGCAGGTATTGTCCTCGCTTTGACTATTCCGAAAGCAGCGGGATGGGTCTCTATCTTCGGTACTTTATTTGTAGGTGCATTAAAAGCAGTAGCACCGGTACTGGTTTTTTTCCTGGTCATGCATGCCATTTCCAAACATAGAAGCGGACAGCAGACAAATATGAAGTCCATTATAGCTCTTTATGGTGTAAGCACCTTTTTAGCAGGACTTGTCGCAGTAGTAGCAAGCTTTATTTTTCCTGTTACCCTTTCACTTGCACCGGGAGCAGAGGATGTAACACCTCCTGGAGGGATAGCAGAAGTTCTTACAACCCTGCTGACTAACGTCGTGGACAACCCGGTCAATGCACTGATCAACGGCAATTATATCGGCATTTTGACTTGGGCAATCCTGCTTGGCATTGCCTTAAGAAGAGCAGCTGATACAACAAAAAACATGCTCGCAAACTTCTCGGATGCCATCTCGACACTAGTAAAATGGGTGATTAGCTTCGCCCCAATCGGAATTATGGGCCTTGTGTTTGATGCGATTGTCAGCAATGGTCTTTCAGCATTGATGGATTACGGCAAGTTACTGTTCATCCTTCTGGGCTGCATGTTCTTTATCGCTCTGGTTGTGAATCCGCTTATCGTATTTTTAAATATTCGCAGAAATCCATATCCGCTTGTACTTAGATGCTTACGAGAAAGCGGAATTACAGCGTTCTTCACACGCAGTTCAGCGGCAAACATTCCTGTAAATATGAGCTTATGCGAAAAGCTCGGACTGGATGAAGATACGTATTCCGTTTCCATCCCATTAGGCGCAACGATTAATATGGCTGGTGCAGCTGTTACAATTTCTGTTTTGACTCTTTCAGCGGTTCACACATTAGGTATTCAAGTGGATTTTGGAACAGCTCTAATCCTTAGCGTGTTAGCAGCAGTCTCTGCCGCAGGTGCTTCAGGTGTTGCAGGCGGATCCCTTCTTCTCATTCCTTTAGCAGCCAGCTTATTCGGAATTCCGGATGACATCGCGATGCAGGTGGTAGGAGTAGGATTCATCATTGGAGTTCTTCAGGATTCATGTGAAACGGCTCTTAACTCTTCATCAGATGTTTTATTTACAGCAACTGCAGAATATGCAAAAAAACGCAAGGAAGGCAAGATTGTGAAAATCAGTGCCTGATAACAAAATAGAGGATTCATTCCTTTGAATGAATCCTCAAAAAAAAGCCCTCTCGATAGAGAAGGCTTTTTTCATTTATGTATTTTTCCATATGATGCTATAAGATAAAACAATTACTTCGCATTGGCATCTGGCTGGTGGATTCCGAAGATATTCCCTTCTGTATCCTTATAGTACCCCTGCCAAGCCATTCCCGGAAGAGCATACTTCGGTAATGCGACAGTGCCGCCGTTCTCAAGAATTCTGCCTTCCGCTGCATCGTAATCTTCCACGCCAATTGTGCAGGCATATCCGTTTATCGCTTGATTATCTCCTGGAGGCGGTCCCTGGCGCTGCATCAAAGCACCGTTAATGCCCGGCTCTTCATCATTTCCCGTCACTGCTCCATAATAAGGCATTCCGGCATACTCACTCCAATCCTGAAATGACCACCCGAATACCTCGCCATAAAACTTCTTGGCCCTCTCCATGTCATCCACATGAACTTCAAAATGAACTAATCTGCCCATAGTCTCTTCCTCCTTTTATTAACGTAATCGCTTACAAATCTATTATAATGTTTATCGTAAAAAGTACAAAGCGCCTTCTTATCCTCCAATTGCTTTGCTGAATTCCTTATTTCTGAAGTTAAACAAAAAGATTCGTTAACCAAATTGATAATTTAGTTTTATAAAAAAAGGAACAGAAATGAAAATAAGCCGACCAGTAATTAATAGGCAGGCTAATTTTGATTTGTAGAGATTGGACGGTTTAGGAATTGCTAATTGATTATTGAGGCTTTAGTGTCTCCTTATTTTGTGCTTTAAGGTGAAAACTTCAGCTTATTACTAAGGTGCCTTGCCCTTTTAATAGCCTTTTTAAAGCTGCAAAGGGCATACACCTTATGTTAAGTTCACAGGAAAAACTTCCAGCCCGATGGATAAAAATTATTGTTCAAGTATGGCTTTGATTTTTTTTAAATCCTTCATATTTGCTCTTCTCATCATCGGTTCCATGAATGGAGACATGACCTTATTAAAGCCTTTTGGGTTCCCATTATTTCTTAATGTCATGAGAGTTTGGTACTCATCTATAGCTTTCCATGTATATATGGTTTCCATTGGAAAAGGGCCATTTGCAGTTTTCATTACCATTATTTCATTTGGAATATAATCAGTAATTTCGTAAACATAAGCAAGTTCCCGGCCAAGAAACTTCGCTCTAAAAGCAATCTGTGTTCCTACTTGAAGCGGTTTTGGTGTCTTCCACTCAACAGCATGTATATTGACATACCATTCAGGAGCATGATCAGGGTTTGAAGCATACTCTGAAACCTGAGAAACAGGGCAATTAATTGTTATTTCTGTGATTACATCTACCATCTTGTTCTCCAGAATTAGTTCGATTCTACGTATTTTTTTAGCAGGATGCCAAGCAGATATTCCCATCCCTTGGTATGCTCCTCTTCCCATTGCTCTAGAATAACACCAGAGGCTGTATGGGTAAGCTGCAGCAGCGTCCCTCCATCTTTCTCAAGAAGACGATACGTATAGGCACTGTTTACCGCTCCATGCATGCCAAGATGGCCGTGCAGCCGTATTTCTTCAGGAGCATTTACATAGTATACATTCCCCCAGACTGCGCCTTCTTTTTCACCCCATCTTTCCATAAATTGCCCGCCTGGAACAGGCTCAAACGTAAAGTGGGATGTTACTCCCTTCGGAGCTATGCGAAACTCCCACCACTCTTCCACCTTTTCAGTTAATGCCCTAAATACCTCATTTCGTGGTGCATTAAGAAATATCTCTTGTTCAATGCGAAAGTCCTTTGTTGAATCCATTGTTTTGTCTCCTCCTTTATCTTGAACGGCCCTCCGTAAATTCATCAGCGAGCTGGCTGTGGATTGCATGTATTTACCTACCCAGCGCTCATGCATTTCCTGAAGGGGCACTGCATTAAGAAAGTGTTTTTTATATTTTCCTTCTCGACGTACCAAAATTAAGTGGCCTTCCTCTAAAATATTTAGATGCTTCATAATGGCATACCGCGTGACTTCAGGAAAATACTCGTTTAGTTCTCCGGTAGTTCTTGGCGATATTTTAAGAATATCGAGAATTCCCCTGCGGATCGGATGCCCCAATGCCTTAAAAACGGTGGATAGCTCGTCGCTCATTACATCGGCCCTTTCATTATAAATCCAAAGTTTAACATGTGACCAATAAGTAACATATATCATGTGACCTAATAGTAACATGATGGTCATTGGCAGTCAAGATAACTATTAAAACTCACTCTATCTAAATCCGTTGTTACTTATTAATTGATTTCTTATTATCCTAACGAAAAAAGCCATGGAACTATCCATGGCTTCAGTTTGTAGACAAAAAGGGTTCGGATTAGTCTCATTCCGAACCCTTTTTTGATTTTTTATGGTTTTTTAAGCAATTACAGACCTCTCCGAGGTTATCATTTAGGCCATTTCTGGACCTTGCCAAGTCCAGTTGGCCATTTTCTTCAAATTCATGGCAGCGAAAGTAAGCATCGCCTGCATCGACAATTTTTTAAGTCCCCTGAGGGTTGTCCAACGCATGCCATGCTTTTCTTTTGCATCTGCGAATACTCGTTCAATTGTTTCTTTGCGTTTTTCATAGATCGATTTGACGTCTCGATGATGGCGAAGATGATCTGCTTCTTCCACATGCTCCTCCCACACATGACGTTGAATCAGTTTTTGTTGTGCTTGACTCTGTGTGCATTGAGACAAGAAAGAGCATCCAGCACAAATTCGAGGATCTGATTTATATTGGCGATACCCTTCCTTTGTAGTTGTTGTATATTTTAATATCTCACCATCCGGGCAAATGTAACAGTCAAAATGCTCATCATAAACATACTCATGTTTTCTGAAGAAACCCTCTTTTGTGCGAGGTCGTGTATAAGGTAAGGCAGGAGTGATGTCGTTTTTCAATAAGTAGCTCGTGATGGCAGGTGTTTTATAGGCTGCATCTGCCGCAACAGCTTTTGGTTTACTAACTTTATCAATGACCTGTTCTACTAATGGCTCTAGAATATGACTATCATGCGTGTTACCAGGAGTTACAATTGTCCCAAGAACAAAGCCGTTGCGGTCTGCGGCCGCATGGAAAGAATAGGCGAACTGTTTGGTACGCTCATCTTTTACATAGTAACCACTCTCTGGGTCCGTTGTACTTTCCTTGATTTCTTTGTATTCTTCCTTATCAAACTTATCTGGTGGAAACGGCTTTTTTCCATGATCCTCACGGTCTTGGTTAATCTCCTCTTGAAGGCGTTCTTGATAGGCACGGGTTTCTTTTCGAACCACTTTCTTTTCAAATTTGCGTTTATTTGCACTCGCTTTTACATGCGTAGAATCTACAAAAACGTGTTCGACACTAATTAAATTCTTTTCAGCTGCGGTTTTTAAGATTCGATAAAATATTTGTTCAAAGAGATCGGTGTCTTTAAATCGACGCTCATAATTTTTACCGAAAGTTGAGAAGTGAGGAACTTTATCGTGAAAGCCATAACCTAAAAACCATCGATAAGCCATATTCGTTTTCAATTCTTCAATTGTTTGACGCATGGAGCGAATACCGAAGGTATACTGAATGAATGTGAGTTTAATTAATATTACAGGGTCAATACTTGGGCGCCCTTTTTCTGAATACTTATCTTTTACCAAGTCATAGATGAATGAGAAATTAATCGCTGCTTCAATTTTGCGAACCAAATGGTCCACTGGTACAAGTTCGTCTAAAGCAACCATTTCAATTTGATCCCGTTGAATTGGATTATGTTTTGAAAGCATTTAAATCACCTCAAGCATTGTATTACTTCTATTTTAAAACAAAAAAGACTGCAGACAAGCACGATTTTCACCGAGTTTGTCGACAGTCTGAAGCCATGGAACTATCCATGGCTTTCTTCAATTCTTTTATATTTGCTCTCAATTGGCGACGTTTCTCTCCCAGAATTGTACTTCTGAAACCGAAAGCATAAGCGGTCCGCTATGAGATTCTTCAAAAATAATTTTCACTTTGGCAAGCTTTTTCCCATCTGGAATTTGAGTATATTCAGACAAATGGTAGGTGACAGATTTATCTGTTGAGATGACCTCCTTTTCTCCCAAATCGTACTCATTCCCACCTTCATCATAAGCTTTTGCACGGAGAACTTTGATTTTTCCATTGGTATACAACGGTCTGTTTAATACCTCAAATCTCGTAAGTACTGCAGGACTATTAAAGCTAAAATCAACTTCTAATGGCAGAGAAATACCATCGGCTTCCGTGATGCTCCACTTTAGCTCAGCAAGGGAAGATTCACTTATTTCACCGTCAATCAATCGAGGAAATGCCTCAGCTCCATCCTGCATTTTATCCGCTTCACCAGATACGACGATATCCCTTGCTGTCAAAAGCAGTTCCTTCGGCTCTTCAGGCTGCTCGACTTCCCCAGGCTCTTCTCCAGGCTTTAAAACATGGCCGATTTTATCGATGGTAGCAAAGCTTGTATTCAAAAGCAATGCTCTCGTAGTCGGTATATCAAACTCTAAATCTTTCTTCGCTTTTATCTTAATGGTTGCCAGAGTGGATGTGCCTTCTAACGTTTCAAGAGAACTTTTGTTTGAAAAAGCAGCCATACTTCTTTGCTTTTCATTGTCTATCCCTGCAAGAATTGAATAATTCAGCCTATTTTCTGTAGAAGCAGTATAGTCGGCAATTCTCTCGCCACAAAAAGATCCTTCTAAACACTCTTTTACAATTATTTGGATCAATTTCAAGTTCAAGATTGAACGCATTAATTTCCTTTAGCCCTGCACCGAACTTCGACTGAAAACTCTTCACCTGCTTTTAATAGATGCTTATCAAGTATAGTTCTAAAAATTAGCACATTGGTAAGAGTGATGGTATCTTTCTATAAGTGAATGCTATTAATTGCATAAGGAGTTTTTAAAATGATTAATATTCTAATTGTCGATGATGATATCAATATTTTAAACTTTGTTGATCTTCATTTATCTGAAGCAGGTTATAAAGTATACAAAGCTCAGGATGGGATAAAAGCTTTAAGCATCTTAAGCAATAATAAGATTGATTTAGCAGTTGTGGATGTGATGATGCCATATATGGATGGTTTTTCCTTAACGAGAAACATCCGGGATCAGTATGATATTCCTGTCGTCCTTTTAACAGCTAAAAATCAAATTGAAGATAAGGAAAAAGGGTTTCAATCCGGGACAGATGATTATATAGTCAAGCCCTTTGAACCAAAAGAATTACTTTTTAGAATCCAGGCTTTGATGCGGCGGTATAATAAAAAACATGATGAATCAATCATTCGTACAGGAAATACAACGATAAATAGAAAAAGCTATGAAGTTCAAATTGGGGAACGAACGATATTTTTACCCTTAAAGGAGTTCGAACTATTGTATTTTTTCATTTCAAATCCTATGCAGGTGTTTTCCCGGGAACAGCTGATCGAACAGATCTGGGGTTTGGATTATGAGGGCGATGAACGAACTGTAGATGTTCATGTAAAAAGATTAAGAGAAAGATTTTCGAAATTGACAGATGATTTTAACATCAAGACTGTGCGCGGGATTGGATATTTATTGGAGGCAAGGCGCTGATGAAGTCTCTTTATGTGAAATTTGTCGTGATTACAACTGGAATCATGATTTTAAGCGGATTTTTAGCATTTTTAATTTCTAATGCATATTATCAGCAAAAACTAAAACCCTATAATGATAAAAAAAATACAACAATTGCACGGGAAATAGCTGCGTTTGCTGAAGAACATCCGAATGTCAATTTGAAGGAGTACTTAGAGAACCTCTCTGCAATTGGATACCAAATTTACTTGGCAGACGATTCTGGAGGAGAAAGCTATTTTGGCGCAAAATTCAGGGATAATACCCTCCCTTCTTCTACTAAAGAGCAGGTATTAAATGGTGAAGTTTATCATGGTATTATCCATTTTCCACAAAAAACCTTTGTGACAGGCTTTTTTGCAAATGAACTAAAGAATACAATAGGTGTCCCTTTAAAGCATAATGGCATTAACTATGCTCTTTTTATTAGACCTGATATTAAGCTTCTTTTTAATGAGATGCATATTTTATTTGGCTGGCTTCTCGTTTTAATGATTGTGATAAGCATCTTGATGGTAGTTGTCAGTACAAAATATTTAGTGAAGCCGATATCTAAATTAACAGCGGCCACAAAGTCACTTGCGAAAGGAAACTTTCATGTTGAGCTTGATATTAATCGCAGTGATGAATTAGGGGAATTATCACAAAGTTTTTTGCAAATGTCGAGTAAATTAGAACAATTGGATGAGATGAGAAAGGAATTTATTTCAAACATTTCTCATGACATTCAATCACCCTTATCCAATATAAAAGGGTACACCAATCTATTGTCACAGGAATCTCTGGGTTATAAAGAAAAAACAAAATACATCTCTGTCATAAACGGTGAAATTAGCAGGCTTTCGACATTGACAAAACAATTATTGCTTCTTGCCTCATTAGATCGCAATGAAGATATTATGAACAAAAAAACATTTAATGTTGCCCAGCAAATTAAGGAACTGGTTCGAAATTATCAATGGGTTGTAAATGAAAAAGACATGATGCTTGACTGCACCTTACCAGATACAGAAATTACGGGTGACCCTTCTTTACTGAATACGGTTTGGGATAATTTATTAACGAATGCTATTAAGTATAATCATCCCGCTGGCAGTATTGAAATATCAATTGAAGAAAGCAGAGGATCGGTTTTTGTCACTTTTGCAGATACAGGGATAGGCTTGAACAAGAAAGAAATAGATAGAATATTTGACCGCTTTTACCGGGCAGATATCGCACGCACGCGTTCAGTTGAGGGGACAGGGCTTGGACTTTCAATCGCTGCCACGATTGTTAAACTGCATGGTGGACAAATACATGTGAATAGTAAAGAAAAAGAAGGCACTGCATTTGTTGTTAAATTGCCTATTCGTTAATAAAGTCATTGATTGTGTCAGGAATTTTCCGTGGGCCCCCACTGATCATGTCTGACACTTTTTGTATACTTTTCTTCACCTTCCGCTCATCTCTATGGGACCCCTATTCGAAAATGTCTCCGCCCCGCTCCCCGCAAATTTGTAACTTGTTGTTCATTTTCCGTTCATATAAGAATTATAGACTAAGGATGTCAAAGGAGATTGGAGGAGATTATATGAACATTGCATGGAAAGAAATCAAAAGAAATAAAATCCGTTTTTTAATATTAGGTTCAATCATTTTTCTAGTCAGTTTATTAACTTTTATTATTTCAGGTTTGGCAAATGGATTATCACAAGATAATGCTGCATTAATTAAAGACTTGCCAAACGGTGTATTCTATATGGATGAAGAAGCTGAAGAAACCCATAATTTTTCAAGAATAGACAGAAGTATCCAGGATGAAATATTAAGCAAATATAAGGATGCTGCAGCGCTTTCCATACAAATGGGCTTTTTGAATGATGAAAACGATAAGCAGAGAAGCGTCGCCTTTGTTGCATCCACAGAGTCAACGTTATTTGAAAACGTCAAAAGCGGGGAAATCGTGCTTGATCGTTCATTGGAGGAAGAAGGCATCAAGGTTGGAGATACCTTAAAGAATAATCAATATAGCGGCAAGTTTGTTGTAAAAGGGTTTGTGGATCAAAAGAAATATAGTCATGCCCCTGTTGCTTATATAAATTTGAAAGATTTCAAGAAAATTTACCGAGTAGAAGAAATGCAATTAATTTTCATACCCGGAGGGGATCTGACACTAAATTTTCCTGATTTACAATCATTCTCAAAGAAAGATTTTCTCAATACCATTCCGAGTTATAGTGCAGAACAGATGTCTTTAAATATGATTGTGTGGTTTTTAGTTGTAATTAGCGGAATGCTGTTTGCTATCTTTTTCTACATGATGAACGTTCAAAAAATTGGATTATACGGTATCTTAAAAGCTATTGGAGTAAAAACAAGTTCATTGTTTAAAATGATGTGGACACAGATGCTTTTTATTACAATCATTGCACTGTTACTCTCTATTACATTTAGTCAAGTTTTTAATATGATTGCCCCTAAAGGAATGCCTTTTAGTCTAACCTCTGCTACAACAGGGCTACTGTCATTGGTCTTCTTGATTATAGGGTTTATTGGAGCTACCTTATCAGGTATACAAATTAAAAAAGTAGAACCATTACAGGCGATTCAGCAAGGAGAGGTTTAATATGACTGTATTTACAATTGATGAAGTGAGGAAAACATTTTCTAATGGTGAAGTGAAGGAAGAGATACTAAAAGGAGTTAACCTTTCTCTGAGAGAAGGTGAGATAACGGCGTTAGTGGGTGCATCAGGTTCTGGTAAAAGTACACTTCTTACAATCGCAGCTGGCCTTCAGCCTGCATCAGGTGGAAAAGTACTATTTGAAGAGGAAAATATGATTACCATGAGTCCGGAGCAAGTCCGAAAAATACGGGCATGTAAATTTGGTTTCGTGTTTCAATTTGCTCATCTTGTTCCGTTTCTCACAGTAGAAGAACAGCTCATGTTAATGCTGGATGTTTCTGAGCTGAAATTAAAGAAGGATGAACAAAAAGCAGAAATTGAGAAAGTTCTAAAACTAGTTGGAATGGACCATCGGAAAAAAGCTTACCCGTCTTCATTGTCTGGCGGTGAAAAGCAGCGGGTTGCAATTGCCCGTGCAATCATCCATAAACCTAAAGTGCTCTTCGCAGATGAACCCACTGCAAGTTTGGATTCAAAAAGATCTAAAGATATTATGCTGCTAATCAGGGATTTAACGAAAACCCTAAACATAACCACTCTAATCGTTACACATGATGAAGAAATGCTTTCTTTTGCCGATCGTATAATAAAAATGAGCGATGGCCAGATTGCAGGTTGATTAAAATCGGTGAAAAGGCATTACCCGGATGAATAATGCCTTTCACCTTATATTAACCTAGTAAATCCCCACGGCATCAAATCCAGATGCAGTTGCGGTATGTTCGGTGCTGCCTTCTCCGTATAGATCAATGGCAGACTGAACAATTGCCTGGCGTGCATCACTAAAATTAGAATTAGAGGTCAAATAAACAGTTAATGCACGGTAATAAATTTTCCCCAGCTTCTCCCTGCCAATTTCCTGCCCGATCAGGTAGGCTGCATGGTTTGTAATAGAAGAATTTACATGGACTCCGCCATTGTCGACATTTAAAGGCATGTCGTAATATTCATCCATATGGGCCGGATAGACTCCGCTTCCATATGCTGCTCTTTGCGGATTACTTACGACAACACTATTTGGGTCGCTTAAGCTGCGCAATCTCGTAACACCATCAGCTTTAGCAGCCGGTGCCATAATGTCCTCGCCCATTTCCCAGTCTTCATCGTCAACCAGCACTCCAAAGACATCAGCGAAGGATTCGTTCAAGGCTCCGGATTGATTCCGGTATGCAAGGTTGGCAGTATGAGAGATTACACCATGTGTCATTTCGTGGGCGGCAACATCAAGTCCTGCCGATAATGAAATGAAGAACTCGCCATCCCCATCACCATAAGCCATATAACGGCCGTTCCAGAATGCATTGTTATAATCTGTGCCCATGTGAACATATGAATTTATTGCCATTCCTTCCCCATCGAGAGAATTGCGGTCATGCTCATTCAGGAAATACTCATATACCCTCTCAGAATTATAATGCGCATCTACTGCAGCACGGTCATAATCCCCTATGAACGCAGCCGAATTCCCGACATACAGAGCATCATTATTTGAATCCCAATCATTTTTAGAATCAAATGTAAAGATCCCATCCAGATTCTCATGAGAGTAATCGGCTAACGCAAACTTTGTCCCGGAGGCACCTTCTTTCGTTCGGGTAATATGAAGCTCCCTATGGTCTCCATTTACCCCTTTTCCGAATCCTTTCTGGGATTTATTTTCATCAGCATGCATGATTCCATTGAATTGATCAATGACTTCACCAGATTTTGCATCTACAAACACAAACCAGTTTCCAGGCTCATCTCCCATGAAGTTTACATTTACTTTATAGGCTGTATGATTTTCCCCTTCAAACGGATAGATTACAAGTTCAGAAGTTGGCTCATATGTAAGATCCTTTGGAGCACTGACAGCGAATAAAGCTGTATTTACTGCAGCATCATGTTTTAAAGCCACCGACGTGTCCACTGCTTCATCGGCAATTGCCTGATTTATTCTTCCGTTCGCGGATACTACTTCATTATTTTCATTATAATGAACAATTACTTCGGACCCTTCTACGGTCACACCATTGACTGCCTGATTAAACCTGATATGGGTCATGCCAAGCTCATCTTTTTGTACATTTTTCACTTTCAGGTTTTTATCAGGATTTTTAATACCTGTTTGATCCTGATGCTTTTTTAAATAATTTAATGCATTCGCCGGAGTGCTGGAAGAGAATTTCTCTGCAACTCTCTCTTTTACAAATAAAGGAACACTTGCTTTCTCATTCCACTCCTTGGAAGCTTGGACAGGCTGAACCTTCGCAGAATCTGCCGGCTGGGCAAAAACATTTACAGGAATGGAACCTGCCATTAACGCTGATGACAGCAATACAGGTGCAAGCAGCTTTTTTTTCATTAGTTTGACCTCCTATTATTTAGATACTCTAAATTATAGAATAGGAGACTATTAATTGAATGAATAATACGAATTATTTTTATATTGAATAAAATGTCGAATTAATAGTTAAAAATTACCAAATTTCTTTCCTTATACTAAATTATAATTAATATACAGGCCGAAACAATCATTTTATAGTTAACGGTGCTTTTTTGTCTATTCTGTGTACGCCACAATATTGTCACATATCAATAAACAAGGATTTTATTGCGCAACGTTATATACCCCATATAGTATATTAATATAAACAATTTCTTTTAAACACAGAAGCATTAAAGGGGCTGAATGCACTTGTGAAGGAGTGAACACTTAAGCGATATAAACGGGAATAAACCAATTTAAGCATATTTTGAAAATAGTCAGGAGGAATATATCATGTCAAAAAAAATTGTCATTGTAGGCGGAGTTGCCGGTGGTGCTACTGCTGCTGCACGATTAAGAAGATTAGATGAAAAGTCAGCTATCGTCCTGTTTGAACGGGGTGAACATATCTCGTTCGCCAATTGCGGCCTTCCCTATTATATCGGTGAAACCATTAAGGACCGGAATAAGCTTCTAGTGCAAACGCCAGAAGGTATGAGCAAAAAATTCAATCTGGATATCCGCAATCTTTCAGAAGTTATCGGAATAAGCCGTGAACAAAAAACAGTGGAAGTCAAAAACCTCCGAACCGGTGAAATATATGAGGAATCATACGACACTTTACTTTTATCACCGGGAGCAAAACCAATCGTGCCGCCTATTGAAGGACTATCAGATGCGCAAAATGTTTTCACACTCAGGAATATTCCGGATACAGATAAAATAAAGGCATTTGTTGACGAGCAGCATCCGGAACGGGCTGTTGTGATTGGTGGAGGATTTATCGGGCTTGAAATGGCAGAGAATTTGGCTAAGCGCGGGATTCAAGTTACAGTGGTGGAATTAGGCAAGCAGGTGATGGCCCCTATCGATTATGAAATGGCCTCTATTGTTCATTCTCATCTCATTGACAAAGGAGTCGATTTGATATTAGAGGATGGAGTCAAGGCGTTTAAGCAGAATGGGAAAACCATTGAACTGGCAAGCGGGACAGAGCTTTGCACGGACATGGCGATTGTATCCATAGGGGTAAAACCTGAAAATAAGCTGGCCCTCATGGCAGGGCTGGATGTAGGAAAGCGCGGGGGAATTTTGGTAAACGAGTATCTGCAAACGGATGATCCAGATATTTATGCCATTGGCGATGCCATTGAAGTGAAGGATTTTATCAATGGAAATGCAGCCATGATTCCTTTAGCAGGCCCGGCTAACCGCCAGGGAAGAATTGCAGCCAATAATATTTACGGGAAGCAGGAAAGGTATAAAGGGACACTCGGTACATCCATTGCCAAAGTATTTGATTTAACCGTCGCATCCACAGGCATCAATGAAAAACAGCTGTCACAGCTGGGCATGAAATATCAGGCTGTGCATATTCATCCAAGCTCCCATGCAGGGTATTATCCAGGAGTTGCTCCAATCAGTGTAAAGCTGCTCTTTAGTCCCGATACAGGAAAAATCTATGGTGCACAGGCAGTTGGAGAAGATGGAGCAGACAAACGAATTGATGTAATTTCCACAGCCATAAAAGGGAATTTGACTGTGTTTGATTTGACCGAAATTGAGCTTTCCTATGCTCCGCCATTTTCATCTGCAAAGGATCCTGTCAATATGGCAGGATATGTGGCGGAAAACATCATGAATGGCGACACGGTTACCGTCCAGTGGAATGAAATCGATGAAATCGTTGAAAATGGCGGTCTCCTGATCGACGTCCGGGAGCCAATCGAAAGGGAGATGGGCTATATTAAAGGTTCTATTAAAATTCCGCTGAGTGAAATACGTGAACGCCTGAGTGAACTCCCTAAGGACAAAACGGTTTATGTTTCATGCCAGGTTGGGTTAAGAGGCTATTTGGCTTCCCGTATTCTTAAAGAAAATGGTTTTGTTGTGAAAAATCTGGATGGAGGCTGGAAAACATATGCAGCTGTTCATCACCAGAAAAAGAGAGCCATCAATCCAGATCACAAGGAGCACATTCATCCATCTATCACCATAGATGCGGCCGGGTTAACCTGTCCCGGGCCAATTATGGAGGTTCATAAAAATATAAAGTCCCTTCAGCCAGGTGAATATCTTCAGATCACCACAACTGATTGCAATTTTGTGAAAGATATTGCTTCATGGTGTGAAAAAAATGGACATATGCTGGTTCAGACTGAGCGCAGCAGCAAACAATATCAAACTACTATCCAAAAAGGGTAAGTGTTTTTCAGGATATTATGCTTGAGAAAAAGGAGGAATATCAAACTCCTTTTTCTTATGCTTAGGTTTCTATAGTACAGAATAGGCATTCTGCCTTATAATATGAGATGGCATTATTTAATGGAGGTGAATGATCCAATGGGAAACATACATAATACATTTGGGTTAAACAAATTCAAAACGATGAAGGAAACATCTAAGGGTGTTGAATTTAAACATGTTGGAAACGGCGAAGTCATTTATCTGCTTCCGAATAAAGAAATTACGATTGTTTTAAATCCAGAAACCGTTGAAGGCAATAAGAAACTGGAGGACAAATCCACTGGTATGCGTCATAGTACAGTCCTGCGGGAATTCCCTAAACGGGAACATACAGGAAATGAACCAATTTCCTATGGATATGCATATAAATTTTTATCTGAAGATGACTTAGATGCATTTCTTGATGAGTTAAATACACTTAGTTTCTAAAAAAGGTTCCTGCCCCTAATTATGAAAGTAACCTGGGGCAGGAACCTTTTTTTACTTCTTCTTTTGTCTAAACAAATCAACAGATTTATAACCTTGTGATAAAATATCGACCATTTGCGATGCTCGTTTCTCACGGGTTTTCTGCTGCTTAACTGAAAAGATGTAGCGAGCCCAATCTTTTTGGTAACCCGGTGTCAAATCCTGATAAAATTTCAATTCATCTGGATAATCCGCTAATAGTTTTTCAACATCTTTTACATGGTCCTGATAATCAGCCACACATTGACTAGGAGCCGATGACTTTTTCTCTTTTTTCTCTTCGCGCTTCAATCCAACAACCGTAAAGACATCATCCATACTTACCATTCTCGAGAATTTCACTTCGCTATTTTCCACATACCCATCTTCTCCCACTTTCATTGCCGGAAAAATATCATCCCTATGAACGTATGTATCAAACCGTTTATTCCCTTTTTTAGGATAAGCGAAAAATAAATATCCTTTTTCAAGCAGGTGTTCTTCATTAATTATTTTTCGTGTATAAATCACCATTTCATCAATTGTTTCTACAAAGATGAAGATTGCATCATGTTCACCTGATAAAGTAGTTTTGCATTCATTAAATACAGCATAGTCACTTGGCTGGTTAAGAACAGCCAAATTATTATATTTGTTAAGCTTTAATTTATCAATGATTGACATAACATTCTGCTCCTTTATACTTTCACTTTTCTAAATAGTTTATTAAAGCATCCAAATCTTTTGCACAGGCTTTCTTAAAGGCTCCAGCCATTATCTTTCCAAACAATTTCGAAAAGCCTATAAGTCCCTTAATCTCACCAAGTAAAGTAACTTCTGAAGCATCACCTGCTGGAACGATTATGTATGTAAATATAAATTCTCCTTTGCCTGTTGTTCCTTTGGTTCCATCACAGCGCAGCACAATTTTATTGGGCTCATCGAGTTCGACAACTTCAAAATGTTCAGAAGCTTCTTTTCCAAACATTTTCCTTGTCTCTTTCCACTGACTCCCCACTTTTAATGGCCCGCTGTCCTCCCACTCTATTCCAACTAGTCCATTCATCCAGTCCTTTGCAGAATCAAGATCGATTAAAGCTTTATAGGCATTTTGTGCAGATACCTCAATGGATCTTTTCAATTCAAAATGGATACTCAAGCTAACCGCCTCCTTTGTCCCTTTTTCTAATATATATCACAAATTAATAAAGTTCTCACTCTATATTAAAGTAAGATAACTAAAAGAGATTTCCCTTATGGCAACATATTGTCATTGGGATATCAATAACTTATACTTCAATTGAATTCATTATTGAGAAGAGAGGATGAATCAAATGAGTACAGAGCAACAATCGACTTCGAACCTATCACTGAAAGAGAAAGCAGTATCATTTCTGCGGCTTGTAGCATCCGGTCAAGTCCGTGAAGCCTACAAGCGTTACATCAGCCCTGATTTTTCCCACCATAATCCCTATTTCCGTGGCGATGCAGAATCTCTCATGCTCGCGATGGAAGAGAATGCAAAGCAAAACCCTAACAAAAAACTTGATGTTAAACTTGCCATCCAGGAAAATGAAACCGTTGCCGTTCATTCCCATGTGAAGCAAAACCCAGAGGACCTCGGTGGAGCAGTTGTACATATCTTTCGGTTTCAAGATGGCAAGATTGCTGAACTTTGGGATGTAGGACAGCCCATACCAGAGGAATCTCCTAATGAGAATGGGATATTTTAATCTCAACTCAAAAAAAGCCAACTGCAGCAATGTATGAAGGATCCTCCATTTGTCTCGCTACCGCTATGTCATGGCCCCTATGGTTGAAATACTGGGTGGAATATCCAAAGCGAGATATGTCTTATAATTGTTAATCCGAGTAGAAGTTTTTAATACACTATCACTTTTATGCGTTTTTACTTTAATAAGTTGAAATAATAAACAGAATTGTATATTATTAAAGTGGTCGAACCCTCACAATTCGACCCCCTATTATCCATTGAGCTTAGGAATTTTCTAAGCTCTTTTTTAATGATGCTTCCCTGCCAGCCTGTATAAGATGGATTGAAACTGAAAAACCTATCCTTGCAATGGCCGTACGTATTCAGCTTCGTTCAATAGGAGGATTACAATGGAAAATGTATTCGATTATGAAGATATTCAATTAATTCCCGCAAAAAGTATCGTCAATAGCCGATCTGAATGTGATACAACGGTCTTCCTGGGGGACCGTGCGTTTAAACTGCCAGTGGTGCCTGCCAACATGCAGACGATTGTAGATGAGAAAATTGCCGTATACCTAGCAGAGAACGGATATTTTTATATCATGCATCGATTCGAACCGGAGAAGCGAATTTCTTTTATGAAAGATATGAAGGCACGGGGATTATACTCTTCGATCAGTGTTGGCGTCAAAGAAGGCGAGTATGCGTTTATACAGCAAATAGCTGATGAAGAGCTGTCACCGGAATACATTACTATTGATATAGCCCATGGCCATTCCAACGCTGTCATCCAAATGATTCAGCATATTAAGAAATACCTTCCTCACAGCTTTGTGATTGCTGGCAATGTCGGAACCCCGGAAGCAGTCAGAGAATTAGAGAATGCTGGAGCTGATGCGACAAAGGTTGGCATTGGACCTGGCAAGGTATGCATCACAAAAATTAAAACAGGATTCGGAACGGGCGGCTGGCAATTAGCTGCACTTCGCTGGTGTGCAAAGGCAGCAAGCAAACCGATCATAGCAGATGGAGGTCTTCGCACCCATGGTGACATTGCCAAATCAATTCGATTTGGTGCAACAATGGTGATGATTGGTTCCTTGTTTGCAGGACATGAGGAGTCACCTGGAAAAACCATTGAGAATGAGAAAGACGGAAAGCTCTATAAAGAATACTTTGGCTCAGCCTCAGAATTTCAAAAAGGCGAAAAGAAAAATGTTGAAGGCAAGAGAATTTTAGTAGAGCACAAAGGATCATTAGCAGATACGCTGAAAGAAATGGAGCAGGATCTCCAGTCCTCTATTTCTTACGCAGGCGGCAACAAGCTGGATGCCATTCGTCATGTTGATTATGTAATTGTAAAGAATTCAATTTTTAATGGCGACAGGGTATTTTAAAATCCCAAATACCTACCCTTCTAATAAAACCACAGAAGATGCCTGCACTTTTCCATCTGGCAGGCATCTTCTGTGGTTTCAGTATTTCCTTTTTAAATTGGACAAACACTTACGAAGACACTCAATTTCAAAAAAATATGTTATGTACTCTTTGAGGTTAAGATCCTATAGACTGCTCTACTGCATTTTCCCAGCTAGGAAAATAATACAATGCATTTTTCATTAGCTCTGGATTTGATTTCTTTACTTGCTTCTTTCGGGGCGGCTGCCCTTCTTTTTCCAACAGTTCAGAGATCCCGGTCAATACTTCTTCAACACTCATGCTTGTTTCCACATCATTCCTCCTTTTTGAATTCAACTATATAATTTCCATTTAACGAAAAATTATTCAGCATTCCTCCATTATTATTCAGTATTAAACTTGTATTCTAGCTGGTCCAAAAATCGCGCCAGCGAAATAAACCTATCAAATTAAAAGATTAATTTCATCCCTTCATGACTTGCCAGAAATCCCAGCCTATTATAAAAACGTTGTGCATCATCACGCTGCTTGTCTGTTGTCAATTGGACAAGGCCACACTCTTCAGACTTCGCTATTGCAATCGCTTCTTTTAACAAGGCTTCTCCTACCCTTTTACCACGGTGGCGCTGATCAACACGCACACCTTCAATTTGTGCACGTTTCATCCCTTGGCGTGCTAAACCAGGAATGATCGTTAACTGAAGGCAGCCAATCACCGCCTGACCGTCTACAGCTAAAATGATCTGATTTCCCGACTGTACTTCTAGTGCCTTAAATGCTTTATAATAACAATCCGGCAGAGGTTCTTCATACCTCTCACGCTTTGCTCCTAATTCATCATCGGCAAGCAAGCGGACAATAGCTTGTAAATCTTCTTCATTTGCTTTTCGAAAATGCATTGAAAAATCACTCCTTCAAATTATAAGGGGATCGTGCTAGTAGATGTCAAAGCCAAGGACGGTACTGAGGTTAAAGTTAGACTATAATTTAGAATTTACCGATCATTGACTGGCATTTTTAAAAAAGCCTAATTTCTGGCCTACAATACCAGGATAATTAGGCTTTGTTTACTTTATTCCTCATCATTTTTAAAAGTTCCATAGAAATATTTTCATTTAAAGATAGGCCTCTGCCACTTTTCCCAGCCTGCGAATCCCCTCTATTATTTCCTTCTCATCCGCATAACTGAAGGAAAGGCGAAGAAGTTCCGTTCCAGCTGCCTGATCTTTGAAAAAGTACTTGCCAGGAATAAAAGATACCCCCTCTGCAAGGGCATTTGTCAGCAGTTCCGATGTATCGGCACCGGGAATTTTCATCCACACGAAGTACCCGCCTTCAGGCACATACCAGGAAGCTGATTCAGGAAGGTACTGTTCCAGTGCGGAGGTCAGAACATCACATTTGGACCGGTATGTATCTCTCAAGGTTTCTAGTTTATTATTAAAATCCGTGTTTGCAAAATAAACAGCCATGGCAGATTGAGCAAACGGATGGTTCAGATCTTTTTTAAACCAGGCGCATGCATGGATCATTTCACTTGCTCCCGCTATCCAGCCTATACGCATGCCCGGGGCCACTATTTTGGATAGCGAACCGACATGCAGAACTCGGGAGTTTTGATCCATTGCTTTTAGAGTGGGGAGACTTTTATTAAATGATAATTCCCCATAAGCATCATCCTCTACTAATAGGAAATTATATTTGTCTGCAAGCTCCAATACATGCTGCCGGCGCTCTCCTGTCATCGTCGTCCCTGTAGGATTCTGAAACGTTGGGATCGTATAGAGAAAACGCGGCTGAGCGAGCCCTTTTTGCTTTCTTTCCTCTAGAATCTCTTCCAATGCCTCTGTTTGAAGTCCGTCCTTGTCTACAGGAATACTGATTATATGTTTTGTGTAATTTTGGAAAATCTCTAATGCCTCCATATATGTGGGGGACTCTATTGCAATAATTGTCTCCTCATCAAGGAGAATGCGGGCAATCAAGTCGATTGCCTGACAGGCACCCGAAGTTATCAAAAGCTCATTTTCCGTTACAGATATCCCCCGCTCTTTCAATCTTCTTAAAATCTGCTCCTTTAGTTTTGCTATTTTTGGACTGCCTATATAATGGAGCGGCAAATCTTGTTCTTCTTCTAATAGACTGTTAACAGCTGCTTTTACCTCTTCAACCGGCACGAGATCAGGTGCCGGGTAGCCGCAATGCAGGCGTATACAATCATCCGGAATCTCCGGAATCCACTCCCCTGGGGGAGTATTCTGAAGCGCCTTTTTGATTTTATCAGTAAATAAAGAATCATCATTCACTTCGATCTACACCCTTCCAGCAGTTTTATTATTCAGTATAAATGTTCCACAAAACCTAGAAAAGCAAGTTTTCTACGAAATGTCTTTTTACTTTTCCCCAATCTTCCTTTATAACACTATAAAGGACAGTATGGCGAATTGTCCCTTCTTTTCGTATCATATGATTTCGAAGTACGCCTTCTTTTACCGCACCGGTCCTTTCGATCGCTTTTTGTGAACGGAAGTTTTCATGTCCGGTTTTAATTTGTACGCGATTCACGGACAGTTCTTCAAAACAGTATGTTAATAATAAATATTTACAGTTTGAATTAATATTCGTGCGCCAATAATGAGGGTTTATCCATGTTGAGCCGATTTCGAGCCGTTTATGCGGGATTGAGATATCAAGAAACCAAGTAGCACCGACGATATTCCCTGTTTTTTTATGGACAATGGCAAAAGCAAAATCGGTGCCCTGCTCACGTTTTTGTATCGCATCTTTTACATATTGAATGACCCGGCTTTTATCAGTTAAATCAACAGACATATGCTCCCATATGCGTTTATCCTGAGCTGCTTCATAAATTCCTTCAATATGCTCAAGTTCCATGGGAATTAACTGCACAACATTGTTTACTAAAATTTGCATGCTATCACTCTCCTTGAATCAATTAAAACCGAATTATGGTATGATACAAATAACCAAAAATGAATTTTAATATAATACCAGGGAATGATTCAATGGAATTTCAAATTCTGCTTACGGAAAATGGAATAAAGTATAAAGAAATTTATGAACAAATTCGGCTTGCGATTTTAGATAGAAAATTGTCAGCTCATTCAAGACTTCCTGCTAAGCGGCGGCTGGCTGAACAATTGAACGTAAGCATCATAACTGTTCAGATGGCTTATGAACAGTTGCTGAGTGAAGGGTACTGTTATTCAGCAGAACGCAGAGGCTATTTTGTTTCTGAAATTCAGAATGAATGGCACTATAGTGAAATTAATACAATGGAATTGGAGAAAAGAGTTCAGAATGAGTTTCATATTAATTTTAAAAATGGGCAAGTCGATGCCTCCGCCTTCCCCTATAAACATTGGAGCCGATTATACAGAAAAGAGCTTAATGAATCTAATGCCAGCAATGCACCGTGGCAGGGCGAATATTCTTTGCGTGCCCAAATTGCACTATACTTACAGCAAGCTAGAGGGCTGGCCTGCCAGCCGGAGCAAGTGTATATCTTCAGCGGATTCCAACAGCAGCTGCTAAATGTATGTTTGTTTTTTAAACGGAGCGCCATCGGAATAGAAGATCCAGGTTTTATTCGGGCTAAATCTATTACTGAGCAATTACAGCTGCCATGTTATCCGATTACTGTGGATGAGGAAGGATGCTGTGTGCCTGATGCTGATGAGCCTGTAAATTTGTTATACACCACACCTGCTCATCAATATCCTACCGGTACAATTATGTCTATTGCCAGAAGGGTTGAACTGTTAAATTGGGCAATTAAACAGTCTGCTTACATTATCGAGGATGACTATGATTCTGAATTTCGCTACAAAGGGGCACCAATCCCAGCATTATCCCATCTGGATTCAACCGGGCGGGTACTGTACTTCGGTACCTTTTCAAAAACATTGCTGCCATCACTTCGGATCAGCTATCTGGTTATGCCAGCAGCCCTGAAGCAGGACTTTGAAAAATTTAATGCTTATCAAAAGTCTACTGTTTCAAGAATCGATCAGAGAGCTGCTGCAAAGTTTATGGATGAAGGATTTTATTTATCCCATATAGCAAAAATGAGAACTTTATATAGAGCTAAAAGGAGCTGTTTAATAGATAGCCTGTCAAAGCATTTAGGAGAAAACTTTGACATAATTGGAGATACAGCAGGTTTGCATATCATCGTGACATTACCAGAAGGATTGAATGAATCTAAAGCAATTGAACTGGCAAAGTCGGCGGGAGTTGAAATCGATGCTGTTTTACCTATGTATCATCTTCACAAGCCAAACAATCAAGTGATGATTGGATATGGCGCCCCCTCGATGGACGAGATTGAGAGAGGAGTCAAATTAATCGCTAATGCATGGAAACGTTATCTTTGCATTTAGACTAAGTCAAATATTCAACTAAAAGAGCGCTTATCTTACAGGATAACGCTCTTTTGGTGAAGTGGTAAACAGGCTCATCTTTTCCTTAACAGCCACCATAAAATCAAACAAATTCATCCCCTGGATTTGCTGGAATTTGTACAAGTCTTGCTTATAGTACATATGAATATGCTTCCCGGTGATACCCCTTTTTTCTTCAATGGAAGTTATATGGCTATACGCAAATTCTTCAACTAATTCCTTGTTTGTTTCTGATACCGGGATTCCATAGAATAGCAGTCTTTTGTTCGTTGCTGCAAATAAGCCTGCCTGCGGTGCTAAACAGTAATGTGCAACTAATGAACAGCTTAAACATTCAATTATGTTTTCACCTTCATGCAATACATTTTTAACCTGATTTTTAATGTTGTCCATGGAACTCCCCCTCACATTTCATCTGTCAAACCGCTGTCTTAACTGCCAGTATCAGCCCAGTAGACCAATCCAATTCTGTTATGTCCAGGTCAGGTCTGTCCTGCAGAGTTTTTAGAAGTTTAGTTGCTTTGATCCGAAATTCTTCAGGCAATTTCTGTTGCGGAAACACATCATGAATCACATAAAAACCGCCGATATTTAAATGATCCAGGGTTTTGTCCAGAAGCTCGAATTTCCCCGGCCATGTATCTGCAAAAATAAAATCGAACCCTTCCGACAGGTTTTGAATAAAAGCTGCTCCGTCCTCACAGCAAAATGTGATTCTGCTGTCATTCCCGAGGTACTTTCTCGCGATCGATTGCACTGTCGGATCTATGTCAACGGTCGTAAGCTTACTGCCTTCATCCATCCCATCAATGATCCATGAAGCAGACGCTCCCGTACCTGTTCCCAGCTCCAAAAAGCTTCCTCCAGATTTAGAGGCTGCCAGCCCCTTCAGTAAAAATCCTGTTTTTATATCACATGACTGCCCGAAGCCGAGCACATCTGATTCCTGTAATATCCTTGAATATGCTTCCGGTACCTGTATAACGCCGTTTTCCATATTGCCATTCCTCCTCTTTCTTCGTTCTAATCTAAACCAAGCTCAAACTATAAAAGAGCATCAAAAAAAGGCCTCTTTATAAGAGGCCTTTACTTATCAAAACGACCTCTTATCTCCCAGAGCGTCAACTCTGTTGGAATTAGCACCTTCCTGACATAATCAGGGGTTGCTGAGGCTTCGCAGGGCCAGTCCCTCCACCTCTCTGGATAAGAATTTGTATAAAATTTATATTTTCAACCAAGTATTGCATAGTTTCAGTAAAATGGCAATACTTTCATTCTTTTAATCTAATGAACTGCTTCCTCTCCCTGATAAATCCTATAAGCCGGAACAATCGTATCCGACACAATTTCTTTCCCCTTTTCACGGATGAAGTCCAATTTATAGTACGCTTCGAATCTCTGGCTGATTTCTGTTTTCACCAATTCAGGCGGAGTGACGACGATGAATTGGAACTTCAGCTTATCGGCTACAGCGAAAATAGGATCAAGCACATGGGCAGAAGCAGCTTGGCCGAAGGGATTATCACAGACTAGCGGAACCCAGCTTTGATCGGTTTCACTCTTGACCGAAAGAAGCATCATCATCATAACCATGCGGGCAGATAGCTTTTGACCGCCGCTGCCATCAGATTTCGTCTTCGAACCCTGGTTGATCGTCTGCCAGGTCGAATAATGCTCACGCTGCGGTTTACCGTACATGAATGCATTGTCTGTACGCATGTTATACACCAGGAGCTCCGGATAGCGATTTCTGAGGGAAACAAATAAAATTTGCTCATCACTGATAAGCTGTTTGATTTCCTGATCCAGCATCGGATTATTATCATCAATCATCTCAAATCGCTTCGTAATTTTATTAATGGCTGAAACAAAATGCTGTTTCAGTAAAGGTTCGACATCTTCCGCTTTTTTAGGCAGGATATCTTCTTTAAGCTGGACGAGCGGGAAAGAACCCCTTTCATTCTTAAGCTTCATTTTCGCAATCATCGAGCGAATTGCCTCTGAAATGCTCATTACCTTCATGCTTGCCCGGCTTGCCCAGAAGTTTTGCGCCTTTTCCGCCCGTTCTTTGTCGCGCTCCAGCTGCTCCAGGCCGCTCTGAGAAAAGCGCTTCATGTTTTGGACGACACTTTGAATATGCGCATAATGCCTTGTATCCATATGATCAAGCGTAGTTAAGACTTCATTCTTAAAGCGGATTTCCCAATCCTTGCCTTCAATAGCAAGCTTTAAATTTCTTAGTGATTGTTCAATCTTCGCATGCTTCTCTTGCCCTTCATCCTGAATAGCCTGATGTTTTTCACTCCAGGAAAGGATGCTTTGCTTTCCTTGACTCTTTATTTTTTCGATGTCATCATCCGAGAAAGCTGCCGCTTCCTCTTTAAGAATGACGGATAAATGCAATTGATCTTTTTCAAACTCAGTTATGCTTTGTTCTGCCTCTTTTTTGCGTTCTTCCGTTTTCTTTATTTCTGCATTTGTCTGTTTGGTCTGGTCAGTAATTTCGATCGTCTTCACTTCCAGATCAAGCTCTTCCCATTCTTCAGGCTTTTGATCATGCTTGGCCACTTTTTTTGAGGATTTTTTACGCTGATCCATTCCATGCTTTAAGGAAGTTTCAGCAATGGTTACGGTCTTTTCCTGCTCACGCTCTTCCTTTTCTGCTGCCTTTGTTTCCTTTGCAGCTGCCTGTACCATATTTTCCAAAATACTTATTGGTTCATCCGGTACAGAAGCGTCCTTCCACTCTTCATTAAGAGCATGAAGTTTTTTCTCCAGCTTCCTTTGCTGCTTTTGTTCGGATTCTCTTGTCGCCTGAATCGCGAGCAGTTCACTGGCTTGTTCTTCTTTTGATTTTTGCAGCTGTTTAAGCTCCTCAATGCTGCCATTGATTTCTTCTAAAATATAGGGTGATAATCGCGGAACCTCCTCAGAAGCTTCTGCTTTCTCAGCTGCTGGAAAAGCAGCACCGTCTATAAAGAAGCCGATCTTCTTAATATTTTGCTCGGCTGACAGCTTCCATTCCAGATAGGTCTGGCTCCACTTTTCCTGAAGGTCAGCGATGGTCTGAAACTCGTTTCCCAGTTCATTCTGCAGCTTTTCGAAAGCTTCCTTTTGTTTCTCTTTTTCCTGCTTTACCCGTTTATTTTCCTGATGCATCGACTTTTCTCGGTTAAATCCCGCTAAGGATTCCGCGTCTTTAGATAGATTTTCAATCTTTTTCTTCGTCTTTTCCAACTGTTCTCTAAGTCCCAGCTGCAGTTCTTTTTCTTTTTCCTCCTGCACGATGATAGCCTGCAATTCCGTTTTCCTCGAAAGCAGGGCTTCCATTTCCTGAAGAAGTACTTTTTCGATATCACCGGCAAGGTCATGGGAAAGGAATCGGTCGATTTCTTTTATAATACGGCGCAGCGCTGTTTCTGTTTTTTCCAACTCTGCAAGTGTATCTTTCTGATCTTCTATTTGTTTCGCAATCTCAATCTTCCAGTTTGTGAACTGATTTTTATCCGCCAGCAGCTCCTTCTCCGTCCCGGTGATCATCACAAAGGCATTCTGCTGATTTTCGCCCGCCATTTCTTCCCGCATAAAAATCGGGACCGGACTTTTATACATCCTTCCGCTAAGGACCCGCTTATTGATTTTTTCCCATTGCGGCCTGCTGACTACTAAGCCGTACGGCAGAAGAGGATGAGAAAGCATGTGGCTCGCCACTTCATCCGGCTTTAAGGATTGGAGAAATTGGGATCCGTAAAATACGTCAATCCCCGTCTTTTCATCAATCCATTCCTTCAATTCCTGCACATCATTATTGGCAATCCAGAAATGCTCATTATTTAAGGCATAATCCAGCTGCGTTTCCCAGAGTGCTTTCTTTAATTCTTCCCCTTGCTCGCGATTTTGAACGAGGAGCTCTTCCACTTCCAGGGCATATTTTGATAAAAGGGCATTCGTGAATGGTGCTGTTACACCTTGCAGAACACCTTGCAGCTGATCGAACAGCTTTGTTTCTTTTTGCTGCTGCTCTTCACTTTTCTTTTTTAGCTCTTCACACTTTTCTTCTGAAAACTGAATGGATTGTGCGAGTGTACCATGGGAAGAAGCAAGCTGGTTCTGCTTTTCATTTGAACTATGCTCTTTTGCCTGTATATCTTTGAGTGCCGCTTCTTTGGTTTCTATCTGTTTATTCAGATTTTCAATAAAACCCGTTAAATCATAGGCAATGCGGTCACCGAATTCCTCGATAAGCTGTTCTTCTTTTGATTCAAATTCATGAATTTTGGTATAAAGAAAATCAATTTCTGTACGAAGCTGAGCAATCTCCTGGGTCTTTTGTTTGTCCTGCTTTGACAGGTCGTTTGCTTTTTTCTTTAAAAACCTTTGATATCCGGAATATTGCTGAACGGCTTCCCTAATGGCAACGGAGGATTTCTCCCATTGCTGTGCCGCCTCTTTTTTGATTTCATCCATTCTTTGATTCACTTGCTCCAGGCCGCTGTTCTGCTCGAGCTTCGCAATTTGCTGGGAAAGCGCGCGGATGCTTTGTTCCCCTTCATGCCATTCTTTTAGTAACAGCTGAAAAGCCAGCTCTTCTTTTCGCTCCTGCTTTTCCTTCACTGATTCCTGCAGAACAATATGCTTCTTCTGCTCTTCCGCTAATTTCTTCTCCCAATCCAGCACTTCCCGGTGAGCTTTTGCATACTCAAGATTATCTTTCTGAAAACGCAGATCCACTTGCCTGCCTGTTAATTTTTCGATTTCCTTTTCCAGTTCAATGAGTGTTTCTTCTTCTGTTTTCTTCAAATGCTCCAAAGCGCCAAGCAGCTGTCTTCCGGCCTTAATACTGTCCTCTACAATTTCCTTATGCCCGATACCCTTTGCCAGGCTCTCTTCAAAAGGAAGAATATCTTCCAGGAACTCTTTATGTGCCTGCTCTCTTTTCAGCAAAACAGGGAGGTCCTTCGCGATGCTTGCCTGACTCTTAAAAATCTCAACCAGATCGTTCTTCTGATGCTCCGTCCGGTGCAGAACCTGACTGACTGTAGGAATGATCCGCTTTTGGAACAGGGAATGATCATCTTCAGCGCCTTCAAAGAATTTTCCGACGCCGCCTTCATCCTTATTAATGTCCTTCATAATATCCCAATCTTTTCGGTTAATCCCATATGTATCCAAAATTCGGTAGTGTTTCTTTGTATCCCGGTAAACATCGTACCCATTCCATTTTAAATAATCCTTAAGGCCTTCTGTTTCAGCCAGTTCTCCATCTTCATAGAGCGGAATATGTTCAAGAGATGCTTCTTCTTTTCGTTCAAACTCTCTTGTATAAAAGGTAATATTCGGGACAATTTTCGCTTCCTGTTCAAGAGGTTTGCTATCTCCGCTCTCTTCATTCATTGAAATACGCTGTTCTGCTGAAAACATTCCGCCCGTCACCAAATGCCTGCGGTCAGCCCCGTCGAGCTCCCACTGTATGAGAACATGAAAGGTATAAGGAATAAACTGCTCTTTATTATTAAAAAAGAATTGCTGATAAAAGCGGTTATTCTGCTTTCCCCATGCGGTACCCGGCTTAAGGATCTGAAATATGGTCTGCAGGAAAACACCTTTTCCTCCCCCATTCATCATTGAAATGAGGCCATTTGTGGAGGTTTCCTCATTATGAAAGTTAAATGTGGTGTCCCTATACTGCTTTTGCATGCCATCATATTTCAGGCTGGCAATTCTAATTCGATGTATTTTTGGCATGCTGATCCTCCTCCTCTGTTTTCATTAATTCCTTGAACATCTCATAACGGTCATAGTCATGATACAGATATTCAATCCGTTCAAATAACTCCTGCTTTGGAATCGCCTTCGGTATATCCTCCCGATCCAGAATGACGATGAGTCCTTCTGTTTCCAAAAGACGCATGGCACTTGCAATCAAACCAATCCGCGTTCTGCGATTGGCTTTCCTGGCTCCATAATCATCTGTGTCGACCTCCATGTATTTCCATGTCGTCACAACGTCTCTCATATCAATTTTTTCTTCTTCTCCGAAATCCGGCTTTGCTTTAAGCAGGCTATCCCAATTCATAATGACATCATTCACTTGCCGTTCTAATGTATAAAAGCTGATACCTTCGCGCTTCGTGCGGATCTTAGCCGCCTGATTGCGGTCGATGCCCGCCAGAAATGCCATAATGACAACGCTCATCAGGTGAAAATGTTTTTTGGTTTCAACCTGTTTATGCCTGTCCTTCATATGTGTAAAATTCGTCGCAAAAACAGAACCGGTCGGCTGAACAACGAGCTGAATCCGTTTCGGCGATTCAATTATAAAGGTCCCGGATTCGTCTGCCATTAAAAGCACCGTCTGTCTTACATCAGGATCGAAATACGCCTGAAAGTGCTCGCTGTTTTCATCGATGACCTTGTCTTTTAATAGCGTGAAATAAACTGCTGATGCAGTCTTAATACTTTCTGCACTCATCATTTCTCCTCCTGAACACAAATTTTAAACGGAGTAATTTTCATTTGATACCAGAGGAAAGGTTCCGCCCGATGATCAAACTCGGTATAAAGTTTCAATCCTTCAAACACCTGGAATTGCGGATACTCCTGCATAAGCTTATAAAGAAGAATTTCCCTCTCATCGCTCAAGCTCTCTTCCTTCCGGTGCAGCACCTGAACATTCAGAGGCTTTTTATCAAACATCATCCATAAATCAATCGTTTCCGATTCTTCAAACCATAAATCCTGTACCTCAAGCGGCAATGTCGTTAAATCAGCCAGGGAAAACTCTCCGTATGTCTGCAAATATTGAAACACATAGCTCCAGGCCTTGATAACAGAACCCCAGTTCGTTACGCGCTGATGGGTAATGCTTTCGTCTTCCGTTTCTTCCTCCATTGTCTCTGTCAGCTGCTTTTCATCAAATTCCTGTTCGCCCCAGATCCAATCCAAGGGCAAGATAAATTCATTCTTTGGCGAAAATAAAGGACCCAGTACCTTCTCAACATGATCGAAGGAAGATGCCCCCTCCTTCATGAACCAGTTTTCATAAATATGCTCCCGAAACGAAACCAGGCTCGTTTCCCAAAACAGCGAAGGATTTTCCGCTTTTAATTTCATTTCATAGGAGATATTCTGAATCACAAGCTTGGCAAAACGGTCATGCAATTGCCTTGTATGGCCGATTTTTTCCTGCAGGAGGATCAATTCTCTTTGAATGTGATCATCTTCCTCGTTTCTTCGTTTTGTCTTCTCAATCAGACTGCTGATGGTACGGAAGTGATTTTTTTCTTCTTCAAATTGCTTCTCAATTTCCGCACGATTATCAGCCCTTTGCATTTCTTCTTCCATCAATAAGATTTTGGGATTATTGATCATTTCTTTTTGAAAGGAGAATTCTCTTGACATTAAGCGGTTGACCCGTGAAATGAGGTGATCGAGGTTTCGGGTAGCTTTGCGGAAATTACCGTTTTTAATCAGCTGCATACTGTAGAGCTGTTCAATGGTGATCGAGAACTCCTCCGCCATTTCCCTGCTCATGAAAATCATTTCCTGTGAGACATCTGTGAGCTTATAGACGATAGATCCGCCCATCTCCAGGTTTGTATATAATTCATCCATTGTCACATAGCGGAATACCTGCGTCTCCCATGACTGTCTGATTTCATCGTAATAAAGGGCTTCAAACGGTCTGCTGTATTCTTCTTTTCCCTGATATAGAAGCCCGCTTGTAATTCGTTCAATCTGCTTCTCATCAGCCAAAAGCTTCATTTGTTTAATCGAATCTTCCACCATATATTTGATATCCGATTTTCTCCGATGATCATCATCATTCAATTCCCGATAAAAAATGGTGAGGAGCACCTGCATCAGAATCGTCTGGATATGAGGCTTCAGCTCTCCGACTTCCATACCTCTTCCAAGCTCAAACAGCGGGTTTAAACGCTGCATCCGCTGGGCGAATCCTTCCCATGACTCGTTCACATCCATCTCCTCCATGTTTCAATTGTTAAGACTTCCTGAGGAATGCGTTTATTTTCCTGCCATAATTGCATTAAGAGTTCCTGCTCTTCTTCCGTAAACCACCGAAAGAACGCATCACGGTATTTAAGATTTTGATGCTGTCCTGATTTCTGATCATTTCTTTGATCCAGACATTCAAGCATTTTACGGTAAATCTTCAATGCAGGCTGAATGCAGCATTCCGGGTATTTCTCAATCAGCCTAGTCATGATCCCGTAGCCCGCAGCATCCAGATCCCCCGCATAATAGAATAGATACGATTTAGCCGGGAAGATTTTAAAGAAAAACGAAAAGCTCCGTTCAATTTTCGTGTCTTCCCCATAAATGATCAGTTCCGGTTCGTAATCGAGCAGATCGCTTTCCAATAATTGAATGCTAGTATGAAAGAATGATAGATTCCCGACTATCAGCACTCGCTGAATATCTTTAATTTCTTTTCCCTGTTTCATCCAAAACACAAAAGGCTCTCCGTATTTCACCACTTTCAGCTGATCTTCAGATACACCAATTCGTGCTAAAAAACCTATTCCATCAGGAAAACTGATCACATCCTGCAGGAATTTTTCATGGCCGAACAGCTCCAGGCTTCTTTCCTCAAGTGAAACGATTTCCCGTTCGCCGCTGGATTGGAGAAAAGCATATAAATTCTTGACGCGGCTCCATTCCTCTTTCGTCTGCCATTCAGGGTGCCGTTCATAAAACGAAAAATCGAACCGGTCACTTAACTTCATCATCTCGAGACGATCCCATTTGCCGGTGTGAGTTTTCACGTTTACCCAGAAATATAAAGGCAGAGACGGGGTTTTCCCGTTGTATTGATGATTATGTATAGCTGTCAGCTGCCCTTCATCCTGCAATGATTGAATGGCTTCATAAAATAGCGAATAACCGTCCATTTCAAAATAATCATCCAGCAATTTGCGCAGCTGAAATTCCAAATCATTTATGTTTAACTTCTTCTTTTGCTTAGGGTGCTGAATATCTTCAATGAAGCTTCTCACCCTTGTTTCGATGATGTTGATTTTGTTCACCTTCTTAATACTTTATCGGGTAGGTTGAGACGACAATTTTCTCATGCGGACATCATTTTTATTATAAACTAGTTGATGAATTGATGTAATGGATTTAATAACAGAGAGAAGAAAATGGGGCGGGGAGTAAAGCAATAATAGCTACTCCCGCATTTTTAAGCACTGGGGGATCCATGCGCTGCAGTTCAGGAATACATAAAAAATTCAATCGGTATTCTTTCTCCTAACTTTTAAGTTATTAAGTTATCATGGGGCAATTCAGTAACTTCATCAGCTAATATTTGTTCTCACTGGTACATATAAGTCAACTCTGCATCTCCCTCCTGCATCTTCAGCAGGATTATTGAGATTGAATTCAAGGTTATGTCTATCGTAATCCGGGTCATATCCGCTATTTGGCAGCCATTCTCCAAACATGTACTGATAGGCAATATGCAGTTTATCAGGGGTATCATAGAATGGATAGAGAGCATAATCCCCGGCATCAATTTTTTTAAACATTATTTCCTGATGCTCCTCTTTATTAAAGCCTTCAGGAATAGTAACACAGGCATCGTGGCGGCAATCCTTGCTCTCCACCAGATCAGGATTATCCAATGATATGCCAATGAAAAATTCCTGCGGAGGATATAATCCATGATTGTTTGCCCATCCAATCAATCTTCCCCAATGATCCTGCGGCTCAAAATAACTTCCGGTACGCCTGATATACGCTACTTCTGTTTCAGGCAATTTCTTTACATTGATCTCCATTTTAAAGATCCCCCTTATTGGAATTATTTCCCTTGAATTATTTTCTCTTTCTTTCTTAATATTCCTTCTCCAATTTCATTTTTTCTCCAACAAAAAAGCGCGCAGCTTTTATGCTGTACGCGCCTTTATATAGCAAATGCATGGTTGCCGATTTTTTTCACAACTTCACGTGAGAAAATCCACTGGCTTGTGGCTGTTTCAGGGTTATAAAAATATAGGAACTCTTCGTTTTGCTCCTTATCAATAAGAGCTGTCTCAACGGCCTGAACTGCTTCATTACTTGCCGGTTCATTGATTGAACCATTTTGAACAGGTTCAAAAGCATTCTTCTGATAAATAACATCTTTGACTGTATCCGGGAATTGTTCGTGCTCGACACGATTCAGAACCACGTCAGCAACCGCTACTTTTCCTTCAAACGGCTCCCCTTTTGCTTCAGCCTGTACAAGACGTGCAAGCAGCTTTTTTTCTTCCTCTTTGATGAAGCGATTATCTGTTGATGATGACTCTTTCACGTCAACCTCAACTTTTTTATATGTTAATGTTTCTGCAGCTTTCTGATCCACTGTCTCTGCATCAAAATGATCAGCAGGAAACATGCTATATGAACCCATAATGAGTGAAATGGCAGCAACAAATGTTACTAAATTTTTCATTTGTAAACCTCCTGTTTGTAGTTTTTAGGCAAAAACAGGCCACTTTCAAGGCTAACAGGTTTACAGGGAGAACTCATTAGTGAATCAATGGGAGAATTACCAGTAAAGAAATATGAAAATTCAATTTGCTCCATTATTACTTTAAGATGTATATTTGTTATAGCATGCTAAAAAAAATAAGGTTAACAGCCTGGGTATTGATTGAGGTGTAAAATAATTGAAAGTACTTGAAACTGACAGATTAATTCTCCGCTGGTTAACAACAGATGATGCAGCATTCATTCTCGAACTTTTAAATGAACCTGCATGGATCCGTTATATTGGCGATAAAAGTGTACGTACTCTTGACGATGCTAAGAATTATATTTTGACCGGACCAATGAAAATGTATTCTCAATTTGGCTTTGGCCTTTTTCTCGTCGAGCGAAAAGAAGGAAGCTCTCCTATTGGCATGTGCGGATTGATAAAACGAGATACTTTAGACAATGTTGATATTGGTTTTGCTTTTTTATCCAGATATCAAACGCATGGTTATGGGTTCGAGTCAGCTTCTGCTACATTGAAATATGGTCATGAACAGCTGGATATGGAACGGATCCTGGCCATCACATCCTTAGACAATCATGCATCCTCCAGACTGCTTGAAAAAATCGGTATGAAATATGAAGGTACGATTTTTTTGGATAAGGAAGAGCTTAAATTGTTTGTATCTGAATAATGAATTCGTGATTATATTGTTATCCTGAAAAAAGGTACCTATCCCCTCGCTTATTAACATAGTATCGTAGCCGGTTCAGGCACATTTCCGGCATGAATATAAATCCTGCCCTCCCATATAATAATTGGATTTTTCAAAAAAAATGGTCAGGCCCACACTGACAAGCAAACAGGACCAATCCCTCTTCGAATGGTCCTGTTTGCTTAATTTTATCCCGAAATCTGCTTGATTAGTTTTTTGTTCCCTTTGGTTAATATGTTCTCATAGTCAATGTATTCGTAAATATCGTCTGTTATGCTGCTGCTAAACTGCGCCAGCTCTTCGACCGTTAAATCTTCAATCGCCTTCTTTTGCTCTTCACAATAGATAATGAGCTTGCCGACGATTTCGTGAGCATCTCTAAATGCAGTCCCTTTGCTCACTAAATAATCTGCAACTTCGGTTGCGTTCAAGAAACCTGCTTTAATGGCAGCTTTCATGTTTTCTTCCTTTACTAGGAGCGTATCAATCATTTTTGACATAATATCAAGGCAATCTATCACTGTATCGACTGCATCAAAAAACTGTTCTTTATCTTCCTGCATGTCTTTGTTGTATGTGAGCGGCAATCCTTTCAGTGTCGTAAGCAATGAAAAGAGGGAACCGTATACTCTGCCTGTCTTACCTCTAATAAGTTCAGCTGCATCCGGGTTTTTCTTTTGAGGCATGATACTGCTGCCCGTTGAATAGGCATCATCCATTTCAATAAATTTAAATTCCTGGCTGCTCCAGAGAATGAGTTCTTCACTTAAGCGGCTTAAGTGCATCATTATAATTGAAAAACTTGACATGAGTTCTAGTAAGTAATCCCGATCACTTACCCCGTCTAAAAAGTTGTCTACCGGTTTAGCGAATCCTAAAATGTCTGTAGTTATTTGACGATCGATGTTGTGTGTTGTTCCCGCTAATGCACCACATCCGAGCGGGTTTTCATCCAAAATATCAATGGCATTCTGGACTCTCTTTTTGTCCCGGCTAAACATTTGTACGTATGCACCGAGATGATGGCCGAATGTTATAACCTGTGCCCTTTGCAAATGTGTGTATCCAGGCATAATGACGTTATTATTTGCTGCTTTCTCATTTAACGAATGGATAAGTTGCTGAAGGACAGTCACCACTTCTCCGGCTTTATTTTTTGCATAAAGTCTCATGTCAATCGCCACTTGGTCATTCCTGCTTCGTGCAGTATGAAGTTTCTTTCCTGTGTCACCAATTCTTGTTGTCAGATTCATTTCAACAAAAGAATGGATATCTTCATATTCGCCTTCCACTTTTAATACACCGGACTCTATATCGCTCATGATCGATTCCAGCCCACTAATAAGTAAATCACCTTCAGACTCTGTAAGTAATTTACAATTCACAAGCATTTTTACGTGTGCAATGCTTCCCGTTATATCCTCATAATACAGCCTATTATCAACAGGTAAAGATGTATTGAATTTCTCCATGATTTCATCTTCACGTTTAGTGAATCGTCCGCCCCAAAGTTTCACTTATAATTCAACCCTTTCACTATACTTTCTTGTGTGTATTTTGGATAATAGAAAAACAGTTGCTATAAGCAGTACTATCGTCAAGATTAAAGTGAATGCACTTCCTGTGATCCCGGCAACGAGAAATCCGATTAATGCAATCGATGCATTAATGAGTGCATATGGAAACTGCGTTTTTACGTGATCGATATGATCCGCTCCTGCCCCTGTTGACGATAAGATCGTCGTATCGGAAATTGGTGAACAGTGATCCCCGAAAATACCACCTGACAAAACAGCTCCTATACAAACTAACAAATGCGCATCGAGACCAGCAGCCATGGGAATGGCTATTGGGAGCATAATCGCAAATGTCCCCCATGACGTCCCGGATGCAAGAGACATCCCCGCTCCGACTAAGAATAAGATTGCAGGTATGATGTACGATGGAACATTTCCTTTCATCGCCTCAACTATAAACGCTGCAGTTCCCATTTCATTAATTACTTTGCCAAGCGACCAAGCAAGGACAAGTGTGACTGCAACGTAAACCATTTTCTGCATTCCAGTTGTATAAATATCAATAATCTCGCCGAATTTTTTCACTTTGTACATAATCATTAAGACGACAATCGATAACGCCGCAAATAAGTATGCAGCACTTAAAGAAACCCTGAATTCATTTCCTGGAACCGGCTCAAACGGGAAGCCGAATGAAATTAACAATCCGAAAAGGGTGATGAATAATACCAATAGCGGCAGCCAAATTAATACGGCATGTCCATTTTTGGTAATCCCCTCCACATCTTCTGGTTTTCTAAGAGGTTTCGACTCAGGCCAATACAGATTGCCCGTTTGCTGCAATCTTTTTTCCGCCTTTGCCATCGGTCCAAAGTCCAATTTCGTCAACGCCACTAGAGGCACCATTGAAACGGTCAATAGTGCATAAAATTGAAATGGAATAACTTGAATAAGCGTACTGAATTCAGATGTGTTTATGTTCAGCAATTCAAATTCTTTTTTTATAAGCCCCATTATATATACGCCCCATCCGATGAATGGGATCAATACTGCGACGGGAGATGATGTTGAATCGATAATCCATGCAAGCTTCTCCCTTGAGATTTTGGCTTTATCGAAAATCTTTTCAAAAACCGGTCCAACGATTAGTGGTGTGCCCAAATCGGAAAAGAAAATGATAATTCCTCCAAACCACGCAGAGATTTGTGCTTTTGCGCGTGTGTTAATGTACTTTATTGCACCTGAGGCAAGTGCTGCCCCTCCACCCGACTTCTCCATAAGTGCTACAAACCCGCCAATAAAGAATAATAAAACTAAAACTGCTGCATTGTAACTATCCGCTACTTGCGGAAATATAAAGTTTCCGATTACTTCCATTGTAGCTTCGAGAGGGCGGCCATCCACAAGAATCAGGACTCCAATATACACTCCGGAGAACAGGGACACGATAACATTCTTTGTAAGTATTGCGAGAATTACTGCAATAATCGGTGGTATTAAAGACACCAAACCCATGTGATCCATAAACAAAATCTCCCCTTAAACTAAATATTATCGAATACATCATTTTACATATGGGTAAATAGATAATATTTACCCTAAAATAAATTATATTTTAACCCATCCATGAAACGCAATAATAATTTAAAATTTTTAGACAATTTTTTCTCAGTTATTATCCTAAAATTAGAAAGACTGTTGAGGTGATTATTCCCAACAGTCTTAAACAACTTTATTTGGTGAGTTTGTCAGTTTGTAAACGCGTCTCGGTCTTCCCCTCGCCGGGTATTCTTCCACCCCGGTACATTCAGCTAAACCGGCATCACATAAACTTTCTATGAAACGTCTTGTATTTCTTTCATCCCTAGATAATTGAATTGAAATGTCTTTAACTGTAAATTCTTTTATTCCTGCATTTCTTATTAAAGCAAATAGTTCAATATAATGTTTAACATTAATTTTCTCGTTTTTAAGTTTAGTCATAAAGCTTTTATCATTAAAATACGGAAAATCCATTTTTTCTATGTTTTCACCATCTACTTCAACGACTTCACCATTTTCGTGAATAATAATAATTGAACCAAACCTCTCTTTGGATTGTTTTAGTGCATTGTTCGCATTCAGTTCCGCTGAAAATATAGTTTCACCAAATCCTATGCCTACACCCACCTTCAACCCAGACTCCAAAATCAATTTGTTTACTGTCTCTTCAATTTTTTGTATTTCCCGTTCACTATCACCGCGCGAACTAAATATTAAATAGCGGCCAAGCCCTTTTTCAATTAGTGATCCATTCAACCGCTCACTTAGGTTTATTAAAATCTCTTTTAACTTTAATTCCATATACTGGAGCTGATATGTTTGTTTCGAACTTTTGAAATGATTTTCTAAATGTCCCATTTCAAATAGCTGAACTGCAACTTGGGACTCCATAAAGTAGAAAGTCTTTATTTTTTCAGAAAGGATGTTTAATGTATGGCGGATTTCAATATCACTTGTTGAAATTCTGAATGCAGGAACACTCATTTCTTTAAGTTGTAAATAAACTTCTTCAAAACAAGTGATTGCTCCTTTTGTCTCACCATTTTCCCATAAATGATTGTGGAAACCTATTAATTCTTCTGTTGAAGTTTTTTCGGAAAAAGTTTTCACATAAATCTTTTCGGGATTAATATTGAGTTGGTTAAAAGCAGTCTCTAAATGACTTTTTGAAATTTCATCTATACTTAAATGATCTAAAAAAGAACCCGTTTTGTATGCAAACTCCAAAAGCCCTTTGAAAATTCCAGCTTCAGTATGTTCGATATAAATTTGTTTTTCAGTATTTCCTACCGCTTCACATGCAATGTTATAAGAAATTTTCCCTGAAAAAATCCACAAATCAACATTGTTATTATTATTTCTTATTATATCTTCAGTTTCCCGCACTTCTTTATACGGATACGATAAAAAAATTACATCTAACTTTAAGTCTTGTGCGATATGTATGATTCTTTCTACAGTGGATTGTGGACCGACGACCCCCACCCTAAACATAGACAAGCACTCCTTTAATCATAATGGTACAATCTAGAATTCTATCTTAATGATACACATTATTCTGTTATTTATTAAGTTTGATTTTTAACTTTGTATTCTTCGATTACATTCCTTAATCAATATACCTAAACATTCATCCCAAGCCCCCCCTCATATCTCTCGATAATTTTTTGTAAATATTTTAGCCACCCTTTATAAAGAGTGGCCTAAAGAATAATCACATGCTTTTACTTGTTTCAGTAATGGAAAGGTCAGCTAGCAAGAAGAAGCTTGATTTCAAAAGTATAAAGCAGCAATCAGGCGCATTGCTTTTTTGGAATGCTTGTCTGATAAGACTAATAAACTTTATAAAAGGTATTCAGGGAAAAGCTTCATTTACTAGTGCCTTTTTACTTTTAATATTGTTGGAAACAAAGGTGCTGTCCCCCTATTCATGTCCCTTGCTCATGATTGTATTAAAGCAGCCAGGGTCATGCATCTTTCTCGCTCAAGTTGTTATTTCTTTTTTTTAGGCAATATTAACTTTAAATGTCCAGTAGATATTTCTTCAGCTTTTCCTTCGTCCCTTCATCTGCAAAAGCTGCTTCTACACTATTCATATAAATTTGTTTATAATCCTCAGCATTCATAGCAAATTCATTGGAAACAATATCACATTCCTTTGCCATCGTTGTATCCGATACCGTTCTGTTGTCCGTATTAACTGTTACTTTTATTCCATCCCGATGGAAGTCAGAAATGGGGTGTTCGCTAAATTGGTTTACCGCTTTCGTTTGGACATTGCTGGTTGGGCACAGTTCAAGTACAACCTGTTTTTCCTTTACAAGCCTATAAGCCTTTTCACAGTCTTTAATAAATACGCCGTGTCCAATTCTTTCAGCTCCTAGCCATTCAATGGCCTCCAGCACATTTTGACCGATTCCCGTTTCACCAGCGTGGATAGTGACTCTATAGCCAAATTCTCTGGCCAATGCGATCGGTTCAATGAATTTTCCACAGAACCCTTCCTCTTCAGATGCACACAAGTCGATGGCGACAACGCCTTCTCCAAGGAATGCTTTACCCTTTTCGACGACCTCAAAAGCACTTTCCACACTCATCGTTCGCATGCATGACAAAATGATATTTCCTTTAATATCAAATTGTTCTTCTGCTTCTCTCATCCCTTCAATCACACTTTGGATGACTTCTTCTACGGATAATCCCTTTTGCGTATGAAGTAAAGGGGCAAAGCGGACCTCCATGTATTTCACATTTTCTTTTGCTGCATCTTCAAAAAGCTCAAAGGAGATTCGTTTTATATTTTCCTTTGACTGCATCACTAAATTAGGGATGCAGAATCTTTTTAAATATCCATCTAAGGATTCGCAATCTAATGGGGCAATTAGTTCTTCTTTAATTTCTTCTTTATCAAAGGAAGGTAAACTGATGCCTTCACTCTTTGCGATATCAATGATGGTCTCAGGTCTGACACTCCCATCCAAATGGCAGTGTAGTTCAATTTTAGGCATGATAGAAAAATTCATAGTGGACCTCCTACATTTTTTTACAAAAAAATTCCTGATTACGAAGAAAACACAAAAAATTTGTATCTTCTTCGTAATCAGGAATTATTGGTTCCTGGTAGAGACCTCCAAACCATATTATTGGAGTTATACGAATTTGAGTATTTCATTAGGTTTTTTAAAAGAATAATTAAATTTAACGTTATTGTCAAGGAGTTAGATAGATGAACATGTACTATATCTTAAAGCAGCTACTGCAATACAAAATCAAACATAATACAAAATAGCTTCGATAATACAAAAATTAACATATTGGCTTTCTTGTTATCCTTTATGCGAGTCTCATCTTAAAATCTTCATAACCAAATTGATGCACGATGCAATACTCCCCGCCCCTTTTTTTTAACAGGGATAGCTGGTAATGGCATACCGTTAAAAGTATTGTTTTTTACCATTGTGTATACCGCCATATTCCCAAAAATCAAACGATCTCCATTTTTTAACGGCTGATCAAAAGAATAATCTCCAATAGTATCGCATGAAAGACAGGTTTGTCCGCCAAGACGATACAAAAATGGCTTCTCCCCTGCTTTTCCTGATCCGAATAGAGAAGGACGGTAAGGCATTTCAAGCACATCAGGCATATGACAGGTTGCAGAGGTGTCAAGGATGGCAACCTCCATTCCATTTTGAATTGTATCAAGTACAGTCGCAACTAAATGTCCTGCATTGAAAGCCACTGCTTCTCCTGGTTCAAGATAAACTTCTAAACCGTATTTATCCTGTATTCTCTTGATACAAGCTTCAAGTCTCGGAATATCATAATCTTCTTTTGTAATATAATGACCACCGCCAAAGTTGATCCATTCCATGCTTGGCAGCCAAGCTCCAAACTTTTCCTCTACTGCATCAAGGGTTGTTTCCAAATCATCAGAGTTTTGCTGACAAAGGGTGTGGAAAGGCAGACCTGATACACCTTCAAGCAGTTCAGGACAAATATGCTCCTTGGTTACTCCAAATCGGGAACCTGGTGTACAAGGATCATAGATGGAACTTTCACCTTGTGTAGAACACTCAGGATTGATACGCAACCCTGCTTTTTTACCGGAATGGAGGACTTTTTCTTTATATTTTTCAAGCTGTGAGAAAGAATTAAAGATAATGTGATCACAAACGGAGATAATTTCATCGATTTCATCATCGCGATAAGCAGGGGAATAGATATGATTCTCTTTACCCATTTCCTCATGGCCTAGTAGAGCCTCGAATAAACCGCTTGCTGTTGTCCCACTTAAATATTTCCCAATGAGAGGATACATTGCCGTCATTGAAAAAGCTTTTTGTGCTAATAGAATTTTACATCCTGTACGTTATATGACTCCCTTTAAGATTTTTAAATTTTGTTCAAGAAGAGCTTCATCGATGACATAACATGGTGTTGGTAATTGTTCAAACCTCATAATTTCCGTCTTTCTGCGGCTCTAAGCGTTTTAGAGGCTCAGAGTCCACAATGACTGGGTTAAAGTCCTCTTTCCACGGAAGTCCCCATTTGTTTAATGCTTCCATGAATGGATCCGGATCAAATTCTTCAATATTAAATACACCTGGCTTATTCCATTTTCCAGTCATAAGCATCATTGCACCAATCATCGCAGGAACTCCTGTTGTGTACGAGATTGCTTGAGAACCCACTTCTTTATAGCATTCTTGATGGTCACAAACGTTATAAACATAATACGTTTTATCTTTTCCTTCCTTTTTCCCTTGAAAAATACATCCAATATTTTTTTTACCGACTGTACGTGGACCAAGTGAAGCAGGATCTGGTAATACAGCTTTTAAGAATTTAAGTGGGATGATTTGTTTTCCTTCAAATTCGATTGGTTCAATACCTGTCATTCCAACGTTTTCAAGGCATTTGAGATGAGTAAGATAACTTTGGCCAAACGTCATGAAGAAGCGGATGCGTTTAAGTCCCTGAATGTTTTTTGCAAGTGACTCAAGTTCTTCGTGGTACAGCAAATACATTTCTTTCTCGCCAATTTCAGGGAAGCTATAAATGCATTTTATTTCCATTGGCTCTGTTTCAATCCAATTTCCATTCTCCCAATATCTCCCTTTAGCAGAGACCTCCCGGATATTGATTTCTGGATTGAAATTTGTTGCAAACGGATAACCGTGATCACCTGCATTACAGTCTAGAATATCAATATATTCAATTTCATCAAAATGATGTTTGAGGGCAAAAGCAGAGAAAACACCAGTTACACCCGGGTCAAATCCGCTTCCTAAAAGAGCTGTTATACCAGCTTTTTCAAATCGTTCGTGATATTCCCATTGCCAATTATATTCAAATTTTTGCTGTATTCTCCGGCTCGTAGTTTGCTGTATCCAGGTAGTCCGTTTTTGTTGCCAGACAAGCATCCATGATGGTTAAATCTTGATAAGGTAAAGCTAAGTTCATTACAATATCTGGATTAAATTCTTCTATTAGCGCGATTAGCTCGTACACATTGTCTGCATCAACCTGAGCTGTTTTAATTTTCGTTTTTCCACCTTTTAGTTTATCCCTTAATTCATCACATTTTGATTTTGTACGGCTTGCGATACAAATCTCTTCAAATATATCACTGTTTTGGCAGCATTTATGGATGGCTGCTGATGCTACTCCACCACAGCCAATAATAAGTGCTTTACCCATTTTCTAATCTCCTATCTTAATAGATTTTTCAAATGAAAGAGAGAAGCCGATAACAAACTAACCAGCGATTCCTCTGCAAATTAGATTGCTAATTGATGTGGTGTCATTGCACATTAATATCTGCTATTCAATCCATTTAAGTCTTTGATGCAGCATTCCATCGGAGCCTTTATTTTCTCCCGTGACAAAGTCAGTCATATAATAGGTTAAATATTCTCCGTATTTGCTTTCAGTATTGAGTAAAAGCTCATCTACATAATAGATGCCCATAGGAAGATCATCCAGGGTCAACGTCGCAATGGCAGCATAAATGCCGCAAGCAACCTGGAAGTATGTTGCATTTGTTTTGAACTTCGGATAAATTTCATTGCTTTTCATTACGTTATACATAAACTTTTCCTTATCCTCATAAACCAAAAGCACACCAACAAGGTCTTCACCTTCAACCTCACCTGCATCCGGATCAATCAACCTTTGATTCCAACCCCATAGGTTGTCTACATTCGCCAAATTATTCCTGATTAATTCCGTTGTATATTCATTGACACGATAAATAAACCCAAATTCTATATCAAATAATTCACCTAAAGTTATTACTTCTTCATGTGGCATCAGACAACCGTAAAATTCTTTTTCGCCTAACCTTACCTTAAACTCCATGGCATATACATCTTCATAAAAATAATGCAGCAAATGATGATGGGCAAACATGGGATAGCTTAATATCGCTTCATCCAAGAAGCATTCCACAGACCAGGAAGTATAGATAGTGTTAGGTTGGATTAATTTTTTATCTTTAAAAAAGGAATTATCATGCTCCACAATATAGCACGCTATGGGCTTTTGGACCGGATCTTCCTTCATCAGTTTTAACGCCATCCATTGTACCACACCAGGATTCATACCAGAGCCAACAATCGCCTTCATATTGGTGAGATTTTTTTTGCTATCTTCAAATCTAATATATCGCTCGGTGAGTGGGAAACCATATAGACTATCATCCTCATCGACCTTCGTATTCTCCAAGGCTGAATTGATATAAAATACACCTAATTTGCTGCAGCAATTCATCATCTCGTTTGTATCTGCCCAGGATACATCAATGACTACCTTCGTTTTTGTCTTTTTTAAATGTTCCATAAAGTTGCTTACATCCATGAGATCAAGCTGGTAAATGTTAATTTTATCCGCAAGGTTGGGGAATAATTGATCGTAATACTCTTTATCCTTTTGTTTGATATCAATTAGATGAAGCTGGGATTTGCTGATTATAGGGTATATAGGGTCACTTTTATCTTCGGCGGATTGATTTAGAATGGCTAATACCGCTTTTGCAACACCTCCACAACTCCCTAATATGGAAATGGAAAAGGGCCTTGTCCCATTAAACATTTTTACCACTCCTTTCTTTGAGTCATTTATTTCAGCAGTGCAAATTATCTATTACTTTCTAACCAATATATGATTCTAATGATTGAACCGTATATACTTCTGTCTATGAATGATAGAGAAGTTAAAAATAATCATATGAAGTAAATAATGGTGTTTTATCAACTCTAGAAGGCAGTAGTTTAATATAAACAGGGGTATTCCAGCAATGGATCATATCTAGATTGAAGGTGAGAAAAGTACTAATATATTCTATAATCGGGGGCGTACCTAAAGAGCAGGAACAATTTTTACTATTAAGGCAGGGTTATTAAAGAAGAAGCCCTGGTCAAAAAAGATGTATTCAAATGAGTACAGGCAATAAACTGCTTAAGCAATCAATCTAACACCTTTTTGAATATGTCTGGGCTATCTAACAAAACAGCATAATACACAGTTTAATGGTCCCTTCCCTCTTTCTAAGTTTGCCAGTTTTATTTTAATAAAAACTTAAGTTTACTTATCTTATTACTGAGATATATAGCTGCAAGAGGGAAGGAAGTCATCTTCTGTAGCTTATTTATTTGCAAAATGAATCGTTTTAACATGCTGCATATTTATAAAGATATTGTCCTGTTTAGCAGTCACAAGTTCGATGAAATTATTTTCCAGGCTGGCCACTTTCCCAATTGATTGGTAATACTCGCCTAAATTAATAATAATTAATTCCCCAGCCATCTTTTCAATTTGGACCTCTAAGGATCTTGCTAATGAAATATTGGCTGGAATTAACGGGAGCTTTTCATTGCCGAGCCCATAAGGTCTCAGGTCAGAAACATAAGGTATTAGCCATTTTAAATGATATAGAGAAATAAGCATTGTTTTATAAACAGGGGAATAAAACACGAAATAATTATTCATTATGCTGGTAACATATCCGTGAAGAGCCTGGTTGCCGGATGTATAAATTTCAATGAACATTCCTTTGGATGAATTCAATATTTTTCGTAAAGATAGCGAATCTTGATGTTCAAAATTTGGCGATTCATTTGGCGGGTTAATTGTTATTTCATTCGTTTCAAGAACATGCATATCATGGACATGGGCAGTTGGAATATATAAATAATCTTTCCCGTCAAACAACACAAGGATATCGCTTCCAATGTCGATTAGTATACCTGTCACTGCTTTTTTTCCCGATATTTTTAACTTTAATTTTTCTCCTATGGAATTGCTTAATAATTTTTTCAAAAAAGCACCACCTTTCTATACAAAAAGCCATGTGATCCATAAATAAAGAGCAAGGATACTTATTAACAGGGAAAAGGGAATAACCATTAAAGTCACTTTTAGATATTGTGCCCATGTAACTTTGATAGAGTGGCTTTTTAAGATATGAAACCAGATTAAAGTAGCTAGAGTGCCTACTGGCGTTAAAAGTGCACCTATATCACTTCCAATTACATTAGCGAGATATGCAATCTGCAGCAGGTATGTTTCCAAACCCATTTCTGTAATAGCAATTGTTCCAATCATAACCGCAGGAAGATTATTAAAAAGGTTGGACATAACTGTAAGCAGTGAACCCATTATAAAACTGGCATATAAAGGATCTCTGTGAATATAATCTTGTAAATGTAGAATAAGAAAATCATTTATCCCTACATTTTTCAAACCGTAAACGAGGACGTACATATTGAATGCAAATAGAAGGATGTGCCAAGGGGTTTTTATAATGATATCCTTCATGCCAATTCCATTTCTATACCACCTGATTAAGATTAGTACAAATGCGCCGGTTAATCCAATCCATTCAAGCGGAATTCCGTATGACGAAAGAACAAAAAAGCATATCCTTGTAAGGACTACTATGAACAAACTAACCTTGAACATCCACCAATCAATGTTTTTATGCCAGGCTGATTGATCGAGAGGGTGGCTATATAAAAATGCAGAAGAGGTTTTGTCCAATTTCAAAGAAGTATTTAGTACTTTTTTGGGAAGATCTCTTCTAAAATAAAGGTAAAGTAATAGTCCCAAGGTAAAGATTCCAATCATGGATGGTACGAACATCATTTCAATATAACTATTAAGGCTTAAACCAACAATTTTTAAGGCAATTAAGTTCGAAATATTACTTACTGCAATGGGAGCACTTGCAGCCGTAGCAATAAGTGCTCCAGAAATTAAATATGGGAACTTTTGGTGCGGTTTGAGTTTCAGTAGAGTAACAACGTGAATAATAATGGGTGTGGTAATAAGGATGCTGCCATCGTTGTTAAAAAACATGGTCATTAAAAAGCATAATACCATAATGTAAAGGAATAGCTTCAATCCAGAACCTCTGGATCGGGAAACTATATTTATTGCTATCCATTTAAAAAAACCAATACTTTCTAACACGATTGACATCATTATGGTTGAGATAATGGTTAAGGATGCACCACTTACAATATTAAAAATAGCTAGAATGTCTGTTAGGGGCACAATCCCTATTAGTAAAGTGATAGCTGCTCCTATGGTAGTGGGTATCGTTTCATTAATGCCAAAAGGTCTCCACAACATAAATATTATTGTCAGTGAAAAGATAATTATCATAAGCAAAACTTCTGAGCTACCCATTTATTTTTCCCGCCTCGCTTCGAGGGAGAAGGGCTGTGTGAGGTACTTTTGCATCAACCAATCCCTTCTCTGTTTCCTGTTTGATTTTAAAAGGAGGCTTGAGAAAAAAGTAATAAAATAATGTGCCAATTAGGGAGAAATAGAGAAACATATTAAACATGAATTATCCTCCTTTCATTTTAATTGTTCATGCAATTAGACTCACCTAAAACCAGGCTCATTTTTTGCTTGCTTTTCTTTTTTCTCCACTTTCATGAGATGCATTTGAACCGAAAATCGAATAATCAGGACTCTGTGTTTTTTCTCCTCTTTCTCGAGAGCGAAAATTATCTGTATTTGATCCGAATATAGAATAATCTTTATTTGATCCGAAAATCGAATAATCAGGACTCTGTGTTTTTTCTCCTCTTTCTCGAGAGCGAAAATTATCTGTATTGGATCCGAAAATCGAATAGCTATGCATTTTTGTTGTTTCTCTTCCTTGATCTTTGCTTCCATTGCGGTCATTTGATGTGTCAGCATTATTTGAAGCACTTGAATCTTTATTAGCATCTTTATTTGTATCTTTATTGCTTTCTGAATTCTTTGTATCCCCATTACTGTTATTTTTTTGCTTATTTTCATCTGAAGATGTAAGTGCTCCTTGTTTGTTAAAAGTATTGATGTGTAATGTATTGAAAATAATCTGTTCATCCTTTTTGATTAAAACTGCACAGTCATCCACTATTTTGCTTAAGATGCCTGAAAATTCATTTTGTCCATTGATAGAAACCCATTGATGTTTTAACTGGCTTAATGCATCAGTTAAAAGGTTGGGACGTTCTGTATTCATTGGTGCAACCCCATAATCACTAGGTGCAGCAATGTTCTTTTTATAGACTTTTGTACTTTTGGAAATCCCTTTAATATTTTTGAGTTTGTAATAGACCGGAACATTCCCTTCTGATGCCATTTCTACATAATCGTCTTGAATGCCAGTCAGCAAACCTTGAATTGTGCTTCCCTCAGTTGTATACAGTTTAACTTTGAAACCAATTAAGTTATTTAAAGCCAATCTGAATTGACTATTTTCCATTTTTCCTTCTCTCCTTACTTAATAATTTTCATTGGTCCATAGGCAGTTATTTCTTACTTTCTTTTTTTTCTGATTTCCCTTCTTGCCCAGCTTCCTTCTCTTCTTTTTGAGAATTCTCTTCCCCATAGCTTAGGCCCCGGATATGATACACTGGTAAATGGATAATCTCATCATTACTAATAAGCGTAATGATATCGCCATTCATATTTTCCACTACACCTTCAAGCTTTTCAGGACCTCCTCTATTAATTCTCACCCACTGATACTGGAAATTTTGCACCAAGTGTTCAAATGTTTCACCTGTGACATACTCCATAGCTTGAGAGGATTCACTATTCTCAAGAGTTTCCTGTTTTGTGCTTTCTGTAAAGCTTTTAATGTGCTGGCTTCGCACGTAAACTAATCCATCACCTTCTGACCATAAAACCAAGTAATCAGAAAATACATTCAGGATTTTTCCAGTTACAGAGTCTGGACCTTTTCTATTAATTTTTACTGTCTTTCCAACCATTGAACTTAACATCTCCATACTCAAGTTTCTTCGCCTCCTAAGGGTTTTTAAGCTTTTCTAAGCTTTTGTAATATATAAATATGTATCATGGGAGGACATTGTACATGCATTTTGCCTATTATAATTAACCTGTTTTTAATAAATTTAAAGTTTTTCTTTGTTGTTAAACTATTTTTTGTCTTACATCCAAAAACTAGATATTAAAAATAATGGATAATATATTAACTCAAATCCAGAGGAGACATTGCAATTGGTCCATCTCTTTTTTAATTAACAAATGTTAATGAATTTGCAGTAAGTCAAAATAGTTTTTCATTTATTTGCAAAAATAAGCTGCCCATTTTGAATGAGCAGCTGAAATAGCGGATGATTTAGTGTTTCCTTTTTTTACTGAAAAAAAGCGCTTTGTCCCCTCAGTCAAGATCGTTCCCTGAGGGGAAAAGCACCATTTATTCCTATCTACAACTTCACTTCAACCGGACGAACTGACTTATCCTCTTCACGTAGAACAGCAGGTTTCTTCGACCAATAAGTCGCCAGAATCGGCCCTGAAATGTTATGCCAGGCAGCAGCCAGAACGCTTGGCAGTGCTGCCAGCGGCCCAAAGTGTGCGGTCGCAAGCGCAACGCCAAGACCTGAGTTCTGCATGCCCACCTCAATAGCAATCGCTCTCCGGTTTACTTCATCCTGACCAAGCACTTTTCCTGCAAAGTAACCAAGGAGGAGTCCGAATCCATTGTGGAGCATGACGGCTGTAAAAATCAGAAGACCTGATGCGGCAATGGTTGCCGAATTGCCTGAAACGACTGCAGCTACAATCGTGATAATAGCCGCTACCGAAATAAGCGGTAAAACAGTTAAACTTTTTTCCACGGCTGCGGGGAAGAATTTCTTGATGGCTAATCCGAGAACAATCGGCACAATGATGACCTGGACAATAGACATAAACATGGCAACAGCATCAACCGGCATCCACTGTCCCGCAAGCAGCAGGAGAATCAGAGGTGTCATGATTGGCGCCAGTAAAGTTGAAACGGAAGTCATGGCGATGGACAATGGTACATTTCCCTTTGCCAGATACACCATAACGTTAGAGGCCGTTCCCCCTGGTACACATCCGAGCAAAACAAGTCCCGCTGCCAATTCTGCCGGCAAATTCAAAAGTTTCGCAATGACGAAAGCGACAAGCGGCATGATAATGAACTGTGCACAAACACCGATTAACACAGGCAGAGGTTTCGTAAAGATGATTTTAAAATCGACTGCCTTCAGTGTAAGCCCCATTCCAAACATGACGACGCCGAGAAGGATGGTGATATAGCCTCCCAACCCTAAAAATGGGTCTGGAAACATAAAGGCAATAACCGATGTTAAGATAACCCACACAGCAAAATATTTTCCTGCAATGGTACTGACCGCTTCTAATACCTTCATATCATCACGCTCCTTCTTTTGTCTTTAAGATTTTATTTGGATTAAAAAGGTTTTCCGGATCCAGGGCATTTTTGATTTTTTCCATAACCTGAAGCGCCAGACCATGTTCTTTTTGCTGATACTTCTGCTTGCCTACCCCTACACCATGCTCACCCGTACATGTACCGCCCCGTTCGAGAGCATAGAGGACAATTTGTTCATTGAACTTTTCTGCTTTTGCCACCTCTTCGGGATTACTCATATCAATCATCAGGAGGGTATGGTAATTTCCGTCCCCCACATGTCCGACGATTCCTCCAGGAAGTCCCAGTGTATCGACCGCTTCCCTCGCATGGCTGATAGCGCCAGAAAGTTCTGAAATCGGCAAACAAACATCCGTCACCATCATTTTCTTTCCGGGATGGCCATGGATATAGGCATAGGCAAGGTTATGCCTGGCCTCCCATAAGCGATTTCTTGCTGCATTATCGGTTTCAAATTCAATATCGATACAGTGATGGTCTTCGACTATTTCTCTTGTGAACGCGACATCCTGCTTCAAACCGGCTTCATTGCCGTGAAACTCCAAAAAGAGTGTTGGACTTTCGTTATAGTTCGTTTCACTGAACAGGTTCACCTGCTTCATGGATGGTTCATCGACAAGCTCAACCCTGGCAATCGGAACACCTGCCTGTAAAATGGAAACAACCGCTTCAACCGCATCGTTTAATGAAGGAAAAGAAGCTCTTGCCGCCGTCACATGCTCCGGAATTCCATATACTCTTAATGTCAGTTCCGTAAAGCAGCCAAGCGTCCCCTCAGAACCAACGAATAATCCATTCAAATGGTATCCGGATGAGGATTTAGCAGCTAAATTGCCTGTATGTATGATCGACCCATCAGCAAGTACCACTTCCAGATCACGCACCTGATCACGCATGACTCCATATTTCACAGAAGTAGTTCCGCTGGCATTCGTTGCCGCCATTCCGCCAAGCGTAGCATTTGCTCCCGGATCCACAGAGAAGAACAGTCCATACTTTTTCAATTCCTTGTTGAGCTGTGTGCGGGTCACGCCAGGCTGTACCCTAACAAGAAAGTCATTCTCACGTACTTCCAGAACTTTATTCATAAGCGAAAAATCAATCGTAATTCCATGTTCGTACGGTATCACATGCCCCTCAAGACTGGATCCCAGTCCAAAAGGAACAATTGGAACTTTATATTTGTCTGCCAGCTTCACAATTTCACTGACCTGCTGGGCCGTTTCCGGAAAAACAACCAGGTCAGGAAGACTCTCCATATGGTATGATTCATCCCTGCCATGCAATTCTCTTACTGTCTGATTTTCTGTCACCTGCTGCTCAGTAAGAAACTCTCTTAAAGCCTGCAGGAGGCTCATACTCGCTGTTTCCATCCTATACTCCTTCTTTCTTATTCGGGGAATTTGGTCAAACCAATGTTATAATTGGTCCAACAAGTTAAATTAATTATACTAACTTATCAGAAAAATTCAATTATTTATTTTATTATTTTTATAGTATTGATTAATAGATTTTAGGTCTGTTACATTTAGGAAAGTAAGAGAGGCCTATTTTGAAAAGAGGGTACGGGGAATGGCAGAGAAAAAAAAGACCTATCTGGTTTTAGCAGATAAATTGACAGAATGCTATTTGGGAGGAAATCTTAAACCAGGTGAACGGCTGCCTTCAGAAAGAGAATTGGCAGTTCAATTCAATGTCAGCCGGACAACCATCAGAGAGGCACTCAGAACCCTGGAACTGAACGGGCTCATCGATATCCGCCAGGGAGGCGGAAGCTACGTTAAAGTCTCTGATATCCAATCAAGTAAAGAAGAGATCATTACAGCTGTCAAAGCAGAAAACCCGCTGGTATATGAAATGCTTGAACTGAGGCGTGCACTGGAAGCTGAATCCTCCTTCCTTGCAGCCAAAAGAGCCACTCCCGCAGACTTGGAAAAGCTGCGAATAGCAGTAAATCAAATGGCGCTGTCCAAACAAGACCCCGAATTAGGGTTAAAAGCAGATCTGGACTTTCACATCAGAATTGCCGAGGCCACCCATAACTCGATTTTCATTGAATTGATCCATACCCTCAAAGGACATATGGAAGAAACCATTAGAGCTACCCAGAATCATCGGTTCAAGGATTTGTCACGATACGAGGATACCATCGAGGAGCATAAGGAAATTTATTTGGCTATTGCTTCTGGAAATGGAGATAAAGCAAAGGAATTGATGGAGGGGCATATTACAAAAATTAGGGCGGAACTGGTGGAGTCGATGATTTTATAAAAACAAGCAGACACCAATCAGGTACCTGCTTCTATCAGCTCAGTTTGCAGCTCTATTTCATCGTCTAAATATTCCGTTGTGCTATACCCATAAATCTCCAGTGACTTAGGAGTTACTTTCTTGCCATGTATCTTTGTACTTTGAACAGTAAAGAAGTGACGGGGCTGTTCCATTACTTCGTATATTTTTGGGGTAATCTTTTTCATATCGTATTCTTTTCCATTTTTATCAACAATAATTCCTTCATGATCCATTTCCATTGAGGAATCATCACCTTCTTCAGTCACTATATTGTAATGAAGTGATTCATACGCCCGATTCTTTATTTCGTGATTGCTGAAAACAACAGTAGCAGACTGACCCATTTCCACCTTATCTATTGAGATGGTACTGCCCGCATATTCAAAGGTTTGCGGATATTCCTTGGAAGCATTAAGGTCAATGGTTTTATTGTCTACAATTGACAAATAAACACTATCGAATAGAACTTTGACTTCATTGGTTTCTTTTTCAAATAGAGGTTCAAAATGCGCCTGAAACTTGCTCCATCTCAAATCATTCTGGGCGTGCACGTATGAGTTCCCGTATAAATCAGGTTCAGCTACTTTATTGTTAATCTCCAGATTTTTAAAATTGATCATTTCGATCCGCTTCTCGGGCTGTTCATTTTTGAGACCATATTGCAGGATTGTCCCTGTTGGAGCAAGTATTAGTTTATCTATCAAGACTGCTGTCCCCTCAATTTCAACTTCTTCATCCAATGCATACTCGACTGATGTTTTTTTTGTAACAGGAATATCAAATTTCCAATCACCTTCTTCGGGCACCATATTCACATATGAATCTGAGGAGTTTCGTTTTAATTTCAAAACCTTTTTTATATTGAGCTGAATGGTGGCTTCATTTTCTTTCACAGGCCTCAGACTCATTTTCCCATGATAAATGTTCTTTTCCTTTTTATTAAGATCTGACTCCATATCTGGTGGAATGTACATAGGATAGGTATTTGCCACCATTATTTTCATTTCGTCCTCAATAAAAATGCCATCATCAATGTTAATCATATATTGATTGTTGTCATTGGTATCTTCTATTTCATAAAAAATAAGAGTTTGAATCTCATCAGCAATCACACTCTTAATTTTTATTTTAACCCCATTGCTTTCAGCTTCCAGCCCCAGCCTTTCACCTAAATCCTCCTGAAGAAAAACGCGCAGCTCCTTATTTTCTTCCGTCAATGAGTAATAGATTTTTGAAAAAATCCCGGTGAAGTAACCTGTACACATAAATAAGACGAAGACACTTGCAGAAATAAATCCAATTCTTTTGCTTTTCTTCTTCTTCAGCTTAATAAAATTTTCCCTATGTGAGACTCGTTCTTTTACGTTTTCCATGAAATCTGCAGGTACGTTGAATGTCTCAATGGTTTCAGAGAAGTTCAATATGGTTTCCTGCAGAGATGCCAGATCATCCTGGCAGTTATGACAATGATAGATATGCATTTCAAAATCGATTTTCCGCGGCCGTTCCAGTTTTCTTTCCAGGTAATCCATGTAAAGCTTTTGGTATTCCTTGCAGCCCTGATAGCATTCCCCATTTCCCAATCCTTTTCTGAGTAATTGGAATCCTGAAAATAAAAGCTCCTTAATCTGTTCAGGTGACACTTGGAGAAGCTGTGCTGCTTCCTCCCTGGAGACCCCTTTTATATAGGTTAAGACCAGCATTTCTCTTTCCTGCTCTTTTAACTGCTGCAGTGCATCAAAAATGCTTTCCTCTGAAGCTTTTAAACTATTATCAATAGGAAGCTCCCGGCAGACTTGGATAAAAATAGATAGAACCCACATCTCAAAAGATGTGCTGTTTTTAAATTTTGGCAGCTCCTTATGCACCTGTAAAATGGCCCGATAAAAAAGCTCCTCTATCTTGCCTTGGTTCCCAAGATAAGACCAGCCGAGTGCATAAAAGGATCGCTGATGGTGTTCAAACCAGTTAACGATGGATTTTATTTCTTTCACACTTATCGTCAATGGTAATATAGGATTATTTTTTTCTGGAATGATCAAGATCATTCTCCCCTTTATCTATGCCTTATTATTTATATACCTGGTTTTATTATAACGACTAAAGTAAGTTTGTTCACCAAAATTTGGATAAGAAAGTCATATTCCCTTTGACAAATTAAAAAACTCGTTTTGCAGAAATTCTGCAAAACGAGTTTACCAAACTATCTATTCCCCTCAGCATTGGCAGGCTTTACCGCCTCCTGGACCCTCGACCAAATATCTGAAAGCCCCAGGCTGAGAACCATCCAAAACGTGAAAATGAACAACTGCCTATACTGTTTCATATTATATAAACTGAAAATGTACAGTTAGGAGCAATGATATGCAAAAAGAAAATAAACAGCCAATTCAAGTGGTGAATATTCCGAGTCCAAGCTTGAATTCCAAGCTTGGTAGATATTTTATAGGAAAAACAGAATTATTGAATTTTGGCGGAGGATATTACGCCTGGGGCGGCATAGTAAACCCTATTAAATCTGGAGTCAATCTATATATCGATCTTTTTACCATTACAAACTTTTCAGATCAAAATTTTATCAGTGAAATATGGTTAAATGCCGATCCGCCTAAAAATGCAGTTGACTCCTTCAATGTAACTCCAACAAATCAGGCTGTTTCACCACCGCCAACACCAAAGGCGATAATGAAGAATGCTGGTTATTCCACTGAACCCATGACTAAAGGTGTGAATATTTTTGATAGAATTGTTACTCAAAATTCCACCCTTGTAAGTGATTCACACAACGGCTCAATAATTATTGGCCCCGGAGGCTCCTTCTCAATACTTCTAAGACCACCGGGATTTCAATACATCGCAGGGACAATCGTTTTGACCTGGTGGGAAGAAAAAGCATAATCTTTTCATTTAATCTGGTTAATTAAAAGGACTGCAGAATATGTATAGAAATAACTTCATACCTAACGAGGCGGCTTTTTGCGAATAAAAAGCCGCCTTATTATGTCATAATTTACAGGTGAAATATCTATGCTACTTCTCATTCCATGCTGGTGCTGGCCATACAACCCTTGATTCAGCAACAGATAATGGCCATATTATTTTATATTCCTGATTGATAATTTGAGCCAGTAATGCATCAGCTAATATGTTCTGCCCGTTTGAATCAAAACGAACGCCTTTCCATGGCATTATTAAACGTTTTCCTGGAATGTTGGTACCAAGAAGAGCTCTTTTTATTTCATCTTTATTAATACTTCCAGCCCGATTAATTGCATCAGCCAGAACAAAAAATCCTGTAAAGCTGCGTGCATTGGTTTCATTCATATCTTCATTATATTTAGAACGGTATAGGTTATTGACTTCCGTTACGATTGGTTTGACTCTTCCCAAACCCAGTGCCCAGGCAACACGACTAATAATGTATTTACCATCTTTTCCTGCTGTTTTTAGAAATTCAGGTATGGTGTAACCTGCATTTTGGACAACTAGCCCTTCAGGAAACCAATTTAACGTATTAAGGTCTTGAACTACTTGTGTTGCATCAGATAGAAATTGGTGGCCAAAAACAACTTGTGCCTTACTCTTTCGAATCCTATCGAGCTCATCCAATAGTAACGAAACAGGCGGGGTATACATTTCAAATTCTACAAGCTCGCCTGAGAACTTTCGAATCAGACTTTTTTCAATTGCAGCTGCCTCTAACCCAAAAATAGAATCCTCAGTCAAAATAGCAAAATTTTTAATATCTCTGCCTCTGTTTCTTAGAAATTGAAATAGTTCAAAGAAAAGATTAGTATATAAATGGTCATTTGGTGCTGTTCTAAAGAAATACTGATAATCCCTCTCTGTAAGCGATGGTGCAGATGCTTCCGGGGCTAAAAAAGGAACTTTTTCCGCTTCAGCGATAGCAGAAGCTTGTAAAGTTACACTACTTTGATAAGAACCAATCAGTGCTGCAACTTTTTCTTTTACAATTAATCGTTCAGCTTCTTCTCGACCAATTGCCGGAATACCCTGAGAATCTCCATAAATCACCTTAATTTTCTGATTCTCTAATAAGGGAAGGCCCTTAGTACGAGCTAACGGTAACGGCAAATCGTATCGATTATTTACTATCTCAACAGCCAAATCAATGGCTTGGCGAATATCTTTCCCAACAGCAGCCAAAGAACCTGTAAATGGATAAACGGCTCCAATTTTTAGCTCTCTTCCCTCTCCCATATAATTCTTCCTCCCTAGCTTTAACCTTTAAAAGATAAAGTCACTATTTACTTATATTCAATAAATAAAAGATGGTTTACAACAACCTCTTTTCTTAAAAACCGATTATAATCATGATTAGAACGTTTAATGCTCACCTATGAATCATACATTTAGTAAAAAAACTCCTGTTGCAGAAGTACTTAGACTTAAAAAGTTAAGTCCTCTGCAAAGGAGTTTTTCCACTGAAAAGCTATCTATATCCTTCAGCATTGGCCGGTTTCCCCACCTCCTGGACCTCAACCAGATATCTGAAAGCCTCAGGCTGGGAACCATCCAGATCATGAAAATGATACATTTTCGCCAGCTCCCCGCTTGAAAAGGATCCGCCGTTCAACCGATTTTTATCAGAATCTTTTGCAATGGCACTAATTGCCCGTCCTATATACCTTGGTGTTTCAGATATTACAAAATGAGGCTCCTTTTCGGCGGCATCCTTCCAACTCTCCTCTGTGACCCCAAACACCTCGAGCATAATTTCAGAGCGCATCCATCCGGGTGAAACAGCAACCGCGGTGCAATCATAAGGTGAAAGTTCATGGGCCAATGCTTTGGCCATACGGATGACAGAGCTTTTGGCCAAGTCATAATACAGAGACACCCGGTAGCGATGTTGGTTGTACTCTTCTGTTCCGTCTGTTATTTCTACTACTAATCCCCCTTTGTTTTTGATTAAAAGCGGAAGGGCATAATGACTTGTGATAATATGAGTATCAATCGCCAGCCGAAGCATTCTCATTCCCTTCTCCATGGAATGCTCCCAGACAGGAATGTCCCATTCCATCAAATTTTCGCCTCCCCATATATCATTAACGAGGATATCCAGCCTGCCCTGTTCTCTCTCAATCTTTTCAATCAATGACTGCACCTGATTCGGTATAAGATGATCCACTTGAACAGCTATTCCAGTTCCGCCCAGCTCATTGACCAATTCAGCCGTTTCCTCAATGGTTTCCTTGCGTCCATATTCCGACGTCTGTTTTCGTGTTGTACGGCCTGTAACATATACCGTGGCACCTGCTGCACCGAGTTCCATAGCGATGCCACGGCCAGCTCCCCGTGTTCCGCCGGCTACCAGCGCTACCTTACCTTTTAATGATGTCATTCCGATCTGCCCCCTTTTGTGTTATATGTATACTATAATCATTAATGTTGACATCTAATGTCATATTTAAAACTTTTTTATCAGGAGTGAACAGATTGCGCGCAGACAGACTCATTGCGATCGTATTATTGCTTCAAAATAACGAAAGAATGACCTCGAGGGAATTGGCAAAAGAGTTAGAGGTAACGGAGCGGACCATACACCGGGATATGGAAGCCTTAAGCGCCGCTGGCATCCCTGTCCTGGCTGAACGGGGAAAATTCGGCGGCTGGAAACTGCTTGAGAATTACAGAACAAATCTTACCGGATTAAAAGCTGCTGAAATCACAACACTGCTTCTCTCCCCCTCCTTTGAGCACCTTGCAGACCTTGGCATCAGTAATGATTGGAAAGAAGCACGACAGAAACTTCTGGCCGCTATTCCTGCTCCACTAAAGGAAGGTGTGAAGGACATTTCCAACCGTATTCATATCGATACCAGCACGTGGAGGGAAACACCACGGGAATTGAAATCTTTTGGAATCGTCCAGCAGGCGGTTTGGGAGGAGAAAAAACTTCAAATCAAATACGAAAAAGCAGATAAACAGACAAGCGAAAGAATAGTTGAGCCGTTAGGACTGGTCGCCAAAGGGAACACTTGGTATCTTATAGCTGCTTCTGATGCAAAGATAAAAACCTACCGTGTTTCAAGAATAGTTGATGCCGAGCTGATTAATGAAAACTTCAGCAGGCCAAATCACTTTGATCTCGCTGACTATTGGCAGGAATCGAAGCAGACATTCATTAGCAGCCTGCCAAAATTTGAGGTTGATGTGGAGATTTCACCAGCCATTATCAGGCGAATTAATTTTACTGGGCGTTTTGTACAGGTTCTGCACACGAATAAACCTAGTGACAATGGGTGGATCCCAGCAAGTCTATGCTTTGACACGGAACAAGAGGCCGGGGAATATATACTAGGGTTTGGGAATCAGATTAAGATCATCCATCCTGTTTCACTTAAGGAACGTGTAAAGGACTTAGCTGAGAGTGTTGTTCAATTATATAAGGAAAATGAGGAATAGGAAAATTACGCAGAAAGGATAGACGCATGATTCCCTATCACTAAGCGAATAATCACTAATTGAACAAATAAAGCCTTTCTCCAAGTTCAGAAACTCATTTGCTGTGGATTAACTTTTAGTGGTGGCGATGATGAATCAATCATGCTTGATAGCCAGAGAGTACAGCTATCATAAAAGCGATCTAGGACATTACTTCCTAAAAAAATAGTTTTCTTTTTTATAGATTGAACTCCAGCAGGATTCTATCCGTGAATGTAGTAGTCCAATCATTATTGGTTATATTCTTGAATAAAATATAGAGACCCATTTACCTGGTTAGTAATAGCAGACTTACGAATGCCTAATCAACCTATTTCGTTTACATTTATGTTGTAATATAGAATATTCAGACTATTTAAGGAGAATAGTAGATGAAACAAAACATTATTGACATTGTACAATCACAAGTGATTGCATCAATAAAGGAAGAAGGCGACCTGGAAAAGGCAATCCGTTCAAAAGCCAACATGGTCTTCATCCTTACCGGAAATTTGATTACCATGAATGGATACCTGAAAAAACTAAAACAAGCCGGCAAGATTACGTTCATTCATATTGATTTCATCGATGGACTGTCCAACACGAAGAGTGCTATTAAATACATAGCAGAAATCTGGCAGCCAGCCGGCATTATCACAACTAAGAGCAACCTGATTAAATATGCAAAAGAAGAAGGCCTAATGACAATCCAGCGCCTTTTTCTTATTGACCGCAATGCACTGGTCAAAGGAATCGATATCGCACATAACTGTAAGCCGGATGCAATCGAAGTTCTTCCAGGTCTCATGCCATCTGTCATTGATAAAATGACGACCATGACTGCCCTGCCAATTATCGCTGGTGGCTTGGTCAGTAATAAGGAAGACATTTTGAATGGATTAGGAGCCGGTGCACTCGCTATTTCCTCTGGGGATCCAAAGCTCTGGAATTTGGATCTCTAACCAAATAGAGCTCAACTCCTATGGGTTGAGCTTAAACTCTTTTCACGCATATCTTCTGACCTTTCTGCAGACGGAGTATATTTTCGTTGCCTCGATTATAGTACAAATGCTGCTTCACATTAATAATTATTCTAATAATTCAGGATATAATTAAAAATCCTACTAAATACGCATTGTCACTCCAAATCCCTCATTGTATGATTAATTAAATATTAAAATAGCGGGTAGAGATGAGGAGAACCCTTGTGCAACTGTGTGTACGACATCGTACATTCTGTTGTCATGGGTTCTTTTCATTTTTCATAAAAGCCTTTTGAAAAGGGGGAAATAAAGTTGAAAATTAAATTCATAAGATGGGGAGCTGTGTTTATTCTTGTTTTAGGGTTAGGAGTCCTACTAATGCCAGCACAGGATGCCAAGGCAGAAGAGGCAAGCGTACCCAGTCTGTTGATCACGGAATTAATTCCAAATACCGATAACTACGAAGGTTATGATGCATTTGAATACTTTGAGCTTTATAACAATAGCACGAATCCCATTGATCTGAAAGGATATCGATTCACCTCCCACAATTGGAATGAAGAAATTGGAGAATCTTACATTTTGAAGCCATGGGATACAGTGGTGGTCTGGACAAGAACCGCAGCAGTCATTCCTATTTCACTGGATGCTTTCAACTATAACTATTTCTATGCCTATAAAAGCAAGTATTTAAAAGAAGAAGATGTAATCACCCTAAGTAATATCAGTGGGCTGGTCAATGGCGGCAATACACTAACTGTATATAATCCCGATGGCCGCGAAGTTATCAAAGCCAAGTATGAAAAAGATGACGTGTCTCTAAAGAAAACGGTCACGTATACCTTTCCTGAGAACAATACACGGACAATGAGAAAATTAGAAAGCAACCAAAATCCGACTCCAGGATGGCTTGCAGAAGGTCAGGTTCCTGCTCGTCCAGTATCAGATCAAGAAGCCCCAAATCCACCGGCCAACCTGGAAGCGGCCGCTGGGAGCGGAAATGCAGTATTGAGCTGGGACGCTTCAAACGAAACAGATCTATTCCGTTATCATATTTACAAAGATGGGGATTTCGAATATTCCGTAGATGCATCACAGACAGAATTTCCGCTTTACCTGTTAATTGGCAGACAAACGTACACATTACAAGTAAGTGCAGAGGATACTTCAGGAAATGTATCGGAATTATCATCGCCTGTGCAAGTAACACCGGAACACCAAGTCATTACCCAGCAGGAACGATGGAAACATCAAAAAGATCCTGCCTACCAAGGCTTATGGGATATTAGCTCGGACGGACCGGTGATTGCAGGATTAGCCGAAGGACTCGTCCCTCAAGGGTTATCCTATTATAAGAAAAAAGACTGGCTGCTGACCATAAGCTACGTTGATGATGCAATTCGTCCTGGTACCATTACCGTTACAGATCGCACTACAGGCAAATTAGTGAAATCCGTTGTCCTTTATAATTCAGATGGCACCCCATATACAGGCCATGCTGGTGGCGTTACCGTCAGTCGCGATCATGGGTGGGTAGCTTCCGAGAACTACTTGTTCAGCTTCAATTTAAGTGATCTGGCAGAAGCTGAAAATAACGAAGAAATCCAGTTCACTAGACAAATTCCATTACCGGTCGAAGCTGCTTACACCGTTTATGATGAAGGCATTATCTGGGTTGGAGAATTCTATGAGGCAGCCTCTTACCCGACTGATCCATCCCACCATATAGAAAACAGGGATGGAGAAATGCACTACGCATGGATGATCGGCTTCGATTTGGAACGAAACAACGACATGCTTTCTGAAGAACATTGGAATGGCTCACCCAACCACAATGCTGTGCCGGATTACGTACTTTCAACGACTGGAAAAGTCCAAGGTGCCATTATACAAAAAGCAGCAAGGAATGGCATCACGCTAAGTACATCATACGGGAGAGCAAACGATAGTGTGCTGTATCGTTATGAATACCCTTTAAAAGAAGATCCTCATTCCTATGCAGCTGTCGAAGGAAAAGAAGTGCCCCTTTGGTTCCTTGATGGACACACTGCAAAAACACGTCAAAGTATCGAAGCCATTCCGATGCCAGAAGGAATTGTGGAAGTACAAAAAGAACTCTACGTTGTGTTTGAGTCCGGAGCAGATAAATATCGCTATACGACCACCTATCCAATGGACAGGATGCTCAAAATCGATATGAAGAAATTAATGAAGGAAGATAAAGGGATCGAATAACACAAAAAAGGAAGCGGAACCCTCTTGCCGCTTCCTTTATAAATGTCATTATAACGATAATAATCCACTCACTGAAGGCAAGACATGATCTGGCTTCCATGGAGAACCCTTTAAGTCCTCCTCGTTCGTAATACCGCTAAGAACAAGTACTGTTTTCATTCCAGCTTCAATTCCCATTCGGATATCCGTTTCGAGGCGATCGCCGATCATTACACATTCATCTGGCATAAGCTGTAAAATTTTCAAAGCTGCTTCAATCGTTAGATTGGACGGCTTTCCAATCTGTACGTCAATCGATTTCCCGGCAACCGCTTCCACAGCACCAATCATTCCGGCACAATCCGGAACATCACCGACCTCCATAGGGCAGGTTCTGTCAGGATTGGTTGCAATCATTTTTGCCCCAAGCTTTACCGACTGATAGGCAAAATTCAAATGATTGTAGTGAAAATCCCGATCCCATGACAGCACAACGACGTCGATCTCTGCTGGTGTCACCCCTTCCCGAAATCCGGCAAGTGCCAGTTCATCTTTGATTTGCTGCTCTCCAATCACATACAACGTGGCATTAGAATGGTGTTCCCGCAAATATTCAATCAAGGTAAATGTCGGATTCAAAATGTTCTCCAGGCTCGCATTGATCTTAAAGGCGCGTAACTTCTCCACATACCGCTGACGCGATTCTATCGTCTTGTTTGTAAGGAATAACACCTTCTTCCCCTCATTGAAAAGGGAGTTGATCACCGTGTCTGTTCCTTCAATCAATTGCTTTCCAAGATATACGGTTCCATCCAAGTCAAAAATATATCCTTTCAAGTTTCTCATTGGTCTCCTCCATCAAATAAAGTAAACTTCAATCAGTGGGGTCTTACTGCATGAAAAAATCCTTGAGCATGACCATTCCTCCAATTTAAAAATTGGATACCGACATACCCAAGGAATCTCATCATCTCTATCCTTGTTTCTATTCACTTATAGTCTTTTTGTCATTAGGTCCTCACCAATGACAATCTTCGAATTGCAGAACTTTGCAGCCTCTTCTTCATACAGTTCGTTATCGGATAAGTGGACGAATACGACTTCACCGACCTTATCCATATCATACTTATTTACAACCTCAACAAGACTGCAGTGGTTACCTGCCACTTTACGGGCAAATGTCGCTTCATGAATTAACAGATCTATATGGTCATACTGTCCAATTCGAGTGTTGATTTCTGTATCACCTGAATAAACGACTACTCGACCAGCGCATCGTACCTCCAGCCCAACAGTAGGAACAGAATGAAGTGCCTTAAAACAGGTGAACGTCATCCCGCCTCCTGACAGCAGCTGCTCTTCCTGATCACCATCAAATGTTTCCACCTCAATGGGAAATGCAATTGGCCACTTGTCAGCCTCCATTGTTGCCACCCATTCGTAAAGCTTTTTCTCATTACGGTAATCACAAAAAAGCCGTAAAGGCTTTTTCCTATTTTCCAGCCACATTCCCCATAGCAATGACGGCAGCCCATAAATATGGTCGATATGAAAATGGGTGAACAACACTGCATCGAGCTCACCTAAATCCACCTTCATCTGCTTCAGCTTCCTGCAAGGATTCCCGCTGACATCGACCAGGACATGATAACCGGCATTCGAAAAACAAATTGACGTATTGTCGCGTTCGGAACCGGGATAGGCACTTCCCGTTCCCAAAAAACGAATATCCATTAAACCACCACCTATTTGATTCCTGAATGCATAAAGCTTGATACAAACTGTTTTTGGAAAATGAAGAAAGCAACCACTAACGGCATGATGACCATTACTGTACCTGCAGCGACCATTCCCCACTGTGCACCCGTTTCATACGATTGTGCAAACAAGGCAAGGCCAACGGTCAACGGTCGAGACTCGACAGAATCTGTGATAATCAGCGGCCACATGAAGTTGCTCCAATGGTGACTGACGGAGACGAGTGCGAAGGCAATATATGTCGGTTTTGCAGATGGAATGTATACATGCCACAGCGTTTGGTACCATTTACAGCCGTCTATTCTCGATGCTTCATCAAGATCGTACGGAACCTGCTTGAATGTCTGACGCAGCAGAAATACTCCGAAAGCGGAGGCCCAATACGGCATCATGACAGCTAGCTTGGTATTAACGAGACCAAGCTGGCTAATAACCTGGTAGTTCGGGAACAACAGAATTTCAGGCTGAATCATCAGCTGGAGCAGGAACAGGATAAACAGTACATTTTTCCCTTTAAAGTTCACCCGTGCAAAAGCAAAAGCGGCAAGCGTGATCGTGAATAACTGGACAATCAGCACGCCAAAAACGATGATGAATGTATTGATGTAATATTGGACAAATGGTGCCGTCTCCCACGCTTTCACGTAGTTTTCAACTGTAGGATTTGAGACCCAGAACGGAAATCCTCCATTAATCACTTGATTCCCCGGAGAGAAGGAAGTGATGAATACCCAAAGCAGCGGGATAAACGAAATGATCCCAAGAACAATAATGATGCCATAGTTCAATTTTTTCATCGATTCTCTCCCTCCTCAGTAATGGATTTTCCGATCAAGATACAGATAGTTGAATGCGGTGATTCCCAGCATGATAACAATCAAAACCACGGTCAGGACGGCCGCTTTTCCAAGATCCCAGTTCGTAAATGCCGCTTCATAGATATGATAGAGCAGGAGATTACTGGCATTATCCGGTCCACCCTTGGTCATAATGTACAAGTGGTCAACGTTTTTGAATGAATTCGTAATTGCTACGATCATGACAAACAGGGTGGTCGGCATCAGCAGCGGAAACGTGATATGACGGAACATCTGGAATGGTTTTGCTCCTTCAATCTCAGCCGCTTCATAAACATCTCTCGGTAAATTTTGCAAACCAGCTAAATAAAAAATCATATAAAAACCGGCATCTTTCCAAATGATCATGACAATCATCGCGATCATGACTGTATTGGGATTCCCCAGCCAGTTGGTGTCCCCTGCACCGAACAAGTGAAGGAAGTTATCGAGCAGCCCATACTGAGGGGTGTAAATGAAAAGCCAAATATTCGCTACCGCAATGAGCGGAATGATCGTCGGGTAGAAAAATGATGTCCTTAGCAAGGAGCTGCCGGCCATTCTTTTATTCAGCCAAATGGCAAGATACATCGCCAGGAGCAAGCTCGTTGGCACAGTCCCAAGCATGAATAGAATGTTATTCAGAATAACCTTCCTGAATATCTCATCAGCTAAAACTTCTTTATACTGATCCAATCCTGAAAACTGCAGCCGGGTCATCGGACCACTGTAGAAGCTTAACTGGATCGACTTGAGTGTTGGGTAAAACGTAAACATTGTTAAAAAAATGAAAGAAGGAAACAGTAATCCGTAGGCGAACAGATTGCTCCTTTTTCCGGAACTGAATTTTCTCCGCTTCGCTGTCATCAGATCTAACCCACCTTTCTTGTGAACAGAGAGAGCCCAAGTCAGTATATTTCCACTTGAGCTCAACTCCATTCAGTCCACTGCTGCAGCTTACTTACTGAAAAGGCTTCAGCACTTCTACTGCTTTCTCCTGCGCTTTTTTCAATCCTTCGTCAACCGGACTCTGGCCTGTCAAAATCGATTGAATATGATCATTGAAGATTTTCTGCACCTCACCATTTTGATAGGTTGCCAGTTCACTATCCGCATACTCCAATTGCTCGCGGGCAACAAGTGCTGCCGGGAATTCCTCTACATACTTCTTCAGCAGGTCTGTTTCATAAGCAGATTCTCTAGTGGCTACATATCCAGTATCTATCGACCATTGAGCTACACGCTCAGGCTCTGTAAGGAACTTCATAAACTTAATTGCAGCTTTCTTGTTTGCTTCGGGAAGATCTTTGAACAAATAGATGTTTCCTCCACCAGTCGGGGAACCATACTGATTATTCGACGGCAGGAACGATACACCAAAATCAAAGTCTGCATTGTTCTTTACATTTGTCAGATTCCCTGTCGTATGGTACATCATCGCTGTTTTTCCGCTTAGGAAGTCAGAAGGAACTGTCGCCCATTCAATAACACCCTCCGGCATGATCTTGTGTTCCTTTCCAAGAGACAGCCAGAAGTCCATCGCTTCTTTTGCGTATGGTGCATCGAAATACACTTCTTTTCCATCCTCAGACATAATATTGTCTTCCGTCTGAAGTGCTAAAGCCTGGAACATCCAGTATTGGTACCCAGTACTCGGGATTTCTAGACCCCACTGGTCCTTGCCGCCATTTTTCGTCAACTTCTTCCCGTATTCCACCAGCTGATCCCAATTTTCAGGTGGAGCTTCCGGATCCAGTCCAGCCTCTTTGAAGGCGTCCTTGTTGTAGTATAGAACGATCGTGCTGCGCTGGAATGGCAAGCTATATACCTTATCACCAATAGATGAATTCGCCATAAATCCAACATAGAAATCATTTAAAAAATCTTCCTCGAACAAAGGGGTCACTTCCTCGATCAGGTCGTTCTCAAGTAATGTAAATAAATCAATTGAGAATAAAACAGCTAGTTCAGGAGGATTTCCTCCCTGGGTTGACGCCATCACCTGTGTCATCGTTTCTGCATAACTGCCTCCATACTTTGCATTAACTTTTATGTTGGGATTCTCTTTCTCAAAGTCATCTACAATACCATCAACAATGTTCGCCACATCCCCCCCAACCGCAACCGGGAACCAGAAATCAATCTCAGTCTTTTCTTCCACTCCAGCGCCACTGCTGCACCCTGCAAGGACAACCAGTAAAACTAAAACGAATGACAATAACTTACCCTTCATGCCATTTCCCCCTTAAAATCTATTTATTCATAAAAAAACCCATGAACAATAATCTGCATCACAAAGAAGTGTCATGCAATTTATTGATCACAGGGAATCTCCGCGTCTCTACCCTTTGACAATAACCTGTCTAATATATATGTCTTATCACTTACGATAATAACTAATTATTTGTATTATATTTTGGAAGTTTTCCAAGGTTTTTTATCTCAATAAAACAATTGATAACATTAAAAAAGGTGCCAGTCCCCCTTAAGCATACACGTATAACGCAGCCGGGGTCAGGCACCAATATTCTCAGACGGGGTTCTATATTTTAAACAAGCCTCAATTATTTCTGAAGCTCGGTTTTGTTAATAGACACTTATTTAGTTATCTATTTATTATCACTCACAGCCTTGCCTTACCTTATCCCCTATACTTGATCGTTAGTCCTTTTAAGAAGTTTCTGGCAAAATTGTCTAAGCAAACTTTATAATTTTTATGTCCTTCTTTTCTTAAAAAAGCTCCGAGCTCTCCTTTTGATACGTTTAATCCAGCTTTTTTGAATACATCTATCATGTCCTCTGTCGTTAAGGACAAGGCGATTTTGATTTTCTTTAAAAGGATATTGTTTATGTTTGAATAATTTTCAATGGTCGGTTCTGGCGTATTTGTTTGACCTGGTTTTGGCTCCTGTTTACCTCTTTTATAGATAATAAATCCATTTAAAAAAGAATTTAACATACTATTTGTTAATTTTATTTGGCTGTCATTTTCTTCTTCATCATCAGACTTTTTGAGGATCCTTACAACCTCTGGCACGGACACTTCCTCTCCTCCAAGTTTAAAAATCTCTGCCATTTCACTATTTTTGATTTCTAACGCATATCTCAATCGAATTAATATATCATTATTATCCATAAATTAATTTCCTCCTAATTTAATGCTCTTTGCTGCTTAACTATCTTCAGTCTATCATTACTATAGCCTCACAATACATAGAATACAGAATCAATTATCTTTGATTACCTAAAAGGAATATATGAATGGCACAAAAAAACCGCACAGCATCCCACTATGCGGAAATCATATGTATAGTTGGCGGGACCGCCTGGGAATCGAACCCAGCTAACCTGGCACGCAGGTCACAAGCGGTTTTGAAGTTAGAGGGAAGTTATCTTTTTTGGTTCAATTTGGTCTTATATAATCTCTTAAAGTCTTGATTTAATGCACTTTATCATTGAATATATGTCTTTTAATTTCATCTGGAAATACTTAAAAACACCTATTCCGTGACCAAGATGTGACCAAAAATGTGACCATAACTTTTAGTGTTGCGGTGCCAAAAAACATACCTAAAATGAAACATCAAGAAAATCTTATTAACCATATACAAACGTCTCATTAAACTACTTAGCATTTAAAAAAGTAAAAAGGATTATTTTCAAAAACAATTAATTTAATGTTTAAGTAATGTAATTTTATGGGATTGAAGAATGGACAAAAAAGTGATATTTCTGTACTCTGTATATAAATCATTTTTCAATTGCCAATTGCTTCTTACTTTTAAATTCAGTACAAAAAGTGTTATATTTACCCGAAGATTTCCATTCTCCTGCCACAATAATTAAATGATTTCTATTCTCATAAACGATCTTATTAATTTCTTTAAACAGTCTTTCATCACCAAACTTTACAATAAATGTATACTCTTTCCCGTTTGACGGACCAACAAGTGCAATTTCTTTTCTGTCGGAACTATAGTATCTATACTTTAATTCTATTAATCTCCAACCAAATACTCCTTTGGGATACATATAAGCACTTCTTTCATCTAACAACATTTGACCGATTATTTTTCCGTTATATAAGTCTGAACAATCATGTGATTTACACATTGAATAAATCTGACGAATTGTATGTATTGGTTTTGGTCTAACTTCTCCTGTTCCATGCTCTCTCGGAATCTCACTCTTTGACTGTGTTTTACTTTGCCTAGTTAACGATAATAAGGCATCTTCAAATTTAAATCCATTTTCATCATGTAAATTAGGTTGAAACCCCCTTGATGTATACGGACATCCTTTTTCATGGCTATATGATTTCCTTGCTCCAAAATATGCTTTCGCTACTCCATCAAGACTACGCACATACATATGAGCATCGCATTTCTTATTAGGACAATAAAAACGTATACTTTTATCCTGTCTTTGTGCGTCTCTTGCCAGTAGTTTGTGTTCTCTAGCTGCATCTTTAAAAACGTACATCGCCATTTTCAGCTCTCCCATCTTGCCAAAGATCTAAATAGTAGTTCTATATATTTCATAAAAAGTGTCTTTCTTATTCACAAAAGCACTAAGGCATCTACTTCTTTTTTTACCTGTTCTATTAAAGAAATGCCAACCCATTAAGGCTGACTCAATGCATGACTGCCATTTGATTTTACCACGATCACGTATTGTCATTTTGCATCATCTCCTACGAAACCATTATACACGAACAAACGTTCCGTGCGGAATTAAATTTAAAGACCAACTTTTCATCGGTCATTAGATTTCGTCTTCAATTAAAGCACCCGTTAGTTGAACAAGGAGACGTGCTTTATTTGAATACCTCGTTTATTTCATTTCTGTCGTAATCCAATATCCAATCATTGTATTTGCCATAAATATCTCTTATTGTTTCGGGCGAGGTCGCCAGCAGATCACAACCTCTATCATCATACACATGAAAAATGGTCTCTTTTTTAATATTGATGAAAAAAACATCATGATAAATCTTAGGTTTAATTCCCATGTCTTGATTGCAAATTGCTTTTAACAAAGGAATATATTTAATATCCGATGTTTTACATTTAAGAATAAATCTATGCGTCTGGTACTTACCATCCTCATCATCCTCGGGGAAAACATAAGGTAGTGTCGTGTGCTTCAACTTTTTCAAAACAGACTTATCCTGTATGTATTTAGAGAAGATGTTCAGTTTCCGATTGAATGCTGCATTATCTCCAAAATCATTCACATTTGCTACCACAAAAATCACATCTTCTTGAAGATGTAAAGTCTTAAACAAAGTGATAGCCCTTTTGTAAACTCCTCTAAGATAAGGACTGTTTTCGTAACAACAGTCACTATCATAATCCACGCCTAAATTGAACCGAATACCAATGTCCCAGCTATAAAACAAGGCTGGTCTAAGTTCTAAGTTCGTGAAATTCTCATTCATAAAGTTGTTTAATTCCATTGTTGCACCTCGTTAATTTGTTTCATAAAACTGTTCTTATTGAACTAACTTCCCTCAATAAAAGAAGCGAAAACACTTATTTACTCTTGTTTTCTTAGAATTTCATAGTTATTTACCTTTCGGTAACTCACTTTATAAATGGAGGATCTTCACTTGAAAGGATATTTTTGGACAGAGTGAGAAAAAAGAGTTAGAACCCACTAACCAATCCCTTACAGAAAATGGTGGATGAGTAAAAATATAACCGCACTGGTGGATGTCCACATTTACTCATGGAGGTCAACCCTCCCATGTCTCACAGAGTCTTCGCTCTCAAATTCCTTCGTCCAACCTTTCCATGAGGTGGATGTCAGCCATGCTGCCCACAGGGTCCAAGCCCGTAATTTAGTTGCTTTGCCGACTAATCCGTGCTTCAAATGTCTCCAAAACTATAAAAGCAAGAACTACTACTTATCTAATCTAAACCAAAGTTAAGCTGCCATTTCCTTCTTCTTTGTTACTGCCAAATGAGGGATGTCCTTTAGCATCTTTTCCTCATTAAAATCAAATTGTTTTTTTCCTATACTGAAGAAAATCCGAATTAGTTTATTACACAAAGCAATCAGGGACTGCATCTTCTTTAAAGGATTATCCGGACGTTGAGTATAGTAAGCATGTAATGCTTTAAATGCAGAATTCTTGGCGACGAGAATCATACAGACCCTGAATAACAGGGCCCTGAGTTTCTTTCGGCCTCTTTTTGTGATGGTCGTTTTTCCTTTGTGCTTGCCGGATGTATTTTCTTTTAAGCTTAAGCCGGCCAGCTTGATAATCTGCCTTGGATGATTGTATTCGCCTAAATCTCCTACTTCCGCAAAGAAGCCGGCAATTGTATCCCTGCCTACACCTTTTATCGCTAACATTTGTTGTACACCTGGTATTTCATCAAGCTGGCCGTCTATTTTGGCGTCCAATTCTTCGAATTGTAACTGATTAATTCATACTTAGCCAGAATGGTTTTTAGCTCCAGCCTGGCCATTTCAGCACCTTGTCGAAGTCCGATGGACTGACTAGCTGCCTGTTTTAATTCACGGATCTTGTTTAATCCAACACTCCGAGATACGGACTTTCTCAAATGGACGAGTAGTTCTTCTTCGGTGAATACAGCTATTTCATGTGGCAAGGCATAGAGCTTTAAGAATTGTAAAGCAGCCTTACCTTCCCATTTCTTAAATACCTTGAGGAATTCCGGAAAATACCGGTCAATCCAGTTGTGCACCTGTCCTTGGACCGTTTGTAGGTCTTCAGTTAAAAGATCGCGTATTTTCTTTGCCACACGGAGTTCTGCATAAACACCTTGCGGTATTGTTGGTTCGGCGTATCTTCCATCCTTGACCAGCTGGGCTATGACCTTGGCATCTTTCACATCATTTTTGGTGGGTGAGTTATCATCCAACTCTTTGCTTTTCTTGACGTGCAACGGGTTTACTGCGACAAACTTTATCCCATTTTCTTTTAAGATATGGGCCAGATTAAACCAATAGTGGCCTGTTGGCTCCATACCAACCATCACTTTACTCATACGCTGTTCTTTTTTGATTTCCGAAATCCATTTAAGAAAGTGTTCAAATCCTTCTTTTGTATTTTCAAATTGACACGGGGATCCAAACTCCATTCCCCTGAAATCCTGGGCACGAGCCACATGTTTGAATTTCGCAATATCGACTCCTATAATAAGAGTTTGAGAAGTGATTTGAGCAATCTTCTTATTCTGGTTATAATTCATTGTAAAGCCTCCTGGTGTTTGAGATTTTTGTCCTTTTTGCTTGCCGGCTTCAGGACTCTCTCATTCTACCAAGAGGTTATTTTTTTGTTCAAACTCCATTTTCATTCATTACAGGAATGCTGCCCCGTTATTTCATTAACTTCAACAAAAAATAAATGGAAGAAAGGCCTCCCGTCAGTTTGGTAAACTGATGAAAGACCTTCTTTCATTTGATGGTTTTTACGATAGCATTTTTTCTTAACTATAAATAAAGGGGACTAATGGCTTTACTTATATTAACCTTTTTATATAATGGCAAAGATTTCGCTTAAATTTATATAATTTTTATACAATATGCTTAATAAAAATCTCTAAGTACTTTTTGTCGTTTGTATTCTTAATACGTTCCTTGAGAATTTCAATTACCTGTGGGCGCATATATTCATTTTTAATAATCTTCTCTAGAAGTTTATCACCGTAGTTTTTCAGCCATATTGGCCTAAACTTCTCATAATCGAACACTTCGGGATCTACAAAAAAATCGTACTCATCGATAACGCCAAGATAATCCTTCATTCTCAAATCTGTCAACTCTCCAAGAAAGTACCAAATACCAAATTTCACGGCATAATTATCAGAATAAATTTGTTTAATACCTTTCCTTCTATCATCAAGGATTGTCGACATGTACGTATCCATATATTTAATGATTAAATCCTGATATACGGATATATTGTCTACTAAACCAACTTTTACGCTGTCCATTAATCCTTTGATGTCTTCTATATTCCTCAGGTTTGAAAGATAGTTTTTAGCTTCAATAGATAGAATTGGCGACAATTGATACATAAATTTAAATTGATTATCTGCATCCTTAGAAAGGCTCAAAGCATAATTGGATAATTCTTTTGATACAAACTCCTTCTCGAAATGGAGGATCAAATTGCAGAAATTATTTGAAAAAAGGCCGTTAGTAGACTGTTCAGAAAACTCACTATCCTTGTGCTTATCTACCTGATTAATTAGAAATTCCTCGATCATAGTAATTGCAGCATTTGGAAGTCCACTACAACGTGTCAGGCGATCAATCCACAGATATCGTTTTCCTATGTCCAATTCTCTTTCAGGAAAGTAAAATAACAAGGCCCTTAGTATTTTTATAAAACCATTCTCAGAAAGTTTCACGTATCTTGCAAAATAGAATGCTACCTTGGCTTCTGAGATAATTTGATTGTAGAAAATAATACTCATGCTATCATTTGAGAACTGCTTAATGATTTCATTTGAAATACTTATTAGATAGTTTTCAATTTTCTCAGTGTCACTAAATTCAATTTGTTCAACTTTACAACTTCGCTCGATGTGTTTGATATCGTCAATTCTAAATGACCTCGCCACATTAACAAAGTCATAATAATCAACATAGAAACCAGATTTCCCAACTCCCATGAAAAAGCCGAAATCATCAATGTCCCGAGTCTGCTCATATTCAGCCTTTTCAAACATAAGCAACAACGAATTTCTTGTATATTGCTTGATCTCATCGAAGAAAGCTGACCACAGGCAATTCTCGTATAAAAAGCGAAGATTGTCATTGAGACGGAACTGAACTTTAAGGTCAGAAGTTAAACTTCCAAATGAATGAGAGCCTTTGCTAATTTCGGATCGAATTTTACTAGTCAATGAAAACAATTTAACAGTATCATCATACAAGAACTTGTTGTCACTAAGAAATTCAAGGATTTGATATTTCTCTTGGAAATCATATGGCATACCGCTGAAGACGTCATTTATATTAAAATTTTTCATTTCCCTTTCGATGCGTTTCAGGAATTCATCTGAAAAAGGCCTATAGTACCTCCCATAAATCAGCAACCCAGCACCTCTAAGATGTTTGGCCGATTGAGTAATGGATTGATATAATCGATACCTGTTAATCTGCGAAAGGTAGTGTATCCACCAATTTGATTCATCTATTGATTTTAGAAGAAGATTCGAATAATAGTTGTATGCTTCTTCCCATCTCCCAAGACAAGCCAGATAAAATGCCTTTCGATATTCCTCTTCAAGACTGATAGAAGTTATTTGGATTAGTCTTTCCATTTCATCATAGTCACCATGGTAAGCTGGACTTTTAATCTCATATGTATTATTAATAGTTTTATTATCTAAATCATCATACATGCAAAGGATTCCGTTTTGCTCATAGAAGTTCGAGATTGCTTCAAATTTTTGTTTTGAACCTCCATTTAAATTATCTGTACCCTTCTCTTTGAGTTCAAAAAACCGCTCCATATACCCGAAACCCGTATTCTTATTAGGAACAACAGTACCATTGACCTCGAAATGGTAGTCGAAATTAAAAACATGCTTAAGATCAAGTTTCCTGACATTCTGAAGTACAAATAGTGGACTAAGCTTTTCATTTAAATAATCTATAACATCATCGTCATTTGAAATTAAAGCATTGTCTTTTGAATCTATCAGAATATCCATTACTTTTTCATAACGCTTTAGGTATTCATTTTCTTCAGTATTTACAAGACTGGCCGCATCTATGATTCGAAGGCCTTTGCTTTCATAGTATACAGCAGTTTTTTCTTCAATAGGTTTATGATCTACTCGAATAAAAAACGGCTTATTATAACCATCTTTCTGTAATTGCCTTACCCAATTCATAATTAAATTAATGTTGTAGTCACCTAGGCCATAGCCTATAAAAACAATATTATGGGTAGCCATAATTGTCTTCATGTAGTTGCTTATCAGTGGAAAATTCTGTTCATAGTTTATGTAGTCACTTTCCTTCAGTACCACGTATTTTCCACGAAAGCCTCGTTTAAAGTCACCATGTATCTTAAGCAAATTTCTTGAGGAAGTCGCTTTTGCAATATCCTCCTCTGCACTGATAACACTGAAGTAACGTCCTCGTTGCCAGCAAGCCTTTTCTAGCAAATTATCGTAGTTAGTCGTGATAATATGAACTGGGTTCATTGCCAGTATCTTATCATGTATCGGATTCGTAGATTTATCCACTGAAAATACATTCTCTAGAACTTTATCATATGCTTCTTCGCCTTCTACATCATAGAAAATTTGCGGAATTCGTAAGTATTCATCAGAAGAGTAATCGCCTTCCTTTGGTTTCCCATACAGCTGAACATTATATTCATTTACTAATTCCCCCCACTGCGGGTAATCTGAAATACGTGAAATCCCTGCACCGACAAAAAATACAAGTTTTCCGTTTTTCGAAGCCTTTGTCAAATCACGAATGTGCTGATAAATCTTCTCCATTTGAAAGCACCTTTCTCTGAAACAGCTGTTTTCCGATTACAAGAAATTACTAATATTTTAACATATTATAACAAAAGATGATCCATAGGATACACCTTTTCACCTTTTTTTCCTTAATACATCCCATACTGAATGTACCACCTTTGCATGACACCTAGGCGGTAAACTCTCCGCTCATAACCTTATTTGATTGAAACTGATTAAAAGCATCTAAAAAGCCTTTTCTCTCAAGAAACTCTGCCATGTGCTGGATAAAATATAATTCCAGGTCTTTGTCTTGTTAATGGCTTCGGGCTGTTTTCACTGTACTGGACCGCTTACATCAACCTCTGGAGCTTGCGCTTGCGACCCTACTGCTAGAATACATCTCATTCTTATATAGTGCTTACATTCTTTCAATCGCGTTCATTATGTCTCCTCCTTACATCGGTAAAATTTCTTTTCCCTTGAACACTTTTAAATTAGGTTCCTCAGCTTGCGGGTCGTCGGTCCTGGCTTCCAGGTACCGAATCGTGTCTTTTAAATTGTGATACCAAACATCCAGACTGTATTCTCTTTCATAGTCCGGCTTCACACCCTTTTTATTGGCTGCATGTTCTATAAATACCTTTCTGTACTGCATCACACTGTCAAATAAACCAACTGCATTATTTCTCCACTTTTTCCCTTGATTTTCTAACTCAACATATCGAATACAAGCTTTTAAATCCCCCAGGATAACATCGTAAAAAAGAGAATTTATTTCATCCAGGCGGACCATGTCCTCCCTCCATTCCTGTTTCGGGTCTTTTCCTTTGGGTTTTAAATATTTATCAAGCTTGTTCATCCTGGATTTTAAGCTCATTCTGCAACTCCTCCCATCGGTCCTCATTTATATCCCCTTTAAAGTCGTTATCCTCCATCCAGTCCACAATCTTTACTGCCATTAGTTGAGAACATTTTTCTGGATCATACTGTGAAGACTTGCTAACTGGCTCCAAAGTCTCCAAGAGATATTCGGTCTTCTTTTCCATTTCCTCGGCTTGCTCCTGGTCTCCGACGTATAAGGACATCATCCAGGCGGCGACTGCTTCCCGGTATTCCTCATAATCCAATGCCAACAAATCTGTTTTCTCCGGCTTAATTTTTTCAACTGCGTTCCTTTCCGGGATTCTGCCTTCAATTACTTTCAATCTGCTTTTAATACTCAAGTGAACACTCCTCTCCTGTAGCCCGCGCACGCGTAAGGTGGCTCCAAAATCCCTCAAATTTATTGATTAAAAACAAGGCTGGAGCCATGCTGTGCCTAGCTTAATGTGCGTTTCAAAAGTCTTCAATCGTCCTGCTCCTGGGAAGCAAGCATTTCCTCGATTTTATCCATCCTCTCCGCTAAATCGCCCAATTCCATTGATTTCAAAGCCGTATTGGATAATGTTGCAATCGTTTTGGCCTTATCATTGGTCATTTCGCCATCCTGGAGAAGAATATTTATAACCCTTCCTATCATTTTTCGTACATCCTGCGGCTTATTCAGCCGAACATTTTTAGTAAATTCGCTGCCATTTTCGGCCATGTTATCACTCCTTTTTTAGGTGTTGGTAAAAATGACATACCCTCTGTTTGCTTGTATTTGCAAAACCGCTCATACAACCCAGTAAGAGTAGCTAGATTAGCATTTCGCATTTTTCTGCTTGACTCCTTACCTACACTGTATTTTCTTACTTTCTTTTCCTTTGCTGCCATAACACCATCACTCCATCTCATCGGTCTAAAATGTGTGAATCCGACGTGGATGCGTACGGTTTTACAAGACGCTCACCAACGGTCTCAGGCATCGGTCTCCCTCGGTCTACCGAAAATAAACAAAAAAACCGTACGAGTGAAAAAATCACCGTACGGCTAAACATTCGATAATATGTATATTTGGCGGGACCGCCTGGGAATCGAACCCAGCTAACCTGGCACGCAGGTCACAAGCGGTTTTGAAGACCGTGGAGGGCACCAGCACCCCAATCAGCCCCGTAAAGACTCTTCCTATTATAAGGGCAAATGGTGCTGCTTTCAAGACTTATGCCTCCTTTCTTGTCGTTTCTCGGGACAAGGCTTATAATAAGGACAGGAAAATATGTGTGTAGGTGAAGGAAAATGCTAGAAGGCTGGTTTATGTATTTTATATTGTTCTGGGTTATCATTCTGATTTCGTTCTTTGCGATTGGCGGCTTTTTTATGTTCCGCAAGTTTTTAAAGCGCATGCCGAAAGAAGATGGCAAATCGGATTTGGATTGGGAAGAGCATTATGTCAATGAAACGCGGCATCTATGGCAGCAGAGGGAAAAAGATTTGCTGGAGGATCTCGTAAGTCCGGTGCCTGAACTGTTCAGAGATGTAGCAAGAATGAAGATTGCCGGTAAAATTGGAGAACTTGCTGTAAATGAAAAGGCAGATCAAATTGATCAGGATCTCCTGATTCGAGGCTATATTCTAGCCACTCCAAAACGGGACCACAAATTTCTGCGCAAGAAATTGACAGAAAAACAGATAAGTATCACGCCATATGAACATTTATTCTAAGCCATTTCGGAACGCCGGAATGGTTTTTTATTTTTTCCGCCTTTAAGAAGGATACTCACCACCTTTATTGAATAGAAATGGAGAGTAACTCTATCCAAAAAGGAGTAATCCAATGACCACAAAAGAAGTCTTATTAAAACAGCTGTCCGCCTGCCTCGACCAGCCCAATTGGTTTGTCCCGTTATCAGCTGCCATCGGAGGATTATCAGCAAAAGAAGCATCCTACAAGTCAGGAACCGGTAATTCCATCTGGCAGATCGTCACCCACCTTACCTTCTGGAATGACCGCTATCTAACTAGATTAAAAGAATTGCCGCTCTCCCAAACCCATATCGCCAATGACGAAACTTTCAGCACCAATGAATCCGTTACTGAAGAGGATTGGCATTCTGCCATAAAAGCTCTTCAGAACGTCTTGACTGAGTGGATTAAAGCCCTGGAAGAATGCAGTGAAGAAAAGCTTCTCTCCTCCGCCTATAAGGAACCGATTGAATCCTGGTCGTCTGTCATTTCAAACTTAACCATCCACAACGCCTATCACATTGGCCAAATCGTAGAAATCCGGAAAATGTATGGACTATGGGACCCCAAAAATGGAGTCCATTAAATAACAATGCAAAAGCCGCCGAGTGCAGTACCCGGCGGCTTTCAATCGATTAAGTTGTTTTGGGATTCCCCGATCCGTTCAGCTCGTGATGAAGCTTTCGATAATTCATATACATGGCAATTCTCCACGGTACAATCATCGAAAATGCGAGAATCCAGAACATGCCGCTCAGCTGACCATAGTCGATTGTTGAGCTAAGAGCTATTTTTCCAATGATGCGGATCACAAGCAACCCTATTAATATAAAAGCAAATGCTTTGGAGCGCTTCAGATAAATTTCGCTGTCCCTGATTTCAAATGAGGATGTTTTAATTAAAAGCATGGAAAACAGCAATCCAACTGTGGCCGCTTCCAGAATCTCCAATGGAGTAACACGAAAATAAGGAACGGTAAACATAAGAGCACCTGTGCTCATAAAAATCGGCGGCAAGATGATTTTTTTGGCTGAAGCCGGCTTTTTTGCAGCCTTCATGCGGATGAACATAGCGAAGATTGCCATAAATACGGCACCGATTGATGAAATTAATACAAAGTCCATTCGATTTCATCCTCTATTTCATTTGATTACTAACCATATTATATCTTAATAAGCTTAATTAAGGTACTCAGAGGGATAAAAGTTCATCAAAAAAAGCCACTCCAGCTGATACCCGGACACATCCGTATGTCCAGGGTACCCCGAGTCAGCTCTTAACTTAATACCCGATTTACCGCTTCTAGTACACGGCCTTCATCAAATGGTTTTATAATAAAATCCTTCGCACCTGCTTCAATGGATTCAACCACTACCTTCTGCTGGCCCATGGCTGAACACATGATAACCTTTGCATTAGGGTTGTCCCTCTTAATTTCCCGGACAGCCTCGAGCCCGCTCATTTCTGGCATCGTAATATCCATCATCACCAGATCTGGCTTCAGATTTACGAATAGGTCCACGGCTTCCTTTCCGTTTTCCCCTTCTCCCACAATTTCATGGTCGGCTTTTTTCAGAATGCTGCTCAGGGTAACCCTCATAAACTTCGCATCATCAACTATTAAAATTCTCGCCACCGCTGTTTCCCCCTTGTAGTGCATTGGAAGCTATATCTCTATTATACTACATACATAGTAAAAAATACCCATAATAACATTTATTAAAACATCTGGAAGAAAAAAATCATTCCTTTAGAGAGATACATTATTCCACTCCGTAAGAACACATATTTCAATATATCGAACTATCAGATATATTTCAATTGAAAGAATATGACAAATTTCGACCACCTGTCCTAGCCCTTTTTCCTTATCACATAAAAAAAAGGCACATTCCTAAATTGAATGTGCCCATGCTCTTAGAAACCAGTAAATCCGCCAAATAACGGTGAAAGGAAAATAATGATTTTTGTCATCCAGTCAAAGAATAAAACTACACCCATGATCATCATCAGCACTCCGCCGATTTTCATAATCTTGGCGCTGTTTCGCCTAATCCATTGCATTTTCCCTATGAAGAAGGATAGAACAAAGAATGGTATAGCAAAGCCAAGAATATAGGCAATCATGTAAACCATTGCAGAATTAGGATTTGTGACTGCTAATGACCAGACCGCCCCTAATATTGGACCTGTACATGGGGTCCAGCCTGCAGCGAATGCCATTCCGATCAGAACAGATCCCAGAAGGCCCGATGGACGATTCTTAAATTCAAACCGCCTTTCTTTCATAAGAAATTCGGGCTTAATAATGCCTACAATTAATAATCCAAATATAAATACAAAGATGGCGCCAATTTGCCTGATTAAATCCTGGTATTGCTGAAAGAATTGACCAAGCAAGGTAGTTCCAAACCCAATAGCGATAAAAATGGCCGAAAATCCGATCAGGAAAAATAGTGTATGAAGCATGCTCCTTCTCTGCATCATCGCATTTTCTTCTTTAATCTCCCCTACAGACATTCCGGTGATATACGATAAAAAAGCCGGATATAATGGCAGGCAGCAAGGTGAAACAAAGCTTAAAAACCCTGCCCCTAATGCAATAAATACATTCAAATCTGTCATAGTCACAACTCCTGATACTCATTCATTCCAATTTCATTCTAACAAATCCCATCTAGAAAAGATAATGGATAGTATGTGAACATTTTGTGTCATCAGCTGCTACTAAAATTCATATTAATTTTCAACCTAGAACATGTAATTTTAATGTAAATGTTACTAAAGTTTAAAACAAGTTTCTTTTGAATTTATTACCATAATTCGATATACTAGTATAGATCTTAACAAATTCTGTTATTATCTTTCAGCTTTTGACATGGATTCAAATTGGCAGAGTATAGCCTACATATAAGAAATGATCAGAGAGGAATTATTGGCCGTGTGTAAACAGGAACTGCTTACATTAATCGAACAAAAAAGAACAGAGTTAATTCAAGTGGCCATGAAAAGCGGCTTAAGCTCTGCCGCAGCAATCCGATACAGCCAGGAATTGGATGCCCTATTAAATGAATATAACCGAAGCTTCATTAAAAAAGTGCAGACACATTAAGAAACAGCCATGCAACCAATGCAGGCTGTTTTTTACATTTCGCCCCTCTGGTTCAGTTATTTATTAATGACAATTGATAATTTATAATTTGCATGCTTATTCAAGTCTGTTAAAAATTGATCTAACCGTCCATTTGACGGGAATTTGCATTCAAGCAGATAACAGCCATCTCCGCTGATTTTATAATTATGTATGATTTCCTTTTGTGCTTTCACAAATGTCAGATAAGGCTGATGATTCATACTTTGAGTGATAACCGTAATAAAAGCATGGACAGAATACCCTAATTTCTCCTGGTTCACTTTAATTGTGTACCCCTCAATTACGCCCTGATCTTCTAATTTCGCCACTCTAGATGCGGCTGCCTGGCCAGTTAAATGGACTTTCTCCCCCAGTTCCTTCATTGTGATCCGGCTGTAACTGGAAAGTTCCTCCAATATACGCCGATCGGTGTGATCCAGCATTTTTTCAACTCCTTTCACTTTTCAAGTTAAACGGCAAAAAGACTTGATTTTATCTATGTAATTGCCAGCGGGTCTTAGTATAAACTATATGTAAATCAAAGAAAAGGAGTACATTTATATGAATATACAGCTGATCCGCAACGCTACACTAGTTGTCCAATATGCAGAGAAAAAGTTTTTAATAGATCCCTTTTTGGCCGAAAAGGGGACTTACCCGCCTTTTCCAAATTCAATCAGACAAGATCATAACAATCCTTTAACAGATCTTCCAGTCTCCATTGATGAAATCATTCATAATGTGGATGCCGTAATTGTTACCCACCTGCATTTAGACCACTTTGATGATGTTGCCAAAATGGCATTTCCAAAGGACATTAAAATATTTGTGCAAAATGAAGAAGATGCCGCTGAAGTGAAAAAAGCAGGATTTAATAATATTGAAGTCCTCCATGAAGAAACTGTTTTTGAAGATATCCAACTAGTTAAAACAAAGGGCGAACATGGCAGGGGCGAAACTTTAAAACTGGCCGGTCTGGTTTGTGGAGTGGTCTTCAAACATCACAGTGAAAAAACACTTTATGTAGCAGGAGATACAGTTTGGTATGATGCTGTTCAGGAAGTTATTGAAACACAGAGCCCTGAAGTCATAGTTGTTAATGGCGGAGATAACCAGTTTCTTGAAGGCGGCTCGCTTGTTATGGGGAAAGAAGATATCTATGAAGTTTCCAAAGCTGCCCCGGATGCCAGGATTATTTCTGTCCACATGGAGGCGGTCAACCATTGGACACTATCAAAGGAAGAGTTAAAAAGCTATAGTAAAGACAAAGGCTTTTCCGATCAACTAATAGTGCCTGAAGATGGAGAATCCTGCTCCTTTTAAGAGAAGAAAAGACGTGTGGCCATTCACACGTCTTTTCTATTAGCCTACTGTATCCTCCACTTTTTCAGCAGACCCATTCTGCAGCAGATACATTTTATGATACAACCCCCGCTTTGCCAGCAGTTCCTGGTGCGTTCCTCTTTCTACTATTTCCCCCTGATGAAGAACGAGAATCAGTTCAGCATCCTGTATGGTAGACAAGCGATGAGCAATCGCAATTGTTGTGCGGCCCTTTCTCATTTCTTCCAGTGCTGTCTGAATAGCTTCTTCTGTTTCAGTATCAATATTAGCTGTTGCTTCATCCAGCACAAGAATTTTCGGATTGGCAGCGATCGTTCTTGCAAAAGCAATGAGCTGTCTTTGCCCACTTGAAAAAGTCGATCCCCTCTCCACCACAGGATGGTCATAACCGTCTTCCAACTTTTCTATGAAAGTATGAGCCTGAACAAACTGAGCCGCAGCTTCAATCTCAGCATCTGTCATGCTTTTATTATGCAGCATGATGTTATCCTTAATCGTCCCGTAAAAAAGGAAAGGATCCTGAAGGACAAGCCCCATTTTTGTACGCAATTCTTCTGCTGGGTAGGACTTAATGCTTCTTCCGTCAATGAGTATATCACCGCGTTCATATTCATAGAATCGCATCATTAAATTAATGATAGAGCTTTTGCCGCTGCCGGTATGGCCTACGAGAGCAACGGTTTCACCCGGTTTGGCAGAAAATGAGATATTTTTCAAAACATCCCTTTTGCCGTCATAGGAGAAGCTGATGTTCCTGAACTCAATCTCTCCCTCGCTGATTTCAGCAGAATTGCAGTCCTCCTGTGCTGGGGCAAGCTCCTTTTCGTCCAGCAGCGCAAACGCTCTTGAAGCCGCAATGATGGCCTGCTGATACATGGAAAGCCTCATCATGATCTGATTCACAGGCTCAAAAAAGCGGTCCAGATAGCTTACAAAGGCATACAGCACACCGATATCAATTGGACTGTTAAAAGAAGATATCCCAAAAAAGCTCAATACAATAACAAGTGCCAGAACATAAACAAGGTCAATGGCCGGCCTTAGCAGCAGCCCATCCATTTTGATATTGCGCATCCCTGCCTTATAATGCTGCTCATTAATATCGCCAAATTCCTTGCGCAGCCTTTTTTCCTGTCTGAATACCTGGATGATCGACATTCCCTGCAGTGATTCACTCAGTTTTGCATTCAGCTCGCTAAGCCTTTCCCTTAGGTCCTTATAGAAAACAGAGCTGTATTTGCGGTAAGTCCGGATGATCATAAAAAGAATCGGGAGAATTACCAGACAAAACAGGGCAAGCTTCACATTCAGGATAAACATCGCCATAAAGATCCCTGTCAGAAGGAAGGCACCCTGAATGAAGGTAACCAGGACACTGACAAACATATCTTTTATCGCCTCTGTATCATTGGTAACCCGGGAAACAATACTTCCCGCCGGCGTTTTATCAAAGTACTTCAAGCCCAGTGACTGTACCTTCGAAAAGACATCCACACGCAGCTGCTGAATGATTTTCAGCGCGATCTCCTGAAATTTGAGCAGCTGAAAATAGGATACCAGCACATTCATGATCTGAATGCCCAGATAGGCTGCACCGAGGGCAAATAACGGCTCAAAAACCAGATTTCCAGGTGTTAAATAATCATCGATAAAAATTTTGACAAGAATCGGACCAAGGATGTCTCCAATCGTTGTTAAAAGAAGCAGACTGAAGGCAAGTGTGATTGTTTTCTTATGCGGTTTTGTATAGGAAAGCAGCCGGAAAAGGACCTTCCGCTGCTCTTTTTCCTTCATAATCGGTGTCTTTTCCATTGACTTATCCCCCATGCTCTACAAGCTCCTCCAGCTGCTGCCGCAGATACATATTCTTATACCAGCCGTCTTCAGCCATTAGTTCATCATGTGTTCCCCTCTGGACAATTCTTCCTTCATCCAGTACCAATATGAGATTCGCATGCTGAATGGCACTCAGCCGGTGAGCAGTAATAATCGTTGTCTTGCCAGCCCGCTCGGCCCGCAATGAAGTAAGAATCGCTTCCTCAGTTTTGGCATCAACAGCAGAAAGGGAGTCATCCAAAATCAATACTTCCGGATTCATCATAAGTGCCCTTGCAATGGAAATACGCTGCTTCTGCCCTCCGGAAAGGGAGACCCCTCTCTCACCTGCAACAGTCATATAACCTTCTGTAAATTGAAGAATATCTTCATGGATATTGGCCAGTTTCGCGGCCGCATAAATATCTTCCAGGTCTGCATCCGGTCTCGTGAAAGCTATATTTTCAGCAACTGTTGCCGAGAATAGGAAGTGCTCCTGCGGGACATAGCCGATCGCTTCTCTCAGCTTTCCGACTTTATAGCGGCTGATAGGATGTCCTGCAAAAAGAATTTCCCCTTTATAGCCTTCAAACTCCCTGAACAATAGCTTAAGCAGTGAAGTTTTGCCCGCACCCGTTTTACCTGCTATGCCGAGAGTCTCTCCTCTTTCCAGCCTAAAATGAATATCCTTAAGCAGCATTTCCTGTTCACCCGGATAGGTGAATTCCTCAATCCTGTACTCAATATCACCGCTTGGAACTTCATTGATGCCAGTCTCATCATCCTTTATATCGATTTCTTCTGCAAGAAGAGCAGAAACTCGATCATAAGAGGCTCGGCCTCTTTCCACAATGTTGAACAGCCAGCCAAAAGCGAGCATTGGCCAAATAAGGAGACCCAAGTAAGTTGTGAATGAAACCAGCTGCCCGATTGTCAGCTCTCCTGCGATAACATATCTTGATCCAAATGCAATAGACAGGAAGAAAGAAAGCCCTACAATAATGCTGATCGTCGGATCAAACAAAGAATCAACCTTTGCAACAGAGATGTTCTTTTGCACTACATCTTCAGACTGCCTCCGGAAATCTTCTATATCTTCTTTTTCCTGGCCGAATGTTTTAATCACTTTAATTCCTGAAACACTTTCCTGAGTCTTGTCATTCAGTGAAGAAAAAGCCTCCTGTGCTTTGTGGAACCGTTTATGAAGAAGTGTTCCATACCAGCTTGTGAGAAGTGCCATGAAGGGCATCGGAATCAAGCAGATCAGCGTTAACTTCCAGCTGATTGTTGCCGCCATGGCGATTATAACGAAGCCGCCTGTCGCCAGTGAATCGACAAAGGTTAGGACCCCAGCCCCAGCCGTCTGCTGAATGGCCTGCAGATCATTGGTCGCATGTGCCATCAAATCCCCTACCCGCTTTTTCTGGTAAAAGGTTTGCGACATATTCGTGAAATGCAGATAAAGCCTGTTGCGCAGAAGTTTGGACAGCTTAACAGCTGAACCAAATATCATAATGCGCCAATAATAGCGAAGGACATACATCATGAGGGCAACAACTATCAGAAGTCCAACCCACATGATTAATGCTTGCGCATTCAGCTGGCCATTTTTAATTGAGTCGACAACAATCCCAACTACCTTTGGGGGAACCAGCTGCAGCAGTGCCACAAATAACAACAGAATAATTCCGTTTACATAAGCCTTTTTCTCCTGTTTAAAAAACCACATTAAATCAAAGAAAACCTTCATACTCCATCCTCCGAAATCCATAATAGCTTAAATAGTTTATCAAATATTGAGAAAATAAGGAAGATTTTTTCCCACAACAAAAAAGCACCCGGATGGATGCTTTATTGCCCTAATGCTTCTATGCGGTTTATCAGGCTTGTTGCCTCATTAATCGTAGTGAACAGCTCAGAATTCTCCAGCTGATCCAGTGCAAGGCTGCCGTTCTCCAAAACTTTATTAATTTCTGCCAGCAACGCTTCATTTTGGGTCACAAGCTCCTGGTGAATATCCTCTGCCAAGGTCGGGATATCCTGAATGGCGATAAATTCTTCAACTTCCTGCTTTAGTGTCATCAATCTGTCTTCAAGTTCCTGCTTTAATGCCGGATCTGCTGCCGCATCCTGAATCATTTGCGGCGCCTCTTCGGCAAAGTCGCTTAATGTATTGATATGCTCAGTCGCTTCATTAACATAGTCAATGGAATTATTCACTTCACCCAAGACGGAACAGCCGCTTAATATCATGGAAACGGTAAGGAGCCCTATTAGAATTACTTTTTTCATTTTGCTCGTTCCTTTCACGTTTTGTCATAGTATATATACGGTCTGTTTCAAAGAAGGTTTCATTCTGAAAACAAAAAAACCACCTTTCTGTTATTGTAACAGAAAAGTGGTTTCCGATGGGATGCTTGTCCCTGATTACTTGCCAGTCTGCTTGTTCATGGCATTCATCATTTGGTTGATCTTCTTTTGAGATGGCTTCATGCCCATTTGCATCATCATCATTTTAAGCATTTGTTCATTAATTGGCGGATTTTTCTCAAGGTAGCTCATCATATATTTTCGAGCAATGAAAAATCCTAGTGCTACACCGGCAAGAAGCGCCAGTACACCAACTAGAATGTACATACCCATACTAACTTCCTCCTTCATGTTGTCTATCATACAGTGTACTAGACCAAAGGTTATTATACAATATTTGCTTCAGTTTTTCTCTTATTTTAGACGAACTTTCTCTCTTTTATCGGTTTTAGCCACCCATAGCGCTTATGCTGGAGGTCAACAGCCAGAAAGGAAGACTCGCTTTTTCGCAGCACTTCGAAAAAAACTGTCTCTGCCTCATAGCTGCCGGCCGCTTCTAAAACCAGACTCCGTTCAAAAACTTCAAGCTTAGCCCTGCTTCTTTTACTCATCTCTATATAGTATGCACTTTTTTCTATGATAAAGTCTTTTTTTCTCTGGAGCTGCTGGTGGATATATTGATGCACTTTTAAACCCGGGATTGGCTTAGTCACAAAATCAATTTGCTTCGATAGAATAGCCTTCATTTCACCTGACGAACGCTCATACTCTTCAAAAAGCTGAAAAAACATCCGCTCTCTGCCAAAATAATGGGACGCAAATTCATCTTCTATTAAATACAATTGATAAGCTCTCATCTGGCCCCTCCTTCCGGGACAATCCATTTCTTTCAATTATAAGTAAACGAATTCAAGGAATGTGTCTGAAGATGTTAAAAACTTTCACTAATTTTGTCGAAAGCGAAGAATTCAGTTGATTATGAGGATTCTTGATGGAAGAACATCTGCTGTTTGACTCTTTTACAAATATTCACTATTGCATATTCCCCGATTTGATTAATGGTAATCTTGTTTTTTTGATGACGGCTGAAATACTCACTGTCTTTAATGGCATAAAAAAAGGAAGAGCCTCTAGGCTCTCCCTTCCCGAATATCGTTATCCCTGCAGCAAGGCTTTAACACGTGCTACAACGTTGTCTACGGTGAATCCGTATTCTTCCATAATTCTTTCACCTGGTGCAGATGCACCGAAGGTATCGATGGCAAGAACATCGCCTTCGTCTCCTGCATAGCGGTGCCAGCCAAGTGAAGATCCCATTTCAATGGCAAGACGTTTTTTGACTGTCTTAGGAATTACGCTTTCTTTGTACTCTTTTGATTGAGCTTCAAATCGGTCCCAGGCAGGCATGCTTACTACAGATGCATGGATGCCTTCACCTTCAAGCGCTTTTTGAGCTTCAACTGCAAGGCTGACTTCAGATCCTGCAGCAAGCAATAATACATCCGCATTGCTGTTAGAAGCTGGAGATACAACATATCCGCCTTTTTGAACGCCTTCGTATGCCGCAGAATCCGTACCTTTTAATGTAGGCAGGTTTTGACGTGTCAATACTAATGCAGTCGGCTTGTTTGTTGATTCGATTGCTGTTTTCCAGGCAGCTGCTGTTTCGTTTCCGTCAGCAGGACGGACAACAGATAGGTTTGGCATGGCACGAAGTGCAGCAAGCTGTTCTACAGGCTCATGTGTTGGGCCGTCTTCACCGACAGCGATACTGTCATGTGTAAATACATACGTTACAGGCAGGTTCATAAGAGCAGCCAGACGAATTGCGGGGCGAAGGTAATCAGAGAACACGAAGAATGTTCCGCCGAAAACATTTAATCCGCCGTGAAGCGCCATTCCATTCAATGCAGCACCCATTGCAAATTCACGTACACCGAACCAGATGTTGCGGCCATCAAATGATTCAGCCGTAAAGTCACCCGTCCCTTTTATCATTGTTTTGTTAGAGCCTGCAAGGTCTGCAGATCCGCCAAAGAATGAAGGCAGATTCTGAGCGATAGCATTTAGCGCTTCTCCGGAAGAAGCGCGGCTGGCAAGGCTCTTTCCTTCTTCATAAACAGGGATGTCTTTATCCCAGCCTTCAGCAAGCTCACCATTGATCGCCTGCTCCAGCTGTTTCCCTAACTCAGGATGAGATTCCTTGTATTGAGCAAAAAGGTCTTCCCATTCCTGCTGCTTTTTCGCACCGTTTTCAACAACTTGCTGCTTAAAGTGATCATATACTTCCTGTGGAACATGGAAGTCTTCTTCAAATGTCCATTTATAAGCTTCTTTTGTTAATTTCAACTCGTCAGCACCAAGAGGAGCGCCATGCACATCAGATTTGCCTGATTTGTTTGGAGAACCATAGCCGATGACTGTTTTCACTTCGATCATTGTCGGGCGGCTTTCATCCTGTTTCGCTTCTTCAATTGCTTTTGCAATTTCGTGAAGATCATTGCCGTCTTCTACACGGATGTACTGCCAGCCGTATGATTTGAAGCGCTGTTCAACACTTTCAGAGAAAGACTTATCAAGGTCTCCATCAAGTGAGATATCATTTGAATCATAAAGAACAACCAATCTGCCCAGCTTCAAGTGGCCGGCAAGGGAAGCAGCTTCAGCCGAAACGCCTTCCATAAGGTCTCCGTCACCGCAGATGCTGTATGTATAATGATCAACAACATTGAAGTTGTCTTTATTGTATGTTGCAGCCAAGTGGCGTTCAGCCATAGCCATACCGACAGCCATAGCAATACCTTGTCCTAATGGGCCTGTTGTTGCGTCAACACCAGGTGTATGGCCGAATTCAGGGTGACCGGGGGTCTTGCTTCCCCACTGTCTGAACTCTTTAATGTCATTCATGGAAACATCATAGCCGGAAAGATGAAGAAGGCTGTATAAAAGCATAGAGCCATGTCCGGCAGAAAGAACAAAACGGTCACGGTTGAACCATTCTGGATTTTTCGGATTGTGGTTCATGAAGCGTGTCCAAAGTGTATAAGCCATTGGAGCAGCTCCCATTGGCATTCCCGGATGGCCGGAGTTCGCCTTTTCAATGGCGTCAATTGATAAAGTACGAATGGAACTGATGGAGAGTTCATCTGTGTGATTAAACATTCAATACATCCTTTCGAGTAGTAATTCTTCACTCTTTTAATATTATCGGGTGTCCCTTTTTTTCACAACCAATAGGGTCAGGTAAGGGACAAAAAAAGCCGGTTTGTTACTATATTGACACAAAAAGATCCGGCATATGTAAAAAAAGCGGAGATAGTCAGTATTGCCATCTCCTCTATTAAAAGAAGGAATACAGCGCAGTGTATCCCTTGCAATTATATTATTAGTGAAGGCGGTTTTTATTTTGGAATTCTTTCAGTTTTTTCGGAGTTACATCGTTCCCTGTAGGGTCAACGATTGTTACGCCCTTCAGCGTGTTTAACATGCCAGAGCGGAAAGTCTCCAAATACTCTTTGCGGAGAGAAGTCTGTTCTTTCGCTTCTGCTTCTGTTAATCCGGATTCCTTGGACTTCTTTGCCAGTTCATTAATTCGGGCAAGTTTTTGTTTAGGCAGCATTTATTAAAACTCCTTTATATCAAAAGTTTACCTTTGAATAATTCTGATGGAAGTTTTTATTATACAGCAGCTTCAGATATGGAACAATACTGAAACTCAAATGCCATCATACTAAAAATGAGCACTTTTGACAAGAAAAGTGCTCTACTCAGCATGTGAATCAATATGTTCTTTATACCTTCTATGGACAGTTGCTTTGGAAATATTATAGCCAAACCCCCTAAGCGTCGCAGCAATTTCAGCAAACGTTAACTCGTTTTTCCTCAGCCGGACAATTTCCTCTATCGGCACTTCTATTCTTTCCCTGCCGCCATTTGCACCCTGATTACTTAGATTTTTCTCGGGCCTGTATCCTTTATCAACAGCCCTCTGCATGCCGCGTCTGATTTTGATGTTATGCAGCTTTCTCTGATACTCCTCTACCATCCCTACAATGCTAAGCACCATCGAATCTGATTCCGAAAGCTCCAGCTTGCCGTTATTAGAAATGCTGTATAATTGGACTTCTTCTTTAAAGATGCAATGGAGAATCGCAATCTTGGCATTTCCCCTCCCCAGCCTGGTTTCATCCTGGATGAGAACAACCTTAATATCCTTTTTTTTAATTAAGTCTAAAAGTTCCAATATACCGTCTCTTTCGAGATCGTATCCGCTGGCCTGTTCGCGGATGACCTTGACTACTTCAAAGTCATGTTTTTCTGCCAGGTTCAAAAGCTCTTCTTCCTGTCTTGAAAGGGACGTTTCCTGAGTATCCTTTGTTGTACTAACTCTGCAGTAAATTATTGCTTTCATAATTTCTCCTTATTTGTTAAGGTCTGAACTCGCAAGCTCTTTATATGGCTGGTCATCCAGGGCTTTTACTGGAATAACAATTTCATCACCTGGAAAAATCCTTCCTGCCGCTATCCCATTATTTCGTTCTACCCAATTTATAAATTGATCTGTTGTCAGAGAATGCTCAGCAGAAAAATTTTCAGCAATCTCCCATAAAGAATCACCTTCTGCAACAGTGACTTTCACAAACTTTTCCGTATCAGGTGTTTCTATCTGCACAAGCATTACAAACGATGCTGCCAAGCTTAAAACGAAGAGAATAATAGCATAAGAATATGATTTCCACAATTTGTTCAGCATAATATACCACCTCAAAAGAATGTATGTTCGTATTCGTTGATTTCATTATAGACCGAACATTTGTTTCGTGTCAACATAAATTCGAACTTATGTTTGTATCATATGGTAATTGATGCTATAATTGAGACAACAAAACACATACGAGGTGCGTAAAGATGGTGAAATTATCAAAAAGACAGCAAGACATATTGGAGTTCATAAAGGAAGAAGTTAAATTGAGAGGTTATCCCCCTTCTGTAAGAGAAATCGGGGAAGCAGTGGGCCTTGCTTCAAGCTCGACCGTTCACGGTCACCTGGCCAGGCTTGAAAGCAAAGGGCTTATCCGCAGAGATCCTACTAAACCTCGCGCCATTGAGATTTTAGATTTGGACGAGGCTTCTAACATTCCCAAGGTCAGAGCAGTCAACGTTCCGATCGTCGGTAAAGTAACTGCAGGGCAGCCGATAACGGCAATTGAAAATGTCGAAGAATACTTCCCTCTTCCGGAAAGAATGGCACCTGCTGACGAGCATGTATTCATGCTTGAGATCATGGGCGAAAGTATGATTGAAGCAGGAATACTTGATGGAGACTATGTAATCGTCAAACAGCAGAGCACTGCCAATAATGGGGATATCGTGGTGGCCATGACAGAGGAAGATGAAGCAACTGTTAAAAGGTTCTTTAAAGAAAAAGACTTTATCCGTCTGCAGCCGGAAAACTCGACAATGGAACCAATTATCCTCCGCAATGTTTCTATTCTTGGCAAGGTTATAGGCGTATACCGTCATATGCATTAATAGATTGTAAAAAGCAGGCACCTCTGCCTGCTTTTTGTTTTTTTCCATTTTCAAGAAGGTTATCAGTTCTTATTACCTGGTACTATCAGTTAAATCCTACGAAAGTCACTGATACTTTTCTTTTAGCATAAGGTTACAGTCATGTATGACTAATTTATTATTCAGAAAATTCGGTATTTTTATGCATGTTATTTTATAGTTACTTTCTATATAATGGTAATACACCGAGAATCAACCTAAGGTCGCTTGTCCAAAATCTCGACTTTAGGAGTGTGAAGAAAAGATGTTTTTGAACATTACCTTCGCTTTGTTGATTGGTGGGCTGGTCGGTGTCGTTGGACATATTCGGAAAGAAGGCAAAATGGTTAAACCCAGAAGGACAAAAAAATTCATCTATCTGGGGGTCTTTGAAGAGGTAATTATGGGGGCTTTAGCGGCTGTTTTTTTGGTCGTATCTTCAGATCCTGACTCTGCCTTAAAGGTAGTTCTACTGGCGGTGATTGCAGGATTTGGAGGAGATGCACTGCTGACATGTCTCGATTTCTTAAAAATAAGACACAAAGAATAGAGAGATGCAGAGAAATAGAAATTGGTTAAAACCTCGTTCATTTGAAAACGGGGTTTTTGCATTTTTTACATTAAAAACCCCTGACTTTATCAGCCAGGGGTTTTCATATTTTCTTAGTATATGCTCAGGTACTGCCCGCGCTCCCATGGATGCACTAGCGTACGGAACAACCCTCTGGCTTTGCATTTTTAAGCAAACTAATTATTAAATTGACTTCTTCATCCCACAATTACTACACTCTCAGCTAAAGCTATCGGGGTTCATTATATTACTATCGGCTATTGGGAATTGACTAAGAGTTTTCCCAGGAAGAACAAATTAGAAAAGCTTGCAGAGTTTTATGGAGTCACTTTTGAGGAAATTACTGAAGAAAATTATTAGAGCCCTCCTCGAGTGAGAAGCGCTTTTGACTTCTTCTTACTAAAGAAGCAGGATTATCATCCAAGGTGAATTTGTTGGTAACTATTGATGTTAAGCTATTTTACAGTATCTAGCAAAATAGGTCACCAATAACAGGAATATCTGAAACAAGATCACAGAAAAATTCGCCAACATCTCCAAACACATCTTCAAGAGCCTCGCCTATTTCTTCTAAAGCATATCCAAGATCATTTAATATACTTGCAACAATATCGTTCGTTACATCAAACACACTGTTTAGAAGTTGAGCAATGGCTTCAGCTGAAAAGGAAAAAGCATCTCTGAGAATCTGACTTATTTGCAACAAAGATGATTCGAAAACTTGTTGAAGAGCAGTCGCAATCTCGTTGAAAGCAACCCCAATCGCATTTAAAATTATAGCGGCTGCTTGAGCAGCCAATCCAAATACTTGTTGAAGAGCAGCCGCAATCTCGTTGACAACAAACCCGATCCCTTTTAAGATTTCAGCCGCTGCTAGGGCAGCTAGTCCAAATATTTGCTGAAGAGCAGCCGCAATCTGGTTGGCAACAAACCCGATCCCTTTTAAGATTTCAGCCGCTGCCAGGGCAGCTAGTCCAAATACTTGTTGAAGAGCAGCTGCAATCTGGTTGACAACAAACCCGATCGCTTTTAAGATTTCGGCTGTTGCTAAGGCTGCTAGTACAAATACTTGTTGAAGAGCAGCCGCAATCTCGTTAACAACAAACCCGATCGCTTTTAAGACTTCAGCCGCTGCTAAGGCAGCCAATCCAAATACTTGTTGAAGAGCAGCTGCAATCTCGTTGGCAATAAATCCAATTACTTTTAGGATATTCGCCGCTGCTTGGGCAGCCAGTCCAAATACTTGTTGAAGAGCAGCCGCAATCTCGTTGGCAACAAACCCGATTGCTTTTAGGATATTCGCCGCTGCTTGGGCAGACAATCCAAATACCTGTTGAAGAGCAGCCGCAATTTCGTTGGCAACAAACCCAATTGCTTTCAAGACTTCAGCCGTTGCTTGGGCAGTCAATGCAAATACTTGTTGAAGAGCAGCCGCAATCTCGTTGGCAACAAACCCGATTGCTTTTAAGATTAGTGACGCAACCTGAGCACCCAAACCGAAAACCTGTTGAAGCGCTTGAGCAACCTCCGTAACAACAAAACCGATGTCCTTTAAGATAGTGGCCGCAGCCTGAGCACCCAAACCGAAAACTTGCTGAAGCGCTTGAGCAATTCCAATTACATCAAACCCCAGCGATCTTAGAAGATTGGCAGTTTCCGAAACTCCTAAGTCAAATACTGTTACAATTGCACCTGCTACCTCGAGTGCAGTGAATGCCTCGTTGGTAAGAATTAAGGCACTTTGTTGGAAAGTTAAAAAAAACTCAGCATTTAATTGTTCTGCAATCTGCGTGGCTGTATCACCCTGAATATTTAACTGGCGGGCACGAATGACAGGATCGTTATCAATTCTAAATCTAATTGGAACGTTCTGATTATTAAGAAACGTATTTGGTGCGACCGTAACAACAACAGGGTCTAGTTCAATAGGTGAAAGTTCTACCCCATTTCGAGTAACTTCGTTTACCTCAACGAGAAATTGAACTTGATCTCCTGGTTGAACATTTCTTGCTCTCCAGTTAACTCTATAATTGCTTTCGGAATTTGCGAGAATTTCTAACTGATCGAGTGTAACACCTGTCGTCAGATTTTCTATGGTTACAGTAATATTGCCTTGAAGTGAGTTATCAAATGTACTTGGGGCAGGCGTACCGTCTCCTATCGGCGGTAACCAGACAAATGAAAGTCTAGGGTCTAACGAACCATTAAGGGACTGAAATGGTGATATTCTAATTGAGCTTTCTTGTTCCATTTTTATATCTCTCCTTTTAATTTATTGCTTACATGATTCAATATATGTAAAGGAGTTAAATTTGAAAGGGACAAGCTTCCTATGTACATTTTATTTTAGGTGCGTGTTACTGCCTGTTTTTTAAAAACTTACTTTGCTGTTAATGGATTTTTTGTTTTGCAAGTGGGAAGTTTTTCGTAAATATTCATTTGGTCTGAAATAATAAAAAACTCCAGTACAAAGAATAGAACTAAAATGGAAATTTTATTTTCCGATAAACTATATGAATGAGCTAAGGTGATGATTTTGCAGCTCTTCCGCGTTTTTATTATTCCGCAATCTTGCGCTTTTCTTTAATAAGAGGGCGTCTTTTTGTATTGCCCCAACACATTTAAGAGATTATATATTGTTAGGTAAAGAAAAGATTGTGAAGATTTCTACATAAACAAATCGGGGCATTACTTAAAGAACGGCTGCCGTTTTACAGCCATTCTTTTTATTCAACTATAGAGGCAGGTTAATTTAAAAAGAAAAAGGAAAAAATTAAATTTTGTAGGGTTGGGGCAATGATGATTCCTTTTATCGTTTTAATCGTGCCCTAAATATGTCCTTAAATAAGTTTATTGCTTTAAAATGGGCATTTTTCGGGCAAAGCAAAAAACATAACTATTAAAAAATTTCTGCCCGAATACAAAAACCCCTCAACACCAATGGTGTCAAGGGGGTTACTTTTTAATACATGCTCAGGTACTGCTCGCGCTCCCATGGATGCACTTGCGTACGGAACATATCCCACTCGATTTCTTTCGCCTCAATGAAATGTTCAAAAATGTGATCGCCGAGAGCAGAAACAATTACCTCATCTCTCTTTAGTTCTTCAAGGGCTGCTGCCAATGTAGGAGGCAGATCCTTGATTCCCTCTTCCTCACGCTCTTCTTTTGTCATGACATAGATATTGCGGTCCACTGGAGCAGGAGGAGTCATTTTATTTTTGATTCCGTCCAGGCCAGCTTTTAATAATACAGCCATAGCAAGGTATGGGTTTGCAGCAGGGTCAACGCTCCGCACCTCAACACGTGTACTTACTCCGCGGGAAGCAGGGATACGGATGAGAGGTGAACGGTTTTGTGCAGACCAGGCAACATAGCAAGGTGCTTCATAACCAGGAACCAGACGCTTGTATGAGTTAACGATAGGGTTTGTCACAGCTGTAAATGCAGTTGCATGGTTCACGATACCAGCAATAAAGTGGCGGGCATCATCACTTAATTGAAGATCGCCGGTTTCATTGAAGAATGCATTTTTTCCATCCTTGAAAAGTGAAACGTTGCAGTGCATTCCGGATCCGCTGACTCCGAATAATGGCTTCGGCATGAATGTCGCATGCAAGCCATGCTTGCGGGCAATGGTTTTAACAACTAGCTTGAATGTCTGAATTTGGTCACAAGCTGTTAAAGCATCCGCATACTTGAAGTCGATTTCGTGCTGGCCAGGTGCAACCTCATGGTGGGAAGCTTCAATTTCAAAGCCCATTTCTTCCAGCTCAAGTACGATATCACGGCGGCAGTTTTCGCCAAGATCAGTTGGAGCAAGGTCGAAGTATCCGCCATTGTCATTTAGTTCCAGAGTCGGTTCCCCTGCATGGTCAAGCTTAAAAAGGAAGAATTCCGGTTCAGGCCCTAAGTTAAAATCAGTGTATCCAAGGTCTTCCATTTCTTTAAGGATGCGTTTTAGGTTGCTGCGCGGATCGCCAAGGAATGGAGTTCCATCTGGATTATAGATATCACAAATCAGACGTGCCACTTTGCCTTTTTCAGCAGTCCAAGGAAATACTACCCAAGTATCAAGGTCTGGATATAGATTCATGTCAGACTCTTCAATGCGCACAAAACCTTCGATTGAAGATCCATCAAACATCATTTTGTTATCCAGCGCTTTTTCAAGCTGGCTGATTGGAATTTCCACATTCTTAATTGTTCCAAGGATGTCCGTAAACTGTAAACGGACAAATTTCACATTTTCCTCTTCTGCAATACGTTTAATATCTTCTTTAGTAAACTTTGCCAATGGTAGTTCCTCCCTTAAATTTACATGATTGATTTATTTTTTGCTCTGTTAATGCGTGCTCGGAAATCCAAGACATTATCAACGAGCTTAAAAACGACCTTCTTAATGGAAAAAGCGGTGGATGTTGCCCTGCCGGGATGAAGAGCGATTAAAACGCCCTGCCTGCACAATTTCCTTGCGAAGAAGTTTCCGGATTTCTTCATCCGATAGATCGCGTCTCGCTTTTTCAGCTTCTTTATTCATGGTTTCAGTTAGCGCTTGCTGTTCTTTAACGAAAAATAGCTGCTTGATCCCGGCCATATTTACGCCTTGATCAATTAGATCTTTGATTTCCAGAAGGACATCGATGTCGTTCAAGGAAAAAAGCCTTCTATTTCCGTCAGTTCTAGCTGGAGAAATTAATTGGTGTTCTTCATAGTAGCGAATCTGCCTTGCAGTCAAGTCAGTCAGCTGCATGACGGTACCAATTGGGAAAAGCGGCATGGAACGTCTAATTTCGCTTCCAGTCAACTTTTTCTCCCCCTTTTCAATTACTTCTTGAGTTTATTATATGTAATGTCAGAAAATGTGTCAATACCATGTTAGATTTTATGACATGATTTTTTCAAAAAATTTTTGCCTTTCATATTTTCATATAATTCTCAGTAAAGCAAAGGGACAGCTAACTATGTAGCTGTCCCTCTTATATTTACCTAATTTATTTGGACTAAACCTTTTTCCAGCAATTGGTTCAGCGCGATGCATACAGCCATTTTCACATGAGAATAAGTCAGCCCGCCCTGAACGTATGCAACGTATGGAGGCCTAATAGGTCCATCTGCTGTCAGTTCAATGCTTGCACCCTGAATAAAAGTCCCTGCTGCCATAATTACATCGTCTTCATATCCAGGCATATAAGCAGGATAGGCAGTTACATGGGAATTAACAGGAGATGCAAATTGAATCGCCTGGCAAAATGCCACCATTTTTTCTTTATCATTAAATTGGACAGATTGAATTAAATCAGTTCTTTTACTGTCCCATTTTGGATTAGAGTTCATTCCAAGCCGCTCAAGCAGTGCTGCTGTAAAAACAGCTCCTTTCAATGCCTGGCCGACAACGTGTGGAGCTAGGAAAAAGCCCTGATACATTTCCTGAAGGCTGTACAGGGACGCACCCGCTTCTGCACCAATTCCCGGGGATGTCATTCGGTAGGAACATGCTTCCACCCATTGTTTCTTCCCGACAATATAACCCCCAGTCTTGGCGATCCCGCCGCCAGGGTTCTTGATTAGCGACCCGGCCATCAAATCTGCCCCAACATGGCAAGGCTCCCTGTCCTCTACAAACTCTCCGTAGCAATTGTCAACAAAAACAATCACATCCGATTTAATTTCTCTTACAAACTGAATCATTTCTTCTATTTGTTCAATTGTAAAAGATGGTCTTGTTGCGTATCCTTTAGAACGCTGAATGCCAATCATTTTCGTGTTCGGCCTGATGGCTTTTTCAACCGCAGAGTAATTGATGCTTCCATCGTCATTCAGCGGGATGCTATTGTACCCAATGCCGAACTCTTTCAGCGAGCCGCTGCCTGTTCCCCGGATTCCAACGATTTCTTCCAGTGTGTCATATGGCTTGCCTGTTATGTACAGCAATTCATCACCCGGCCGCAATACGCCAAAGAGTGCAATGGAAATGGCATGAGTGCCTGAAATAATCTGAGGACGCACTAATCCAGCTTCCCCGCCGAATACTTCTGCATATATTTCCTCCAATGTATCCCTGCCGATATCATCGTAACCGTAACCGGTTGATGGAATGAAATGAGAATCGCTGACTTTGAAATTTTGAAAGCTCTTTAATACACGGAATTGGTTCTCATCAATCCGCTCATCAATGGTCTTTAATACTTCTGAAATTTGCTGCTCCACTTCTTTTACAATCGGCTGCAGCTTTTCTCCTTGTGATAACTGTTGAAACATGATGTTCTCCTAACTATACGGTATATTTCGTTAATGGTCCTGAGATCTGATGGTCTTCGAGGTAATAGCCCTTGCAGACGTAGAGTTCTTTGTCTTCATTAAAAGTCAATTCCCTCAGGATGGTTTCATTCTTGAGCTGTGACAGCAGTTTCCCTTCTGTCGATGGCACCTCAACATGGTAATGCTTCATCATCCCCAGGATCATCTGCTCGATTTTCCGTTTCAGCTCATTGCGGTCAATTTCTTCAAAGGCACTGATCTGAATTGTTTCTGTCCTGGCGGTCGGGACAAAATCAGGATGCCTTAAATCTCTCTTATTATATACCGTCAGCTGCGGTATTTTATCATTTTCCAAATCTTCTATTAGTTTATTGACTGTCTGCTCATGCTGGTAATAATCCGGATTGGACATATCAACTACATGAAGAAGTAGATCTGCTTCCTTTACTTCTTCCAGGGTGGAACGGAAGGCCGCAATCAGCGTAGTCGGCAAATCCTGAATAAATCCGACTGTATCTGTCACAAGTGTAATGAATCCGCTTGGCAAAATCAGCTTGCGGGTCATTGGGTCAAGTGTGGCGAACAGCTGGTTCTCTTCATAAGATTCTGCTTCAGACAGCCGGTTAAAAATCGTGGACTTCCCTGCGTTTGTATAGCCGACAAGCGCAATTTGGAATGCTTTGTTTTTCTTCCTCCGTTCACGATATCTGTCCCGGTGCTGCACAATGACGGAAAGCTGGGTCTTAATATCATCAATCCGGCGGCGGATATGCCGGCGGTCTGACTCCAGCTTGGTCTCACCCGGGCCCCTTGTGCCGATTCCCCCTCCAAGTCTTGAAAGCTGGACGCCCTGGCCTGACAGGCGCGGCAGCAGATACTGCAATTGAGCCAGCTCAACCTGCAGTTTCCCTTCTTTAGAGCGCGCTCTCTGAGCAAAGATATCTAATATCAGCTGTGTGCGGTCAATGATTCGTGCATCCAAATCTGCAGATAGATTTCGAACCTGGCTTGGTGAAAGCTCATCGTTAAATATGATAATATCTGCTTCCACTTCTTCTTGAAGTGCAGCCAGTTCCTCCACTTTTCCTTTTCCTATATATGTAGACGGATGAACCCGTACCCTTTTTTGTGTTACCGAAGCTAATACTTTCCCGTTGGCAGTCTCCGTTAAGGATTCTAGTTCTTCCATTGAATATTCAAACCGCTGATCATCTTCTTCAGTATGACAGCCGACAAGAATGACTTTTTCATAATCTGGCTTATGTTCCAACCAGCATCCCTCTTTCATATTCTTATTTTAATTGATAATAACAAAAAAACTGGTCAAATACTAATCTCATCGCTAATTGATAGGCCTTTGGACATTACGTTTAAAATGTGTAAAAAAGGTTGAATTTCTTTTTTTCCGTGTTAAAATCATATTGTTTGGAAAGAATTTACGATTGTAATTTACTCAGACAAAAATAGATTTAGAGATTTGCATCTTGAGGAGAAATGGCATATGACATGGGAAGTTTTAAGTATGATTGGCACTATTGCGTTTGCTGTCAGCGGTGCAATTGTAGCCATGGAAGAAGAATATGATATATTGGGTGTTTATATCCTCGGGATTGTTACTGCTTTTGGCGGCGGTGCCATCCGAAACCTGCTAATAGGTGTTCCTGTCTCTGCCCTTTGGGAACAGGGGTTATTTTTTCAGATTGCCCTTTTATCCATCACAGCAGTAATGCTGTTCCCGAACAACCTGCTCAAACACTGGCAAAAATGGGGCAATTTCACTGACGCAATTGGATTATCCGCATTTGCCATTCAAGGAGCATTGTACGCAACGGAAATGAATCATCCTTTAAGCGCTGTAATTGTGGCAGCTGTATTAACAGGAAGCGGCGGGGGAATAGTCCGCGATCTTCTTGCAAGAAGAAAACCGCTTGTATTACGATCTGAAATTTATGCTGTCTGGGCTATCCTTTGCGGCTTCGCAGTCGGACTCGGAATCACCTCAGCGCCGTTTGAACTTTATGCTTTGTTTATCATCATTACCGCTCTGAGGGTTTTATCTTACACATATAATTGGAAGCTTCCCGTTAAGAGGCTGGGGACAAAAGCATCGGCTTAAGCCGGTGCTTTTTGCGTTAAATACCAGCAAACTAACATACTTTATTGAAAGAAAGGGCTGGCATCAGATGTGTATTTGCAGATTTAAGCTGTTTGTTTGCAAGTTCATGCACTTTCTTTGCAAAATTTCCTATTTGTTTGCGGATACAGGTACTTTATTTGCAAGTATGCAATTTTATTTGCAGAGTTCACAATTCCCAAAAAAAGACCTGCTCATACCACGAGCAGGTCTCACTATATTATTGCTTTACATTCGCCATGATTGTATTTGGATCAAAGCCAATGACCCATTTTCCATTCACATTAATTTGAGGCACTCCCATTTGGCCTGTGGTTTCAACCAGTTTTTGTGCCTCTCTCTGGTCATTCTGGACATTAACCTCTTTAAACTCCAGCCCCTGCTGATCCAGGAAGTTCTTCACCATCGTACAATACGGACAAGTATTCGTAGTATAAACTGTAATTACATTCATTATACATTCCTCCTCCAGTAAAAAGACAATGCCAATGTTCATTGACACTGTCTATTTTATTACAATATCCCCTTAATCAGCTTCTTCAAACACCAAATCATTGCTCCTGATAGTCATAAGATCATGTTTGTCATAGCTGTTTTGCATTAACAGGCGCATGGCCTGTGCCCTGATAGATTTTTCAAGAATGTTTCGAATGTAGCGCCCGTTGGAAAAACTGTTGGGGCTGAGATTGGTTTTTACAAAATGCAAGTGCTCCCTCAGTTTCTTTTCGGATTCGTGACTTAAACTATACTCCCTTTCCTTTAGCATCCTCTGCCCAATTTCCATCAGCTGCTCTATCGAGTAATCAGGGAAGTCAACAACAAGGGGAAAACGGGAATGAAGACCCGGGTTCAGCGTCAAGAAATGATTCATTTCTCTGGAATAGCCTGCCAAAATCAGGATAAAGTCATGCTGTCTGTCTTCCATATGCTTGACAAGGGTGTCAATGGCTTCCTTGCCAAAGTCTTTTTCTCCGCCTCTCCCTAATGAGTACGCTTCGTCGATAAAAAGAATCCCGCCAATCGCTTTTTTGACCAGATCCCTCGTCTTTTGTGCAGTATGACCAATGTATTCACCGACAAGGTCGGCCCGCTCTGCTTCAATCAGATGTCCTTTTGACAGCACATTCATTTTTTGAAAAAGCTTGCCTATTAATCGGGCAACCGTTGTTTTACCTGTGCCGGGATTGCCTTTAAACATCATATGCAATGCTTGCTTTCCAGCTTTGAGACCGGCTTCTTCCCGTTTTTTATTCACATAAATCCAGGCATAAATCTCCTTGATCATTTTCTTCATTTCTTCCATTCCCACAAGAGCGCCTAGTTCTTCTTCAATTTCTTTGAGAGCTGTATGCTCAACCGGAATGACTTTTGGAGCCGCTTGGGATTCGGGAAGCTCTTTTGTGTATGTTTTACGCTTTTGTGAATTGAGCACGATGCTGATCTGTCCGTTATTTTTCAGGCGAATCGGCTGGTCCAAAAGCTATCACCTCACATTCTTAGCACAGTATACGCATAGAAGTAATCGTTGTGACAAAAGCCTATATGCATCCGCGAGATTACGGTTATTAGGCTAAAATACGACATGTTCCCGTCCATTTCAGCAATCAATGATGCAGGAGTGTCGGTTCTTGCGGTTTCCCGAGAAATAAGGTGAAACTTCCATCAGCTATGGCTATACTCCCTTTCGGCATGGCACAGAGTAATTAAGCCGTTCATAATGGACAAGGGAAACGGGCCCGCAGTCAGCTTGCCCTCATAGAAACAATAAATTCCCATACCTATATGTATTCAGATAGGGTCCATTTCATTAAATATTTTTGCCTTTCTTATCGCTCTGACATAAGAAAATAGCCCGCTTCATTCAAAGCGGGCTTTTCATCCTTACTGTGTTATATTCTATTGCTGGTTTTCTAAATCCAACTGAACATTGCGCTGGGGGACAAATGTTGAAATCGCATGCTTGTAAACAAGCTGCTGCTTTCCTTCTGATTCAAATAGTACAGTAAAATTATCAAAGCCTTTAATACAGCCTCTAATTTGGAATCCGTTTAATAAGAACACGGTACAATTCGTATTATCCTTGCGTAGCTGGTTAAGTACCTGATCTTGAATATTGATTGCTGATTTCATTATAATCCTCCTCTTTTATCTCTATCATTATGTATTCGATTTTATTTTCAGCTTTCCTTCAATATGAGCAGAAATTTCAGCGAATTTTTTTTCAAACTCATGAGGATCGACTGAATCGGACATATCAAACCATTCCACATTCATCTTGTTTCGAAACCATGTCAGCTGCCTTTTTGCATATCTTCTTGAATTTTGCTTCAGATTTCCTACGGCATCCTCCAGAGAAACACATCCATTAAAGTAATCATACAGCTCTTTATACCCGATGGCCTGTATAGACTGGCAATCCTTTAACCCCTGATCATATAGGGATCTCACTTCTTCAAGCAAGCCTTCCTTCATCATGATCTCAACTCGGAAATTGATGCGTTCATATAAGGTCTCCCGATCCATGGTCAACCCAATCAGTGCCGTATCATAAAGAAGTTCTGGATCCTGATTCTCCTGATACTGAGACATCGGTTTCCCTGTGCAATGGTAAATTTCCAATGCCCTGACCACTCTTCGAATGTTATTGGGGTGAATTTTTTCTGCACTATCAGGGTCTATGGCCAAAAGCTCCTTAAAAAGGGCATCGTTCCCTTCCCTTTCGGCGCGTTCCTCCAATGTTTTTCTGAATTCTTCATCTGAAGGCGCATCAGAGAATTGATAATCATAAATAACGGATTGAATATACAATCCCGTACCTCCAACGATCATTGGAAGTTTGCCTCTTGAAGTAACCTCTGTGATTTTGCTTCGGACCAGTTTCTGAAATTCAGCTGCCGAAAAAGGATCTTCAGGATATTTGATGTCAATTAGATGATGCGGTATCCCTTCCATCTCTTCCTCTTTAATTTTTGCCGTGCCGATATCCATGCTTTTATATATTTGCATAGAATCTCCGCTGATAATCTCGGCATTAAATCTTTTCGCCAGCAGAATGCTTAATTTTGTTTTTCCGACAGCTGTAGGGCCAATCAGCACTGCCAGCTTTTCTTTTTCAATCATCTGTTCACTGCCTTTACTGCCATTCTATTTATTATCCTAACATAAAGCAGGAAAATTTTTCAGGTATCATCTTACCATTCTTTTTACAAAAACAGAACATTTATGCATTATGAACAAGTTTTACCCATCCTATTCGACAATTTCCCTAAAATTTTCTTATAAAATTACATTTTATTAACGATTCCATAACAATTCAAGGCTAACCCCCAAAATCATGTTAATTTATTAGAAGGCTATATCGTGACAATATAAATTTGAAATTGGGTGAATAATTCATGATAAATACATCTGAAATTGGAATTGACTTAGGAACTGCTAATATTCTTGTATACAGCAAAACAAAAGGAATTATCTTAAACGAACCGTCTGTAGTAGCAATTGATACAGAAACGAAAAAAGTGTTAGCTGTTGGTAAAGAAGCAAAAGAAATGATTGGTAAAACACCAGGCCGCATCGTTGCCATCCGTCCGCTAAAAGACGGGGTTATCGCGGATTATGACACGACGACTGAAATGCTTCGCCAAGTTATGCGAAAAGCATCGAAAAAAGTCGGATTCGCGATCAGAAAGCCTAACGTGGTCGTATGTACTCCTTCAGGTTCTACTTCTGTAGAGAGAAGAGCTATTCAGGACGCAGTACGAAATGCTGGGGCAAAAAAAGTACATCTTATTGAAGAACCGGTAGCAGCTGCAATAGGGGCTGGCATGCCTGTTGATGAGCCCGTTGCAAACGTTGTTGTAGATATTGGCGGCGGTTCAACTGAAGTCGCCATCATTTCATTTGGCGGTGTTGTTGCCTGCCATTCCATCCGTATTGGCGGTGACAGACTCGATGATGACATTATTCAGCATGTTCGCAAAGAATACAATGTCCTTATAGGGGAAAGAACAGCAGAAAAAATTAAGATGGAAATTGGCTATGCATTAGTCGACCATGAAGAAATGACAATGGAAGTCCGTGGCCGGGACCTAGTGACTGGCTTGCCAAAAACAATTATATTGTCTTCATATGAGATTCGTGATGCAATGAGAGAAGCACTCCTGCATATTCTGGAGGCCATCCGTGCCACTTTAGAAGACAGCCCTGCCGAACTGAGCGGTGACATCGTTGACCGCGGAGTTATTTTATCCGGCGGCGGCGCCCTCCTTAATGGCATGCAGGATTGGTTATCCCAAGAAATTGTTGTGCCTGTGCACCTAGCTCCAAATCCTCTTGAATCTGTAGCGGTTGGAACAGGGGTTGCATTAAAATATATTGATAAGATGCATACATTGGTAAGATAAGGTTATAGATTAAGAGCATCCATTATACGAAATGGATGCTTTTTTTGTTTGGTATAGAAACGTTTTGAGCGATATTTCGTTTTTTATGAGCGAAAAGATAGTTGTTAGAGCGAAAATCCTGTTTTGTTTACATAACATTATTATAGTCTATAAATTAAAAACGCCGAACCACTCAGGTTCAGCGTCCCTCTCTTTCTACATTACCCGCTTAAACATTTTCTCCATTTCATAAGTCGAATAATGAATGATGATCGGCCGTCCATGCGGGCATGTGAACGGATCGGAGGACCTCCGCAATTCATCAAGCAGCGCCTGGATTTCATCATTGCGCAGATGGTGGTTCGCTTTAATGGAAGCTTTACAGCTCATCATGATGGCAGCTTCCTCGCGCAGTTTTTTAATATCGACTCTCTTCATGGCTAAGAGTTGTTCAATCATATCCTCAATGATTTCCTGTTCTTCGCCTTTTGGCAGCCATTGCGGGTGGGAACGGACGATAAAGCTGTTATGTCCGAACTGCTCCAGAAATACCCCCACTTTTTCAAGTTCGCCTTTGTATTCATCAATTTTAATATAATCATCCGTTGAGTATTCAAAGGTCAGCGGTATGAGCATTTCCTGCAATTCGCTTTCAACCTGGCCGACTTTCTCCCTGAAATACTCGTACTTGATCCGCTCCTGGGCGGCGTGCTGATCAATGATATAAAGGCCACGGTCATTTTGGGCAAAAATATAAGTCCCATGCATTTGCCCGATCGGATAAAGCGGGGGCACACGCGATGGCTCCTCTACCGTGGCAGTCTCTGCGAAAAACTGTTCCATTCCTGCAGCTCTCGGCTCTTCGGACTGGAATATGTGCGGATCCGCTTGAGGCAAATCTTCTGATGAAGGACTAAAGTCCATGGAAGGTGCATCCTGTAAGTCAGGAGTTTTTGCTGCTTGCGGTTCGGCTGGAGGACTTTGTGAGCTTTGCAGAACAGCTCTGTCCGAATTTTGCCGAACAGCCTCCTCCCTCGTTTCACGCACAAAAGAAGACACCTGCTCGCGCTGCTCCGGCAAATGATCCAGATTAAGAGCTGTCTGTTCCGACTTGGGCTTCAGGCTTTTCGGCTGTGTAAACCCGGAAGGAATCAGTTCCTCTATTTTAAATGCAGCCTTCAAAGCACCTGATACAAGCTCATTCAATTCATGTTCCTTGCTTAAGCGCACCTCCATTTTCGACGGATGGACGTTCACATCGACAAGGAGCGGATCCATATCAATGTTCAGGAGTACAATCGGGTAGCGGCCGATTGGCAGCAGTGTATGATACCCCTCCTGAATGGCTTTTGCCAATGAGTAATTCTTGATAAATCGTCCATTGATCATGGTGGAAATGTAGTTTCTTGACGCCCTTGTAATTTCCGGCAGTGCTGCATAGCCGCTGATTTTAAAATCAAGTGAGCTTGCTTCAATCCGAACCATCTTTTTCACGATATTAATTCCATAAATAGCTGCAAGCACCTGCCGGACATCCCCGTTTCCATTCGTCTGCAGAAGCTTACGCTCATTATGAATCAGGCGGATGGCGACCTCCGGATGGGCAAGTGCCAGCCTGTTAACCACATCTGTAATATTGCCAAGCTCTGTGTGAATCGTCTTCATATATTTAAGCCGTGCCGGAGTGTTGAAAAATAAATCCGTTACGGTCAGGTCAGTCCCTTTTCTGCCGGGCGCCTTTTCCATCACGTCCACTTTTCCGCCTTCGATGACGACGCGCGTTCCCGCATCGCCAGTTGAAGTTTTCATCTCAATTCTGGAAACAGACGCAATACTGGGCAAGGCCTCGCCACGGAATCCGAGCGTGCGGATGCGGAAAAGGTCATTTTCGTCTTTTATTTTACTGGTAGCATGGCGATGAAAGGCATTCAGGACATCATCTTCCTCAATGCCGTCGCCATTATCAATGATGCGAATTTTAGCCAGGCCGGCCTCTTCCACTTCAATTTCAATAATCGTGCTTCCTGCATCAATAGAGTTCTCCATCAATTCCTTTACCACTGATGCAGGCCGCTCCACCACCTCGCCGGCAGCAATCTTATTTGAAAGCGAATCATCGAGCTGAATGATTTTCCCCATCTCGTCACCCCCTGTATATTAATTCTTCAATTTCCTGTGCAGCTCATATAATGTATTTAATGCCTGCATTGGCGTCATATCCAGAATATCGAGCGCTCTGACTTTATCAATGATCTTCTTATCTTTAGAGCTTATTGAAGCTTTCTTCACGTCTTCAGGTTCCTCGAAAAAGGATAATTGCGCAGCAGGCTCTTCAATCTTTTCTGCAGCAGGAATCTCATTTTTAACTTGATGAGGGTCGTTCGATTCCAGCCCTGTTAAAATTTCATTTGCCCTGACAATCAGTTCATTCGGCAGCTCTGCAAGCTGGGCAACATGGATTCCGTAACTCTTATCTGCTGCTCCTTCTTTAATTTTATGAAGGAATACAACCCGTCCATTTTGCTCGACAGCGCTGACATGGATGTTTTTCACTTTTTGCAGATCTTCTTCAAGCACGGTCAATTCATGGTAGTGAGTGGAAAACAAAGTCTTCGCACCAATCCGGTTGTGTATATATTCAATGATTGCCTGCGCCAAAGCCATTCCATCATAGGTGGAAGTTCCTCGTCCGATTTCATCGAACAGAATCAAACTGTTTTGAGTGGCATTCACGATGGCATTTCTCGCTTCAAGCATCTCGACCATGAACGTACTCTGGCCGGAAATAAGGTCATCGGCAGCCCCTATTCTCGTAAATACCTGGTCGAAAATCGGCAGCACGGCTTCAGAAGCAGGCACATAGCAGCCGATTTGCGCTAAAATCGCGGTCAATGCGATTTGCCTCATATACGTACTTTTACCGGACATATTCGGCCCGGTAATCAGCAGCATTTCCCTGTCCGCATCCATATAACAGTCATTAGGCACATATTCCTGTGCGTTCAGCACCTTTTCAACGACTGGATGGCGGCCGTCTTTGATATAAACCCGTCTTTCATTTGAAAAATTTGGCTTTGTATAATGTCTCTGTTCGCTGACAGCGGCGAAGCACTGAAGAACATCCAGCTCACTAACCGTTTTCGCCAGCTTTTGCAATCTCGGAATATATTCTTTTATATATTCGCGGACATTCGTAAATAATTCATATTCGAGCTCCACACACTTTTCCTGCGCTTCCAGTATGAGTGCCTCTTTTTCCTTCAATTCAGGCGTAATAAATCGCTCTGCATTGGTAAGGGTCTGCTTACGCTCATATTGTCCTTCCTGAAGAAGGTGCAGATTTGCGCGGGTTACTTCGATATAATAGCCAAACACACGATTAAAACCGATTTTTAAAGATTTGATGCCCGTTTTTTCACGTTCCTGCTTCTCTAGCTGGGCAATCCAGGTCTTCCCGTTTCTGCTGGCATCGCGATATTTATCAAGCTCTTCATGATAGCCGTCCTGTATAATGTTTCCATCCTTCAAAGACAGCGGCGGATTTTCCATTATGGCGCTTTCCAAAGTATCCGTGACTTCTTCACAGGCATCCAGGCGCTCTGCGAGCCTCAGTGCTTCCTCATTCGGCAGATTTGAGACCATTTCTTTTAAAATAGGTATCTGCTGAAGAGATTTTTTTAGCTGCACTAGGTCGCGGGCATTTACATTTCCAAAAGCGACTCTTCCTGCAAGTCGTTCCAGATCATAGACTTCCTTCAGCTTTTCCCGGATTTCTTCTCGTTCAAAGAAAGAGCCTATCAGTGTTTCAACCAAAGAATGTCGGAGCTTAATTTCCTGTTCATCAATAAGCGGCCTGTCGATCCATTGCTTTAATAGACGTCCTCCCATAGCTGTCTTTGTTTCATCGAGGAGCCACAATAGCGAGCCCTTCTTGCCTTTGCTGCGAATAGTCTCTGTCAGCTCGAGATTCTTTTTCGAGAAATAATCGATTTTCATGTATTGATTTACTTGATAAGTCGCCACTTTTTGAAGGTGATCCAGACTTCTCTTCTGCGTGCGGTACAGGTAATTAATTAATCTGGAAGATGTCCTCCTTAGCTTGTCCTGATTTAAGTCATCCAGAAGTCCTTCAAAGGAGTCCCGGACTCCGCAATCATCCTCGAAAGAAATCGCCATGACGGAGCGTTCTTTCATTCTCCTCTGCCATTCCCCATCAAAGTCGGAAGAGATGACTACTTCCTTTGCTCCTGACATGGACAGCTCGTTCAAAACCTCCTCGAACCCGTTGCTTAACATTGTTACCTTCGTCTCACCTGTGGATAAATCATTGGTGGCAAATCCAAAGGTTTCATCTTCAAAAGCAGAAATCGATGCAATGTAGTTGTTTTCTTTTTCCTGAAGACCTTTGCCTTCCATCATTGTTCCAGGCGTGATAAGCTGAACGACTTCCCGCTTCACAACGCCTTTTGCCTGTTTTGGGTCTTCCGTTTGCTCGCAGATTGCGACTTTGTATCCTTTTTCAATCAATTGTTCAATATATACCGGTGCTGAATGATATGGCACTCCGCACATGGGAATCCGTTCTTCCGTGCCTCCCTCGCGGCTCGTTAACGTGATTTCAAGCTCCTGTGATGCTTTAAGTGCATCATCAAAAAACATTTCGTAAAAGTCGCCAAGGCGAAAAAATAAAAAGGCATCCTGATATTCTGCCTTTACCCGTAAATATTGCTGTATCATAGGCGTGTAAGCTGCTGCCATAACTTCCTCCAACGATTCATAATCTATTATTTTTATAGTTTTGTTTAAGAGGATTCCTCTAAAAACGTCTTTTTCATTATATCATAGATTATTTGGTGACTCAGATGTGCAATATTTGCCTTGGTATTTCTTAATAGGTTTTGATGTTTCGAGTATCAAGTGCCCACAGCGAAAATCAACTCAGAGGCTAAACATTTTTTGCCTTTAGTGACCAGCAAAACAGTCTTGCCACAATAAAACAACAGCTCCCCAATGGAGAGCTGCCAGGATTCTTAGTTATTAATGTATTTTTCAAACACATACCCAAAATCTTTCACATTGTATTTCTTGCGGCTGTTCATCAGCCAGTTGAAGGCCGTTTCATTTAATACGCGGAAATTGTCCACTACGTTGGCATCCTGATTGGATACTGAACGGCCAAGGGTGCTTGATGCCAAGCTTAGGCTTTTTTCAGCATATTCCATGGAAACTTCATTTTCTCTGCAGATCTCGGAAATGCGGATCAGGGCTTTATATAAATCTTTCAATTCTTCAATATGCTTTTTATGTACGTCAATCGAGAAGGCCTGAGATCCGATTATGAATTTGATTTCCACATCCAAATCAACTGTACCGGCTGTTTCCAGCATAACGTTTGAGATGGTATATTCGCGGTAGCTGTAGCGCTTTAAAGTGCGTTTTTTGCTGACTGCGCTGGTACCATCCAAATGAATAAGCGCCTTATTTGTAAAGCAATATTCATCGGATTTGGACTTGATCAGGAAATAGATTTTCTCATTATCTTCGTGCAGGACATAATCATCTGCATCGACTTTGTCATAATCAGCCGGGTGAATGACACTTCCCACATCACTTAAGCCCAGCACATCAGAAGCAACTTTTTTAAACATAAACCCTCAACCTTTCTGAATTCAGTTTACTACTTTGCTATTTTAACATATACAGGAAAACGATGGCTTTATCATTTTAAGAATAACACCGAAAGATCCCGGTAAACCGATAGCCTCATATACCCGGGGTATTCATTAATACAATCGGCCACCCATCGGGATCTTCAAACGTCAATCCGCCTCTGCTCCAATAAGGATTTTCCGGCTCTGTTTCCAGATATCCAAGAGCAGCAAGCCTGTCGGCAATGTTATCCCTCTCCAGACGGTCTCCCACATAAAAAACTAATAGATGCTCTTTAGCAGGCTGCGGAAGCTCCATTTTTTCCTTGGATTGAGTAAATTCAAGATGATACTGGCTGTCAGGCAGACCAAACATAATCCCATCATAGCCTTCATGGTTCCAAAATTCGCCGACTCTCTTCAGACCCAGTCCTTCTTCGTAAAAGGCAATAAACTTATCAAGCTGATTTGTCGGACGTGCAATCCGAAATTGTACAGCAGGGATGCTCCCTTCCCATTCTTTTCTCACAATCAGTTCGTATGGATATTCCTGATGCTTAAACCTGGCATCCCTTTGTCCTGATGCAAATATTTTAACAGGAGAAATAAAAGCAGCCCTTTCAGTTGGATACCAATTCCTTCCCTCCTTCACCAGGACAAAAACCCCCTTGCTGTCCCCGTAAAAGGCAAACGCCTCACTGGAATCCACTTGTTCATTTTTCAGGTACTGATCTAATTCCAGCTTCATTGCAGCAACATCCTTAACAGGCAAACCAACCTCACCGACATCATGCCATTGGATCCCCTTCTTTTTTATTCCCTCTAAGGGACGTTCCAGCATCTCCAGAATATTTCCGTCCGGGTCGATAAAATATGCCTGCTTGCCCTTCCAAAACATGCTGTACTCGCCTTTCTGATTTGGAAGCAGCACACTTTCAGCCCCTAATTTCTGATACATATGATCAAAGTATTCGGCATTTGTCCGGAAACACACATGATAATAAGGAATCGCATCATCTTTTTCAAAAAGAATTTTTGTTGTGCCAGCCATTATCGTAAAATAACTCTCAGTCTCTGTCAGCAGCTCCATCTCCAGCACATTTGTATAAAATTCTTTCATCTTGTGCATATCATGGCACTTTAAATTCACTTGAAATATTTTCATCTTCGCCTCTCCCCTTTGCATCTGATAACTCCATTCTAAGTAAATGCTATTCAAAAGAATTCAGACTAAAGATGGAAGGTGCTATCCTTATTTCGCTTGATTTTAGAGGAAAGTATAAAAAGAAAAACTAGGAAGTAAAACCTCCTAGTTTGTCATTACTCTTCTTCAGTTCCCACCAGAAAATCCGGATTTAAATCCTCGAATTCTTCATCTTCCACGTCAAGTCCCCAAGCGTCATCATCACATTCGCACTTGTCTGGGTAGACAGCTACACACACTTTTGTTTCGCCGATTACCTCGACCATGAATTCTCTTTCCACTGTGACGATGATTTTGTTGCCGTTTGGAGAAATGACAGCTTCACAGCAGCTCGGCTGCTGCAAAACACGGGCGATGATATCATGATCATCCAAACAGTCCGGATCACGGTACTTCAACTTAATGACATCTTTATACTCAACCCGTTCGGTAACAACTTCGGTTTTTGTATTATTGTTAAAAGAGTACCAAACGTTAATGTCATAATGGCCGCAGATTTCCACTGTTTTTCCAGCTTTTTTCGCCTCGTACGTATGGTTTATGATCCAGCAGCCAAGTATGCTTGACGGATGGTGTGACGGGCAGATCGTATGATTGGACTGTGTGAATTTACGTCCTTTCGCAACGACCGCTTTCGTTATAATCTCTCTGTAATCTCCCATTGCGAGCGAACCCTCCTCATTCATTTTCAATTCATCCTATGCGGGATATTAGACTAGTGTGCGATAATTTTTATGAATGTTAGGCAAAAGTATTGGCATGATTTATAGTATGCCGGAAGCGGGCGAATGTTCCGGTCTGAACAAACCCTGCTGGAGATTAAATATGTATAATGGCTGCCATAAGTAAGCGGCTTTACCCCGCAAAATAGGTAAGTAATTGAAAAATGCACGTTTGTCCTATTACACCTGCGGAGACAGCTTGGCTAATGAATCAATATAATAAACTATCTATAAGGAGGTGAACAGGAATGGCAGACAAGGAGAACTCCAGCTATAAAGTTTCAATCAATGGAAAAGAGCTGACAGGGGAAGAAGCAAAACAATATGCAGAACAAATGGTTGCCAAATTTACCGAATCATTGGGCGGAATTTATACAAAAGGATTAGAAAAAATTCAGTCTGAAGAGTTAAAAGGAAATCTAATGGAATCTCTTAAGCCATTGAAAAACTTGGAAGGTCTCTTCGCAAAAAATTCCTCCGGGATCGGGAATATGATTCCAGCATTAAAAAATCTGCTGCCTGTTGTGGAAACATCCGAGGATTATAAACAGGTAAAACTATCTGTAAATGGTAAAAAACTTTTGGATTTAGATCTTACCGACATGATGAAGAAAGATTCATAATCTGGGCATCAGCCACTTCAATCAATTGAAGGAGGTGAAAACCATGCTATCAGGATGCTATGACGATTACGAAAATGACAATAGTGTATTGCCAAGCGGAGGAGCAGTAAATGGAGCAGACAGCGGCAACGAAGCTGAAGCTTTTACTTTCGCTGCACAAGCCAATCTTCCGCAAACAAACCTGAACGGTCAATTGCCGATTTCAGGAGGCGGATTTGCTGTCAATGCTGCACTAATCAACATTCCGATTCTTTCCGCTCAATACAATATTGCAAATGGAGGAGACTCCACAGCTATTTCCGTAAACACTACAACTCAGCAGCAAAGCAATAAGGCGTAATATAAAAATAAAGCCATTTTTCTATGCAGAGTCTTAAAATGTCCAAAAAGAAGGGAGGGAGTACCATGCTAAGTCAAGATATACAAAAGCTGGATCTGGATCCGGAAGTCCTCAAGCAGCTGGGTATTCCAAAGGAGTTTATTGATATGGCTGCGGAAGCCGGAATACCGTCCATCAATAACCATGCTGCCGGCGGAAAGGGCGGACGGGCTATTAATCTCACATATGTAGATAATTACTCGACATTGCTCCTTGTATATACTTTCCTTCTTAACTTTTTGGACAAAAAGTCTGATGATGCAGGAACCAACATGCTCAATCAATCCTTGCTGTCGACATTAAATGCTGCGATTATTGAACAGCAGGAGTATAGAAAAGAATTTTTAAAAGCAGTAGAACTATTGCGAAACCAATAAATGGCCCCCCCACAACCCATGGCCAATACCAAATCCTCCCTTAAATATAGAGCGTAAAAAACACCCTGCACTAACTAGTGCAGGGTGTCTCGGTATCTGTAATTAATGTGAACAGCTGCTGTTCTTGATCTTTGATCCCGTTTCGCCGCTCAGCAAATCTCCGCCTGTTGTTGTAATGACTTCGTCTGTTACTGTGTTGGAAATCGTATTTGCCACTATTTGCAGCAATTCATTAACATCCACCTGGGATTGCTTGAATTCCTGTACTACAGGAATCTCGTCCAGCTGCTGCTCCAATTTGGCTATTTTTTCTTCCGTCTTCTTTAATGCTTCAGCTTTTCCATAATGCTGAAGATTAACAGCCTGCTTTTGCAAGCCTTTGATGGCTGTAATGGTAGCACTAACCTTTTCATTATCATTAATCTGTGCTTCTGCACGTTTGAAGAAATCCACTTCTTCTGTCTCTGCAATCATGCGTGCCAAATCCTTCGCACGTTCAACAATCTCGTTCTTTGTGTATTTAGCCATTACTGATTCACCTCAACCGCATCTAGTTCTTCAACCATTTCTCCGTTTAGGGACCATGTCTTTGCATCAGTTACTTTTACTTTTACAATTTTGCCGATCGCTGTTTTTGGCCCCTTAAAGTTTACAAGCTTGTTCTTTCTTGTGTATCCTGCAAGAATTTCAGGATTGTTCTTGCTTTCCCCTTCCACAAGAACTTCGACAGTTTGGCCTTTATATTGTTTCATTGCCTCTGCCGATAATTCATTTACAACTGCATTCAGACGCTGAAGGCGCTCTTTCTTTACTTCCATTGGTACATTATCCACCATTTTGGCAGCTGGTGTACCTTCACGAGGTGAGTAAATGAACGTATAAGCAGCTTCGAAGCCTACCTCCCTGTATAGGGAAATTGTTTCTTTAAATTGCTCTTCTGTCTCATTAGGATAGCCAACAATGATATCAGTTGTGAAAGTTGCCCCTGGAATAGCCGCTTTAATCTTGCGAACCAGCTCCAGGTATTGTTCTCTTGTATATTTCCGTGCCATGATTTTCAGGACATCCGTAGAACCGGATTGAACCGGAAGGTGAATGTGTTCTACCAGATTTCCGCCTTTCGCAAGCACTTCAATCAGATGATCATCAAAGTCGCGCGGATGGCTGGTTGTAAAACGTACGCGTGGAATATCGATTTTGCGCATTTCATCCATCAAATCGCCAAGGCCATATTTCATATCCTCAAAATCTTTTCCGTATGCGTTTACGTTTTGCCCAAGTAGGGTAATTTCCTGATAGCCCTGTGCCGCTAACTGGCGAACTTCCTGAATAATGTCCTCAGGACGTCTGCTCCGCTCTTTTCCGCGTGTATAAGGAACAATGCAGTAAGTGCAGAATTTATCACAGCCGTACATAATGTTAACCCATGCTTTAATATTGCCGCGGCGCACTTTTGGAAGGTTCTCAATTACATCCCCTTCCTTAGACCATACTTCAATAACCATTTCCTTTGACATATAGGCTTCTTGAAGAATGTTAGGAAGACGGTGGATGTTGTGTGTTCCAAAAATCATATCTACCTGGTTATATGTTTTAAGAATCTTATTAACAACCGATTCTTCCTGGGACATACATCCGCAGACCCCAATCAGAAGATCGGGTTTTTCTTTTTTTAAATGTTTAAGATGGCCAAGTTCTCCAAACACTTTATTCTCGGCATTTTCCCGGATGGCACATGTATTAAGCAAAATGACATTCGCATCTTCCACTGAGTCTGTTGGCTCATAGCCAAGACCAAGAAAAATGCCGGCCATTACTTCGGTATCATGCTCGTTCATCTGGCAGCCGTATGTGCGGATATAGAATTTGCGGCCATTTCCCATGCCATGAAACTCTACAGGGATGTTAAAATCTTTATGATATTTTACTTCTTCTTTTCCGCGTTTTTTCGCTTCCTTTAAGGAAGGTGCAGTGTAAACAGTTTCAAAGTATTTGCTGTAATCTTTTACGGATTTTTTGTCCGAAGGATTTGCTGTTTGCACTTGCTGGCTTTCTAAACGTTGTTTTTCGTTCATCATTTATCCCCTTTCTCTTTCTCCTGAGCAGCATCTATCATTAAAACTCATTTTACAGTAATATCATGCTGTGCAATATACATGTGCACATTATTATAGTATAAGGGTTTCTGATAGTTAAAACAATAGAAAACCGCACTCTGCCTCTTATCAGCAGCTATTACTTGTATGTACGATCAGGGATATTTTCAATCCTGCACAATCACTAATACTAGACTAAATATAGTATTTTGTGTGTGATAAGTGTCACATTAGACTCAAAAAAAGAAGCCCGGGTGCCCCCGAGCTTCTGGTCTATTACATAAATTCAGCTGCAAGTTTATCAAAGTGATCTTGATCAAGTTGAAGATCCGCTTGGGATAATGGAGTTTCAGAGTAACCTGAAAGCAGCTCCTGATATGACTTTCGCTCAGCGTCCTGATAGATTAGGCCAGTTACAAGACCGCTGTGCTTCATAAGAGTCTGCATAGCCATTTCGCGGCTTGAATGATCATAACCTTCCACATCGCTAAGCTTTGTCAGGTTTTCTTTAAACCAGTCATATGTGTTTACTTTGTTGTATGTAACACATGGGCTGAACACGTTAATTAAAGAGAAGCCATCATGCTTGATTCCTGCTTCGATTAACGCAGTCAGATCTTTAAGGTCGGTTGAGAAGCTCTGCGCCACGAAGGTCGCACCAGCTGTTAATGCCATTTCCATTGGAGAAATCGCCTGTTCTATTGAACCTTGCGGAGTGGACTTAGTTTTAAAGCCAGCCGCAGAACGAGGTGAAGTCTGTCCTTTTGTTAAACCATAAATTTGGTTATCCATTACGATATAAGTGATGTTCACATTACGGCGGATCGCATGGATGGTATGGCCCATACCGATCGCGAAGCCATCTCCGTCACCACCGGAGGCGATAACTGTTAAATCGCGGTTAGCCATTTTAACACCCTGGGCGATCGGAAGTGAACGTCCATGAATACCGTGGAAACCATAAGAATTAATATAACCGGAAATACGTCCGGAACAGCCGATGCCTGATACGACAGCTAAGTTCTCAGGCTCTAAACCAACATTTGCTGCCGCACGCTGAATCGCAGCCTGCACGGAGAAGTCTCCACAGCCTGGGCACCAGTTTGGTTTTACATTATTTCGAAAGTCTTTAAATGTGGCCATTTAGAACAACTCCTTGCATTTTGTGTGAATTTCATGCGGCAAGAATGGATTTCCGTCGTACTTTAATAGCTTATATACTTTCTCAGCATGTCCGACGTTCATCTTCATGATGTTCGCTAATTGTCCTGTAGCATTGTTTTCAACTACGGCGATTTTCTTAGCTGTTTTTACAAGCGGCAATAATTCATCAGTTGGGAAAGGATGAATCAGGCGAACTTGCGCATGGTTTACTTTAATGCCATCCTGTTCAAGCCTGCTCATAGCTTCCTCAATTGCGCCCCTAGTAGAGTTGAAGCCAACGATCAGCAAGTCCGCTTCTTCATGTGGAGCATTCTTGTGAACAGGTGTATTGAATTTAATATTTTCAACCTTACGGAAACGCTTATCCATTTGAGCGTTGCGGTTGGCAGCTGATTCTGAAGGTTTTCCAGTTTCATCATGCTCAACACCTGTCACATGGTGGATTCCGTTCTTCATGCCAGGAATTACACGTGGAGAAACTCCATCTTCTGTAACCTCAAAGCGCTTAAAGTAACCTTTGTTTTCGATTTCAGGAAGTTCTTCTGTAACAAGCTTTCCGCGCCGGATTTCAACTTTACTGAAATCAAGCGGCTCCACTGTCTGTTTTCCAAGAGAAAGCTGCAAATCTGATAGGATTATAACAGGGCACTGGTATTCTTCTGCTAGGTTGAAAGCTTCAGCAGTATCATAGAATGCTTCCTGTACAGTGCTTGGAGCAAGGACGATTTTTGGAATCTCGCCATGAGTTCCGTAAATCATTGCCATTAAATCAGACTGCTCCTGTTTTGTCGGAAGTCCTGTGGAAGGTCCTCCACGCTGTGTATCCACGATAACCAGAGGTGTTTCAGTTATCCCTGAAAGGCCGATTGCTTCCATCTTAAGGGAAAGCCCAGGACCGGCAGATGCTGTAAGTGAGCGGACACCAGCGTAGTTTGCACCGATTGCCATTGTAACCGCGGCAATTTCATCTTCCGTCTGGATAACAGATCCGCCAAGCGCAGGAAGCTTTTTAATCAGGTATTCCATAATTTCGGATGCAGGTGTGATTGGGTAAGCGGCCATAAAGCGGCAGCCGCCTGCAAGTGCACCAAGAGCGATGGCATCGTTTCCGATCATAAATAAACGCTTCAGCCCGTCAGCTTTTTCAAGCTCCATTAATTCCACATCATCGCCAAGCTTTTCTTTCATGAAATCAAAGCCTGCCTGAATGGCTTCCATGTTCTTATCGACAACCTGCTGTCCTTTTCGTCCAAAAATTTCTTGAACTACTTCTTCAAATACTTTAATATCTAGATTTAGAACTGCACATGTCGCGCCGACAGCAACCATGTTTTTCATCAGGGATGTTCCCAGCTCTGTAGCAATCTCTGTAAAAGGCACTGCAAACAAAACTGCATTCGTATCTTCTGGCTGTTTAGGATCAAATTTCGCATCTGCAATCATGATCCCTTTATCGTGAAGTTCTTTGTAGTTTAAATCGATTGTTTCCTGGTCGAAAGCTACCAGAATATCTAAATCGTCTGATATAGAACGGATTTGTGACGTGCTGACACGAATCTTGTTGTTCGTGTGCCCGCCTTTAATTCGTGATGAAAAGTGGCGGTAACCGTACAGGTAGTAGCCTAAACGATTTAGCGCAATGGAAAAAATCTCTCCGGTACTTTCAATACCTTCCCCTTGCTGTCCTCCAACTTTCCATGAAAGTTGATTGATCATCTCTTACACCCCTTCAGATACGTTAAGAAAATATGTAAAAACGCTTTATTTATATCAGTGTAGTACTTGTCCAGTCACTCCGCCATTTCAACATGCATTTTAGGCTATATTCTGGAAGATGGATGGGTACTAAACGCTTTCAATTCTAGACCTATGTGTCTAAAAAAGCAACCCTTTCCGTATATTTATCGATTAAAAGATGAATATTTTTTTATTTTTTGAAAAATGCTAAAAAGATTATTTAATTGTGGATTTTTGAAGTTCCTCACATACCTTGATATATAGTTTTTTCAACATTTTCACCTTGGAAACCTGCTATAAAAATTTCCAAATAAAAATTTTTCAGCTTGTATATCAGAATAATATTTTAACAGTTCATTTATCAGGTTATCGTATTTTCTTGCATCCTCCAAATCTGTAACTTTCCCATCTGTACCATCAAAATCCGAACCGAATCCGACGTGATTCTCTCCCCCCAGTGAACATACATATTCCAGGTGCCTGAGAACATCAGTAATTGCCGCTGATTGTTTTCCTGATAAAAATTCAGTCACAAATGTAATGCCCATCACACTGTCTCTGTCAATCAGCGCTTCAATCTGTTCGTTCGTCAAATTGCGCGGATGCGGGCACAAAGTATAGCAGTTTGAATGAGTGGCAATAGGATAGTCGGCCCACTCCATCACATCCCAGAAGCCCCGTTCAGAAAGATGGGAAACATCGCACCATGCTTTACTGGCATTTAGTTCATGCACCACCCCTTTGCCAAAAGAAGATAGGCCTGCCCCTCTCTCCTCAAGCGCTCCATCAGCTGCACAGTTTGCATAATTCCAGGTTAATCCCACTGAAGATACTCCCAGCCTGAGAAGCGTCTTCAATTTAAGCAGATCGCAGCCAACTGCGTCGCAGCCCTCCAAGGTCAGCATCGCTCCTGTCTCATCATCCTTCAGCATGTCTATGTCCCCGGTGCTTCTAATGAGCTTTAATTGCGGGTTGGGTTTAAGCACTTTCTCGTAAAACAGATTGACCATATAAAGGGCTGCGTTGAACTTCATTTCCGGATGGACGGATTCCGGAACATAAATGGCAAAGCACTGAACCTTTAGGTCTGATGCCTGAAGCGCTTCCAGATCCACCTGAAGACTGCCTGAATTTTGAAAGTCAATCCTTCTGTCCATAAACATTTTATATAGAACATCACAATGTGCATCAAATATTTTCAAGCGTTCTTCCTCCCTCTTTTTCTCCTTAGCATTATCTTATTAAAAAAAGAACCTGTTTGCCTATAACGCAAACAGGTTTATTGTCTTTGTAAGAATCTATCTTTTACTGACTTATGCATATGACAAAGGATGATTTCCCATTCTGAAGCTTTCGGGCTAACGCGGCTCCACAATCAGCTTAATGGCAGTCCGTTCTTCGCCGTCGATCAGGATATCCGTAAATGCAGGGATACAAATTAAATCCACTCCGCTAGGCGCTACGAATCCTCTTGCGATCGCTACTGCCTTAACAGCCTGGTTCAATGCACCCGCACCAATTGCCTGGATTTCCGCATTTCCTCTTTCGCGAAGAACTCCAGCAAGCGCACCAGCTACAGAATTAGGATTAGATTTTGCTGAAACTTTTAATATTTCCATTCCTAGCTCCTCCTCGTTTTACCCCTCCTGTATGCATTGCTCAAAGCGCAGATATAACCTTCTGTAATGGCCGAATGCCTTCAAGTCAGGCCATTTCTTTCCGTTCATACACTACCCGCTTTGATGGAATTTAGCACCAGGTCTATATATCATTCCATTGCTACTATATTCAGCTTGGAATTCACATATTCCGGCTTGGACAAAAAAAGCTGGGTTTCAGCCTGATTTTCTTACTGATTTCTGCTTGTCCAAGAAAAGCGCACCTTAAGTCTTGTTACTGCTAATACAAAAAGACTGCGATCCGGCCCCTCCGGATGCAGTCTTTTATCAATTTATGAGTAAAAAGGATGGTCATCATTAATTAGGATCCGGTCAATTTTTTTGGCCAATCCTGTTTTAGGATTCAGTTCAATGACCGCTGCGCTCAATTGGGTCCTGCCTTCTTTCGGAACCTCAAATCGAACCGGGAGCCCTGAGATAAACCTTTTGATCACTGCTTCTTTTTCCACACCAAGGATACCGTCATATGGCCCTGTCATCCCCACATCAGACATAAAGGCCGTCCCCCCAGGCAAAATGCGGTTATCGGCTGTCTGCACGTGGGTGTGCGTACCTACGACTGCTGATACTTTTCCATCTAAATACCAGCCCATGGCCTGTTTTTCACTTGTTGCTTCTGCATGAAAATCAACAAAAATAAATGGAGTCCTTTCCCGGGCTTCTTTTATCAATTCATCTGCCTTTTGGAAAGGGCAGTCACTTGTATTCATAAAAGTTCTGCCCTGAAGGCTGATAACAGCTACTTCCTCTGTATTAAACTTCAAAAAAACCATGCCTTTGCCAGGGTTATTAGAAGGAAAATTAGCCGGACGAACCATATATTTAGCGCGGTCAATAAATTCAAAAATTTCCCGGTTATCCCATGTATGATTCCCGAGTGTCACCGCCTGTGCACCAGCCTCAAGAAATCCCCGATAAATCTTTTCCGTAATTCCCTTTCCTCCTGCTGCATTTTCCCCATTAATAATAGTGATATGCGGCCGGTATTTTTCCTTAAGCTTCGGTACATATTCAGTGATCATATCCCGGCCTTGGGATCCCACCACATCTCCGACAAATAATATATTCATGTCATATCCCTTTCTGTTTATAAAGATATATGTATGCTTTTTCAGTTCTTATTCTTAGTGTAACACAGTTTCCTGCTTCAATTTTAAGCACACCCTGAAAAAGAAATAAAGCGATGCATGTGCATCGCTTTATTTTGCATATTCAACGGCCCTCGTTTCACGGATAACCGTAACCTTGATATGGCCTGGATAATCAAGTTCTTCTTCAATCTTCTTACGGATATCCCTTGCCAAACGATGAGCTTCAAGGTCATCAATTTGTTCAGGCTTAACCATAATGCGGATTTCGCGTCCAGCTTGAATGGCGAATGACTTTTCAACACCATCATAGGATTCGGAAATCTCTTCAAGCTTTTCAAGACGGCGAATATAGTTCTCAAGCGTCTCTCTTCTTGCTCCAGGTCTTGCTGCTGATAAAGCATCAGCTGCAGCGACAAGCACGGCAATGATTGATGTTGGCTCTGTGTCACCATGGTGGGAAGCGATACTGTTTATGACAACAGGATGCTCCTTATACTTAGTGGCAAGCTCCACACCGATTTCAACATGGCTCCCTTCCACTTCATGATCAATTGCTTTACCGATATCATGAAGCAATCCTGCCCGGCGTGCCAATGTTTCGTCCTGTCCCAATTCGGCAGCCAGCAGCCCTGAAAGCTGAGCCACTTCCATTGAATGCTTTAACACGTTCTGGCCGTAGCTTGTACGGAATTTTAATCGGCCAAGAATTTTGATTAAATCTGGATGCAGGCCGTGAACACCAACCTCAAAAGTGGTTTGCTCTCCGATTTCGCGGATGTGTTCATCCACTTCACGGCGGGCCTTATCGACCATTTCCTCGATCCGAGCTGGATGGATGCGACCGTCCTGAACCAATTTGTCTAAAGCTAAGCGTGCAGTTTCACGGCGAATTGGATCAAAGCCGGATAAAATAACCGCTTCCGGCGTATCATCGATAATAAGATCAATTCCGGTCAAGGTTTCCAGAGTACGGATATTACGGCCTTCACGGCCAATAATACGCCCTTTCATCTCATCATTTGGCAGGTTGACAACTGATACAGTAGTTTCTGCTACATGATCAGCTGCACATCTTTGGATAGCCAGTGACAGGATTTCCTTCGCCTTCTTATCAGCGTCCTCTTTCGCTCTAGTCTCGCTCTCTTTTACCATAATGGCGACATCGTGAGCCACTTCCTGCTCAGTGCGCTCTAAAATGATGGACTTTGCCTCTTCACGAGTCAAGCCTGAGATGCGTTCCAGCTCAGCTTGCTGCTCTTTAATCATATCTTCCACTTTGCTTTCCATCTCTTCAATATGCTGTTGTCTTTTGCTAAGAGAATCGTCCCTCTTTTCTAAAAGCGCTTCACGTTTATCTAACGTTTCATCTTTGCGATCAAGGTTCTCTTCTTTTTGCATTAAGCGATTTTCTTGTTTTTGCAGTTCATTTCTTCGATCACGAACTTCACTTTCCGCATCTGTGCGGAGCTTGTGAATTTCATCTTTCGCTTCAAGCAGGGCTTCCTTCTTCGTAGCCTCAGCTTCTCGCTTTGCGTCTTCCAAAATCTGCTCAGCAGCATCTTTAGCTCCTGCAATTTTAGCTTCGGCAATAGATTTGCGAACAAAATAGCCAACAAAAGCACCGACGATTAGGCCAAGCAAAATGGAGATGATTGCTGTTACTAGATCCATCATTTCACCTCCTCTTGCTATGAACTTGTTTGTGTTACGTTTTTTAAAGTGTTGGCATGTACATTGTCCAATTCAATATACAGCACTAAGGCTTTTAAACGTTTCAATCTTAAAAAAGCACTGGGCATCCATCTGACGGCTGGCAGTTTATTAACGTATGAAATGCCAATGGAGCCTGGAGCCAGACAGAGTCTGACTCAATAAGGATTTCTTTACATATAAAATGTAAAATATACATTTTTAATTGTAAAGCTGTGGAATTTTATTGTCAAGGGTTTGTCTTAAGGGCTTTTCTTAATATTTCGATTGGTTTGAACACTTTTGAAGAAAAAAAAGCAAAGCCACTCAGGACTTTGCTTTTCCTTTGTATTAATCGATCAGCTCGAATTCTTCCTGCCCTTCGTCTCCACTGGCTACTTTTTCTTCATCAAGTCCATAATGTTCGCGGATTTGTTTTTGGATAGTCAGGCGGATTTCAGGGTTTTCTTTTAGGAATACCTTGGCGTTTTCACGGCCTTGGCCTAAGCGCTCCTCGTTGAATGAGTACCATGAACCGCTCTTTTGGACAATATCCAGCTCAGAGCCAAGATCGATGATTTCACCTTCCTTGGAGATTCCTTCACCGTACATGATGTCAACTTCCGCCACTCGGAATGGAGGAGCGACTTTATTTTTGACAATTTTAATCTTTGTCTTATTACCAACCATTTCATTGCCTTGTTTAAGAGTTTCTGCACGGCGCACTTCAAGGCGGATGGAAGAGTAGAATTTCAATGCGCGTCCCCCTGGAGTCGTCTCAGGGTTTCCAAACATAATTCCGATTTTTTCACGGATTTGGTTAATGAAAATCGCGATTGTCTTTGATTTGTTGATTGCGCCTGATAGCTTACGAAGTGCCTGTGACATAAGGCGGGCCTGCAGACCCACATGGGAGTCACCCATTTCTCCTTCAATTTCAGCCTTGGGAACAAGGGCTGCCACAGAGTCAACTACGAGAATATCAATAGCACCGCTTCGAACAAGGGCTTCTGCAATTTCAAGCGCCTGCTCCCCGGTATCAGGCTGAGAAAGAAGAAGTTCGTCAATATTCACACCAAGTTTTTGTGCATAAACAGGGTCTAAGGCGTGTTCGGCATCGATAAACGCTGCTTGTCCGCCGCTTGCCTGAACTTCTGCAATAGCATGCAGGGCTACTGTTGTTTTACCTGAGCTCTCCGGTCCATAGACTTCAATAATACGTCCTCTTGGATAGCCGCCTACCCCAAGAGCTGCATCAAGCGCAAGAGATCCGCTTGGTACAGTGGAAATTCTGCGGTCAGTCTGTTCCCCGAGCTTCATGATAGAACCTTTACCAAATTGCTTTTCTATTTGTTTTAACGCCATTTCAAGAGCTGCTTGACGATCACTCACTAATAGTTCCTCCTTTTATATAGACGAATCTGTCTTTTGATTAGATTCGTTTTGTCTCATCTCAAAACCTAACTCTACTATAAACCTTTTCAACGCATTTGTCGAGCAAAAAGTCGAACATCCATTCGATTTTTTTCTCTTGCACATTATGCCTGAAAATATCAAGAATGCCGGGGAAAGTGAGGTTTTTCAAGGGTCAATCAGTAGATGAAATCGCATTTCGGCAAGAAGTCTGTCTATTATTTTTGGCTACTAAAAACTCAGAACGCATTTTTAAGCGTTCTGAGTTTCTTTTAATGCTTTAATAAGAAAATGGCAGCCGTATTTTACTGTACGAACCCGATTGGCTGCCCTGGTACCTCCAAGGTTCAGCTTTTCGGTCTGCACCGGCCTTCCTTTTATCCAAATGCCTATATATACTGTACCGACAGGGTTGCCTTCCAATTCATCCGGACCGGCAACACCTGTGAAGCTGATACCGATATCGGCATTTGTAAGGCTTGCGACATTCTCAGCAAGCTCGGCAGCACACTGTGCACTGACAACCCCGTCGTTATCAATCGTTTCTTTGCGGACTTTTAATACTTCAGCCTTAACTTCGTTTGTGTAGCAGACCACTCCGCCCTTTAAAAGTCCGCCGGCTCCCGGAATGGATGTAAACTCTTCCTGGAACATGCCGCCTGTTAAACTCTCCGCTGCCGAAATAGTCATGCTGCTCTCCTTAATCAGCTTGGTGAGCTCATACATCAGGGAAGTATCATCATAGCCATAGAAGTATTCGCCGACACGCTCCAGAATTTTAGTTTCAGCTTCATTAATCAGCATCATGGCCGTGTTAGGCTGACTATGCTTTGCTGTGACCCTCAGAGTAACTTCCCCATCAGAAGCAAGCGGGGCAATGGTTGGATTGCTCTGAGCATCAATAATATCTTCAATCTCCGTTTCCAGCATGGCTTCTCCAATCCCGAAGAAGTGCAGCACCCGGGAAACAATTACATCCTCGGTTCCCAGCTTGGATTGCAGGGCTGGAAAGGCATGTTTAAGGAACATCGGCTCCATCTCGTTTGGCGGCCCCGGAAGAAGCATGAAAACATGCCGGCCACTATCGGCAATCATTCCGGGTGCCATTCCATGCTCATTAGGAAGCACCTGTGCATCCTCAAGAACCAGGGCCTGTTTTTTATTATTCTCAGTCATCTCTCTGTTGGTGCGTTTAAAATAAAGCTGTATAGATTCAAGCGCCTGTTCGTCCATGACGAGCTCTTTGCCAAGATGCCGGGCAATCGTTTCTTTTGTTAAATCATCCTTTGTCGGTCCCAGGCCGCCCGTGAAGACGATCAAATCAGAACGGCTTTCGGCTATTTTGATCACAGATCTCAGGCGCTTTGGGTTATCTCCAACCACTGTATGGTAAAAAACGTTAATGCCCAGTTCAGCAAGCTGCCGGGAAAGAAAGCGGGCATTTGTATTAACGATTTGTCCAAGCAAAAGCTCAGACCCGACAGCAATAATTTCAGCATTCATTCAATAGCCCCCTCCGGATAAAGTAATTATTTTGAGTTTATAAAGGCCTGCTTGTTTTTAGCAAAGTAGTCCCAGCCGGACCATATTGTAAAGAACATCGCAACCCACAGGGCAATCAGATCAAAGCGGATTGATACCATTTCAAAAATAATATTATGTAAAAGCAGTGCAGAAATGGCCACAATCTGAGCCCAGGTTTTAATTTTGCCGAGCTGATTAGCTGCGACTACTTCTCCTTCCCCCGCCAGAACAAGCCTTAAACCTGTTACAGCAAATTCCCGGCTGATTATAATAATGACAATCCACGATGGAGCAAGGTTAAGATCAACCAGCACAATTAATGCTGCAGAGACGAGAAGCTTGTCTGCAAGCGGATCAAGAAACTTGCCCAGGTTTGTAACCAGATTGTACTTGCGGGCAAAGTAGCCGTCGACCCAATCGGTAACCGAAGCAATAATAAAAATAAGAGCTCCAATCAGATGGGTAACGGGCATTTCAGCTCCTAATAACTCTACGTTTCCCCATGAAAGAGGGACGAGCATGACGAGCAGAAATATCGGTATCAGCAAGATACGGGACACTGTAATTTTATTTGGCAGATTCATGTTTTACCTCCAAGTATAATAAAGTGAAACTTCAATCAGTGGGGGGCTTTATCTCCCGCTGATTGTTAGTTGAGGCCCACGGAAAGTGGGTTACAAAGACGTTGCCAAAGGACAAGGAAAGCTACGGCAGCGATACATCGCACGACCGAAAGCGGCAGCTTTTGGGAGGATGTGGCGTTCTTAGTCTTTGTTCTTCTTTTCGGGCCTTAACATTATAAAGCGAGGCGACTTGCCCAGGGGTGACAAGCATAAGACGAGCAGATGGTGGGGAGTGCTTTTCTTCCCATCAGCTGATTGGCTTATGACCTCGAGCCCCTAGGAGCCGCAGCTAGATTGGGCAGTTTGACCCCCATTTATCCCCCTTTGATTCCACTGAATCTTGAAGTGGGGGTCTTACTGCTCGTTAGACTGCGATAAATGAAGCTTCTTGCAGAAAAAGTCTAAGACATTTGCTGCAATCCTTTTACTGATAATTTTTACATAAAAAGCGAAAATAGTCATCTAAAGATGACTATTCGGTCTTCGGCGCGTACTTAATCGTTATATCCTGCTTGACGGATTGTGAAGGCGGCACTTTATACTCAATTTTTTCGCCGTTTACATAGATTTCAGTTTGAGTCGAATTTCCGACTACAATGGAAGCTTCTGTTTCCTTTGAAAAGTCTACCTTCTGGCTTTTCGTGCCATCCGCAGTCAGCATTCCCTGGAAGAGGGAATTTCCTTTGCCGTTCTTAATATTCACCCAAGTTTCTCCTGTAGACAAAACCTCCAGTTCAAACTTGTCCGCATTTTTCAATTCATAAACCGTTCCATTTCCGCTGGATTGAACCACAGCAACCTCCTGCTTTGGCTCTTCCTCGGCTTCTTGGTCCTTGTCATTTTCCTCAGCAGCATCTTTGTCAGCAGATTCTTCTTTCTTACCTGCTGATTCATCTTTTTTGCTTTCGGCAAGGTTTTCGGACTCTTCTATCACCGTCTGTTCATCAGTGAGATCAGATGGCTTCTCTTCATTGTCCGCCTGATCTTTGGCCCCCAGAAAATTGTATAGAACTGCAATGAGGCCAACAATGAAGACACCAATGAGAACCTTTGGAAGAATATCGAATACTTTTGAAGTCCTGCCAGAAAGATCTTTCCTGGATTGAACGCGCGATAGCTTTTCCGGAATATCATCATTCACCTGTGCCGGAATATCATCTTTATACTGTTCGAAAATTTCTTCCGGTTCAATTCCAACCGCTTCAGCATACTGTTTTATAAATGCCCTGACATAAAACTTTCCGGGCATCATGCTATAATCGCCCTCTTCAATTCCCACCAAATAGCGTTTTTGTATTTTTGTTACCTTTTGCAGATCGTCAAGGCTCATATCTTTAGCCAGCCGCGCTTCTTTTAATCGATTGCCTAGTTCTGTCAATTTACAACACCTTCCAACTTACTAAAAATCAAAGCCTCCAAAGTCAGATTCAGAGAACATATTGTTCTTCTCTACCACATCATATGTTATCTCTTCATCATGGTCGTGACGAAGCTCAATAATATAATCAAAATCATTAAGAGAGTATTCAGTATTTTGCACAAAAATATCGGGATGCTCTACTACCTTGACTGCCGGGAGGCGCATAATTTCCCGGACGAGCTGCCAGTGCCGTTCGTTTGCACGTCTGGTTGAGACAATTCCGTCTATTATGAACAAATTGTCTTCATTATATTCATCCTCAATCAGCTGATTTCTTATCGTTTGCTTTAGCAGCGTGGATGATACAAATAACCAGCGTTTGTTCGCACAGACACTTGAAGCGACTATGGATTCTGTTTTACCAACCCTAGGCATTCCCCTGATTCCTATTAGCTTGTGCCCTTCCTGTTTAAATAATTCAGCCATGAAATCAACCAACAGCCCAAGCTCGTCCCTGACGAACCTGAACGTTTTTTTATCATCTGCATCCCTTTGAATATATCTGCCATGACGCACGGCCAGTCGGTCCCTCAGCTTAGGCTCCCGGAGCTTAATCACTTTAATTGTGTCCATCGTATTTAGAATGGACTTTAGGCGTTCAATCTGTTCATGGTCTTTAGCTAAAATCAGCAAGCCTCTGCGGCCTTCATCCACGCCATTGATCGTGACAATATTAATGGAAAGCATACCCAGCAGGGAAGAAATATCACCAAGCAAGCCGGGACGATTCTTTTGGATTTCATATTCCAAATACCATTCTGTTTTCTCCACCGGAAAACCTCCTCCTGCATGATGCGCATGTATTTGCGCATTTTTTATATATAAGCAACTCATTTTGGTATGTAAAATTTTATTAAACTTATCCTAAATTTTCATCTAGGTTCTATAATATATGATTTTTTGCCAATATGAAAGGAAAAACCCGTTTGGGCGGGAAGGAAATGTTTTGGGGAAAAAGCGAAAAGAGAGGCAATCCTCTCTTTTCGCTTTTTACTATTATTTTCTTAGCGGGTACCGTCGTTCTGAACAAGCTTTACCATCATATTGGCTATGGCATGCTGCTCATCAGGACTTGCTACAGACCAGAGATCAGCCAGGATTTTTTCCTGATCATTCTTTGGCTCCACTTGCTTGGCTAAATAATCGCCGATTTGATAAGCAAGGTCATTTACTGTTTCCTTATTCATTCCCTGATCCATCCCCTGATGAAGACGATCGCCAAGGAAATCTTTCCATTGCTGCCAATTTTCTAGTACAGACATAATTTTGCCTCCTTTAAATGTTGTACAATTATATTGTGCTTAGGGGCTGAATAAAATATTCATGCACTTAGACATGACTCAAAAAATATGTGACACTTCTTTGAACGATTGGCAGTTACGTATACCAGCCGCCATTTACTGCCATAACCTGCCCGGTAATATACGAGGCATTTTCTGAAAGAAGAAAGGAAATGGCGTTGGCTATGTCAGCAGGCAAGGCAAGCCTGCCCATAGGAATTTCGCTTTTTACAGCATTAAGCTCTTCTTCAGTAAAATCCTTCAGCATGGCCGTCTCAACGGCACCCGGGGCAATAGCATTAACCCTTACCCCACTAAGGGCAACCTCCTTGCTTAATGCCTTTGCAAAAGCAATTTGTGCACCCTTTGCAGCCGAGTATGCAACTTCACAAGCGGCACCCGTTTGGCCCCATATCGAAGAAACGACTATAATATTTCCGCCCCCCTTTGTTAAAAATTTCGGCAAAAGCTCTTTCGTCAGGAGAAGCGGCGAGGTCACATGGAGGTTCATTAGAGCTTCCATTTCCGCTTGCTGTATTTCAGTAAGAAGTCCATATTGAGCTGTTCCGCTATTATGAATAATGGCATCAAGTGAAAATATGTCAGGAATAATTTTTTTATACCCGCCTGGTACAGACAGGTCTGCCTGGATCGGAATATATTCTCCGCCAAACCTTTGCAGGCGGTCCAGAAGCCTGTTGATCCCCTCCATATTATGATTGTAATGCAAATAAAGCGAATAGCCTTCTTCTGCCAGTTTGACACTGACTGCTTGGCCGATTCCTCCGCTCGCTCCAGTTATTAATGCAAATTTCTTCATTTCATATCCTCCCGAAAAAAGCAAAGCGCCATTTAATGGCGCTCTGCTGAAACTGCTTGTTATTTCTTAGGGACAACCTGGCAAACCGTAAACCGTTCTTCACTTATCAAATTACCAGCCGCATTTTCCACATCATCAAGAGTGATGCTTTCGAGGGTCGGCACAACATCAAATAAATCCATTTCATTAAAAGCATACCGGGTAAATTGATTGGCGATATATTCCGGTGAATTGACAGCCCGCAGGAATGCGCCTATTTTCTTCTTTTTTGTCCGATCAAGTGTTTCCTGTGAAATAGTTCCCTTTTCCCTTGCATCCAGTAGCATCTTTTGCAGTGTTTCAGCCAAACGGTCAGGATCGTTTGTGTCTCCGCCCACCATGGCAAATCCAAAACCCTGCTCCTGTGTATAATCAAAGGAGAATGTGTCATCAATTAACCCTTCACTGTACAGTGTGCTGTACTGCTCAGAGCTTTTACCGAATAAGATATCGAGCAGCACATTCAGACTAAGCTCATTTTTAAGCATTTCTTTGCCTGACTGATTTGCAGTACTGCTCTTTATCCCAACCAGGCACTTTGAGGTCTGGACATTCATCTCAAGAACTTTTTTCTTCTTGGCCGCTTCAGAAGGCTCTCCTTCGACTTGGCGTTTGATTTCCGCCATCTCATTATAATCCTTCTTGCTTTGGTTATCCCTCACCTGAGTCATGATTTGATCCGGATCAACTGGTCCGACTATGAACAGCAGCATATTGCTTGGGTGGTAGAAAGTTTCATAGCATTCATACAGCATATCTTTCGTGATATGGGAAATGGATTCGATCGTACCTGCGATATCGATTTTAACAGGATGGTTTTTGAACATATTTTCGATCAGGCCAAAATATAAGCGCCAGTCAGGATTGTCATCATACATGGTGATTTCCTGTCCGATGATTCCTTTCTCTTTTTCAACAGTCTTTTCTGTAAAATAAGGGTCCTGCACAAAATCAATCAGCGTTTCAAGGTTCATCTCTACATTGGACGTGCTGGAAAATAGATAAGCTGTCCTGGTGAAAGATGTAAAAGCATTAGCTGATGCTCCCTGCTTGCTGAATTGCTGGAACACATCCCCGTCTTCTTTCTCAAAAAGCTTATGCTCCAAAAAATGGGCTATGCCATCCGGAACATTTACATACTCTTCTTTTCCGGGGGGCAGGAAATGATTGTCAATTGAACCATATTTCGTCGTAAAAGTGGCATAAGTCTTGTTAAATCCCTTTTTAGGCAAGATATATACATCCAGCCCACTTTCAAGTTTTTCATAATACAGCTCTTCCTGAAGCTGGTCAAAAGTGATTTTTTCCATTACTTGCCCGCCTCCTTTCCTGTCAGAAAATACACAGTGTCCAAACTGACCTTCTTGGCTGTCGCGGCAATTTCCTCTTTTGTTACTTTATCCATTTCATCCATCCAGGTTTGAAGGGTAATTTCTTTTCCTGACACAACATTATGGTAAAGGACTTCGACAATTCCGCGTGCTGTATCAACAGTCTCCAGAAGCTGATTTTTTATGACTGCTTTGGTCTGTTCCATTTCCTGTTCTGTAAAGTCACCATTCTTCATAGCTTCCAGTTGTTCTTTAATAATACTCACTGCCTGGTCATAGTTGCTGTTATCGATTCCGGACATCACCATCATTAACCCTTTATGGCTTTCCAGGCGGCTGGCTACATAGTATGCGAGACTGGCTTTTTCCCGGACATTCAAAAACAGTTTTGAATGAGAAAAACCTCCGAAGATTCCATTGAATACCTGAAGCGCATAATATTCCGGATCACCGTACACGACATTTGTCCGGTAGCCGATATTGAGTTTCCCCTGCTTCACATCCTGTTCTTCCCGGACTTCGTTTACAGATTCCTTCGTTCTACCAGAGGATGCTGGCGCTGTCTGAGGTGATCTCTTTTCAAAAGTTAAAAGCTCACCTGCATAGGATTCGGCATCTGCCTCTTCCACGTCACCTATAACATATAAATCAAGCTCATCCTGCGCCATTGCCTGCTGATAATATTCATAAAGTCTTTGAGGAGTGATATTGTCCACATCATCTTTCTCGCCATGCACATGCAGTGCATAAGGCTCATCTTTGCACATTTCCTGAACAAGCCGGAAATTTGAATAGCGCATTTTATCATCGTAAACTGATTGAATTCGCTGTTTAAGCGTCCTTTTTTCTTTTTCAACTGTATCCTCGTCAAAAGCGCCTTCATGCACATTTGGCTTTGTCAGGATTTCCGCTAAAAACTGGAACGCTTTTTTCAAAAGAGGCGTTGGATCTGAAAGAAATTTTTCGTTTGCGATTTCAACTGAAATGGTAATGACATGATACTCGCCCTTTTTCGCCAAATCGACGAAAAGCGTTGCACCATATAATTCATCAAGGTAAGCCCGCAGCTTTCCGGTTGAAGGGTAGGACGAACTGCTGCTCTGCAATACATGAGGCAATAGGGATCTTAATGTAACTGTACTCTTTTCAAGCGGGGCTTTCATTTTCCAAACCAGGGTATTGGTTTTATATTTCTCTGTTTTAACCACGTGAAGCTTATAGCCATTCATGGCTTTTACGGATTCAGAGATTACGGCCATGTCTTTTCCTCCTGTCAGTAGATTGATGAGTCCAAAGTACGGTCAATAGTAAAAAAAGGGAGCATCCCCTGTATGTAAACACTTTGCTGATATCTTCTATAATATCCTTTGTAATAAATCATATTCTTACTATACCTTGCCCTATTTCTTTATTTCAAGTTATTGGCTGTATTGGAAGGTTTATATATTTTTTATAAATGATAGCCGCTTGTCCTTGAATTAGGGATGACTAAATGGTTTTCAATAAGAATCTGAACAATAAAAAGCCCCATTTCCGAAAAGAAATGAGGCTTTTTGTGTTAACGTTTTCCTTTTATATAAGGAGTACCAGATGCTTTTGGAGCATCCGCGCGTCCGATGAAACCCGTTAATGCCAGAATCGTTAAAACATATGGTGCAATGAGAAGATAGACATTTGGAATATTCTCAAGGAATGGAAGGCTGGAGCCGATGATGCTCAAGCTTTGTGCAAATCCGAAGAACAAAGCCGCACCCATAACACCAAGCGGATGCCACTTACCAAAGATCAGTGCCGCCAGAGCCATAAAGCCCTGGCCGCTGATGGTCGCATGCCCGAAGTCTGAAGAAATCGATTGTGCATACACGCCGCCGCCTATTCCTGCAAGGGCTCCTGAGATTAATACCCCAATGTATCTCATCCTTGTTACATTGATACCCATTGTATCCGCAGCCATTGGGTGTTCACCAACCGCCCGAAGCCTTAGCCCGAATGGAGTCTTAAACATCACAAACCAGGCTAGAAATGCAACGGCAATGGCAGCGAATGAAGTATAATAAGTGTTTGAGAAGAACAATTTACCGATAACAGGTATGTCACTCAAAAATGGAATATCCACTTTGCTGAATCCTTTTTGAATGATATCTGTCTGACCTTTTCCATAAATGAATTTAACCAGGAACAGTGCTGCACCAATTGCCAGAAGGTTAATCGCAACCCCTGACACAACCTGGTCAGCTCTAAACGTAATAGAAGCAACGGCATGCAGGATGGATAATAGAGCTCCAACAACCATAGCTGCGAGTAATGCAACCCACGGAGTCATGCTGCCAAATACATCAACAAACGTAAGGTTAAAAACAATGGCAGTGAATGCTCCAATTACCATTAAGCCTTCTAAACCAATATTTACAACACCGGAGCTCTCTGAGAAGTTTCCGCCCAATCCAGTGAAAATAAGCGGGGCTGCCCAAAGCAAAGTTGATGGAATAATAATTAATAAGATCTCCATTAAGCCCACTTACTTCACCCCCTTTTTGCTGATACGGTCAATAAAGATGCGAATCATATAGCTTGCTGCAACAAAGAACACGATAAGTGCAATGATAATATCAACAAGTTCATTAGGAACTCCAGCTTCAAGCGGCATGTTTAAGGCGCCGACCTTCAAGCTTCCGAATAGCAATGCTGCAAAAATAATTCCAATTGGCCCATTCCCGCCTAAGAGTGCTACCGCAATACCGTCAAAACCTACTCCCGTAAAGCCGCCCTTAATGGCTGCATAGCCGAATGTACCCAATGCTTCCATGGCACCGGCAAGGCCTGCAAATGCTCCTGAGATGACCATTGATAGAATGATATTTTTGCTGACGCTCATGCCCGCATATTCAGATGCATGCTGGTTAAAGCCTACAGCGCGCAATTCGTATCCCTTCGATGTTTTTTCTAATAGGAACCACATAATAAACACACATGCTAAAGCAATTAAAATTCCCCAATGCAGACGAGAATAATCAGTTAATCCCTCAAGAAACGGGGAACGCAATGATGCAGATTCTGCAATCATCTCGGTCCGGTCACTTTTTTCTGAAAGAACCGTACGGATAATATAGTTGGTTACATGCAAGGCCACATAGTTCATCATGATCGTGACAATTACTTCATGCACTTTGAACTTGGCTTTCAAAAGGCCCGGTATGAATGCCCAAAGCGCGCCAGCCGCTGCAGCTGCGAGAACCGCGAGCGGGAGATGAATGAATTTTGGAAGTTCAAATGCAACCCCTACCCAAACAGCTGCAAGCCATCCGACGATCAGCTGTCCTTCAACACCGATATTAAATAAGCCTGTACGGAAAGCAAATGCAACTGCCAAACCGGCCAGAATATAAGGTGTGACCTGTCTGACTACTTCACCAGTGTAGTAGATTTCACCAAAAGCACCGTTCCATAATGCAATAAATGCAGATCCGGCATTATATCCAGTTGCTATCATAATGATTGTACCTACTAATACCCCGAGCAGAACGGCAACTAGAGGTACGACAATGTTCTTCATGCGATTAGACATGGTTTTCGCCACCCGCTTCCTTCCGTTTAGAACCGGCCATCAATAAACCTAATTCTTGTTCAGTTGTTTGTTTAGGGTCAACTACTGCTACAATTTCACCCTCATAAATAACAGCGATCCGGTCGCTGACATTCATAATTTCATCCAATTCGAATGAAATAAGCAGCACTGCTTTCCCCTGGTCACGCTGTTCAATCAGACGCTTGTGAATGTATTCAATTGCTCCAACATCCAGACCCCGTGTCGGCTGAGCAGCGATCAGGAGATCCGGGTTGCGGTCAATTTCACGTCCGATTATGGCTTTCTGCTGGTTACCGCCGGAAAGTGCCCTTGCAAGTGTATATTCACTTGGGGTTCTGACGTCAAATTCTTTAATCAGCTTTGTTGCTTTACTATATATTTCTTTAAAGTTTAGAACACCTTTTTTTGAGAATGGCACTTTGTAATAGGTTTGCAGAACCATATTTTCTCCGATTGGAAAATCAAGGACAAGTCCATGCTTATGACGGTCCTGTGGGATATGCCCTACACCAGTCTCCGTAACTTTACGAGGAGACATATTCACAATTTCTTTGCCATTCAATTTAATTGAACCGCTTTCAGACTTCCTCAAGCCAGTGATCGCTTCAATTAATTCTGACTGTCCATTCCCGTCTACACCGGCAATACCGACAATTTCACCTGCTCGTACATTGAGGTTAAGGTTATTAACAACACCAAGACCCCGTGAATCTTTCACATTTAAGTCATGAATCTCAAGCACCTGCTCCTGCGGCTTCGAGGCTGTTTTATCCGTTTTAAAAGTGACTTCCCTTCCCACCATTAAGCTGGCAAGTTCATTCGGGTTCGTTTCAGTGACATTAACAGTACCGATTCCAACTCCTTTGCGGATAACCGTTACCCGATCACACACTTCCATGATTTCCTTCAGCTTGTGAGTGATAAGAATAATAGATTTGCCTTCCTGAATTAAAGTTTTCATAATCTGAATTAACTCTTTAATTTCCTGCGGAGTCAGAACAGCAGTAGGCTCATCAAAAATAAGGATTTCAGCACCCCGATATAGAGTCTTTAAGATCTCCACTCGCTGCTGCATTCCTACTGAAATATCGGAAATTTTCGCCTGAGGGTCGACCGCAAGTCCATATCGCTCGGAAATCTCCCTGACTTCCTTCTCAGCCTTTTTAATATCTATTTTTCCGCCTTTGGTTGTTTCTTTTCCCAGAATAATATTTTCAGTGACAGTGAAACGGTCAACAAGCATGAAATGCTGGTGGACCATCCCGATGCCCAAGTCGTTTGCTATATTAGGATCGGTGATGCGCACCGGTTTTCCTTTAACTTTAATTTCACCCTTTTCAGGCTGATACAGGCCAAAAAGGACATTCATTAACGTTGACTTGCCTGCACCATTTTCGCCAAGCAGCGCATGAATTTCACCTGGTTTCAGCTGAAGCGTGATATTATCATTTGCAACGATTCCAGGAAACTCCTTGCGAATGTTGAGCATTTCAATAACATAATCCATTTGTTTCACTCCTTGCTCAAAATATAAGGAAATTATTAGTAGTTAGAGGTCAGACCTTGGGATTTCTTAGAAAAACCTGGCCATAAAGCCAAGTTTCTAAGTAATATGAAATTAGAATTATTTCATTAAAAATCTAAGTGAAATACAGAATTTATTCTGTCCTTCAATTAAACTTTTAAAAAAGGAATAAGAGGCCGCAGTGCAACCTGCTTATTCCTTAAAGTTAATTATTCAACTGAGAAAGAAGCCAGTTCATCTTTTGAAGATGGAACAGTCAGATCACCATTCTTGATCTTTTCCTGCCATTCTTTAACTGCACCTTCGATTTCTGCTTTCGCTGATACTTCCGGGTTGATAGGAGCAAGGCCTACACCGTCTTCAGCCAATCCGTAAGTAGTTGTTTCTCCACCAGGGAAGCTGCCGTCTTTAGCCTTTGTAGAAAGGTCCTTAACAGCATTGTCTACACGCTTAAGAGCAGATGTAAGGATTACATTGTGCTCTTTGCCATCGATTTCTACTACACCTTCAGCTGTCTGATCTGAGTCAACACCGATTGCCCAAAGTTCTCTTGCCGGGTCTTTCTTTTTAAGGTCACGAGCTTCCTTGAAAAGGCCGTTTCCAGTTCCGCCGGCAGCGTGGAAGATTACATCTACGCCAGAAGAGTACATTTTAGAAGCAATTGTCTGACCTAATTCAGCTTTATCAAATGCTCCAGCATATTGAACTTCTACTTTAATATCAGGGTTTACCGCTTGAACACCAGCAAGGAATCCAGACTCAAAACGCTCGATAACCGGAATTTCCATACCGCCGATGAAACCGATTTTGTTTTCTTTAGTTGCATTTGCTGCAGCAACACCTGCAAGGAATGCAGCTTCCTGCTCTTTAAACATAATGCTTGCTACGTTCGGCTGATCTACGACCGCGTCAACGATGCCGAAATGAGAATCTTTTTGCTGCTGAGCAATCTCATTGATTGCACCTTCCATTAAGAAACCGATTCCAAAAACAAGATCAAAGTCCTGACGTGCTAATGTATTAAGGTTTGTAGAATAGTCAGCATCTGACTGTGATTGAAGATAGTCAAATCCGCCTTTTCCTTTTTCAAGTCCATTTTCGTCACCAAATGCTTTTAAGCCTTCCCAAGCAGATTGGTTAAATGATTTATCATCTACACCGCCGACATCTGTTACCATCGCTACAGAGAATGCTTTTTCTTTATCGTCTCCGCCAGCTGTTTCTCCGCCTTTTTCTTCACTTTTACCGCAAGCACCCAGAATTGTTCCAGCAGCAAGAACTAAAGATAGCGCCAATCCAAATTTACGCTTTTTCAAGGTTGGTACCCCCTAAGAAATTGTTTTTGCATTAGCGGAATGAATGATGTGTTTTCGTGCATCCCCAAAAGCTAGATTCTCTTTCTGAGGACATGAAAACTGAACTTATCAGCTCTGAAATAATTGACCGAATAAAGAATCGGAGTATCCGCTTCATCGAAATGCATCTGCTTTAATACAAGCAGTGCAGTTTCCGGGTCACATTCCAGAATTGGGGAAATTTTTTCGTGATAGCCAATAGGCTCTATTTGGGCAACAGCATAAGTGATTTTCCGGTTTGCCTCAACTTCAAGCATTTTAAGAATCGACTCCTGTTCGTGGGAAAACGTGTCCGGAAGAATATTCTCAGGAACTTTATCCACACAATAAACGACCGGTTCACCATTGGCTGTTCTAACCCGCTCAATCACGGCAATTTCCTGGTCTAAAGCACATGAGAATCTGCGGATATCATCTTCAGTCGGTCCCAAAGTTACAGAACTCAAGAAAACAGTTCCCGGTTTCATCCCTGCCTGCAAAATCATGTTTGTGACACTATTAAGCTGTTCGATGCCGGATGTAAATAGCGGCTTTGCATTGACAAAGGTGCCTACACCGTGACGGCGGATGATGACGTTTTCTTCTTCAAGAATGCGCAGCGCCTCCCGCAGTGTGGCTCTGCTGACACCAAGCTGCTTGGCAAGATCAAATTCGGACGGAAGCTTTTCTTTTTCTTTATACACTCCATCTTCAATGTCTTGTTTTAATCGATCGATGACTTGCAAATATAAATGCCGGTTATCTGACTTAATAGACATGCAGGGTTCCTCCAACTTCAGTTCTCAAGACATCAGACCTCTGATGTTCAATCATTCCTACTAATCGAAAATACTATAACACTTTTTACCCAATAAAGAAATAGAAATTTATCAATTTGTCGAAAAAAGGTGAAAAGAAAAAAATGTTTGTGAATCCTTCTGTACCAATTCTTTTTTTCTGGTATAATACTACTTTGAAAACGATTACATTTAAGTTTCCTGCTAAAAATGCACCAGTTAATAAACCCAATTTTGTAATGAGTTGAAAGTACCATACCTCTTTCATTTTATGTAAGCGCTTTTAGTAGTATGGCATATTGAACTGTATTTTTTTATTGTCCTTATTTTACGCATATATCTTCCTGATACATTAAAAAATGGCCGTCCGAAGACAGGCCATTTTTTAATGTGTCATGCTTATTAATTTTAAGAACTTGCTTCTTCCGAAGGCTTGCCCTGGAGCACAGATCTTGGCTTGCTGCCTTCATATGGTCCGACAATCCCCCTTGCTTCCATTTCATCAATCAGCCTTGCCGCTCTGGTATAGCCAATCCTGAATCTCCTCTGAAGCATGGATACAGAAGCAGTCTGCATTTCCAATATCAATTCAACAGCTTCTTCATAAAGATCATCATCCACTTCTCCTGCAGCTTCCGGGATATCCTCTGGAATCATTTCTTCCTGATATTGTGCCTTCTGCTGGCCGATGACGAAGTCCACTATTTCTTCAACTTCTTCATCTGACAGAAAGGCACCCTGTACACGGACTGGTTTTGAAGCACCAACAGGAAGGAAAAGCATATCTCCTCTTCCCAGAAGTTTTTCCGCTCCGCCCATATCCAGGATGGTCCTTGAATCTGTCATTGATGAAACAGCAAACGCAATTCTTGAAGGTATATTTGCTTTAATTACACCTGTGATAACATCCACTGACGGACGCTGAGTTGCGATGATTAAATGAATGCCTGCTGCCCGTGCCATTTGAGCAAGGCGAGTGATTGCGTCTTCGACATCGGAGGATGCCACCATCATTAAGTCTGCAAGCTCGTCCACTATAACAACAATATACGGCAGGAGGGGCTGCTGTGCTTCCTCTTCGGCATTATGCCTTTTTACATACTCATTGTAGCCTTCGATATTCCTTGTGCCAGTATGTGAGAACAGCTCATAACGCCTTTCCATCTCACTTACAACTTTCTGCAGCGCCTGAGCAGCTTTCTTCGGATTTGTCACAACCGGCGCCAGTAAATGAGGCACCCCATTGTAAACATTCAATTCCACCATTTTAGGGTCAATCATCATTAATTTTACTTCATGTGGTTTTGCCCTCATCAAAATGCTGGTAATGATTCCGTTAATACAAACACTCTTACCGCTTCCTGTCGCTCCTGCAACAAGAAGATGTGGCATTTTGTTAAGTTCTGCGAGGACAGCTTCTCCGGTTATATCACGGCCAAGCCCGATCATAAGCTTGGAGTCCGGCTTGTCATTTTGTTTGGATTCAATTACTTCCCTTAGAGAAACCATCGCCACTTCAGAGTTAGGGACTTCTATTCCAATAGCCGATTTACCCGGGATAGGTGCTTCGATTCGGATATCCTTTGCTGCCAGTGCCAGTGCCAAATCATCATTCAGACTAACGATTTTGCTTACCTTTACCCCAACATCAGGATGCACCTCATACTTGGTAACAGCCGGGCCTAAATGAACCTGTGTCACCCTTGCTTTTACCCCAAAACTCTGAAATGTTCTTTCGAGCTTAGCAGCATTCGCGTGGATTAGCTCATACTCACCGCTTTGATCAGTTTGCCTGGGCAGTTTTAAAAGCCTGATAGGAGGCAGCTCGTAGTCTTTGTTTTCCACTTCTGTAAACGTGATAGGCGGCGCATTTTCATCCTCCGGCTCTGTGACTCCCGTTTCCTGAGGCTGATCAGAAGCCGCTTCCCGGGGATCCTCCTGATAAGCTCTTTCGGCAAAGCTTGATATAATGGGTTCGGGGGTTGGTTCAGATACCGGTTCAGAAGAATTATTGATCGTTATCACTGTCTCAGGTTCTTCTTCATGCTGAAGAGCGCGCTGTTCTTCTTCTCTTCTTGACTGCCTTTCTTCTCGTCTTTCTCTGCCTTTTTGTTTCCATTCTTTCATATCATCTATAAAAGCAGCCCATTGTTTCTTGAAGAAATTAAGAATTGCGGCCATCATTTTCCCTGCAGCCTCTCCGAAGGTTTTTCCTGTCATAAGAACAAAACCGATAATAATTAATAAAAAGGCTACAATTTTTGAACCTGCTTCATCAAAAAGATAATAAAAGAGGGCGAAAAAAATAGCCCCAAGCATTCCGCCGCCTAAATCGGTTGTGCTTGTTTCTCCACGGACTTCCATCCGGAATAGTTCCCACGTATTGGCTATTACACTCGGATCATCAAACTTCCCTCCATTTGAGAGAAGCTGAAATAAAGTTACATGACTCAACAGCAGAAGGGAGCTGATGATAAGATAAATACCGATTAATTTAGTATGGAACAGGTAAGGGAGTGCCCTCTTCCACATCAGATAACCTGAAAAGATTACGAGTCCAATCAGGCTGAGCATGTACCATTCTCCCATAAAGAAACGGAAAAAAAGCACCGTTGCATTCCCGACCGCTCCGAGCCTGGCAATTGATATTACCGCAAGTGCCAGCAGAATCAGGGCAATTAGTTCAAATTTCATCGTCCGTTTCAATGTTTCGTTCTTTTTAGACTTTCTTTTCTTTCTTTTGGCCATATTATCACCTTATCATTGTTCTTATTAAAAGCATCATCAAAATTCCATTATGTAATACATCATGTCTGTTATGAAAGAAGAAGCAGCCATTTTTTGGCTGCTTCTAAAGTTACTTTTATTATATCATAACGATTCTAAATTAAGTTGTTTTTTGAAAGGTTTTATCAGCTTAACTGCGTTAAAGTGATCATGGATCCGGGAGTGTACCTTTCATCCATATAATGGGTAGGATCACTGCTCATAATTCTTAAAATGCGGCATTCCTGTCCTGCATTCATTTCAACAAGGAGAGGGATTCCTTCATATGAGACAATTTTCTGCTTGCCGAAATCGTCCTGTTCATTTTGGTAAATGAGTTCTTGCGGCATCATAGTATAGAGGATCATTGAACCATCACTTCTTCTTTTGGTTTATTCATATCAATCAGCTCATTCAGCTTTGCAAGCGCAGGCCCGACCCCGCCTACTTCATCAATCAGTCCATATTCAACAGCATCCCTGCCGACCACATTCGTCCCTATATCCCTGGTCAGGTTGCCTTTATCAAACATCAGGTCTTTAAATTTCTGTTCGGATATATTGGAATGCTTTGTTACAAAATTAATTACCCGATCCTGCATTTTATCCATATACTCAAACGTTTGCGGCACACCGATTACCAGGCCGGTCAGTCTGATAGGGTGGATGGTCATCGTAGCTGTTTCTGCAATAAAGGAATAATCGCATGATACCGCAATAGGAACACCAATGGAATGGCCGCCTCCAAGGACAATGGAGACTGTTGGCTTAGACAATGAGGCAAGCATTTCTGATATTGCCAGCCCGGCCTCCACATCGCCGCCAACAGTATTCAAGATAACCAGAAGACCTTCTATTTTTGGGTTTTGCTCAATCGCAACAATCTGAGGGATTAAATGCTCATATTTTGTTGTCTTATTTTGCGGCGGAAGCTGAAGATGCCCTTCCACCTGTCCGACAATGGTCAAGCAGTGAATTTTGGAATCCTGAGACAGCTGCGGCACATTTGTTTGTCCAAGCTGCTGAATTTTTTCCATAAGGGCAGAAGGTTTATCCTCTTTCGGCTGTTCTTGCCCTTCTCCGCCATCATTGCGGGTATTTTTCAAATCGTTTTCCATCCTTATTTCTCCCTTCAAGCAATATATTGTTAGTATGAACGCGTGATCATTTTTCATGCGCATTATTGCCTGAGGGGCAAGAGCAAAAAAACAGCCCGGCAATCGATGCGGGCTGTGTTCTGACTGTTATCCCTCCATAAGAATCGGAAGGATCATTGGTCTGCGTTTTGTTTTTTCATAAAGATACTGATTCAGGCTGTCACGCATATCCTGCTTAATTCCTGACCAGTCAAATGCTTCTCTGGCAAGGTTCTGTTCTACCGTTTCTCTTACTATTTTTACAGCTTCCTCAAGAAGCTTTTCTGATTCCCTGACATACACAAATCCTCTTGTAATGATTTCAGGGCCAGCTGAGATTTTCTTTTCTTTTTTATTAAGAGTAACTACTACCAGTAAAACACCATCCTGAGAAAGCAGCTTCCGGTCTCTTAAGACAATATTCCCGACATCGCCGACACCAATTCCGTCAATCAGCACATTACCAGATGGGATTTTTCCTCCGGGAACGATTGCGCCATCTTTGATTTCTGCTACATCGCCTTTATCCGGGATAAAAATTTGACCGCTTGATAATCCGCACTCCAAAGCAACTTTTGCATGGGCTTTCAGCATTCGGTACTCCCCATGAACCGGGATGAAGAATTTGGGACTCATCAGATTAATCATAAATTTAAGTTCTTCCTGGCTGCCATGGCTCGAGGTATTAAAGGTTCCCTTTCCTGGGATAACCTCAGCACCAGCCCTAAACAGCATATCAATCGTTTTGAAGATAAATACCTCAGTGCCTCTTAGGGGTGATGCAGCAAGTAAAACGGTATCTCCGTGTTTTATATTGACCTGTCTGTGGGACTGCTTCGCCATTTTTTGGAGGGCTTCGATCGGCTCTCCCTGTGTACCCGTGGTAAGAACCACGATTTGGTCATCACTGTATTTGCCGATCTCAGCAACAGGAATAATTACATCTTCTCCTACTTGCAAATATCCGAGCTGCAGAGCAATGTCATAGATTCTCTGCAGACTTTTGCCGACCACTGCCACTTTCCTGCCCGTTTCGTTCGCTGCATCAAAAATATGCTGTATTCGAATTAAGTCAGATGCAAAGGAAGCCGCAATGACTCTCCCCTTAGCAGCGATGAATGCAGCTGTCATCTCTCTGGCCACTTTCGATTCTGAGCTTGTGTAGCCTGGCTTTTCTGCTTCGGTACTGTCAGATAGAAGGCAAAGAACTCCTTCTTCCCCTAAGCGCGCCATTTTGCCGATTTCAGGTTTGTATAAGTCAGTCGCTGCCTGATCGAATTTAAAGTCGCCGGTATACACAATTGCACCCTCTGATGTATGTATGGCAACTCCGACACTATCCGGTATGCTATGGCTCGTTCTAAAAAAAGTTACATTTGCCGAATCAAATTCAACCCTGGTATCTGAATTGATTTCAATAAACTGTGCTTTGCCTTTGTATTCCTGTTCCTTCATTTTGGCTTTAGCCAGCGCCAGAGTCAGCTTTGTTCCATAAACAGGTACATTAACCTTTGCAAGCACATAAGACAGGCCTCCAATATGATCCTCGTGTCCATGTGTCAGAAAAATTCCTTTTACTCTTTCCTTGTTTTGAACTAGATATGTAACATCCGGTATCACGATATCAATTCCGAGCATTTCATTTTCAGGGAACATTAATCCGGCATCGATGACATATATATCCTCGTCCACCTCTGCCAAATACATATTTTTCCCAAGTTCTCCGACTCCTCCGAGTGCTGCCAGCTTGATGCTTTCATTCTGTCTCTTTTTCAATGTATTATCCTCCCATGCATGTTCAGCCGATCAAGATCAGTTATCCATATTATACTTGAAGTCATAAAACCATGACAACCAAATTTATACATGGGCTTATTTGAGAGTTCCTGAGGCTTATTATAATAATAGTCTCTATGTTTTGGGCGTTATAAGTCCGTCATATAATAAAATAAAACCAACCAGCAAAGCACTGGTTGGCAAGCAAAGAATTATTTAAATAGGGCAGCAACTGCACTGCGTTCCTGTTCTGTTAATGGGACCATTGGAAGACGGACGGATCCGACATCCAGCCCTTTAAGCTGCAGCGCTGTTTTTACAGGCACTGGGCTTGGGGCAGCAAAAAGCCCTTCCATGATCGGAAGAATTTTTTGATGGATTTTTGCAGCTTTTTCATTTTCACCATTAAGGTAAGCTGTGATCATTTCCTGCATTTCATTCCCTATTACATGCGAAGCAACAGAAACAATTCCAGTCCCGCCTATTGCCATACATGGAAGAGTAAGTCCGTCATCACCGCTGTATAGCATGAAGTCATCATCCGTATTAGCAATAATTTTGGCCATTGCATTCAAATCTCCGCTTGCTTCTTTCACTGCCGCGATGTTAGAGATTTCCGAAAGTCGGATAATCGTTTCAGGCAGAATATTCACGGAAGAGCGTCCCGGAATATTATAAACCATTACCGGGAGGCTCGTGCTTTCCGCAATAGCCTTGAAATGACGGTAAAGCCCTTCCTGATTTGGCTTATTGTAATATGGTGCTACGATCATGATAGCATCAACACCAATTTGCTCTGCTTTTTTCGTTAATTCAATGGATTCATACGTATTATTGCTTCCGGTGCCGGCAATGACAGGCACCCGTTTGTCAGCTGCTTTCACTGCATGTTTGAATAATGCCAGCTTTTCCTCTTTAGTTAGTGTTGGCGACTCCCCTGTTGTCCCGGCAACGACTAAAGAATCTGTACCGTTTTCAATAAGATGATTGATTAGCTGTGTCGTCTTAGAGAAATCAATATGTCCCTTATTATCGAATGGTGTTACCATAGCTGTTGATACTCGGCCAAATAGAACCATGTTTACACTCCTTGCAGATGTTTAAAGATCAGGAAGAAACGGGCGGATCTGCCGCATAGGATACAAATCCGTCGTTAACCGCTGAATGGCTTTCTTCCCCTTTTTAAACATGTTATTTTCAAAATTTTTAAATGTCTGTTCTCTCATATTCCGCTAAATCTTCTTCCAGGCGGAAAGCATCGTGCAATGCATTAACAGACTTTATCAAATCTGCCTGCTTTACCAGGACCCAGATTGTTGTATGGCTGTCTGCTGACTGCAGAATACGGATTCCCTGCTCGGACAATGCCGTAACGATCCGCGAGGCTACTCCGGGTACACCCTGCATTCCAGCTCCGACAACCGAAACCTTTGCACACTCTCTTTCAACCAGCGGATCATGACCAAGGCCCTTTAAAATACTAATCGCTTTATCAGTCATTTCCTCCGTTACGGTGTAGTTGACGCCATTAGGATATATATTGATAAAGTCAACACTGATTGCCTGGTTAGCCATGGCTTTAAAGACCTCAGACTGTAGATCGTATTGGTCTTTCTTCGCAAGGACCTTTATTTGTGTCACATTGGAAACATGGGCTATTCCAGTTACCGAACGCTCTTTAATATCCGTTCCGCGTCTGTTCTTATTCAAGGTTGTGACAAGTGTTCCGAGACTGTCGGAGTATGTTGAACGGATTCTAATCGGAATTTTTGCCTGCATGGCAATTTCGACTGCCCGGGGGTGAATGACCTTAGCACCCTGATACGCCATATTGCAGACCTCTGTGTAAGTGACCACTGATAACGGGCGCGCATTTTCAGCAATGCGCGGATCAGCGGTCATAATGCCTTCCACATCAGTAAAGATATCTATCCACTCCGCATTAAGGGCTGCTCCAAGAGCCGCTGCAGAGGTATCACTGCCGCCCCTGCCGATCGTTGTGACATCACCGGTTTTTGATGATCCCTGAAATCCTGCAACCACGATAACATCATGATTTTCAAGTTCTTTCAAAAGCCTTTCGCATTTCATATCGATAATTTTTGCGTTAGTATGATCATTATTCGTTCTAAATCCTGCCTGTGCCCCAGTCAGAGCTGCTGCTGTTATTCCATGTTCTTTTAGCATGTTTGAAAATACAACACTTGAGATGACTTCACCGCAGGATAAGAGCAGATCCGTTTCACGTTTGCTGATTTTGGTATTATTGCCTTCTACCAGCGAAAGCAGTGTGTCGGTTGCATATGGATCTCCTTTTCGGCCCATTGCCGAAACAACGACAACAACCTTGTATCCATCTGCCAGCGCTTTTTTGATATGCTTAGCTGCATGCTCGCGGCTACTCTCGTCGCGGACTGATGTGCCTCCATATTTTTGAACGATGATATTCATTAAAACACCTCTAACCTCTCAACATGAAGAGAATACGATAACTATTTCACTATTCCCAGATTAATTAAACTTTCGGCGATCTGCACGGAATTCCATGCCGCCCCTTTAAGAAGATTATCAGAAACTACCCACATATGAAAGCCTTTATCTTCATCCAGATCTTTACGGATACGGCCGACGAACACATCATTTTTACCGACACAATCAGCAGGCATAGGGTAAATTTGATTTTCCGGATCATCCTGCAGAACAACTCCAGGTGCATTTTCCAGAAGGCTCTTTACTTCATTTGCCGTAACGCTGTCTGATTCCACTTCGAAATAAAGGGACTCTGAGTGTCCGGTTGCCACTGGGAGACGCACGCATGTAGCAGCCACTTGCAGCTCTGGCATATGCATGATTTTCTTTGTTTCATTGATCATTTTCATTTCTTCAAACGTGTAGCCATTATCCTGAAATTTATCAATTTGCGGGATCGCATTGAATGCAATTTGATAATGTTTTTTATCGCTCTTTACAGGAAGAATTGACGGCTCATACTCTTCATTATTTAAAATGGCTTTTGTCTGCTCATTAAGCTCTTGAACTGCAGCTGCTCCAGAACCTGAAACAGCCTGGTAAGTAGAAACAATTACTTTTTTCAAGCCGAATTTCTCTTTTACCGGCTTTAGTGCAACAACCATTTGGATTGTTGAACAGTTTGGATTGGCGATAATGCCATTATGCTTATGAAGGTCATCTTCATTTACTTCAGGTACGACAAGAGGCACATTTGGATCCATACGGAAAGCACTTGTGTTGTCTACCACAATGGCACCATGTTCGACAGCATGCGGAGCCAGTTCCTGTGAAACGCTTCCTCCCGCGCTGAATAGTGCGATGTCCACGCCTTTAAAGCTCTCTGGCTTCGCTTCCTGAACTGTATACTCCTGGCCCTTGAATGCTACCTTTGATCCGGCAGAACGGGCAGATGATAAGAGGGTTAATTGAGAGATCGGAAAATCTCTATTTTCAAGTGTTTGAATCATTTGCTGGCCAACTGCACCAGTTGCTCCAACTACCGCGACATGAAATCCTTTTTTCTGTTCCAAATTTCTTTTCCCCTTCCAATACCATTATATTTTTCTAGCAAAGTTAGTTTTTAGTGAAAAACAATAGCCCAAAATTCAATAGAACGGCAGCCAAAGTCAATTGGCAGCCGTTTTCCTGCCTGATTATAAAGATGGCAGGCTTCCATTTATATTATCAGCATATTGTCTATACTCCAAGAGGTTAATATTATTTTAAACAGACCTTGGAGGTTGGTTATCTTAATAATCTTTATTCTAACATATTCGTTCACTAAAGGACTAAAATTTTTGCTAGAAAAAATAGGGGGCTAATTGTCGTCTTTGTATCTTTCCACTAAAACCGGCTGAAGCTGTTTACCTTCCATGGCATGAAGCACTGTATCAGATAATGCTGTCATTCTTGCCACCATTGAGTTCGGTTTCTTCACAGGATCATCCTGGCCATATGGAATAAAATAAATATTCTTCGTTGCCATTAGTCTCATTAAGTTTACTCCATTTAAACCCAATGCATCATTTGTAGATATTCCCAGCACGACTGGTTTACCGTTTCTTAAAGTTGCCTTTGCTGCCATCAGGACAGGCGAGTCGGTCATCGCATTGGCGAATTTGCTCATCGTATTTCCGGTAAGCGGCGCAATCACCATGCAATCAAGGGGGATTTTAGGTCCCAGCGGTTCCGCTTTCACAATTGAATCAATCACTTTATGTCCAGTCAGATCTTCAATTCTTTGAACCCAGTCTTCTCCTTTTCCAAATCTGGTCTCAGTGCTCTTTACCGTAAAGGTGACGACCGGAAGCACTTCAGCCCCTGCGAGAACAAGTCTTTCTATTTCAGGGAACACTGCATCATATGTGCAATGCGATCCTGTTAATCCGAAACCGATTCTTTTCCCTTTCAAACTCATATTGTATTCCCCTTTCTCTTTTGCAAATCTTCCTTAATCAATTGAGAAAGAACATTCGCCAGAATTTGTCCGGCTGTTTTCGGAGCAACGATTCCAGGCAGGCCAGGGGCGAGCAGTGCTTTTACTCCCCGTTTTTCTGCGTAGCGGAAATCGGTACCTCCGGGCTTGGAAGCCAGGTCAATGATGAGCGTATGTGTCGGCATCTTCGATATAACGGACGCTGTTACAACTAAATGGGGAGCTGTGTTTATGCAAATATCAACATCTTTTACCGCATCCTCAATTTCCTTCAGGTTAAATGGGGTTAAGCCCATTTCCGTTATCCTGGCGATGTGCTCACTTTTTCTCGCCCCCACCTTTACTTTTGCACCCAGTGCATGAAAGGTTCTTGCTACACTCATTCCAACTCTGCCAAGGCCTATTACAGCTATATTCGAACCATGTATGGTGAAATCTGTATGCTGGATTGCCATCATAATGGTTCCTTCAACTGTTGGGATGGAATTATAAATAGCTACATCATCCCGTTCAAATAATTGAACAAGACGGCGGTCCGCCGATTTGGTTACTCCGGTTAAATATGAATTGGTTATGCCGGAATAAACTGTACAGTGCGCTGGAGTCTGGGCGAGGATTTCCTCTTCAAAAATCACTTTTTCATTAGAGAAAATCGTTTCAATCTGACCCTCCAGGCCCGTTCCGGGCACAGGCAGGATAATTGCGTCTATATTGGTAAAGTCCACTTCATCTATTTTTTCTTTTACCGCACCTGAGAACGCATGATCAAGCTGCTCAAAACCAATTAATGCGAGCTTTGCATCAAGCTCGGTCAGTTTACGGATGATTTCGAGCTGCCTTGCATCACCGCCGATGACTGCAATTTGGGTTCCTGTCAGCATGCAACACTCACCTTCTTTTTTCTTTCTTTTTAAGAAAGCATTTATTTTTGAAGCCAACAACTTCATGACTCCTGGTAAAAAGTATCCTCGCACCGGCAACGCCGCTTTACTAAGCAGTTGCACAAGACAGCAATTGCAAGCAGTTTTATCTTTAAACGAAATGGCGTTAAAATTGGGCCGGCAAATCAATTAATAATCATAAGGGAATTGTTGTAATGAACTACTTCAACATCTTATGTATGAACGGGGCAATAGGTGAGTTTTCCACTTAAAAGAAAATGGGTCAAAGTGGGAAGGGATTTATAAAGGGATTGAGGAGATTAGCTTCCCGGTAAAAACAAAAAGGACCTAACCGGCCCTTCCTTCAAAACTATTCCTGCTGATCTTCAGATTCCGGGATATCAATAATGATCATGTCATTTCCTATCTTCCTGATATGCTGCCATGAAACCCGGATTTCATCTCCCTGTCGCATGAAGCCGAACCACTTTAATGAAGGGATGAGCAATGCCTGAATCTGTCCACTTTTCTCATTTATTTCAAGGTCTGTCTGCCCAAGTACTCCCAGCCTTTCTGCACGCTTCACATCCACAATTTCCTTTCCGCTCAGCTCACTTAATCTCATCTTCTGCCCTCCTTTTCTCTTCTCTATATTCTTATCGTTCAGCCTGGAGTTTTAGAAGTCCAGGCCAAAAAGAAAACAGCCTGCATGATACAGGCTGTTTCACCAATTTTGCAATTGGAATAAATATTAAAGATTTTTCGGAAGTTCTCCATCCGGACTTATTAATGCTACTGAATAGTGATCTGTGAAAATGGCATTCGCCATATTATTCACGCCCTGCATGGAAACTGCATCGATTTCATCCACGATTTCATCCATAGACCGATGGCGGCCCAGAAGCAGTTCATTTTTGCCATTGCGGCTCATCCTGCTGTTTGTGCTTTCAAGGCTTAGCATTAAGCTTCCTTTGAGCTGTTCTTTACTGTTATTCAGCTCTTTATCTGTGATGCCTTCTTTTTTAAGTGTGGCAAGGGTTTCCTGAATCGTATCAAAAAGAACATCCAGCTGTTTAGCTCCCGTACCACCGTAAAGCGTCACAATACCGCTGTCCTGGAAGGCAGAATGATAAGAGAAAACAGAATAAGCCAATCCTTTTTGTTCCCTGACATCCTGGAATAAGCGGCTGCTCATGCTTCCACCCAAAATATTATTTAAAACAATCAGATTGTATATTTCCTCATGCCCTACCTGCAGACCTTCGAACCCTAAGCAAAGATGAGCCTGCTCGGTATCCTTTTTACGGGCAAGATGGTTCGAATGAAACTCAGGCTTCTGCTCTGTGCGTTCTCTCTTACCGCCTTCGTAGGATCCAAAGTATTTTTCAACTTCTTTGATGAAAGATTCCTCAATATTTCCGGCAATCGAGATCACAACATTTTCAGGCGTGTATGTTTCATGCATATACTGTTTTAATGTTTCGCCATTAAACGTAGCCAGCGTTCCTTCAGTACCAAGAATCGGATAACCAAGTGAGTGATTCTCATAGATTGCTTTGCTCAAAAGATCATGAACGATATCATCAGGCGTGTCTTCATACATTTTGATTTCTTCGTAAACAACATTCTTTTCTTTGTTCAGTTCCTCATCCACAAACGTGGAGTTAAAAAACATATCAGAAAGCACTTCAAGAGCAAAATCAGAATGGGTATCTAATACTTTTGCATAGTAGCATGTATATTCTTTTGAAGTGAAGGCGTTCACCTGCCCGCCAATGCTATCAAAGCTCTCAGCAATTTCACGGGCTGATCTCGTTTTCGTTCCTTTGAAGAACATATGCTCAAGAAAATGAGAAATTCCATTATTCTCTGGAACTTCATTTCTTGAACCTGTTCCGATCCATACCCCTATCGCTACAGAACGGACGGTTGGAATATTTTCTAGTACGACTCTTACTCCGTTTTGGCATGTATATTTCTTAATCAAATAAATTCCTCCTGTTCTGAACCCCAAAGACATATGCTTACATTAGTTTATATTATTATTGTTATTTTTTCCAAAATCCTGATTTTTATTTTCTCTATACTGGATTCTCTTCTCGCTTAACAGCTCGGATACTGTTCCAATCTCCAGGTTCTTCTGCTTAAGCCCTGTTATAAGTCTATCAAGTGACTTTTCGGTGGATTCCGTAGGATGCATCAGAATAAGTGCTCCATTATGGACCTTTGATAACACTCTGTTTATCAGCACATCCGGGGAGGGTTTTCTCCAATCCACTGTATCAACAGTCCACATGACGGTGCCAAGGTTTTTCTCGGCAGCAATCTTCACTGTTTCATCTCTATAGCTGCCGCTTGGAGGAGCGAACCATGTAATAGGCTTACTCAGCTTTTCATCCATTGTGGCTTCAATCACATCATTTGTCTTTTGGATTTCTTCCCTTGTCCTTGCAGAAGAGATCACTTTCATGTCAGGATGGGTGTACGAATGGTTGCCTACTTCATGGCCTGCATCCATAATCATTCTGGCGAGTTCCGGATTATTCTTTACCCATCTTCCTTCAAGAAAAAAACTTGCTGACACATTATGTTCCTTTAAAGTGGCCAGCATACCGGATAAATATTCATTCCCCCACGCCACATTAATGATGAAGCTGACCATTGGTTTATCGGGATGGCCTTTATAGATAGGTGACGGCGGCAGGTCCTTTAACTTCACCTTCGGTTCAATTTGTTTAAATACAAGTTTATCTTCATTGAACTTTTTGCCTGACTTCATCTTTCTATACGATGCCTCAACATCTACTTCAATTCCGTTAAGACCAGGAATGGCTTTCCATACAGGGTCTATTTTTGCATCCTGTGGAGGAATGCTGAATTCTTCTTTTTTTGCTGTAATTTCTTCATATAGTGAATCCTTTTGCTTGGAAACAGTTATGATATCTGTTTCTTGTTTCAGGCCTGATACATACTGATCAGTTAAAGGATTATTGATAAAAACAAGTGCCAGCACAAACATGATCGTAATATGGATAAACTTTCTCATTCTTCATGCCTCCTTCAATTCATAGTATGATTTGAAGGGACAAGGTAGAACGGAACCGAGTAACAAAGGTATGCAGTATAGGGCAAAAGCCCATGAAAATTCGTATATGTAAAAAGCCAGGGTTTCCCCTGGCTTTTAGGAAAATTCGCAACGCAAAATGCTTCTCTTTTAAATAGAGGTTAGTATTATTGCTGTGCTTTTTCCTTTTGCTCACGCTGTTCACGCAATACGGCTTTGCGGGAAAGATTTACGCGGCCTTGTTTATCGATTTCAGTAACTTTTACCAGAAGTTCGTCCCCAATGGATAGCACATCTTCCACTTTCCCTACACGCTCTTCAGCAAGTTCTGAAATGTGAACTAATCCATCTTTACCAGAGAAGATTTCAACAAATGCACCAAATTTTTCAATCCGTTTTACCTTGCCCAGATACATTTGTCCAACTTCCACTTCACGTACGATATCTTCAATGATTTTCTTCGCTTTTTGATTCATTTCTTCATTTACAGATGAGATGAATACTGTTCCATCTTGTTCAATATCGATCTTAACGCCTGTTTCTTCGATAATCTTATTGATCTGCTTTCCGCTCGGCCCAATAACATCACGGATTTTGTCAGGGTTGATTGACATCATCAGAATCTTAGGAGCATATTCAGACAGCTCTTTTCTTGGCTGCTCAATAGTGCTCAGCATGGAATCAAGAATTTGCATGCGGCCTTTCTTCGCCTGCTGCAGTGCTTCTTCCAGAATCTCACGGGACAGACCTTCAATTTTAATATCCATTTGAAGAGCAGTAACTCCCTTAGAGGTACCCGCCACTTTAAAGTCCATATCGCCAAGGTGATCTTCCATACCCTGAATGTCTGTCAGGATTGAATAATGCTCGCCTGATTTAATTAGGCCCATTGCTATACCGGCAACCGGCGCTTTAATAGGCACACCTGCATCCATCATAGCCAAAGTACTTGCACAAATACTTGCCTGTGATGTTGAACCATTTGATTCCAGCACCTCAGATACAAGACGAATCGTATAAGGGAAATCCTTTTCAGAAGGAATAATCGGCTCAAGAGCACGTTCTCCAAGAGCACCATGCCCGATTTCACGGCGGCCCGGCCCTCTGATTGGCCCAGTTTCACCTACACTGAAATTAGGGAAGTTGTAATGGTGCATGAATCTTTTTTCTTCTTCAATTCCCAGCCCGTCCAGAATCTGTACATCGCCAAGAGCTCCTAATGTACAAATGCTCAATGCCTGAGTTTGTCCGCGTGTAAACAAACCTGAACCATGTGTGCGCGGCAGAAGGTCTACTTCCGAGGACAGCGGGCGGATGACATCCAATCCGCGTCCATCCGGACGAACTTTATCTTCCGTAATTAAACGGCGAACTTCTGCTTTAACAATTTTATCAAGGATCTGCTTAATTTGCTTAAGCTTGTCGTCGTCTGCTTCTTCACCTTCATATTTAGCTGTGATTTCTTCTTTAACTGCTTTTATGGCAGCTTCACGTGCATGTTTCTCCTGCACCTGGATAGCTTGAATCATATCCTTCTCACAGATGCCGCGAACTTCTGCTTCTAAGTTCTGGTCAACCTGGTATAAAACAATTTCCATTTTTTCTTTCCCGATTTCAGATGCAATTTCTTCCTGGAAAGCAATAAGGCGTTTAATTTCCTCATGACCAAACATAATTGCTTCCAGCATAGTTTCCTCGGGCACTTCCTCTGCACCTGCTTCAACCATGTTAATCGCATCTTTTGTACCCGCTACAACAAGGCTGATATCGCTTTTTTCAGCCTGGTCTACAGATGGATTTATGATGAATTCTCCATCGATGCGGCCTACGCTGACTCCAGCAATCGGTCCGCCAAATGGAATATCCGACACAGAAAGAGCTAATGATGAACCAAACATTGCAGCCATTTCTGATGAGCAGTTTTGATCCACACTCATCACCATGCTTACAACCTGTACATCATTTCTGAAACCATCAGCGAATAATGGACGAATTGGCCTGTCAATTAAACGGCTTGCCAAAATCGCTTTTTCACTTGGACGGCCCTCTCTCTTAATAAAACCGCCCGGAATCTTACCAACAGCATACAAACGTTCTTCATAGTTAACTGTCAGAGGAAAGAAATCCAGATTTTTCGGTTCTTTTGATGCTGTAGCTGTACTTAAAACTACAGTATCACCATAGCGCACTAAAACTGCACCGTTAGCCTGTTTAGCCAGCTGGCCAATCTCTACGGTCAATTTGCGCCCAGCCCAATCAAGGCTGTAGACATGTTTATCTTGTCCCATAATTGTACCCCTCTCTGCATTCACTTAAGGACAGGCGTCAATGCCTGGTCCGTTTAATTGGTTAATTTCCTGCTTTATTCAGCAGGCGTTCCTGCGAAGACAGCAGAAGCTCATAAGCTTTGCATTGCCAGCAGTCCAGTTTTATATAAAAGCATGAAATGCTCGTTAATCATAATAAAATTAGGCATCTTATAGTATGCACAATTTTCCCGTTTGCTAAAATAGGATAAGTTATGTATGTACATGATCAGGAACAAAATTCAAGTTTTTAAAGCTAATAAAAAAGCGGGAAAAAATCCCGCTTCTGTTGATTATCGACGTAAGCCAAGCTTATTGATTAACTCACGGTAGCGTGCAACGTCTTTGTTGCGAAGGTAAGTTAATAGGTTACGGCGCTTACCAACCATTTTCAAAAGACCGCGACGTGAATGGTGGTCTTTCTTGTGAGTACGTAAATGGTCGTTCAAATTGTTGATTTCTTCAGTAAGGACAGCGATTTGAACTTCTGGAGATCCAGTGTCGCTCTCATGAGTTTTGAACTCATTGATTAGCTCATTTTTACGTTCTTTAGTGATTGCCATCCGGTTCACCTCCTAAATTTTCAATCCCCTGTTACTGAGCAAGCGTCGGTGACTCGACTTGCCAAGCAAAGGTTCATTTGGTACGTTAATTAGAATACAACTTTTTATGACAAAAAGCAAGGCTAAACCCTGTTTTTCTCAAAATATTGCTCAGTCTGCTGTTTATCCTTTTCAATTTGCGCAATTAACTCCTGAACGCCGGCAAATCTCTTCTCGCTTCTAAGATGTTTATGCCATTCAACGGTAACCTTCCTGCCATAAATATCTGAAGAGAAATCAAAAATATGGACTTCAACTGATGGCCTGTCCCCTTTTTCCTGATTAAAAGTAGGTTTGTATCCGACATTACAGACACCTTCATACCAGCTGCCATCTACTGAGAATCTTACAGCATATACACCGGGAGGGGGAATGATGCAGTCATCAGAAACGTCTACATTCGCTGTAGGAAAGCCGATTGTCCGGCCTCTCTTGTCACCATGGATAACGATTCCGGATGTTTTATAATATCTTCCTAAAAGGCCGGGAAGCTCAGCCGTTTTCCCTTCACGAATATATTTCCTTATTAGCGTAGAGCTGATTTTTTCGTCTTCTTTTGCCAGCTTTGCAACGACCGAGTAATCAAATTGATCCCTCGAATGGAACAGCAATGTTTCCATTGTGCCGCGTCCCATTCGTCCATAGGAATAATCAAAGCCTGCCACGACATGTTTTGCATTAAGACCAATCAGGTATTGGTCAACAAACTCCTGTGGCAGCAGATTAGCAAATTCCCTTGTGAAATTGATAACAAACAAATAATCTATACCTAGATCAGATATGATACCAATTTTATCCTCAAGAGGTGTAATATACTCCACATGCTGAACGCTTTTCCCCAAAACAACCGAGGGATGCGGATCAAATGTCATGACTGCACTTTTTAATCCTTTTTGTTCAGCTATTGATTTTGCTTCACGGATGACTTTCTGGTGACCCAGATGAACACCATCAAAATAGCCAAGTGCTATTGCCAATTCAGGCATTTCGTTTCTATCCATTCGATGGGGATGATGTATATGAATAACTTCCATAGTAATAATTCACCTTTTCTCTACAGAGCCTGGACCTATATAAATGCACAGCTTTTTAACGAGTGCTTATTGATCATTCCTTAACACCTTTACTGGCTTCATTAACCCTGGTTTGCGGGGGTGATGCTCATAAATCGCCAGAACAAGACCTTCCTCCCCCTCTATAGCGATTGGGCCTTTAGTGTCATACAAATGATCAGGGATGGTTAATACAGCCCCATTTTTTACTTTCTCTGCTACTTTATCATTTATATGAAATTTCGGCAAATGAGAAAGCGCGGCTTCCATAGGCCGAAGAACCTCATCCATTGTCCCCTTCTCGGCCCTGTCTTCTATTTCTTCAAAAGTCAGGCAATCATCAAGTGTCAGTGAGGCCGACTGGATTCTAACCAGTTCAGACATATGGGCAGGATATCCCAGTTCACTCCCAATCATGACCGCAAGCGTACGGATGTATGTACCTTTGCTGCAGGCTACACGGAAACGGAAAGTAATATTCTCACCCTCAAACATCTCTCTCTCATCGAGAAGTTCGATTGAGTAGATAGTAACTTTCCTGGACGGCCGTTCCACTTCTATTCCCTGTCTTGCATATTCATAAAGGCGCTTGCCATTTACCTTTACTGCTGAATACATTGGAGGAGTCTGTGTAATTTCCCCTGTCAGGCTTTGAAGCACTTTCATCACTTGATTTCTGGAAATAGGTGATGAAACTTCTTTCCTTTCTGCGACTTCACCAGATGCATCTTCCGTTGTTGTAGAAAAGCCTATTGTGACTTCTCCCTCATAAGATTTCCCTGCGTCTGTTATGTATTCAGCCACCTTCGTTGCCCTCCCAAGGCAGATGGGAAGTACTCCTGTCACGTCAGGGTCCAGTGTTCCGGTGTGGCCGATTCTTTTCATTCGCAAAATCTTCCGCAGCCTGAACACACAATCATGGGAAGTCATTCCCTTAGGTTTAAAAAGCGGCAAAATTCCTTCCATATTATGTACCACCTTGTCTGTTTGTATTTAGAAAAAAATGGATAGACAAAGTGTCTATCCATTTCATTATTCTTCTTCTTTGGAACGACCTTCGTCCTGGATTTGATGAAGCAACGATTCGATGCGGTTGCCGTAGTCGATTGATTCATCAAATTCGAAAAGGATTTCCGGTGTTTTCCGCAGCCGGATTCGCTGGCCGATTTCAGATCGGATAAAGCCTTTTGCTTTAGCCAGCCCGCGAAGCGTATTCTCCCTTTGTTCCTCATCACCCAGAACTGAGATAAACACGGTTGCCTGCTGGAGATCCCCGGTTACTTGAACATCAGTGACTGTTACAAAACCAACCCGCGGGTCCTTGATTTTTCGGCTGATGATTTCACCAAGTTCTTTTTTCATTTGTTCCCCAACCCGATTTGCTCTAAGGCTCATTCTATATCACCTCTTCTTAAAGCCACTCTAAATCTGTAATTGTCCGTTCAATTTCCGGGAACGAATCAATCATTTTCAGCGCATTTTGCAGCTCGTGCTCAGTTGAAACCTGAGTGGACGAAACGGCCACAATGGCAATTTTTGTCCTCTGCCATAGGTCCTGATAGTCCACCTCAGATACGGAAACATTATATCTTTGTTTCAGCCGGGTTAGAATACGCTGCAAAACTGCCCGTTTTTCTTTCAAAGAATGTGTGTCATAAATGATACATTCACAGGCAGCAAGCCCAATTATCATTAACGTTCCACTTCTTCCATAATATATGCTTCGATTACGTCGCCTTCTTTGACATCGTTGAAGTTTTTGATGGTAATACCGCACTCATAGCCTTGTGCTACTTCTTTAGCGTCATCTTTGAATCGCTTAAGAGCGTCAACTTCACCTTCAAAAATTACAACTCCATCGCGGATTAAACGAACGCCGCTGTCACGGGTTATTTTTCCATCCGTAACATAAGAACCTGCAATTGTACCGATTTTGGAAACTTTGAATGTCTGGCGTACTTCAGCCTGGCCGATAATTTTTTCCTGGAACTCAGGATCAAGCATACCCTGCATCGCCAATTCGATTTCCTCAATTACTTTGTAAATGATGCGGTGCAGGCGGATGTCAACATTTTCTGCATCTGCTGCACGTTTCGCGTTATTGTCAGGACGTACATTGAATCCGATCACAATAGCGTTGAAAGCAGCAGCTAAAGTGATGTCAGACTCGTTAATGGCACCTACACCTGTATGAAGGATACGCACATTAACACCTTCTACATCAATTTTATGAAGAGCAGCAGTCAATGCTTCCGCAGAACCTTGAACGTCCGCTTTCACAACGATGTTTAAGTCTTTCATTTCCCCTTGTTTCATATGTTCAAACAAGTTATCCAGACTTACGCGTGTTTTTTCATTTCTTTGCGCCTGCAATGCCTGTTGGGCACGGGCTTCTCCAACCTGGCGGGCAGTCTTTTCATCATCAAGAACAGCGAAGCGGTCACCGGCTTGAGGAACATCGTTAAGACCTGTAATCTCAACTGGAGTTGAAGGTCCGGCAGTTTTCACACGGCGGCCAAGGTCATTAACCATTGCACGGACACGTCCAAATGAGTTACCGACAACGATAGGGTCTCCTACCTTTAATGTACCGTTTTGTACAAGCAGAGTCGCGACTGAACCGCGTCCTTTGTCAAGCTGTGCTTCGATAACAGTACCAACGGCATTGCGATCAGGATTTGCTTTATATTCTTCAACTTCACCTACAAGAAGAATCATTTCAAGCAGTTCATCAATTCCCTCGCCTTTAATAGCTGAGATCGGAACAAAGATCGTGTCTCCGCCCCAAGCTTCTGGAACCAGGCCATGTTCAGTCAATTCCTGCATAACACGGTCAGGATTTGCTGCTTCCTTATCCATTTTGTTAACAGCCACAATGATTGGCACTTCTGCTGCTTTCGCATGGTTAATTGCTTCAACTGTTTGCGGCATAACACCGTCATCAGCTGCTACAACGAGAATTGTTATATCGGTAATTTTCGCACCGCGGGCACGCATAGTTGTGAACGCAGCGTGTCCAGGAGTATCAAGGAAAGTAATCTTTTTGCCGTTTTCTTCAACTTGATAAGCTCCGATATGCTGAGTGATTCCGCCTGCTTCTCCCGCAGTTACTTTCGTGTTGCGGATGGAGTCAAGCAATGTTGTTTTACCATGGTCAACGTGTCCCATGATTGTTACAACAGATGGACGTTCCACCAGTTGGGCATTTTCATCTTCAGTGAAGTATACTTCAAGATCGGTTGTATCAACCAGTATCTCTTCTTCTACTTCAACACCGTATTCACCTGCAATCAGCTCAATCGCATCTTTATCAAGTTCCTGGTTAATGGTTGCCATAACACCAAGCATAAATAGCTTTTTAATGATTTCAGAAGGCTCGCGGTGAAGCTTCTTTCCCAGTTCCGCTACTGTCAGTGATTCGCTGAAAGTAATTTTTGAAGGAAGCTCCTTCACTTTTTTAGGAGCTGGGGCCACATGCGTCTGCTGCTGTTTGCCTTTGTTGTTTTTATTCTTATTGTTGTTTCGGTTATTGTTATTGTTTCTATTGTTATTATTGTTTCTGTTGTTGTTATTGCCTCTGTTATTGCCGGAGAAGTTTTTGCCGGACTGGCTGCCCTGTCCCTGGCTTCTGTTTTCACCGGATTTATTCTGAGGCTTGCTTTTAGCAGCTGTGGAATTGCCGGCACTATTATTTGAAGCCGGTTTTTGATTTCCCTGCGGCTTCTGCTGATTTTGAGGTTTACTCTGCTTTTGAGCCTGGCTGTCATTCTTGATAAAAATACCGTCAAGCTTCTGGACTGCCGCCGGCTCAATCGTAGTCATATGATTGGAAACCTCAATATTCATGTCTTTTAATTTTGTAATAACATCCTTGCTTGAAATGTTATGTTTTTTCGCATATTCATAAACGCGCATTTTACTCATACTTTCACCCCCGCTAGTATTAATCGAGCAACGTTAACAGCTTTTTTGCAAATCCGGCATCTAACACTGCCACCACAACGCGGGCTTCCTTCCCTATAGCCTTGCCGAGCATTTCCCGGTTTTGAATCAGCTTATATGGAACCCCAAATGATTTACATTTATCTGTAACTTTTTTTGCCGTATTTGCGGATGCATCTGCAGACAGCAAAACAAGCTTTGCTTTGCCGTTTCTGATCTCTTTAACAGCAAGCTCTTCTCCCGAAGTAATTTTCCGTGCCCGATTGGCTAAGCCAAGCAATGACATCCATTGATTTGAGTTCATTTGGATTGCCGTTTCTCCTTCTCTATTAACTCCAAGAGTTCTTCATAGATAACATCATCTATGGAAACTTCTAAATGATTGGCTAAGATATTCTTCTTCTTTGCTAACAAAATTGCTTCCTTTTCTTTGGAAAGATAAGCCCCGCGACCTGATTTTTTTCCGGTCGGGTCAACAGAGACTTCCCCTTCTTTGGAGCGAACGATGCGAACGAGTTCTTTTTTCGGCCTCATTTCACCGGTAGCGACACATTTTCGCAAAGGAACTTTTTTACGATTGTTCACGATCATTCACCTCTTCCCTATTCTTTTTCCTCTAAAAGTTCATCCTGAAAATCGAAGTCTGCATCATTTTCATAGTCTTCGTTTTCATAATCATCATTATCAAAGTTCAACAGTTTTTCATCCCTCGGATAAATTCCGGCTTCACGGGCATCTGTTTCTGATTTGATGTCTATTTTCCAGCCTGTAAGCTTTGCTGCAAGTCTGGCATTCTGTCCGCGCTTTCCAATTGCCAGTGAAAGCTGATAATCAGGAACTACAACAGTTGTTGCTTTGTCATCTTCATTTACGATTACGTCAAGCACCTTTGAAGGACTTAGTGCATTTGCGACGAATACTACAGGATCTGAGGACCATTTTACGATATCAATTTTCTCACCCTTGAGCTCATTGACTATCGCCTGTACACGTGTGCCCTTAGGACCTACACATGAACCTACAGGATCAACTTCTTCATTGTCAGAATGAACCGAGATCTTGGAACGGTCCCCTGCTTCACGCGCAACGGATTTGATTTCTACAGTTCCATCATAGATTTCAGGAACTTCGATCTCAAATAATCTCTTCAGCAGGCCAGGATGGGTCCTGCTTACGAAGATCTGTGGACCTTTTGTTGTCTTTTCTACCTTTGTAATAAAGACTTTAATGCGGTCATGGGGCTGATAACGCTCATTTGGCATTTGTTCGTTCGCCGGAAGGATCGCTTCAATCTTTCCAAGGCTCACATAGATGAACTTAGGATCTGTACGCTGAACAATCCCCGTCATAATATCTTCTTCACGGTCGATAAATTCAGAATAAATGATGCCTCTCTCCGCTTCACGGACACGCTGTGTAACTACCTGTTTTGCCGTCTGGGCAGCGATGCGCCCAAAGTCCTTAGGTGTTACTTCCATTTCAACGACATCTTCCACCTGGTAGTTCGGATTGATTTTTTGAGCATCCTCAGCAGAGATCTCAAGACGCGGATCAAATACTTCATCCACTACCTCTTTGCGGGCAAAGACTCTCATCGTTCCGTTCCCTAGGTTTAAATCAATGCGCACATTCTGTGCCTGGTTAAAGTTTCTGCGGTAGGCTGACACCAATGCAGCTTCAATGGCTTCGATAATCACATCGCGAGAAATGCCTTTTTCTTTCTCAAGCAATGTCAGAGCATCCAAAAGTTCACTGCTCATGAGATTTATATCCCCCTTTATTTCTCTTATAAAAAATGATCAACGCTAAAGCAGCAATTCCGCTTTCTTATTAAGACAAGCAGTGAATTTTGTATTTCAATAGCGCAAGGCGCTTCAGCTTTTCTTAATAAGCAAGCCCGCAATCAGCCGTTATTAAAATACAACGGCTAAACGGGCATTTGCTACCTTCTCATAAGGAATTTCAATATTTTTCTTCCTTGTTTTGATTTTGACTTCTACCGTAACGGTCTCACCGTCAAATTGGGTTAACACACCTTCGAACGTCTTTTCACCATCAATTGGCTCATATGTTTTAATGTAAACATTCTTGCCGACTGCTTTAATAAAATCACTGTCTTTCTTAAGAGGGCGTTCAGCTCCCGGCGATGAAACTTCCAAGAAATAGTTGTATGGAATCGGATCTTCAGCATCAAGCTTTTCGCTTAGCCTTTCACTGACCATTCCGCATTCCTCGATATCAACACCAGTTTCTTTATCAATAAATACGCGAAGGAACCAGTCTTTCCCTTCTTTTACATATTCAATGTCGACTAATTCTAAATTAAGTTCATCCACAATAGGGGTGACCAGTTGTTCCACCGTTTCAGTCACTTTGCTCATTCATATCCCTCCTTTTTCCTGGAATCTAAAGCGCTGTTTTTCAATCAATAAATCAGAAATTGGCTCTGCTAAACTTAATTAACATATAGTTTTAACATAGATCCGATATTAAGAAAAAACCGTACACAACACGAAAGAGTGGGTTGCCCCACTCTTCCTTTTGCGAGAGTTATTCTTAGTATTTCCAATAAAACTATACCATAACCAATTTTTTTATGCAAATGGAATAGCTGTCAGCAGAAGGGTTTGGACCATTCGCTGGCCTTATTTTTAGAATAGAGAAAGCTGGTTTTGTTCCGGAAGGGATTCCAGGCAGCCGTGGTTATCGAGATACTCGATAATCGTCTTCGACACTTTTCCGCGCTGCTGCAGGTCTTCCTTCGAGAGGAATTCCCCTTCTCCCCTTGCTTTTACTATATTAAATGCTGCATTTGTACCCAAGCCCGGAATGGAATTAAACGGCGGTATCAAAGAATCTCCATCAATGATAAACTCACTTGCGCTTGAGCGGTATAAGTCCACCTTTTGGAAATTAAAGCCCCTTTCATTCATTTCCAGAGCCAGTTCCATTACAGTTAGCAGGTTCTTTTCTTTTGTTGAAGCATCAAGTCCCTTTGCATTGATTTCTTCAATGCGTGCACGGATCGCCTGGGATCCTTTTACCATTGCATCCACATCAAAGTCCTCTGCACGGACAGTAAAATATGCTGCATAGTAAAGAAGCGGATGGTGCACTTTAAAGTACGCAATCCGGACAGCCATTAATACGTAAGCAGCTGCATGGGCTTTTGGGAACATGTATTTAATCTTTTTACAGGAATCAATATACCATTCAGGCACTTCATTCTTTCTCATTTCCTCTTCCATCTCATCGCTCAGGCCTTTACCCTTACGGACCGATTCCATGATTTTGAAAGCAAAAGCAGGCTCCAGGCCCTGATAGATTAAATAAACCATTATATCATCACGGCAGCCGATAACTTCACTTAGGTTACAAATATTATTATGGATTAATTCCTGGGCATTTCCGAGCCAAACATCAGTACCATGAGAAAGACCTGAAATCTGCACAAGCTCTGAAAAAGTGGTCGGCTTCGTATCTTCGAGCATCTGGCGGACAAAGCGCGTACCAAATTCGGGTATGCCGAGTGTTCCGGTTTTACACATGATTTGCTCTTCAGTCACACCAAGTGATTCCGGCCCGCTGAAAATCTTCATTACTTCAGGGTCATCTGTGGGAATGGTTTTTGGATCAATTCCGCTCAGGTCCTGAAGCATCCTAATAACAGTCGGATCATCATGACCCAGTATATCAAGTTTTAATAGATTATCATGAATGGAATGGAAGTCGAAATGGGTTGTTTTCCATTCAGATGTCCGGTCGTCTGCAGGGAACTGAATTGGCGAAAAGTCGTAAATATCCATGTAATCCGGCACAACAATGATACCGCCCGGATGCTGTCCGGTTGTCCGCTTCACCCCTGTACAGCCGGAAGCGAGCCTGTCAATTTCCGCACCCCTTATTTGCAGATTATTATCGTTCTGGTATGCTTTGACGTAACCATAAGCTGTCTTATCGGCAACAGTACCGATTGTTCCCGCACGATATACATAATCCTCGCCGAATAGCACCTTTGTATAGTTATGGGCTCTTGGCTGGTATTCCCCAGAGAAGTTCAAGTCAATGTCGGGAACCTTATCTCCCTTGAAACCAAGGAACGTTTCAAACGGAATATCATGTCCATCCTTTTTATATTTAGCTCCACAGCTCGGGCAATCTTTATCAGGCAGGTCGAAGCCGGAGCCCACTGACCCGTCATTGAAAAACTCGGATGTTTTGCATTCCGGGCAAACGTAATGAGGCGGCAGCGGATTTACCTCCGTTATTTCGGTCATAGTCGCAACAAAGGAGGATCCCACAGATCCACGGGAACCAACCAGATAGCCATCATCCAGTGATTTTTTTACAAGTTTATGAGAGATCAGATAGATAACCGCGAAACCATGTCCGATAATACTCTTAAGTTCTTTTTCAAGGCGCGCCTCAACAATCTCAGGAAGCGGATCACCATAGATTCTTCTTGCCATTCCGTAACTCATGCTGCGCATCTCTTCATCTGCGCCTTCAATTTTTGGAGTATACAAATCATCTTTAATCGGCTTTATTTCTTCAATCATATCTGCTATTTTGTTCGTATTCTCTACCACAATTTCCTTCGCTTTGTCTTTGCCGAGAAATGAAAAAGCGTCAAGCATTTCATTGGTAGTCCTGAAATGAACATCCGGTAGCTGATGGCGATTCAGCGGATTCGCTCCTCCCTGTGAATTAACAAGGATTTTCCGGTAGATTTTATCATTTGGATTCAGGTAATGAACATTTCCTGTTGCAACTACCGGCAGACCAAGCTTGTCTCCCAGTTTTACAATATTACTGATGATTTCTTCCAGCGCTTTTTCATCTCTTACAAGTTCAAGCTCTAAAAGGTGTGCATAAACGGCCTTTGGATGCACTTCAAGATAATCATAGAATTGTGCTGTATCTTCGACTTCATCAGGGGATTTCTGCATCATGCCTTCAAAAACTTCCCCTTTATCGCATCCGGAACCAACCAGTATTCCCTCACGATGCTTTTGAAGGACTGACCTGGGAATGCGAGGCACTCTGTAAAAGTATTCCATATGCGAGATCGATACGAGTTTAAAGATGTTCTTCAGACCTGTTTCTGTTTGTGCAAGCAGGGTGCAATGGGCCGGCCTTGCACGCTGATAAGCATTTCCCTGCCCCATATTATCATTGAATTGATCATGATATTCGATTCCTTTTTCTTCTGCACCCTTTAACATCTTAAGTAGCAGATAGCCTGTTGCCTCCGCATCATAGATAGCACGGTGATGCTGGGTGAGTTCAACATCGAATTTTTTGGCAAGGGTATTCAGTCGATGATTTTTCATGTCGGGATATAAAAAGCGTGCAAGTTCAAGAGTATCTATTACAGGATTTGGCGCCTTGCCAATACCGATTTTTTTATAGCCGACATTCAGGAACCCCATGTCGAATGAAGCATTATGTGCTACTAAAACAGCATCTCCTGTCCATTCATGGAACTTCTTCAGGACTTCTTCCACTTCCGGTGCATTCTCCACAAGATCATCTGTTATTCCAGTCAAATTAATGGTTGTTGCGGATAAAGGGTGATGAGGGTTTGCAAAGGATTCAAACCGATCAATGATTTCACCATCATGAATCTTAACTGCAGCAAGTTCAATAATCGTATCATAAACAGCTGATAGACCTGTTGTCTCAACATCAAATACAACATACGTATCTTCAGTAAGCTTGCGATGAGCATCGTTATAAGCAATCGGCACACCATCATCCACAAGATTTGCTTCAATTCCATACAGGATCTTAATATCATTCTTTTTCCCGGCACCATAGGCTTCAGGGAATGACTGAGCAACAGCATGGTCTGTAATGGCTACTGCTTTATGGCCCCATTTCTTCGCCTGGGAAACCAGTGCACTGACAGATGAAACAGCATCCATTTGGCTCATCGGTGTATGAAGATGAAGTTCAACCCTTTTTTCTTCAGCAGGCGATGTATCCTGCCTTTGAATAGGTTTAATCTCATTGATATCGTTCCCGATCATTACCAGATCACGGACAAATGTATCATTTTGAATGCTTCCGCGGACCTTTAGCCACATCCCTTTTTGAATATGCTGGTATAAAGCGGCATCCTCTTTATCCCGGGAAAACATTTTTACTAGAATGGAACTGGTATAATCCGTAATTTTAAAAGTTAAGAGTGTCCGGCCGCTGCGGAGCTCTCTTGTCTCAGCAGCAAACACGTAGCCTTCAATGGCTACCCGGCGTTCTTCATCTACTATATCAATCAATTTGCGGTAATCTGCATCATCTTTAATGGTAAGACCAATCGTAAGAGGCCCCTTGGGTGCTGTGTGATCTGCAGATTCAGCTTCCGCTTCTTTCTTCTGCATCTCGATTGCTGCCTGGATACCACGCTCCTGGTCTTCTTTGCGTTTGGCTTCCATGAATTTTTCATATTCTTCATTGGAACCATCTGCAGAAATCTCTGTATCAACTGTTAAGGCCGGAAAGCCAAAAACTTGAAACACATCTGAAATAGTGCCGGCATACTTTTTCTTGATAGACAATCCTTCCAATTCATTACGGACTTTAATGATAAGTTTGTTGCCCTGTACAGAAGGAACCTGCTCATTCAGAAGCTTTAATAGCGGCGGCGCCATGCCATCCATTTCTTTAATGCAGTTATGCCAGTATTCAAGTACAAGCTGTTCAGTAAAATCCTGATTTCTGACGGAGATGCTATATGAAATTTCTGCGATATGGGAAAATGTTTTTTCCAGCTGATCTGTAAAACGGCTGTATACACTGCAAGGCAATATCTTTGGAAAGGCAAAATAAAAATGCCATTTCCGTGACTGTCTTTCGACTATGACCCTTTCGATTTGGGCATCATGAAAGTGCTGCACAAAGGCATCTTCAGTTAGCTGCATCTGCTGGAGCAAGAGCTGAAATCTAGAAGGTTCGCTCATCTTTCTCTCTCCCATCCAATAATCTTGGTTTCTATTTTAAGTTGAATTTTTTTTAAGTAATTATAAAAGGCTTTTTCCGTATAAATTGTTGTTTTTCTCTTTCAATGTTGTCCGTTGATTTCCGCTCCAGGCTGCTCGCTTTCCGCGGGGCGGGCGGTGAGCCTCCTCGACGCTCCGCGCCTGCGGGGTCTCACCTGTCCCGCTACTCCCGCAGGACGTTGAATAACCTTCCCCGAAAAAACACCGCACGAAGAAAATGCGATAGCATTTTAGAGGATCTCGCACCTTCCGCTCCAATTAACTCAGAAAAATAATATAAAAAAAGCAGCATCTGCGCAAACAGCCTTTTAAAAAAACAGACGGACTTAATTATAACATATCGTATCAGATAGTGATTGAAAAAAACGGATTCCATTTTGGAACCCGTTTTTTCGTCTAATTAAAGGATATTGCACATATTTTTTATGCAGGAATGTTGCGTTGCACTAGCTTTTTACAGGAAAAATCTCTGAATATCGTTCCAAGTAACCACCAGCATTAATAGCATTAAAAGGGCAAATCCTATAAAATGGACCATTCCCTCTTTGTGGCGGTCAATCGGCTTCCCTCGTACAGCCTCAACTGCAAAAAACATTAATCTGCCGCCATCAAGAGCAGGTATTGGAAGCAAGTTCATAATTCCCAGATTTATGCTTAGAATTCCTGCCCATTTCATCAGGTAGTAGATGCCGGATTTGGCTACAGTATCTGTCGAAACATAAATGCCTACCGGGCCTGATAATGCATCAATTGAAAACTGACCAGTGACAAGCTTGCCCAGCATAACAAAAATTTCTTTTGTCCAGAAATAAGTTTCCTTGGCTCCGTAGGTAATAGCCTTTAATGGAGATTTTTCCATCGGGCTATAAACACCAATAATTCCAATTTTTTCGCCTTCTACATTCTGAACCTTTGGTGTAACCAATATAGTATGTTCCTGGCCGTTTCTTTCCACTAAAAATTCAAGTTCTTCACTTGGGTTCTTTCTAATGATTTCCACTACATCTGACCAGCTTGAAATTTCGGCTCCATCCACACTTTGAACCATATCGCCTTCCTTTAGCCCAGCTTCATAAGCTGCACCATCAGGAGTCAGCTTGCCAAGGGCAGGTTCATTTGTTGGAATGCCCTGCAATAAGGCTATTAGAACAAAAACGATAAAAGCCAGAACAAAATTCATCATTGGGCCCGCGAAAATCGCCATTGTTCTCTGACCCAAGGTCTTTGATGCAAATTGACGATCATACGGAGCAATGAGCGTTTCGGTCCCATCCTCAACCAGTACGGCTGAACGGCTGACTTTGAAAATTTGGATGGACTCATCCTCTTCTCCCTCAACATATCCTTTTATTACAAGGGTATGCTCAATATCAGCATCTTCAACTTCAACGATTCTTGCATCAGGATACTTATCTTTGTTGTTCAATATAATTTTGCTTACTTCCTCGTTTTTATCAAGGATCAAGCCAATGCGGTAGCCTGGTTTGATTTCCACCATTTCAGGATCTTCACCGGCCATGCGGACAAACCCGCCAATGGGCAGAAGACGAATCGTATATACTGTTTCATCTTTTTTAAAGGAAAATACCTTGGGCCCGAATCCAATGGCAAATTCCCGGCAGAGTATTCCTGCTCTTTTTGCGAATATTAAATGTCCGAGTTCATGAAAAAATACCAATGCCCCGAAAATAACAATAAAGGCTATTACTGTACTCAAGTTTTAACCACCTTTTTTTAGAGGTTGTTCAACTGCTGCTGGTAAGTGCATTAATTTATCAACTGTTACGCACTTTTAGCACTTGAACACAAGCTTATAGAAGCGAGCTTACAAATCTCCTCGTTTCCAAATCGGTTTCCTGAATTTCAGTCAGATTTGGATTTGAGATGATGTCATGGCTGCCCAGTGCTCTTTCGATGAAATCTTCTATTTGCAGGAAGGTAATCTTTCCATCCAGGAATGCAGCAACAGCAGCTTCATTCGCAGCATTCAATACGGCTGGCATTGATCCGCCAGCTTTTCCGGCTTCATAGGCAAATTTCAGACAGCGAAAACGATTAAAGTCCATTTCTGCAAAATGGAGCTTGCCGATTTCAGCAAGATTCAGCCGTTTTGCTGTTTGCAGCGGGAGCCTGTCAGGATATGTTAAAGCATACTGTATAGGTACTCTCATATCCGGTGTGCCAAGCTGTGCGATTACACTGCTGTCATGATATTCCACCATAGAATGGATAATGCTTTCTTTATGAAGAAGAACATCTATTTTATTGTAGTCCATGGAGAAAAGCCAATGTGCTTCAATAACTTCAAGTCCCTTATTCATCATAGTGGCAGAATCAATAGTTATTTTTGCTCCCATTGACCAATTTGGATGATTAAGCGCTTCTTGGACAGTCACATTTTCCAGTTCCTTGCGGGAGCGGTCCCTGAAGCTGCCTCCAGAAGCTGTTAAAATAAGCCTTTCAATATTTTTTTCTTTTTCCCCCTGCAGAGATTGAAAAATAGCAGAGTGTTCACTGTCTACAGGAAGGAGGGGTACACCATTCCGCTTTGCTGCTTCCATGACCAGATGGCCGGCAGTTACAAGGGTTTCCTTATTCGCGATGGCGATTGTCTTCTTTTCCTCAATCGCCTGCAGGGTAGGATTAAGGCCTACACTGCCTAATACTGCATTAACCAGTATTTCTGATTTTTTGTAAACGGCAACTTCTATCAAACCTTCATGTCCATATGTAAATGTTATGCCGGGAAACTCCGATTTAAGAATATCTGCGGAACTTTTTTCTGATAGTGAGACAAGTTCTGGCTGAAAGTCAGATATAATCTTCCTGGCAAGATCTATATTCCTGCCGGCAGACATGGCTGCCAGCTTAAAATCCTCGGGGTGCTCCTTAATAATGTCGAGGGTCTGTATTCCAATAGACCCTGTTGCCCCCATCAAACTGATATATTTCATAGTCTCCTCCTTATAAGAAAAGCGGAAGCGTCTTGCCCACCCCGACAATGACCTCGAGGGGGTTGGCGCTGGAGCTAGACAGTTATTTAACTTAAGAATCACTAAATTCTGATCTATAAGAAAAGCGGAAGCGCCTCGCTCACCCCCGACAAGCATAAGATGAGCCTCACCCACTTAAATGCGTTCTTTTGCATTTATGCAGGAACGGCTTATGATCTCGAGGTGGCTGGCGCTGGCGCTGAACAATTATCTAGTATCCAAATGTATACTGGTCTTTAGCCAATATGTTTACAGCAGGTGAAAAAAGTGGAGCAATGGCAGGACGAATAATAAACTGTCAAAACGGTCCAGGATTCCGCCATGACCAGGCAAAATATTTCCTGAGTCTTTTACATTATAATGACGTTTTAATGCTGATTCTACTAAATCCCCTATTTGCCCAAACACTGACAGGATTGCTGTAATTACTAATAACCCGAACAGGGATTCATCAATATCTGTAAAGATAATAAATAACACCGCAACTGCAAGAGCACAGGCTACACCGCCAAGCGAGCCTTCAACGGTCTTATTTGGACTGATTTCAGGCCAAAGCTTCTTCTTTCCCATTGCTTTTCCTATAAAGTAGGCACCTGAATCTGTTGCCCAAATAAGGAAAAGTGCAAAAAAGAGATAGGTCAGGCCTTGGTCGGCGAAGCGGGTTTCCATAAAATAATAAAACCCAATGCCAACATATAATGTGGACATAATGGAAAAAGCCACATCATCAAAAGTAAATTTGTTTTTTGTCGCAACTGTATACGTTAAGAAAAGAAGCACCCCAAAAAGAGCTACCTCAATTTTTGTATAATTCATATCATCCAGGATTGACTGAAATTCTCTAGGCAAAAGGAAAATCCACAATAATAATAAAGAAATAATGCCTGGAATCGAGAATAAACTTAAATTTCTCATTTTCAATAATTCAAATAGGGCAATGGATGCCAGCAAATATGCCAGGATGATGATTGGCATGCCTCCAATGATAATGATCGGCAGGAGGATTGCCCCAAATATAATGGCTGTGATAATACGCTGTTTCATTCAATTTTCAACACCTTTATTGTACTCCTCCAAAACGCCTCTGGCGGCTTTGGAATACTTCAATGGCTTCAAGCATTTGCTCTTCATTGAAATCCGGCCATAAGACATCCGTAAACCAGAATTCCGTGTATGCAAGCTGCCAGAGCATAAAATTGCTTAATCTGATTTCACCGCTTGTACGTATCAGCAGATCAGGATCCTTCAGCCCGCCTGTCATGAGGTAGGATGAGAATTTTTCTTCATTCAATTCATTTTCATTCATTATACCACTTTTGCAATCATTTAAGACATGCCTGACGGCTTCGAGTATTTCTGCTCTGCTCCCATAATTTAATGCAAAGTTCAGCACCAGTCCTGTGTTGTTTTTTGTCTCTTCCATCGCTTTGGAAACTGCATTACGCGTATGAGCAGGCAGGTGGTCAAAATAGCCGATCATTCTTACCTGCACATTCTCTTCTATCAGTTCCGGAAGGAAAGTTCCCAGAAACTCCTCTGGCAGCTTCATAAGAAAGTCCACTTCCATTTTAGGACGTTTCCAATTCTCAGTTGAGAATGCATATAAGGTTAGAGTCTTCACTCCAATATCGCTTGCAAATCTGGTGATTTTTCGGACGACCTTCATTCCCTCATGATGGCCGGCAACTCTTGGGAGCGCCCGTTTTTTTGCCCACCTGCCATTCCCATCCATAATGATGGCAACATGCTCAGGTATTTGTAATTCTTTTATTTTTTCAACTCTCTCTCGGAGATTGGAAGAACTGTTTTGGGACTTCCATAACTTCATTTTATCAAACATAAGTCTGCTCCTTTAAAATAGGTTAATCCTCCGATAAAAGACAAAGTGTGAAACTTCAATCAGCAGGAGCTTTTTCCCGCTTATTGATAGTTGAAATTCAGTCATAGTATCTTTTAGAGATTATTCTAATGGTAAAATAATGATATTGCCTCTTTCCGCATGATAATATCATACCAAAAATAATTAAATATATCTCTATAAAAGAGTATGTTACCAGAAAGTTAATTCAGGATAGGAATCTGCCTTCTTCGTATATTACAGCAGAGTCGGCGCCTTAGCGCCAAATCAGATTATGTATGGCCCTAAAGAGTAAAAGAACCCCCTATTGATAGAGGGTTCTAACTATAGAATAAATTAGACTGCAAGGATTTCTTTTTCTTTTTCTTTTGTTAATTCGTCAATCTTACTGATATGGTCATCAGTAAGTTTTTGAATATCATCAGAAAAACCGCGGAGATCATCTTCAGTGATCTCTCCATTTTTCTCAAGCTTTTTCAGGTCATCATTGGCATCGCGGCGAACATTGCGGATGGCAACTTTTGCTTCTTCTGATTCTTTTTTAACAACCTTAACAAGCTCTTTACGGCGTTCTTCTGTTAGCTGCGGAATAGCCAGTCTAATTACACTGCCGTCATTTGAGGGATTTAAGCCGATATCAGATTTAAGGATGGCTTTTTCAATTTCTCCCAGAATGGTTTTGTCATAAGGCGTTATGACTAAAAGGCGCGCTTCAGGAGCAGACACCCCGGCAAGCTGGTTAACAGGAGTCGGCGCACCGTAGTAATCAACAGTGATGCGATCAAGCAAAGAAGCGTTGGCTTTACCTGCACGGATGCTCGCAAGCTCCCTTGTATAAGCTGAAATTGCTTTAGTCATTCTTTCTTTTGCATCTGAAATAACTTGTTTTGGCATTATTTTTTCCCCCTAACGATAGTTCCGATTGTTTCACCCATTACGGCGCGGTTAATATTGCCTTTTTCCATGATTGAAAATACAATTAACGGAATGTTGTTATCCATGCATAAAGATGATGCTGTAGAATCCATTACTGCCAATCCTTCTTTTAATACATCAAGATAGGAAAGTTCATCGTATTTCTTTGCGTTTTTATCAACACGCGGATCAGCTGAATAGACGCCATCCACATTGTTTTTCGCCATAAGAATTACTTCTGCTTCAATTTCTGCAGCTCGCAATGCTGCTGTAGTATCAGTAGAGAAGTAAGGATTTCCGGTTCCCGCAGCAAAGATTACAACCCGCTTTTTCTCGAGATGGCGGATGGCTCTTCTGCGGATGTACGGTTCAGCAACCTGTCTCATCTCGATTGAGGTTTGAACTCTCGTCTCCACTCCAAGATTCTCGAGGCTATCCTGTAATGCCAATGAGTTCATAACAGTTGCAAGCATACCCATATAGTCTGCATTTGCTCTGTCCATACCCATTTCTTCTCCGATCTTTCCTCGCCAAATGTTTCCGCCGCCAACTACAACAGCAACCTCGACACCTAGCTCAGCCAGATCCTTCACCTGTGCAGCAATTGATTTAATCACTGAAGGATTAATTCCGAAACCTTGCTCTCCTGCTAAAGCTTCTCCACTTAATTTCAAGACCACGCGTTTGAATTTTGGGCTGCTCATAAGAACCTCCATATGTAGTATAAAAAGCTCAAGCGCTTAAAGACGCTATTGCTGCATTTACAATCTATCCTATTCTTGAAAAACAGGGAACACAAAGTGTTCCCTGAATCATAGCTGATTTATTACTATAAAATATTACTTCTTAACCTGGTTCATTACTTCTTCAGCGAAGTTGTCTTCACGCTTTTCGATGCCTTCTCCAACTTCATAGCGAACGAACTCACGGATTTTTCCGCCTTTAGAATCAACGAATTTGCCAACTTTTTGATCAGGGTTTTTAACAAAAGCCTGGTCGTTTACGCAAACATCTTCGAAATACTTGCCAAGACGGCCTTCAACCATCTTTGCAACGATGTTTTCCGGCTTGCCTTCGTTAAGAGCCTGCTGAGTCAATACTTGACGCTCGCGCTCTACTTCGTCCTGTGAAACTTCATCACGGGATACATACTTAGGGTTTAGGGCTGCAATATGCATTGCAACATCTTTCGCTGCATCTTCGTCAGTTGTTCCTTCAAGAACTGTTAGCACACCAATGCGTCCTCCCATGTGAAGGTACGCACCAAATGCGTCGCTGTCAGTTTTTGTTTTGATTTCGAAGCGGCGAAGAGAAAGCTTTTCTCCGATTTTAGCAATCGCACTATTGATGTGAGATTCTAAATTAGCACCGTTAGCCATAGTTTGTCCAGCTGCTTCTTCTACTGAAGCCGGCTTTGCAGAAAGTAAGTGTTCTGCGATTTCTTTAACAAGTGTTTGGAATCCTTCGTTTTTAGCAACGAAATCTGTTTCAGAGTTTACTTCAAGGATAACGGCTTCGTTTCCGTCAACCTTTACAGAAGTAAGACCTTCTGCAGCGATACGGTCACCTTTTTTAGCAGCCTTAGCAATTCCTTTTTCACGAAGGAAGTCGATTGCTTTTTCCATATCACCTTCAGTTTCCTGAAGAGCTTTTTTGCAGTCCATCATGCCTGCGCCTGTTTTTTCACGAAGTTCTTTAACCATTTGAGCAGTAATTGCCATTATGAGATCCTCCTTAATGAGTTATGTAATAATATCTTTACCATTTATTACTGTATAGAAAACTAAACTTTGCCTTTTCTTTAAAAAAAGGTGATAAAGGGTGCTCCCTCTTATCACCTTCTTTAAAATCAAGAAAAAAGCACCTTAGAGCTGTACAGCTCCAGCGCACCAGGGCGCGTCCGCTTTTCTATTAAGCAGTTGTAACTTCTTCACCTTGTTTAGCTTCAAGGATAGCATCTGCCATCTTGCCTGTTAATAATTTAACAGCACGGATAGCATCATCGTTTGCAGGGATTACAACATCAATTTCATCCGGATCACAGTTAGTATCAACGATACCAACGATAGGGATGTTTAATTTATGTGCTTCTGCAACAGCAATGCGCTCTTTGCGAGGGTCAATGATGAATAGAGCATCTGGAAGGCTCTTCATGTCTTTGATTCCGCCCAAGAACTTCTCTAAGCGCTCTTGCTCTTTCTTCAATTGAACAACTTCTTTTTTAGGAAGAACTTCGAAAGTTCCATCTTCGGACATTCTTTCGATATCCTTTAAACGCGAAATACGCTTTTGGATTGTTTCAAAGTTTGTTAAAGTTCCGCCTAACCAGCGCTGGTTAACATAGAACATACCAGAACGGATAGCTTCTTCTTTAACGGAATCTTGAGCTTGTTTCTTAGTTCCTACGAAAAGGATAGTACCGCCGTTTCCAGCAAGCTCCTTAACGAAGTTGTAAGCTTCTTCTACCTTCTTAACAGTCTTTTGAAGGTCGATGATGTAGATGCCGTTACGCTCAGTGAAGATATATTTCTTCATCTTAGGGTTCCAGCGGCGTGTTTGGTGTCCGAAGTGCACACCAGCTTCAAGCAATTGCTTCATTGAAATTACTGACATTTGTGTTTCCTCCTAATGGTTTTTATTTCCTCCGCCTATATCATTTTCAGCCGGCAACTGCATGTGAACAGCACCATCCGGCTAAATCCATAAGCGTGTGTATTAACACCATTTGTTAATATAGCATAAGTGTTTTTCACAATCAAGCTATTCTTGCTGATTTTGACGAAATTTAAGCATTAACTCGACTTCTGTCTTCCCTTTGCCTAATTTTTTGGCAATATCCCCCGCACTCATTCCCTGTTTTTTCAGAATAAATACTTGATCATATATTGATGAAGGATTTTCTTCCTTAATTGACTGACTGCTATCTGACTGTGTGACAGATTCATTTTCCTTTAAGGATGGTAAGCGTTCTTTTTCACTCAATTTATCCTCTGCTGCCCTCAAATTTTGTTTGTAGGCTTTAGATGCCTGGTAAATGGATGCTCTGGCTAATGGCATTGATTTCTCATCTGCTTTAGCTATATCTAGTTCATTTTTTCTGTCCAAATTTACCGGGATGCTTTTCTCTTTTATAGAAGTATCGTTTTTCGCATTGGCCTTCGAAAGTTTGCTAATAAAATCATCGTTTTCTTCTTTCATTTGAACAAGGTACGCTGATATAACCTCTTCCATTTCAATAAGCACTTTTTCCTGTCTTTTCTCTGTATCCATTAGTTTATTCTGACGCAAATAAAGCAGGATAATGGCTAATAAGGCTACAATATTTAATAACAGGCTTAGAGCTAATAGAAAAGCTGTCATGATATCCCTCTATCCGCTGTAGTCAATAACCTTCCCTTTGTAAGGATGGTTCTGTCTGTCATTGCTGTCTTTTTTTTGATCTTCTTTCCTATCATGTTCCCCGGCCTCTTTTTGTCTTTGACTGTCATCATTGCCAAGATTGACATTTTGTTTATGCTCCTGTTTTACCACAGTTTTCCGCTGCTTTTCAGCATTTTCCCGGGTACTGTCGGCAGCAAACCCGCTAATGGTCTGTCCCCTCTGCTGAAGCTGATCCTGAATTTTACCTGCTTCGAACGTTCTAGGCAGTGCTATCTGAAGTTCTATTGATTTCAAAGTCATCCCAGATCACACCCCTGATAACTGCTCACTTCTTATTTCTCCTTTTAGGAAATGAAACTTTAAAGATTTGACAGTTTGCCGGATCACTTTTGAATACTTTCCAAAGTGAATTACAGTGTTAGGATAGATCTGCCCGTAAATAAGAATTGAAGCATTCATTTTTTCTTCTTTTTCTCTTTCCAATTCAGCCAGATCTTCATTTATTTTGCTCAATTTATTCTGCAAATGAGCTTTTGTAGCCCGTTGCTTGAGAATAATTATTCTCTGTTCCTCTGTCAGGTTTCCTGTCAGCTTTGCCATTTCTATCAGTCTGCCTTCGATACTATCAAGCTTTTTGATGGATTCGTGAAGTTTGGCTGATTCATTTAATAGATCTTCTTCAGCGTTATCCACATTGGAGTCGTTTCCGGCAAGAAGCTCTGTCTTAGTATATAAGTGATTGCCCAGTTCTTTGATTTCAATGTCGGACCCGGACTGAAGTTTTCCTCCAATAACCAATGCTTCTCTGCACCTGATGGCTCCTACAGCTTGAACATAGCTGTGCAGGATTGACTTTTGTATAATAACGTCCTGTTCTGCCTTCACATTTGCCTGATTCAGGTATGCTGCCTGAACAGAACCTCCTGATATAACTGAACCTTTATGACTGCCTGAAATTCCGCCAGTAACAAGCACGTTATTATCCGCCTGCAGGAAAGAACCTTCAACAAGACCAGCAACAATGATGTCACCTCCGGCTATAATCTCATAACCGGCAGGAACATTTCCGCGAATCACAACATACCCGACAAAATTAATATTCCCGGTCTTCAAGTCAAGGTCTCCTTTAACCTCAAACACCGGATTCACAGAAATGCTGTTCTGAGTGAAACTAACCTGTCCATCTAATAGCGAATAATATTTGCCGCCATTTACGAAAACACTTTTTCCTGCCTTGACTCTTAAAGGCTTTCCATCCTTTGCCGGTATCCGCTTGCCAAAAATATTCTTCCCGGAAGCACCGGGGGCAGCAGGAATAACAGATGCCAGGAGCTGTCCCTGTGTAACAGATGGGATATGGAGTACATCTCTGAAATTAAATCCCTTTCTGCCCGTTTTCCAGTCAAAAGAGGCTTCATTTAATAGATATGCATCACTGCCGTTTTCTGCAGGAACTCCTTTTGCTATTGGTATGGGATATTCCACTGAGAACGGATCTTTGCAGATTCTCTGAATTACTTCTTTGCTCACACCAAAAATGACCTTTTCATCAGCAAGCAGTTTATGAATCATTTCAGGCTGGACAGTTCCATCCAGTTCATCAATATCTATCGGCTGTATCCATGCAGATAAACCGTGAGCATCAACTAAAAGTTGAAATAGATTTTCCATGCTGATTCCTTCCTTTGCAGAAAGAAATGGCATAAGACTATATGACTTTTTCCAGCAGCTGTCTCAGCTTAAAAATTGACTTTGAATGGATTTGGGATATGCGGGATGTTGATAGGCCCATTACTTCGCCAATTTCTGTAAGTGTTAACTCCTCTTTGTAAAATAAACTTAGCACAAGCTGCTCTTTTTCATTCAATTGTAAGATTTTTTCAGCCATTTCTTCCAAGATTTCATTTTTCAATACCTTTTCTTCTGGAATGATTGCTTTTTCATCCTTTATTGAATAACTGGCATCTTTTTCTTCTGAATCAGGCTGCTCATCAATTGAGAGGATGTTTGCGTAAAAATGTTCGTTCATAACAGAATACACTTCTTCTTCCTGCATATCTGTTTCTTCAGCAATTTCATAAACTGTTGCATTACGCATCAGCCGCTGCTCCAGCTTCTCAGTAGCAGCTTCAATTTTTTTCGCCTTATCCCTCGTACTTCTGGGAAGCCAATCTTCTTTTCTTAATCCATCTAGAATGGCACCGCGAATTCGAAAGGAAGCATATGTATCAAATTTCAAATCTCTTGCAGGCTCAAACTTTTCCAGCGCATCATACAAACCCATTAGTCCAAGGCTTCGTATATCATCTCTTGAAACATTCTTCGGCAGGGCAGCGGATATTCGCTGAACATGATAGCTTACAAGAGGCAAATATTTTTTCACAAGAAAATTCCCCGCTTGAGCATCACGAGAGTCGACCCATTTAGCCCAGTATGTGCTTTCTTCGGTTATCATGTCTGCCATGGCCATCCTCCTCAAACGTTTCCATTTCTATTAATTATTGTTAGTATATCAAAACTTTTCTATTAAAATATTGCCTTTCATCCTAAACTGCTCAGTTCTTTTCCAAAATAAGGGGGTCTTTCGAAGAAATAATTGGAGAGAGCAATAATTAAGCCGGAGAGAAAATCAGCTTGTATGGCTGGCAGAAATCATCCGGCAGCATTTAAGACTTTTATGACGATTTATATAAGGCTTGAATTTCCTCAACCTGGAACGAGAATTTAAATAACAACTTGCCCTTTATTAACAGTCCGCACCATCAGGTCGCCTGATTGAGGATTGAATTCAATTGTTCTGCCGCTATGTCCGCCAACATCTTCACCTAAAATAGCAATCTTTAAGGAATTTAGTTCCTTTTTTACTGCTTCCACATTCCTTGGGCCAATCCTCATTAAATCACTTCCGGAGGAGTATTTGAACATTTGGGCTCCGCCGGCAATTTTGGCATTTAAATGTGAAGCTTTTGCACCTTTTTTCTCCATCAGGCTCACCAAATCCCTGATTGCAGTATTAGCATATTTAGCTGAATTAAAGCTTGTGTTTTTTGCAAGAGATGAATCAGGCAGCATAATATGTGCCAGCCCGGCAATTTCTGCACTAAGATCATAAAGAACCACACCTACACAGGAACCAAGTCCTGATGTCCTGATTAAACCCGGAGTTTTAACAATATTCATATCTGCTATACCGACTTTTACAATTTCTTGAATACTATTCATAATCCGGAACTCCCAATGCCTTAAAGATTATTTGAAATGATTGAGGATCAGGCAGCAGAAAGAAATGGCCATTAACAGCATCCGTATTTTGAAGCTCATCATTTAAAGCTGTATCAATTACGATGGCATAATCGCTCACCTGTGAAATCTCCAGGAGACCTGTTCCGATAATTGCCCCCACCATATCAATGCTTAGCATCGGCACTGAAGGGAAAAGTGACAGCTTAGTAAAATCCGATAACGAAGATAAATATGATCCTGATAAAATGTTGCCAAGCTCCTGAAGAGCGGATAGAGCAAGTTCATCATATGGCAGCTCATCTGCACAAAAAGGAATGTTTCCAGGCAGTTCCCGAATAAAGTTTTCAGCCTGTGTAAGAGGCAGGACAAAAAACATGCTGCCAGGGGCGTCTCCTTCTATCCTTAGAAACACCCCTGCCACAACATTTTCCGGGCCTCCTGCCATATCGATCATTTCATCAAAAGAAACAATTTTCACATCCGGAACAGACATATCAATTTTTTTATTAAGCAGCGTTGATAATGCAGTAGCCGCATGACCCGCACCAATATTCCCGATTTCTTTAAGAATATCCAATTGCATGCTGCTGATATTTTTTTCTAAAAAATTCATCCCGCTAATCCTTTTTCATCCTGAGCTGCCAATTCTTCAGGATTCAGAACTTTTTTCAAATCTATCAGGATAAATAACCGTTTTTCGATCTTTGTAACACCCTTGATAAAATCGGCATCTTCTGAACCTATTACCTCCGGAGGGGGTTCAATTGATTCAGGCGCCACATCAATCACATCATTTGCAGAATCTACAATCAAACCGACTTCCATATCGTTCAATACTGCGATGATGACTCGTGAATGCTCATTATATTCAGCCTCTTCAAGATTAAATCTGCTTCTCAGACTAATAATAGGTGTCACAACACCCCTTAAATTGATTACTCCTTTAACAAAACCAACTGTTCGAGGAACCCGGGTAATGTGCTCAACCTTCTCTATGGAACGCACCTGATTAACTGGAATTGCATATTCTTTGTCTTTCAGCTGAAATACAATCAATTTTAAATCCGCTGCTGCCGCCTCACTCAACATGTTCACTCCTCGTCAAAATGTATTATTTTATCAATGCATTGCAGTCCACTATCAGGGCAACCTGTCCATCTCCTAATATAGTTGCTCCGGAAATGGCAAACACGCTTGTTAAGTAGTTTCCTAGTGATTTTAAAACGACTTCCTGCTGCCCGATAAAGGAATCCACCACAAGCCCAGCCATCTTTTCCCCTTTTCTGACGATGACAATGGAAATGAATTCATCTTCATGAGTGTCAGATGGCACCTCAAAGATTTCCTTCAATGAAAGAAGCGGAACAACCTTGCCTCTGAAATCTATCACCTTCTGATTATGTGCACTTAAGACGTCTTCTTTTCTGATAATAGCTGTTTCAATAATAGAAGATAGAGGGATTGCATATTTTTCCTTTTCAATCTCAACGAGCATGACAGAAATAATGGATAAAGTTAATGGCAGCTGTATGGAGAATATGGACCCCTGTCCAACTTTTGAATCAATGGATACTGATCCTCCCAATGACTCAATTGTATTCTTGACAACATCCAGACCTACACCTCGTCCGGAAACATCCGAGATTTTATCCGCAGTTGAGAATCCTGAGGCAAAGATAAGTTCATATGCCTGTTTGTCAGTTAGTCCTGAAGCCGTTTGCTCTGTAATGATGCCATTTTTTAATGCTTTCTCTATAACCTTATCCTTGTTTATGCCTGCGCCATCATCCTCTATTTCAATGAAAACATGATTGCCGCTGTGATAAGCCTTTAGAATGACATTTCCTTCTTCACCTTTACCATTTGCTTTACGTACTTCCGGTGTTTCAACACCATGGTCTAATGCATTTCGGATTAAGTGAACAAGCGGATCGCCAATTTCATCGATAACCGTTCGGTCCAGTTCGGTATCTGCACCGACAATTTCGAGATTGATCTTTTTGTTTAAATCTCTTGCTAATTGTCTGACCATTCTCGGGAAACGATTGAATACTGTTTCTATTGGGACCATGCGCATATTCAGAATAATATTCTGCAGGTCTCCGGAGATCCTTGACATATGCTCAACCGTTTCGTGGAGTTCCTGATTGTTTAATTCCTTGGATATCTGTTCAAGTCTGCCTCTGTCAATCACCAATTCTTCAAACAGGTTCATAAGGATATCCAGTCTCTCGATATTCACCCTAATGGTTTTGTTGCTGACTTGCTTTGCTGCAGGCGCCTTCTTTTCCTTTTTTGGCATATCTGAAGCACGATCTGTCTTCTCCTCCACTTCAGGCTGCAGAGTACTTTCCTCCTTCACAGCTTCCCGGGAGATGTAATTCCCCATAGAAACCTCCAGGACATCTATGCTGTCCACTTCTGAGACCTTCAAAAGTTTCTGTCGGATAACTTCGGGTGTTTCTTGGGTCACAATTGTTACAGAGAATTCCTGATCAAATTGCTCTTCTTCAAGCTGCTCAACAGAAGGAGTGGCTTTTATCACTTCCCCGCTCTTCTCGAGGACCTCAAAAACCATAAAGACTCTGGCTGCTTTCAGCAGACAATCAGCCCGCAAGGCTATGGATATTTCATAGGTCTCAAAGCCCTGCTCCTTCGATTGCTGAATCACGGTCCACTCGAAATCATCATATGTACTCTTGGCCAGTCCTTGCGGTTCAGCAATAGCAGCTGCCGTTTCGGCTCTTGCTTTTGATAATGCCGGGCTTTCCCCTTTTTCTATGAGCATCAGCTTTTCAACAGCTATGGAAACATCCCTTTTGCCGTCTCCGCCTTCTGAAATTGATTGGACCATTGCTTCAAGATCATCAACAGCCAGAAAAACGACATCGAGAATTTCAGCATTTACCTTAATCTTCTGATTTCTGATTGCATCAAGAACATTTTCCATCTGATGAGTTAGATTTGCGAGATCTTCATAACCCATGGTGGCTGACATGCCTTTCAGCGTATGAGCTGATCTGAAAATCTCATTAACTATTTTTATATCATCAGGATTTTTCTCTAATTCAAGAAGCTGTTCATTGCACGACTGCAAATGCTCCTTGCTTTCTTCGATAAACACCTCTAAATATTGGTTCATCTCCATGTGCCTGCCCCCTCGGGTTTAAACAAATTTCAATATGGATTCTGCTATACGTTCAATATGCTGCACATCATCTGCCAGGCCTGACTCAATCACTGCTCTTGGCATTCCAAATACAATGGATGATTCTTCTGATTCAGCGATGGCTTTTACTTCACCGCTTTTCTTCAGTCCCATCAGGCCATTTTTGCCATCTGATCCCATTCCAGTCATTATGACAGCAATCTTCCTGATCCCGTCAACTTCACCCACAGACTCAAACATCACATCAACTGAAGGTCTGTGTCCGTTCCTTGGAGGTGATTTATCCAGATGTATAACAAGATCCCTGCCTAACCTTGAAGCTGTCAAATGAAAGCCGCCAGGAGCAATATAGGCTGTCCCGTTTTTAAGAATATCTCCTTCTTCGGCTTCCTTAACCGATAACGCCGATAATCCGTTTAGTCTGCTTGCCAGTGACTTCGTAAATCCGGCAGGCATATGCTGAACAATTAGAATCGGTGCGTTAAGATCTCCCGGTAGATCCTTCAGCACTTTTTGAAGTGCCCGTGGTCCGCCAGTGGAAGTTCCCATACAGATAAGCTGTTTGACATTAAGGCTTGATTTATCAGCAGAACGATTAAGATAAATAGATTGACCTGGTTCTATTTTACTATAATTTCGCTGAAGTCCGGCAGATTTTTTTCCAATACCTGAAAAATTAACCAGCCCTTTCATATTCGCGTTACTGGCCTGCACTACTTTATCTGTTAATTCAGTTTTAATTTTATGCAGATCCAGGGAAATTGGCCCAGATGGCTTTGCTATAAAATCTACTGCCCCATATTCCATGGCAGTAAAGGTATTATCAGTGCCTTCCTTCGTTGTGCTTGAAAGCATAACTACAGGAACAGGCATATTTTTCATAATTATTTTGAGAGCTTCCAGGCCGTTTAGAACCGGCATTTCAACATCCATTGTTACCACATCAGGAGTTAATTCTTTAATTCTCCTTAAGCCTTCTTCTCCGTTTCTGGCTGTCCCAACAACTTGAATTCTCTCATCTTCAGAGAGGAGATCCGCAATCAGTTTCCTCATAAAGGCTGAATCATCCACTACAAGCACTTTTATAGTCTTCATGCTGATTCACCCCCTATTAAAAAGAAATTTTTTGAGCTTTGAAATAAATTGGGAAGTATGATACTCACCAGCAGGCCCTCCAGGCCTGCCGCCAACTTTCTCAGTCATACTCCGAATTGCTTTTGAAGCAGCTGAATTTTCATGATAAATAATGAAAGGAATCTGCCGTTTAACAGCCTGCTGTATGGTGCGATCATCCGGAATAATTCCCAGGAGGTCAGCATCCCTCCCTAAAAACCTTGAAGCGACAGCAGAAATCCTTTTATATGTTTCCTGCCCTTCCCGTTCTCCTTCAGACCTGTTAATGACCAATTGAAATGGAATCTTATCATCCAAAAGATGTATATTCTTCATTACTGAGTATGCATCTGTGATAGACGTTGGTTCAGGTGTAGTAATGACCGCTATTTCCTGAACAGAGAGTATGAACTTCGCCGATTCTTCTGTAATGCCTGCACCCATATCAAAAATGATATAATCATAGTTTTGAATGAGCTGGGCAAGTTCTCCGGTAAATCTGGAAATTTGCTCATCATCGAGTTTCACAATATGCGAAAGGCCCGTCCCGCCGCCAATATAATTCAGTCCATATGGCCCCTCTGAAATAATATTATTTAAAGGTATATCCATTTCTAAAAAATCAGCAATTGAATACTCAGCTGATCTTCCCATGAGAATCTCAACATTCCCCATGCCGATATCCAAATCGAATAACAATACTCTGTAGCCCGTTTTGGATAGGGAAATAGAGAAATTCAATGAAAAATTTGTTTTCCCTACTCCCCCTTTTCCGCTTACCACTGCAATTGTTTTAAATTGATGACTTCGGCCGTCTTCTTCTTTCAATCTTGCTCTTAGCCTTTCTGCCTGATCGTTCATTTCTTATTCCCCATTAGTTGTTTTACAATAGCTTCCGGCCCTGCCATCAGGATATCATCAGGAACATCCTGGCCATTTGTAATATAAGCTGCACCTTTTTTGTATTTATGAATGATGTTGTACATGGCACCGTAAGTTGACGTTTCATCTGCCTTTGTAAAGATAAGTTTATCAATGTCTATAATTGAAAACTGATTATATATATCTTCCATATCCTTTTGTTTCGCGGTAAGCGAGAGCACTAAAAAGGTTTCCATATCCTTCTCAAAGTCAATCACATTCTTTAAATCTTCCACATACTGTCTGTTCCTGAAATTCCGTCCGGCTGTATCTATTAGTACAAGGTCGTAATCTTTCAGCTTCTCTGCTGCCTGTCTGAAGTCATCTATTGTATAGCAAACTTCTAAAGGTATATCCAGGATGCCTGCATATGTTTTTAATTGATCGATCGCCGCGATCCTGTAGGTGTCGGCTGTGATAAATGCAGCCTTTTTTTTATGTTTAATTACACACTCTGCTGCCATCTTCGCCAAGGTAGTTGTTTTCCCTACGCCAGTTGGACCTGCTACATTAATATATTTTTTGGTGAATGAAATCCCGCTGAATGGAATATTCTCAATTTGCTTTATCAGTTCTTCATGCAGCCAAGCTTCTACTTCAGTAACTTTAGCTTTGGCACCGCCCAGGTACCATTTTTCCAGCAATACTTGAAGCACTTGGTCCTGAATGGAATTGTCAATTTCCTGTTCTTTGAGAACATGCATGACTTTTCTTATCGGTTCAGGGTAAACCATACTTATCTGCTGTCCACCGGCCAATGAGGACATCATTTGTTTTAAGCTGCTAATCTCTCTAATCAGCTCATTTGAAGTTTTCGATCCTGTAAATAGGGACTCTTCAGTGTTTTCCTTGAAATGATTTGCAGCAGCAGGGATTACTGCAGGCTTAACAGCGGGTTTTTGCTCTATTTCCTGATTTGGATCTGCTGCTGCCATCACTTCTATACTTCTCTTCTTAAAAAAGCCTAAAAACCCTCCTATATATACTACTCGTGAATTTAAAATTACGGCATCTTTACCCAGTTCCGCGCGTATTTGTTTCATCGCATCAGGCATGGACGCTGCCATGAACTTTTTTACCTTCAATCTATATTCACCACCCCGACACTTTGAACTTCCGCATTTGCTTCCAGCTCGTTATAGGAAAGGATAGGTATTTGCGGGAAATACCTTTCTGTTAATTGTCTGACATACATTCTGACTGCTGGAGAACAAAGGACAATTGGCGTCTGCTCCATCAATGAAAGCTGTTCAACCTGGGACGCTATCGATTCAAGAATATTCTGCGATACCGCAGGATCCATAGATAAATAATTGCCATGTTCTGTCTGCTGAACACCTTCTGCAACCATTTTCTCAACTCTCCCTGAAAGGGTAACGACTTTTATAGAGTCACCCTGCTGTGAAAACTGGTTCGTGATTTGTCTGGCCAAAGACTGACGGGCATATTCTGTAAGTAAATCTGTATCACTTGTAGATTTGGCAAAATCGGCAAGCGTTTCAAAAATAACCGGCAAATTCCGGATCGAGATGTTTTCCTTCAATAATTTTGCAAGCACCTTTTGAACTTCACCGACAGACAACGGATTTGGTGTAACTTCTTCAACAAGGATCGGATAGCTTTCCTTAACATGATCAATCAGCTGTTTTGTTTCCTGGCGTCCTAATAACTCATGTGCATTGCTTTTTATAACCTCTGTTATATGAGTAGATACAACAGATGGAGGGTCAACGACTGTATAGCCGAAAATTTCTGCCTGCTCTTTCATTTCTTCTGTTATCCATTTTGCCGGCAGGCCGAAGGAAGGCTCAATCGTATCAATACCTTCGATGCTATCATCATCAATACCGGGACTCATTGCCAAGTAATGATCAAGCAGAAGCTCTCCGCGGGCCATTTCATTTCCTTTTATCTTCAATCTGTATTCATTCGGCTGCAGCTGAATATTATCACGTATTCTAACTACCGGAATGACTAGACCCAATTCAATCGCCAGCTGTCTTCTGATCATGACAATCCTGTCCAGAAGGTCCCCGCCCTGATTCGTATCAGCAAGAGGTATTAACCCATAGCCAAACTCGAATTCTATCGGATCTACATTTAATAGGTTAACCACGCTTTCAGGACTTTTCATTTCATCGGTCTCGATTTCTGCTTCCATCTCCAGCAATTGTTCCTTATCCGGCTGTGGAGTCTTGGCAATCGTATATCCGCCAAAAATCATCAAGCCGCCAATCGGCAGTGTTAAAACGAGCCCTATTGGTGTCAATAACCCTAGCAGAATGATAGTTCCGCCAGTAACATATAACATTTTCGGATAAGCAAATAGCTGGGAAGTAATATCTTTACCAATATTTCCATCTGACGCCGCTCTTGTTACGACAATACCCGTCGCCGTAGAGATTAACAGTGCCGGAATCTGACTGACAATTCCGTCTCCGACGGTCAGTGTAGAATATTTCATCGCAGCCTCTCCAAACGGCAGCCCCAGCTGCATCATCCCAATGACTACTCCGAACAGAAGATTTATTAGAGTTATAATGATTCCTGCAATGGCGTCACCTTTTACAAATTTACTGGCTCCATCCATTGAACCGTAAAAATCAGATTCACGGCTGATTTTTTCACGTCGCTCGCGAGCTTCATGCTCAGAGATCATCCCTGCATTTAAGTCTGCATCGATACTCATCTGTTTACCCGGCATGGCGTCAAGTGTAAAACGCGCCGCAACTTCAGAAACCCTCTCAGAACCTTTGGTAATGACAATAAATTGAATAATAATGAGGATTAAGAATACAACGAGTCCGACTATGACATTACCTCCGGTTACAAATGAACCAAATGTTTCAACGACCTTTCCTGCTTCCCCTTCCGATAAAATGGATCTGGTTGTTGACACATTCAATCCCAGCCTGAATAAAGTCATTAACAATATTAGGGAAGGAAAAATAGAAAACTCGAGCGCTTCCTTCATATTCATGGCCGTCAGCAAAACCATAAGTGCAAGGGCAATATTAATGATTATCAGTACACTTAAAAGCCAAGGCGGGAAAGGAATAATAAGCATGGCTACTATTAGAATTACACTCATCAATACTGATAAGTCTCTTACTTGCATTGAAACTCTCTCCTTACAAGAAAAGCGCAGGCGCTGGAGCTGGTCAGTTATCGCTGTTTAAATAACAATACTTTTTTATCTTACAAAAAGCGGAACCGCCAGCTATTTCATATTTCTTTAGTTAAATTTTGTTTTTAGTTCTGTACACATAAGCTAAAATCTCTGCAACAGCTTTGAAAAACTCTTCAGGGATAGCCTGGCCAATTTCTGCCTGACTATAAAGAGCCCTGGCAAGCGGCCTGTTTTCAACAGCGATCACATCATGCTCCTTTGCGATTAATTTAATCTTTTGGGCAACAAAGTCTACACCTTTCGCCACTACAATAGGAGCATCACTTTTTGTTTCATCATAGCTCAAGGCTATGGCAAAATGTGTCGGGTTGGTAATAACCACATCCGCTTTAGGGACTTCCTGCATCATCCTTCTCATTGCCATTTCCCTCTGCCTTTGCTTAATCTTGGATTTAATTAACGGATCCCCTTCAATATTTTTGTGTTCATCCTTAATGTCCTGTTTTGACATGCGAATGTTCTTTTCAAAATCGTATTTTTGATACAGATAGTCCAGGACGGATAAAAATAGCAGTGCCGCTGAAGCGATTAAACCCATTTGAACGGTCAGGCTGGCAATTGTGGCCATCGCCGTTCCTGCTGATTTTTGAGAAAGAATTAATATTTCATCTATCCTTAACCATAAAACGGTAAACGCAGCGACACCGACAAAAGCAATCTTAAGCATTGACTTTAGCAGCTCCACGATCGCCCTCATGGAAAAAATGCGCTTAAAGCCTTTTATTGGATCCAGTTTCTCCAATTTAGGCTGTATGGCTTCTGTTGAAAAAAGAGTACCTACCTGCATGAAATTTGCAGCTATACCCGCAAGCATAGCAATCAGCATGATAGGACCTAAAAAAAGCACCAGTTCCTTTAGTACATCAAGAAAAATCACCTGAACATTCGCCTCTGTCAGCGGCATCATCATATAATCATTAAATGAATGCGTAAATATATAAAGGATGATATTCTTCAAATACGATCCGGCAAACAGCAAAAACAGAAACACAGCTAAAAGGACGATGGCTGTATTAACATCCTGGCTTTTGGCTACTTGTCCTTTTTTTCTGGAATCCTGCCTTTTTTTCGGAGTGGCTTTTTCTGTTTTTTCTCCGGAAAACAGCTGAAGATCTAAAGAAAGCAGTAACCTCATTCTATGAACCTCCCATAAGCTCCATAAGCCCTCTCATTGTCTGCAGCATCGTTTCAATCGCAAGGGAAAAAGCATATATTAATACACTCATAACAACGATCAGGACAATAAAACTGACGCCTATTTTCAAAGGAAGTCCTACGACGAAAACATTTAGCTGCGGAACTGTCCTGGCGACAATCCCTAACGCAACATCTACAAGAAACAGACTGCCGACAACAGGGATGGACATCTGAAAGGCAATAACGAACATCGTATTCATGGCTTTAATGACATATTCAGCCATATTTTCATCCCCGAAAGAAATCCATGCCTGATCCAGCGGGATAAAATTATAGCTGTAAAACACTCCATCAAGCATGAGATGGTGGCCATTAACGGTTAATAAAAAAAAGAGAGCGATCGTATACAAATACTGTCCCATTAAAGGGCTCTGCGCTCCTGTCTGCGGATCAATCACATTCGCAATGGCAAAACCCATCTGGAAATCAATAAATCCTCCGGCAATTTGAATGGCTGAAAGGATTAAATAGGCAATAAATCCAACCATCAGCCCAACCAATGCTTCTTTTATGATTAAAAGAAAAAATGTGCCGTCAATTTCAAGAGCAGGGACATCCATGCCCAGGAACATAATCCAGGCCAAAAAGAAGCCAAGGCCAATTTTGTGTGATGCCGGGATGGATCTGTAAGAAAAAAGGGGCATCATTAAAAAGAAAGATGTCACCCTTACAAAAATAAGTAAAAAGGCAGGAAAAGAAGGCAGAAAATCTAACATGTCATCAGCCTACAAACCTGGTCAAATTAGAGAAAATCTCATTTGCATACGAGAGCATGTGGCTAAGCATCCAAGGACCAAAGAATACAACACCTACAAGGACCGCTACAATTTTAGGAATAAAAGCCAGCGTCTGTTCCTGAATTTGAGTTGTAGCCTGAAAAATGCTGACAACTAAGCCGACTACTAGTGCCAAAATTAGCAAGGGACCACAAATCATCAATACAGTGATGATCCCTCTTTCTGCAATGGATATAACTGTTTCTGGAGTCATTCTGAATGTTCACCTGCTTAAAAGCTTTGTAAAAGGGATTTAACTACTAAGTACCATCCGTCCACAAGTACAAATAATAATATTTTGAACGGAAGCGAAATCATAACCGGAGGAAGCATCATCATCCCCATGGACATCAACACACTTGCAACAACCATGTCGATAACCAGAAAAGGAATAAAAATCATAAAGCCAATTTGAAAAGCTGTCTTAACTTCACTTATGGCAAATGCCGGAACAAGACTCGTAAGCGGAATATCTTCAATGGAAGCCGGCGCTTCAGCCCCGGAGTATTCAAGAAATAGAGCCAAGTCCTTCTGCCTTGTATGGGCACTCATAAATTCCTTGAAGGGTATTGATGCTTTTTCATACGCTTGTTCCAGATTTATTTCTTCATTGAATAAAGGAGTTAAAGCCTGTTTGTTCACTTCCTGCATGGTTGGAGCCATAATAAAGAATGTCAGGAATAAGGATAGGCCGATTATAACCTGGTTCGGCGGCATTTGCTGAGTAGCAAGCGCCGTTCTGACAAAGGAAAGAACGATGACAATCCTTGTAAAGCATGTCATTAATATTAGAATACTCGGTGCGAGAGAAAGTACCGTCAGCAATAAAAAAAGCTTCACAGATGCAGATACATTTTCAGGAGAGCTGCTATTAAAAAACTCCATGAATTCATTCATCTTTCTTCTGGCCCTTTCTTTCTAACTCATCAAACAGTTTTTTTCTGCCCTTTTTCATTTCATCCAGCTGAATCCCGAGCAGTGCACTGAAGTTTTGGCTGCCTTGCTTGTTTTCCTCTGTTTGCTGTGTTCTTTTCATCACCTTTGTCACAATGTCGCTTGGACGGATAAGCTGTTCCAGTTTGTCATTATGTTCTTTGATGATCTGGCTGTACTCTTCTGAGTTGTCTATTTCTTTTAACAGCTGAATATTTTCCCCTACCCCTACTACCAAAATGCGTTTTCCAACCTTAATCAGCTGAATTGACCTGTTTGCACCTAAAGCTGTCCCTCCAAGATTTTCAACCAATTGCGACCTGTTATACACCTTACTTTTTTTATTGATGAACTTTAGAAGACCATACAGTAATCCAATCGTGAAGCCTGTTGCTAAAATCATCTTTATAAAATCCCAAAAAGTAAGGCCAATTTCTCCGCTTTCATCCTGTTGTTTCTGTCCTTCTGCTGTCTTTGAATCCTTTGATTCTTTTAACTCCTGTTTTCCGCATTCCTCAGGATTTTTCATACATTCTTTAACACTATTATTCAATTGCTCTGCCTGGGCCTGCGGCTGCACGCCCAGCAGAACAATTGAAAACAATAGCAGCAAAGAAATCACTTTCTTTACATTACACACTATTTTGCACCCTCTAAAAAGAATAATGACTATCCCAAAGTTTTGCCGATTGCTTCCAGTACTCTATCAGCCTGGAACGGTTTTACAATAAAATCCTTTGCTCCAGCCTGAATGGCATCAATAACCATCGCCTGCTGGCCCATTGCAGAACACATAATGACTTTTGCAGCTGGATTTAATTTTTTAATTTCTTTCAGAGCTGTAATTCCATCCATTTCCGGCATGGTTATATCCATTGTGACAAGGTCAGGCTGTGTTTCCTTATATTTTTCAACAGCCTGTGCACCGTCAGCAGCTTCGCCTACTACGTCATACCCATTCTTGGATAAAATATCTTTGATCATCATTCGCATAAAAGCTGCATCGTCAACTATTAAAATTTTATGTGCCATTCAAATAACCCCCGCTTTTTATCTTAATTTTTTTATACGGTCACTCTGGCTGATAATATCTGTAACTCTCACACCAAAGTTTTCGTCAATGACAACCACTTCACCCTGTGCAATTAAACGGTTATTCACCAGAATATCAACAGGTTCACCTGCCAGTTTATCCAGTTCGATAATTGAACCGGAAGACAATTCAAGAATCTCCTTTACGGAACGTTTGGTCCTTCCCAGCTCGACCGTTACCTGAAGCGGTATATCCAAAAGCATATCTAAATTTTTTGTTTCAGTCTCCTGCATATGGTATGGTTCAAAACTCGAAAAGGCTGCCGGCTGTACATTCGGCTGCACTCCATTTGCATAAGTGCCTCCGAAATGCTGCGGTTCGGAATGCTGAGCCTGGTTTTGAGCAGGCGGATAGCTTTGAGGGTTTGTTGCCTGACTCATTACCGGCTGCGAATATGCCGGCTGCTCTCCGGAATAACTCGTTTGAGTATAAGCCTGAGCTAGTCCGCCTGTGTGTGCTTCAGGTTTATGATCATAAGAAACCTGGCTTTCTTTATAATCGTGCTGTGTTTGCGCCGCTGGCTTCTCTTCAGAGAAAGTGCTATTTTCTGAAAGATCCTGACCCGGATTTAATAATTCATTTACAAGGCTTTTGCCAAATTCCAAAGGAAGCAGCTGCATTATATTCGAGTCAATCAGACTGCCAATTTTCAAACGGAAAGAAATTCTTACAAGCATGTCATCAGCCGGGACTCGATCGGCACCTTCTCCCTGAGGCAAATCAAGAATATCGATTGCCGGCGGTGAAATATCTACCTTTTTACCAAAGATGGTTGACATAGAAGTGGCTGCAGAACCCATCATCTGGTTCATTGCCTCCTGAACGGCGCTTAACTGAATCTCCCCCATTAGGTCAGCCGGGCTGGTACCATCGCCCCCAAGCATTAAGTCAGCAATGATGGCTGCATCTGATTGCTGTATTACAAGCAGGTTGCTTCCAAAGAAGCCTTCCGTATAATTCACCTGAATTGCTACATAAGGATGCGGGAATTCATCAGCTAATTTTTTGCGCAAAACAACTGATACAGCAGGTGTAGTGATATCAACTTTTTGATTTAACAAAGTAGACAAAGCTGTTGCAGAGCTTCCAAATGAGATATTGCCGATTTCACCCAGAGCATCCTGCTCCATATGGGACAAATAATCCTCAGTTTGAAAAAATGCCTCATTATAACTGTCTGTTTCGTCACTGTCGTCTGCTGCTCCCCTTAATAGAGCATCAATTTCATCTTGCGAAAGCATATCATCACTCATCATCCTCATCTCCCCCTTTCACAGTGTCTAAAATTTGCACTGCCATTTTTTTATTCATTTTTCCGGGCTGTCCGATGAATTTTGGGATATTGCCGACTTTTATTGTAAGAGCCTGGTCAATCCCCTGGTTTAACTCAATAACATCTCCAATATCGAGTGTTAAGAAATCCTGTATGGCTATGTCAGAACCGCCGAGTTCACATATGACCGGAACTTCGGCTTTCTGAATGTTTCGTTCTAGCCTTGCAATGACCTCCGGCTCCCTTTCCTTTTTGTCCGTCTGCATCCAATAATGTACAGACAGCTTAGGAATAATGGGCTCAAGAACAACGTGAGGAATACAGATATTAATCATTCCGCTTGTTTCCCCAATGATCGTATTTAGTGAGATTACGACAACTGTTTCATTTGGAGAGACCATTTGCAGAAATTGCGGATTTACCTCAAAATCAGATAATATCGGATCAATGTCAGCGATTGTACTCCAGGCTTCCCTTAAGTTTTCAAAGGCCCTTTCAAATGTAGCTGACATGATTTTTGTTTCAATTTCTGTTAAATTATCAATTTTATTGATGCTTGTTCCTCTGCCGCCCATCAGCCTGTCCATCATGGCATATGCGACGTTTGGGTTCACTTCCATGAGAATTCTTCCATCCAGAGGGGGCACTTCAATTACATTCAATATGGTCATTTTCGGTATGGACCGGATAAATTCTTCATATGGTATCTGGTCTGCAGAAGCAACCGAAATCTGCACATAGGTCCTCAGCTGCGCAGAAAAAAAGGTAGTTAGAAGCCGGGCAAAATTCTCATGAATTCTCGTTAAACTTCGTATTTGATCTTTAGAAAATCTTAATGCTCTTTTAAAATCATAAACTTTTACTTTTTTCTCAGTTTGTTCCTTTTTCAGCTCATCTGCATCCATTTCTCCGGTAGAGAGAGCCGAAAGCAGGGCATCAATCTCGCTCTGCGATAAGACCTCACCTGACATGAATCCTCACCTCCATTTATTGCTGTTAATTATTTGGTTTTCACTGGAGGAGAGATTCAGTTATGTACACCTGAACGATCTTTCCTTCTTGCATTAAACCGTTTATCTTAGTTTTCAAATCTTCCTGCAGCTTGATTTGGCCTTCTTTCCCCTGTATATCCTCTGCTTTCATTTCGGACAATTCCTGAATGATGAGGTTTTTAACCTGAAAATCTCTTTTTTGCAATTCCTCTTTTGCTTTTTTGTTTTCAGTCTGGATTTTAAAAGAAATCCTGATATAATCATCACTCGCTAAATTAGCTGTAACTTGCGGAATATCCACAGAGGACTCCAGCACTTCATCAATGGTCGGCTCTTTTGTTTCATTATCACCCGAAAACTTCATTACAAGCACCAGGGCAATAGCTCCTATAAGCGTGATTGCTACAAGCATCATTAACATTATCATTAACAGCTTATTGTTCTTCATTTTCATTTCCCTCCGCCAGCTGCTGCCCCAGTAGATTAACAGATTGATAGAATTCTAAAATCGATTGCATGACTCGATCTTCAGATTCCTTTACAACATACTTCTTCCCATTCGTGAGCGTAATTGTCGTATCTGGAAAAGACTCTACTGTTTCTATGTACAAAGCATTCAATACAAAAGTTTTGCCGTTCAGGCGAGATACTTTAATCAATGTTTATTTCAGGGCTAAAGATCCTGTACCTTCAGCCCTGACCCTCCTTTAGATTAACGTTTTAAATTAACAAGCTCCTGCAGGATTTCATCTGATGTTGTAATGATTCGTGTGTTTGCCTGGAAACCGCGCTGTGCTGTGATCATTTCAGTGAATTCTTCTGACAGGTCTACGTTGGACATTTCCAGTGTACCGGAAACGAGTACTCCTGCACCGTCTTCTCCCGGGGTTAATGGGACTGCATCACCTGAGTTTACAGTGTCCTTATAGAGATTATCTCCAATTTTTTCAAGACCGCCATTATTATTAAAGCGTGCTATTCCAATTGGTCCGGCAGTCTGCAGTGTATCGTTCCCGTCTATTAAGAAGTTTATAGTTCCATCATTTGATATACTCAAACTCTTAATTACGGTAGCATCCCCTCCATTTAATCGGATAGCTGTCCCATCAGCTCCTTTTACTTTATCTCCTGATGCTGTAACCAGGTTTGCATCATCATCCAGATACAAATTTCCAGCGCGGGTGTAATAGGTGTTATTCCCTCGCTGAACCATTAAATAGCCATCACCTTGAATCCCTATATCCAATACACGGCCAGTAGTTTGTAAACTCCCCTGTGTATCAATTGTATCAATTGAGGATAATTGAGAACCAAGGCCAACCTGCTTAGGATTAATACCGCCTGAATTGTCTCCACTGCCTGTTGCACCTGAAATAGTCTGACTCACCATATCTTTAAAGTTAACCCGACCCTTTTTATATCCAAAAGTATTAACATTCGCAATATTATTCCCAATAACATCCAGCTTTGTCTGAAAGTTTTTCATTCCGCTTATTCCTGAATACATTGAACGTAACATAAGTTAGTTGCTCCTCTCTTTATGCTGCTTCTGTCAGTCCGCAGCTTAGGCTTCCTTATACGGTCCAGCCTAGTTATTATCCAGTATTATGGTTCCATTAATATTTGTGAATATTTGGGTTTTAGCTTCTTTGCGATCCATCGCAGTAATCACTGTATTATTCTTTGCACTTACAATAAGTGCTGCATCTTCAAGCAATACCAGTGATTCTTTAACACCCATCTGCTTAGCTTCCTGTACTTTCTCTTCAATTTGCCCCCATCGCTCTGCACTAATATCTATACCTCTCTGTTGGAGTCTCTGTTTTGCATGCTTACTGACGATTAATTGGGACTCGGTCCGCAAGGCTGTCTGGAGGTGGGCAGAGAATGTATTTTTTGATGGCTTTGAAGTTTGAACGGCATTCCCTTTTGGTGTAATTACCGGCTGGGTGTGGATCGGACGAAAAATTAGTTTATCCACCCACTCACTTCCTTTTATTCATTTAGTTGAGAAATATTTGCTGGTTCTAGCTCTGTTCCATCATCCAAAATAAATATTGCAGAATTATTCTTATACTGGATAGAGACTACTCTTCCAGTTCCTTCTTCTATACTTGGATCCTGGTTTGGTTCACTTGATTCGGTCAATTTATGCCAGGTTACATTTTTCCCCAGAAAGTTATTGTATGTCATCAGCTGGTTCTGCTCTTGAAAAGCCAATAACTTCTCCATCGTCTTATTCATATTGGTCATCTGCTCCAGAGACGAGAAGGTTGCCATTTGCGCAATGAAGTCCTTGTCCTGCATCGGATTCATAGGATCCTGGTTTTGCAGCTGTGTCATTAGAATCTTCAGGAAATCATCTTTGCCTAATATATCTGAGCCGGTTTTTCGGGTTTGGCTTTGGTAGTTTGATAGCATTAGGGAAGAATCTATTGTATTTGCCAATTACTATCACTCCTATGCTTCTGTATTAAGAAGTGCTTCTTCAAAAGAGCTGTTAAATTCTCTTTCAGGCTGCGGATTTTGATCATCCTTGTTCTGCTGCCTCTGTTCCTGCTGCTGGGGATCTTTGTTAAAAGACCGATCCTGCTGCGTCATTTGCTGAAAGATTTCTATTCTCTCAATCTGGATATTTTGTGAACTGAAGGCCTGCTTCAATCCGTTAATATGTGAATCCAGAATTTCTTTTGCTGCTCCGGAGGAAGTAAGTATCCTCGCAATCATCGCCGAGTCCTTTTGAATAAGTTCTATTCGCAGCGCTCCTAGATGGTCAGGGTTCAGCTTAATAAATAACTTTTGTGTCCCTCCCGTTTTGAGGAAGCTGCTCCTTGATAATATGTTTTCAAATTGCTGCATAAGCTGTTCTGCACTTACTGTCTTTCCCTGAGGATTCAGGAGAGCCATCTGTTCAGGTTTTGAAAAGGATGGAACCTGAATAAATCCCTGTAAACCAGTTTCTGCTCTGTGTACGATTTTAGCAGCAGTCTGACCCGCGGGTTCATTAACAGCATTATTTTGTTGTTTTATAGAGTTTAATTCGCGTGCGAGCGGGGTAAAAATCTTCTGTAAAATACCCTCTCTATTGTTTATCAGACTCTCAATTCTCACTTGAACATCTTTCAGGAAATCTTTCAGGTTTAGTTTACTAGTGTGAAAGTCTTGTTTCGCAGAAAGCAATTCATACAATTTCAGAACTTTCAATGCCCCGCTAAGATCTTTCCCCTGCAAGTTGATGCCTTCTTTTTGTTCAAAATTGGAGATTGCGGATATTAAAAAACGGATTTTATTTTCTGCATCTATATCATGTTCGGGATATACATCCTTAAGCTTTACTTCCGGCAGAACCTGTTCAATAAAACCTTCAAGCATCTGCACCAATTCTTCCTGTGAAAGATCCAGCTGCTCTGAAATGATATCAATAATGTCAGTTTCATTTTGAAAGGAAATCTTATCTAGCAGCTCGCTTCCGTTTTCTGCTTCCGTGATCTCACTTACTTTTAGAAATTCAATAATTTCTTTTAACTGTCCGATCTCATTTTCATCTGCTGGAGAAGTTAAGCTTTCTCCTTGCGGTTTGGCGGTTCCGGTTAAAGCGAAGAAAAGACTTCCAAAACCACTGCCCGGTGCATCATGCAGAGATAATTTATCTTCGGATGAATATTGTGACTGAATGAATCCTAATCCTCCGATTTGCACCTATTTCACCTCCTTTCAAGATTTCTGTTAATTATTTGATCCGCCTGCTTTTTTAGCAGCTGACAGGAGTGCTGTATAACGTGCGGCATCTTCGGGATTCATCTTTTCCATAATGTCAGCCAGCGTATCAGAATTAACATTTGCAAGGATTTTTACTGCTTCTTCATCCTTCATCTCACTTAAAATGGGTGCTGCTTTTTTAGCAGAAATGTTTTCATAAGTCTTTACGATATCTTTAAAGGCCCGCTTGTTCTCTTCCTTTATAGCCGTAAGCTCGCTGATTTCTTCCTCCAGCCTCTGCTTTTCGAGCCCTGCCCTTTCTATTTCCAGCTCTTTGCTGTCAAGCTGGCTTTCCAGCTGAGATATTCTTGCTTCCCGATCTTTAACTTCTGCCTGCATTCCGATGAGCTGCTCTTCCATAACTTCCTGTGAACGGGAGTTCTTATCATTAAAAACTGAAGCTAGAAATGGCACTTCCTGGCTATATTTTTTGGCTGTTTCAAAAATATTGTTTCCTGATAGCGTGAAAACCAGCAGGGCTACGGTTATTCCGAACAGAATCGGAATTAAGAAAGCAAATATAAACCATTGAAACCGGCTAGTTTTCCGTGTCTCTTGTTCTTCTGGTATTTTTTCCATTTAACCACCTAATTTCCCCGATTCATATACAGCTGAATCGAGATATCATCCATTTGCCTTCCTTCTGCTTGCTTCATGCTTTCCAAAAAGCCTGCTAAATCTCTTTCCTGCATTTTTTCAAACTTCTTTACTTCAATATTTTTTTCCATTAGTTTTTCCTGCTGAAAATTCATTTGGCTTCTTGCATTTGCCACCATCTTTTGATAATGGTCAATAGTTTTCTCAAGGCTGCTCACAAAATGCTGGTGATGCCTGATTTCCTGAACCGGAAGTCCTTCAGCCAGTCTTGATTGCTGATATTCTTCCAGATCTTCTTTCTTTTTCAGCAGATCGTACAGTTTCTTTGCAGTTTCTTCAAATCGTTTTACAGCCTGATTATATACATCAAATGCCTGATCTTTTTCTCTTTCTTTAATCGTCAGGATTTTATTGAATTTAAATTGGTACTGCATTTTTCATTCCCCTTTTCCAGCTAATCCCTTTAATTGGCCAATGCTTTCCAAGATAGAAATTTTTTCGTTCGTTTCTTGTTTCAAAAAAGAGATGATCGAAGGATATAATCTTATGGCTTCATCTATTTCCATCGATGAGCCGCGTTTGTAGGCTCCAATATTAATTAAATCCTCTGCATTGATATATGTGCTCAGCATTTCTCTTACCTTTTCAGCTGATTTAACATGAGATGCATCTGCTATATGATTCATTACACGGCTTACACTTTTCAAGACATTAATAGCTGGATACTGCCCCTTGTTCGCTAATGACCGGTCAAGAACAAAGTGTCCATCCAATATTCCCCTGACAGTATCTGCGATTGGTTCATTCATATCGTCGCCGTCCACCAGTACGGTATAAAATGCCGTTATAGAGCCGTATTCGTTTGTACCTGTTCTTTCAAGCAGCTTAGGTAGTACAGCAAAAACAGATGGCGTATAGCCTTTAGTTGTTGGCGGTTCTCCGACTGCAAGGCCGACTTCCCGCTGAGCCATTGCCACCCTGGTTACTGAATCCATCATTAACATGACATTTAAGCCTTTGTCCCTGAAATATTCAGCAATTGCTGTGGCTGTGTATGCCCCTTTAATTCTCATGAGTGCCGGCTGATCAGACGTAGCTACAACCACTATGGATCTTCTCAGCCCTTCCGGCCCCAGGTCTCTCTCAATAAACTCCCTTACTTCTCTGCCCCTCTCGCCAATAAGGGCAATCACATTTAGATCTGCATTAGTATTGCGGGCTATCATTCCAAGAAGAGTGCTCTTTCCAACTCCGCTTCCTGCAAATATCCCGACCCGCTGTCCGTTTCCCACAGTCAGCAGACTGTCGATCATTCTTACACCTACTTCAATAGGTTCAGAGATCGGCGGTCTTTTCAGAGGATTAGGAGGAGTTTGTTCCGTTAGGACTGGCGTCAGCCCTTTTGGGAGCATGGACCCATCTAGAGGCTTTCCGAGTGAGTCTATTGCCTGTCCAATTAGAGCCGGGCCTATCTTCACCTCAAGAGGTCTCGAGGTTGTCTCGACAAGAGAGCCTGGTGAAATATCCTGTACATCTGTATAAGGCATAAGTATCACATTCTCATTCTTAAATCCGACTACTTCCGCCTGGATCTTTCTTGTGCGTCCTTTGCCGATATGAATGATGCATACATCCCCAATAGAACTTTCCGGGCCTTGGGACTCAATCATCAGACCCACTACTCTTTTTACTCTGCCAAAACGCTTAAAGCTATCAATTTTTTCTATCTCGCTGATCAGCTGTTCAAGATTCAATTTGGTTCACTCTCCAGCATCTCAAAGAGTTTTCTTTTTATTTCTTCAAGCTGGCTGTCAACACTGGCTTCAATTCGTCCGTTGGCTGATTCAATTATGCAGCTTGTATTACTTAGTTCCTCATCCGGATAAATATATAAATCTGTCTCTTTAGGAAATACCCGGATTAGTTCTTCCTTATGGGATAGAAGCAAATCATAGTGCATTGGGTGTACATGGAGCTGAATCTCAGTATATTCTCTCGCTTCTTTTAAAGCCCTTTTTACTATAGAAAGGAATTGGTCACTATTCTGTTCAAGAGCTTCGCTGAGTATTTTCCCTGCAACCTTTAATCCGATGTTCAGAATGGTCCGTTCAGATGATTCGATGTGCTGCTGATAATCATGTTTGGCAGTGTTTACAACTTCTCTTGCCATATGAATCAGTTCACTGTATTCCCTGTGACCGCTTTGTCTGCCTTCATCAGCTCCAGCAGCAAACCCTTTTATTCTGGCATCTTCAAATATTTTTTGTTTTTCCTGTTCAAGCGCCATGCGCTGTTCGTCCATTTGCCGGGCCACATTTTCAGAATCTATTCTTGCAGCGTTTACAATCCTCTCAGCTTCTTCACGGGCGCTGTTCAGCATGGCTTGAAGCTCTTCATGGGGGCTAGCCGCACTCCGCTCCACTGCCTCTTCAATAGGGTTTGAATTGCTTTGCATCAGTCTGATCGAAATGACTTTCTTTTCTTCTTTCGGCACTGCGGGAGAGTATGATTTTATTAGCCTAGACAATAATGTCATCTCCTCCGCCGCGAGCGACGATGATCTCCCCTGATTCTTCCAATCTGCGGATAATGCCAACTATTCTTGATTGGGCTTCTTCAACATCTCTTAATCTCACAGGACCCATATATTCCATTTCATCTTTGAAGGTTTCAACCATTCTTGAAGACATATTTTTAAAGACGATTTCTTTGACTTCATCACTCGACACTTTCAATGAAAGCATGAGGTCCTCACTTTCACAATCACGGATAACGCGCTGTATAGCGCGGCTGTCCAGGGTAACGATATCTTCAAACACAAACATTCTCTTCTTAATTTCCTCAGCAAGCTCTGGATCCTGAATCTCCAGTGCATCCAGAATAGTCCTTTCTGTTGCACGGTCAACTCCATTTAGAACATCGACCACCGATTCAATGCCGCCGGTCTGAGTATAATCCTGAGTTACAGTAGAAGACAGCTTTCTTTCAAGAATCTGTTCAACTTCATTAATAATTTCAGGAGATGTACTATCCATAACAGCGATCCTTCTTGCAATATCCGCCTGCATTTCCTGCGGCAGCTCTGACAGAATTTGCCCGGCCTGCGCTGGATCAAGATATGACAATATCAAGGAGATTGTCTGCGGATGTTCATTTTGAATAAAATTAAGAATTTGTGCCGGATCAGCCTTTCTCGCAAAATCGAAAGGTCTTACCTGAAGAGAAGAAGTCAGCCTGTTAATAATGACTGAAGCCTGCTCTGTACCGAGTGCTTTCTCGAGAACTGTTTTTGCGTAACCGATTCCTCCCTGTGTAATATAATCCTGCGCCAGGGCAATTTGATGGAATTCTTCAAGGATTTCTTCTTTTGCAAACGAATCAACTTTTCGGACCCCTGAGATTTCCAGGGTCAATTTTTCAATTTCTTCCTCGCTTAAGTGTTTATAAACAGAGGATGCAACATCAGGACCAAGTGAAATAAGAAGAATAGCCGCTTTTTGCTTACCTGTGAGTTCTCTTTGTTCTTTTTTTGGCATTTTTCACCCTCCTTAATCTTCTTCGATCCATGTGCGAAGAAGCTTCGCAAAGTCTTCAGGCTTTTCCTTTGCCATTTTCTCCAGCTGTTTGCGCCTCATTGTACTCTCTGTTTCATGCTCATCATTAACATCCGGAAGGCTGAATGTCTCTTGTGCTTCTAATTCCATCTCCTCTTCTTGTTTCTGCTTCTTTCTCGCTTTTGCAAAAAGGAAGATTAATAAAGCGATAATTAACAGCAGTATTCCCCCGATTGCATAAATCCACCAGGGAATGCTGGTGCTTGTCTCATCAGGAAATTCAACTTTTCCGTTGAAAGGCTGTACTGAGACGACAATCTTATCCTGAATTGCCTCATCAGTTAATTCATCAGCTGCTGCATCTTTATTAATAGTCGTACGAACTACAGTCCCGAGGATTTGTGTAATATCATTTATTCTTTCCTGCGGAAGTGATGCAGGATCATCCGCTGCCGGTGGTTCCACCATTACCTGGATTCCTAAATCCCGGACTTTATATGGGCTTTCAACGATCTCTTTGCGGATTTTATTAACTTCATTATTAATAGTCTCTTCTATTCGTTCATAATCCCCGTTGGAATTTCCGTTTTCCTGATAAGTAGCAGCATCAGTGCCGGCAGGTTCATCGCTGCCGCCAGCAGGAGTAAATCCGCCTGCAGGATCACCGTTTCCAGTAAACGTTTCCGTAATCTTTTGAGCACTGATAGCAATACCTTCCATATTTTCTTCATCAACAGGTGTAACCAGGTTTTCTTCCCTGTTTTCCTGGGTAAAGTCAATATCGGCGGTTACAGATACAACCACCTTATCCTGTCCCATTAAAGTGCCCAGCATATTCTGCACCTGGCGCTGTACATCACGCTCGATTTCTTTTTTAATTTCATGCTGTGCCGCAAAAGTACTTTCAGGTGAATTTTGTTCATTTTTTAAATCAAAATACTCAAAGAACTGGTTGGTAATGACGATATTATCAGTGGGAAGATTTGGTATGCTTTTCGCAGCCAGGTGATAAAGCGCCTGAATTTGCGATTCTTCAAATTGATGACCTGGTTTTGTGTTAAGGACAATAGAAGCAGAGGCTTCCTCTAAAGGATCATTTACAAAAATGCCTTTCGCCGGAAGGTTAATCATTACCTTGGCATCGTTGACTCCATCGATCCCTTTCATCAAATTCGCAAGCTCCGTCTGCATTGCTTCCAGCTTCAGAACATTGAACTCGTTTTCAGTCATGCCAATTCCGGCATTCTGGCTGAAAAATGAATAATCAATGCTTCCTGATTTAGGAATTCCTTCTGCTGCCAGTTCTACTTTCAGGGTATCTACTGACTCTTCAGGTACTTTAATGGTTGTTCCGCCATCTGCTATTTCAGATACAATGCCTCTGGTATCGAGACTTTCTTTTATCGTTCCAGTTTCAGAAGGTGTCAGGTTGCTGTATAGGGGAACGAGATTGGTCCTGGTACTAAAGAGAGCTGCAGCTGCAATCAGCAATAAACATAATACAGCGGCACTAATCATAGTTGTCTTTTGTTTTTTAGACCTGCTTCCCCAGTATTCTTTCAAGTTGCCTATATATCTCTGTAGCGTTTCTTTCATCACAATCCTCCGGTTATTCTGTCTAAGCTAATAACCGCCATGACTAGTTTTTAGCTTTAATCATTTTCCTTCATTAAAAAATTGAAAAAACCCCACCAATCAGCGGATTCTTTCAATTTTCTAAGTTTTTCAATGGAACAGCTGTAATATTAAACCTGCATTCTCATAGCTTCCTGATAAGCTTCAATTACTTTATTTCTGATTTCTAGTCCAGCCTGCATTGTAATGCTCGCTTTCTGTGAAGTAATCATCACCTGGTGAAGATCAATATTTTCTCCCCTGGCAAGTTTTTCAGTCATAGCATCTGACTGAATCTGTGCATCATTTATTTTTTCAATTGATTGCTTCAAGACCGACGAAAAACTTTGCTGACCATCGAATGATGTATATGTATGAGTCTTTTGATTTTCAGCAGGCTTTAAAGCATTCACTGGCATAAAAGTTACATTATTCATTTAAGGTTCTCCTTATTTGCCGATTTCCAAAGCTTTCATCATCATCCCTTTAGAAGCATTAAAAACCGTTACGTTCGCTTCATATGACCTGGTGGCGCTAATAAGATCTGTCATCTCTCGTAAAGGGTCGACATTGGGCATTTCAACATATCCGTCTTCATTCGCATCGACATGGGAAGGATCATAAACCATTTTAGTTGGGGTCACTCGATCTTCTACAATTCTTGACACCTTTACCCCATTACCTGCTGAAACTCCTCCTTTTCGGCTTATGGCCATATTTAAAAAGGATGAGAACTGCCCTTCTTTCGGTTCCAGTACTACTGATTTCCTTCTGTAGGGTCCATCTCCATTTATACTTCTTGCAGAATCCGCATTAGCCATATTTGAAGAAATCACATCCATGCGGAGCCTTTGGGCAGTTAGTGCCGATGCTGTGTTGTTCATACTATGAAACATAGACATTACTACTTGCCTCCCCGCAATACATTCTGCAGACTGGAAAACTTGCCGCTTACCCGTTCAATAACTGCATTATAGTAAATCTGATTAGTAGCCAGATCCGCCATTTCCTTATCTAAATCCACACTATTGCCATTATGATTGTAAGAAGTATCAGGTCTGGTCACTATCCCTTGCCCTGAGGATGAACCATTTTTAAAATCGTAATGTCTATAATCACTTTTGTTTGCATCCATTGAGTCATTTAAAGCGCTCTTGAAAGCAGCTTTAAAGCTAGCATCTTTTGCTTTATAGTTTGGAGTATCAGCATTTGCAATATTTTGTGAAATTACTTTTTGTTTAAGAGAAGAATAATTCAATGCTTGTTCTAATGTTGATATAGTGCCGGAAAACAGCTTCAATCATAACACCTCGAATAAAAACAAAATTTTTACATGGTAATTATTGTAGAAATTTGGTGATAATGGACAAAATATGTCATCATAAACATTATTGTAATGAATATGAAATAATATGTCTATGTACATAAGGTTAATTTTAATGATTCTTTTGACCTATTTTCGACAAATCTTTTAAATATGCTGAAAGTTACACAAGTTAAATTGTAATAATTACCAGAATCAACTTATTCTTTATTCCTTCTGAATTTTTCTCGCTTTTTCTTTTCTGGTTCTTATGGACTATAATTTTGAATGTCTTAATTAAAAATTATGTAATCTATGACTAATGAACTTATAAATTTTGTTTAAAATACATAAATTTACCAATTTTAATCGTAATAATTTTGTAACAAAAAAACCCGCCACTAAGGGACGGGTTTTCAGATTTTATTAATTGGATTTTAGCTTCTCCAATTCAACCAGGAACTTGTCATTTAGGACTTTGATATAAGTACCCTTCATTCCTAAAGAACGGGACTCAATAACTCCTGCACTTTCCAGTTTTCTTAGGGCATTTACGATTACAGAGCGGGTAATTCCTACACGATCAGCAATTTTTGACGCAACAAGAAGTCCTTCGTTGCCGTTAAGCTCTTCAAAAATATGCTCGATCGCTTCAAGCTCGCTGTAAGAAAGAGAACTGATTGCCATTTGTACAACAGCTTTGCTGCGAGCTTCTTCTTCAATTTCTTCCGCTTTTTCACGCAGAATTTCCATGCCAACTACAGTAGCGCCATATTCAGCAAGAATTAAATCATCATCATGGAACTGTTCCTGTAATCTCGCAAGAATAAGTGTGCCGAGACGCTCACCGCCGCCGATGATTGGAACAATTGTAGTCAATCCACTAGCAAAAAGGTCCTTGTTTTCAACTGGGAATGCAGTATATTCGCTTTCCATATCAAGGTTTGATGAAGTTTCCTGGATGTTAAATAAGTTTTTCGTATATTCTTCAGGAAACTGACGATCTTCAAGCATTTGCTTCATGCGCTCATTTTCGATTTGCTGGTTTACTGCAAATCCAAGCAGTTTGCCTCTGCGGCTTACTACGAAGATATTTGCTTCGATTACATCACTAAGTGTTTCTGACATTTCTTTGAAGTTAACCGGCTTTCCGGCTGCTCTTTGAAGCATTGCATTAATCTTTCTTGTTTTTGTTAATAAATCCATTGTATTTCCTCCTATTTGCTGCAACCCATAAACATATATTTTGTTAAAATTTAATATCTTATTGCTTCTGTTTGAATCAAACGTCATTTTGACTTTTTTCAGGATTCACTTTCCGTTACCCTTTGACCTTAGATTTTAAACTATGAGGTCATAGTATAAACTGGCTTAAATCCTTATTGCGGGAAATGGCTCCGAGCTTTTCCTCAACATACTGAGGGGTAATCGTGATTTTTTCCATGGTGATGTCCGGTGCTTCAAATGATAAATCTTCGAGCAGCTTTTCCATGATTGTATGAAGACGCCTTGCACCGATATTATCTGTATTTTGATTAACTTCGAAAGCAAATTGAGCAATCCTACGAATAGCATCGTCAGAAAATTCAATTTGTATACCTTCAGTTACCAATAATGCTTCATATTGTTTAATTAAGGCATTGTCGGGTTCCACAAGTATTTTGTAGAAATCTTCAACAGTTAGCTTTGTAAGCTCCACACGGATCGGAAAACGCCCCTGCAATTCAGGAATAAGGTCAGAAGGCTTTGCCATATGGAAAGCTCCTGCAGCAATAAACAATACATGGTCCGTTTTAACAGAACCGTATTTGGTTACTACTGTTGAACCTTCCACCACCGGCAAAATATCTCTTTGAACCCCTTCCCTTGAGACATCTGCTGATGAACCGCCGCTGTTTTTGCTGGCAATTTTATCGATCTCATCAATGAATATTATTCCTGACTGTTCAGCACGGAATACAGCCTCCTGACTGACTTCATCCATATCAATCAGCTTTTGGGCTTCTTCATTTGTCAGGATCTTTCTGGCTTCTCTTACAGTCAGTTTTCTTTTTTTCCTTTTCTTTGGCATAAGGCTGCTGAGGGCATCCTGCATATTCATGCCCATTTGCTCCATCCCGGAGCCCTGCAGCATGTCAAACATGGAAGGCTGCTGCTCTTCCACCTCAACTGTAATCACTTCATTTTCCAATTCGCCAAGTGCAAGCTTTTCTTTTACAATCTTGCGCTTTTCCTGGAGGTTTAAATCTTCTGTCTGATACGTATCCTGCTGCTGATCATTACCTCCGCCAAATAGCATTTCAAGTGGATTTTTATAATTAGCGGCCTTTTTGGCACCAGGTACAAGCAGTTCAAGTATGCGGCGGTTGGCACCTTCTTCTGCTCTTTCCTTTACACTGGCCATCTTCTCTTCTTTCACCAGACGGACGGATGTTTCCACAAGATCCCTGACCATAGATTCAACATCCCTGCCCACATATCCTACTTCAGTGAATTTGGTTGCCTCCACTTTAACAAATGGTGCGCCTACCAATTTAGCCATTCTGCGCGCAATTTCAGTTTTTCCAACACCAGTTGGGCCGATCATCAATATATTTTTAGGATTTACTTCTTCCCGCAATTTTTCTTCCAGCAAGCTTCGGCGATAACGATTTCGAAGAGCTACCGCAACTGCTTTTTTTGCATCCTTTTGACCGATGATATATTGATCCAAGCGCTCAACAATTTGGCGCGGAGTTAAGCTTGTTCCTTTACCCATTCAACAGCACTCCTTTATTAGAGTTCTTCCACAATGATATTGTGGTTTGTATATACACATATTTCGGCAGCCATTTCAAGTGAGGCCTTGGCAATTCCTCTTGCTGACAAGTGTTCGCCTGCGAATCTTTTTAAAGATCGTCCGGCTGCAAGAGCATAATTGCCTCCTGATCCAATAGCCAGAATTCCATCATCCGGCTCAATAACTTCACCTGTACCGGAGATTAGCAGCAGACTATCCTTGTTCATAACGATAAGCATTGCTTCAAGCTTGCGCAAAACCTTGTCGCTTCTCCATTCTTTTGCTAGCTCCACAGCTGCTCTCTCAAGGTTGCCATTATACTCTTCAAGCTTTCCTTCAAACATTTCGAATAACGTAAATGCATCGGCAACTGAGCCTGCAAATCCAGCAAGCACCTTCCCGTTAAAAAGCTTTCTGACTTTTCTTGCAGTGTGTTTCATTACAACTGCATTTCCAAAGGTAACCTGGCCGTCGCCAGACATTGCACATTCTCCATTATGATGCACAGCAAATATTGTTGTTGCATGAAATTCGGACATGAAAGACTCCTCCTTTGGAGCATATTGCCTTTGATTTTTTTCTGCAGACTATTCGTTAATGGCTGTTTTCCGCTATGCCCGCGGATGATGGGCCATATAAGTTTTTTTCAAGTATTCATTCGTTACATGTGTATATACCTGGGTCGAAGATAGAAATGCGTGTCCAAGCAATTCCTGGACTGTTCTCATATCAGCCCCATTAGCCATTAAATGCGTCGCAAATGTGTGGCGAAGCATGTGGGGGTGAATTTTGCCTGTTAAGGATGATTTCTCTATGATCCGGTCAAGAATAGTCCTGATTCCCCTTGCTGTAAGAGGACCGCCACGGGCGTTCAAAAACAAATTTTCCTGCATGTTCCCATTTGCAAGCAATTCTTTACGGCCATGGTTTATGTATGTGTCAATTGCGTCCTGGGCGAAGCTGCCGAAAGGAACATACCGTTCTTTGCTGCCCTTTCCCCGTACAAGAACAGTTGATAAATGCATATCCAGATCTTTTAAGCGGATTTGACTGCACTCACTTACACGGATGCCCGTTGCATATAATAATTCAAGAAGGGCTTTATTTCTTTGCCCAAGAGGAGTGCTGGATTCACAAGCATCAAAAAGCTGTTTCATTTCCTCTTCATAGAAAAATTCCGGCAGCTTTTTCTGTGCTTTCGGAATGGAAACAAGTGCGAAAGGATTCTCAGCGACTATCTCTTCTCTTAGCAAAAATTTAAAAAAACTCCTTAGGCTTGATATCTTTCTGGCAACAGACTTGCGTGACATCTTTCTTTCGAAAAGATTAGTAAGATATATCCTGACATCCTGATACTCGACTTTTGTTAAATCTGAAATGGCTTGTTCAGACATGAACATAAAGAAATCACTTATATCATGCTGGTAATGTTCAATAGTATATTGTGAATAATTTTTCTCGATTTGTAAATATTCAATAAACAAATTTAAAGAAACGTTCACATTTTCAGACATTAATTGTTCACCTCGGCATGGGCTACTAAATAGTATCACAACTCAGCAGCCCACGCAACATAATTTACAAATTTTTCACAAAGTTCTGAATTGTTCCCAATGCTCTTTCTGCATGTTTTTCATTTCTTTCTTTTTTTCCTCTAATTTTTTCAGGAAGATCTGGGAATAAACCAAAATTAGCATTCATAGGCTGGAAACTCTTCGGGTTTGCTGTAGTAATATATCGAGCCATACTTCCAATCGCCGTTTCATGAGGAAACTCTATTGGATCTTCTCCTGCAACAAGCCTTGCAGCATTGATGCCTGCCACAAGTCCGCTGGCTGCAGATTCCACATACCCTTCAACTCCGGTCATTTGTCCTGCAAAGAATAAATCATCCCTATTCTTGAACTGATATGTTGCACGAAGTACTTTTGGAGAATTGATGAATGTATTCCGGTGCATAACACCATATCTTACTATCTCAGCATTTTCAAGACCAGGAATCAATCGGATTACTTCTTTTTGAGGACCCCATTTCAGATGTGTCTGAAAACCTACTATATTGTAAAGAGTTCCTGCAGCATCATCCTGGCGAAGCTGGACAACTGCATATGGCCTTTTTCCTGTTTTAGGATCTTCTAAACCAACAGGTTTCATCGGGCCGAAAAGCATGGTTTTCTTCCCCCTGTTTGCCATCACTTCTATTGGCATACAGCCCTCGAAAAAGATTTCCTTTTCAAATTCCTTTAATGGAACTGTTTCCGCTGAGGTAAGAGCCTCATAAAAGCGGTCAAATTCTTCTTCTGTCATTGGACAATTCAGATATGCCGCTTCTCCCTTATCATAACGTGATTTCAAATAAACTTTATTCATATCGATTGAATCTTTTTCGAGAATTGGAGCAGCCGCATCATAAAAATATAAATAATCTTCCCCGGACAGCTCTTTTAATTTTGCGGATAAAGCTTCACTTGTGAGCGGTCCAGTGGCAATAACAGTTGGCCCTTCCGGAATATCTGTCACTTCTTCGTTTATTACTGTTACGTTCGGATGGTTTTTGACTTGTTCGGTTACACGGGCAGCAAAATCATGGCGGTCAACTGCCAATGCGCCTCCGGCAGGAACTGCACTGCTGTCAGCTGAATGGATAATGACAGAATTCAGCTTTCTCATTTCTTCTTTTAATACCCCGACTGCATTTGTTAAAGTATTTGCACGCAGGGAGTTGCTGCAGACAAGTTCTGCAAATTTATCAGTGTGATGAGCAGGAGTCTGCCTTACAGGCCTCATTTCATATAGATTTACCTTTATTCCCCTGCTGGCAAGCTGCCAAGCAGCCTCACTGCCTGCCAATCCTGCGCCAATTACATTCACTGCTGTATCTTTCATAAATTGAACCTCCATATATACTATGATGACGATATCATGAATAATTTATATTTATTAAAAACAGTCTCTCTTACTTTACCCTGTTCTTATTCATTTTGCCATTTTACAATACGATTTAAAAATAAAAAAGTTTCATGTACTAATTTCTTTGAAAATAGCCAGACTGGAAGTATTTTGGATGCTCATCCCTCAATAGAAAAGAGTGAGCATTTAAGCTCACCCTTAACTTTGCTTTTCTTCCTTATAGTCGCATTCAACACACTGAACCTGAACACCTTTTTTGAGTTTTTTCTCAACCAGCAGGTTATCACATTTCGGACAGCTTCTCGGCAGGGGCTTATCCCAAGAAATAAAGTCACATTCAGGGAACCTGTCACAGCCGTAGAAGATCCGGCGTTTTTTGCTTTTTCTTTCAATGATATTACCTTCTTCGCACTTTGGACATTTCACACCGATATCCTTGACAATCGGTTTAGTATTGCGGCAGTCAGGGAAATTGCTGCAGGCCATGAACTTTCCATAGCGTCCCATCTTGAACACCATAGGATTGCCGCATTGTTCGCAATCCTCACCGGCAGGTTCATCCTTAATTTCTACTTCCTGCATTTCCTTTTCCGCTATTTTAAGATTTTTTTCAAAATCTATATAGAAATCATTAATGATCTGTACCCAGTTGACTTTGCCTTCTTCAACATAGTCCAGATCTTTTTCCATTTTTGCGGTAAACTCGATATCAAGGATCTCAGGGAAGAATTCCATGATTAATTCTAGAACGATTTCACCCAGTTCGGTCGGAATAAAACGTTTATTATCCAGAGCAACATAGCCCCGTTTTTGGATTGTATCAAGTGTCGGTGCGAAGGTGGATGGCCGCCCAATGCCCTGTTCTTCAAGTGTTTTTACCAGCCTTGCCTCAGTATACCTTGGAGGTGGCTGTGTAAAGTGCTGTTTAGGTTCGATGTCTTTTTTAAGGACTTCATCCCCTTCCTTCAGATCAGGGAGCATATTATCTTTTTCCTCCGACTGGTCATCAGTGCCTTCAACATATACTTTCATGAATCCTGGGAATTTCACTTTTGAGCCTGTCGCCCGGAAGATCACTTCACCATTTTTCAGATCGACACTCATGGTGTCCATAACCGCTGGTGCCATTTGGCTTGCAATAAAGCGTTCCCAGATAAGCCTGTATAATCGCAGCTGATCACGCGACAAGTATTCTTTTAAACTTGCAGGCGACTTTAATGTGCTTGTCGGGCGGATGGCCTCATGGGCATCCTGGGCATTGCTGTTTTTCTTTTCTTTTTTCTTTTCACTCTGCAGGAACTCTTTCCCGTAAGAGCTTTGAATATAGTCTGCAGCTTCACTTTGTGCAATTTCGGATATGCGTGTTGAGTCGGTTCTCATATAAGTGATTAAACCGACAGTTCCTTCCTTGCCGAGTTCAATTCCTTCATATAGCTGCTGTGCAAGCATCATCGTTTTCTTGGCACGGAAATTTAATTTTCTTGCAGCTTCCTGCTGAAGTGATGACGTAGTAAAAGGGGCTGCAGGATTCCGCTTTCTTTCCTTCTTGGTGACCGATTCCACCTTGAATTTATTGCCCTTCATTTTACTTAAAATATTTTGAACTTCGCTTTCCGACTTCAATTCCACTTTTTCATTCTTAAATCCGTAAAATGATGCATCAAAGGCTGTTTTTCCTTTAAGGAACTCTCCATCAATGGACCAGTACTCTTCTGGTATAAAGTCCTTAATTTCCTTTTCACGGTCGATGATCAATCGGACTGCAACAGACTGGACTCTCCCCGCACTTAATCCTTTTTTCACTTTCTTCCATAGTAAGGGGCTGATATTATAGCCGACCAGTCTGTCCAGCATCCTTCTTGCCTGCTGCGCATCAACAAGATCCATGTTGATTGGCCTTGGATGCTTAAAGGATTCTTTAATGGCATCTTTAGTGATTTCATTAAAAACAACACGGCAATCCGACTTAATATCCATATCCAGGCTATGTGCCAAATGCCAGGCAATAGCTTCTCCTTCTCTGTCGGGGTCAGCCGCGAGATAAATTTTTTTAGCTTTTTTGGCCGCTGTCTTAAGCTCCTTTAAAACAGGGCCCTTTCCGCGAATTGTTATGTATTTGGGTTCAAAGTTATTTTCCACATCAATGCCCATTTGGCTTTTGGGAAGATCCCTGACATGTCCCATGGAAGCTTTTACTTTATATTTTTTTCCTAAATAACGCTCAATCGTTTTTGCCTTTGCAGGTGACTCAACGATAACAAGAAACTCTGACATCAATAGTCCTCCTTGAGAGGGAATTTTAAAACATCCAGGCAAAATCTTTTTGAAACACGGTATTTTTCACCTGCTAAAATTGCCTGTCTTCTTTATCTATATCAATAGAACAGCCTCATAATTGCATGTGTATTGAAATATTCATTATTATTCTACATTCTATTCAAGTTTGTCAAACTTAATCGGATTATTTCCGCAACCGTTTCCAAGAAAAGATCCTAAATTAACTAACTAAGCATTCTCTTACTTTCGTTCATACCTGTTGCAAAATGTATAACAGTTTTAATAGAATTTCAACCTTTTTGTAAAAAATCCTTTAAATAAACAAATTTATTATGACTGATGAAAGATTAGGAGCCTTTAATTTATATCAAGGCTCCTTTTTTATTTGACCTGATCAGTAAGGGAACTCCTCTAAGATTTCTTCAGCTGATTTAACCAGTTTGGCGCCTTGCTGAATTAACTCATTGGTTCCACATGAGAATGGGCTGAAAATATTCCCTGGTACTGCAAACACTTCCCGGCCTTCTTGCACAGCATAGTTAGCTGTAATAAGAGAGCCGCTTTTGCTTTTCGCCTGAATAATCAGTGTCCCTCTGCTAATACCGCTTATGATTCGGTTTCTCATTGGAAACTGCCATCTTGAGGGCCTTGTGTCTGGCGGATATTCAGATATAACCAGATGGTTTTTCATCATTTCATAAGCAAGCTTCTGATTTGCCTGTGGATAAATATGAAACAGGCCCCCGGCTATGACACCGATTGTTTTTCCTTTATTTTTTATTGCTTCCTTATGCGCAATGGCATCGATGCCGGCCGCCAGCCCGCTTACAATAATAACCCCACGGTCAATAAGCTTGGGGAAAATGGACTGAATGGCTTTTTCGCCATACTCTGTTGCCTGTCTGGACCCAACAACGGCCAGATGAACTCCGCTATTCAAAAGACGGGTATCGCCTCGGGCATATAAAACCCAAGGCGGCTGGTATGTTTCTTTTAGCAGAACTGGATATTCCTCGTCAAAAATTGTAATGGCTTTAATGCCATTTGGTGAGTATTGGCGAATTTGTTCCTCGATTCGATCAGAATGGAGATCCTGGAGTGCATTGGAAAGTGCTTCCTGAGTGGTGATTACCTGGGGCATAATTCGGCGGGGTGCATCATTATACAGAAATTTCAATTCGGGATCTGTTTTCAGAATGTAATAAATCATCTTCCAGCTCATTCCTCTGCAGTGGTGGAGATGGGTGAGCCTCATATTAAATTCATTCATGGGAGCCTCCTGAAATGTTATTAAAGTAGACGGGGGTATGTGGGGGATGACCGGATTTGACAATGCAGAAATAGTCCCTCATAAAGAGGGACTATTCTTAAGTTATTCGAAAAGATTAGTGTGTTTTACACTGGTCATAAAGGCCTTTTTCTTTTAGAACCTTAATCAGGGTTTCACCCATTACGGATGGAGTATCAGCTACCTGAATTCCGCATTCATTCATTACACGGATTTTTTCATCAGCTGTTCCTTTGCCTCCTGAAATAATTGCTCCGGCATGGCCCATACGCTTTCCTGGAGGTGCAGTGCGCCCTCCGATGAAGCCTACAACAGGCTTGGTCATGTTCTCTTTAACCCATTCTGCAGCTTCTTCTTCAGCAGTTCCGCCGATTTCACCAATCATGATGACAGCATAAGTTTCAGGATCTTCATTGAATGCTTTTAAAACATCAATGAAGTTTGTTCCGTTAACCGGATCTCCGCCGATTCCAACAGCAGTAGATTGGCCGATTCCTTCCTGTGTCAGCTGATGTACAGCTTCATAAGTCAATGTTCCGGAACGGGACACAACTCCAACATGGCCTTTAGTGTGGATGTAACCAGGCATAATGCCGATCTTACACTCTTCAGGAGTGATAACACCCGGGCAGTTAGGACCTACAAGGCGTGTCTTCTTGCCTTCCATATAACGCTTAACTTTAACCATATCCAACACAGGAATATGCTCAGTGATACAAATTGCAAGATCCAATTCTGCATCTACAGCCTCAAGAATAGCATCTGCAGCAAATGGAGCCGGAACATAGATTACGGAGGCATTTGCACCTGTTGCCTTAACCGCTTCCTCCACTGTATTGAAGACAGGAACACCCTCTACTTCAGTACCGCCTTTACCCGGAGTTACACCGCCGACAATTTGCGTTCCGTATTCAAGCATTTGCTTTGTATGGAAGAGGGCTGTTGAGCCGGTAATCCCTTGAACTATAACTTTAGTATCTTTATTAATAAATACGCTCACATTAATTCTCCTTCCTGGTCTAAAGAGTGCCGTCATATGCTCATAGGCTTTAATCAAAAACTGAAGATCGGTTTCCGCTATATGCCTTTAATGCTGAACGGCCGCTCATTTTTAATTCTTAGCCTACTAAAGAAACGATTTTTTGTGCGCCGTCAGCCATGGATTCAGCTGCGATAATATCGATATCGGCTTCAGCAAGAATTTTCTTGCCCATTTCAACATTCGTGCCTTCCAGACGTACAACTAATGGCACATTCAAGCCTACTTGCTTCGCTGCTTCCACTACACCAGTGGCGATGATGTCGCACTTCATGATTCCGCCGAAGATATTTACAAAAATACCTTTTACGTTTTTATCAGAAAGGATGATTTTGAAGGCTTCTGTTACTTTCTCAGCTGTAGCTCCGCCCCCAACATCAAGGAAATTGGCCGGGTCTCCGCCATAATGCTTAACGATATCCATAGTAGCCATCGCTAAACCTGCACCGTTAACCATGCAGCCGATGTTTCCATCAAGGGAAATATAGCTTAGGTCATATTTTGATGCTTCGATTTCCTTCGCATCCTCTTCTTCAAGGTCACGTAGATCCATGATATCTTTTTGACGGTAAAGGGCATTCCCATCAAAGTTCAGCTTAGCATCCAGAGCCATAACCTTGCCGTCGCCAGTTACAACTAATGGATTGATTTCAGCAATAGAGCAATCCTTTTCAATATAAGCTCTGTATAAGCCCATCATGAATTTAACAGCTTGTCCGACAAGCTTTGATGGAATATTGATATTAAAAGCGATTCTGCGGGCCTGGAATGCTGTTAAACCAAGAACAGGATCGATTTCTTCCTTGAAGATTTTTTCTGGCGTTTTTTCAGCCACTTCTTCGATTTCTGTACCGCCCTCTTCTGAAGCCATTAATACTACGCGAGATGTAGCTCGGTCCAGTACAAGGCCCACATAATATTCCTTCTTAATGTCACAGCCCTCTTCAATAAGTAAACGCTTTACTTCCTTGCCTTCCGGGCCTGTTTGATGTGTAACAAGTGTTTTTCCTAAGATTTCACCTGCATATGTACGAACTTCGTCAAGATTTTTGGCAACTTTTACACCGCCAGCTTTACCGCGTCCTCCGGCATGGATTTGCGCTTTAACCACACACACCTCAGTGCCAAGTTCTTTCGCAGCTTCAACAGCTTCTTCAACTGTAAATGCAACTTTTCCGTTCGGAACGGCTACCCCGTATTGTCTGAGGACTTCTTTACCTTGATACTCATGTATATTCATTTCCCATCCTCCTATCTAACTCTTCAAAAAAATAGACTGCGCTTTCATTTTATTAAATGACACAACCCTTGTCTACCATTTACTCTAAAATATTATATTTCTTTAAAAATTATAAATATTGGGCAGTGCAAAAACCCTGTTATCATAGTGGATTTGAACCTGATCTCACAGGAAAATATTTTATTAAAATAAAGAAAAAACTGCCCTTCGACAGCTTTCGATTCTAGTTGATTTAAGTATTATCCCGTTTTTTTCTACTCGCAAAGATTACTTTAAGAGAAACATATTGGTTTACCAGAATAGATTATTTACTATTTTCCCTCTTTCCAGCCTCCTGATCAGCCCTGTAGATGAAAGCAAATACCTCTGCAACAGCCTGATAAAGCTCTTCCGGAATCCCTTCATTGATATTAAGCTTGCCAAGAAGCTCAACAAGGGCAGGGTCCTCCTGAACCGGAATACCATGTTCCTTAGCCTTTTCAAGGATATTTTCAGCTGTCAGGCCCTTCCCCTTTGCAGATACCCTGGGGGCCCCATGACTCTCAGAATCATATGTTAATGCTACCGCTTCTTTCCTTTGTGCAACACGCTCTTTTTTCATATTTTAATATCTACTCCGCTGAATTGATTCGCCTGTACAATTGATGTCATTGTTTCTCTTGCTAAAAGTGAATCACCTGCAGGCTCCGGCTCCCGGAAGGAAACCGAGGACAGCTTATAATTTAATTTTAATAAATTTGCTTTTAATACAGCTGCAAATGGAGCTGTTAAATCCTTTATTCCGCTATGCCCATTAATAACTGAAATATTGATGATTCTGTTTTGGACCTGAAGGTCGATAATCGTTTCATTCAGGTGCTCCAAATCTAAATAAAAGATAACACGGCAATGGTTTGGATCAATATTTCCGCCTTCTGTTCTCCTTCCGCTCCACTGCATAGTCATATCAGAAATCTTTCCCCATAGAGAAACCGGCAGCTGAAAGATAAAGTGCTGCAATGGCCCTGATTCCTGTGAGAGAGCCTGAAAGCCGGTTATTTTATGCAGCAGCCGTTCCGCTGCATCTTTAGCTGCATGTGCAGGTTCTTCGGTTAAGAAGCCCATCAGAAGCGGTTTGAGAGCATCCAGATTTTTGACGGCTCCATCATCATTCTGTTTTAATAACTTTAGGACGTCATGTTCATGAGAAAACCCTAATGCTGTGATTATTCTCTTTAACTCACTATGTATATTACGCTGATCATATGGGAAATGAGATTCGGGACGCAGGCTATTTCTCATCTCTTCCAGCATTGTGATTTCCTGAGGGCCGAGTGCAGCTGCAGCGAAGGGTTTTTCACCGCCCAATAATTTCCCCGCCTGAACAGCAGCCAGCCTGAACTTGTCTCCATCTACTAAATGTTCTATATCATCATTAATTGTAAGAGATAGGGCCGATTTAAAAACGGTGTGAAGTATATTTTTTTCTGCAGGAAAAGATATACTTCCATTTCGAAAATCATTGAGTAAGTTTTGTAGAGCTTGAGCTTGTCCTCTGTTTTTCGAACTTTCTGCGATAACTCCATTGAGTTTGGCCAAATTCAATATAAATTGCTGCCTGTTCCCTGATTCGCTTGTTTTCAGAAGTTCACTCAGCGTTTGAATAATCGGTTTATTTTGCACGCCGTCCTCAATAAGCTGTTTTATGACAGCACCCTCGTCAGCTTCACCCGGAAACATCCCCGCTGCTTTCAGGAGCTGGAAAGCTGAGAGGGACCCTGCCTGATCTTTTGCATTCAGCCACTCTGAAAACAGTCCGACTACTGCCTGCTGGCCAAGTTTGTCCCTAGAAGTCTTTGTCATAACCCCCAGCAGGGAGTATATTTGCTGCCCTTTGGATGATAAATCGGCTCTCTTTAACTCATCCTGTAATTCTCCCATAATCGAAGAAAGAGAGTCACCGTTTAAGACTGAGGATAGAGCTGAATAAACATCCTTCGAAAAGGGAAGCTGCCTTAATATCATCTCTTTTACCGTCCTCAGGCCTTCTGCTGCAGATTTGCTTTCATAGATGATCCATTCCGATGCCATTCTTAAAGTTTCACCTGTAATCGGCAGCTGCTCCTTAAGAAAATATTGAATCAGCATTTGATTTTCCCGGGACAACTTCATTCCCAGCTGACTTAAAAGGCTTTCAGCAGGAGTTCCTTTACTTTGGATGTTTACAGATTCCATAACTCTTAAGCGCAGCAGTCCATCACCAGGTTCTACTCTGAACCAATATCTATTGTCCGCTGACAAAGGGGTTTCAAGCTGCGCAATCACTTTATGTGTCCCGATCTGCACCTCTGCCGTCTGATTAGGAAATAGCTTTGCTACTTTTCCGCTGACAATTTGCCCTGGCCTGAGCGCAGCCGTCTTTCCTGCATTGCTCTGGTCATGCCTTATGATTTTTTGAATTATTTCAGACGGCTTCATATCTTCACCTTCTATTCTATTTCAATAAGAATCTTTTATTGGCGCAAAGCTTTTCCGGTGATAAGGCGTAATTCCATGAAGTGTTATCGCTTCAAGATGCTCCTTAGTCCCATACCCCATATTTTTCCCGAATCCATACTGTGGAAACTCTTTGCCTATTTCAGCCATCATTCTGTCTCTTGTAACCTTGGCTATGATCGAGGCTGCAGCAATCGTTACGCTTTTGCCATCTCCCTTAATGATTGCTTCCATTGGATAAGGTGTTAAAAGTTTTACGGCATCTACAAGCAGGAAGTCCGGTTTTGGATTCAGGCCTTCAATCGCTGACAGCATTGCCTTTTTTGTCGCTTCAAAAATATTGATGCGGTCGATTTCATCTGATTCGATGATCCCAACGCTGACCGCCTCGGCCTCAGCGTTAATGATTTCATAATATTCTGCTCTTTTTTGTTCAGGCACTTTTTTTGAATCATCTAATCCCGGCAGATAAAAGTTTTCAGGCAAAATAACTGCTGCAGCTACCACCGGCCCCGCAAGCGGCCCTCTGCCGACTTCATCTATTCCGGCAATTAATTGAAAACCCTGGCTTCTGTACTGACATTCATACCTGGTCATTTCTTTATGCTTCTCATATATTTTCTTTTGTAGCAGCTGACGTGAATGCCATTTTGCCAAAAGCTGCTGCACGCCTTTTCTGTCATCCTGTTTGATTGATTGAAGGAACGGATCATCCTCTAACTCAATTGTTTTCATCTTTTCTTCTATTTGGCGAATGGTTAACTTTTCCATATTTTTCACCTTCTCATTCTAATCTATGTATCGGCATTTCTGCCAAAAAATAAAGGCCTTCTGCGAACAGAAGGTCTTCATTAAAATTATTCAGCTTCATTCCGCACTGCCATTTCCTCCGGCAGCTCCAATGTAACTGGTCCCATTTTTTCAGAACGGAATTCCCTGATTACCAGCTCTGTTACTTTATCATAATCAATTTCGCCGCCGCCCATCAGGCAGCCGCGCAGCCTGCCGATTTTATCAAAGACTTCAACGATATCTTCCGGGATTTCTTCGATATGGTAGCGGTCATTCAAACGATCCGGATATCTGTCGCCGAGAAAGCGCAGGGCATATATTGCAACATCCTGGAGATTTAAGATAGTATCCTTGATCGCTCCTGTCAGAGCAAGCTTAAGTCCCACTTCCTGATCTTCGAATTTTGGCCATAAAATTCCCGGGGTATCGAGCAGCTCCAGCTCTTTCCCTACCTTTATCCACTGCTGGGCTTTTGTAACGCCGGGAGTATTTCCTGTCTTTGCAATATTCTTTTTGGCAAGGCGATTGATAAGTGTGGATTTTCCGGCGTTCGGAATACCAACAATCATTGCCCGAATTGCCCTTGGCTTGACACCTTTCGCTCTCATTCGATCGAATTTCTCCTGAAGGATTTCCTGAGATGCGGAGACGATTTCTTTCATGCCTTGTCCGGCTTGTGAGTTTATCGCAAGCGCTCTTATGCCCTTATTTTCAAAATGCCTGATCCACTTCTTCGTCGCTTCTTTATCAGCCATGTCAGCTTTATTCAACAAAACAAGCCGGGGTTTGTGCTGAATGATTTCATCGATCATCGGATTTCGTGATGAATAAGGAATCCTTGCATCAACGAGCTCAAAGATGATATCAACCAGTTTTAATTTTTCTGTAACCTGCCTTCTGGCCTTCGCCATATGGCCGGGAAACCACTGGATTGTCACACCCGGCACCTCCATCCAATATGTATTTATATAACAAACAATCGTCAATCAACGATGCGAATATCCTCTATTGGCCAGTATATTACTCCTGCATCGCCGAGTACTTCTTCCATTGCAACAGGGCCAATATGTCGGCTGTCCTTGCTGAAGCGTCGGTTGTCGCCCATTACAAACAAATGCCCTTCAGGAACTGTTTCCTGTCCGATCTTTTCCTTTAAAGTAAATGGCTCTGTCAAAGGCCCATCGATTACCTGTTTCTTATATTCATCCAGATAAGGCTCCTCATAAGCTTTTCCGTTAACATAAAGAGTATCATCTTTATATTCAATCTTGTCTCCCGGAAGGCCAATTACTCGTTTGATGTAATCTTTGTTTTCAGGTGCATGGAACACAATAATGTCAAAGCGCTCCGGCTCACCAATTTTATAGCTGAATTTATTCACAATCATCCGGTCCTGGTCATGCAATGTTGGCATCATGGACAAGCCATCAACCACAATTGGAGCAAATAAGAAATATCTTATGACTGCCGCTAACAGAACTGCGATTACAAGAGCTTTTGTCCATTCCCACAATTCATTTTTCTTTTTTGCCATTAAATCCCCCACCATTCTTCTAACCCATAACAAATCTGCTATGGAAAGTGTTGTCTTACTTATTTTACAAAAATTCTTCTTAATAAACACGATGGGAATCTTATTTTTATATTATTTAACATTTATGTAATATTATTTGTACTTTACTATTTCATGAAAGAAAAAGGAGCTTGATTGAACAAGCTCCTTCTTTCTCTCATTTGTCCAGCTGCAGCGCTCAGCCCCTCGAGGTCATAAGCCAAATCACTCCAGAGGCTAACGCCTTCTGCGTAATTCGTCTTATGCTTGTTGGACCTGCACAGGATGTGCTGACGTCGACGTTCGCCACAGGACGTGGCGGTTGTTGTCGACGATCATTTGTGGCGCTTTCGCTTTTCATTTTATTATCGGATTTCTTTGATACGAGCTTTTTTACCGCGAAGGTTACGCAGGTAGTAAAGTTTCGCACGGCGGACTTTACCGCGGCGGATAACTTCAAGCTTCGCAATCTTAGGTGTGTGCACAGGGAATGTACGCTCAACGCCTACACCGTAAGAAATCTTACGAACTGTGAAAGTTTCGCTGATTCCACCACCACGACGCTTAATCACAACACCTTCGTATACCTGAACACGCTCACGAGTTCCCTCAACAATACTTACGTGTACACGTACAGTATCACCAGGACGGAAAGACGGAAGGTCAGTACGAAGTTGTTCTTTTGTGATTTCTTCAATTAACTTTTGCATCGTTTTCAACTCCTCTCAACAGACGCTCTTGCACAACTTATGTTTGCAGCGGAACATCTTTATCAGACGTAAACTGAACAAGTTCAGCCTAAGTCACAAAAAGTATCATATCATATTTGGACGGCAACTTCAATGTTATTTATCTTCTTTTTTTATTTCATTTAGCCATTTTTGCTGTTCAGTTGTTAATTCTGCATCTTCAAGAAGATCAGGCCGTCTTAAATACGTTCTTCTCAAGGATTCTTTGGCTCTCCATTCTTCGACAAGGCGGTGATTGCCTGACATGAGAACATCAGGCACCTTAATGCCTCTGAAGTCGGCAGGACGCGTGTAATGAGGGTGTTCAAGAAACCCTGTGCTAAAAGAATCTTTCATATGAGATTCCTGGTTGCCTAATACACCGGGCAGCAATCGGACGACACTGTCGATTACGACCATCGCTCCAAGCTCTCCGCCAGTCAGCACAAAATCACCAATTGAAATTTCATCTGTCACAACATGTTCACGTATTCTTTCATCATACCCCTCGTAATGGCCGCATACAAAAATCAGGTGATCTGCTTCTGCCAGTTCTTCGGCTTTTCTTTGCGTGTAGCGTTCCCCTTGGGGACACAGAAGAATCACCCTCGGAGACGCCCCGCTTTTACTGCGAAGATCCTCAACCGCATCAAATATCGGCTGCGGTTTTAAAACCATCCCCGCTCCTCCGCCATATGGGTAGTCATCAACGGTTTTGTGCTTATTGTCGGCATACTCCCTAAAGTTGACCACATTGTACGTTACCGCTTCATTTTCTGCGGCTTTTTTTAATATGGAATGCCCAAAGACCCCTTCAAACATTTCAGGAAACAGCGTGAGCACATCAATATTCATCATGAAAGCAATCCTTCAATCGCATTAATTTTCACAAGTTTATCTTTCACATTAACTTCTTTAACAACATCTTCAATATACGGGATTAGAATTTCCTTACCGCCTTTTGCTTTAATTACCCACACATCATTCGCTCCGGGAGATAGAATTTCTTTGATTTTGCCTACTTCTTCTCCATCAAGTGTTTCAACCGTACAGCCTATGATTTCATGGTAGTAAAATTCATCCTCTTCGAGATCGCCAAGCTGATCTTCTGAAATTTTCAGAATGCCGCCCTTCATTTTTTCAATCTGATTGATGTTCTCGTATCCTTCAAAGGTAAGAAGATCAAATGATTTATGAGTGCGGTGTGATTTCACTGTCAGCTCAATGGGATCACCTTTTGTGTCAGGCATGAACAAATAAAGTTTATTTCCCGGCTTATACCTGTCTTCAGCAAAGTCTGTTTTTGAAATGACTCTCGCTTCCCCTTTAATGCCATGGGTGTTCACAATTTTTCCAACGTTAAACCATTTCTGCATCCACTATCACCTCTAGCGTATTTCATCAACAATTCCATCTCTTATGATGATTGTTTTCCCTTTTTCTATGTCTTCCCAGGGGGTACCCTTTTGAACCTCGATAATCGCCTGGACTTCTTTTTCTTTTAATTCACTTCCTAATGGTAGCATATGTAATTGTTCTATTTGAAAATCCAGCAGCTGGACTTTTTCCTGCCTCAGTTGAATTTCCTTTTCAAAGTGCTGTTTCAGACTGGCCGGATGCAGCTTTTTGGTTTTTTCCTGCTTTTTCAGTTCAAACCTCAGCTGATCACTTTCTTTCTGCAGCTGCTTTTTTTTGGCCGCATAGCCTTCCAGCAGTTCCTGCTTGCTGTTCTCTGTCAGCACCTGCTTAACTGTAACCGTTTGGATAATGTTCATGTACAGCGCCTCCCAAATCATAATCCGAATGAATAAACGGCGTTACTGACACTGCTGTCATGTTCTTAGTTGGCGATGTTAATATTTTTACTCTTTACCTGAAACACTTTGTTATTTATATATTCTGCCCGTTGATTTCCGCTCCGGTCACTTGCTTTCCGCGGGGAGAGATGAGAGCCTCCTCGGCTTCGCCTGCGGGGTCTCTCACTTCCCTCACTTCCCGCAGGACATTGAATAAGCTTCCTCGAACTTACACCGCACGATGGAAATGCGCCAGCATTTTCGAGGATCAAGTGCCCTCCGCTCCAATCAACTCAGCGGATGAATATAGTTTAAATCAGAGGAGAATAAAGCCAAACAACAGGCTTTTTTAGATTGTAAAAAAAGGAGGGGAAACCCCTCCTTTTTTGGCTGCATCCTGCTCATGGCAGGATAATTATTCGATGATCTCTAAAAAGATCTTCTTTTGTTCTGATGAACCTGCTGCATAAACAACGGTCCGTATTGCTTTCGCAACGCGCCCTTGCTTCCCAATTACTTTCCCCATGTCATTCTTGTTGACAGAAAGCTGATAGGTTACGCGCTGATCCTCTTCTTGGACATTCACTAGAACATCTTCCGGAAAATCAACAAGGGGCTTAACAATCGTTTCGATAAGCTCTTTCATCTTATAATGAATTACTTACCGTTTTTAGCGTTATGGAATTTTTCCATAATGCCTTGCTTAGAGAAAAGGTTACGTACTGTATCAGATGGCTTAGCACCTGTCTGAAGCCATTTAAGAGCCAACTCTTCATTGATTTCAACGATCGCTGGTTGAGCAACCGGATTGTAAGTTCCTACTGTTTCAATGAAACGTCCGTCACGAGGAGAACGAGAATCAGCTACAACGATACGATAGAAAGGGTTTTTATGAGCACCCATACGCTTTAAACGAATTTTTACTGCCATTTTAAATAAGCACCTCCGAATAGTTTCACACAAGATAGTATAATATCAGATAGTTAATTAGTTTGTAAAGGTTTTTTTCTTTACATGTTATGAAAAGCTTAAATGACTAGAAAAGCGGAAGCGCCTTGCCCACCCCCGACAAGCACAAGACGAGCCTTCCGGAAAGGCGTTCTTTGCCTTTTTGGAAGGATTGGCTTGTGACCTCGAGGGGGTAGGCGCTGGAGCTGGACATTACTAAAAAGGGTTAAAAGGAAGCTTGAATCCGCCTTTTTTCTTGCCTTTTTGCTGCATGCCTGCCATTTGCTTCATCATCTTTTTCATGTCTTCAAATTGCTTCAGCAGACGGTTAACTTCAGGGACGGTTCTTCCGCTTCCCTTGGCAATCCGTTTGCGGCGGCTTGAATTGATGATTTCCGGATGAGTTTTCTCTTCCTTAGTCATCGACTTAATAATGGCTTCCACGTGAGTGATTTGCTTCTCATCGATTTGCATATTATTCAAGCCTTTGATTTTGTTGGCGCCAGGCATCATTTTCAGAAGCTCATCAAGTGGTCCCATTTGGCGTACCTGACCAAGCTGATCCAAAAAGTCATCAAATGTGAAAGAAGCAGTGCGCATCTTCTGCTCAAGCTCTTTTGCCTTTTCTTCATCCACATTGGCCTGTGCTTTTTCAATTAGGGATAAGACATCCCCCATACCTAAAATACGGGATGCCATCCGTTCTGGATGGAACGCTTCAAGGGCATCCAGCTTTTCACCCAGACCGACGAATTTAATCGGCGTGTTTGTTACGGATCTAATGGATAGAGCCGCACCGCCTCGGGTATCGCCATCCAGCTTTGTCAGGACTACTCCAGTAAGACCCAGCAGATCATTGAAGCTTTGTGCTACATTAACCGCATCTTGACCAGTCATGGCATCTACAACAAGGAAAATTTCATCTGGATTGGAAAGCTCTTTGATTTGCTTCAGCTCATCCATTAAAGCTTCATCCACATGCAGTCTTCCTGCAGTATCGATTAGAACATAATCATTATGATCCTCTTTTGCCTTTGCGATCGCCTGTTTTGCAATTTCAACAGGACTGACCTGATCGCCAAGGGAGAAGACAGGCATATTCAGCTGTTTGCCAAGCGTTTCGAGCTGTTTAATCGCCGCAGGGCGGTAAATGTCTGCAGCAACCAGCATCGGATTGCGGTTATACTTTTTGCGGAGCAGGTTCGCAAGCTTTCCGGTTGTAGTCGTTTTACCGGCACCCTGAAGACCGACCATCATAATGACTGTCGGCGGGCGATTGGAAACAGCAATTTTGCTTTGCTCTCCGCCCATCAGTTCCGTTAATTCTTCTTTAACAACCTTTATTACCTGCTGTCCCGGCGTCAGGCTCTTTAATACTTCCTGCCCGACAGCGCGTTCGCTGACTTTTTTGACGAACTCCTTGACAACTTTGAAGTTAACGTCCGCTTCCAAAAGGGCGAGACGGACTTCACGCATCATTTCTTTTACATCCGCTTCATTAATTTTGCCTTTTCCGCGGATCTTCTGAATTGTATTTTGCAGTCGGTCGGCCAATCCTTCAAATGCCATATATGCCGCCTCCTAATCTAATTTCTCAAGCTCTGCCACTGCTTCTTCCAATGCCTTCCGGGAAGGGGAGCCTTCCTGAAGCATCTCTTTTATTTCTGCAATCAGCTTGCTGCGCTCTTGAAATTTATGAAATAATAGTAGCTTTTCTTCATACTCTTCAAGCATTGCTTCTGTTCTCTTAATGTTGTCATAAACCGCTTGCCGGCTAACATCATATTCCTCGGCAATCTCTCCAAGCGAAAAATCATCCAGGTAGTAAAGGGACATATAGCTTCTCTGCTTAGGAGTTAACAACGATTGATAGAAATCATAAAGGTAGTTCATCCTCGTTGTCTTTTCGAGCATCCCTATTCCCCCTTGTTAAGTGAAAAGCCTTTACAAAGTAAAGTTTACATAGAATTTCATAACATGTCAAGAAAATATCTTTACAGTGTTAATTATTCATTTTATTTTAATTTATAATTTAGCCCGTTTATTTCCGCTGCGGGCACTTGCTTTCCGCGGGGAGGAACGGGAGCCTCCTCGGCTTCGCCTGCGGGGTCTCCCGCTCCCTCTCCTCCCGCAGGAGTCAAGTGCCCTCCGCTGCAATCTACTCAGCGATCTATAATACTTTTTTAATCCAGCTTTCTGTATTGAAAATCCCACTTACTTTTTCCTGTTTTTTGCATCCAGAAGCCTTTTCATGCGTTCTTCTCTTTCTTTCAGCGAGGGTTCGGCTGCAGGTTTTGGCCGGTTTGGTTTCTTCTTTTCTTTTGTTTTATCCGGTGTTTCTTTTACAGGATTTCCCCCTATATGTTTACCAGCCTTTTGCATGGAAGGAGAATGTTTTTCCCTGGAAGCTTTAAGGTTTTGAATTTTCATAGGAGCCTCTGTCGTTTCCTTCTTATTTCTGTTTTTCTTCAAAATTCCCGCTGCAAGACCCGTTAGACCAAAACGCCTTACTGCGATTTCTGAAAAAAAGAGCAGGAATGCAGCGAGAAGAAGCCATTCGCTGATTGGCTGTTTGGTGCTTGCCGGTTTTTTCAGCGGCCGGAATGCTTCTTCTCCGCTCGCGAGCTCCTTGCCTCCAGTCATTTTTGAGAGTGACTTCAAATGCTCTTTATTTGTTCCCTTTTGCAAATACTCCTCAGAGTAGGGAATAGTAAAACCGGTCTGATGAACCTGAACATTCCCATTATGATCTGTCTGTTTAATATTTAAAAAATACATTCCCGCACTTTCAGGCATCAGCGCCTCATACTTACCTGGCGCTATAAGCCTCATATTAGCTTCTATCTGTTCACCCGTTTCTGACACGATAGATGTCTCAATAGGCAAAGAAATACTTGCCGCAGACTCCAGGCTGAGCACTGTATTACCATCCTTGTTCTCAACATCAACTCTATATGGTTCACTTTCATACTTCGGCAGGGTTTTAGTAACAAGCTGATTAATAAAGGACGGCCACTTTTCCCAGCTTGCCCATTCTCCCGACCACTTGCCTGAGATGTCGGATGTAAATGCCGCTGTCCACCCCATTCCATATTGCCATTCAGCAAGTACCGGGTCTTTTTTTTCACTTAACAGCGGCACCTGTGCCCGCGGCTTAGCAGTGGAAGCTATATAGGCATTCATTTCCGGCACACCTTTTTCAAAAAGAGAGGACCAGTCAGGGTAGGGCTGGATACTTGGGTAAAAAGGTTTGTCCTCGATATAAGTTCGCGTAGCCATTACGGTTTCACGTGATAAAATGCTTGGTATAACGGAAGAGTCTGTAACATCGTAAAACCGCCCAGACCCCATTCCCGCAAGTTCTTCCAGCAGCCCTCTATCAGCATCCTGGCCAAGAGCAACAGTTGAGAGAGTGATATTCTTCTCTTTCCCGCTTTCAATTAAAAGCTCATAGTCTCCATTTGTGGCAGATTGGCCATCTGTCAGCAAAATGATATGCTTTCTCTGCAGCTGTAAATCTTCAAGCTCACTGTATGCCTGTTCCAGAGAGGTAAAGATTTCTGTCCCCCCGCCTGGTGTAATGGATTTGATTTTTTCAATTGCCTTTTGCTTATCCTTGAGAGGCTTGGTTTCAAGGATTTCCCATGGACGGTCATCAAATGCAATGAATCCTAGTGTATCTTCTTCACGCAGCAGTTCAACTGAACGGGCAGCCGCCTCTTTCGCCAATTCAATTTTATTTCCTGCCATGCTTCCAGAACGGTCCATAACTAACACAAGACCTAAGGAAGGCATTTCTTTCTTGCCTTTGATATCCATATCCACCGGCAGCAATTTCTCAATCGGAGTTTTAAAATAGCCCCCCAGCCCGAAGCTTTCTTCACCGCCAAACATAATAAAACCAGTGCCGAATTCTTTCACTGCCTTCTCCATCAGCATCATTTGCTGCTCTGAGATGACAGTTGCAGGGACATTATTAAAAATAATCGACTGATATTGCAAATAACCTGAGAGAACGGTCGGTAGCTTTTCTGGAATAACGATGTCAGTATCCAGGCCTGAACCTTTTAAAAGATTTGCAAGATCGCCAGCCTCCTCCCCTTGTACGATCAGGACCTTAGGGGTACCCTTCACATTCACAACTGAGTGAAGTGCATTGTTTTCAGAGTAGGCATCCCGGTCTGCAGCTATCTCTGCTTTATATACCGTTAATCCTGCGGTATCCGCTTTGTGGGTAAACGTATAAACATTTTTCCCTTCGTTCACTTGAACAGTTTCCTTTAATACTTCTTTATGATTTACCGATAGTCTGATATCAGCTTCTTTGGCAACGTTGCTGGTAACTTCTATTGTAATCGGAGCCTCTTCTCCTAAATATAGTGAAGGAGGAACGTTTAATTCTGAGATTGAGACATCGTCCCCTGCTGTTGTTTTTAATGGCACATGGTCAATCTCGATATTCCGATTTTTTAAAACTGCTGCAGCTTCCAGGCTTTCGCCTTCCGTTTCATTCCCGTCCGTCATCAGGACAATTCTGCCGGAAGACTCCCTCGGAATGAGTGAAGCGGCAAATTGCAGGCCTGCTTCGAGATTGGATTGGGAATCTTCTGCCACTCCGTTAAATTCGTTTATAGCTTCACGGTTTCTGCCCAGATTCTGTTCAAGTACTGCATTTTCCCCAAAAGCAGCCACTGCAAATTGATCGTCATTTTTCCTGTGGCTGGTGCTGTTTTCTATCCAGGCAAGTGCTTCCTCATTCGTGCCAATGCTTGCAGAACGGTCGGCCAGAAATACGACGGTCTGTCCCTTTACCGGAAGAACCACCTGAGGAACGGTCAGTGCAATAATTAATAAAGAGAAAATGATCAGCCTCAAACCGGCAATCCAAAACTTTTCATTTCCTTTTCCGCTGTGATTTCGAATAAATAAAAAAACGATTATGACAGCAGGAATCAGGAGGAGAAACAGGAAGGGATATTTAACCTCTATGCCCACGGCGATATACCTCCCATTCGATAACAATCAGGATTAAAGCGATGAACGCCAGCCAGAACCAGAGACTTTCATTAGGTCTTTGGGTCATGCTGCTTTTTTCAGATGATTTAGCATTCAGTGTAAAGGATTCTTCTATTCCGGCACTTTTCTCCCTTTCATCCAGAAGTACTGTAAAAAAATAAATTTGATTTCCTGATACAGCCTGGTAAGTTCCGGGGATTATAGGAGCTTTAAAGGTTTCCTTGTTTAGATCAAGAGAGTATAGATTTTCGTCTTTATTATTGAAAATTTCCCAGCTTCCAGTTCCATTGCCGATATTTATCCATCTTTCTTCTCCGGAGCTGAAATATCCGAGGAAATCTGATTGCTGAGATAGCCACTGGTAAGAGTTATACAGAAAGATTGGAAAACCTGGCTGAAGAGGCCAATCGGTGTCGGATAGATTAAAATTGACGATAATAATTGGCTGCCCATTATGCATTCCCCTTTGGACTAAAGGAATATCCCCGCTTTTCAGTACAGTCTCCCATTCTCCTTTCAGAACGGAGGATGCAGAACTGATATACACCTTCTCAAAGTTTGCATATTCAAAAAGAGGATCCTCATCCCCCGAGATTGCTTCTTCAAGTTTTGCTTTATCTTTGCTTGTATTAAAAAAGATTATCGGCAGCTCAGGGAGTCCCGATAAAGTGCTTCCTTCCGCCACAACGACACCTTTCATATCCAAACCTTTTAGAGCAGACGGATCTGTCTGCAGCAATTCGGCACCAATAGTTTGAAAGCCCTTCACCGCAAATGGATTTACATCTCCCAAAGTGTAAACCTTAGGTTTTGGGTCAGTGTAAATAGAGGCTGCATGATTATCTGCACTATAGCCATCGCTAATGGAAATAGCTGCCTCATAGTAAGGTTTTTCCGGCAGATTTTTTATTTGAATGGTTTTCTCCTCATTTGCTTTTAATGATAGATTCTGTTCAAACAGGACTTCTCCCTCAGATTTCACTGTAAAAGCTGTCTCTATATTTCCAGAAGACTGGTTTTCTATCACTGCAGCCGCTGAAATACCATCACCGGCGGCCGCTGTTCCAAACGACTGCAGCGACACATTCCCTGCATTCTCACCAATATTATGTACAACAGTATATAGACCGGCAAATTCCTTCATTAAATCTTTCTTTCCAGCTGAATCTGAAAAAATATGAAGAGCAGTGTCTTTTCCTGATGATAAGGAGCCTGCCAATAAGATGGCTTTTTCCATATTCTCATGTTCATAAGTAAGCTCCAGCCCTTCAATGGTTCTTCGAATAGCATTTAGATCATCTTCCCGGCTTAAGAGAATCTCATTTTTCTCACCTGCTTTAATTAAGCTTACCTGCTGGCCATTAAGCTTGCCTGCCAGATCAAGCATTTCCTCTTTCGCGATCTCAAAACGGCTTTTCCCTCCACTTTCAGCTGACATGGAAGCGGATGGATCAATGATGATGATTATGTGTTCTCCTTTTAAAGAATCTTCAAGCCAAAATGGACGCACAAGGGCTAGCATCAATAATAGAAGTGCCAATAATTGCAGCCAAAATAACAGATTCTGCTGAAGCTTTTTCAGCCAGGGGGAAGCCTGCCATTCATTCAGTACCTGCTCCCAGAGCAAATTGGATGAATTGGTCTTTTCCGCATACTGCTTCCGAAAGAAATAAAATAAGACAAACGCTCCGATAAAAATGGATAAAATAAAATAAGCAGGATTTAAAAATTGCATGTTGTTCTCACCTGACCAGCCCCTTCGCATACAGATCCCTGAAAAGAACAGTCTGAAGATCTCTTGTTTCAGGAGCAAAGATATATTGGCCGCCATATCGCTTGCATAAAATCTCAAGCTGTTCATTATGTTTTTTTAGGCGCTTTTCATATTCGGCCAATACGGCAGGACTCATGCTCACATTTACAGCGGTCCCTGTTTCACTATCAATTAACTTTACATCTCCAGAATATGAAGGTGTCATTTCTTCATCAGCCTGCACCTGAAATAGCCAGAACTCCTGTTTCAGCCCTCTTAGCTTCCTAAACAGGCTTTCCCATTCCTGAAGCGGTTCAAAACCATCCGCTATTATTACAGCAAGCTGCTGGTGCCTTGAAAGAGTGTCTTTTAAGCTGCCCAGAAAGTTATTGGACAGAGCTGAAGGTTCAATTTTCTGGATTTCCATGAATGTTCGCCTGCTGTAAACAGAGCCTTTTCTTTTGATAGGCTGTAAGCCAGCAGAAGAAACAGGTGAAAATAGGAGCCGGTCTTCACCAGAAAGAATCATAAAGCTCAAAGCCGCAGCCAGCGCTTTGGCATACTCCCATTTTGCTTCCAGTTTGGTCATTGATGAAGTGGCATCCAGATAAACAGCAATAGACAGTTCCTGCTCATCAAGGAAACGTTTAATATAATGTTTTTGTGTTCTGCCATAGACATTCCAATCTATTTGCCGGATATCGTCTCCGGGCTGATATGCTCTGAAGTCAGAAAATTCCATGGAAGATCCGAATTTATGGGATTGCCTTGAACCTGAATGAAACCCTCTTTTCCTGGTCTTTACCGCAACTTTACGCTTCTGCAGCTTTCCAAGAAGGATTTGATGGCTGTTCATCAGCTCTTAGCTCCCCGGGAATTTTCTTTTATTAGACCTTCAATAATCGAATCTGCCGTAATCCCCGCTGCTTCTCCTTCAAAGTTTAAAATGAGGCGGTGGCGCAGAACGGGATAGGCAACATTTTTAAGGTCACCTATTGAAACATGGAACCTTCCTGAGCACAATGCTCTTGCTCTTGCCATATTTATCAGACTCTGGAGTCCGCGGGGACCGCTGCCATATTGGACGTATTCTTTTACTGTTTCCGGTGCATCCTCTGAATCCGGGTGTGTGGCAGTGATCAGCCATACAGCATAATCGAGGATATCCTCTGATACGAGGATTTCTCTTGTGAGTTCCTGAAGAGCAACTACATCATTCAGCCCGGCCGCTTTATTTAAATGAGTATTTTGCACACCTGTAGTTCTCCGGGCAATTTCTTTTAATTCTTCCTGCGTCGGATAAGCTACGTTTACCTTACAGATAAACCGGTCGGTTTGCGCCTCCGGCAGAGGATATGTTCCTTCCATGTCAATCGGGTTTTGAGTTGCAAGAACAAAAAATGGCTTTTCCATTCTTTTGGTTTCACCCATAATGGTAACCGTTTTTTCTCCCATAGCCTCAAGCAGGGCACTTTGTGTCTTAGGTGTTGCCCTATTAATTTCATCTGCCAGGATGATGTTGGCGAATATGGGCCCTTTATGAAAACTGAACGTTTGCCTGCCTGCTTCATCAGGCTGAAGCAGCATCGTTCCGGTTATATCGGATGGCATAATATCAGGGGTAAATTGAATACGGGAAAATTTCAGGTCCAGCACTTCTGCAATAGTCTTAATCAGCATCGTTTTACCAAGCCCAGGCAAACCTTCAAGCAAAACATGGCCTCCTGAGAAAATGCTCCATAATACTTGTTCGACTACTTCCTCCTGGCCTACTATAAATGATTGAATTTCATCTCTCACTCTTGCAATAATATCTGCTGCTTTTGCGAATTGCTGTTCTTTTTCCTGTGTTACGGACATTGAAGTCACTCCTTGTCAGGATCTATACTTGTAAAATAATTTTTAACGATTTCCTCTAAATCAGCCGGCAGCTTATACCGGTCGGTGCTCTGCCTGTATGACGCCTCATAATTTCCAAATACCTCACTGTAAGGTCTGATCGTTCCCTTTAATACAGGACCTTCCCCGTCAAATTGCTGGCCTGGAGTCCCTTGACCAAGACTGCCATTGTCATTTTCAATATTCGTCTTCCCTTCCATGCCAGATGGAATGGTGAGCAGATCCCTGGATCCCTGTCCAAGTCCGGCACCTCCACCAAGACCGCTGCCCGAACCACTCCCTGCGCCTGAGCCTGAACCAGATCCTGAACCAGATCCTGAACCAGATCCTGAACCACTTCCGGAGCCGCTGCCATTTCCGTTGTTTGGGCTATTGCCAGGCTGATTTTGATTATTTTGCGAATTTGAATTATTCTGCTGCGCAGGCGGCGATGTATTAGGATTATTCGCCTCGCTCCCCTGCTTCCCGGGAGGCGCAAATGCAAGCTGCCCCGGCGGCATTCCATTCGCAGCCATTTGCTGCTGTAATGATAGCCCAGAACTCTGAAGAGCTTTTTGAGCTGCAGCCAGCTGTTTTAAGAGCTCTTCTGATTGCAATAGGTTCTCCATCTGTTCAATAAGTTTTGTCAGCTCCTCTTCAGATAGCTGCCCCTCACTGCCGGTAAGCTGTTTCAATGCATTGCTTTGTTCTTCATTAAGTTCTTTTTTCTGCTTCTCAAGTTTTGCTAATTCTTCCCGGAAAGAAGCCAGATCTTTCTCCTCCAGCATTCGGCTTAATTGCTTTAAACCGCTATTATCAAGGGTGTTTTTCATGTTTTCCAGGCTCAGAGATTTTTCTTTTTCTTTGATTGCCTTTAATTCCAGGCTTTTTGTTTGGTTCGCAAGCTCCTTCAAAGCTTCCTCAGCAGACTTTTTTTCTGCAATCTTCTCTTTCGCTTTCTCTAATGCTTTTTTTACTTCAGGATTCTTTTCTTTTTCAGCTTTTTTCTCAAGTTCCTCTTTTGCTTCTTCAACTAACTTGTTTTCCTTCTCCCATTTTTGAGCCAATTCCATTTTCTCTCCCGGAATCATGTATAAAAGTACTGCCAGGCCTAGAAAAGCCAAACACATTAAAACAGGTTTAGGGTGGATGAAAACCTTCTTCCTGCCTAAAACCTGATGGTGTACCTTTTTCATATGCTTTACTGCATCTGCAAGCTGCAATCTTGCCAGAACAGCATCATCCAAAAGGAAAGAATGGGCTGTAATAACCCTATCTTCCGCTACAAACCCGTTATATAATGAAGCCGCCTGGATTATGTCAGGCCGCTTCTTCCAAATCCGAATAGCAGCGCCAAAAGCTGAGAGTAAAATAATCAGCAGAAAATAGTTTTGCAAGTATGGGATAACGAAAATTCTTGCTAAAACCATAAGACAACAGGCCAAGACAGCGGCTGCTAAAAGGAACACCTGAAATTCCTTAATGGTCAGCTGAATGAGGAGCTGTCTTTTTACCGGTTTTAAGAGTTTAAGATATTGATTGCGGTCTTCCACCGTTATCATTCCCTTATTATAAATTTCGGGCAATCCCCTCTCCAGGGGATTTGCCCGAATAAAGTGAAACTTCAATCAGTGGGGGAGCTTTATCCCCCACTGATTGTTAGTTGAGGCCCACAGGACAAGGAAGGCTTTGTGAGCATGAGCATCGCACGACCAAATGCGACAGCTTTTGGGAGGACGTGGCGTTCTTAGTCTTTATCCTTCTTTCGGGCCTTTACATTATAAAGCGAGGCGACTTGCCTTGGGGTGACAAACATAAGACGAGCAGATGATGGGAAGTGCTTTTCTTCCCATCAGCTGATTGGCTTATGACCTCGAGCCCCTAAGAGCCGCAGCTAGATTGGGCAGTTTGACTCCCACTTATCCTCCTTTGATTCCTCTTAGTCATGAAGTGGGGTCTTACTGCCCGTTAGACTGCGATAAACTCTAGCCCTTTCTCATATTTGGACGGAGTTTTTTAATGCTAAGAAGGACAGCTCCAATGAAAATGAAAGTGTATGAAATTAAGTATGAAATCCACAAAGGAAATTCAATGCCTGTTGATCTTGTAATTTCATTGGTCATTTCCGGCTCAAAGGTACTCATCAGAATAATGACCGGGTTGAGCATAGCCGGGAAATATGCCAGCGGATTCGTCGGCTGAGTTCCAGTATATCCATATGCATTTGTTAATTGCATAAAAATTAAAGCAAGGAAAGCCGTTCCGCCTGCTAAGAATAAAGTAACCCCATAGGTGGTAACCATCGAGACAATGGTTTTTCTGATTAGCGTTGAAAATAAGACTCCAATGCTTCCGTAAACCAGGATTGTAAACAAATAAAATCCCATTGTCGTAAGCAGCTGGCCTGGAGAAATACCTCCAAATAAAAACACAAAGCTATAAAGAGGCAAACTTGCCGCAATCAGCAGAATTAAATATGAAATGGAAGAGATCAGCTTGCTTAATATAATGCTTGAGGAGCTTTGAGTCGTCGTGAGCATGATATTTAAGGTCTGCCTCTCTCTTTCACTGCTGATTACCCCTGCTGTTAATCCAGGGGTAATAAATAGAATCAAGCCAAGCTGCAATATAGATAAAACCATAAACATTGTCCGGCTCTGTTCCGGTTTAAAAAAGCCCTGCATGTTGTTTGACAGTGATTCAATAAAAATGAATCCAACAATGATAAGCCCTAAGGCCAAGAGGTAAAACAGGACCCCAAGGTAACTTTTAAAGCTTCGGAAGCGGAGCTTAAATTCTTTATTCAGTACAGGATTTACGACTAAATTCTTCATGTCAGCTCAACTCCCTTTGTAATTTCCATAAAGACATCTTCCAGGTCTGTTTCCGCTTCTGCAAAGCTGGTGATGGCCAGATTACTTAATATGGCTCTTTTAAGAAGTTCTGTTTGCTCTTCAGGCGTCCCTTTGTAAATAAACTGAAAAGATAACCCGTCCTCCAGCAAAGATAATTTAAAAATATTTGGATCATCTTCGAAAAAGGAGATGGCATTTTCAGCACTCCCATTAACTTTTACACGAATCAGCCTTTCTCCTCTAAGCTGCGACTGGATATCAGCCACAGACCCCTGAGCCACAAGTTTACCCTGATCAATAATGCCAATGGTATCGCACATTTCTGCAAGCTCAGGCAGAATATGTGAAGATATTAAAATCGTCTTGCCCATACTCTTCAATTCTTTTAATATTTCCCTCATTTCTACCCTTGCTCGCGGGTCAAGTCCTGATGCAGGTTCATCCAGAATCAGCACTTCTGGGTCATGAATCAGGCATCTTGCCAGGCATAGACGCTGTTTCATCCCTCTTGATAGAAGGTCCACATATGACTCTCTTTTATGTGACAAGTTGACAAGGTCGAGCAGCTGTGGAATCAGCTTCTCGCGTTCTGCGAATGGAATACCGTAACTTGCACCGTAAAAGTGAAGATACTCATCAGCCTTAAGCTGATCATAAACCCCGAAGAAGTCCGGCATATAGCCAATTTGCTTTCGTACGAGCTTTGGCTCCTTTTGCACATCATACCCGTTTACATAAGCCGATCCCGAAGTTGGGGCAAGCAGTGTTGCCAAAATGGAAAAGGTTGTGGATTTTCCTGCACCGTTCTGTCCGACAAAACCAAAAACACTGCCTTTTTCAATAGTAAGATTTAAGGAATCAAGCGCTGTGAATTTTCCATATCGTTTCGTTAAATCTATTATTTCGATCATTTCGCCACCTCCCCTTTTATTGTTACAGCCGGCAATGGAACAAATGGATCTCCCTGTGAAGATTTAATAAGCTTCACAATAAATCGGCCCTCTTTTGAAACATACTGAGACAAGTCATCTTTACTCGTCAGCTTTAAGCTCCTTTGATCCGGTTCAATCGGCAGCCATTCACCTGTTTTATGGTTTTTTAATGAATACTGTACATTTTGGCTATTAATCCTTACCGAAATTTCTTCCAGTTTATAGGTTTTCTCTTTAAGCTGCTTCGGAAGGCTTAAAGAATATTCATATTCACCGTCTTCAAGCATCATTTCACCATTCGTGCTGTCCATTCCTTTTTCATAAATCTGTCCCTTAATCACATTCCAATCAGCTGCCATCATGCCATCCTTCAATGTAAATTCGCCGGAAAACTCATTTTTGGCCTCAAATGGCTGAACAATCAGATTGGTGTTATTCTGTTTTGCTTTCTTCCCTTTCATGGTTACATCAATGACAGATTCTCTTGTAATTCCTGCAAGGACTGGCTGTGAAAGATCTCCCAGCAAAAATGTATTAGAAGCATATTGAAGCCTTTCTCTTCTTAATTTATTAATATCATTTTGGCTATTGGCAGGATTTCCTCCATTAAATGCTCCTCCGTACGGTCTGCTCAGAAGGGACTGTTTTGTGGCTTTATCTACTTTAATGGACTCACCTTTTTTAATTGAACCCAGTTTAATTGATTCGTTTCCTGACCAAATATATAATTCTTCAAAATCAAAGTCACTTTGGTTTTGAATTGTTCCTGTTAATCTTTTTTCTTTAAGGGTGACAACTGCTGTCAATTTCCCATTTATTTCTGTTTGAGCCTTTCCATAAATGGTTTTGGATGACCAATATTCTACCTCTGGGAAAATTATCTCATTGTTTTTTACTCTTTCAGCCATGATTCCGCCTCTAAGGGGGTCAGATGAAGTGGAATTATTTGAATAAACCACAGCATTATATTCACCTTTTGGCATTGAGAGGATGTATTCACCGCTTTTATTTGACAGCAGGGTTGAAGCCTGATAACCAGTAAGCAGATTGTTATTCACTTTATATATCCCCATCTGGTTCAGCTGCGGCTGAGAAATTCTGTCTTTTGCCCCCATTCCAAAGACAGCTGCACCCATTAAAATGGCTATAGAAGGTATGATCCACCAGGAATGCTCCCGTTTATCAAGCTTTCTTAACACAAAATAAAGCACAGGCACTATTAGAATAATATAACCGGCAAAAAGTCCAATAAGCTGTCCGACTGAAAAATTGGATGCAGGAAAGAATTCATTTATTTCTGCAAATTCCCAATAAAGCTGGTCGAGATAATCCTGTGAATAGGGGGTTGATCCAATGCCTGAACCTGATGCCTGTTTCATATAGTCTTCAAACCATGTGTCATATCCCTGCCATGAAGATAAAGGCTCATCTCCCAGTGAAAAAGCTGTCTGCAAAATTGTCCCGCTTCCATACTCCTTTTTCAATGCTGCAGGGAGATCGCCGCTTTTTGCAATAACTTCTGCACTCTTATCAACCGGACCAGTGAAGAAGTTGAGCTCATCAAATTTTGGCTCCTCTCCCTTTGCCGGCTGAAGGAATTTGACTGGAGCGGATGACTCATTTTCTGATTTCATCGGCAGCAGTGAATATAAATTTCCATAGGAGCCGCTGGCATCTGGTCCTCCTCCGGCAATCAATGTTCCACCACTGAATATCCAGTCCCTTATAGCTTTTTGCTGTTTTTCACTAAGCTGGGAAATCTTAAATTCATCAATAAGCAAGTAATCGAGTGTCTCCAGCCCTGTTGCATCATCCGGTAAATCTTCCCCTTTAAGTTCAAGCAACGATTTAGAAGGAAGTGTTCTAAGCTCTTTTACACGGTCATAGTTTTCACTTAGAACTCCAATTACTTCAGTAGCCATATCTACAAATTTAGGCTTTAGTGTATTTTCTCCTTTAAAACTAACTTTTTTTCCGTCTTCCCAATCTCCTTCATAAAGAGTCAGCAATGGAATATTCTGATACATGGAGGGGTGGTCCTCCGTCATTCCAGGTATGGAAACCAGATATTCCTTAGCTGTTCCGGCAGGCAGCTCTACTTTTACAGAAACCGCACCGCTGGTATTGTAAGATGGATGGTAACTTATCAGCAAATCTCCGCTAAATGCGTCACCTGAATTTTCCATCTTAATACGCAGAGGAAATCCCTTTCCTCTTTTTACTTTTCCGTCAAAGCCCTCATCGAGAGTAACTTTAATGCCTGTACCGGCAGCTTCTGCTGATTGGAATGGATGAAACATTAACACAAAGCAGAATAGCACCATAATGATTACTTTTAATTTACCGTGCAACCCAATCTCCCCTTTAAATATCGTAAGTATTAGCTTTTTATATTTATAGGCAGCTTCTATAACAATGATTATTGCCAGCCTGATAACTTCTTCGATTGTATAGACGCAGCTTAATGACAAAAAGTTCCTGAGGATATTAAAATAATTTGTTTTACAGGTTAATCTTAATGAAGAATACCATCATTATAGTGTAATTTTACACTATAAATTGCATTTTTCAAACTATTTTTTATTCTCATTCTATTATCTATAATATAAAAAACAGCCTGAGAACGGATTCTCAGGCTGTTTAATCAGTAATATTTTTATTCTTCCTCTTCTTCTGCTTCTTTTTCAACAATGTCTGCAAATAGTCCATAGACATATTGTTCTGCATTAAATTCCTGCAGGTCATCCATTTTTTCACCTAAACCTACGAATTTCACAGGTATTTCCAGCTCATTTCTGATTGCCAGAACGATGCCGCCTTTTGCAGTACCATCCAGCTTTGTAAGAACGATACCGGAAACATCTGTTGCTTCCTTGAAGGTCTTAGCCTGAATCATGGCATTTTGTCCGGTAGTAGCGTCAAGAACAAGCAATACTTCGTGCGGGGCACCAGGTACTTCTCTTTCAATTACGCGCTTTACCTTTTCCAATTCTTTCATCAAATTGACTTTATTTTGGAGACGTCCAGCTGTATCACAGATTAAAATATCGGCCTTGCGCGACTTTGCAGACTGAACAGCATCATACATGACAGCTGCAGGGTCAGAACCGGCTCCCTGCTTAATGACATCAACTCCGACACGTTCGCCCCACACCTCAAGCTGTTCAATCGCTCCTGCACGGAAAGTATCACCCGCTGCAAGAAGGACATTTTTCCCTTCACTTTTGAACTTATGAGCAAGTTTTCCGATTGTCGTTGTTTTTCCAACACCGTTAACACCAACAAACAGGATTACCGTAAGTCCATCGGTTTGTATATTTAGTTCTGTGGAGATTTCGCCTGCGCTGTCATAAATGTCTACAAGCTTCTCAGATATTACTGCCTGAACCTCGCGCGGATCCTGAATATTCTTGCGCTTTACTTCTCTTCTCAGCTCATCCACCAGTTCCATGACAGTGTCAAAACCGACATCCGCCCCAATTAAGATTTCTTCCAGTTCCTCGAAAAATTCCTCATCCACTTTCCGGTATCTTGAAACAAGGTCGTTAACCTTATTTGAAAAATTATCGCGCGTTTTGGTTAATCCGTCTTTAAACTTTTCAGTAACACTATCTGTCTGCTTTGTGATTTTTTCTTTAAGTTTTTTAAAGAAACTCATGTTTTCACTTCCTTTTAAAGCTTTTTATTGTATGTTCTTTGTTTGTTATACTTGTTTGAAAACATTGTCCGCTGATTTCCGCTGCAGGTACTCAGCAAACCCGCGGGGGCTGCCGGGAGCCTCCTCGACGCTCTGCGTCTGTGGGGTCTCCCTGGTACGCTACTCCCGCAGGAGTCTCGCACCTTCCGCTTCAATCAACTCAGTGGAATAACTTAATTCGGATAACAAAATTACCAAACATTCTTTATGTATATAGCGGAACAGTGTTACAGACTGTTCCGCATTGGAAACTTTATTGAGTAATTAATTCCCTGGTTTCTTCGAGACGAACAGATACTAGTTTGGAGACACCGGATTCCTGCATGGTTACACCGTAAAGAACATCCGCTTCTTCCATTGTTCCTTTTCTGTGGGTGATAACGATGAACTGGGTTTCTGCGCTGTATCTTTTTAAGTATTGGCTGAACCTTTGGACGTTTGCTTCATCCAAAGCAGCTTCCACTTCATCAAGAATACAGAATGGAACAGGCCGGACTTTTAAAATAGAAAACAGCAATGCAATGGCTGTGAGTGCACGTTCACCCCCAGATAATAATCCAAGGTTCTGCAATTTCTTGCCTGGCGGCTGTGCAACAATTTCCACACCTGTATTCAATAAATCTTCAGGTTGGGTCAATCGTAAATCCGCTCTGCCGCCGCCGAATAAAGATTGGAAAACCGACTCAAAATGAAGGCGGATCCCTTCAAAGGTTTCTTCAAATCTCCTTTTCATTTCAACATCCATTTCATCAATAACCTGGAATAATGTATCCTTTGCTTCCTGAAGGTCTGTTTTTTGCTCAAGCAGGAATTCATAGCGTTCCGATACTCTTTCATACTCCTCGATTGCTCCGAGATTAACTGCGCCAAGTTCCTCGATAGCCAGCTTTATGAGTTTTACTCTTTTTCGCGCTTCCTCAATTTCAATTTGCAGCGGATATTCTTCTTTAGCCGCTTCAAAAGACAGCAGGTATTCTTCCCTTAAATGATTCAGCCTATTCTCAAGCTCAACATCCAGCCGGTTCTGTTTAACTTCCTCATCTTTCAGAACTCCTATGAGGCCTTTATGCTGGCGTTTTAATTCTTTTACCTCAAGCTCAAGGTCCTCTAAAGATGCTTGGAGCTTTAATCGCTCATTCCTTCTTGAAGCAATCAGTTCAAGTGTTTCATTCTTTTCCTTCAGTTTTTGCTGTGCTGCTTCTTCCAGATGCTGTTCACCTGAAGAGCTATTTGTCATTTCGGATGAAAGCAATTCTAAATCTTCTTTTACGGTTTTAAGTTTCTCCTGTGTAACAGCAAGCTCAGAATTTATGGCGGCCAGCTTGTCCTCAGCATGGTTCAGCTGCTCACTTTTGGAAGCGAAGCTAATTTTCAGCTCATTAATTTCAGATACTACAGTTTCCTTTGAAGTCTGCTGGGTGTTTTTTCTTTCTGTTAATGCTTTTATCTCCTGATCAAGATTAGCGATTTGCTTTTGCTGCTGATCCAATACGACTGAAAGCTCGCTCTTTCTTGCCAGCAGTATCTCTATATCTTGCGAAAACTGTGCTTTGTCCATATCATAAAGGGATAGGCGCTCATTAATGCTTTTCTCTTCAAACTCTGCTTCTAAAAGTTCTCCTTTTACCTTCTGTTCCATCAAACGAAGCTCTTCGCCTGTTTTTCTAAGCTGCTCAATGTGTAAATCCTGTTTTTGAATTTCACTTTTTTGCAGTTTTACTTGCTTTTCGAGATTTGCTGTTTTGGATTCCATATCCGTAATTCTGGACTTCAGCTCTTCAAGTTCACCTTTACGTGAAAGAATTGAAGTACTTTTCTGTTTCACAGCTCCACCGGTCATGGAGCCGCCGGGATTAACCACATCTCCTTCAATTGTTACGAGCCTCACACGGTATTGAAGCAGCTTCGCAAGTTCATTGGCACCTTTAAGATCCCGGGCAATGACCACATTGCCAAGCAAGTTCTCGATAGCAGGCTGGTGTCTTTCTTCAAATTGTATCAGTGAAGCAGCTTCACCAATAAAGGCAGGGTGGCCTTGAACCGACTGCATTTGCGTGGTATTCAGCTTCTTCCCCTTAATTACACTTAAAGGCAGGAATGTGGCTCTGCCGTATGAATTCTTTTTCAGGAATTGAATGGCACTTCTTCCGTCCTGTTCATCTTGTACAATGATATGCTGCATGGCACCGCCGAGAGCTGTTTCAATCGCAGTTTCGTACTCTTTTGGCACCTGAATTAACTCAGCTATGGCTCCTTCAATTCCCTGCAGCTTGCTGCCTCTTGCTTTCAATACTTCTTTTACTCCTTGGAAAAAACCCGAAAAATCCTCTTGCATTTCTTCAAGCATTTCCTGACGGGATTTCGCCTGCTGCAAATATTGATAAGCCTGATACAAGGTTTTTTCCTGCTTTTGATAATTATTCTTTAATGATTCAAGCTTGCGGTCTTCATTTCGGAATAGATGAACTTGATTTTCTAATTCCTTTTGCAGGTTTTCAAGATTTGATTGTATCTTTTGTTTTTTCTCTTCATTTTTCTTGCGGTCAGCAATAAATTTTTCATTATCCATTTCAAGCCTTGAACTGCGCTGTCCCTGCTGACTCAGCTGCTGATCAATATTCAGCAATTCATTCCGTGAAGCTGCCTGGCGGTTCAGCACTTCAATATAATCACTTTTCAGAGATTCTATTTTTTCTTCTGTATTTTCACTGAATAGTTTTAGCTGCTCCTGCTTTTCCTTTAATGCTATTTGAAGCTTACCAGCTTCTGCCTTCACTTTTCCCCTGAGAGCCGAGTGCTTTTCTTTCTGCTCTTTTAACTCAGCAATCTTCATCGTAAGTTCTTTCATATTTCCATGGAGCTGGTCTTTATTCTGGCTGGCATTTTTCTTTCGCTCTTTGAGCACTTCTTTTCTGCCTTCCAGTTTTTCCAGCTCTTCACTGGCATGAAGGAGCACATCCTGCAGATCATTGACTGATTCATCAATTGCAGCTATATGATCCTTTAACTCTTCCACTTTCGCTTCTTTGCTTTGGATAACTGCCGAGAGCTTCATCTCATCTTCCGTATGCAGCTCGAGCTGACGTGAAAGCTGCTCCCATTTTGAATGCAGATCCTCGATCTCATAAACGGTAAGGGCTACCTCTATTTTCTCCAGCTCTTCTTTCTGCTGCAAATAATCTTTTGCGATTGAAGCCTGTATTTTCAAAGGCTCTACCTGGGTTTCCAGTTCATGAAGAATATCATTCACCCTGTTTAAGTTATCCTGGGTTTCTGAAAGCTTGCCTTCCGCCTTTTTCTTTCTTATCTTGTATTTAAGTACGCCAGCCGCTTCTTCAAATATAGTCCGGCGTTCTTCAGCTTTGCTGTTTAAAATTTCTTCAACTCTGCCCTGGCTTATGATTGAAAAAGCTTCCCTGCCAAGGCCTGAATCCATAAATAAATCTACAATATCTTTAAGTCTGCATGTTTGCTTATTGATCAGGTATTCACTGTCTCCGGACCGGTAGACCCTTCTTGTAACACTGACTTCGCTATACTCGATCGGCAGACCCTGATCGGCGTTATCAAGGGTCAGTGTCACCTCTGCAAAATTCTGTGCTCTCCGGGAATCACTGCCCGCAAAAATGACATCCTCCATTTTCGCACCGCGAAGGGACTTAGCTGATTGTTCACCCAATACCCAGCGGATGGCATCAGTAATATTGCTTTTCCCGCTTCCATTCGGACCGACAACTGCTGTGACGCCTGGAACAAAATCAACCGTTATCCGCTCAGCAAACGACTTAAATCCAATAACATCAAGCCTTTTTAAAAACAACCTTGGTCCCCCTCTGTCTCCTCATGTTTCTGCTCTTTGATGTCAGAGTTAGAAAATGTTTCACTTTATATGATTTTTTAATACTTCAAGAGCCATTTGGGCCGCATGTTGTTCGGCTTCTTTCTTTGACCGGCCAGTGCCTGTCCCAAGTTCCCTGCCATTTAGAGAAACAGTGGAAACAAATTCACGATTGTGGGCAGGCCCCTTTTCCTGAAGGATTTTATATTCAATTGCACCTGCTCCATCCCGCTGCACAAGCTCCTGCAGCTGGCTTTTAAAATCCATCACATGCGAAAAAGCACCTGAATCAATCTTTGGAAAAACAACTTTTTCCAAAAAACCGACAACTGTATCTAATCCTTTATCCAGGTACAATGCACCTATAAAGGCTTCAAAAACATCTGCAAGCAGGGCCGGACGGGTTCTTCCACCTGTCATTTCCTCCCCTTTACCAAGGAGCACCAGGCTGCCAAATGACAATTCGTGGGCAAATGAGACCAGGGATGGTTCGCAGACAACCGCAGCCCTCAGCTTTGTTAATTCACCCTCGCTCATCATCGGATATTTAAGGTAAAGGAATTTTGAAACAGTCAGTTCAAGGACGGCATCCCCCAGGAATTCCAGTCTTTCATTGTCTTCATAAGGCTTTCTCCGGTGCTCATTCACATAGGATGAATGGGTAAAAGCTTGTTTTAGTAATTTTTCATTTTCAAAGTGAATTCCGATTTCCGTCTGGAATTCTTTAAATTGTTTTTCGATTGCGCGAAATGATTTTCTTTCTTTATCTTTATTGCTGCGCATATTGCATCCACCTTGCTAAAAATTAATATTCTTCTTGAGTTAAACACACTTAATTGGTCTTCCCTAAGTTTACGTAATAAAGAGGAAAAACGCAAAAAACTTCGATATAAAGCAATTTTATGTTTCATATGGTTACGGCCATTTTCACAGAAGAAAGCCCCGTTATCAAACGGAGCTTTTGAGAATCGTATTTACTGTCCACAGTCACCTGCTGAAGGCTGAAAGCTTAATTCCAAGCTGCCCTTTCGATGCTGCAGGTAACACCGGACAGTAAACATCAGAAAAAATTGCTGCAGTGAGGGGGATTCCCTCACTGCAGAGCGGTTCTACTAACGATTATTGGCTAGCTTTTATGTAATTTACAGCGTCACCGACTGTTGCGATTTTCTCAGCGTCATCGTCAGAAATTTCCATGTCGAACTCATCTTCTAATTCCATTACTAATTCTACTACATCAAGGGAATCAGCACCTAGATCATCTTTGAAAGAAGCCTCCAATTTCACTTCAGACTCTTCAACGCCAAGACGGTCCACGATGATCTTTGTTACACGTTCTAATACTTCTGCCATGCTTGTTCACCTCCCCTCAAGTATTATAGATTATTTTTAGCCTTTATTGAAAGCTTTTATAAAAAATTTTGCATTACAAGCCTGTTACAAATTACATGACCATTCCGCCATCAACATGCAGGGTTTGCCCTGTCATATAACGGCTGTCCTCTGAAGCTAGAAACACTGCCACATTTGCAATATCTGCAGGATCGCCGAAGCGCGCCAATGGGATTTGTTTTAGCATCTGATCCCTTACATCCTCGTTCAGCTTATCCGTCATATCAGTTGTGATGAAGCCTGGTGCAATGGCATTGACTGTTATCCCTCTTGATGCAAGTTCCTTTGCTGAGGTTTTTGTCAGGCCGATAACCCCTGATTTGGCAGCGACATAGTTAGCCTGTCCAGGATTTCCGCTCACACCCACAATGGATGAAATATTGATAATGCGGCCGTTGCGCTGTTTCATCATTTGCCTTGTAACAGCTTTTGTACAAAGGAAAACACCTTTCAGGTTAATGTTAATAACATCATCCCATTCGTCTTCCTTCATTCTCATAAGCAGGTTGTCCTTCGTAATACCCGCATTATTAACCAGAATATCAAGCTTGCCAAACTTTTCTACTGTTTCTTTTACCATGCTTGTCACGGAATCACTATTTGACACATCGCATTGGATAGCAAAAGCATTTCTGCCTAAAGCCTTTATTTCATCAACGACTTCGTTCGCCCTTGCCTCACTTCCGGAGTAGTTAACCACAATATCTGCACCTTGCCTGGCAAGACCCAAAGCGATTTCTCTTCCGATTCCGCGGGAAGCTCCTGTTACTAAAGCGGCTTTTCCCTCTAGCTTCATCTCAATTCCTCCTTCAAGGATTCTGTAACTGCCTGGCATGATTCTGCATCTGAAACGGCATACGTCTTAAGGGAACGATCTACCTTTTTCACTAAGCCTGACAGTACTTTTCCTGGACCTATTTCTATAAATGTATCCACTCCAAGCTCTATCATCCTGCGGATTGAATCCTCCCATAGCACAGGAGAATACAGCTGTTCAATCAATCTGCCATTTATTTCTGAAGCAGATGTCATTTCAGAAGCTGTTACATTGGCAATGACAGGAACCTTTGCATCTTTAATCTCAATTTCATCAAGGATTCCCCTGAACTTCTCAGCAGCAGGCTTCATTAATTGGGAATGGAAAGGGCCGCTTACCTCCAGCGGAAGCACACGCTTGGCACCTTCTTCTTTAGCCTTTAGAGAAGCCAGTTCCACGCCTGCTTTTGAACCTGAAATGACAATTTGTCCAGGACAATTCAGGTTTGCAAGCTGCACCGGATTTCCTCCTGCAGTAACCTCTTCTGTAACTGCAGTGAGCTTGTCCCTGTCAAGGCCCAATACTGCAGCCATTGTTCCTTCGCCATTAGGAACGGCTTCTTCCATGAATTCGCCCCGCTTACGGACAGCATATACCCCATCCTCAAAGGATATAGCTTCCGCAGCGACCAGTGCAGTATACTCACCAAGGCTATGTCCCGCAACAAAATCAGGTGTTATACCAGATCTTTTAAAATAATCGAGAATGGCAATGCCAGTGGTCAATAGTGCAGGCTGTGCGTTTGTTGTTAACGTCAATTTGTCCTGAGGCCCTTCAAAAATAAGTTCCGATAATAAAAACCCAAGTTTTTGATCGGCTCTTTCAAAAAATCCTTTTACGTTTTCATCCTGTTCAGCTAAAACTTTTCCCATACCTGCAGCCTGGGACCCCTGCCCAGGGAATAAAAAAGCGATTTTACCCATCATGCTTTCCCCCCAAGTTAAAAATGTTTATTTAAGAGCTGTCTTTCCGGCTTCTTTTTCAACCGCTTCCTTTATCGTATCAGCAACATTGTTTTCGACCATGTTCCTGGCCTGCCTCACTGCACTGAATAAAGCTGTTGCATCTGAAGAGCCATGCGCCTTGATAACCGGCGCCTTTAATCCAAATAATCCGGCACCGCCGTATTCCGAATAATCCATTTTAGATTTCAGCTGGTATAGATCAGGCTTTAAGGCTGCTGCTGCCAATTTTGTTTTAAAGCTGCTGGTCAGAGCTGCTTTTAGCATTTTAAATACAGATAGAGCAGTACCTTCAATTGTCTTAAGCACCATATTGCCGGTAAAGCCATCTGTCACAACAACATCCGCAGCTCCCTCAAGCAAATCGCGCGCTTCCACATTGCCGATAAAATTGATATCCGCATTCTTCAGCAGATCAAATGTATTTTTTGCAAGCTCATTGCCTTTTTTCTCTTCCGTTCCGATATTTAGAAGGCCTACTCTGGGATTGGCAACACCCCGGACCTTTTCGGTATATATAGATCCCATAATCGCATATTGAAGAAGATGCTCAGGCTTCGCGTCCACATTCGCCCCTACATCAAGCAAAAGGAACCCTTCTCCCCCTATTGTTGGAAGCGTAGGTGATAATGCCGGACGTTCAATGCCCTCAATCCTTCCTACCACAAAAAGGCCTGCTGCCATAAGAGCACCCGTGTTTCCTGCGGAAATGCATGCATCCGCCTTACCATCTGTGACAAGCTGCGCTGCAAGCACCATGGATGCATTTTTCTTTCTGCGTACAGCTCTCACCGGCTCATCATCCGGCAAGATGACTTCATCTGTATGTAATATGTCAATTCGCTCATTTGAAGTAAGGTATTGGTTTATTTTTGACTCATCGCCTACAAGGGTAATATGTACATCCTTATATTCTGCGGCAGCTTTCATTGCCCCAAGGACAATTTCCTTCGGAGCATTGTCGCCTCCCATTGCGTCTATGGCAATTTTCATGGTGCTTCATCCTTTTAGTGATTATTTTTTTCTGAACATGTCAAATTCTCCCTTGAATACCTGTTCGTTATTCACAAAGCTATTGACTTCAACCAACGTCCTTCCGCTGTCAATGTCAATTGTAAGGACCTTTGCTTTTGCAATGATACGTTCATTTAATCTTACAGGCCTTGTAAATTGAATATTGGCTTTTGCCGTTAATGCCAGCTCATCATTTATGACGGCGACCGCCAGTGAGTTGGCCTGTGCAAACAGGTGGTGGCCCCGGGCAATTCCATTACGCTTGAAAACATGTTCACTTTTTACATCGAAAATGGATATCGCCGTTTTATCCAATTCTATATCTATTATTTCACCGATTATTTCTTCTATTGGTAAAGATCGCACTTCATCCTCAAAACTTTTCTCGGCAACATGCTTGATTCGCTCACGCAATTCCGGAATTGATAATTCCAGCCGATCGAGCCTGATTGTCTGGACGCTGACAGAGAACTTGTCCGCAAGTTCCTCGTCCGTGACAAAAGGATTTTCTTTTATGGTGTCCGTTAATAATGTTTGACGTTCTTTTTTGTTTCTTTTCATTAAAATCCCACCGTCCGAGATATTAAGACTAGGTACTAATAGTAGTATATAATCAAAAAAAGCAGATTGCAAGAAAGAACTTTTCCGCAATCCGCTCTGATTACCTTATTTCTAGTCCAGCTTTTCCCCTTCCAGCACTCCTGCTTCCTTTAAATAATGCCGCAAAGGCAGGTACTCATCCGAGTGCCAGAATTCATCGGATTCCACTAGAGTTGATGCATCGTTCCTGGCGGTTTCGAGCGCACGGTAATCATGGACCATATCAGCGACTTTAAATTCCGGAAGCCCGCTTTGTTTTCTTCCGAAAAAGTCTCCAGGACCTCTCAGCTCAAGGTCCTTTTCACTTAGAGCAAAACCATCATTGGTTTCTGTCATGATTTTCATGCGTTCTTTTCCAACTTCCGATTTCGGATCAGCCAGAAGCACACAATAAGATTGTTTATCTCCTCTTCCTACCCTGCCCCTCAGCTGATGCAGCTGTGCAAGTCCAAACCGCTCCGCATCATAGATCACCATCATCGTTGCATTTGGAACATTCACACCCACCTCAACTACCGTCGTCGAAACAAGAACCTGAGTTTCATTACGGCTGAAAGCTTTCATAACACTTTCCTTTTCATCCGGATGAAGCCTGCCATGCATGAGTCCGACATCATAACGGCCATGAAAATGATGCATCAGTGTCGCATGGACATCTATAGCGTTTTGAACATCCAATTTGTCTGATTCCTCAATAAGCGGGCAGATCACATAAACCTGCTGACCTGCTGAAAGCTCCTTTTCCATAAAACCTAGGACCCTGTCCAGCATTTCAGGTTTTGCCCAATAGGTTTCAATTGCTTTTCGTCCTGCCGGCATTTCATCTATGATGGATACATCCATTTCACCAAAAACGGTAATGGCCAATGTTCTTGGGATTGGCGTTGCAGTCATGAACAGAACATCAGGATTTTCACCTTTTTCCCTGAGTATCCGCCGCTGCCCTACCCCGAATCTATGCTGCTCATCAGTAATGACAAGTCCCAGTTTATTAAATTCCACTTCATCCTGGATAAGTGCATGTGTGCCAATGAGAACATCAATCACTCCATCCTTTAAAAGCTGGAGAATCTCTCTTCTTCGCTTTCCTTTAACAGAGCTTGTCAGAAGTTCACATCGCAGCCCAAACGGCTCGAGCATCGACTTTAAAGATTCCGCATGCTGCTCTGCCAGGATTTCGGTCGGGACCATTAATGCTCCCTGAAAGCCTGCTGTCCTGCTGGCGAATAGAGCAATCGACGCCACTGCCGTTTTGCCGGAACCAACATCCCCCTGTAATAGCCTGTTCATCCTGTATGGAGATTTCAAATCAGACATGATCTCATTAACTACTCTTTTTTGTGCTCCGGTTAAATCAAATGGCAGTGAGTCAATGAACTCCACTAGTCTTGAAAGATCATAAGCCTGTGCAACCCCTTTTGACTGCTCTCTTTCAATCTTTCTTAGTGCCTGCATTTTTAATTGAAAATAGAAAAACTCCTCGTAAACAAAACGCCGCCTTCCCTGCTTGAGTTCCTGTTCATTGGCGGGAAAATGAAGCGATCTCACAGCATCTCGCCTATTTAATAGTCTATATTGCAATAAATATTTTTCAGGTAAATCTTCTGATATGTCATTCCGATACTGTGTGAAAGCCAGTTTAATAAATCGCCTGATGCCTTTGACCGTGACATTTCCTTTTACAGCATAAACCGGCTCAAAATCCTTATTGCCAGAGGCATTTCCTATTTTAAGTTCACTGGCTGTAATCACCTGCCGATGCTGGTCCCATTTTCCAGTCACCGTAACCGTTTCGTTTAAAACAATTTTGTTCTTCAAATAAGGCTGATTGAACAGAATCACTTGGATGAGATACCGTCCTACAAGCACCCGAACAGTGAGCCTGGAGCGTTTCCTGCCGTAATAAGCAAGTGAAGGTTCACTGTGAACCTTTCCTTCAACCGTCACTCTTTCATCATGCTTCATTTCTGCCAGGTCCTTGAGCCTGTAATCTTCATATCTATATGGAAAATATTCAAGCAAGTCTTTTACAGTGTAAATATTCATTTCAGCCAGTAATTCAGCTGATTCCTCTCCGATGCCTTTAACAGCTGTAACAGACTGGATTAAATTTGGATTCACATTTATTGAACGGCTGCCAATTATATTTTCTTTCAGGCAGTCCGCCATCCCTCCCTGCTCCGTTACTTTTATATACAGGCTTATGAAACGCCTGCTTTATAACTAGCACATTGTAATTTAAAAATGCAAGAAAGTAACCTTAAAACAAAAAAACTCATGCTTAAAAGCATTTATAAAGGTCTAAAATGGACAAAAGCGAAGGCTGGGCCCTCGCTTTGTTTATTGTTTACTTGTTATTCAATTGCGAAAATGAAAGAGTATAGAGGCTGTTTTCCATCATGAAGCTCAACCTCAATATCTTCATATTTATCTTCAATATAGCTGATAAGTGAGTCTACTTCCTCATCTGCTGCATCTTCACCTTTTAAGACGGTAAGGATCTCAGAGTCTTCATCGATCATTCCTTCCAGAAGATCTTTGGCAGCCTGAACTCTATCCTTGTTTTTCACAACAATTTTGCCGTCAGCAATGCCCATGAAATCATCTTTTTCTATCTCAAGGCCATCGATGCTTGTATCACGGACAGCAAACGTGATTTGGCCTGTTTTCACATGCTGAAGAGCATCTGTCATGCCTTCTTCGTTTTCTGTAAGCTCAGCACTTGGATTAAAGGCAAGAAGTGCCGCCATTCCCTGAGGAACAGTTTTTGAAGGAACAACCACTGCTTCTTCTTCAGTCACTTCTGCAGCCTGCTGTGCAGCCATAATGATATTTTTATTGTTTGGCAAAATGATTACTTTTTTTGCATTTACTTCTTTGATGGCTTTTACAATATCTTCCGTGCTGGGATTCATTGTCTGTCCGCCTTCAATGACAGCATGTGCACCGATGCTTCGGAAAAGATCCGCGATGCCGCTGCCCATTGATACTGTCACAATCCCGTACTCCTGCTTTTCTTTTGGCTTAGCCTGGGCCGCCAAAGGTGTAGGAACGTCTTCGACTAAGTTGGTGTGCTGCTGGCGCATGTTTTCAATCTTCATATTGATTAAACTGCCATAGCGCTGTCCGTATGTCAGGCAATCTCCCGGCTGTTCAGAGTGGATATGTACTTTTACAAGCTGCTCATCCGCAATCACAAGAAGTGAGTCGCCATATTGGCTTAAGTCCTGGCGGAATCTGTCTTCTGAAAAAGGATTAGCAGAAATTTTTTCATCTTCGAATTTGACCATAAATTCAGTGCAATAACCGAACTCAATATCCTCAGTGTTCATAAAACTGTGAACATTTTTATGGTGTTCTGCGCTAACCAGGTCATCCATCTTAGGAAGGGCTGCCGGTGTATCAGGAAGTTTTTCGCCCTTTAGCTCGGCAAGGAATCCTTCATATACAAACACAAGGCCCTGTCCGCCGCTGTCTACAACTCCAACTTCTTTTAAGACTGGAAGAAGATCTGGAGTGCGGTTTAGGGAAGCCCTTGCTTCTTTCAAAACTTCCTCCATAATCACGATGATATCATCTTCATGATTAGCAGCCTGAACCGCTTTCTTAGCGGAATCTTTTGCAACAGTAAGGATCGTTCCTTCAACCGGCTTCATCACAGCTTTATATGCCGTCTCCACACCAGAATTCAGAGCATCAGCAAACTCTTTTCCATTGATAGAAGCTTTATGTTCAATCGCTTTTGAGAAGCCTCGGAACAGCTGGGAGAGAATTACTCCCGAGTTCCCTCGTGCTCCCATAAGCAAACCTTTAGAAAGAGCAGAGCCTACCTTTCCAATATGCTCCTGGATATTAGCTTTAACTTCCTTTGCTCCGGAAGTCATTGACAAATTCATGTTGGTTCCTGTGTCTCCATCAGGAACAGGGAAAACATTTAACGCATCCACTAATTTTGCATTAGCAGATAAATGGTTCGCTCCTTGTATGACCATTTCGGCAAAAAGCTTCCCATCTAAATCTCTTTTTGACACAAGTCTTTCCTCCTCACTACGGGTTCGTTACTCGAACTCCCTGAACGTAAATATTAACCGAGTCAGTGCTAAGCCCAACTGTTTTATCAAGGGTGTATTTCACTTTAGATTGCACATTGTGGGCAACCTCGGAAATTTTCGTTCCGTAACTTACAATAATATACATATCGATATGTACTTCATCTTCTTCCTGGCGAACAATTACACCACGGGTAAAATTCTCTTTACGCAGTATATCTGTAAGGCCATCCTTAATTTGATTTTTAGAGGCCATTCCTACAATGCCGTAGCAGTCAACTGCTGCTCCGCCTGCGATTGTTGCAATTACATCATTAGAGATATCAATTTGCCCGAAATTTGTTTTTAATTCGATGGACATGGTTCGTTCCCCCTTTGGAAATTGCTTTTCATAAAAGCTTCTTCAGGCACTTCCGCTTAACGATAGTGCTGGCTTTCCCCTGAATTGCACCCTGGAGGCTAAGCCTTCCGGCAAGAGACAATTCACCTTTTTAAGCTGGGCAGCGGTCTTTTTAACTTCAAAGCTTAAAGCATACCTTATAATATTTTACTATATGGGCTGTGATATTGAAAGTCATACTTCTCCATCTCTATTATAGCTCATGTTCCATCCCCCTATGTCAAGGAAATTTTCTTGAAAGCAAACTATTGCAATCAGAAGGGTTGTATGATAAATTATTAAAGTATCTTTTAATGTCGAAATCCGCACAGGGATTCCGCATTAATTCAGATGGATGAATCTGACTATTGCAGATGAAAGCATTGAAAAATAGTTTCAGCTTATGCTTTTAGTAAGGAGGGAAACATACATGCCACGCAAATGTGTAGTAACTGGTAAAAAAACAACTTCAGGTAACGCACGTTCTCACGCAATGAACGCTAACAAGCGCACTTGGGGTGCTAACCTTCAGAAGGTACGTATTCTTGTAGACGGTAAACCTAAACGTGTTTGGGTTTCTGCAAGAGCACTTAAATCAGGTAAAGTTGAGCGCGTTTAACATGCTCAGGGACATCCCTTTTGGATGTCCTTTTTATTTTCCTTTTTTGACCCACTATCATTCTCCCCCATTTAAGCAAAAAATAAAAGCACCCCAGGTGAGGTGCCAAGTTTTGATGCTATTTTCTTTTTAATTTATGGGTGTCTACCCCTTTTTGAAGGTCCCTAACATGGCACGCACAATGCCCCCTAAAAATTTAGGAAGTTTGATTGTATAAAATCTCATTACTCGTGTCCCTCCTCACGATCTTACGCATCCATTCTGTCCTTAAATCGTCTTTACCATCTTATTCAAATAATGAAAGATGAGTACTCATGATTACAAAAAATGATCAGAAAGCAATTCATGCTAAGACTCTTATCCAGCTTTCCCGCATCTTGCAGGGAAGCGGCCCGGCACTTAATCCTTGCTTCTTACAACCATTAATATGCCTTCAGTAAAAGAAAAAGTACCACAATCATCAATAAGTTCATTACTGATACAGAGAGTAGAACCGGCAGGAACGGTCCGATCTGTCAGCGGATACTTGAAATTTCTCAGGGTGAGGCCTTTAATTTCCATAGTGACCGGAACAAACGAAATGTATTTGAAATTTGAATTCTGCTTTATGCTGTATTTACCTGGAGTCTTAATATAAATCTTATTAGACTTGTCAATAATTTCGACAGGAACAAAGTCTTCCGCCAGTGCAGGCTTTATTAACAGCTGAATATTTGCGAATAAGTGGTCAAGCCTGCCGCCTGTGGCACCATACAAATGGACTTTTTCAGGTTTTTGGCCGAGTGCCCAATTCAGGGCAAGCTCCATGTCCGTTTCATCCTTCTCCGGCATGAACCTGTTCAGCTCTTTTACATTTTCTTCAATGAGCAAAAGCTCTTCATCCGACACCGAATCAAAATCACCAAATGCCATTTCCGGCTGAATGCCGCTTTGAATTAGAGTAAGCACCCCTCTGTCTACTCCGACCCAAATATCATCTGTATTACTGAACGAATGCAGATCAGGCAGCAAGTCATCCGGGCCTCCAGCTAAAATATTGATAATCATTATACATTGCTCCATTCATTTATGTATCTAATATGACAAAAAGCCAGCTGTATTCCAGCTGGCTTCTTTTTATCGCAGTCTAACGGGCAGTAAGACCCCCATTCAAGACTCAGAGGAATCAAATGAGGATAAGTGGGGATCAAACTGCCCGTAAAGGCCCGATTGGTTCAACTAACAATCAGTGGGGGATAAGGAAAATCCCCACTGATTGAAGTTTCACTTTATTGCGAACCCTTTAAAGCAGCAATCGCCGCTGCTCTGTCTTTCTGATTATAAATCGCCGACCCGGCAACCAGCACATTGGCTCCAGCTTCAATGCACAATTGCGCTGTTTCTTCATTTACTCCGCCGTCCACTTCAATTTCAATTTTCAGGCCTTTTGCGTCAGCCAATTTTTTTACGGCTGCAATCTTCGGAAGAACGGATGGGATGAATTTCTGCCCTCCAAATCCAGGATTAACAGACATAAGCAATACCATATCAATATCTTCAATAACATGCTCTATCATATTAACTGGTGTAGCTGGATTAAGAACCACTCCTGCCTTAACACCAAAGGATTTAATAAAATGAACCGTTCTGTGGAGATGCCTGCATGCTTCTGCATGAACAGTGATGTAATCGGCCCCCGCATTAGCAAATGCCTCAATGTAACTATCCGGATCTTCTATCATCAAATGAACGTCAAGGGGCAGCTTTGTTACAGGACGGATGGCATCCACAATTAATGGACCAATTGTAATATTCGGCACAAAATGGCCGTCCATTACATCAACGTGGATATAATCAGCGCCGCCGCGTTCAACATCTTTAATCTCTTCTCCCAATTTAGAAAAGTCTGCCGATAAAATAGAAGGTGCGATTTTTACCATGAATTAATACCTCGGCTTTCTATCTTTGATTTCCTGCAGAAAGGTTTTGTAGTGTTCATACCTGTAGGATGGAATTTCACCGTTTTCACAGGCGGCTTTTACAGCGCATTTAGGCTCAGCCATGTGCAGGCATCCTCTAAATTTGCAAAGTTCACTTTTCTCCTGAATTTCAGGGAAGCAATAATTGAGATCCTCCAATTCGATATCAGTGAATTCGAGGGAGCTGAATCCCGGGGTATCAGCAACAAGCCCTTTTCCAACCTCGATCAGCTCTACATGCCTGGTCGTATGCTTTCCCCTGCCCAAATGCGAAGAAATATCATTTGTTTTCAGCTCCAGGTCCGGTCTTAGAACGTTCAACAAAGAAGATTTCCCTACACCTGACTGTCCGGCAAAAACAGATATCTCACCTTCCAGATAGGGCATCAGATCTTTAACGCCTTCTTCTGTTTCAGAGGATGTCAGCAAAACATCATAGCCGGCTTTGCGGTAATCAGATGCATATTGCTGAATTTCCCTATACTCATTTTCATCTGCCAGGTCAATTTTAGTAATGCAGATGAGCGGCTTTATATGATTGAATTCAACCAGCACCAGGAAACGATCTAAAAGAGAGGTGCTAAAGCCCGGTTCAACAGCTGAAAATACAAGAATGGCCTGATCAACATTGGCAATCGGCGGACGAATCAGCTCATTTTTCCGTTCCTTTACTTCTAAGATGTATCCTTCTGTATTACTTTCTGCCTGAAACACTACTTCATCACCGACAAGCGGTGTAACTTTATTTTTCCTGAAAACTCCACGTCCGCGGCACTGAATGGTTTCATTTCCGCTTAATACATAATAAAACCCTGCTATGGCTTTAATAATTTTGCCCTCAGGCATAGCAACACTCCTTGCTTATGATTCTTCATCCGGATAAGGTATTTCCTTTTCCTCAAAAACCTGGCCATCGCGCAGAACCTTATAAGAGGCATTCTGTCCAGGAGCGATTGTCAGATCAATTGGTATTACCACATCTTCATATATCAGCTCTGTATGCATTGGTTCAGAACCTGTATTATTCAAATCCTTAATGATAATCTGAACTTCATTGGGCTCACCTTCGGCGGCAGGCTCATATGGAATGCTGATCTCAATATTTTCAGTCTTAGGAAGGAGTTCTTTTTTTCCTTTTGAAAGAACCACCGTCACCTTCTGTCCCCTTGTCAGATTTGCGCCTGGTGCCGGGTCCTGTTTGATAACCAGCCCTTCAGGAACTTCCTCATGGTACTCTTCTTCCCCATATTCTACCTTCAATCCGGAAGATTCTTCGTACTCCTGCAGACCCTTTTCGTTATAGCCGCGTAAATCTTTTAATGCTATTGGCGCCGGTCCTTTGCTCACAGTGAAAATCAATTCCGTATCCTCTGGAACGACAAGGTCGCCTTCTGATAAGTTTTGATCCAGGATGGTCCCAGCCGGCTCACTATCATCTGTTTCTTCGTTTTTTTCAATGCTTTTAAAATTTTTGTTTTCAAGCAGGCGGACAACATCATCATATTGCCTGCCCTGGTAATCTGCCAATTCAAATTTTTCTTTGCCGGAGCTTTCATAGATATCAATGGAGGTTCCCTCTTTGACAGTTCTGCCTGCTTTCGGATCTGTTTTAACTACCAGGCCTTCTTCAACATCCGGATCACTGATCGGCTTTGTATCCCTAACCGTAAACCCTGCGGCAATCAGCTCTGCTACTGCATCTTCCACCTCTTTGCCGGATACATCCGGAACCTGAACATCCTTTGGCTCCATCAGATCAGGAAAAACGGTTATGGCCAGGATCCCTGTCACAATCAGAAATAAAAAGACTGATACCAGGATTATCGGCCATTTCTTTTTCTTCTTTTTTTCTTTCTTCTTCTTTTCAGGGAGAGGATTCGCCACAGGCTGAGTATCTCCCTTGGTATCCTTTGCATGCACAAGGGTTTCGTCCATACTTTGATATGGGCGGTCATCTGTAATAACAGGTATAGCTTTTGTAGCATCATCGTCAATTGGCACTATGAACTTTTTTTCATGCAGTCTTTCGGGCTCAAGAGCTGTTCTGATATCTTCTTCCATTTCTTCAACGGTATCATACCTGTGAAAGGGATCTTTAGCGGTCGCTTTTAAAACGATATTTTCAACACTTTGCGGTATGGATGGATTCCATCTCTTCAGGGAAGGTGTCTCCGATTGCAGGTGTTTGAGTGCTATTGATACCGCAGATTCACCCGAGAAAGGAAGCCTGCCTGTCAAAAGCTCAAACATAACAATGCCAAGGGAATAGATATCAGACTTTCTGTTGGCCATTCCCCCTCTGGCCTGTTCAGGAGAAAGATAATGAACAGAGCCCAGCACTGAATTTGTCTGGGTTATGCTCGTAGCGCTTAGTGCCATGGCAATTCCAAAATCAGTAATCTTAACATTACCATGCCTGTCTATCAAAATATTATGCGGTTTAATATCCCGGTGTATGATATGGTTTTGATGTGCATGAGATATGGCTGAGGTCAGCTGTTTCAAAATTTCCAGGGCATCATCTATCCGAATAGGGCTGTTTTGCTGTATGTATTGTTTTAACGTTTGTCCATCTACATATTCCATCACAATATAATAGATTGAGTCCTCCTCGCCAACATCATAGATATTGACGATATTCGGGTGGGCTAAGCTGGTAGCAGACTGGGCTTCACGATGAAAACGGCGGATAAATTCTTCATCTTCGGCAAAGTCCATCCGAAGCACTTTCACGGCTACATCACGATCAAGAATCATATCATGGGCCAGGTAGACATTCGCCATGCCTCCTCCGCCAATCATATCAATAATTCTATAGCGGCCGCTTAATCTTCTTCCCTTAATCATCATTTATCATCCCGCTCTCATTGCTTTCATAATACTCAGCAATCACGAGCGTAATATTATCTTCGCCGCCATTATCATTGGCCTTATCAATCAGCACTGAAGCTTTTTCTTCCAGTGCACCTTCACTTTTGAGGATTTCGCTCATTTCTGCCACAGATACCTTGTTGGACAATCCGTCAGAGCATAATAATAATAGGTCGCCTTCTTCGAATGTAATAGTTTTAATATCCATCTCAACAGCTGCTTCCGTTCCCAATGCTCTCAGCAGCACATTTTTTCTTGGATGATGCTCGGCATCTTCCTTTGTAATCTGCCCTGACCTTACAAGTTCATTCACCAGGGAATGGTCTTCCGTCAGCTGCTGAAAACCTGACTCATTTAAAATATAACATCTGCTGTCGCCGATATTCGCAATCGTCGCAAATCGGTCGGTACATATGGCAGCAACAACAGTAGTGCCCATACCTTCGCATTGTTCATTCACTTTTGAATGTTCATAAAGGATGGTATTGACCTCTGCAATATGCTTCTGCAGCCATCCTTCAGCCTCATCGGCAGTCTGAAAGTCATCTGTCTGATCCCAGAATCCTTTTAAACTTGTTAAAGTCATTTCGCTTGCCACATCGCCAGCACGGTGGCCGCCCATGCCATCTGCTACGATGGCAAGGCGCTGACCGCTGCTGTTCACATAGATGCCGCCATTATCTTCATTATGCTGCCTGACTTTGCCTCTATCTGTCATGAAAACAGCTTTCATTCTGTCACCTCGTCTCCTCTTTTCGCTCCTTTGCACGAAGTTGTCCGCATGCTGCATCTATATCGTGACCGTGCTCCCTGCGAATGGTTACATTAATGCCGTGATTCTTCAATGTCTTTTCAAAAGCAAAAATCTGATCCTTGGGTGTTCTTACATAATCCCGTTCCGGCACATAGTTTACTGGAATCAGGTTAACATGGCACTTAACATTTTTTATTAACTTTGCGAGCTCTTCAGCGTGTTCAACCTGATCATTTACCCCTCCGAATAAGCCATATTCGAAGCTTACACGTCTGCCTGTCTTATTTATATAATACCTGATTGAATCCATAAGGTCCGGCAGCTTATAAGCTCTATTTATAGGCATCAGGCGGCTCCTGATTTCGGTGTTTGGGGCATGTAGGGAAATCGCGAAATTAATCTGCATATTTTCATCTGCAAATTTATAAATTTTCGGGATGATTCCGCTTGTCGAAACAGTTATATGGCGTGCGCCTATATTCAGCCCTTTATCATGGTTGATAATTTTAAGGAATGAGAGCATGCTGTCATAATTATCAAAAGGTTCACCTATACCCATAATGACAACTGAGCTGACCCGTTCATCTGTTTCATCAAGTGCCTGTTGTACTTTTACGACCTGAGCAACGATTTCTCCTGCTTCAAGATTACGTTTTAATCCGCCTAATGTGGAGGCACAGAATGTACATCCGATCCGGCAGCCCACCTGAGTGGTTACACATACTGAATTCCCATAGTCATGCCTCATCAGTACAGTTTCAATTGAATAGCCATCATGAAGCTCAAATAAGAATTTTATTGTCCCATCAGCAGACTCCTGCTGGATGATCGTTTTAAGGGTTGTCAGTGAAAAATTTGCTGATAGCGTGTCCCTCAGCCCTTTTGACAGATTCGTCATATCCTCAAATGATGTGACCCTCTTTGTATAAAGCCAATCAAATATTTGCTCAGCCCTGAAGGCTTTCTCATTATTTTCTTTTAGCCATTCCTTCAGCTCATGAAGCTGTAAAGTATAAATGGATGGTTTTTGTTCTGCTGCTGTAATTTTCTCTGCTGTATTTTGTTCCATTTATTGCACCTTCTTTCTCAGACAGGAAATATAAAACCCGTCCGAACCAATATCCTGCGGTAAAACCTGCAGTTCAAAGCCATCTATTAAAGAAGCAATTGCATCAGGCATCCGCTCCTGAACAGAAAGATCTCCCTCAAATTCCGCATTGTCCTTTAAAAACGCGTGAACAACATGCTGATTTTCTTCTTTGTCCACTGTACATGTACTATAAACAAGAATACCACCTTTTTTCAGTAAAGGTGAAACGGCATCCAATAGATTCCTCTGAATCTTATGGAGGTGATATAAATCTTCTTCTTTTTTGGTGTATTTCATATCAGGCTTTCTTCTCATAACTCCAAGGCCTGAACATGGGGCATCCACTAAAATGCGGTCAAAAGATTCTTTTTCATAATGCTCCTGGACTTTTCTGCTGTCAAGGGCATTTGTCTTAATATTTGTTAGTCCCAGTCTATCGGCATTATCATTGATCAGCTTTACTTTATGCTCGTGAAGGTCCAGTGAAATGACCTGACCGGTATTTTGCAGTTTTTCTGCTATATGTGTCGTTTTTCCTCCCGGAGCTGCACAGGCATCCAGAATCTTCTCATCGGGATTTCCTCCAAGAGCATAAGCAGCAAGCATGGAGCTTTCATCCTGAATAGTAATCAGTCCTTCTTTAAATACACGGGAATTGGCCAGATTGCCTCTTAAACATTTAATGGCAACTGGAATAAACGGACTTGGCTCCACTTCAAATCCCTCTTCCTGAAGAAGTGACAGGCACTCCTCCCTTGAAACCTTTACCTCATTTACCCTTGCCGTCTGCAGCGGGGCAGTTAAGTTTATTTCGCACATTTTCTTTGTTTCTTCAAATCCCAGCTGATCGGACCATCTTTTTACAAGCCATTCGGGATGGCTGGTCTCAATGGAGAGGCGCTTCACCCTGTCCTCAATTTGCTCGGGATCCGGAAGCCCCTTCCTCTGAATGTTTCTCAGCACACCGTTGACCATGCCGGAAATCCCTTTATGCCCTCTTCGTTTTGCTATTTCTACTGCCTCGTAAATTGCTGCCCGGTCAGGAATTTTATCAAGATAAACCATCTGATACAGTGTCAGCCTCAAGAGCTGATTTACCCAGCTTTCGATTTTTTTATTGCCTGCCAAAAAGGGCTTCAGGTAAAAATCGAGTGTCATCCGGCGCTGAAGGGTACCATATGTCAGTTCGGTAAGCAGCCCAATGTCCTTCTGGTCAATTTCATTCTTTTTTATGGCGTTATTCAGTAAAAGATTGCTGTAGGACTGATTTTTTTCTATGGCCTCAAGAAGCTCCATTGCCGTTTCTCTAACATTTTTCGTCTGTAGTTTTTTCATTCTATGTCTCCCAGACGGCCACCGGCAGTCAGATTGGATCCTGCACCTCTTAAAAATTGTTCTGCCGGCATCTTTTTCTTTCCTGAAGGCTGCAGTTCAGTTATTTTAACGGCTGTATCATTCCCTGATGCCACAACGATCCCGTCTTCCTCAAGCCTGATGATTGTTCCCGGTTCTTCACTTTTAGCATGTTTGACTTTCTTTGAATTCCAGATTTTAACCACTTTGCCGTCAAATGTTGTATAAGCAACCGGCCAGGGGTTTAAACCTCTAATGTGGTTATAAATTTCTTTTCCGGTTTTGCTCCAGTCGATTTTTTCCTGTTCTCTTTTAATGTTATAGGCAAAAGTGGCTTCTTCTTCATTTTGCTTAATGGGATTCAGTTCGCCATTCAGCAGTTTCGGCAGGGTTTCAGACAAAAGCTTGGATCCTGCCTCGCTAAGTTTATCGTGAAGAGTGCCCACTGTATCTGTTTCAGTAATCGGCACCTCAACTTGTGTTAATATATCGCCGGCATCCAGCTTTTCAGCCATATACATAATGGTGATACCTGTTTTTTCTTTTCCCTGCAGAATGGAGTAATGAATGGGTGCACCGCCACGCAATTCCGGAAGCAATGATGCATGTACATTTATACAGCCATACTTAGGCGCATCCAGAAGCTCCTTGGGCAAAATTTGCCCAAACGCTGCTGTGACAACAAGGTCGGGCTTAAGAGCAAGTACTTTCTCCAATTCATCCGGCTGGCGGATTTTTTCGGGCTGATACACAGGGATGCCCTGTTTTTCAGCTTCGACTTTTACAGGAGGGGGAGTAAGGACTTTTTTCCTTCCAACCGGCCTGTCAGGCTGAGTAACCACTCCGATCACTTCATATCCGTCGTCTATTATTTGCTTTAGTACCGGCACTGAAAAATCGGGTGTGCCCATAAAAACGATTTTTGTCATTCAGCTTCCAATCCTTCCAACTCTTCTTCATTCAAGTATCTTGTTACTTTTGAGGTAAATAGCACCCCATGCAAATGATCAAATTCATGGAGGATCGCTCTTGCCAGGAAATCCTCAGCCTCCAGGGTAAAAAATTTCCCTTTGCGGTCCTGCGCCTTTATTTTGACATATTCAGGCCTTGTAACTTCACCATATAAGCCCGGAAAACTCAAGCATCCCTCAGGGCCTGTCTGCTCCCCATCCGTTTCAAGAATTTCCGGATTGATCATTTCAATTGTTCCAAACTCATCATCTATATCAACAATGGCAATTTGCAGTTTTTGCCCAATTTGCGGAGCAGCAAGCCCGACACCATCGAATTCAAGCATCGTATCATACATATCATTTAACAATTTACCAAGCTTCTTATCAAAGACTTTAACTGGTTCGCATTCTGCCTCCAGAATTTCAGCCGGATAAGTAACAATTTTTTTTACCGCCAAAACGTTTCCTCCATTTTTATCTATTTTCAACCAATTTGGGTTTATTCATAACCAGAAAAGCAGATGCGAATTAATGCACTCCTTCTAAAAGCTGGCTTTTTTAGAAACTACATTAAAATATATGGATTCAGGTCAATTGAGACGGTTAGGCCCCCGGCAGAAATTTCCTGCTGGTAATTATCCAGGATCTTTTTCAGCGTCTGGCCAAGTTCCGGCTCCCGTTTGTATTTTATCAGACATTGATACCGATATCTATTATTGATCCGCGGTATTGGAGAGGCAACCGGACCAAGAACAATGCTCTCTGCAGATAATTTTGACTGAATGTACTGCGTGATCTTCTCGGTTACAGAAACAGCCTTCATTAATTCCTCGTGACTGACTGTGACAAGGGAGATATAGAAGAAAGGAGGATATCTATGGATTTTGCGGACCATCATTTCTCTATCGTAAAATTTATCGTAATCCTGCTCCCCCGCCAGCTCAATACTATAATGTTCAGGAGTGTAGGTCTGAATGATTACCTCACCCTCTAATTCATGCCTCCCAGCTCGCCCGCTTACCTGTGTCAGCAGCTGGAAGGTTTTTTCAGAAGAGCGGAAATCAGGCAAGTGCAGTATGGTGTCTGCCGAGAGTACGCCCACTAAAGTAATATTAGGGAAATCAAGGCCTTTAGCAATCATTTGGGTCCCAAGAAGAATATCTGCATGTCCTTCCTGGAATTGATCGAGGAGCTTTTCATGTGCACCCTTCCTGCTGGTGGTGTCGACATCCATCCGTATTACCTTCGCTTCCGGCAGAATCTTTGCCAATTCCTCTTCCACTTTCTGCGTACCGGTCCCAAAATAGCGGATATGCTCACTTTCACATTCCGGGCATGCATTTGGAACCGATGCCTCATATCCGCAGTAATGACATTTCATCTGCTGGTTATAACGATGATAGGTCAAAGAAATATCACAATGCGGACAATTAATTACATATCCGCAGTCCCTGCACATAACAAATGAGGAGTGTCCTCTTTTATTTAAAAATAATACGATCTGCTCTTTTTTTCCAAGACGGTCTTTTATTTTTTCAAGGAGCTTCCTTGAGAACATAGACCGGTTCCCTTCACGCAGCTCTTCCCGCATATCAATGATATCAACGGCAGGGAGAGCCTGATTGTTCATTCTGTTTTCGAGAGTGAGGAGATGGTAAACTCCTTTTTGTGCCCGCGCGAAAGATTCCAATGAAGGAGTTGCACTGCCGAGCACCACAGGACAATTATGATTTTCAGCTCTTTTGATGGCAACGTCCCTTGCATGGTATCTTGGGTTTTCTTCCTGCTTATAGCTGGTTTCGTGCTCTTCATCAATTATAATAATTCCGAGGTTTTCAAATGGGGCAAAGATCGCCGACCGGGCACCGACTACAACCTTGACTTCCTTCCGCTGAATCTTTCTCCATTCATCATACTTTTCTCCCGCTGACAGGCCGCTGTGCATGACCGCAACCTGATCGCCAAACCTTCCTTTAAAGCGTTTGACCATCTGAGGAGTTAAAGAAATCTCAGGAACAAGGACAATGGCTTCTTTGCCATCCTCAAGCACCCTCTGGATGGATTGAAGATAAACCTCCGTTTTCCCGCTCCCTGTTACCCCATAAAGCAAAAAGGTTTCATGCCTGTTATCTTCAATGGAATTAAGGATGGGGATGATGGCTTTTCTTTGTTCTTCGGTCAAAGAGAGCGGTTCGGTTCTTTCGAATTCACGGTCTCCAAAAGGATTGCGGTAAATTTCCACATCTTTCTGGCCAAGCAGTCCTTTTTGCAAAAGCCCTTTTAACGTGGAGGAGGTGATTCCAAGCAAGGAAAATAACTCTTTCTGATCGACCGATCCTTCTTCCTGAAGAAAATACTCCAGCACTTCCTTTTGCTTAGTTGCATTGCCTGGAAGGTTTTGAAGGTAATCAGCAAGCTCTTTAGAAGGAGCGGCCGCAAACACCTGCTTGACTTTTTTCTTTTTCACCCGTTCTTTTACCTGGTAAATAATTTCGATATTTCCATTGGATGCTTCCTTCTGAAGAAGCGGTAAAGCACCGCCCTTTACTGCATCGTCCCAGGTAATTTCTTCAGCATTCTGAAAAAGTGTGCATACTTTTTCTGGGAGCAGCTTACGATCTGCATTTTCCGCCATAACAAGCTTCTTTTCATATTTCGCCTTCAATGCTGCAGGCAGCATTGCCTGAAAGGCTGAAATTTTGTAGCATAAAGTCTTTTCTGTCAGCCATTCACCAAGATTCAAAAGCTCCTGATTAAGAACTGGATTTAAATCCATCGGCTCTAAAATGGATTTTAACTGCTGAAAATCTGACACTGCTTTTAATCCTGTAACAAACCCCTGTATTTTCCTCGGCCCAAATGGAACAACCACCCTCATACCGGGGAAAATGACACCTTTCAGATGAGAGGGTATTTTATAGTCAAATGCCCGGTCAGTCTGTTTGGCAGGAACATCGACAATTACACTGGCTATATTCATTCATGCTCATCCTTTAGCAGCTTCGAGGCTTCTTCAAGAATTTTCACGGCAACATCTCTTTTAGACATTAGCGGAAGTTTTTCCGACGACCCATCCTTTTTAAATAATGTAACAATATTAGTGTCAGTTCCAAAACCCGCACCTTCAGCAGTTACATTATTGGCAACGATCATATCGGCGTTTTTCTTCATTAGCTTGCCCTTTGCATACTCTTCGACCTGTTCGGTTTCAGCCGCAAACCCTATCAGGATTTGCTTCTCCTTTTTTTGTCCCAGCTCGAACAATATGTCCTTTGTTCTTTCAAGCTCCAATACTTCATCCCCGGGCTGTTTCTTCATTTTTTGCGCAGAAGCCACCTTTGGACGATAATCGGAGACTGCAGCTGTCTTTATGACAACATCGGCATAATCAAATTCATTTAATGCCGCTTGATACATTTCTTCAGCAGATTCCACCTTTATCAGTTTTAATCCGGCAGGCGCGTTAATTGAAACCGGGCCGGATATTAATACAACTTCAGCACCTGAAGAGACGGCAGCTTCCGCTATTGCATAGCCCATTTTCCCCGTAGAATGGTTCGTAATATAACGGACAGGATCAATTTTTTCTCTCGTTGGGCCCGCAGTTATGACCACTTTTCGGCCAGAAAGCTCCAATCTGGAAGGCTTGAAAAATTCACTGATTATTTCTGTAATTTTCTCAGGCTCTTCAAGCCTGCCTTTTCCAACATAGCCGCATGCAAGATACCCTTCTGAAGGCTCTATGAATCTGCAGCCAAAACCATATAAGGTTTCAATGTTTTTTTGGACAGCGGGATGGCTGTACATATGCACATTCATTGCAGGGGCAATCCAAATCGGTGATGATGCAGCCAAAAGGGTTGTTGTGATCATATTATCTGCAATTCCATTGGCAAGCTTCCCGATCACATTTGCTGTAGCCGGGGCAACAAGAATTAAATCGGCCCAATCAGCCAGGTCGATGTGCGCAATAACCTTCGAGTCTTTTTCATCAAAAGTGTCTGTGTAAACATCATGTCTTGAAAGGGCCTGAAAAGTTAATGGTGCAACAAAGTTAACAGCCGATTCACTTATGATTACTTTCACCTGCGCTCCGGCCTGTGTCAGTTTGCTTGTTAAGGCTGCAGCTTTATAAACAGCAATTCCACCGGTTACACATAATAATATCTTCTTTCCAGTCAGCATAATATGACCCCACCAATCTCAAAATAATTCTTCTCTATGAAAAACGGCCTGGCTATTTATTTTTATATAAAGCTGGCCATTAATGGCAAATAGCTTTTATGATAGTTTTATTATGCAAGAAGAGCAGTGAATTTTCATCTAATAAAACCTAAAACAAAAATAACAACCTTTTGAAAGGTTGTTATTCAGCGATTTCACTCGTATGATTCATTGGCTGTTTTTTCACCCAGGCGGTAATGAAGCTGGTCTGCATGTATTTCCTCAAGTGCTTTGCCCACATTTTTATGTGATTTGTATTTTTCAAGCTGCGGTCTGGCATTTAGCTGAAGCTTGCGGGCACGCTTGGCAGCAACAGAAACAAGTGAATATTTGGAGTCAATCTTTGTCATTAGAGAATCAATAGAAGGATAAAGCATATTTATTCTACCTCCAGCATTTTTTTATATTTAGGTTCGACACGTTCCCTGCGGCAGTGTTCAGCTACCACTATGGATTTTATTCTTTCACAGGCCAGATCGATTTGATCATTCTCTACAACATAATCATATAGATTCATCATTTCAATCTCTTCTCTCGCTGCATTCATGCGATTGTTGATGATATCTTCTGTCTCTGTCCCTCTCGTCACGATACGGTTCTTAAGCTCTGACAGACTGGGGGGAACCAGGAAGATGAACAGGCCGTCCGGAAATTTCTCGCGTACCTGGCGGGCACCCTGAACTTCAATTTCAAGGAAAACATCTTTGCCGCGGTCGAGTGTTTCTCTTACATAATCAACCGGTGTTCCGTAGTAGTTCCCGACAAACTCTGCATATTCAAGCAGCTTATCCTGCCTGATGAGCTCTTCAAACTCTTCACGCGTTTTGAAAAAATAATCAACTCCATTGACTTCTCCCTCTCTCGGAGATCTCGTTGTCATTGAAATAGAATATTCAAACGCAGTATCAGACTGAGCAAATATCTCTTTTCTTACTGTCCCTTTTCCTACACCTGAGGGTCCGGATAGAACGATCAATAACCCTTTTTCTTTCATTTATAAAATCCTACCCTTCCTCAATAATTTCATCACGGTCATTTAATCGGTGTGCGACGGTTTCCGGCTGGACCGCAGACAAAATGACATGGTCACTGTCCATAACGATAACAGCACGGGTGCGCCTGCCATATGTAGCATCTATTAAAGAGCCCCGGTCCCGCGCGTCCTGAATAATCCGTTTTATAGGAGCAGATTCGGGACTGACTATTGATATAATCCGGTTGGCAGATACAATATTGCCAAAACCGATATTGATCAGCTTAATTGACATTTGGGTCCTCCAATCATCAGTTATTTAGTTTGACCCCCAGAGCCGGAATCTAAACAACTGCTATTCAATATTTTGAACCTGTTCCTTCATTTTTTCCAATAAACTCTTTATTTCTACGACTTCGGCAGCTATATCTGCACTATTTGCCTTGGAGCCGATCGTATTGGCCTCCCGGTTCATTTCCTGCAGAATAAAGTCGAGCTTTCTGCCTGCCGGATCTGTAAGCTGAAGTGTATGCTCAAACTGGCTTATGTGGCTTTGCAGCCTTATCAGTTCTTCACTGATATCCGCTTTATCAGCGAAAACTGCTACCTCTGTCAAAATTCTCGGTTCATCCACCTGGCCATCAAGAAATTCCTTCATACGCTTATGCAATCTTTCCTGGTAAAGCTGAGCGACCTTTGGCGCATACTCTCTCAGTTTGCTGACACTATTGCTTAAAAGACTAAGATGGCTGCGAAGATCTCTTTCCAGCTCATCGCCCTCTGCTTTCCTCATTTGCATTAACTGCAGGCATGCCTCTTCAGCAGCAGAAAGTACCAGCTGGCTCATTTCCTCATTGCCGGACTCTTTCTCTTCAATGCCAATTAATTCTTCACGAATGACATCCCCGATGGATAATTCCGTTTGAATTTGATACTTTGCTTGAATTGCAGTTATGTATTGATAATATTCATCTAATAGTTCCCAGTCAACATTTACTTTCCTGCTGGCCAGGACATCACCGTCAACGGTGATAAAAACCTCGATTCTTCCTCTTTTGATATGCCTATTAAGCTTTTTCTTTATTTTGTCTTCAATATGCATCAGCTGTCTGGGCATTCTTATTTGAAATTCGGAAAAACGATGATTTACAGTTTTGATTTCAACCGTAATGGAGCCTTGCCCGGAATCTTTTTTGCTTCTGCCATAACCGGTCATGCTTACTGCCATTTCTCACACTTCCTTTTGGGAAAAGCACAGCTTATAAAAAGCACTTACTTTCAGTTAGCGGCATGGTGCCTGTGCATTTTATGTATAAAAATCAAGTAGTGATGGAGATTTATATGTTTGCGCAAAAAAGAAAGGTAATAGAGTTCTTCTCTACTACCTAAAGGATTATAACATATTTTATTTTGTTTTTCTTGCCAAAAATGTGCCTGCCAGTAAAAATGTTGGAATGGCTGAGAGTCCTGTGATCATAAACCAGTCGCGCAATTCAATAGGGACAGTGTGGAAAATTGGCTGAAGCGGCGGATAGTATATGACAATCAGCACTAAAACCAGGGAAGAGATGACTGCCCAGACTAAATATTTATTGCCAAATGGATTTCTTGAAAACACGGATTTTTCACTTCGGCAATCAAATACATGGATCAGCTGAGCCATTACCAATGTGGCAAACGCTACTGTCTGTGCGTATGCAAGATGATCCGGATTTGCCCGGTAGGCAAAAATAAACGCCAGTAATGTCACAAGGCCAATTAAAAATCCCCTTGAAACCACTTTCCAGCCAAGCCCTCTTGAAAAGACACCTTCCTTAGGGCTCCTTGGTTTCCGCTTCATCACATTCTCCTCAGGCTGATCAAGGCCCAGAGCCATTGCCGGAAGTCCATCCGTTACGAGGTTCACCCAGAGAATCTGAATTGGCACTAATGGCAGTGGAAGGGCTAGAAGCATAGCAAACAGCATAACCAGAATCTCGCCAACATTTGATGCTAGCAAATACCTGATGAACTTGCGGATATTTTCGTATATATTTCTTCCTTCTTTTATCGCGGCTTTTATGGTAGCAAAATTATCATCAAGCAATACAAGTGCAGATGCCTCTTTAGCAACATCTGTGCCTGTAATGCCCATTGAAATGCCAATATCTGCTGCTTTAATGGCAGGAGCATCATTGACTCCATCACCTGTCATGGCAACGATATGACCTCTATTCTGGAGAGCCTTGACAATTTTCAATTTATGCTCAGGTGATACTCTGGCAAATACTGTGACATCCTCAACCACTTCTTCCAGGTCTTCTACAGACATCTCTGCCAGGTCTTTGCCCTGAAGTACTTTGGAACCTTCTGTTAAAATGCCTAACTGTTTGGCAATGGCCTGTGCTGTAATCACATGATCTCCTGTGATCATGATCGTTTTGATTCCTGCTTCCCTGCACTCCTTGACTGCTTCTTTAACCTCCGGCCTTGGCGGATCAATCATCCCCTGCAGCCCGATAAAAGTTAATCCCTTCTCCGCCTCTTTTTCATCAAGAATGACATTTTTAGATGGGATTTCTTTATAGCCAATCGCGATCGTTCTCAATGCTTGTGAAGCCAGATCTTCTATGGCTGCCTGAATTTCACCTGAAAGCTCCCTCGAAAGAATCTGCCGCCTTCCCTCCCAAAGAACCGATTCGCTTTTCCCGACTAAGACATCGGGAGCACCTTTGGTAACAATAAATTGTCTTCCATTATGATCCTTTACCACAACACTCATCATTTTTCTGGCAGAGTCAAACGGAAATTCATTAATAATCTGAAATTGATTCAGCAGACTGCTCCTGTTATAACCAGCTTTCATGGCTGCTACAAGGAGAGCACCTTCAGTTGGGTCCCCGTCAATCACAAACTCATTGTTTTTCTGCTGTATTTCCGCATGGTTGCATAGCATGCCAAACATCAGCATCTGCTGGAGCGCTTTATCACTTTTCGGCTCAATTTGGCTCTCATTTCGATAAAACTGCCCTTGCGGTTCATACCCGACTCCATCTACTCTCCATTCTTTCCCTCCGCTCCAGAGATGGGTAACGGTCATTTTGTTTTGGGTCATGGTTCCGGTTTTGTCTGAACAAATAACAGACGCACAGCCAAGTGTTTCAACTGCAGGAAGCTTCCGTACTATTGCCTTTTTCCTGATCATTCTTTGAACACCAAGCGAGAGCGCCACCGTGACAATGGCAGGCAGCCCTTCGGGAATTGCCGCAACAGCCAATGAGACACCAGCAAGGAACATTGTATATAATTCCTGTCCCTGCATCACACCTGCCGCAACAACGAGAACTGTAAGGAAAATCGCTGCCGTAATGAGGATTTTGCCGAGCTGTTCCAATCTCCGCTGAAGCGGTGTTGTCATGGTTTCGGCATTTTGCAGAAGATCAGCAATTTGTCCCATGGCGGTATTCATCCCTGTACCGACAACTACACCCAATCCATTGCCGCGGGTCACCATTGTACCCATAAAAGCCATATTTTCCATATCGCCAATAGCGAGGTTAGGTGTTTTCAGGGATCCGGTCCTCTTTTGAACTGGCAGCGACTCTCCCGTTAAAGCAGACTCCTCAACCTCAAGGCTATTGGATTCTACTATTCTTACATCGGCACCCACTCTGTCGCCCGTAGAAAATTTAAGCAGATCCCCGACGGCCACTTCTTTGGAAGGGATTTTCTTCCACTCTCCCTCCCGGAGAGCAATTACTTGGGGAGCGGATAACTCTTTTAGTGCACTTAGCGACTTTTCCGCTTTCCTTTCCTGAAAAAAGCCCAGAAACCCATTTATGATTACAATTGCAATAATGGCAATCGCATCAATATATTCACCAAGCAGCCCCGAAATCAAGGTGGCAGCTAATAAAACAAGAACCATGAAATCTTTAAATTGACTAAAAAATAAGAGTAAAGCAGACTGCTTTTCTCCCTCTTTCAATTCATTAAAGCCATATTGTTTGTGGCGTTTTTTTACATCGTCCTCTGTTAAGCCTGCCTTAATGTCGGTATTTAAGGCCTGCTCAACCTCCCTTTCATTCATTTCATGGAACTTCATCCGGACATCACACTTCCTCCTTTGTGGTTTGAGAAAAGCCATGAGTGCCTGGGTGCAGGATAATATCATCGAGAAAAATCCCGTAAGCACTCACAGCCAGACTTTAAGGGAATCCACCAGATGGCAGACTATCCTCTTCTGCTAAAACAAGGCAGAGTTGTCCAATCTCACTCTAAAGAAAGCATATTCAGCCCTGTCCAAAAAAATGCTATTATTAAAAAGAAAAGCGGAAGCGCCTTGCCCACCCCCGACAAGCACAAGACGGGGCTACCGGAAAGGCGTCCTTTGCCTTTTTGGGAGGTCAGGCTTGTGACCTCGAGGGGGTAGGCGCTGGAGCTAGACAATATTAGAAAAGCGGAAGGCGCCCGCTTATCGGCGACAAGCTTTTGACCTCGAGCCGATGGCGCCTGGAGCTAGACAGCATTAGAAAAGCGGAAGACGCCTGAAAATAGAAAGACCAAGCAGTAAAACTTGATTTTTATTTAATAAATGAAAGAATAATGTATATCTAATGTTATTTTTAATAGAAGAGGATGTTCCGATATGTCATTTGATGGTTTGTTCACAAGAGCTATGACGAAAGAGCTCATAGATACTTTAAAGGGCGGCAGAATCAATAAGATTCAGCAGCCATATAAAAATGAAATCATTTTAGTTGTGCGGGCAAATGGAAAGAATCACAGGCTTTTGCTGTCAGCCCATCCAAGCTATGCGAGAGTCCAGCTGACGAATGAAACACACGAAAACCCTTCAGAGCCGCCGATGTTCTGCATGCTTTTAAGAAAGCACCTGGAAGGCTACATACTTGAAGATGTCCATCAAATCGGGCTTGACCGTATAATCGTGTTTGAGGTGAAAGGCAGGAATGAGATTGGCGATACATCCTATAAACAGCTGATTGTTGAGATTATGGGCAGGCACAGCAATATTACGCTGGTAGATAAATCCCGAAATATCATTCTCGACAGCATCAAGCACGTTTCTTATGCCGTTAATAGCCATCGTGCAATTTTGCCCGGACAGGAGTACATACTCCCTCCATCTCAGGATAAACTGAATCCCTTCGAGGCGGATGAAGAAGCTATACTGCGCAAGATTGATTTTAACAGCGGGAAAGTTGATAAACAGCTTGTGGCGGGATTCGCCGGAATCTCACCGCTTTTTGCCAAAGAAGTGATGCACCATGCAGGTCTTGTTAACAGGACAACTGTCCCTAAAAGTTTCCAGCATTTTATTGACTTGCTGAAAGACCATACAATAAGGCCTGCCATTACAGAAGGGGAACATAAAGAAAGCTTTTATTTATTGCCCCTCCAGCATATAAAAGGGGAATGCAGGGAGTTTAATTCCCTGAGTGAAATGCTGGACCGCTTTTATTTCGGCAAAGCCGAAAGAGACCGTGTCAAACAGCAATCCAATGATCTTGAACGGTTTATAATAAATGAGAAAGAAAAGAATGAGAAGAAAATTGAGAAGTTGAAAAGAACCCTTCATGAAGCAGAAAATGCCGATAAACATCAATTATATGGGGAATTGATCACGGCCAATATTTATGCTATTCAGAAGGGAATGAAGGAAACCGAAGTCATCAATTATTACGATGAAAATGGCGCTTCAGTTATCATTCCATTGGATCCTCAGAAGACTCCTTCCGAGAATGCACAAAAATATTTTACAAGATATCAAAAAGCAAAAAATGCCGTAATTGCAGTAAAAGAGCAAATCAAGAAAGCAGAAGAGGAAGCAGCATACTTCGAGTCTCTTCTTCAGCAAGTAGAAACTGCATCTACAAGAGACATTGCCGAAATAAGAGAAGAGCTTACTGAAGGCGGTTATATTCGCGAAAGGCAGAAACGGGGAAACAAGAAACAGCAGAATCTTAAGCCTGTTCTTGACCGCTATGCTGCCACGGACGGAACGGAAATACTAGTCGGGAAAAACAATAAGCAAAATGATTATTTAACGAACAAATTAGCTGCAAGGGATGAAATCTGGCTGCATACAAAGGATATTCCCGGTTCACATGTAGTAATCCGAAGCAAGGAACCAGCAGAAAACACCATTCTTGAAGCTGCATCACTCGCTGCTTACTTCAGCAAAGCACGCAATTCAAGTTCCGTACCTGTTGACTTCACCCAAGTCAGGCATGTGAAAAAACCAAGCGGTGCCAAACCCGGATTTGTCATATATGACAATCAGCAGACAGTTTACGTTACACCTGATGAAGAAACGGTTCTGTCCTTAAAACAAAATCTGTAAAGAAATGAAAAAGCAAGCTCCAATGCTTGCTTTTTTCATTGACTAAAACTGAATTGCTTTTCCCCACTCAGCTGGGTCTTTTCGCCATTCAATCAGCTTATTCATATCTTCTTCCTGGATATAGCCCTTTTCAACAGCTACTTCTGTCAGAGCTTCAATATCAGTCAGAGTATATGCTTCGATGTGTTCTTCGGCCAGCATTTCTTTTCCTTTTTGAAGCTGGTATGTGAAGATCGCCGCCACACCCAGCACTTCACAGCCTGCTTCTCTTAAAGCCTTGACAGCAGTAATGGCACTTCCACCTGTTGAGATCAAATCTTCAACAACAACAACCTTCTGGCCTTTATCAGCTTTGCCTTCAATTTGCTTTCCTTTTCCATGGCCCTTGGCCTTGGAGCGGACATAGCACATTGGCAGTTCCATATTGTCACTGACCCAGGCTGCATGCGGAATGCCCGCTGTGGCTGTCCCTGCAATTAGTTCTGCTTCAGGAAATTTATCTAAAATGATAGCCTGAAGGCCGGCAGCAATTTCTTTTCTGACTTCAGGAAAAGACAGTGTCAAACGGTTATCGCAATAAATGGGGGAACGAAGTCCTGAGGACCATGTAAACGGATCGTTTGGGTTTAGTGCTACAGCCTTTATATCCAGTAATTTTTCTGCTATTTTATGCTTCATTCAGAACACCCTCCCAGGATTGCTTGCATTGAATATACTTTTCGAATGGATTTTCCGCTCTGGTAATCGACCTTCCCACCACAATGGCAGAAGCCCCTTCTTTTCTTGCGAACTCAGGTGTGGCCACTCTCTTCTGGTCTCCATCATCGTCAGAGGACAGGCGTATTCCCGGTGTTACAGTCAAAAAAGAAGAACCTATTTGCAATCCTATCTCCCTCGCCTCAAAGCTTGAACATACTACACCATCAAGTCCTGCTTCTTTGGCAAGATTGGCATAATGAAGAACAGACTCATTTAAAGAAACAGCGATTAATTGGTCTGATTTCATTTGCTGTTCGGATGTGCTTGTCAGCTGCGTCACAGCAATACAAGATGGCCTTTTCCCAGTGCTTCCTGCTTCAAGTCCTTCACATGCTGCTTCCATCATGGCTTTTCCTCCTGCGGCATGCACATTTACCATATCGCAGCCAAGCCCGGCAAGACGCTTCATTGCACTTTTTACAGTATTCGGAATATCATGAAGCTTGAGATCAAGGAAAATATCGTGCCCTTGTTCCTTTAAATCGTGAACAATGGAAGGTCCCTCCTGGTAAAATAGCTCCATGCCGACCTTTAGAAATAACTTTTCATTTTCAAAGCCCTGCAGAAAATGATGAACTTCCTTTTTTCCTGGAAAATCAAGAGCAATAATGAGCGGCTTTTTTTTCATGTTTCTTCCAGCTCCTTCCTGTGCATTCGCTAATATGTTCATACCCGAGCTTCTTAATAAGTTCTGGCAGCTCACCGATAATTTTAGGACACACAAAGGGATCTACAAAGTTAGCTGTCCCAACCGCTACTGCACTTGCACCTGCGTAGAAGTATTCGATGACATCCTCTGCAGATTCAATTCCTCCCATGCCGATGATCGGAAGGGATACCTGCTGGCTCACTTCATATATCATCCGGAGTGCGACTGGCTTGATGGCTGGCCCTGAAAGTCCGCCTGATTTATTTGCCAAAATCGGATTGCCGGTTTTTAGATCGATTCTCATGCCAACAAGCGTGTTGATCATTGTTAAACCGTCCGCTCCGCCATCTTCTGCTGCTTTAGCCATTTCTACAATATTTGTGACATTTGGCGAAAGCTTCACATAGACAGGTACTTCAGAAACCTCTTTTACTTTTTTCGTTAGATTTTTTGCAATTTCCGGAATAGTGCCAAATGCAATTCCGCCTGTTTTCACATTCGGGCATGAGATGTTGAGTTCAAGTGCATGTACATTCGGACTTGCAGAAATTTTCCTGGCAACCGCAATATAATCCTCTTCCTGCGAACCGGCTACATTGGCAATGATCGGTACATCGTATTGTTCAAGCCATGCCAGTTCTTCATTTACCACTTTTTCCAGGCCGGGATTCTGCAGACCAATTGCATTTAACATCCCTGCAGATGTCTCAGCCACTCTTGGTGTTGGATTTCCAAATCGGGGCTCTAAAGTCGTCGCCTTTATCATGATTGCGCCCAATTGGCTCAAATCATACAGCTGGCTGAATTCCCTGCCGAAGCCAAAGCATCCGGATGCAGGCATGATTGGATTTTTCAATTCCAGCCCAGGCAGACTGACGTTTAATGAATTCATAGAACTACCTCCCCTGCTTTAAAGACCGGTCCGTCACTGCAGACTTTTTTATAACTGTAACCTTCCGGGTCATCCCCTGTATGGCAGACACATGCAAAGCATGCCCCGATGCCGCATCCCATTCGTTCTTCCAATGACAGGAATACCTTTTTATGAGGGAATTGATTTTCAAGCGCCTTCAGCATCGGCGTCGGGCCGCAGGAATATAAAACATCAAAATCAATATTCAGCCGATTAATAACATCTGTAACAAAACCCTTCATTCCTGCGCTTCCATCAACTGTAGCCAGGTAGGTCTCGCCCAGCCGGGAAAACTTTTCCTCATAAAATACTGCGCCCGCTGATTGAAAACCCAGGACGTGGATCACCTTAACGCCACGGTTTAAAAGCTGATTGGACAGTTCATATAAAGGGGGGACTCCGATTCCTCCCCCTACAAGAAGTGCCGTCTCTCCCCGGCCAGCTTCACTGATCGGAAACCCATTTCCAAGTGGTCCCAGTACATCAGTGTAATCACCAGGTTTTTTTTCTGAAAGCAATGCCGTTCCTCTGCCTTCAGCACGGTAAATCATTTTAAACTGGCTTTCATCAGGTGAAATTTCTGCAATGCTGATTGGCCTTCTCAGCATTGGATCATAGCCCTCCGATATTTTCAAATGGACAAATTGCCCGGGCTCTTTCATTTCATGAACAAGCTCACCTTGAAGGGTGAGCTCGTAAATGTTTTCGGCCAGTTTAATTTGTGATATTACTTTACATTGTTCCTGTCTGATCAAGATAAAACCGCCTCCCGGACTTCTTCTGGCTTATCCATCGCGTCTGCTGAAAAATTCATTGATTCGATTACTTGAAGGATTGCTTCTGCCGTATCAAGTGAAGTTAGGCATGGCACGCCATTTTCCACTGATTCACGGCGGATGCGGAAGCCATCTCTGGCAGGCTGTTTTCCTTTTGTTAAAGTGTTAATAACAAATTGCGCTTCGCCATTTTTTATGACATCCAGAAGGTTAGGCCCTTCTGAGCCGATTTTCCCAGTTACTTTTACAGGGATGCCTTCAGTTTTCAGGAATAAAGCCGTTCCGCTTGTCGCCATTAGTCTGTAGCCGATGGATACAAATCTTTTTGCCAGCTGCAGAGCTTCTTCCTTATCCTTGTCGGCGACAGTCATTAGTACAGTTCCAAACGGCTGGATTTTCATGCCGGAAGCAACAAGGCCTTTATAAAGGGCTTTTTCAAGTGTGGAATCTTTCCCCATAACTTCACCTGTTGACTTCATTTCAGGCCCTAAAGTGATGTCTACTCTTCTTAATTTCGCGAAAGAGAACACCGGCACTTTTACGAACACGCCTTTTCTCTCCGGAACAAGGCCGGATCCAAAGCCCTGCTGAGCAAGAGTTTGGCCCATGATAACCTTTGTGGCGATTTTAGCCATTGGCACATTTGTAATCTTGCTCAAGAACGGAACTGTCCGGCTTGAACGCGGGTTGACTTCCAGGACATATACTTCCCCTTTAGCCACTACATACTGGATATTTAGCAGACCTATAATGCCAAGGCCTTTGGCCATCTTCTCCGTGTACTCAACAAGCTTGTTTTTGATTGCTTCTGATATATTTTGCGGAGGATAGACTGCAATGGAATCTCCTGAGTGTACTCCAGCTCTTTCTATATGCTCCATGATGCCTGGAATAAGCACATTTTCACCATCCGAGATAGCGTCCACTTCAATTTCCTTCCCAGTCAAATATCGGTCAATTAATACTGGATGCTCCGGGTTTACTTTTACAGCATTTTCCATATAATATAGTAGCTCATCTTCTTTATAAACGATCTCCATGGCTCTTCCGCCAAGTACATATGATGGTCGGACGACTACTGGATATCCGATTTCACCGGCAATTGCTACTGCCTGCTCCACTGACAGGGCAGTCTTTCCTTTAGGCATCGGGATGCCAAGCTCAGCAAGAGCTTGCTCAAATTTATCCCGGTCTTCTGCCCGGTCTAAGCTTTCAAGCGAAGTTCCCAGAATTTTCACGCCTCTTTCAACCAGATCTGCTGCAAGATTAATAGCCGTTTGTCCGCCAAATTGCACAACTACCCCTTCCGGTTTCTCAAGATCGATAATGTGCATGACATCTTCAATCGTTAGCGGCTCAAAATAGAGCTTATCGGAGATGCTAAAGTCAGTAGAGACTGTTTCAGGATTATTATTAATGATGATTGCTTCATATCCTGCTTCCTTAATGGCCCATACCGCGTGAACAGTTGAATAATCAAACTCCACTCCCTGCCCGATCCGGATTGGTCCTGAGCCCAGAACCACAACACTTTTGCGGCCGGATACTTCCGATTCGTTCTCATCTTCATAAGTTCCATAGAAATACGGAGTTTCCGATTCAAATTCCGCTGCACATGTATCAACCATTTTATAAACCGGTTTAATCGCATGTTCTTTTCTCCAGCTGTATACTTCCAACTCATTTGAATCCCACAGCCTGGCAATTACCAGATCGGCAAAGCCCATTTCCTTTGCAGCTTTCCCTGTTTCAGGGTCAAAAGGATTTTCAGTTAGTACATTCTCAAAATCTATGATTTTCTTAATCTTATAAAGGAAGAATAAATCAATTTTGCTCCATTCATGGATCGTCTCGATAGTGACTCCCCTTCTGATGGCTTCACCGATATAAAACAGACGTTCATCTCCAGCTTTACGGATTCGCTTTTCGATCAATTCATCAGAAATTTGGCCGGCATCCTTCAGCTCAAGATGATAAATGTTTGCTTCAAGTGAACGTACTGCTTTCAGGAGAGATTCTTCAAATGTCCGTCCTATTGCCATTACTTCTCCTGTAGCCTTCATTTGGGTGCCAAGCGAACGGTTTGCAGATTCAAACTTATCAAACGGCCAGCGCGGAATTTTTGAGACAATATAATCCAATGCCGGTTCAAAGCAGGCATATGTTTTTCCTGTCACAGGATTCATCATTTCATCAAGTGTCAGCCCTACCGCTATCTTGGCTGCCAGTTTGGCAATCGGATAACCTGTCGCCTTTGAAGCCAGCGCAGATGAGCGGCTTACACGCGGGTTGACTTCGATAATGTAATAATTGAAGCTATCCGGATCAAGCGCCAGCTGCACATTGCATCCTCCTTCAATCTCGAGGGCGCGGATAATTTTTAATGAAGTGTTTCTCAGCAGCTGATATTCACGATCACTCAAAGTTTGGCTTGGCGCTACAACGATTGAATCTCCCGTATGAACCCCTACCGGGTCAAAGTTTTCCATATTGCAGACAACAATCGCATTGTCATTGGAATCCCGCATCACTTCATACTCAATTTCCTTAAAGCCCGCAATGCTCTTTTCAAGCAAACACTGTGTAACAGGGCTGTTCTTTAAGCCGCTAGTCACAATTTCAATCAGATCTTCTTCATCGTGGCAGATGCCCCCGCCTGTTCCCCCCAATGTGAAAGCAGGGCGCACAATGACCGGATAGCCAATCCTGTTTACAAACTCATATGCCTCATCCAGGTTATGAATAATTTCACTTTCAGGCACTGGTTCGCCAAGTTCATTCATCAAGTTTCTAAAAAGGTCCCGGTCTTCCGCCTTTTGGATAGCAGATAATTTTGTACCGAGGATTTCAACCCCGCATTCTTCCAAAACACCTGATTCAGCAAGCTCTACTGCCAGGTTTAATCCCGTCTGTCCCCCAAGAGTTGGAACGAGCGCATCAGGACGTTCTTTCCGGATAATGCGGCTGACGAATTCCAGCGTAAGCGGCTCTATATATACCGCGTCAGCAATCTCGGTATCTGTCATAATAGTGGCAGGATTTGAGTTTACAAGAATTACGCGGTAGCCTTCCTCTTTCAAAGCAATGCAGGCCTGTGTTCCGGCATAATCAAACTCTGCTGCCTGCCCGATGACAATTGGTCCTGATCCGATTACTAAAATACTTTTTATATCTGTACGCTTTGGCATGCTGCAGCACCTTCCTCTTTATGTGATTCAATCATTTGCAAGAATTGTTCAAATAATCCGTTTGCATCCTCGGGTCCCGGTGAAGCTTCAGGATGATATTGAACAGTGAATGCAGGGACTTCTTTATGCTTTAAGCCTTCAATTGTTCCATCGTTTAAGGCGATATGTGTTACTTCAAGCGGCGTACCAGTAATTGAATTTTCTTCTACTGAGTATCCATGGTTTTGAGATGTTAAAGCGACTTTTCCGGTTTGCAGATCTTTCACCGGATGGTTTGAACCGCGATGGCCGAATTTCAGTTTTTCTGTATTGGCACCGCAAGCAAGGGCAAAAAGCTGATGTCCCAGACAAATTCCGAAAATCGGTACTTTTCCCAGCAGTCCTTTAATCATTGTGATGGCTTCCGGAACATCTTTCGGGTCTCCAGGGCCATTTGAAAGCATAACTCCATCCGGGCTCATGCTGAGTATTTCTTCAGCTGGTGTATTATAAGGCACAACAATCACATCACAATCCCGTTTGTTCAGTTCTCTTAAGATCCCGTGTTTCATGCCGAAATCTACAAGGACTACCCTTCTGCCGCGGCTAGGGCTTGGATAAGGTGTCTTAGTTGACACTTGCTTAACCTGATCGTTTCGCAGCTTGGTTGCCCGCAGTTTTTCAATGATTACTTCCGGGTTTTCACTTATGCTGCAAATAGCACCTTTCAGCGTACCATGCTGCCTGATAATTCTTGTTAATTTCCTGGTATCTATGCCAGCAATTCCAGGGATGTTTTTCATCTTAAAATATTCTTCAATCGATTGTTCATTTCTCCAGTTTGAAGGAAACTCGCACGCTTCTTTCACAATGAAACCGGAGATTGCCGGGGAGATCGATTCAAAATCGTCTCTGTTTATCCCATAATTTCCGATTAAAGGGTATGTCAAGGTTACGATTTGGCCGCAGTAGGATGGGTCAGACAGGATTTCCTGATAACCCGTCATTCCTGTATTGAATACTACTTCTCCAATTGAATTCGTATCACTTCCGAATCCCTTTCCAATAAAAATTGTTCCGTCTTCCAGAATCAGCTGTTTTTTCATGCTTTTACACTCCCTCTGTCCCAAACAATTTTTCCGCCTGCTATTGTCACTGCCGGCCAGCCTTTACAATCCCAGCCGGTAAATGGCGTGTTTTTCCCTTTTGATAAGAACTGAGCTGGATCAATCTTTTCCTGACGGTTCAGGTCAAGCAGGACAAGATCTGCTATTTCACCAGCTTCCAATTTCCCTGATTGAATGCCGAATGCCTCTGCTGGCTTGATTGTTAAGTAATCAATCAGCTGCTTTAGAGTGAATATCCCCTTCTCAACGAAGTGGGTGTAAAGAAGCGGAAAGGCAGTTTCAAGTCCGACAATCCCGAAAGGCGCCAGTTCCATCCCCTCTTCTTTTTCTGCTGCTGTATGTGGTGCATGGTCGGTGGCAATAAAATCTATTGTGCCATCCTGCAATCCTTCGATTAAGGCAGCTCTGTCATCTGCTCCTCTTAATGGAGGATTCATTTTAAAGTTAGCATCCAGACCCGGGATATCTTCTTCACATAGAAGGAGGTGATGAGGTGTCACCTCGGCTGTTACCTTGATGCCTGCACGCTTTGCATCTCTTACCACCCTGACAGACTCTTTCGTGCTGATGTGGCAGACATGATAATGGCAGCCGGCAGCTTCTGCAAGAAGAACGTCCCTTGCGATTTGCACTGATTCACAGACAGAAGGAATACCATTTAAACCGTTCTCTTTAGCAAAAACTCCATCATGTACGGAGCCTTTGTTAATGAGGGTATTTTCTTCGCAGTGGGCAACAATAGGCATGTTAAGATCTGCGGCATTCCTCATTGCCTCAAGCATCATGGCTGCTGATTGCACCCCTACTCCATCATCTGTAAAAGCAAACGCCCCAGCTTCCTTCAAAGCTTTAAAATCGGTTAATTCCTGGCCAAGCTCACGGATTGTAATCGATGCATAAGGCAGAACCTTGACCGCCGCAGTCTCATCAATACGGCTGTTCAATTTTTCAAGCTGTTCTTTTGTATCAGGTACCGGCCGGGTATTCGGCATCGCAGCAACCGTTGTGAAACCGCCTTTAGCAGCTGCTCTTGTGCCAGTTTCGATTGTTTCTTTCTTTTCACCGCCTGGTTCACGCAAGTGGACGTGCAGGTCTATAAAACCTGGAGCAATCAGCAATCCTTCTGCATCAATCACTTCCTGCGCCTCTCTCCCCACACCTGCACCTATCTCAGCGATTTTTCCTGACTTTATGTAAATGTCCGTTTTTTCAAAATTCCCTTCCTTAGTAAGCAACTGGCCATTTTTTATCAATGTTGACATGTTTAGCTCCCCCTTCAATATGTTCAATTGATCGTTTTAATACTGCCATTCGGATGTACACACCATTTTGCATCTGCTTAAAAATCCTGGAACGACCGCATTCCACTAAACAATCTGCTATTTCAACACCCCGATTTACAGGTGCCGGATGCATAATAATGCTGTTTGGCTTCATTGTTCTTTCACGATCTTCTGTAAGACCGTATGCCAGGTGGTATTCTTCAGCAGATTGGTCAGCTTTCGATTCATGCCTCTCATGCTGTATTCTCAGCAGCATGACAACATCAGAAGTTTCTATAGCTGTGTCAACATCTTCATACATTCCATTCTCAAGCATTTCTTCATCGAACCATTCTTTTGGACCTGAAAAAACAACCTTTGCACCGAGCCGGACAAGTGCATCTGCATTGGATCTTGCGACACGGCTATGTGCGATATCACCAATGATGGCTACTTTTAATCCTTCAAAGGATCCGAATTCCTGTTTAATCGTCAGCAGATCCAGCAGTGATTGTGTTGGATGGTGCCCGCAGCCATCCCCTGCATTCAGGATGGACACACCGCTTTTGTCTGCCAATTCGTCAAAGTAGCGATCCTCGCTATGGCGGATGACGACTGCATGTACACCGATCGCTTCCAGCGTTTTGACTGTGTCGTATAATGACTCACCCTTGGATACACTTGATGTGCTGACTTCAAAAGGAATTATATCCAATCCAAGCCGCCTTTCCGCCACTTCAAAGCTGCATTTAGTTCTTGTGCTATTCTCAAAGAAAAGGTTAGCGACAAAAACCTTTTGTTCAGGAGTCCATGTTCCGCCGTTTAAAAAATATTGCGCATCTTCAAGGATTTTATTGATTTCTTTAATTTCCAACTCTGAGGTAGTGAGCAAATGTTTCATTTTTTATCCTCCCCTTCAAAAAAAGCACCCTGCCGATTTGGTCAGGGTGCTGCAAAGTTGAGGCAGCCGGATATACGGATACACTGATACCGTATAGCCAGGTTTGCCGCCAACACCCTTTTAAGCCTCTCGGGACTTAGTTAAAAAGCATTAAGCTACTTTATTTTTTTTTTCGGTTTCTGTTTCAAATATATCTTCCTTAGTCTCTTCCCTGCCAGGGAGAATCAGGTTCAGGAGAACACCGCTGATTGCTGCCAGTGCCATTCCTTCCAGTTTGAATGCCCAAATCTCGATATGAGCTCCCCCAATTCCCAGGACAAGGATGACTGATGCGATAACAAGATTGCGGTTGTTTCCAAAATCCACTTTGCTGTCAACCAGCATTCTTAATCCTGATGAAGCGATGATCCCGAACAGCAGGATCGATACGCCGCCCATTACTGGAGTAGGGATCGAGCTGATCAGTGCTGTCACCTTGCCAATGAATCCGAAGATGATGGCGATGACTGCAGCACCCGCAAGTACATAGACACTGTAAATTTTCGTGATGGCGAGTACACCAATGTTTTCACCGTAAGTTGTCTTTGGCGGACCCCCGATTAATGCCGAGATCATTGTTCCTGTTCCATCAGCAAGGATGGAGCGGTGAAGACCCGGTTCTTTAATGTAATCTTTTCCAACTACTTTTCCAAGGACAAGCTGATGACCGATATGTTCAGAGATAGTCACAACAGCTACTGGAATCATTAGAAGCGCAAGATCCAGGGTTATCCTCACTTCATAATCTGCGAACGGGAATAAGAATTCCGGCATTTCGAACCAGGCGGCCTGCTGTACAAGCGAGAAGTCGATCAGGCCCACAGCCAGTGAGTAAACATAGCCGATGATGATCCCTGCCAGAATCGGCACCATACTGAGCATACCTTTTGCATAGATGGAAAAGATGATTGTTGCACCTAAAGTGATAAGCGCTGCTGAGAAATGCAGCATGCTGTATTCACCAGTGTCAGGATTGTTCATAGCCATCCCGACCGCTGTCCCTGCTAATGCCAATCCGATTACAATGATCACAGGTCCTACCACAATTGGCGGAAGCAAATTCATAATCCAGCGGTAGCCTGCTTTCTTGATGATCAGGGCTACTGCCCCATACACAAGTCCAGCCATGAAGCTGCCGATCATGGCAGCACCCGGGCCTCCGGCAGCTTTGGCAGCTAAGATCGGGGCAATGAATGCGAAAGATGAACCAAGGTATGCCGGCACCTGCCATTTTGTAATGATTAGGAAGGCTATCGTTGCCAGTCCGCTTGAGATTAGTGCAATGGCAGGATTTAATCCTACTAAGTATGGTACAAGTATAGTAGCTCCGAACATAGCGAATAAATGCTGTAAACTTAATGTCAGCCAATGGGCTGGTTTTGGTACATCCTTTATATCTAAAATAGGCTTATTCATTACGACCTCTCCTCTGCATTTTATTAAAAAACCCTCTTTGCAGGAGTGCAAAGAGGGTTCAAGAGCACAGCAAAAGACAGACCGATTCTGCTGTGTTCCCCTTTGCCAGCCTCTCTGGACTGCATTTAAAAGGGCTATTTAATTTTCATATATACTTACCTGGTCGTTTTCATCCACTTCCTTCAGCTCGACGACAATTTTTTCCGAACTGGAGGTTGGAATGTTCTTTCCTACATAATCAGCTCTTATCGGAAGCTCCCTATGGCCGCGGTCCACAAGGACTGCAAGCTGAATCTGAGATGGCCTCCCAATATCGATCAGCGCATCAAGGGCTGCTCTAACTGTTCTTCCTGTATAAAGAACATCATCGATCAGGATCACCTTCTGATCGTTAATATCTTTTGGAACATCGGAGCCTTTGACAAGCGGCTCCTGATTTTCAGTCTTTTTCGTAAGATCATCTCTATAGAGAGTGATATCAAGTTCGCCTACTTCAATTTTGGCTCCCTCGATTTGTTCAATTCTTTCCGCCAGGCGGTTCGCCAGGTAAATCCCCCTGGTCCGGATGCCAATCAGTATGCAATTTTCAATCCCTTTATTTTTCTCTATGATTTCATGAGCAATCCTTGTCAGCGCTCTCCTGATTGCCTGGTCATCCAAAACAATTGCTTTTTGCTGCTGCATCATGATCACCCCTATTATCAGATTTTATATGCAAAAAACCCTCTCACCGATCAGGTGAGAGGGTAAACTGCAGAATAAGGACACAATTCTCCTTATTCAATCCGTTTCCTTCCCAGCCTCACGGGACTGTTTTAAAGGACTTATTCAACTATAGTCATCATATAGCACAATTGGACAATTGTCAACGATTATTTGCCAGGTTCTCTACTAGATCCTTAAAGTAAGCAGGTGCAGGTGCTTCAAATTCAAGGTACTCACCAGAACGTGGATGTTCAAAGCCAAGAACGCCTGCATGAAGTGCCTGTCCTCCGATATCAAGTGTCTTTCTGGGACCGTATTTAGGATCTCCCGCAAGAGGATAGCCAATGTATTTCATATGAACCCGGATTTGATGTGTTCTTCCCGTTTCCAGCTGGCATTCCACCAGTGTGAAATCCCTGAAACGCTCAATGACCTGAAAATGCGTAACCGCGTGTTTTCCATTGTCCACAACACTCATACTTTGACGATCTTTGGGATCGCGGGCGATTGGCGCATCAATAGTACCGTAGTCGTGTGGAATAACTCCATGGACAATGGCCCGGTACTTACGTGTAACAGTTTTGTTCATCAGCTGGTTCACAAGACTCTCATGTGCCATATCATTCTTTGCAACCATGAGAAGTCCCGACGTATCTTTATCGATTCTATGAACTATTCCGGGCCTCATGACCCCATTAATTCCTGATAAGTCTTTGCAATGAGCCATAAGACCATTTACAAGTGTTCCAGTTCCATGCCCGGCTGCAGGATGGACAACCATTCCTTTCGGTTTATTTACAACGAGGACATCCTGGTCTTCATAATAAATATCCAAATCCATTTCTTCCGGCACTACATCCAGTTCTTCTGGTTCAGGTATTGATATTTCAATTTTATCGTTTGCGGAACATTTGTAATTAGTTTTAGGCTTTTGGCCATTCACCAAAACATTGGCATCCTTGATCCATTGCTGTACCTGAGTTCTTGACCAATCCGCATTCAATGTGGATAACACTTTATCTATTCTTTCTCCTGCCTGTTCATCAGGAATGATGTGTTCCATTTTCTCCATAAGATTTCTCCTTTTTCTTTGCTTCTCTCTCTTCAAGCAGCATCTGAATCATCAATAGTCCTACCCCAATGACCAGCGCTGAGTCAGCAATATTGAAAACGGGAAAGTCATAGCCAAAAATATAAGTGTTTACAAAATCCACCACTTCTTTTCGAAATACCCTGTCAATAAAGTTTCCAATTGCTCCGCCCAGCATCAGGCCCAAAGAGACTCCAAGAAGCAATTTGCCTTTGGCTGCTTTTTGAATGTAATAAATGATACCAATTATGACAATAACGGTTATAACGTAGAAAAACCACATTTGCCCCTGCAGGATGCCCCAGGCAGCGCCACGGTTGCGGTGCGATGTAATATAAAGAAAGTCCTCAATAACTTTAACACTTTCTCCTAATTCAAAGTTCTTTACAATCAGCCACTTCGTAAACTGATCAAGTGCAATAACGAACAATGCAATTATGTAATAAAACACAAAGGCAACCCCCATATCTCATATCATTACCTTTGCATTTTAGCACAATCTGAATAAAAAACACAGCACACGCTTAAACTCAGTGGAAAATAGACTTTCTGTAGAAATCCCCCAGTCTGCTGCAATCCTCCATTGTTTTTAAAGTAGGAATCATCTGCAGCAAATCTTCCGGCAGGAGCTCACCCGACATTTCACACTTGCCGAATTTTCCTGATTCAATTTTGGAAAGTGTTTGTTCAATATCATATAGCTCTTCCAATAAAATAGGCTTTATCAAAGGGGAACTGTTGCCTTCCATAAGCTTTTCCAATATTTCCTGTCTTGTATTACGGAGTTCTGTATATAGCCCTTCTGCTTTTGCATCCATGCTTTTTCCTCCGTTCTGAGATGTTTACTTTATTATTTTCTCGGAACGGATTTCAGACACGGACAAACTTTTAGCAAACGGCACAACATTTAGTGAAGGTGGAATTATTTATAAAAAGGATTTGAAGAAGTTAATCAAAAACAGTCCCCCAATATTTGAGGGACTGCCGGTATTTAAGCCAAGTGGCTATAATTATTTTTTACAACATCAGCACAGCGAGGGCAAAGCGTGTCATATCCTTCTGTCTTGCCAACTTCTGGAGTGACTGTCCAGCAGCGGTCGCATGTTTCGCCTTCTGCTTTGGAAACAACAATAGCAGTGTTTTCAAATTTCACGGCATTTTCAGGAGCATCTGAAAGGCTTCCTGCTACTTCGAATCCAGATACGATAAAGAGCTGCTGAAGATTTTCCTGAATTGAATCCAGAAGGCTCTTGGCTTGATCATTTACATAAAGAGTTACTTTAGCAGTAAGTGATTTGCCGATCACCTTCTCATTACGTGCTTCTTCCAATGCCTTAAGGACATCATTGCGAAGCTTCATGAATGCAGTCCATTTATCTTCCAGCTGCTTCGCGTTCGGAAGCTCTGTATATTCAGGCATATCTGTTAATTGAACACTTTCTTCTTTCACATTCGGTATAAAGCTCCAAACTTCATCAGATGTATGGGAAAGAATAGGTGCAACAAGCTTAGTAAGAGCAATCAGGCTCTCATAGAGAACAGTTTGGATTGCACGGCGTTCTGCATTATCTTTTGCTTCAATATAAAGGACATCTTTTGCAAAATCAAGGTAAAATGCACTAAGGTCCAATGTGCAGAAATTGTTGACAGCGTGGTAGATGCTGGCAAATTCATAGCGATCATAGGACTCGCGAACACTCTTGATTAGCTTGTTCAGCTTCACTAGCATAAACTGATCTACTTCACGCAGATTCTCAAAGGATACCAAGTCTGCTGCTGGATTAAAATCATCCAGATTTCCAAGCAAGAAGCGGAAAGTATTGCGAATCTTTCTATACACTTCTGCAACCTGCTTCAGAATTGCATCAGATACCCGGACATCAGCCTGATAATCAACTGAAGCCACCCATAAACGCAAAATGTCTGCACCAAGCTGGTTCATAACTTTTGCCGGAACAACTACATTTCCGATGGATTTACTCATTTTCCTTCCTTCACCATCAAGGGTGAAACCGTGGCTCAGCACTCCTTTGTAAGGCGCTTTCCCTGTCACTGCTACCGCAGTTGAAAGTGAAGAGTTAAACCAGCCTCTGTATTGGTCAGAACCTTCAAGGTATAGATCTGCTGGACGCTGTAAATCATCGCGCTCTAAAAGAACTGCCTGGTGGGAAGAACCGGAATCAAACCAAACATCCATGATATCCGTTTCTTTTGAAAACTGGCCATTCGGGCTTCCTGGATGTGTAAAACCTTCAGGCAGCAATTCTTTCGCTTCTTTCTCGAACCAGATGTTTGAACCGTGTTCACGGAAAAGGTTTGAAACATGTTCAATCGTCTCATCTGTGATAATTTCTTCGCCATTTTCCGCATAAAAGACCGGAATAGGCACTCCCCATACACGCTGGCGGGAGATGCACCAATCTCCGCGATCCCGGACCATATTAAAAAGTCTGGTCTCACCCCATGCAGGATACCAATTTGTTTCCTTAACAGCTTCCAAAAGCTCATTGCGGAAATCCTTAATGGATGCAAACCATTGGGCAGTAGCACGGAAAATAACAGGCTTTTTCGTTCTCCAGTCATGCGGATAAGAGTGCGTAATAAAAGTCAGTTTTAATAATGCTCCTGCTTCCTCAAGTTTCTCAGTAATCGGCTTATTGGCTGCATCATAGAATAACCCTTCAAAGCCGGGAGCTTCATTTGTCATGTTTCCTTTATCATCTACCGGGCATAATACGTCAAGCCCGTACTTCATGCCGACTTGGAAATCATCTTCCCCATGTCCGGGAGCAGTATGAACACATCCTGTACCGGCATCAGTTGTAACATGCTCACCCAGCATGACAAGAGAATCACGGCCATAAAGCGGATGTTCAGCAATTACATTCTCAAGGTCAGTCCCCTTAACCGTCTGGACAACTTGATAACCTTCCCATTCGAACTCTTTAGCAACAGCTGCCAATAAATCTTCTGCAACCATAAACTTTTTGCCGTTTGCCTCAACTACAGTATAAGAAAGGTCCGGATGAACTGAAATTCCAAGGTTTGCCGGAATGGTCCATGGAGTTGTAGTCCAAATGACGATATGAGTATCTTGATCCAATACTTCTTTGCCATCTTTTACTTTAAATGCAACATAAATGGATGGCGAACGTTTGTCTTTATATTCAATTTCCGCCTCTGCCAAAGCTGATTCAGATGACGGAGACCAATAAACAGGCTTTTTGCCTTTATAGATATAGCCTTTTTTTGCCATCTCCCCAAAAACCTTAATTTGCTGGGCTTCATATTCCGGCTTAAGTGTGATGTATGGGTTCTCCCAATCACCGCGGACACCTAAGCGTTTAAATTGTCCGCGCTGGCTGTCGATCTGCTCATATGCGTATTCTTCACATAGCTCGCGGAACTCAGCAACACTCATTTCTTTACGCTTTACGCCTTTGTTTGTCAGCGCCTGCTCAATTGGCAGACCATGTGTATCCCAGCCAGGAACATAAGGAGCATTATAGCCAGTCATCGACTTAGAGCGGACGATAAAATCCTTTAAGATCTTGTTCAGCGCATGGCCGATGTGGATGTCGCCATTTGCATATGGAGGGCCATCATGCAGAACAAACATCGGACGGCCTTTTGTCCGTTCCTGGACCTTTTCATAAATGTTCATCTCTTCCCATTTCTCCTGGATTTCAGGTTCGCGCTTTGGAAGATTGCCGCGCATTGGGAATTCAGTTTTTGGCATTAATAAACTATCTTTGTAATCCATTCCTTTTCCTCCTGTTTGTAACTCATTAAATACCATGATAGCCAATGAGAGCTTAGAAAAACCTCGGGAAAATACAAAAAACCCTCTCATCCCAAAAAGGGACGAGAAGGTTTTATTCTCCCGCGGTACCACCCTTGTAGATGAAATATAATGAAATTTCATCCGCTCAAAGCATTCTTAACGTGAATGATCCGCCTTGGCCTACTGATTGCTTAACGTTCGGCAAGGAACTCAAGGGTGATTTTCCAGCTTTTGCTTATACCCGGGCTTCCACCATCCCCGGCTCGCTTACAGAGTGAGTATGCCGCTCTGAACATAAGCTATTTGAAAAGACTGTACTGTCCCTCTCATTGTTGATAAACATTGTATTTACTTTGTTTTAAAATTATATGCGATATTTCCAGCTTTCGTCAAGCCAGTGATTCTTCTTCTTCTCTTAATGATTTGAGTTCAGTGGAGTCCAGCTTATATTCCATTAAGTGATCCCAATCATCGTTATTCAGCATATCAAGCTGTGCTTCAACAAGCATTTTGAAGCGTGTTCGGAATACCTTGGACTGTTTCTTTAAATCCTCAATATCCAATGCGATTTTTCTTGCTTTGGATAGGGATTCATTCACTATCCTGTCAGCATTTTTTTCAGCTTCTTTAATGATAAGCTTTGCTTCTTTGTGAGCATTGCGTTTGACTTCTTCTGCTGCTTCCTGTGCAACCACAATAGATTTATTAAGTGTTTCTTCAATTGTGGTAAAGTGGCCAATGCGGTCATTCGTTTCATTGAGCTTTTCTTCTAGCTCTTTTTTTTCCCTGATCAGGATTTCATAGTCTTTTATGATTTGGTCGAGGAATTCGTTCACTTCATCTTCGTCATAACCTCGGAATCCTTTGCTGAATTCCTTGTTATGAATATCTAACGGTGTTAATGGCATTAGTGCCACCTCCCAGGTCTGTTGATCTTATGTACATTTGTTTGAGCCTGCTGGTTCTATTTAATTATAGCAGACTCCGCTGTCTTTTGATTATTTATTCGACAGGTTGTTTCAAAATCCTTCAAATAAAATTAATTCTTTTAACTCTCTATTAATTATTTTTGGCTCTTAAATGTTGCCCGTTGATTTCCACTGCGGACACTTACTTTCCGCGGGGCGGGCGGTGAGCCTCCTCGGCACTTTGCACCTGTGGAGTCTCACCTGTCGCGCTGGCTCCCGCAGGACATTGAATAAGCTTCCTCGAATGAAAACCGCACGAAGGAAATGCTTCAGCATTACGAGGATCAAGTGCCCATAGCGAGGATCTGCTCAGCAGATTAACCATATGTTGCATTTTAACAATAAACTAAAAAAACAGTCTCAATATAGGCTTGTTAAAACCCTCTCCTGCTTTACTACCTCTGCCTTCCGGCAATTATTCTCCATTTGTCCTTTTTTGTTTTCCCATCTATTTCTATGATTTTGGATCGGCCTTGGCCCCTGACTGAGATGATGTCGCATTGCTGACATTCAAATGAGGGGTTTTCAATTTGTGTCCAATTGACTTTAACGAGCCCCTGTTGGATATAGAGCTGGGATTTCTGTCTTGAGATGTTGTAGATGGCTGAGATGACTGTGTCCAACCTCAGGGATGAAGAAGTGATGGAGCTTTCTTTCCACACTTCTGATGATTGAATCGCCTGAGAAAAAGGCTGTTTTTTCAAAGATACTGTCGCTCTGCCAATGGACTGCAGCTGCAGGCTGATGTACTCTTCAATTTCTTGAGCTGCAAAAAACTGGATTCTGTCCTCTTCAAATAGGATATCACCAAACTTTCCTCTTTTTAGTCCCAGTGACATCAGGCTGCCGAGGACTTGCGGGTGTTCAATGGTAACAAACTTCTTTGGATAGTCCAATTCAAACAGCCGAATTTTAAAATCTTCTTCATCGCTTTCATAATAATCCGGAAATATCAGTGCTCTCTTTCTCTCAGCACCTGTTGTTCCGCCAAATAAAGCAAATAAGATTCCCGAATCCTGTCCTATGATGCTTTTTAGGATTTGCTGCTCCCTTGGATCAAGAAAATCAGTAAGCTTTGGTGCATATGTATTTTCCACAAGATTTTTCCAGTTAAGGACCTGGTCAATAAATTCTCTTTCTTCCGGCCGGAAGTGCTGATAAATAGACAAATTTTTGCGGGCCTCCTTTTACACAAATAAAAAAGGGCCATTTTGATAGCCCAGTTTTGTCAGTCTTATGAAATCCAATAAAAAAGCTGCTGCAAGCCTCCTGTGGCAAATCGCAAAACTAAGATAGCCACAATCGGAGAAATATCAATCATTCCAAGCGGCGGAATGATTTTGCGGAAAGGCTCAAGGTACGGTTCACAGATCCTTGCCAGAAATTGGCCAAAAGCCGATTCCCTTGCATTAGGGAACCAGGACAGCAGAATATAAATAATCAGTGCCCATGAGTAATAATAAATTGCAGATGACAATATTCCAAATACTAATTCCATTAAGTGCTACCACCTCGTATTTTCTAATTCTTGTTCTTTCATCAGCTGAGAGATGTTCCCGGATACTTCAACATTGTCAGGTGTACACAAGAAAATATCAGTACCAATCTTCTGAATGTCTCCGCCGATGGCATAAACGGTTCCGCTTAGGAAGTCAACAATGCGCTTTGCCTGATCTTTTTCTATTCTCTGCAGATTGACTACAACAGCTCTTCTGTTCTTCAGCTGATCCGCAATATCCTGCGCTTCTGCGTATACCCGCGGTTCAACAAGAACTACTTTAGAAGATTTCTGCACACTTTGAAGGCTGACAATGTTCTGTTTTTGAACTGGCTGCTGCTGTTTCTGCACCTGCTTCACCGGCTCTCTTTCTTCTTCGATGATTTCCTCTTCCTTATAGTCATATTCATCATCCAGGAAGAAAAATGTTTTAAATTTTGATTTTATACTCATTTTATTAAACCTCCTGACCCTCTTGACCTACTAAAGCTGTCCCAATCCTAACCATTGTGGCACCTTCTTCAATTGCCAGGGAAAAATCATTGGACATGCCCATTGAAAGCTCAGTGCAAGGAGCAAAATCAAATCCCTGATCTTTAACCTGTTTTTGAAGGTCCTTGAGCTTCCGGAAACAGGCACGCAGCAAATCCTTGTCTGATGTATGTGGCGCCATTGTCATCAGGCCAATGATATTGAGATTTTTATAATCAGCCAGGCTTGAAATAAAGTCACCTGCCTCTTCAGGATTTATTCCCTGTTTCGACGCTTCGCCTGAGACATTGACCTGTACAAAGCAATTTATCTTTCGATCCGCCCGCTTGTCGATTTCCTTCGCAAGGGATAGCCTGTCCAGTGAATGAATATAGTCAACTTTATCTATAATATTTTTTACTTTGCGCGTTTGCAGTGTTCCGATAAAATGCCAGGTTGGCCTGTCCTCTAAAACTTCCCATTTAGCAAGAAGTCCTTCATCCCTGTTTTCACCTAAATGATGAATACCTGCTTCAAAGGCTTCCTGTGCCCTTTCCGCTGAAACGTACTTAGTAACAGCAATTACGGTAATTTCTTCCCGCTTGCGGTTCGCCTTTATGCACGCTTCGTGGATGGCAGTCTCTATTTGATTTAAATTTTCCTCTACTCTCATTTAGTTCCCTGCTTCCTCCTTCCAGCCAATAAAACTCATCATCCTGCCGGTATTCCCCCTATCTCTTCGGTGGGAGAAAAAATAGTCTGCATGACAGCTTGTGCAAAAATCAGTCATTATGATATTTTCATGTGGAATCCCTGAGTTTAAAAGGATTTTCCTATTTAGTTCTTTTAGGTCAAGCTGGAATTGATTGTCACTAATTTGATTATATGGCTTTATATCGACATCTTCTAGTATTTTTTGCACTTTTGAAATAACACGATCATCAACAATATAACAGTTTCCGCAAATGGAAGGGCCAATCACGGCTTGGACCTCTCTTAAGTCTATGCCTTCACCTGCAAACAGTTCAGCCATATTCCTGCCAATCCCGCCAACAGTGCCTTTCCAGCCGGCGTGGGCAATGCCTATGGCTCCTGTCTTTTCATGCAGGAAATAAAGGGGCACACAATCGGCATAACATAGGGTCATCAGGACATTTTTAGAATATGTGAAAAAGCCGTCGGTACCTGAAAAGGAATCCTCATAAACAAGAGCACCTTTTCCTTTATCATTTTCAGTAACTTTTTTTATATTTACATCATGTGTTTGTTCAGCGCCAACCCAATTTTCAATTGAAAAGCCAAGCAAGTCAGCCACATGCTGCCGATTTTGGCTGACTGCTTCATAGCTGTCATTTACATGTAATCCTGCATTTAGAGTTTCATATTGATTGCGGCTGAAGCCGCCATTTTTTGTTGTAAAACCAGCCATTATATTAGGAAAACGATCCGCCCACTTTTTTATGACAAAATACTCTTCCCTTTTTAAAGAAAATGGTTCCATGCGATTAACCCCATTTTATTTTTCTATAGTTTACCACAAGGCAGGCAGTGATGACACCATTAACAACTCTTAGGCTTCATCCTCTATATATTTCGGCTCAATCGCATCCTGATAGCGGACAAGTATGACATCTTCACCGATTTTTATGATATTTTTCCAGGGAATGACAATATCTGCGTCTCTGCCAAAGAAGCCTAATACTTTCCCCGCTCCTCCGATAATGACCGCTTCAATTTTTCCTGTATTAATATTAATATCTATATCCCCAATATTTCCAAGCTTTTTGCCGTCAGCTACATTTACAACATCCTTCATTTGAAATTCAGATATTTTCACCATCGACACTTCACTCCCAATTTATGTTCTTATTTAATATATGTTTGCTTCTACAAGAAAAATGTTCAGTAAATATAAAAAGCAGCCAAATTGGCTGCTAGCTTTGAATATTTTTATTCATTTGTTTGATGGCCGCTTTTTCAAGCCTTGAAACTTGTGCCTGGGAAATGCCGATTTCCTCTGCCACTTCCATTTGAGTCTTGCCCTGGAAGAAGCGTTTTCTGAGAATCAGTTTTTCCCGTTCATTCAGTCTTCTCATTCCCTCTTTGAGCGCTATTTCCTCAATCCATTGAATATCTTTGTTCCGTTCATCGCTAAGCTGATCCATCACATAAATTGGATCCCCGCCATCATTATAAATCGGCTCAAATAAGGAAACAGGATCTTGGATGGCATCCAATGCAAAAACGATTTCTTCATGAGGCACATCCAGCTCTTTAGCTATTTCTTCAGCCGTAGGTTCCCTGGATGTTTTACTCATGAGGCGTTCCCTTACTTGCAGAGCTTTATAAGCAATGTCCCTTAAAGAACGAGAAACACGGATCGGATTATTATCACGCAGATACCTGCGTATTTCTCCAATAATCATCGGAACGGCATAGGTGGAAAACTTAACGTTTTGACTTAAATCAAAATTATCAATAGATTTCATCAGACCGATACAGCCGACCTGGAAAAGGTCATCAACAAATTCGCCTCTGTTGTTAAAACGCTGAATCACACTCAATACGAGGCGCAAATTGCCGTTGACGAGTTTTTCCCGTGCGGTTATATCCCCCTTATGCATTTGCTTGAAGAGCTCTCTCATTTCTTCGTTTTTTAAAACTGGAAGCTTTGAAGTATCAACACCGCAAATTTCTACTTTATTTCGAGTCAATCCATTTCCCTCCTCACAGGAGCTGCTGTACAAAAAACAGTATCTCCTTGGAAAGGAAAAATATGCACCGGCTAATCGGGCTTCCGGATGGGGAAATGGTCAAAGCATCATTAACACTAGGTTTTCACCTTGCAAAATTTTGTAAAAAATATTCCGGGCTTTAAACTTCTAAACCATCTTATTAAATTCTTTTTTAAGTCTTTTTATTATTCTTTTTTCCAGGCGTGAAATATAGGACTGGGAAATTCCCAGCATATCCGCCACATCCTTTTGAGTTTTTTCTTCACCTGATCCGAGGCCGAACCTAAGCTCCATGATCTGTTTTTCACGATCTGAAAGCTGATGCAATGCCTTTAACAGCAGCTTTTTATCAACATTTGCTTCGAGATCTTTCGTAATAATGTCATCCTCAGTGCCCAGAACATCAGATAGAAGAAGTTCATTGCCATCCCAATCAATATTTAGTGGTTCATCAAAGGAAACTTCAGAACGAATTTTATTGTTCCTTCTTAAATACATGAGAATTTCATTCTCAATACAGCGCGATGCATATGTAGCCAGTTTGATTTTTTTCTCCGGGTTAAATGTATTTACTGCTTTAATAAGCCCAATCGTTCCAATACTGATTAGGTCCTCTATATTAATGCCTGTATTTTCAAACTTCCTGGCAATATACACAACAAGACGAAGATTTCTTTCAATTAAAATGGACCTTGCCGCTTTATCTCCTTTTGGAAGCTTAATCAGGAGCATTTCTTCTTCTTCCTTACTGAGTGGAGGAGGTAATGCTTCGCTGCCGCCTATATAATATACTTCATCTGTTTTGATCCCCAGCTTAATCAACAATTTATACCAATAGTAGGATAAGCGAAGTTTTAACTTATTCATGAATTGTCCTCCTTCTAAATTAAGTTCGTGCAGAGTATAGTATATTAACTTACTTTTGCATCCGGCTTCATTGTACTTCTGCCTGTAAGCATCTTGGGGTGTACGATGCACTGAAACGAATCGTCTGATGAAAGCTGCTGCATGGAAAATGATATTAATCCGCGTTCTGCTTCAATTATTTCATTCTCTTTTTCAAAGAGAATCCGGTCAGGCTTGAACCCTATGATTAATTGGTGTTCTTGTCCAACAACCTTACATGGAATGACCCTCATTTTATGCTCCCAATCCACTCCAATTGACTCGCTGCCCATAATGATATCCTCCGGGTTTCCTGCCATTTTACTAATTTCAGTCGGAAACTCATCAAGCCTGTCTTTTATGGATATGAACATAACAGGCATTTTTGAAATGGGATCGTATAACTGGTTGCCGCTGTCAATCAGGCCTTTGAAACAATATTCAGTTTCATTGATCACAACACGCACCAGGATTAAAGAGTCATACTGAATTTTTGTCATCTCAATTCCCTCAACATTTCTCTTTGAAAAATGCCAGGCAAGAGGAAACCCAATAACCACGAACAGCCAGCTGATTGGATCACCAAAGCCTTTAATACTGGCCATCATGACAGATGAAGAAAGCTTAAAATCAAAATTGATAAAATAATGAATTCCTATTAAGGAGCCTCCAACTAAAAAAGTAGCAAAATAAAAAGTCATGAGAGCTTTTACAAAATATCGCAAACGCTTAAAGCCGAAAACAGCCAGTACCATTACAATCGAGAATAGCAGCTTAGTGAACGGATGACCTGAATATTCATTAAAAGGTGTAAATGCTAATAAAATAATGATGGATCCTATGAAGCCGCCCGCAAAAACCCTCCATAATCCAGTTTCTCTTTTTAGAATTATGGCTGTTAAATAAAGGAGCAGGCTGTCAAACATAAAATTCAATGCCCAGATAACATCCAAATAGACCGTCAATTATCTTCCTCCTTTATAAAATCAGAATCTGATAGATTGACGTGAGGTTCTAAATCTCTTTTATAGTTAAAGTGCTATGATTCTGTTAGAAAAAAGTATAGCGCATTTCAGTAAAGAAAGTGTGTCGCTTTCTGTATGCAAAAAGATAGAAATTTTCCCTATTCCCAACGGATTTTGTCATTATTTTTCTATTCATTGCCCCTCCTATTTCAAAGGGTGTGATTTATATCACATTTTTTGTTTCCATTATCAACTATAATGACAGTGAAAATAATAAAAAGGAGTTTTGCTGATATGCTAGACACAAAAACAATCGAAATTATTAAAAGCACTGTACCTGTACTTGAAAAACATGGTGAAGATATTACGAAAACTTTCTATAAACTGATGTTTACAAATCACCCTGAACTGCTGAACATTTTCAATCATGCCAATCAAAAACAGGGCCGACAGCAAAAAGCACTTGCAAACTCAGTATATGCTGCGGCTAAATATATCGATAACCTCGAAGCTATTATTCCGGTTGTCACACAAATCGCACATAAGCACAGATCATTAGGCATTAAACCTGAACATTATCCAATTGTGGGAGAACACTTAATTCTTGCAATTAAGGAAGTACTGCAAGAGGCAGCAACTGAAGAAATTATTGATGCGTGGGTTAAAGCATATGGTGTGATAGCTGATGCATTCATCGGATTGGAAAAAAACCTTTATGAGGATGCAGCACATAAGCCAGGAGGCTGGGATGACTTCAGAACTTTCACTGTGGCCAAAAAGGTTAAAGAAAGTGATGTGATTACATCTTTCTATTTTACACCGGCTGATGGAGGAAATATTTCCGGTTACCTTCCGGGTCAATATATTAGTGTGAAATTAACGATTCCAGGTGAAGAATACACACATATTCGCCAATACAGCCTGTCTGATTCCCCGGAAAAATCTTATTACCGGATTTCTGTAAAGAAAGAAGAAGGCTACTCTGAAAAGCCAGACGGAAAGGTTTCCAGCTATCTTCACAATGACCTTAACGAAGGCGATCAGATAGAGATTAGTGCCCCTGCTGGAGAATTTGTTCTGGAGAATGTGGATAAGCCCGTGGTTCTGCTTAGCGGCGGGGTAGGCATTACACCAATGCACAGCATGCTGCGCCATCTTGATGCAGCAGGAGTAAGTCATGAAACTATTTTTATTCATGCTGCACTTAATGGAAATGTACAGGCATTTACCGGCGAAGTTCAGGAGATTGCAAAGAATAATCCATTAGTTAAAACATATTTCTGCTATGAAAAGCCGACAGATAAAGATAAAACGGAAAAAGTCTACAGCAAAGAAGGCTATATTACTTCTGAGTGGTTAAAAACAATCGTGCCAAATAAAGAAAGTATGGTTTATATGTGCGGACCAGTTCCGTTTATGCAGGCTATGTATGAAGCATTGCTTGATGCAGGTTTTAAAAATGAAAATATCCGCTATGAATTCTTCGGGCCATCAATGCAATTAAAAGAAACTCAATCAGTATAAAGTGAAACTTCAATCATCTGGGAGCGCTTTTCTCCCCGATGATTGTTAGTTGAACCAATCGGGCCTTTACGGGCAGTTTGACCCCCACTTATTCTCCTTTGATTCATCTGAGTCCTAAGGTGAGGGTCTTACTGCCCGTTAGACTGCGATAAGTTTAATAAGCATGGCTCATCATTTTGAGCCATGCTTTAATGTGTAGAAACTTTCAGGTCTACTTTCGTATAAATTGTTGTTTTTCGCTTATCAATGTTGCCCGTTGATTTCCGCTCCAGGCTGCTCAGCGAACCGCGGTGCGGGCGGTGAGCCTCCTCGACGCTGCGGCTCTGCGGGGTCTCACCTGTCCCGCTACTCCCGCAGGACTTTGAATAAGCTTCCTTGAGTAAACACCGCACGAAGAAAATGCGAATGCATTTTCGAGGATTTCGCACCTTCCGCTACAATCAACTCAGTAAATATAATTAAAAAGCAACCATAAAAAACACCTGGAATCGAGCTGATTCCAGGTGTTTTTTCATTCATATATTATCTTCTGCGGTTGCGATTGCGCAGGAACGTCGGGATATCCAACGTTTCTTCAGGCTGATGAGATTGGCTGCTTCTTACAGTTTCCTGTGGAGCTTCCTCTCTCTTTGGCTCACGCTTCATAGCTGTTCCCATATTTGGAGCAGATTTAGGCTGTCCAAATGTTGGCCTCATAGGCTTAGGCTGGATCACTTCTTCATTAAATCCCGTTGCAATGACCGTCACTACGATCTCATCTTTAAGATTTTCATTTATAACGGAACCGAAGATCATATTTACGTCCTGATCTGATGCCGAAGCAACAATGTCAGCAGCTTCCTGTACTTCATACAGGCTTAGATTCGACCCGCCGGTAATATTCATTAAGACGCCTTGTGCGCCATCAATGGATGTCTCAAGTAAAGGAGATGAAATCGCCTTTTTCGCGGCTTCTGCTGCACGGTTTTCTCCTGCAGCCACACCAATTCCCATTAGGGCTGAACCTTTATTGGACATGATTGTCTTTACATCTGCAAAGTCAAGGTTAATTAATCCTGGAACCGCGATTAAATCGGAAATACCCTGAACACCCTGGCGAAGAACATTATCCGCTTCGCGGAATGCTTCAAGCATTGGAGTGCTTTTATCAACGATTTCTAATAGCCTGTCATTTGGAATGACGATTAGTGTATCAACCGCTTCCTTCATTGCAGCAATTCCGCCGGCTGCCTGAGTGGAACGCTTACGGCCTTCAAAGGTGAAAGGACGCGTAACGACACCGACAGTAAGAGCACCTAAATCGCGTGCAATCTGGGCAATGACTGGAGCCGCTCCTGTTCCAGTTCCCCCTCCCATACCAGCAGTAACGAATACCATATCCGCACCTTTAAGTGCTTCTTCTACCTGCTCTTTACTTTCTTCTGCTGCTTTTTTGCCTACCTCAGGGTTGGCACCAGCCCCAAGTCCCCTTGTAAGCTTGCCTCCGATTTGCATTTTCACTTCTGCTTTTGATAAATTCAGCGCCTGTGCATCCGTGTTAACTGCAATAAACTCGACACCTTGAACACCATGCTCAATCATTCTGTTTACTGCATTGTTACCGCCGCCTCCAACGCCGATGACTTTTATAGTTGCTAATGAATCCAAATTTGTATCAAATTCCAACATGACTTATCCTCCTAATTCGTCGACATTCCTAAGAACACCTTTATTTGATTCGCTTTTTAACGCACTCCCATAATGGGGCTGCAGTGCTTTTTATATACGCCGTTTGGCTTTCGATTCCGTTTCCCTAACCCTTGCGAATCAAATCAAGTTATTCGAAAAAGTATCCGAGGAACTTTTTAACTCTTGATGTGATCTTTTCTTCCGGCTGTTTTTCCGGCTTTGTTTTCGGTTGCGGTTGCGGTTTTTGCACTCGGTTTTCTTTTGCTTCAGGGACAGTCACTGGCTGCTCCATTTTTCTGCCCTGTATTTTTGCATTCTTATATGCGAACTTAATCAATCCAACAGCAGTTGTGTACTGCGGTTCCCTCACTCCAATATAATCTGGAATTGCAATGCGGACTCTGTTTTGGAAAACATCCTGTGCCAGTTCAAGGATCCCCTGAGTGTTCGCTACTCCCCCAGATAGTACATAGCCGCCAGGAAGATCTTTTGCACCCAGACGTTTCACTTCGTGCTGGATAAGATCAAAAATCTCTTCCATTCGCGCTTCTATAATATCTGAAATTTCCAGCTGATTAAATTGCTGATGCTGATCACTTCCGATGATAGGCACACTGAATACCTCATCTTCAGATGCATGATCATAGAACGCATAGCCATACTTTGTTTTAATTGTTTCTGCATCTTCTGTAGAAGTGCGGAGTCCGATTGACAAGTCTTTTGTAATATGGTCTCCTCCTACAGGAAGGACACTGGTTGCCTTTAAATAGCCATTCTCGAAAATGGCAATAGTTGTGGAGCCGCCGCCAATATCAACAAGAGCAACTCCAAGGTTTTTCTCATCTTTGGATAATGCGAATGCACCTGCCGCCAGAGGCTGAAGTGTAATATCCATGATTTCAAGGCCAGCGCGTTCCACACAGCGCAGTGTGTTATGTAAAATCGTTTTTGATCCAGTAATAATGGTGCCTTCCATTTCCAGACGCACACCAATCATTCCTCGGGGATCACTAATCTCGTCCAATCCGTCGACAATAAACTGTTTTGGAATGACATCAATAATATCCCTTTCCGGCGGGATTGATACAACTTGTGCCGCATCTATAACTCTAGCAACATCTTCGTCTGTTATTTCCCTATTTTCACTTGAGACCGCGACAACACCATGGGATGGCTGCAGCATAACATGATTGCCTGTTATTCCCACAATCACATTTTTTATTTCCATTCCTATCATTCTCTCAGCCTGTTCGATTGCCTTTTTAATAGAATGAACTGTTTCGTCTATATCAACAATAGAGCCCTTGCGCAGCCCCTCTGAATGTACATTGCCAACACCAATAATATTTAAAGAGTCATTGACCATTTCCCCAATGATTACTTTTACACTGGATGTACCGATGTCAAGACTAACATATATTTCATTGCTGTTCATTCTCTGGCACCTCCTTTTTTTTGCTATTCCCGAATATTGAACAACAATCTTTTTTTGCTGTTGTTTGTTTTAAAAAGTTAGTTTATCTATAAAATTATTCGTCAAAACTAATATTTTCCCTTTTTTAAATATCATTTTTTTCTGTTTTTTCTCTGTTTTGAGACCATTTTGCAATTAATATTCTTCTGATGACCGCAATATTCTGGAATAGCCTGACCCCAAAAGCAAATACTGCTGCTAAATACAAGTCTACACCAAGATGCACACCCAGAAAAGCTAAACTTGCTGCCAGCAGGATGTTAAAAAAGAAACCGGAAACGAAAACTTTTTCATCATAAATGTTTTGAAGCTGTGCCCGAATCCCCCCGAATAGAGTATCCAATGCAGCAAGAACAGCAATGGACAGATAATTCGAGTATTCATCCGGCACTTTTATATCTGTCATAAGTCCAAGTATCACACCTATGATCAATCCTAAAACGGGAAGCCACATCATGATTTGCCTCCTTCATCAGGTTTCACAGGCTCCATATATCTGATTCTCAATGCCTCGTCATATGCAGGGACCGTGATTGGCTCTTCAGATTTTTCCACCTTTACCCGAAGATTGTCAATAAAAAATTCTTCTGCAGATTTTGATACCTGCATGCGGTTAAAAAGCTTCTCGGCAGATTGAACATTCTCAGTGATTACTTTCACTTCAATGGGCAGGGATTTTAAGGCATAGCCGTCTATCATGGTCTCCCTGTTAATGTCCCTAATGACGGTAGTGTTGATGACCCTTCTGCCTCCAATGGAAATGTGCATGGCATCATACATATTTAACTCATTGACCAGCCGCTTGAGTAAATCAGGGGAAACAGAATCAGCCTGCTTGCCCAGGAGCAGCTCCTCATGTACCGGTTCTATGGTTAAGATTATGCCTGGTCCCGTCACTTCACTTAAACCGGCTTCCATTTTTAATTCCTCCAGCGTCTCACGGAGCACTTGTTCTTTGCTTTGTTTGCGCTTTGTTTCATATTGGGCAATCTTTTCTTCATTTGAACTGATTTCACGCAAAAGTTTTAATTGCAGTTCCTTTTCTTTAAGGATGTCAGCTCTAAGCTCCCAGGTATCTCTCGTATCCCGGACAGCCGGTTCCTTAACTGTTTGAAACTGTATGGCAATCATAAAGCCAATTACAACTGTTATAAAGGTAAAGCTGAACTTCTTTTGGCTGTCCACTTTAATTCCACCTTGCTTTCCCGAATAAATTATTCTGTGGACAAATTTTATACGAATGCTGGTTTGGCTTTACGAACCCAGTAATGGTTCAATGATAACTTCGCCCTTTTCCTCTAGAGTAAATTGGATGTTTTCATCTACCAATGTATCTTTCACTCCGCCAGTCAGATTCAGAGCTGACGAAAGCACTTCGGCATCACCAATGGCAGTGATGACAAAAGGTGCAGGGTGCTGATAGCCGTCTACTTCTATCACAGGCCCGTTGCATACAATATATGAACTGTGCGACAGCCTCTGCCCGTTAATGGCAACTGCGGAAGCACCGGAAATATAGAGCTCATTAATCACTTTAAAGACATGGTGTTCATGTACAATATAATTATTAATGTTATCTTCATCCGGATTGTAATCGCCATCTGCAAGAGTAACTTCCACACCTGGGCCCTTTACCTTAACTTTTCCAAGATGCATCCTGTACTTCTCAGCATCCTCGGCTAGGTTAAAATAAACCTGAGCTTCCTGTGAAAGCTCCTTTTCAATATCAAGAACGTTTTCCTGCTTTTGATTTAATTCTTTTTGAAGAGCTCTGTTTTTTTCCTCCAGTTCAACAAGCTGATTACGGAGCTCCAGGTCTCTTTCCCATTGCTTCCCGTTTAATGCCGGCTTTTCTTCTTCTCCCTGTGTAAGGTGATAGGAAAAAGCCATCATGTAACCCAGCACGAGAAAGACGAGGGAGAATATTACATGATTACCCTTCACCTTCATTTTCTTCTTCAATCTCTTCAGCTCCCTCTTTTTCATAAGCTTTAAAATAAGAGCCTACTTCCAAGTCAATGACTCCCTTTTTTTCGGGATCCAGCTGGCTTATGATAGAAGGGTAGTGTGCCATTTTTTCTGAAAAACTTCTTAGTGTAGCGCTGACTTCAAAACCATCATTCATATACAAAGTAATATGATTGGAATCTGTCTTTTTTGGAGAGTGGTGGACTTCGGAAATTGAATTTAATACCTCTTCGGGCAGTGTTTCCAGTTCTCCGATCATCATATCAAGGATGTCACCCTCAGAAAAGCCATTTAGGATTGGTGCGTTAACAGGGATCTCTGCAGCTTTTTCATCCTTTAATATGCTCCCATTCTCCATAACAGGAAGGTAGTGCTTCTCTTTCGCTATGTAGGCAATGCGCTTTAATTCATCTACCTGTATAATGATTGTGCTTGGCAGCTGAATCTTAACAGATGAGGATTTTATTTCAGGCAGCTCTTTAAGCTTACCCTCCATACCCTCTTCATCAACCTTCCAAATATTTGTTTTTTCAGTAACACCGCTGATTTGGATAATTTCTTCTTTATCATAAATTGAATTGCCGGATACTATAATTTGTTTAATATGGCTTAAGGGCGATTGAAAGTAGATAACTAAAACAATCAGCGAGAAAAAAAGCAGCAGCAAAAAGATCAGCCTTCTGTTCGCTTTCTTTTTTCTTTGCTGCTTAAGCTTCGGGATTCGATCCTCAAGCGAGACAACCTTACTTTTCTCCACATTTATCACCCCATCAAGAAAAGCGCAAGGACAATAAATTAAATTAATCAAATGGCTTGTCCAGCACAATTTATGCAATAAAAAAATAGGGAAGAGAACGGCATGTGAAACATGCCGTTAACACTGCATATACTATTATCTAATTAATCATTATATCACAATAAATGGTATCTGTGAGGTATTATTTCCCGTTACTTTCGACCGATTATTTCCACTTCTGTCTCCATTTTTACTCCGTACATATCAAAGATTGTATCCTTAATATGCTGAATAAGCGCCAAGACATCTTCCGCTTTTCCATCTCCAGCATTCACGATGAAATTCCCATGCATATTGGAAATTTGAGCACCTCCAATAGAGTGGCCTTTCAAACCGGCTTTCTCAATGAGATGGCCGGCATATTCAGGGAGCGGGTTACGGAAAATACTGCCTGCACATGGGAAGTTCCACGGCTGGGTTTCCTTCCTGTAATCCTTATTCCTTTGCATTGCGGAAGATATTTTTTCCCGGTCTCCCTCTGTAAGCTGAAAAACAGCCTCAAGAACAATCCCTGGACGCTTCTTTTGAAGAACGGAGGTTCTATAAGAAAATTCCATTTCTTCATTTGTGAGCCAGCCCATTTTCCCATCCTCAAAAAGAACATGTGCCTTGGTCAGAATTTGCGAAATATCTGAACCGTGAGCACCAGCGTTCATATAAACTGCTCCGCCTACCGATCCGGGAATCCCACTGGCAAACTCAAGTCCTGACAAGCCTTTTTTACTGATTATGGTGGAGAGGGCTACCAATGAATAACCTCCGCCAGCTTTCAGCTCTGTTCCATTAAGATCCATGTGGTCCATGCCGCGCCCCAATTTAATGACCACGCCTTCTATGCCGCCATCAGAAACGAGCAGATTCGATCCTCTTCCAATCGCTCTCCAGTTCAATTCAAATTGACGGATCAATTCCATCGCTTTTGCCAGGTTTTCTATGGAAGAAGGCTCAATAAACAAATCGGCGGGACCGCCAATCTTCATTGTTGTATGATTAGCCATTGGTTCATTTTCTTTGATTGTTCCAATGTTTAATTCTCTAAGTTTGCTGATAAATTCGTCCATATTTACCTCCCTTTCTATTGATTTCATCCTAAATTTATTTATTCTATGCAAATTTACGATTCAGGGCTACTTCCCGCTATACGAAACCAATTCTGCCATTAATTTGTAAAGTCTATTTGATGCATCCCGGATTCCCAGCTTTCTAGAAGCTTCCTTCATGCTATCCATTTTATCTTTATTGAGAATGATTCGGTCAATGCTATCAATAAGTTTTTTGCCTGTTAATTCTTTTTCAAGCAATAGCTCAGCAGCCCCATGGTCACTAAGCGCTCGTGCATTTTTCTCCTGGTGGTTATTTGTTACATATGGGCTTGGGATTAATATGCTTGGTATGCCTAAAGAAGTTATTTCTGCCAATGTGGTGGCTCCTGCACGTGATACGACAAGGCTTGCTCCTGCCAGCACTTCTGGCATATTGTGAATAAATGGTTTGATTATTACGTTTTCGGGATTTCCCACAAGTTCTACTTCTTTTTGTACATCATCATAATGCACATCCCCTGTAATATAAAGAACCTGATATGGCTTTTCACCAAGCTCAGCCAGTGTTTTTAATACTGCATCATTTATTGGCCTTGCTCCTCTGCTGCCGCCAAAAATCAACACAGCAGGAACACCTGTCTTTAATCCTGCAGACAGCCTACCCCTGATTCCATCCTGTCCCAATACCTCTGAGGCACGCGGATTCCCTGTCATGACGGTTTTAGTTTCCGGAAAAAAAGCCTTTGCTTCTTCAAAACAAACTGCAATTTTATCTACATATCTGCTTAGGAACTTATTGGTTAATCCAGGGACGCTGTTTTGCTCATGAATAATGGTTGGGATCCCAAGCCTGGATGCAGCATATACAACAGGTCCGCATACATATCCGCCTGTACCGATGACAACATCCGCCTTAAATTCCTTAAGCATCTTTTTGCTGTCACGAACGCCTTTCAGGAACCTTAAAACAGTTTTCACATTATCCAAAGAGATTTTTCTTTTAAAACCGGTTATATGTATTGATTTAAAGGGGATATTTTCACGATTCACAATCGTGTTTTCAAGCCCTTTCTCAGTTCCTATATATAAAAATTCAGCATCCTTATGTTCTTTCTGAATTTGTCTTATAAGCGCAAGTGCCGGATATATATGTCCGCCAGTTCCTCCGCCGCTAACAGCAATTTTCATTCTTTCACCTCATAAAAGAGTAATAATCTATAGTGTTCATTCATTAAGCCCCCGGTAAATATTTATGAAGGGCAACAGTGCGTTGGAGAGCAAACACTCCCCCTCATTTCCCTATTCTACTATATTCAAAACAAATAGATAGGAACGAACATCATAATGTTAAAGAAATGTAATAATGTGCAAAATTGCAAACAAGTTAGATAATTCAGCGTGCCGGAATTGTTATTGCTTCCAAAAAAGAAACCCTGCTTCACAGGGTTTCCTAAAATGCATGTTATAAATGCGCTAGTACCTTGCATATCTGCTAATATTAAGCAGAACCCCTATAGCCATTAGCATCAGTGTCAGGGAAGATCCCCCGTAGCTCAGAAATGGAAGTGTGATGCCCGTAACAGGCATCAGACCTGTTACAACCCCGATGTTGATCATTACCTGAATAGCGACCATTGCTATAATCCCAACAGCCAAAAAACTCCCATATAAATCAGGGGCGCCAAGAGCTATGCGGATGCCTCGCCATAAGAGAAGGGCAAATAACAATATGACAAAAGATCCTCCAATAAACCCAAGTTCCTCAGCTAAAATGGCAAAAATAAAATCTGTCTGCGGTTCAGGAAGATAGAAAAACTTTTGTCTGCTCTGTCCCAGACCAAGGCCGAACAGCCCTCCAGGCCCAATCGCATATAAGGATTGGATAATCTGGAAACCGCTGCCCAGCGGATCCTCCCATGGGTCAAGAAAGGATGTAATCCTCTTTATTCTGTAAGGTGCTGACAGAACCAGTGCCACAAATCCGGCCAGACCTGCAGCGGCAAACCAGACAAAGTGGCTGATTCTGGCCCCTGCAATGAAAATCATGACAACACAGGTACCCACCATTACAGTTCCAGTCCCTAAATCAGGTTGCAGCATAATTAATCCAAATGCTAAAAACACCAGCCCTAAAGATGGTACAAGACCTTTCCGGAAAGAAGTGATCAGCTTTTGTTTTTCGGAGAGGAATTTTGCCATAAACACAATCATGGCAAGCTTCATAAACTCCGAAGGCTGTATGGAAAATGCACCAACGCCAATCCAGCTCCTGGAACCGTTTCTCACATTGCCTACGCCCGGAACCAGTACCAGAAGCAAAAGCACAAAACAGATGATGATTAATACTTTTGCCCAAGTTCTCCAGGTCCAATAATCCACATTCATAATAAAAAACATCGCAATAATTCCAACTCCGGCAAAAAGCATTTGCCTTTTCGCAAAAAAGAAAGAATCGTCAAATTTATAATCTGCCCATATTGCACTGGCACTGTATACCATAGTCAATCCTACAGCAAGCAGCGTTAAAGTGACGATCATTAATATAAAATCGGGAGTGGTTTTTTTAGCCGGCAACGAAAACACCTCGAATGCAAGTTTTAGGGCTGTCAAGTAGAACAATATGCCCTGCCGAAATAAGCTTACCCGCTTTCCGGCAGTTTTTTGTTCCTTTTTAAAGCCTTAAATGCCACGCGAGGAAGATTAATGCCTTTGCTGAAAGTTTCTAAGTCCCGCAGACAAGCCCTTAACTAAGTTTATGCACCGCATCTATAAACATGTCTCCCCGAACCTCAAAAGTTTTATATTGGTCCCAGCTTGCACAGGCAGGGGAAAGCAGAATCACATCTCCCGGCTCCGAAAGCTTAAAGGCTGCAGGTACGGCTTTTTCAACATTATCGACACGCTCAATTGTTTTTATTCCCGCTTCCATTGCTGCTTTTTCAATCTTTTCAGCAGTTTGCCCAAAGGTTACCAGAGCCTTTACCTTTTTAAGAGATGGAATGAGTTCATCAAAGCTATTTCCGCGGTCGAGACCTCCTGCAAGAAGAAGAACAGGCTGATCAAATGCTGCGACCGCATTCTTCGTTGCAAGGATGTTCGTTGCTTTAGAATCATTATAAAATTTTCTGTTTTGATGTTCTCCAACATATTGCAGGCGGTGCTTTACACCTGTAAACGATCCCAGAACCCGGCTGATGGCTTCATTGCCCACCCCTGTCAGCTTGGCAGCAGCCACTGAGGAAAGGATATTTTCAAGGTTGTGCTCTCCTGGCAATGATACATCCTTTCTTTCCATCACTTGTTCATCATTAAAATAAATCCAGCCATCTTTCACATATGCACCTTCAGACAGCACTTTGGAAGTCGAAAAAGGAATGATCTGAGCCTTTGACAGGGCAGCCGCTTCCATTACTTTATCCTGGTCGGCATTGACAATGAAATAATCCTGTTCAGTCTGATTCAGCGTAATGTTTGCTTTGGCTGCATGGTATTCTTCTCTTGTGCCATGGTAATCCAAATGGGCATCATATAAATTGGTTAAAATGGCAATTCTCGGCCTGAAATCCTGAATACCCATCAGCTGAAACGATGAAAGCTCAATTACGATATTGTTTTCTTCCGCGGCATTCTGGGCAACTTCGGAAGCTACTGTACCAATATTTCCAGCTATCAGCGGCATCTTGCTCCCTGCCTGAAGCATTTCAAACACAAGTGTAGTGGTTGTCGTTTTTCCATTTGTGCCAGTAATCGCAATAAAAGGAGCTTCAGAAACCTGATAGGCAAGCTCCACTTCTGTAATAACCGGTATGCCCTTTTCAAGGGCTCCTTTTATCATTGGATTATGATAAGGTATACCGGGATTTTTTACAATCAGTTCAAATCCTTCTTCAAGAAGTTCAATGGGATGGCCACCGCAAATAACTGTAATCCCCTGCTCAAGCAGTCCTTGTGCTTCAGGATTTTCTGCAAGCGGCTTATAATCATTAACAGTCACAAATGCTCCAAGCTTATGTAAAAGGGAAGCTGCACTCACTCCGCTTTTCGCCAGCCCCAGTACTAATATTTTCTTATGTCGATAGCGATTGACTTCTTTCACTTACACCCACACCTCAATATAAATTCCTAAGATTGCAAACAATAACCCAACCGTCCAGAACGTAACAACAACCCGCCATTCTGACCAGCCTACCAATTCATAATGATGGTGAAGCGGGCTCATGCGGAAAATCCGTCTGCCGGTGGTTTTAAAGGAGGCCACCTGCAGAATAACAGATAATGTTTCAATAACAAAAACCCCGCCGATAATGATCAGGATGATTTCAAGTTTTGTCAGTATGGCTATGGTCGCAATAGCACCGCCAAGAGCCAGTGAGCCTGTGTCTCCCATAAACACCTTTGCAGGATGGGCGTTAAAGACAAGGAAACCCAATACCGCTCCAACTACTGCTACAGAAAAAATGGATACTTCAAATTGGGATTGATTCCAGGCCAGTACTGCAAATGCTCCAAAAGCGATTGCGGCAGTACCGGAGACAAGTCCATCAAGTCCATCTGTCAAATTGACAGCATTAGAGAATCCGACCAGCCAGAAAATAATAAATAAAACATACCCCCAGCCCAAATCAATCGAAATATCTGTCAGCGGAATATGTACTTCTGTTGAAAAGTCATTCTGCTTATAAACAAAATAAAAAATCACTGAAATAATAATCTGGCCCAGAAGCTTCTGTTTTGAAGTCAGGCCTAAATTACGCTTCAAAACCACTTTAATAAAATCATCGAGGAAACCGAGGAGTCCAAACCCCAGGGTAACCAGAAGCAGCAAATATGTTTCTACTGCAGGCTGTGAAAATTTACCGGTCATAAATAAAGTGGTCATCGTGACGGAAAGAAGAATCATTATCCCGCCCATTGTCGGAGTACCTGTCTTCTTCATATGGGATTTCGGGCCTTCTTCACGGATGCTTTGCCCAAATTTTAACCTTCTCAGGAAGGGAATGAATATGGGAGACAGCAATACCGTAATTAAAAAACCTGCCAATATTGTGAAAAAAATAACTTGCTCCATCATACTTATCCCCTCCTTTCGCGCTTGGCATAACCCGCAGCTTCCGCTAATCTTTCAGCCATTACAGCAATATCATATGTTGTTTCGTTTTCTTTAAGACTTTCTTCATCCGAAATAAGGAAATTAGTTGTGTTCATCTTTTCTTCTGCTTTACTTAATTTATTAATATATAATTCCATGATATCCTTTAAGCCTTTCGTTAAGTCGTTTGTATAAAAAATAGGGAAATGATTTGGGGTGTATGCCGGAGTCTCGGCATTCTCATTCCAGACAGCAGCAACAGCCCCTCTTTCAATAGCTTCCTTCAGATTTCCGTCTTCCTCGTAAGGAATATAAATTCCTTTTGGCTGCGGGTCAGAAGAGGACGATGCCACGGTATGAAATTCCAGCTCATTATCCTTTATTCCTTTGACAGCCGGAAACAATCCCGCTAAATCCTGATAAGTCAAATACATTTTATCGCTCCTCTATAGCCTCTTTTGCCACCAGACGGTCATCAAAGTCAAAAACATGGCTGCCTACAATCTGATAGGTCTCATGGCCCTTTCCTGCTATTAAGATAACGTCTCCTGCACTGGCATTTTTCACCGCATAGTGAATGGCTTCTTTTCGATCGACGATTATTTTATAACTTTCTTCTTTTACTCCCTCTTCCATATCCCTCAGGATTTGGATCGGGTCTTCACTTCTCGGATTATCTGAAGTAAAGATTGGGTCTGTACTGTATTGGCAGGCAATTTCTGCCATTAACGGTCGTTTGGATCTGTCTCTGTCTCCTCCGCAGCCCACGATGGCGAAAATGCGCTTCAGGGCAAATTGCTTTACCGTTTCCAGCGCATTTTTCAGGCTGTCCGGTGTATGTGAATAATCAACAATCACAGAAAAATCCTGGCCTGCGTCTACGGTTTCAAATCTGCCGGCTACCCCTTGAACTTCTTCTGCAGATTTAATGATTTGAGAGATTGATATGCCTGCAGCGATACCTGCTCCAATACTTGCCAGTACATTATAGATGCTGAACTTTCCTATCATTTTTAAAGAAACTTTATGCTTTCCGAATGGAGAGAGTAAGTCAAATTCCGTACCGGCAGCAGTCATTTGAATATTAACGGCCCGCAGATCAGCTTCCTGATCAATTCCGTAGGAAATGACATGAGCAGCCGTCGATTTTTCATATTCTGCGGAAGCAGGGTCATCTGAATTTAAAATGGCATACTTCGGTTCTCCTTGATTATAGGCGCTTCCAAGCTGGGCAAACAACAGCCCTTTTGCTCTTCTGTATTCATCCATCGTTTTATGATAATCCAGGTGATCCTGTGTCAGGTTCGTAAATACGGCTATATTAAAATCACAGCCATGAACACGGCCTTCAACAAGTGCATGAGAAGACACTTCCATTACAGCTGAATCCACACCGGCATCTGCCATTTTTCTAAATGTGCTTTGCAAAGTCAGGCTTTCAGGAGTAGTATTTTTCACTTCAAAAGTTTCATCGGCAATCTTCGTATACATCGTGCCAATTAAGCCGGTTTTCCTTCCTGCATCAGCAAGAATCTTTTCAATTAAATGACTTGTGGTTGTTTTGCCATTAGTCCCTGTTATGCCAATTAGATGAAGCTGCTTGCTCGGCTGTTCATAAAAAGCATCAGCCAGCACGGCCATCGCCCGTTTTGTATTTTTAACTACTATAACCGGGATATCTAAGTCCAGCTCTTTTTGGGCAATTACAGCTGCTGCGCCTTTTTCGGCAGCAGAAGCTGCAAAGTCATGGCCATCCACCGTATAGCCCTCAATGCAAATAAACAGACTTCCAGGCAGAACTTTCCGGTTATCGTTAACAATCGCTGTGATTTCAGGGTTTTCCCCTTTATATGTCATATAAGGCTGTAAAAATCGCAGCAGTTTATGTAATTCCATCTTTACCATTCCTCTCATGTTAAACAGAGCAAACTATTCCCTTTTTTAGTGAAGCTGGCCAGTATAAAGTGAAACTTCAATTAGTGGGGAGTGCTTTTTCCCCGCTAATTGTTAGTTGAACCAATCGGGCCTAAACGGGCAGTTTGACCCCCGCTTATCTCCATTGATTCCTCTGAGTCTTGAAGTGGGGTCTTACTGCCCGTTAGACTGCGATAAATAAATATAATCAAAATAACATTCTAAATGATGGCGATATATATTGTACAGGATAATTACTTTTTTAGCTATTTAATATATAGAAGCCAAACCTTGAAAGTATGTTACAGTTTCCTTACAAACAAAAAAATTCAGGCGGCGCAGGAGGAAGCCGCCCTCATTCTTATTCTTATTTGTCATCAAAATAAAGGCGGATCGTTGAACCTTCTTTTAACTTAATGCCCGGCTGAGGCGTTTGCTTCACCACCGTATTTCCTGTCCCGCTGGCATCAATTTTCAGGTTTAGATATAGTTCACCGAGGTCTTTCTTTGTCAGACCTACCATATCCGGAACCTCAATCATCGGGGAATCCATCCATGTCAGCTCTTTTTCAATTTGATCTTTGCGAGGCTTTACACCCATTGCCCGCAAACTGTCCCCCATGATTTCTCCTACAATCGGAGCGGCAACAACACCCCCAAATTGAACGGTTCCTTTTGGATTATCCACAGCCACATACACGACGAGCTGAGGATCATCAGCAGGTGCAAACCCTATGAATGATACGATATGGTTATTTTCCAGGTACCGGCCATTTTGGGCTTTTTGTGCAGTCCCGGTTTTCCCCCCAACACGATATCCGTCAACGAACGCTTTTTTTCCTGATCCTTTTGCCACAACTGATTCAAGCGCTTTGCGGATTTCATCAGATGTTTCCTTTGAAATTACTTTTCTTTTTGCATCAGGCGATTTTTTCATCAATACTTCACCAGTAGCCGGATTTATAAGCTCTTTTGCTATATAAGGCGTATACAATGTTCCGCCATTAACCGCAGCTGAAATGGCTGCTACCTGCTGAATCGGGGTAACGGAAACCCCCTGACCAAAAGCAGTGGTTGCCTGCTCGACTGGACCAACCCGATCGAGATTAAATAGAATCCCTTTCCCCTCGCCCTGAAGGTCGATGCCGGTCTTTTCGCCGAACCCGAAGTCGCGAATATATTTAAATAGTGACTCTTTGCCTAATCTCTCACCCAGCTCTACAAAGCCGGGGTTGCAGGAATTCTGTACTACTTCAAGATAAGTCTGACTGCCATGTCCACCCTTTTTCCAGCATCTCAGTCTGGCACCGCCAACTTCAACAGATCCCGGGTCGTGGAAATGATCCTTTTCCAAATTTACCTTTCCCTCTTCCAATGCAGCTGCCAGAGTAATGATTTTAAATGTGGAACCTGGCTCGTATGTACTCCATATCGGCAGATTGCGGTTGTAGATCTCCGGAGGAACATTTTTAAAATTCGCGGGGTCAAAATCCGGTCTGCTGGACATGGCAAGAACCTCTCCATTATTTGGATTCATGGCAATTGCAATTATTCCATCAGGGTTATATTCCGCCTGAGCTATATCAAGCTCCCTTTCTACAATAGTCTGTATCTTTGAATCGATGGTAAGCTTTAAATCCATTCCATCAACCGGCGGCTTATAGTCATCCGCCATATCGTTCATCCGCTCTCCCTTTGCATTCGCATAAAACTTAACAGATCCCTTTTTCCCTTTTAGCTTTTCATCATAATATAACTCAAGGCCCATAAGACCCTGATTATCAATTCCCGCAAACCCCAGAACATGCGATAGGTAATTACCAAAAGGATAATGGCGTTTTGAATCTTCACCAATGTAAACTCCTTCAATACCCAATGCACGGATTTCTTTCGCTTTTTCATGGGAAATCTTTCTGCCTTGAGGAATCTTCACACTTGATGCCCTTTTGGTGATAAGCTCATAGGCTTTTTCTTTTGGCATATTCAGTACTGCAGCCAATTTCTCTGCAGCATCTGCAGGATCCTTGATTTGTCTGGGTACAACATAGACAGTTGGAGCACTGACATTCGTTGCCAGCGGAACACCATTTCGGTCAACGATTTCTCCTCTTTCCGGCTCGAAGGGGATATCTCTGCTCCAGAGCTCCTTTGCGCCATCTGTAAGCATATTCCCCAGAAAAAACTGAACATATCCCAGACGCAAATCAATTATAAAAAAAACGAGAATACCAACAAACAACGCTGCAGTCAGCCGTTTTCGAACGGTTACATTTGAAACACGCATGTACGGACGAACCTCCTTAAATTTTGGCTCGTTCCAATATATGCTTGTACCAAAACGAATAGAACGCACTGCCGCACATCCGGCAGTACGTTCTCCATTTAATCAAGCACTGCTTCCTCCTCTTCTTGCTTCTCTTCTGATTTGACGTTCTCCTCATTATATTTCTCAGCAGGATGCTCAAGTTCGACTATTAAATAGTCACCTTCCCTAAGTGCAGAACCGGCTTTTAGATTTTGTTTCACCACATATCCGCTTCCAACAGTATTAAGCTTTAAGTCAGCAAGCTTTGCCACCTTCATGACGTCCCTTAGCGACCATCCAGACATATCAGGCACTGTTAATTCGCCATCTGTCTTTAAGATCACTCGTTCGCCTTCAAGCAAATTGTACATATTGCCAGGGACCTGCCTTTGCACCTTGGTGCCCTTTCCCAGCACAATAGCTTCAAATCCGGATTTTTTCAATTGTGCTTTTGCTTCCTCAACTGTTTTTCCTTCCACTTCAGGCGCTTGTTCCGAGTTTGCCTTTAGTTCTTTTGCCGGTTCTATATTTAAATATTGCAGACTGCTTTTCATTACCGGCGTAAAGATCTTAGCAACAGGTTCTGCACCATTTGTACTGAGGTCAATATCCGGCTGCTGGACCGCTACATAGATGATCAGTTCAGGATCATCTTTTGGCGCCATGCCTAAAAACGAGAAGATAAAATTTTCATGACCTGTTAAATATCCCCCGCCATTTGGATCGGGGATCTGGGCAGTCCCCGTTTTTCCCGCAACCTCGTAGCCTTCGATATTATACCTTTTATACCCTGTTCCTTTTTCAGATGACACAACTGTTTCCAGGATATCCCTGGCTTTCTTTGCCGTTTCTGCAGAGATGGGATTTCCCTTCACCTTCGGCTTTGTTTTTTTCACGACTTCATTTTTATCGCCATCAACAATACTGCTGATGACATGTGGCTGCATCATTTTGCCGTCATTCGCAATGGCGGTAGCTGCCTGTATCTGCTGAATAGGCGTAATGGCCGAACCTTGTCCGAATCCCGTAGTTACCTTATCAAGCGGCCACTCATAAGCGATCTTTCCGCCCGTTTCATTTGGCAGGTCAATTCCCGTCGGATTTTCAAATCCGAACTTTGTTATATATTCCCTGTATTTTTCATACCCAAGCTTTTCTTTCACTATTTTCGCAAAAGCCACATTCGATGAACGCTGAACACCTTCAAGGTAAGTAATCGACCCCCAGCCGCGGCCCTGATTATGGTCCCGTATAGCCGGTGAATTTTCGGTCACTTTATAACTTCCTGATTTATACCATTCATTCGGATCAAACTCACCCTCCTCAATGGCAGCAGCCAAAGTAAAAATCTTCATGGTTGATCCGGGCTCAAATGAGTTTTCAATCACTTCATTATGCCAAGTGTCTTCTATGCCTTCCTTAGTTTTCGGATGAAAGGACGGCCTCTGTCCCATAGCCAAAATTTCGCCTGTTTTAGCATCAGCGACTACTGCCACCATTTTTTTCGGCTTAAATTCCTCGTCTACTTTATTCATAGAATCTTCGAGGAAGGTCTGGATCTTCTTATCGATCGTCAGATACACATCTTTGCCATTTTGAGCAGGCTGGATTTTTTGATCTCCATTAGGAAGCAGATAGCCCCATATATCACTTTCATAGCTGAATTTCCCATCTTTTCCTGTGAGCACCTTATTTAAGCTCTGCTCGAGGCCCAGCATCCCGACTGTATCGGTCTTATTTGTTTTTGATTTTTTCTTTTCGACATATCCCACTAAATGTGAGGCGAAGACTCCATTTGGATAAAACCGCTTGGAATCTGTAATGAATGTAATCCCGGGCAATTTCATATCTTCTATTTCTCTTTTTGTCTTTAGCGGAAGATCGCGGCCCTCTTTTCCAAATTCAACCTGGAATGGTTTTTCTCCATCTTTTGTTTTCTTTGTTAAAATCCTGTAAATCTCTGACTCTTCCAGGTCAATAGCTTTAGAAAGCGCCGCTGCTGTTTTTCCGGGGTCTTTCACATAATCAGGTTTCATGCTTTTGTCCAGGATTGCTACAAGCTTGTAAGAAATAGTATCCTCGGCAATGACTTCTCCATTTCGGTCATAAATGGTACCCCTTTTGGCCTGAATGGTCTTTTCGCGTTCATATTTCTGCTGAGCCTTAGCCGCAAGTGCGTGACCTGCTGCCTCACCTGTTGCCTGAATAGAAACAAAGCGAAAAATTAATACAAAAAAGAGCAGGCTGAATATTAAAAATAATATCGCTGCTCCAAAATTGATATTTGGCTGTTTCTTCATTAATCTTCCACGACCTTGACATTATTTCCGCTGAATTTGAGACCCATAGCTTCAGCTTTCGCTTTAATGCGTTCGTATGTACTTAATTCGCTCACTTGCATACTAAGATCTGTATTCACTTTGTTCTGCGTTTGGATTGCTTCTTCTGTTTGCTGAATTTCTTTGTTTACTTCGTAAATGGCCGCCTGATTTGAAACCATTTGCACTGCACCAAAACAAACAATGCCAGTGAAAGCAAGTCCCAGTATTTTCTCGCCGGGGGATAGCCAGGACTTTTTTGTTTTTAATTTCTTCGGGGCCTGTACGGGCTGGGTTTGAACATCAAATTGTTTTTCTTCCTGTATTTTTCGGGCTAAATTGCTCATAATTCCCCTCCTGTAATTTATTTTCTCTATTCGATTAAAGCTTTTCTGCTATTCTCAGCTTTGCGGACCTTGCTCGATTATTATGTTCCAGCTCTTCCTCTGAAGGCAGAATCGGCTTTCTGTTAATTAACTTTAAGATTGGCTTATATTCATCAGGAATAATCGGCAGGCCGGGAGGCAGATTTGGTGTTTCGCTGGCTTTTTTAAAGGCAGCTTTACAAATTCGGTCCTCCAGTGAGTGAAACGTAATTACGCTGATTCTTCCATTGGGATTTAATATGTCAATAGCCTGGTGCAGAGAATCTTCAAATACACCCAGTTCATCATTAACAGCTATTCTAATTGCCTGAAAAACACGCTTGGCGGGATGTCCGCCTTTTCGCCTGGCAGGTGCAGGAATGGCCTCTTTAATAATTTCTACCAGCTGGCCTGTTGTTTCTATTGGAGAAACTTCCCTGGCCGCTTCAATTTTCCTCGCAATTTGCTTTGAGAATTTCTCTTCTCCATATCTGAAGAAGATTTTTACAAGTTCACCATATTCCCAGCTGTTTACTACATCATAAGCGGAAATATCAGCAGCAGTATCCATTCTCATATCAAGCGGGGCATCATTATGATAGCTGAATCCTCTTTCAGGTGTATCCAGCTGAGGTGAAGAAACGCCAAGATCATATAAAACACCATCCACTTTAGAAACACCAAGGTTTTCAAGCTCTTCCTGAAGATACTTGAAATTACTTTTGATAATCGTGATTCTGTCGCCATATTCAGCCAGCTTTTCTTTTGCGTGTGCGATTGCTGTGTCATCCTGGTCAAATGCGTATAGCTTTCCTTTTTCAGACAGCTGGGAAAGAATTAATTTACTGTGGCCTGCTCCGCCCAGTGTACAATCCACATACACACCATCAGGATGGATGTTTAAGCCTTCTACTGTTTCCTTTAATAGTACTGTTGTATGTTCAAACATTGTTGAATGAATCCACCTTTCCAATCAGAGAAGCACAAGACGCATTTTAAGCATCTGGAGCTAAACAAGTATCTTTGTTTCATGGGAAATTATATTACTAAAACATTCCCATTATATATCAAACCCAATCATATTTTCCGCAATATCAGCAAAAGATTCCTCTGATTCTGCAAAATAATCTTCCCAAAGATTTTTGCTCCATATCTCGATCCGATTGGAAACGCCCAGCACTACACATTCTTTTTCCAATTTTGCATATTGCAGAAGAGGGGAAGCTATATTTATTCTTCCTTGCTTATCTATTTCACATTCAGTGGCACCTGAAAAGAAAAAACGGGTAAATGCACGGGCATCTTTTTTAGTTAGCGGCAAGCCTTTTAATTTCTCTTCAAGCTGCCTCCACTCATCCAATGGGTAGCCAAACAAACATTGATCAAGTCCGCGTGTCAAAACAAATGTTTCACCCAGGTTATCACGAAACTTGGATGGCACGATGAGACGGCCTTTATTATCAACGTTGTGATGGAACTCACCCATGAACATACCCACTGCACCCACTTTCTAACTCAAATGTACCACAATCCCCCACTTTCCTCCACATGTTTTTAATTATTCTACCACTACATTTAAAATCCTGCTTCCTATAAAATATTTGCTTTTTATCCGTTCGTCTTTTTATTACATTTTCTTTAAACTCTTTACTGTTTTTACACATGGTTTTTTAAAGGGGAAATCACAGGTGATAAAAAGGTTTCACCTTCTTTTTTATATAAAAAAGGACCTTATCCAAATGGATAAGGTCCGAAGAATAATGGCGAATATTAAATTTTTATGACTTTGTGTGTCCCATCAAAATCAAACGAGAAATGGAGTAATTCTTCAAGAAAATCTGTCCCATATTTATTAAGGTAATACAGAATATTCCACACTCTCTCCTGAGGAATTCCGCCCGGTCTCAGGGAGTTTTCCGCTTTTTCATATTTTTTTATGACCACATCATATTTTTGCTGTATGGATTTCTGGATTTTATTCTCCATGAATTCTATCTGCTTTAATAACAGCTCTTCATTTTTTTTCAACAGTGGAAGAAGGGCACTAACATCTTTTAATGTAAGCTCTTCAATAAGCTTATAATTTTGTATTAACTGATCCTTTGTTTTACGGAACTGGTCTTCTATGCTTTCATTTTTAATACTCTTTAAATAAACTTCCTTCATTGCTTCCGTTCCTGATATGAGCACAGACTGCAAATCAAGTCCTAATTCGCCAAAATCACTTTCTACAGACCGTTCTAAAAAGGTTATATTTAAACGTGGCATAATAGGAGGCATTTTCATCCCAAACCATTCAAATGCCATTTTAAGTTCAGCCCAATAGGCAATTTCTCCAGGCCCGGCAATAAAGGCAAGAACCGGAAACAGGCATTCCTGAGTGATGGGTCTTGTCACCACATTATTGCTCAGTCTTTCCGGATGATTTTCAGCAATCTCCAAAAGCTCACTCATGGTAAACTCATGGAAGCACTCTTTCCCCGTAAATACCTTTTTCTCCTGATTGAACTCCAAAAGAACCCTTTCTTTATGCTTTTCGTCATAATAGAACAGGTTGGCAGCATTTTCACTTAAATCAATGGCATTTGGAAATCCCGCATTCTTCAGGTTATGCTGCTGGCTTTTCACACGGTTTGTAATTTCTTCAAAGCCTTTAATCTGTTTGCCAAAAATACTGCTTTCAAGTTTGCGGAGCCTTGGGTCACCGGAATCAACCAGAAGAAGCCCTGTTTCTTTAAATAAATGCATGATAATGCCGGCAAAGAAATCCACATAGGTTTGGGAATGCATAATTTTTTCTTCCAATATCAAAAGGAGATTTTTTGTATGTTCGGTCTCTCCAAAAGTTTCAATGATGTCTTCCACCCATGCCCTGCACTTTTCACGGTTCAAAGGGATATTTGAAACCATTTTCTTCTCTAATACTTTTTCAGGATAAGTCATTTTTTCCATTTTATTATTCTTCTCGATAAAAATGTGATTTACTTCCTGATAGTCATGATCCTCGCCGGCAATCCAGAAAACAGGTACAACGGGAATGCCCAGCTTACTTTCCTGCTGTTTTGCAAGATGAATGATTGAGATGATTTTATGTATAGTATAAAGAGGTCCCGTCAAAATCCCTGCCTGCTGCCCTCCGATAATCACTGCACTATTTTTTTGCTTAAGCTTATTTAGCGAGTCATAAACTGCTGGGGAAGAAGGAAAACGATCCATAAACTCTCCAATATATTGAGAAAGTTCATTTCTCATAAACGAACGGCCCTTTAGTTCAGCTAACCTTGCTTTATAATCAGAATCCGAATTATAACGATAGTGAAAAAACTGCATAAGTTCTTCTGTTTGTGCAATATAATCTGTTGCAAACCGGTTTGTTGCCGGTAATGAGAGATTAAGAATCTCCATTAATGAACTTCCTTTCTCATAGCTGATCATTTTGATTTTCATCTTATGAGTATAGCATTGTCTTAATTGAAAAGAAAAAAACTTTGCTTACCTAAAGGCTTCAATTCTAAATGTTAAATTATAATATTTATAAACCTGTTTATTAAGGTATGAAAACAACGGAAGTTACCCTTTGAACCAGACCGATTAGCATCAAGATAATATAAGCTGTTAGATAGAGCAGGAAATTAAATCTCCAGAATCCTTTAAATAAGACACGCATATTAATTTCATGCTTAATTCTCCAATGAATGATAATAAAAATTACAGCTGTAATGAGCAGGGATAGAATAATCATCCATAGAAAAGATTTATCCCAGATAACGATAATTAAATAGTGAACCGACAATATAAATAAAAAAGTGCTGACATCCAAAGCAATATGTACCGACTTTTTATGTTTTTTTGTAATTTGTTTGCTGATAATAAAAACAGCCAGATACCCGAGCAGCGGTATGGTCACCAGCGTTGCAATCAGGCTTGAGAACACAGTGTTCAACTTATTTCCCCCTCTCCCTGCCTTTAATCTGACAATAAAGACTTTCTGTATAAGGAGCAGACATCTTCTTCATTTCAGCTTCCTTGAGGATATAGCCTAAAATAGCATCTATCTCTGTTTCCCTGCCTTCTTCAATATCCTTAAGCATTGAGGATCTGTTCATCCCTGTTTCCTCACAGACACTTTTCACATGGCTTAAAGCAGCTGCTTTATCAGTGATATTTAATATGGCACTTACTTCGTCAAACAACTTTAAAAACAGCTGATAATAATATTTATTCGAAAGCAGTTCACCATTTCTAACACGGAGAACTGCAGTGAGAGGGTTTATCAGACTGTTGACGATTAATTTTTGAATTAGCATTTCCAAATAATCCCCAGCGAAAACAAATGGAAAAAAACAAGATGCCGAATCGGATATTTTCTTCAAAAAATCCATATCTCCCTTTAATGCTGCCACTTTTGTGACTCCTACCCCAGTATGTATCACAGTGTCAGGCGCTGTCTTTAAGGCACCATGCTCAACACTGCCCACAAAAAGGTTATCAGCTTCCAGCATTTCTGCCCACTTCAAGTGCCCCATCCCATTTTGCAGAAACAAAAATGATCCGGATTTGCAAGCATCCATCTTCAATAAATCTATTGTCAAATCGGGAATACTGTATTGCTTAACCGCAACGATTGTTAAATCCTCTTCCCCCTTCCACTCACTAAAATGGCATGACTTAACGCGGGTACTGCTGCGGATTCCATTTCTCTCGATTGTAAGTCCGTTTTTGCGCAGCTTATTCAGCTGAATGCTGTTTCTCACATAGATACGCACATCATGATTTTCATTTAAGTAATGGGCAAACAGAAGGCCGACAGCGCCTCCTCCGATAATAGCTATTTTCATAACAGACTCCACCATTTTTACTTTTTAAACATATTTTAACAATATAAGATAAATTCATGGGTAAAAAGGAATATTTTTAACATGAAATCTAATAGTTATTTCTTAATTCCATTTTCCATCAGCTAAATCCTTTAAAAAAATCCCTTTTTCGAAAATCGAAAAAGGGATTTTTAATGATGAGTATTAAACCGGATAAACCGGATGTTTCCGGACACTAAATGTCAGTTCTTTAGTCTCATAAAGTGTAAATCGATTAATTAAAACATTTCTTAAATCTGAAGGTGCAACAATATCGTCAACAATTAATTCAGAGGCAAGCTTGTAGATATCAATTGTTTCTTTATATTCCTGCTGTTTTTCCTGAACATACTTAATCTTTTCTTTTGGATCTTCAATCGCATTGATTTTATTGGAATAAACAGCATTTACTGCTGCTTCAGGTCCCATTACTGCAATTTGTGCTGTTGGCAATGCTATGCAGCAATCAGGCTCAAATGCCGGACCAGCCATTGCATACAATCCGGCTCCATATGCCTTTCTGACAACAACAGAGATTTTCGGAACTGTTGCAGAACTCATGGCAGCAATAAGCTTGGCACCATGACGGATAATTCCGGCTCTTTCAACCTTCGTCCCGATCATGAATCCAGGGACATCCGCCAGGAATAACAGCGGAATATGGAAAGCATCACAAAGCTGAATAAACTTCGCTGCTTTGTCCGCAGAATCCACAAATAAAACGCCGCCTTTAACCTTTGGCTGGTTGGCAATAATTCCTACTGGCCTTCCGCCTATTCGGGCAAGTCCGGTAATCAGTTCCGCAGCAAAAAGCTTCTTAATTTCAAAAAAGCTGCCTTCATCAATCAAGGAATCAATACACTCATACATGTCAAATGGGGCATTTTGATTTTTTGGGATGATTTCTTCAAGGGCACGGCCGGATTTTGGCATGACGGCTTCCAGCCTCGCAGGTTTTTCTTTAAAGCTTGCCGGGAAATATGCCAAATACCTTCTTGCTGACTCAATAGCCTCTTCCTCACTATAAGCAAGGACATCACCACATCCGCTGACAGAACAATGCATGCGGGCGCCGCCCATTTCTTCCAGGGTTACCTTCTCCCCGATAACCTTTTCTGCCATCCTTGGTGATCCAAGATACATAGAAGCATTTTGATCTACCATAATAACAATATCACAAAATGCAGGTATATAAGCTCCGCCGGCCGCAGATGGTCCAAAAAGGAGGCAAATCTGCGGTATCATGCCTGAAAGCTTTACCTGGTTATAAAAAATTCTTCCTGCTCCGCGTCTATTCGGAAACATTTCAAGCTGATCCGTAATACGGGCACCGGCAGAGTCAACCAGGTATAGAATCGGAACTTTCAACTTCTCTGCTGTCTCCTGAATACGGATGATCTTTTCAACCGTCCTCGCACCCCAGGAGCCGGCTTTTACTGTTGAATCATTCGCCATTACGCAAACAGTCTGTCCGTTTATCTTTCCAACTGCAGTAACAACTCCATCTGCAGGAAGGTCATTTTCCTGGCAGTTCGCAAATTTTCCATCTTCCTCATAGAATCCGTCATCAAACAAAAGCTCAAGCCGTCTTCTGACAAACAGTTTATTTTGTGCTTCGTTCTTTTCATGATATTTTGGATGTCCGCCCGCTTCTATTACCCTGCTTCTTTCCTGGAGCGTCTCAGTTAATGTCTTTGCAGTAGTCATTCCCATCCTCCTCAAATATAAAGTGAAACTTCAATCAGGGAGGCCTTATCCCCTGATTGTTAGTCGCGTTCTAGTGTCGCTAAGATCTCCGCTAGCGCTTCGATCAATCGACACTACGAACCCGATTGGTTCAACTAAGCCTCTGCCTGCGCGTCGGCAAGTTTCACTGTATCTCACCAATCGGGCCTTTACGGGCAGTTTGACCCCCACTTATCCTCCTTTGATTCCTCTGAATCTTGAAGCGGGGGTCTTACTGCCCGTTAGACTGCGATAAATTTCAAATATAGCCAATAACCTGAATTGCAGATAGTTACACGGAGCAGACGGGGCTTAGCTGCAGCCCCTTGCCATGTATGTCCCTTCCTACTTATTCAAATACAACCAGCACATCGCCTTCATTCACAAAATCACCTATGCTGACCTTCACTTCAGCAACTTTCCCAGCAGTTTCGCTTTCGACTGGAATTTCCATTTTCATGGACTCAAGCATTAGTACTTCCTGTCCTGCATTAACCTCCTGGCCCGCTTCGACCAACACATTTAATACAGTACCTGCCATTGATGATGTAATTTCTTTCATTGTAATTTCCTCCTTTTAGTTAACGGCAAAAGCCTTCTGGGTTAGATAGGATGTAGAATAATTTCCATTACGGAAATCTTCATCTTTTAAAATTCCCTTAAATAATGGGCCATTCGTTTTAATACCTTCAATTTTCAGTCCATCAAAGAATTGCAGTGCATTTTTGATTGCTTCATCCCTTGATTGGCCATAGATAATGCATTTTGCGATCATAGGATCATAAAATGGGCTGACTGCCGTATTTGAAGCATATCCGTAATCTACTCGTATTCCCGGAGTATCTGCCCATTCAAATTTTGACAATTTTCCAGGAGAAGGCATGAAGCTTACAGGATCCTCTGCATACAGTCTAAATTCAATCGAATGGCCCTGCTGCTCTATACTGTTCTGTTCAAGTGGAAGCTTTTCCCCTCTTGCTGCAAGGAGCTGCCATTCGACAAGATCAAGTCCGGTTACTTGTTCAGTTACGGGATGCTCAACTTGAAGTCTTGTATTCATTTCAAGAAAATAAAAATTCTCCTGTTCATCTACAATGAACTCAATAGTACCGGCATTCTTATAATTGACTGCTCTGGCAGCAGTCAAAGCTGTATCATACATCTTTTGCTTTGTTTGCTCTGAAAGGAAAGGAGATGGTGACTCCTCCACTACCTTCTGATGTCTCCTCTGTATAGAGCAATCTCTTTCAAATAAGTGGACGATATTTCCATGATGATCACCAAACACCTGTATTTCAACATGTCTGGCATTCTCTATATACTTTTCTACAAAAACCTCATCAGAACCAAAATAAGCTTTAGCACGGGCCTTGGTTGAGGCAAAGGACTTAGCGAGCGCTTGCTCATTTTCACAGCGCACCATACCAATTCCCCCGCCCCCACCACTTGCCTTCAGCATGACTGGGTAACCCATATCATCAGCAAGCCTGCATGCTTCCTCGAGGGTGGAGGTTCCCTCTCCGCTACCGGGGACAACCGGCACTCCTGCTTCCTTCATTGTTTTGCGGGATACAATTTTATCCCCCATCAATTCAATCGTTTCCGGATCCGGTCCAATAAAAGCAATCCCTGCATCAATTACGGCTCTTGCAAAGCCGGCGTTTTCGGACAAAAAACCATATCCCGGATGAATTCCATCTGCCTTTTCCCTTTTGGCAATCTCTAGAATGGCATCTGTTTTTAAATAAGATTTACTGACAGGCGGTTCACCGATATTGAAAGCATATGTAGCTTCTTTAACAAATGGCAGGTCTTTATCTGCATCAGAATATATGGCAATAGTTTCAATTTCCATTTCACGGCAGGTTTTTATGATTCTTAAAGCAATTTCTCCCCTGTTGGCAATCAGAATTTTTCGCACAATCTGGCCCCTTTCTACTTGTATTAATCCTGCAATAATATATATTTCTACAATCTTCTGCTTATTTCCTGCTATTTTTGTAAACGCTTTCTGATTTTTATAAAAAAACTAAAAATATATTAAGTTTTCCATATGTGCAGAATTTTTTGTTTACTTGTTATATAATAATAGACAAAGAAGAAACCTTTCAACTTTAAGGAAGGTATTATAAAGCGTTTACATCCGCAGATGTCCTACACACCGATGGCTAAGGGGGAGATTTTATGAACTATAAGGTTGAAAAATTAAAGGTAAATTATAAAACTCTGGAAGAGTTTAAGAAATTTAAAGAATATGGATTGCAGGAGCTTTCCATGCTTGAAGACCTTGAAGCTAATATTATCGAAAACGACAGTGAGTCTCCATTTTATGGTATTTATTTTGGGGATAAGCTTGTTGCACGCATGAGCCTTTACCAGATCGAAGCAAGATTCGACCGCTATTTCGAACCTGCACAGGATTATTTAGAGCTATGGAAGCTTGAGGTTTTGCCTGATTATCAAAACAAAGGCTATGGGCAATCACTTGTAGAATTTGCAAAAGGATTTGGACTTCCTATTAAAACAAATCCGCGTGTGAAATCAAAGGCCTTTTGGGAGAAGATGGGATTTGAACCCGTTCATTATGATATGGAACGCGACCTGGGAGAGAATCCGCTTGCCTGGTTCCCTGCTGGTGTTAAAGAACAAACTCATTAAGCAGCTGTCTTCTACTATAAATGCATAAAAATAAGCGGACAAATTTCTGTCCGCTTATTTTTATTTATTTACAAGCATCTATTTCTCAACCTTTTCAGGCTTTATTTCGGGATTTACAGTAAAATTCAAGTTTTTGTGGCGGCTGACGTCCTTATGCCCAACAAGCTTTCTTGCACTTTCCATAATCTCTACCAGTGCTTTGTAATCCTGTTCCAGCGTATTTAACTCATTAATTAATTTCTCATTTTCCGCAGCCAGGTAGTACATTTGCTTCTCCAGCTCCTGAATGCGTTTCAAAGCACAGGGATCTTCTGCAGGTGCAGGTTTCTGAGCATTCTCATATAAGGCTTTTAGAAAGCCGACTAATTCATTAAACTCGATTTTCCTATTAATTGCCTGAACTGTGTTTTCGCTTTTTTCCGCCTTTTCCTCAGGAACTGCATGAAGATCTTGTTCACTTCCAGCAGCCTGCGGGTTTTTCTTCATTTCTTTTCTCTGCTTTTTTGCCAATTCAATACCTGATTTATATTGTTTTCTTACATAAGAATTCCAGCGAAATCCGCAGGCAGCCGCGGTTCTGCTTAACTGTTTGCCAACTTCTTCAAATGCCTGAAGCTGAGTTCCTCCTTCACGTATATGACGGAGCACAACTTCTGCAAGAAGCAAATCTTCATCTTGAGACCAAGCATCCTGACGGGTTGAAGACATCAGTGTATCCCTCCTAGTGTTTTTCTTTATACATATGCCAATGCTAGAAAAGATAGACTGATATCATATTATAAAATGTAACTTTATTCATCCCCGCAAAGAATACGCTTATGGCTTATTCAGGAAGCTGTCAACTTTGGCATGGTGTGCTTCTCCTTCCCATAAAACCGAACAGCGGCGCACTTCCTGGTCAATTCTCTCTTCTAAGCCTGCATTCGCCCACTTATTTACAAGAAGATCTTTATAAGCTTCCAATACCTCACTCTCAAGTCTGAGCATTCTTTCCAGAAAACTCAGACACCCATCGGTTGAATCCCCCTGAAAGACTGAATGTACGAAACCTAATTCTTTTAATTCCCCTTCAGTATATAATTTTCCTTCCATCAGCATTCTCATCGCATTGGCAGGAAGCATCTTTTCCATAATAATGGAACCGCCGCCCCAGCCGGTTGTAATGGCTAAAGTTCCCTGAATGAAACCTGCTTTTATTCCCGCTTTAGCAATTCGGTAATCACATGCAGCAGCCAGCTCACAGCCTCCGCCGATAGCTGTTCCATTCAATATGGCAATAGTTGGTTTACGCAAGAATAGCAATTTTTTTAAAAGAGCAGCCATTCTGCTTAGCATTCCAAAGGCTTCATTTTCTGTCTTTAAACTGTGAAAGGAAGATAGATCCCCTCCTGAGCAAAAAGCCTGGTCTCCCTCACCCGTAATCGCAAGCACCTTAACTGATTGCTTACCAGCCATATGAATTGCGGTCTCCAGACCATCCATAACCTCATAGTTTATGGCATTTCTTTTTTCAGGCCTGTTAATCCTGAAAATTAACAGTCCATTCTCATATTCTTCAATTATGTAAGGTTTCATGGGTGCCCCCTTAAATTTTGATTAAACTATTTTTAATATTAGCAAAAACATAGACAGGCTTGTACTTATAATGATTATATCGATGCTTTAAAACGACAAAAGCACAAGAACTAAGTTCTTGTGCTTTGTATCTAAAGGATTAGTCGTTAACTACTTCTTTTCCTTTGTAAGTTCCGCAAGCTTTGCAAACGCGGTGAGCAAGTTTCATTTCACCACAGTTTGGGCATTCCACCATACCAGGAACCTGTAATTTAAAATGGGTACGACGTTTTCTCTTCGCAGTTTTAGATGTTCTTCTAAAAGGTACAGCCATTCTTCCCACCTCCTTAAAGAGTATTAGAGGATGTCCATAGGAATTGGACAAACCCATTAAGAAAGTTATGAAGGCCAGAGCAAGCTGGTGTCTTCAAGTGCTTCTTGTTTTTCTTCCGTTATGAATCGGAAGAAGGATCATTCTGATCAAAAAATTGAGCAAGTCCGGCAAGACGAGGATCTACTTTATCCTGTTTATCCTGCTCATGAATGACCTCCCAATCCTTACCGGATTGCGGAGCTCCCTCTTCACTGCTGTCTTCGCAGAAAACTTGCATTGGGACTTCGAGTAAAAGGATCTCATGAAGGATCGGATTTAAATCAATCACATCCCCTTTTACCTGGTGAACTTCCTCTTCAGTCTCATAATCGGGACCTTTTAAGAGGAAAGTTTCAGTTGTTTCAACATTAATTGGATAATTTACGTCAACTAAAGTACGAGAACAAGGCAGTATTAAATGACCCTTTATAGTTAAATGAAAGGTCACTTTGGCAGAATCGATATCCGCACGGCCAGTCACATGCATTGGTGATGCACCGCGTATTTCCGGATTCAATTTCATGACCTCATCAGCATTGACAGTTTCATCAATGGGAAAGTCCTTGCTTCGATATTTTTGTAACTGACTTAAAGTCCATTTCATACGAATCACCCCAAGGCAACAAAGGTAATTATAGCCTTCCTATAATTATTTGTCAATATTTTTTCTTTACACTATAATGTAGCTATTATCATACTATTGAAGGCTTCTTTAGTAAAAGTTTTTTTGCGGGATTTAGAGACTTTGTCTACTGGGCAAGGCGCTCCCGCTTTTCTTTTAATACTTTTTCCAATACATATCTTTTTAAACCTTTTCGAGGAGTATGTCAATATGAAAGCAACAGGTGTAATTGTAGAATATAATCCTTTTCATAATGGCCATGCCTTCCATTTGGAGCAGGCCAAAAATATTTCAGGTGCAGAAACCATTATTGTGGTCATGAGCGGCAACTTTCTGCAGCGAGGAGAACCAGCGTTAGTTTCAAAATGGAAACGGGCAGAAATGGCACTAAAGGCGGGTGCAGATATTGTATTTGAACTTCCCTACCAGTTTGCTGTTCAGCAGGCAGATATTTTCGCAAGCGGAGCAGTATCCATACTCGAAGCAGCCGGCTGCAGCAGCTTATGCTTCGGGAGTGAATCCGGCAATATGGAAAGCTTTCACCAAACGCTGTCATTTCTCGGAAAACATCATGCTGCCTACCAGGAAAAGGTCAGAGTACACCTTGATGCAGGAGTCAGCTATCCAAAAGCATCATCCTTGGCATTCCTTGATTTGAACCCTGAAGATGAATTGGTTGACCTTTCAAAACCGAATAACATTCTTGGGTTTCAATATTTAAATTCAGCCCGCAGGATCAATTCATCTATGCAGCTGTTTACAGTTGCAAGAAAAAGCGCAGGATATCATGACGAACAATTTTCTTCTGAATCTATAGCAAGTGCGACAAGCATAAGAAAAGCACTTTTTACCGGGAAAGGAGAAATCGAAGGCATTCGCCAATATGTTCCGGAAACTACATATCAGGGTTTACTTCAATATAAAAAAGAGTTTGGTGCGTTTAATCAATGGGAACAATACTGGCCATTTTTAAAATTCCGCCTGATTCATCTAAAGCCGGAACAGTTAAGATGTATTTATGAAATGGAAGAAGGCTTGGAGCATAGGTTTTTATCAGCAGCAATTCAGGCAGAAAGCTTTCAGCAATTCATGGAAAAGATCAAAACAAAGAGGTACACATGGACAAGGCTACAACGGGCTTGTGTACATATTCTTACGAATACAGAAAAAACACAGATGCCCAATAAACCATTAAAAGCCGAATATCTTCGTCTTTTGGGGATGTCCAAGAATGGCAGGAAGTATTTAAACAAGTATAAGTCTGACTTAAAGCTTCCGCTGATATCAAGAATTTCATCACACGCTGCACAGCAGCTGCATTTGGATATCAAAGCCTCACGGGTATATGCAATGGGCATTAATGCTCCTGAGGAACGAAATCTTATGCAGCAGGAATTTAACCAGCCTCCCATTATGGTTGACTAAATTCTGATGTGCCTTCTCTTTTCAAAACGAATAGCTGAAGATAAAAAAGAAAAGCCAGCGGCATCTCTCGATTGCCGCTGGCTTTTTGCTGCCGGCTGCAAGTTTTTTTAATCCAGGTTTCTTAAATATTCCACTGCATCATCAAAAGTATCCACCGGAACGATTTTCATATCGGTCTTAATATCCCTGGCTGTTGCAGCAGCTGCTTTGTAATTGGAGTCTTCTGCACCATTTTCATTAGGCGCAAGGAAAATTTCTGCTCCTGCTTTGTCTGCTGCTACTATTTTTTGCTCGATCCCGCCTATTCTCCCGACTGTCCCTTCGGAATTGATTGTTCCGGTACCGGCTATTTTATAGCCTCCCGTCAAATCTTCTTTTATTAGCTGATTGTAAATTTCAAGAGAAAACATCAGTCCGGCAGAAGGGCCGCCAATTTCTTCACTGTCAATATTTACAGCCGGTTCGACCTCTATTTCTTTGTCGTCAACGAGAGTGATCCCCACGCCAGGTTTTCCTGTTTCCTCAAGTGTTATTAAAGGAATCGAGGTTTCCATCGTTTTATCCTGCCGTTCAAAAGTTAGTGTTATTTCACTGCCCTCCTGCTTATTGGAGACAGCGCTGATAAATTCATCTGAGGATTTGAACTCCCTGCCGTCCACTTTAAAGATGCGGTCACCTGCCTGAAGTTTGCCGTCAGCGGGCATATCAGGCAGCACATTAAGGACATATACGCCATTATAAAGATACTGAATGGGCAGGCCGGCTTTTTTATAGGCAGTTTCAATAGCAGCCAGTTTGGAAGTTGCCATCATATGAAGCTGCCTTACATTATACTCTTCATCTGTTTCATTTTCGGCCCGTATTTCTTCCACAGGATACAATTCCTGATACTTGCTGAATTTGGCAGCCATATATGCATATATATTCGCCCGGCCCATTCTTACAGTAGTCAGCATGAAGCTTCCTTGTTCTTCATAGCCGTTTTCCACCTCAATAATCGGTTCGAGTTCTTTTGCCATACCCGGCTTTGATACGTAATAAGGCAGATAATAAAACGAACTGGCCACAAGGATAACTGCCAAAATCAAGAAGGAACGGGTATAAAATTTGCTTCTCATGAATCAGGATGCTCCTTCCATTTAGTTATGTAATGATAAATACTGTCAATATGCTTTTTTGCTTCTTCTTCACCAATTTTGATGATTTCTTCAATATTTGTAAATGCGCGGGAGCTATACATTTCCACCCTGGGTTTAATCATAAAATCAGAAGCAATTTCCCGGTGACTGACAAGCTCCATCTGCATGATATCCAGACTTTGCATGATTACGTCATAGATTGAGGTGATTTCCGCATTTGTTTTTACATGTGAAACATCGATAGCGATGACGATATCAGCTCCCATTTCCTTAACAACTGACACAGGAACCCTGTCCACTACTCCTCCGTCCACTAGAAGACGGCCATTTAATTTTTCAGGCACAAATATACCCGGGATGGATATGCTTGCCCTAACAGCATCAGAAATGGGCCCGCTTTTAAAAACAATTTTTTCACCAGTCATTAAATCTGTGGCCACAACATTAACAGGAATATCGAGGTCCTCGAGGTTTTTTCCATGAGTAAATATACGGATCAGTTCCTTTACTCGTTTCCCTGCCACAAAACCCATTTTAGGAACTGTAAAATCTAAATAATACTTCCTTTTAAATGCTTTGGAAAGCTTATATAAACGATCAACATCCAGCCCCGCCCCATAAAAGCAGCCTACCATGGCACCCATGCTGCTGCCGGCAATATAATCAATCGGTATGCCGGCCTCCTTGAAGACCTTGATCGCACCCAGGTGGGCGAATCCCCGAGCTCCTCCCGAACCAAGTGCCAAACCTATTTTCGGACGCTGCAAAAGACTCCCCCCCTATTAGCCAATGGCTGATTCGAACTTATGCTTATTCTATTCTTTTTATTTCCAAAAGAAGCATACAATAAAAATTTTCAGCTGAAAATTCACATATGCCTGTACCTAATTCTATGGTCTATTTTAAAGTTCTATGAGTATATTGAGTTATATGGGGACAAGACTTGACAGCACAGACTTTATAGCAGTATACCTTTGTTCCGGATTCAGAAAAAATAAATGAAAAGGCCGGAAAAAAATAGATGCAAATGATTCTTTATTTTACCATTGTTTAAATTCATTTCACAGTCAGTACAACTTGAGGGAGGCTTGTCCGTGTTTCGTTCCAAATTAAAAACGGTTACTCTTGCACTCTCTGTAACCTTAATGGCCATCTCATTAATTTCATTTCCCCAGGAATCGGTTGATGCATCCATCAGGGGATTAGATATGTGGTGGGAAATCGTCTTCCCTTCATTGCTGCCTTTCTTCATAGTATCAGAAATGCTGATCGGCTTTGGTGTAGTTAAATTCATTGGAGTACTTCTTGAACCTTTGATGAGGCCTCTTTTCCGAGTACCTGGAGTTGGCGGGTTTGTCTGGGCAATGGGTATGGCTTCAGGCTATCCGGCCGGGGCAAAACTGACCGCAAGATTGCGGCAGGAGGGACAGCTCTCAAAAACAGAAGCAGAGCGCCTGGTTTCCTTTACTAATTGTTCAAATCCTTTGTTTATATTCGGTGCCGTTTCGGTTGGTTTTTTTAATAATGCCAAGCTTGGTGTGATATTGGCTTTGGCACATTATCTGGGCAATATAACCGTCGGTTTATTAATGAGGTTCTATGGAAAGAAGCCCAAGCAGCCTTCCCATGGTGCAAGGACGTTAAAACCATCTTTAAGGGCTGCCTTATCAGCTCTTCATCGGACAAGAATAAAAGATAATCGTCCGATAGGCAAGCTTCTTGGTGATGCAGTCATGTCTTCCATCCAGACACTTCTGATGATCGGCGGATTTATCATTTTATTCTCTGTTATTAACAAGCTCCTATTTCACATTGGAATCACGGCATTCCTTGCTAAAGGTTTAGAAGCCGTATTGTCAATATTCAGCCTGCCAGCAGAATTAAGCATCCCATTCATCTCAGGTTTGTTTGAAATAACACTTGGCAGCCAGATGACAAGCCAGGTTCAGCAGGCAACATTAATGCACCAGGTCATCATTGTCAGTTTCATACTCGCTTTCAGCGGATTCAGCGTACAGGCTCAGGTGGCGAGCATCCTGGCACAAACTGATATTAACTTCAAGCCTTTCTTCTTCGCAAGAATTGTTCATGGCTTTGCAGCTGCATTTTATGCATTCATTCTTTGGCAGCCAATTTATGAACGCTATTACAATACAGAGCAGCCATCCAATGCCATTCCAGTCGGCTTCTTTGAGAAATACTCGTTTCTCGGTAAATTAATGGATGGATTCGTCTCATCCGGACCGATTATTACCATACTCGCACTTTCAGTTTATACATTAATGCTCGCCAGGCGTTTGGATAGGAAGTAACAGCAAAACGGGTACCTATCAGGCACCCGTTTTGTTAAACCCCATACAATCAGCAGGTAAGACATCTCCGCTGATTAATTATTGAAACTTGTTTTTTAGAGCTTTTTCAACAATGTCAGGAACTAGTTCTGATATGTCCCCGTTGTATTTTGCCACTTCTTTCACAATGCTTGAGCTTAAAAACGAATATTGATTGTTAGTCATAATAAAAAAGGTTTCCACTTCATCATTTAAGACTCTGTTCATGGATGTGATCTGCATTTCATATTCAAAATCAGAAACTGCGCGAAGGCCTCGAATAACAGCATTTGCATTTACCGATTTTGCATAATCCATCAGCAGCCCCTGAAATGAATCGACTTTAACATTCTTAAGATCCTTTGTAACTTCCTCTATCAGCTGAATTCTTTCTTCAACACTAAAAAGAGGGTTTTTTGAAGAATTATTTAATACAACTACATAAACCTGTTCGAATACCTTTGCCGCTCTTTTAATAATATCCAGATGGCCGTAAGTAATTGGATCGAAGCTGCCTGGACAAACCGCGATGCCTCCCATTGTTATCCCCCTGTCATGTTCTTATTATGTATATTTTCCATTAGCATTCCCAGTATGTATTATTCAGCCCAGCTGTAAATAGAAATTGAAATTATCCCATAACTCTCATGTTTCTGCTGAACTAGTCTTCCAACAGTTTCAGGGAGCTCCACATCTGATCCATGTTCGCATAGAATCGTTCCCTGATCCGAAAGCAGATTATTCTCATCAATTACATTGAGAAGCTTAAGCAGCTGCTGCTTGCGGTATGGCGGATCGAGAAATATATAATCAAAAGCCAGATCTCTTTTTAAAATTGCCTTGAGTGCACGATCCGCATCATTTCGATATATTTCCGCCTTTTCTTCAAAATCGCAATTCCGAATATTTTCATGGATGGTCTGAATGGCCTTTCCGTCCCTATCCACAAAAATGACCTTCTCTGCTCCTCTGCTCAGAGCTTCAATGCCAAGGCCGCCGCTGCCTGCAAATAGATCAAGCCCTTGGCCACCTTCAAAATAAGGCCCAATTATATTAAAAATAGCTTCTTTTACTTTATCAGTAGTCGGACGGGTTGAGCTGCCCGGAACAGCTTTTAATATCTTTCCTTTTCTAGTTCCCGATACCACTCGCATACGATCACCACTAACCTGCAATATTTCAATTTTCCACACTGTCGAAATGGAAAACTGTTTTTTTCTATCCTATCCTACCATATCTTACAATTTGTAGCCAATCGGCAATTTGTAAGCGAAATCATCCGCTGGAAAAAAATATAGCAGGATGTGTATATCCATGAGGATTGTGGAAATAATGTAATTAACAGCATCTATTCAAGGATGTTGTTGCCAACCGCGGAGAAGACTTACGTTTCCCCATAAGTTCTTCCTCCGGTTTCTCCTCTCCCTTTGCCTTCTATCCTGAAAAGGATATAGAAGGACCCTGCAGTTAACTGCAGGGCTTTTTATTTTGTATTTATTAAGGTACTGTTAGGGCGTCAGGTGAATCCCGCCTTCTCTTTCTTCAGCAGTCACTCCGAAAAGTGCTTTAAACCATTGGATTTCCATCCATACAGTTCCGTTTTGCCTGGTTAATGGATTCATAAGCAATCCATAATCTTCTTCATTATAGATAAAAACATTTTTATTCAAATAAAACCGATAACTGTTCTTCCCTTTTGACACAAGCAGCGTTTCCTCACCGGAAAGGACCTTGACTTCATATCCTAATGCCTGCATCGCGGCTGTAAATGGCAGAAAGATCTTCCCATCCCTATATACTAAATTTATGCTCGCCTTCTCAGCACCAGATACCCATAAGTTTTTTTCTTCCTGAAAATACAGCGGGGCAAGCGGTGCTTCGTTATTGATATTCATCGTGAAAAATTGTGTGTGAAGACCTTTAGCATTGCCTAAAAGCTTGTCCAGCTTTTCTGCATCCAGAGAATCCGCCTGGAATACATTAATAAGATAATTTTTTAGTTCATCTTCGGTCAACTCTCCCTGCAATTCCTTCAGGGCTATTCTTCCTTTCGTTGAGCCGGGTTTTAAATCCAATAATCCTGCTGCGAATGCATCAATAATCCAGTCAGGATAGCCATCTGCAAATTTTCTCTTAAACTGCAAAGCTATAAGCTTTTTTTCCAGCTCGCCAACTTTAATGTGTGGAGGTGCAATCAGGATATTTTCATCCATATATTCAGGATAGCGATCGGTAAGGATAATCGACATAAATGGAACATTCCCGATGTCATTCAGTTTTTTAAAATCCAAGCTGGCTGCCCGAATACCTGCTGTGTATGCATCTGTGTTGTTTATAGCTGTCTTCAAAAGCGGTTCCGCTTGCCAGTAAAGTGATGTAACATTTCCATAGCCCTCGAAATAATAATAATCGATATGATCTAATTTCTTTTGGGCTTTTAGCTTGATTCCCGCAGCCCAGGATCCCTCTCTTTTGAAAGAATCCGAAATTGATATGGACAAGCCTTCAGCCTTTATTCCGGGGATTTTAACAAACCAATCCGTTAACAAGAATGCTTTCTTCTTTTCATTTATCGGTACAGTATACTCAAATATCATCTGATCATCAGCAGAAAAAAATGTATAATGACTTTCGTCTGCTGAATCACAGGCTTTTCCGGTTCCAGTTTTGCAATTCCATTTAAATAGGGTGTCAGGGATATCAAGCCTATATCCTTTTCGGGCAACAAGTCCGTTTAACTTTTGAGTGATTTTTAGCTCTTTCGGATGCGTTTCAACTATGATTTCCTGTGTAATCGCCCGGGAACTCTTCTTGGCAATCGCATGCTCAGAATAAGCCTGCCACTGCCACAGCACCATACCTGAAATAATTCCAGACAAAATTAAAAAAATAAATAAAGATGCCTTCCACATTGCTATGCCCTCTTAGTCATTTTTCTTTTAACCTAACAATACCAAAGGGAAGGTCATCAGTCACATTAATTTTTATAAATTTTATGATTTTTTTCCATTCTATTTTTATGCTGAAAATGATAAAGTATGGATGGACAAAAATCATTTAATAAGTGAATGCTATGAGTTTTAAGGAGGTTCTAATTTTGATACAGCGTTTTATAGAAATTGGCGAGGGATACTCAGATATTTATGAATTAATTGAAATTGCGCGGGCGAACAAGCATCGATTGTCCCACATGGCCGCTTTCCATACGAGCATCAATAATAGAGAAATGACATCCCTGGCAGTCATATTAAAGCCGACAGACCCGGGAGAATTTCAGCCGTTATATATTTGCCGTGAAGGGATTCCGAATCCAAAGTCAGTGCCAAATAAAAGGTATGATTTATTCGAGGACGCTGCGAAAGAAATGAATAAAGAAATTATTCAGCTGACAGTAAAGCCTTCTGCTATTTTTAATGAAAAGGAATTATATTATCAATATTTGATTGGAATTCTAAGGCTTAATCATTTTATTGCACCTTTGCATTAGATGAGATAAAAAGGCATGAGCTTTTGCTCACGCCTTTTTATATTCCCATCTTATAATCATATTCTTTAGCCTTGTCCGGTTTGGAATTTTCAAATTCCGTTTTAAGGAACGGCTTATAGGATGGTTCAACTTTTTTAACAAAAGAATATGAATTTATCTTCTCCATAATTGTTTCCGTATCTGCAAGATCACAGTATAGCACTACATATTTGAGCCGTTTTGAAACATAATGAACATTTCCAAATCTTCTTAACATTTTTGCCTGCTTTAAAGAATAAAGCCATACGATTATACCTTGCCTTTGACCAAGCATATAGTTTTCCCCTTCAGTGATCGTTTGTTTTATTTAGTCTAGCATAGAAAAATAACTGTTTTCAATGGGAAGGTTCAAACTGCATAATTTATTTAAAAAGAAAAAACCAGCATTAGCTGGTTTTATAAACGATGCCTCGGAACAGAGTACTTACTCTTGTCTAAGAACAGCCACAGCTGCCTCCAGAACCACAGCCTCCTCCGCAGCTTGATTCAAAGAAAGGATTGCCGGTGGGAACTTTAATGTGTTCGGATACAGAACGTCCTATCAGCATGCTTACCTCATCCAAGAGGGTTTGCAGGCCGGTCTCTGCTCTTCTGAATTCCGCCACATGGATATCCATGTCCATGTCGCGCTTCAGCTCTCTAATAGACATCATCACCCTCTTATACTCTGGATGATATTTGCCAAATCGCTGAACTTCTTCATACAGTTCTTTCATTTTGATAAAATCCTGTATCTTCCTTTGAGTTTCCCGGCTGTTCTTTAATTTATATAAACTTTTGCGGTAATGTTCCGCTTCCTCAGATTCTATAATCATCGCTGCAAGTTCGTCAGCTTTGTCCAAAATAGCCATTCTTTCTAATGTAGCAAGCAAAATAGCCCACCTCCGTTTCTTATTTTATCATGAAACGGTTTAAAGCTAAAGCAAGTAGACTAAGGGATCACCACAAGAAAATCTTTTTTCAAAGAGGCTTCAGCACTGTTGCCTTTAACAAGTTCCAGTCCGATTCGATGTTTTCCTGAAGGAAGCCCTTTGATAATAAAAGCAGCTGAATGGATTTCATCCTTCTTCTTTCCGTTAATATACAGGATAATTTTTCCTTTTTCTTTACTGCTCTGCTTTCTAAAGGACACATCCTGCACAATACATTCAACAAAGACATCTTTTCCTTTTGTTTGATGTCTTACAAAAAACGGATCCCTGGCAGAACTTTCCAGACCCGAAACTTGCAATAGCTGTTCTGCTTTAACTGCATTCACCGGAAAATTGGCTTCCGCTTTTGTTTCGGGCTCAGGAATATCTTTCTGGCACGCTGCAAGAACAAATATTACCAGCAATATAAAAATGTATTTTTGCCTTTTCATTATTTTACACTCCTTTAGGATGTCTTCCGTAACGCTCTAATAAAGTTAGTGTTTGCCCGGCTGCTTATTTTTACTCTATAAAGTGAAACTTCAATCAGTGGGGGTTTTCCTTATCCCCCACTGATTGTTAGTTGAACCAATCGGGCCTTTACGGGCAGTTTGACCCCCGCTTATCCTCCTTTGATTCCTCTGAGTCTTGAAGTGGGAGTCTTACTGCCCGTTAGACTGCGATAACAAATAAAAAGCTCTCTCGTGTGCGAGAAAGCTTTCTAATTGGATTGAGAATTCATGGCCTGAAACATGCTCATCATCATGGAGGCCATTTGCACTCCATTCGTGAATTTTTCAACCTGATGGGGGATAGTTTTTTTATAATAGTGCAGTGCGGCCACTTCCAGAGATTGAATTTCGTTTGGATTTCTGCTCAGTTTTCTATACCAATAAGGCTGCTCACGGATAAATTGCCTAAGATCCTGCTTTTGTTCAAGATACTCGACGATATCTTTTCTCATTTGATTGACCCCTTAATCCTTTTTAAATGTAAAAGGGCTGCTTGGTTTAGTCATACTTGGCTTTGAGCCTCCTGATGGTTTCTGGCCGCCGCCCTGGAATTGCGAAATAACCCCTTGCACAGCTGAAAGTGCCTGGCTGAGATTAGTGATGTAACCCTGCATTTGATTCGCATCCATTTGCTTAAGGGTCCCCATAATGCTGCCCATCCAGTCACTTTTTTTCTCTTCTGTATTTTGTGTATTATCTTTGTTTTCTCTATAGGAATCCCACCTTGAATCTTCTTCCCCAAGCAAATACCAATCCTCATATAATTCTTGCCACGTTGCATTTCTATCCCTGACTTCTTTGATGACCCGGGGATTCTGTTTAACAAACTCTTTAAACTTTTCAACAGAGGGATGAAGCTTCGTTTTGGACATGAAATATCACCTCGTTCTAATGCAAATGCCTATAATACCATATGAATATGAATGAAAAAGGTGAATATTTATGTCTGCTTTAATTGGTCCATTAAAATTCAAAAATTCAGCCATTAATGGTAATATATGAATGCAGAAACATATTGAAAGGTGAATAATAATGAATCGAGATCTTATGGAATTATTTGATCAGTGCACCAGGAATGCGACTGACGAAGAATTAACCGCTTTAGAATCCCTGCTTTTAGGTTTTCATAAAAAACAAACCGGCAAAAACAGCTCTTATATTGGCGGACTGCTCCATATGGAACGGCACATAACTGAAGAGGAATGCATACTGACAGTTCCTTTAAGTAAGATCGTCAATAATCCGCTAGGAATTCTCCATGGGGGAATAACCGCTACAATTATTGATTCTGCAATGGGAACACTTGCGGCTTCGCTGCTTCCTGAGGGTTTTGGTGCTGTTACGACACAGTTGAATATTCATTATCTTGCAGTCGGCAAAGGGGAATACGTAACATGCAAAGCGACAATTGACCATAAGGGAACAAAAAGCATGGTATTATCTGCAGATGTACTCCGTTCTGATGGAAGAAAAATTGCACAGGCAACAGGCAGCTTTTTTATCATCGAAAAGAAAAATGTAAATAATTAAAGGCAGGTGGGAAGATGGTCACCGCTATCGTTATTCCAATTATTTGCCTTTATTTTTATTGGCTGACAAAAAAGGAAATGCGGGAAGGTCATGAGAAGTGGGCGAGCCTTGCAGATGTTCCCGAGGAAGCCATTATTTCAGGCGAAGTCATCCATCTTAGCGAGAGCAGGCAGCGCTATAATTACAGCCGCTATGTACATGTTCTTGAACTGACCGTCCGAACAAAGGGCCTCAAGCATTCAAATATAAAAAAAATTACTCCTTTAATGACTAATGCTTCAATTCCTTCTGTCAAGATCGGTGATTCTGTCCACTTGTATGGAAATTGGAAGGATGACTATTTTCAGGTTGGCCGAATTCAGATTGCTAATAGTAAAAAAGAGCCTTAATATAGGCTCTTTTCACTTTTTACCTTCTCCATCAGCTTTTTTTATGAAATTTTGCGTATAATGCTTTTTATAAACTCCAACTCCAAGATGGGTAAACTCTTCTTTCAGCAGACTATCCCGATGGCCTTTGCTGTTAAGCCATCCTTCAACAACAGCGGGAGCATCTGTATAATTTGCAGCTATGTTTTCCCCCGCAGCCTCATATGAGACCTCCGCAGCTTCAAGCCGGTCCGCCAAATCGCCGTAAGTTTTAGAAGTATGAGAAAAGTCTTTTGTTTCATACATATCTTTGCTATGAGCTAAAGCTGCCGCTGCAGTCAGATCATCCCATTTCAGCGGCTTTAAATTGTGTCTGACTCTTATAACATTGGTAATGTCGAAAATTTGCTTCTCTTTCGCTCTCTCCACTTCGTCTTCAAAAGCAGGAGAAGGCAAAGGGGGCTCCAATAATTCACCACGGTAAACCATTTCATACGGGCGAAGCTTAATTAAAGTGGCTGCATCCATTAACCTCACGCTGGAAAGCGTCCCTGTAAATCTATCTATATTAAGCTGTGCATAGTACTCACCAACCATAACAAGCGGCCTTGTATTAAGGTCATCTTCAGATAACTCGAAACGGTATGAGCTGTCTTTTACTTTGAGACTGAATTCCGTTTCAAAAAAGACGGATGAATATAATTCACCAATTGGCTGCCCTATTTTGAAAGGATAAATGTCTGAATCTTCGCCTGTCGCAAACAAACTAACCACTTTTTTATTGCTGACGCCAGCCTGAATATACTCAGTGCCGCTTTTATTATATATCCACCAATCGTATCCATAAAAAGAGGGATCTATTCTGGACGGCTCTCCCAAACTTTCTTTAAGCTCCCCAGCTGATTTTCCCATTAGTGAGGCCACACCCTTTTCAGGAAACCCCGTATTGGAAGATAAGTTATTTTCCTTATTATTTATATCCTTTATTGTATTTTCCTGACTGACAAGGATCTCCCCTTTATCTTTACGCCCAATATCGATGTAAAAACCTGCTGCCAGAAAAATGCAAATCAATATTAAAATTCGGAAAAGTGCTCTCAGAGAACCGTACCTCCCTTCTTTTACTCGCTGTATTCAAGCAGGCGTAATGCTAAATGGAATCTAAATAGAAATTATTGCAAATATACTATTAATCATACCATTAGGTGTATTGTTTATCTATTATTTTCAATTAGTTCTGTAACAGCATTTGCTGCAAAAAAAGAACACCCAGATGGTGTCCTCTTAATGCTGTGCTTCAGTTTCGTGTTTAGAAATATCAGTAAGAGCTTCTCCAGCCTGGTCATCTGTTAAATGACGCACGGCAAAGTCACCTAGTGATACTATCCCCACAAGCTTGTCACCTTCCACAACAGGAAGCCTGCGGATTTGATGTTCTGCCATTAAGCGGGCTGCTTCCCGAGACTCTGTATCCCTCGATACAGTTACTAAATGGCTGCTCATAATATCTTCTACCTTAGAAGAAGCAGGGTGTTTTTCTGCTACACAGCGAAGTACGATATCCCGGTCAGTTATCATTCCGACGAGTTTATCATTATCCACAATCGGGATAGCCCCTACGTTTAGTTCTTTCATCTTAACTGCCACTTCATAAACATTGTCCAATAGAGAACAGCTTTCAACCTCGTCTGTCATAATATCGCGGATTTTTTCCATTTTTTATCCTCCTTTATTTTTCAACAATGAATATGGTCCAATAGTGACCGTGCAGGCCTCCTTGACTATATCCGGAACCAATATGAGTTGCCTTTTTGTTTAGAATATTTTCCCTGTGGACTGCGGAATTCATCCAGGCATCAAACATTTCATCAGCTGTTTTATAGCCCGCCCCGATATTCTCCTTTACGGTCCGAAAAGAAATTTGCTGATTCCTTAACATTTCTATAGGATTTCCATATGTAGGAGAATTATGTGAAACATATTGTAATTTCATCATATCCAAAGACTTTTTTTGGGCAGCACCATTCAGCTTCAAATCTACAGACAATGGCTTTAGCCTTAATTCTCTTCGTTTTTCGTTGGCCAGCCTCATAAGTTTATTTTCATTTTGATCCATTTTGGGCATAGCAATCTTCTTTCCATGGTCGGGAATGATAATAACTTCACCAGGAAAAATTAAATCAGGATTTTCTATCTGAGGATTGCTATTAATAATTTCCTGCAGATCTCTCTGGAATCTTAGCGCAATTTCCCAAAGTGTATCCTTTTGCTCAACTCTGTAATCAGCTGCAGCACCTGCAGGCTGTGGTGTTAATAATATTATAAAAAAGAAGAGACTGATGGCTTTGTATTTCTGCAATTGACGCTTCCCCTTTCACAATTTGGCAGCTGCGAGTTCCAGTTGCTCAAGATATGCCAGCCAGGCGTTAAATTACGGCAGTTCAGCTAACGTTCTTTAAGAGAAGGATGTTTTCTTGCATGAATCCGTTGCAAGTTACGCTTTTTTCTACTATTATTAAATTTGAGATAAACTTGTTAAAATTATACATGGATCGTTCAACAGAACCATGGATGTTTTCAGGAGGGACAATTATGAAGTTTGAAAACACAGGTCTGGAAAATAAAAAAGCAGACTTAACCCGCTTAGATGAAGTAATGCTTTCTCACGGCCTGGTCCGCGAAGGGCAATGGGATTATGAAAGAGTTACATATGACCGTAAATTCGAATTAAAAGAGGGTGTTTTTTACCTTCGTGTATTTGGATATGCGGCTGAAGGAGATGTAGGAGCTCATAGAGCAACTATCCAGCTTATGACACCGCTGCTGGGCAAACATTATTATCCGCATGGGATAGAATATGGTGAAGGCGAAAGCTTCCCTAAATCATTAGTAAGTCAGTGCGAAAAAACTCTAAATGAGATAAAAGCAGAGATTGACCAATTCGCTGAGTAATTTCAACTTGCATTAAAATTGAATTTATTTTCTGCATGGAAAAGACGCATGAACATCATGCGTCTTTTTTACATAAACTTTAGACCTTTAAAATTTAGTTCTCTGAAAGAGTGCTTCCTGCATATATAATTTTTTGGACTGAGAGATCCACTCTTTTAACCTCCAGTCCAGTTAAATGGACAATTTCATCCTTGATTTCTTTCTGAATCCGGAGAGTTTCCTCCAAAATATTTTTTCCATTTACTATGTTAAGCTTAATTTTTAAATATACTTCAGTGTTACTAAAAGTGATGGAAATAGGTTTTTTTTTTCTCTTAAAGAAAGTGAATCTTTCATGCTTAAGAGGAATAACACTCTTTCTTTCCTCCAGGCTGGATTCTACGATTGCGGAGATTATATCACTGGCTGCCTGAATCGTCTCGAAGTCAAGATGGTCGTTATGCATCTTCCGTTCACTTCTTTCTTTACGATTTTTTATATAAGGGCAATAATCTCTCAGCTTTAAATCGTTTTATTTTTAGTTTTTATGATATTTAATGCATACTATAAACAAAGTGTTACGGTCTTTTGTTGGTTAACAAAATTGGGAAGGGGATTTATTTTGTCTGCAATATTCACAAAACGCTTTTTATTAATATTGATTGCTGTAATTCTTATAACTGTCCTTTTTTATTTCATTTTGCCTGTTTCTGTTCCTCTGGTTATTGCTTTTATTACAGCATTAATCCTAGAACCAGCTGTGAAACTGCTGCAAATTAAAATAAAAATAAGCCGAAGAATATCTGTGCTGATTACTTTTCTAGGATTTGTCCTCTTCATTGGATTATCAGGCTACTTTATTACGACAAAAGTAATAACTGAAGCCATTAAACTTGTTGAAAATGCTCCTATGTACATTAATGAAATTACAAAAGCATGGCTCAGGGCAGAAGCGGACTTTTCCAATGCTGCCAAAGACCTTCCTAAAGACCTTGTTAATGAAATAAGTATCCAGATTCAATCCTTTTTGAATAAAACGAAGGATGACCTTGTCGCATACGTAGATATTGATAGCTTAAAAGCACTTCTGACAAACATCCCGAACTATCTTGTCAGTTTCATCGTATACTTGATTGCCTTATTTTTGTTTTTAATAGATCTGCCGCGATTAAGGAAAGGTTTGTATAATCACCTTACAGAAAAAACTGCAGATAAAGTCAAGTTTATGACCTCACGGCTTTCTTATGTCGGATTTGGCTTTTTCAAGGCTCAATTCCTTGTAAGTGTGATTATCTTTATCGTTTCCCTGATTGGATTATTATTCATCAACCCAGAAATGGCATTGATTATGTCTATAATCATTTGGGTTATTGACTTTATCCCTATTATTGGCTCCATTGTCATTGTTGGCCCATGGGCAATGTTTCATTTACTGACAGGAGATGTAGCTATGGGGACACAATTGGCAATTCTTGCAGCCGTCCTCTTAATTATCCGCAGAACAGTTGAGCCAAAGGTAATGGGCACCCATATAGGGCTATCTCCGCTCGCCACGCTAATAGCTATGTATCTAGGGCTGAAACTCATTGGGATACTGGGCTTCATCATTGGCCCATTACTGGTCATCGCCTTTAATTCTGCAAAAGAAGCAGGACTTATTAAGATGAATTTCAAAATATAAACTTTATAAAAAAGTAAAAAAGCGTCCGCCTGGACGCTTTTTCTTTCCTGCATACATCTCAACTGAGTTTCCTTAAAAAAAGTCATAGAAAAAGGACTTTTGCACAGGAATTTTTCTTTCAAGTATTTCTGCATCATTTCTTGGACCTTTAATTTCACCTAGATCATATAACTCCATTGGCCTCTTATAGCCAATTATAATCGCTGAAAGGGCATTGATAGTCATATGCAGACCTCGTGCTGGAGGGTTTATGCATTGGCTTCCTACTTTCTCTTTAAATACCCTGACACCTTCGTCAGCAATTAGGTAGCTTCCATTATTCCATGGTGCATGGTGATCCTCAATATGCAGAAAGACATTTTCACTATTTTCATTGAAAGAATATTGGCCGAGACACTTTCCAGCATTGACGATTCTCCCCATAAAGTACGGAAAAACCTCCATTTTTAAATTAGGCTGATTCAGGTAATAAGGAAATGGATCGTGTACTGATGTAATGATCTTTACTTCCTCAACCATTGAATCATGCTGACAGATAAAGTTCCATAAATTCACTCTGGCTTCCTGATTTAGAGCTGCGAATTCTTCGATATCCATTTTATTGTCTTTTACCTTAAATAATATATAGCCCTGTCCTTCACCTGAGTCGTTAAAATACACCGCAATCTGGTAATCAGAATACACAAAGTTCTCCCACCAGTATGAGTCTCTTACAAGCCCTCCTGAATAACGCTGCATATATTCCTTATAAATCTTTTCGATGGTTAATGTGTGCTGGTTCTTAGTAAATCGCTTAATGGTCCCTGAAGGTTTTCCCGTCATTTTTAAATCTATTTTCTTAATAAGCGTTTTCTTATATTCAGTGAATATCTCCCATCCGTATTTCCGATAGAAAGAAATATCAAATGGATGCAAAAATGAAAAGAGCTGATCCTTATTATTCATCTCGGCTAATGCGTGCTTGATCAGGCTGCTTACATGCCCTTTTCTTCTGAATTCCGGATATGTTGCCACACCAGCAACACCTCCCATATCCCATTCAAAGCCATTAATATGAACTTTCAGGGGGATAATGTGAAGTTTGGCAGCCAAACTTTCCCCTTCCCAGATACCAAAAATGGCATGATTTTTTAAACGTTCCATCCTGGCCGGGATGTCAGCTTCAGGCACATTGTACTGGAAGGCATACATGGAAAGCTTCATGGCCTCAAGATATTCATTCTCTGTTAATTTACTTACCGACACAAAATTCACTCCCAATTAAATATCATTATAACTATTCGCCATATACTTATTAAGTCCTTTTAATTAAGAAGCGGATAATTTTTTGGGCATAAAAAAATACCGCTAAACAGCCAGCGGCATCTCATAACCTGTTACGTACCCAGGATTGCTTTTATAACTGATGTGGTTTCTCCTCCATGGTAGAAAACATACAGCAGCAGATAGACTGCAACACCTGTTATGCCAGTAAAAAACCAGACCACACTGGTTATCGGTCCCAATTTCCTATGTGTTGCCACTTTATTTTTATAGCCCGTATATAACGAGATAATTCCTAAAACTGCCCCAACAGTTGCCAGGGTAATATGGAAAATTAAGAACATCGTATAATAAATTTTTATATCATCAGGGCCGCCAAATGCAGTATTCCCGATAAAAACAGTTCTGCTGGCATAAATGATAAAGAAAATAACAGCAAACACAGCAGCCAAAGTCATTGTTTTCTTATGAGCCTCAAGCTTTTTTTTGCTGATTTGTACCCAACCAATCGCAACCGTTATTGCACTTAATACAATAAAGGTCGTGCTTATGGTAGGGAGTATAGGTAATGAGTATTCCATAAATTCTTCCTCTCTCCACTATCAGTTTAAAATTCCTCTTCACGGTGTTTTTTATCACAGGTTCATTTTATTAAAGTGTACTATATTTTTCAACAACCTGTATGAGCTTTTAATAAAAGTTCCTTAAATGTTCAATATTTATTTAAAACCATGTGATCATTATCATTGCAATATGCCAACATCTTAACTTTTAACAAAAAAATAAACTCCAGCCTCTGACTGGAGTTTATTTTTTATTTTACTAAATGCGGATTTAGTATTGTTTCTTCTTCTGATGGTGTAATTTCCTGTTCTTTTTTGTACCATGCATAGAAAATTTGCGCAAGAATAAAACCATATACAATTTCCTGAATAATCTTCATGATGACCCCGCCAAGCTGCTGATCGTGTATAAGTGACATTGAATTGAACATTTCCGGCCCGCTAAGATTCAGGCTTGCCAGTGTCGCAGAAGGAACACATAACTGAAGGGCCTGTGCCCATGCATTTGGATCAGAATATGTGCTGTACATTGGTGTATCTGCAAAAATGATCAGAGCACATGCAGGAGTCAATAAAACACCATTTGCAAAAATGTATCCTACCTTTTTCAAGCCGTCCAGTGACTCCATTTCAGGAAGCTCATTAATAGTCGGCCACCACATAAAGATTGCCAGGAGAAACAGGCCAGATGTATATACAGTATGAAACATCATATCCGTTTTTACCACGTCAAAAACATCTGGTATGTGGTATATAGAAAATACTCCATTAAACAGGATAATGGCGATTAATGGCTTTGTAAAAATACTGAATACAGGTTTAATAGCTTTGTGATTAACCACTCTTCTCCACACCCACTGAGGGATTCCCATGACTACAAGGGGAGGAACAACTAAATACAGGATAGCCATCTGTATCATATGGGCATAAAACATTAAATGGCCCATCAGGTCCAGCGGAGAGCCTTTGATCGCATACAACACAATCATAGCGATTGTAAAATACACACCCTGCCTTTTAGTTAATGGCTCACTATCATTGAATTTTCCACGATACTTTACTGTTAACATAAAGTAGCCTGCAAGAATCACTGCTACAAATAAAAAGAAATATGGACTCCAAAGTGCACGGAAACCGAATATTTCCAAAGACATGCTATCACCTCATTAAATAATGCTCAACCGGCCTTAAACGTTCCCAATACTAAGCGATATTGACAAGTACTATTATACTCTCTTCAGTCAGCAATCTCAATAAATCGGAAATTGGGTATTAATTGCAAATACTTCATTACATAAAAAGAAAATCGGCCAACAGCCGATTTTCTTTTAAACTTACCACCAAATAACAGTCAAGAAAGCAATGATTGTGATAAATCCGACAAATGCTCCTGAGTATAAGAACAAAGACGGTGCTTCATGACCTTTGTGGCTCATATGCATGAAATAATATAATTGGAAGACTACTTGCACAAGAGCAAGAATCAGGATGAACGGCACTATAAACCATCCGGAGAAACCTTCATAACCTGCTGCTACGAACGCAACAATTGTCAGGAAGATCATTAGTGCAAATGTGATAACTTGATGTCTCATCTCTTCTGCACTTTTTTTACGTCTATATTCAATGTCTACTCTTGGGTTACCTGAGTTTGGTTGTTGATTGGCCATCAGTTTATCCCACCATTCCCATTAAATATACTACTGTGAAGATGAATACCCAAACAACGTCGATAAAATGCCAGTATAGGCTGGCTACATAAAACTTAGGAGCATTGTAAAGGCTCAATCCTCTTTTGCTGTTGCGGATCATCAAAGTAGTGATCCATAGTAAACCGAATGCCACGTGAGCACCATGGAATCCAACTAACGTGTAGAAGGCTGAACCAAAGGCACTGCTTGTGAAGCTATGATGGAATTCATGCACATAGTGATTGAACTCGTAAATTTCCAAACCGAGGAATCCAAGTCCAAGCAAAACAGTAATTCCAAGCCATAGCTGCATTTTTTTGAAGTTGAAGTTCTTCATGTGATACATAGCATATACGCTTGTGAGCGAGCTGGTTAATAGCAGCATTGTCATAATAAATGCCAGTGGTATTTCAAACAAGTCTTTCGCAAGAGCCATGTCACTGCTAGGTACTTTGTCTTTTAAAGCAAGGTAAGTGGCGAATAGGGAGGCGAATAAAACCGTCTCTCCCCCAAGGAAAAACCAGAAACCTAAGAATTTGTTCTTGGCTTCGAGGGTTTGCTTTTCAGGCGACGCAGGCCATGTTTCATAAGTCATTTTTTGTTCAGTAGCCATTATGCCTTAACCCCCTTATCATTAGTGTCTTCCAAATCTTCTTTATGAATGTGGTATCCATGATCATCTTTGACAGAACGCACAAACATGGAGCCTAGAGTAATAAGCATACCCACGATAAGTACTGGGATACCCCAGCTGTGTTCTGCGCGGTACATTGCACCAAATGCAGCAACAAATAAACCGAAAGAAATCACAAATGGAATGAACGAGTTGTTTGGCATATGGATATCACCAAGCGGCTCAGCAGGCGACATGCCTTTTTTACCTTCCATTTTCTCAAGCCAATATGCATCAAGGCCGCGAATGAGCGGAAGCTGCTTAAAGTTATAGAATGGAGGCGGTGAAGGAATGGCCCACTCTAATGTACGGCCGTCTCCCCAAGGATCATTGCCAACTTTTTCATTTTTAACGCTGGTAATAACAATATTTATTAACAAGATGATTACTGCAGCTGCCATGAAGAAAGCACCTACAGTACTTACCATATTAGACGTTTCAAAGCCCTGTCCTGGAAGGTAAGTGAAAATACGGCGCGGCATTCCCCAAAGTCCAAGGAAATGCTGGATAAAGAATGTTAAATGGAATCCAATAAAGAATAATACGAACGTAATTTTTCCAAGGAATTCGTTTAACATTGTACCGAACATTTTTGGCCAGTAAAGGTGAGCACCTGCAAAGAGTGCAAACACAACACCGCCGACAATAACATAATGGAAGTGGGCCACTACAAAGTAGCTGTCATGGTACTGGTAATCCTGTGCAGCAGACGCCAGCATAACACCTGTAACACCGCCGGCTACGAATGAAGGGATAAAGGCAATAGCCCAAAGCATCGGTGTTGTGAAAGTGATGCTTCCGCCCCACATTGTAAATAGCCAGTTAAAGATTTTAATACCAGTCGGTACTGCAATTGCCATTGTTGCAACAGCAAAGATCGCGTTTGCAATCGGCCCCATACCAGTTGTAAACATGTGGTGAGCCCATACCATGAATCCTAAGAAACCAATAAGAACCGTTGCGAATACCATTGAAGAGTATCCGAAAAGGCGCTTTCTTGAGAAAATCGCAAAAATCTCGGAGAAAATACCGAAAGCCGGCAATACCAAGATGTAAACTTCAGGGTGTCCAAAAATCCAGAAGAAATGCTCCCAGATAATTGTATTACCGCCCATAGCAGGATCAAAAAAGTTAGATCCAAACATACGGTCGAAAATTAACAGGAATAGTCCTACTGTTAAAGCAGGGAATGCAAATAAAATCAATGCTGATGTAACAAATGTAGCCCAAGTGAACATCGGCATACGCATGTATGTCATACCAGGAGCACGCATGTTAATGATGGTAACAAGGAAGTTGATCCCCCCGATTAACGTACCCGCACCTGATATCTGCAGTCCAAGTGCATAGAAGTCGATCCCATGCCCTTCAGAAGCAATTGATAGAGATGCATAAGAAGTCCAGCCTGCATCAGGAGCGCCGCCTAAGAACCATGAGAGGTTCAAGAAAACTCCTCCAAAGAAAAACAGCCAGAATCCTAATGAATTCAAGAATGGGAATGCAACGTCACGCGCACCGATCTGAAGTGGCATAACAGCATTCATAAAAGCAAAAATCAGTGGCATAGCTGCCAAGAAGATCATGGTTGTACCGTGCATAGTTAAAATTTCATTATACAATCCGGCACTTACAAAGTCATTATTTGGTACTGCAAGCTGGATACGGATGAACATAGCTTCCAATCCGCCAAGCAAGAAGAAAAATCCGCCAGCTATAAGATAAAGGATTGCGATTTTTTTATGGTCAACTGTTGTTAAGTAATCCCATAAAACCGCTCCGAAACCTTTTTTTTGTGCTAAGGTACTCACAATTTTACCTCCCTTTTCAAAAAATCCCCTATTGTTCCATAACTTTCAAGCCCATTAAATATTCTGTCAGGGCATCAAGCTCTTCTTCAGACAATTCACCATAAGTACCTGTCATTTTATTGCCAGGTTTGAATGTTTCCGGATCTCTTAACCAATCCTTAAGATCTTCTTCAGTATGATCAAGGATACCGGCAATACGGTCACGATCACCGAAGTTTGTTAAGTTAGGAGCTAAACGGGCTGCTTCAGGAGCAGTGTTTGCCGGTGTTACAGCATGACAGCCGATACAGCTGTTATTGAAGACTTCCTGACCAGCTTGAGCCAGATCTGTCTCTGCTTTTTTAGGTTCTTTTACTTCTGCCATTGCAGTTGCCCATTGATCGAATTCATCACGTGGAACCGCTTTAACTTTGAAATCCATTAATGCATGGGAAGGACCGCAAAGCTCAGCACATTTTCCATAAAAGTAATTGTCCGCATCAGCAGCCTTTTCACTGTCAAACTTCAGCCAGAACTTATTCACGTTGTCCGTATTCGTATCCAGCTTACCGCCTACAGCAGGAATCCAGAAGGAGTGCTTAACATCAGAAGCAATAAGATTGAAATAAACTTTTTCATCCGTTGGCACAACTAATTCCTGGCCAGTGATAATTTCCTGGTTTGGATATTCGAATTCCCACCAGTATAAGTTTGCACGCACATTAACAACAAGTGCATCTGTTTTGCCTTCTTCATTCTTCTTTTCCATTGGGCTTACATCAGCAAGCTTAAAGGTAGCTGAAACTGTCGGTACAGCAAGAATAAGAAGCAAAAGAATAGGAATAACAGTCCAAATGATTTCCAGCTTGTGGCTTCCTTCAACTTGTTTTGGAATTCTGTCGTCCTTGCGGCGGAATTTAAAAACAACAATAAAGAAGATTACTGTTACGACCGCAATTACTCCTACCATTATTACAGTACTTAACACCATCAAATCAAATTGTGTCTGCGCCACTTCGCCGGCAGGTTTAAGCGTAGATAAATACGGTTTGCCGGAGCAAGCGGAAAGAATGAGCGCCATCATTGCAAACAGAGAAAAAAGACGCCACTTTGCAAGCCTTTTCATAGCTTAATCAAACCCCTCTTTCGTAAAGATTTCATTTTTTGAATTGTTTGATCAAAAAATATGGATAAATCCCCTCTCGTTATAAACGAAAAAAGGAATTTCCTAACTAAGTTAAATAAGTGTGATGATTACCATGGCTACAAACATGATGGTCAGATATTGCAGGGAGTATACAAACATTAATGTAGCCCATTTAATATCATCATTAAACTTCCTTGCATATATCCCAGTCAATAACCAGCCGATGTTTAAAACCCCAGCAAGTATTATGAATGGCAATCCAAGAGATGGCATAAGGAACGGCAGCGGCAATAATGCTGCAATCCAGATATAAATATGCCTTTTAGTGGCGTTAAACCCTTTTACTACTGGGAGCATCGGAACTCCAGCAGCCCGGTATTCCTCTACCCTTCTCATAGCCAGTGCATAGAAATGTGGAGGTTGCCAGATAAACACGATAGCGAACAGCACCCAAGCCATAGGGTCAAGATTGCCATCCGCAGCTGCCCATCCAATCAAAGGTGGAACTGCCCCTGAAATGCTGCCTACAATCGTATTGGAAACAAACCTGCGTTTCGTCCACATTGTATATAAGACAACATAGCTGAAAACACCAATTAATCCAATTACAACTGCTGTTACTGTTGTAAACATTAAAAAGGCCGTACCAAGGCCAATAAGCAGAAAGCTCAAAAGTGCCACCTTGCCCGGGTTCACTTTCCCGGTAACAGTTGGCCTCCCTTTTGTCCTTTCCATTAATGGATCAATGTCGCGGTCAATATAATTATTTAAGCTGCAGGAGCCTGCAATAATCAAAGAGGAGCCGATTACTGTATATAGAACCAGATCCAGATTATTGAAAAATCCTTTTCCTGAAAAATGCAGTGCAAGCCAAAGACCGGTGAAGGTTGTAATCAGATTGGAATTTACAATGCCAATTTTGATAAGAGCAAGGAAGTCCTTCCAAACTGTAGTCTCAGGTATATCTTGCTGAAGGCTTCGCTCTCTGTTCTCAATAGCAGCATCACTCAAAGCCCGTGAGTCAGACATATCTTTTCCTCCTTAATTCCTTATCGCGAACATTACACCTACTATAAAGTATAAATGCACTGAAAGCCATATTCACGATAAAAAACGAGGGGTGAACCCTGGATGAATAATAACCATACCAATAGTTTTCCTACCATTAATAATGTAGTTAAACTGTTTACTATCTAAATGAATCTAAACCATTTCTCTGTATATTAAATCACACTTTAAAACTCTTTTGTGAATTTTTTTAGAATAATTTATGACTAATTTGTGTCAAAGTCTAAATTCACTTAAAGAAAGGGTTTATTTTTGAGATAATAAAACTGTTTCAGAAAACTACGGAGGAATAATATACTCACTTTTATGTATTTTGGTTTACTTTCCGCGACAGGGGACATCCATTTTATACCCCCTTTATATTTCTAGCAAACTCTATTATAAGTTTCAACCTTTTTTACTATAATTAACTTTATAATTTTTATAACTGTTGTAAAAAGCTTTTTATTCCTGTACTATCGAAAAAGTAAATGGACGCACATTCATATATGGCTTTTTATAGAATCTTTGTTAAGATAGATAATGGACAAATACGCAGTAAATCAATTATTGACACTATTATTAAACCTAGAATATTTAAAGAAGGTGAAAGGCTTTGCAACGATCTTTAAAATGGCTTGCTGTTCTTACATCAATCGGCATGCTTTTGGTTTTGCTGGGCGGTGCCCTTGTAACGAAAACGGAATCAGGTATGGGGTGCGGGAAATCGTGGCCGCTTTGCAATGGCGAGCTAGTTCCCACCGATATTACTCCTGAACTGATTATCGAACTGGCACATAGACTGGTTTCAGGCGCTATCGGATTTATGGTTCTTATATTATCGATTTGGACATGGAGAAAAATAGGACATATTAGAGAGACAAAGTTTTTAGCGCTGACTTCGCTTTTTTTCCTAATCCTGCAGGCTTTAATTGGCGCTGCCGCAGTAGTCTGGGGGCAATCTGATTTTGTGCTCGCCCTTCATTTCGGGATATCTTTAATATCATTTGCTGCTGTACTGCTCCTGACTTTGCTTATTTTTGAAGTTGATAAAAAATTCGAGGCAGAAAAGCTTATTATCGATAAAAGAATGAGGAAACATATTATTGGAGTTTCTTTATACAGCTATGCTGTTGTTTACACCGGCGCACTTGTGCGTCATGTAAATGCCAGCCTTGTATGCCGTGACTGGCCGCTTTGTATAAATGGATCTTTCGCACTTCCCGCTAATATGTACGAATGGGTGCAAATGGGGCACCGGGCTGCCGCGGGCTTAATTTTCATATGGATTGGTTACATTACCTATCTGGCTATTAAACATTACAAGGACCAGAAGGTAATTTACTGGGGCTGGATTATTTCATTTATCTTAGTATCACTCCAGGTTGCCGCTGGAGCATTGGTTGTTTTAACCAGACTTAACTTGTATATAGCTCTTGCACACGCCTTCTTTATTTCCTGCTTATTTGGAGTATTAAGCTATTTTATCCTCCTGTCTTCACGAAGCAGAAAAAATGAGCTTGCTGTTTCAGCTGTTAAGGAAAAAGAGAAAAATGATGAATCTGCTCTCCCTACTTTTACTTCCATTCCATAAATACAATAAACAAAAGAGCTTCGGCATTTGCCGAAGCTCTTTTGTTTAGACTCTTTTCGTATAAAAAGTGTTTTCACCTATCAAAGTTCTCCGTTGATTTCCGCTCCAGGCTGCTCAGGGAACCGCGGGGAGGGCGGTGATCCGAAGGAGTCTCGCACCTTCCGCTCCAATCAACTCAGTAAATAGAATAATACACAAATAGCAACAAACCTTACGAAACAGCTATTGTTTATTTTGACAACTCTATCAGCAAGTCTCCAGTTTGAATTGCTTCACCATTTGAGACGAAAATATCCTTTACAGTTCCAGAGAATGGTGCCTGTACAGTGGTTTCCATCTTCATAGCCTCTGTAATCATTAAGTGATCGCCTTTTTCGACTTTTTCACCTTTTTCTACAAGTAACTTGATGACAGTTCCCGGCATGCTGGCTGCAATATGGCTTTCATTATGCGGATCAGCTTTTGCCTTGGCTGCTGCTGTAGCTTTTATGCTTTCATCTTTTATACTTACTTCCCGAGGCTGACCATTTAGCTCGAAATACACAATTCTTGTGCCGTCAGCTTGAGGCTGCCCTATCGAAACCAATTTAACTATTAATGTTTTACCTGTTTCAATTTCAATTTCCACTTCCTCACCAAGTCTTAGACCATAGAGGAATGTAGGGGTATCAAGAACAGAAATATCACCAAATTGATCGCTGGTCTTAATATAATCCATAAATACTTTTGGATATAGTGCATAGGCAATTGCGTCAAAGCTTGTAACCTGTCTGCCTAATTCTTTGAAAAGTTTTTCTTTTAAAGCATCGAAGTCTACATCTTCAAGAAGCTCTCCCGGTCGGACTGTGATTGGCTCCCTGTCCTTCAATATAACCTTTTGCAGTTCAGCCGGGAATCCACCATACGGCTGCCCCAGGTAGCCTTCAAAAAGCTCAACAACTGAGTCTGGAAAATCCAAAGATTTTCCTTTATTCAAAACATCCTGTTCTGTCAGCTGATTCTGGACCATAAACAACGCCATATCACCAACTACCTTGGATGAAGGTGTAACTTTAACAATATCACCAAACATTTGGTTCACACGGGAATACATGTCCTTAACCTCATCCCACTTATCCCCAAGGCCAACTGCTTTAGCCTGCTGCTGAAGATTACTGTATTGTCCGCCAGGCATCTCATGCTGATAGACTTCTGAATGAGGAGCTTTCATCCCGCTTTCAAAGTCCTGGTAATATTTGCGCACATCTTCCCAATAGTAAGATAATTGCTCGAGCGACTGGATATCAATTTTTGGCTGCCTGTCATTTCCCTGCAGCGCGTAATATAAAGAGTTAGCACTTGGCTGGGATGTTAAGCCTGCCATTGTGCTCAGGGCCGTATCCACAATATCCACTCCAGCTTCAATAGCCTTTGCATATGTGTAAATTCCATTACCGCTTGTATCATGAGTATGAAGATGAATTGGAATGTCAACAGTTTCTTTCAATTCAGAAATAAGAGTGTATGCTGATTGCGGCTTCAATAAACCAGCCATATCTTTGATGGCCAGTATATGAGCTCCCTGATTTTCCAGTTCCTTTGCCAAGTCTTTATAGTATTTAAGATTGTACTTCGTTCTGGCAGGATCCAGAATATCACCTGTATAGCACATAGCTGCTTCAGCAATTTTTCCTGTCTGGCGCACAGCATCGATTGCGACTTCCATCCCTTTAACCCAGTTAAGGCTATCGAAAATCCGGAATACATCGATGCCGGCGTAGGCTGATTTTTCTACGAACTCTCTTATTACATTATCCGGGTAGTTTTTATATCCGACTGCATTCGAAGCACGAAGCAGCATCTGGAATAAAACATTTGGCATTTTTTCCCGCAATGTCAGTAATCTATCCCAAGGATCTTCTTTCAGGAATCTGTAAGCAACATCAAAAGTTGCACCGCCCCACATCTCAAACGAAAACATATCCGGAAGCAATTTTGCTGTCGGCTCTGCTATATGCTTCAGGTCATTAGTTCTAACCCGCGTCGCGAGCAGAGATTGATGCGCATCACGGAAGGTAGTATCCGTGATCAGGACTTCTCTTTGTTCTTTAATCCATTTAACAAGCCCTTCAGGACCTTGATTATCTAAAATTTGCTTTGTTCCATCCTGGTAATCTGTACTGTATTTTAATCTCGGTACTCGAGGCTCTTCAAATACCGGACGCTTCTTCTTTTCAATTCCCGGAAATCCATTTACTGTTACATTCCCGATATAATTCAGCATCTTCGTCCCGCGGTCTTTCTTTTTCGGGAATAAGAATAGCTCAGGAGTTTCATCGATAAATGATGTATCATACTCACCTATTAGGAATTTCTCATGTTTTACAACATTCTCAAGGAAAGGAATATTTGTTTTAATACCCCTGATACGAAATTCCTGAAGGTTCCTCACCATTTTTGATGCTGCCTGCTGGAAAGTCATTGCGTGCGTAGAGAGTTTAACAAGCAGCGAATCATAATAAGGTGTGATTACTGCCCCCTGAAAACCATTTCCCGCATCAAGCCTCACGCCGAAACCGCCGCCTGATCTATATGCCATTAACCTGCCAGTATCGGGCATGAAATTATTTAAAGGGTCCTCTGTTGTTACACGGGATTGAATGGCATAGCCATGTACATGAATATCTTCCTGTTTTGGAACACCAACTTCTTTGCTGTGCAGCGAGTAGCCTTCAGCCACCATGATTTGCGTTTGTACAATATCAACACCTGTTACCATTTCAGTGATCGTATGCTCAACTTGCACACGCGGATTTACTTCTATGAAATAAAACTGATCACCTGAAACCAGGAATTCCACAGTTCCTGCATTTAAATAATCTACATTCTTCATCAGGTTGACAGCAGCCTGGCAAATCTCGTCTCTCAAATTCTCCGGGAGGGAGACGCAAGGTGCAACTTCAACAACCTTCTGGTGGCGCCTTTGGACTGAACAATCTCTTTCATACAGGTGAACAATATTTCCTTCATGGTCACCGATGATTTGAACTTCGATATGCTTTGGTCTTTCTATGAATCTTTCAACATAAACCTCATCATTCCCAAAAGCTGCTTTTGCCTCTGATTTGGCACGCTCATATGATTCCTTTACTTCTTCAAGGTTCCTTACGATGCGCATGCCTCTTCCGCCGCCGCCCAGTGAGGCTTTAATGATAATTGGGAAGCCATGATTTTTGCCAAAGCTAATCACTTCGTCAAGGCTTTCTACTGGACCATCACTGCCAGGTATAACCGGAATTTCAGCAAGCTGGGCTTGAGTTCTTGCCTTAACTTTATCACCAAACATATCCAGATGCTTTGAAGTAGGACCGATAAATATGATACCTTCTTCCTCGCACCGTTTTGCGAACTCAATATTTTCAGATAGAAAGCCGTAGCCCGGATGAACGGCATCAACATCACTGGTTTTTGCTATATCAATGATTCCTTCAATATCAAGATAAGCATCAATCGGTTTTTTGCCCTCCCCTACCAGATAAGCTTCATCCGCTTTATAGCGGTGGTAAGAACCGGAATCTTCTTTCGAATAGATAGCTACCGTGCGAATATCCAGCTCCGTGCAGGCGCGGAATACACGAATGGCAATTTCTCCTCTGTTGGCTACTAATACCTTGTTAATTCTTCTGCTCAAACAAAACACCCCGTCTTTATGTATTTTTTGGCAATATTCTGCCAAATCTAAGTTGAGGCCGGACGGGTATTCCGCTAACCGGCCATAATAACTTCGATTGGCTGCCCCTGATGGAAGCAATTATGTAATCAGCATTAGCTGATTGATATATAAATAAAGCACTGTGAATTTAACTGTGCTTATTTATGAATAGAAAATGTTTTTTCGGAAGCCATCTCAATGGATTCCGGATTTGTCTCTTCATGTTTATTTTTATATTTCTTTTCATAATTGACGAACATAGAGACATTCACTAGAATTCCCATTGCAATCGAAAGCTGAAGCAGGGATGACCCTCCATAGCTTATAAAAGGAAGTGTAACACCAGTGAGCGGCATAACACCCGAAATTCCCGCAAGGTTAATGAACGCCTGAATTCCTATCATGGCGGAAATCCCGATAGCAAGCAAGCTGCCAAAAGCATCTTTACACTTTAAACTGATAAAGATTCCCCTCAGTACAATGTACCCGAGAAGCAAAATGACAAAACCTACTCCGAATGCCCCGAGTTCCTCAGCAATTACAGCCATAATGAAGTCTGTATGGGCTTCAGGAAGATACCCAAGTTTTTGTATACTCTCACCAAGGCCCAGCCCTTTTAACCCGCCTGCACCGAGGGCAATATAGGAATTCGAAAGCTGATATCCGAACTCCGATCCAAAGGGATCTCTAAATGCTTCTACCCTCCCCAATCGATAAGGCGCAAATATCTTATCTTTTAATAGAAGGATAAAAGGAGAAGCCAGCAATACACCGAAAAGCCCCAATTTAAATATGTTCTTAAAATTCATGCCTGAAGTAAAGATCACAGCTCCAGCCACAAGCAATATAATCATGGCCGAACCAAAATCTGGCTGAACAGCAACCAAGATTACGGCAAGAATAAGATAAGCAAGCGGGGGGAGAACTCCTTTGTTAAATTCATTAATATAGGGTTGCTTCTTTGCATAGACAGCAGCCAAATATATAATGACTGAAAGCTTGACAAACTCTGCAGGCTGAAGGCTTCTCTTGCCGATCTCAAACCAGCTCATAGCTCCGCCCGCTACTTTTCCAAAGATAAATAACGCAATCAGGCCGAATAACGAAAGAAACACCATCGGAACAAGAAATTTGTTGCTTTGCATAGCTTTGTATGGAAATAGAGCGACAAAAACGAAAACAATGCCTGAGATAATTAAATTAAGCTTTTGTTTATTGTAGAAAAAGTCGCTATCCTGATCATAAATCTGCACAGCTGTAACCATACTTGCACTGAAAACCATAATGAGTCCAAAAACAGCTAACAGGGCTACAGCTATTATCAGGGTATAATCATATGATTTTAATATTTTTTTTAACATCCAGCCCTCTTCCCTTATCTTCTAAGTTTATTACTTATTCTACTATAGTATTAAATATCCTGCTTTGAAGAAAAGAAAAGTTAATTTAAATGTAACACAGCAAAGAAAATAATTCTATAATTATGTTATACTATTTTTAAATTAAGTTATACAATATTGATTATTCTTTTCTTTTGGATATACTAATACCCATTACATAATAATACGGTTATAAAAAAACTCAAACAATCTTTGGAAGATGTTTGAGTTTTTTATTTTTATTTTTTTACTGAAGCTTCGTGGAGCATGGACAGCTCCCTTTCCAATTCTTCTAAAATAGCCTTGCCTTCAGTCTCTTCAATTAATCCGAGACGGACAGCAAAATCTATTTCTCTGGATAAGCCAAACATCTGGGTATCAAGTACTTCCTCATATAGAGGGCATTGAGGCATGGTTAGATTATCCATTTGCACCTTTATTAACTTTAATATTTTAGCAGCATCTGCCTTTAAAAGGGCATTTGCTTTTTCTTTGTGATCAATAATCATGTCAGAAGCCAACTTTCAATCCCTCCATTTCCGAGCGATTATCCTATCTATAAATTTTATACTTAAGCATGGAAAAAAGCAAGGATAATAAGGGATTCGATAGAGAAATGATTCCGGCATCAATTCATAACCCACTAATAAGGCATGTCACCAATCATTAATTCGTTCTGTTCATTAGCGACTTTAACCAAATAGCACTTGGGCCTGTATGACAAGCGCCTTAAAAATCTGTATACTTAAATCATACATATATTTAGAATAAAAGCTGCTGCCAGGAGGTTCAATATGGAAAATATTATTGCTTTCAAAGGAAACGTAAAATATCAAATCACCTTAGATCCGGGAGTCTGGATATTTGATGACCGAAGGGTGGATTTGACAACATACTTTATGCATGAAAATATCAGAAAAAACGAACTTGAGGAATATACTAAAGCAGTCTCAAAGCATTGGGATAGAGAAATCATGGAAGGCGCAGTTTTTCCTCCAACACTTAAAACAGAAAAGAAATTTGAAAAAGAAAAGGTCCTGACAGGCACATTCGGTATACCTTTTAAACCATTCCTAATGAATGCAGAGCCGGATGAGAGCGCAGAAATCGTTGTTATTGAGAGTGAAGATGGTGAAACCAGTTTGACACTATCTGAAGCCGAGGAATTAATATTGGGGTTCTCAAAGGATGGAAAACCGTTAAAAGAGGATGGGCCAGTTCATGCCTATCTTGGGGATGGCAGCAACTATAATTCCCCCATAAAAAGAGTGAAAGCATTCAGAGTGGAATGACCGGAGAGGGCGATTTGCATCGCCCTTTTTCTTCGCAGTCTCTTCCCCGGCATGAAAACCTCAGAATTCACAAACTCTGTCATGCAGGCTATAACAGATCAGCAGCAAGCTGGGCCAAGCCAGATCTCTCACCTTTAACAAGTTTGACATGACCTGAGATAACCTGATCTTTAAATCGTTCCACGACATAGGTGAGACCGTTGTTATAAGCATCCAGGTAGGGATGGTCAATCTGCTCGGGATCTCCCATCAGTACAATTTTACTCCCTTCCCCTACCCTGGTTAATATGGTTTTTACTTCATGCTTCGTCAGGTTCTGAGCTTCATCAATAATAATGAATTGATCCGGTATGCTTCTGCCTCTGATATATGTCAGGGCCTCCACCTCAATCGAGCCCATCCCTGCCAATATGGCGTCCAATTCACCTGGCTTTTTGACATTAAACAGGTACTCCAGATTATCGAAAATCGGCTGCATCCACGGTCTTAACTTTTCCTCTTTTTCACCCGGAAGAAATCCCAAATCCTTGCCTACAGGCACAATGGGGCGGGCGACAAGCAATTTTTTGTACTGGCCATAATCTTCTGTCTGCATTAAGCCGGATGCCAGCGCCAAAAGAGTTTTTCCAGTACCCGCCTTGCCGATAAGCGTAACAAGCGGCAGGTCGTTTCTCAGCAACAGCTCAAGAGCCATTGTCTGCTGCACGTTCCTGGGCTTGATCCCCCATATATGGTCATGATCAAAAATGAGTTTTTTCACTTTCTTTCCACTTTTGTCCACAATACCAAGTGCAGACGAAGATGAACCAAGCGCATCTTTCATCACCAGAAACTGATTCGGATAGAAAGGATGATTTGCTATTTCAGATAGCGGCAGTTCTCCTTTTTCATAGAAACGGTTCATAATATCGAGACCTATATATACCTCCAGAAACCCGGGATATAAATGATCATTTTCAACTACACGATCACTTAAGAAATCCTCTGAAATTAGCCCGATAGCATCCGCTTTAACTCTGACAAGGGCATCTTTGCTTACCAGAATTACCGTTCGTCCATTTTCTTTTGTCTCTTCCTCCAAGGATAAGTTTTTTGCAACTGCCAAAATCCGATTATCATTCGTTTTTTCTACAAAGATCTCCTGAAGTTCATGAAATGATCTATGATTTAACTCAATTCGCAGGCTTCCGCCATTTTCAAGAGGTATTTTCTCATGGAGCTTACCCGTCTCCCTCATGCTGTCAATCAGCCGGGATACTTGCCTTGCGTTCCTCCCAATTTCATCCATATACCTTTTCTTAGAATCAACCTCTTCCAGAACTACAGCCGGAATAACTACTTCATTATCTTCAAATGAAAATATGGAATTAGGATCCTGCAACAAGACATTGGTATCTAATACGTAAATTTTACTCAATATGATGCCTCCTGCTCCTCTTGTGTCTTGATAAAGCAAATTACAAAAGCGAGGTCCCCTGCATGCAGATTTGCAGTTTCATGAAAAAGATCACCTTCATTCCTGATGGATTATAATCCTGTTGTTTTATATTATTCAGCCTTCGAAAGATGTTGATTAATTAGGAAGAAAGGCTTTCTTATGAAGTGGACAAATCTATCTTGGTAAAAATATATGTAATGCCGAATAAAGATAGAAGAAATTTTGCACAATAACATTAAACAATCCTCAATATTCCTGAACCTGAAAAATTCAAGCTTTCATTTTCAGGAAATTTTGATGTCCCGGAGGTGTCAAATATGAATAAATGGCTGCTGTTATGGATGACAGGATTACTATTAACAGGGTGCGGCATGAACAACAATCAGGCCCAAGACCATCAGGAACAGAAAAATATCAACACCGTAAATGTTAAAAATAGTACAATACAGGAAGTTGACAGGGAGACTGGACAGCAAGTTTCCAGGCATCTTGTCAATTTGGCTGTCCGAGTTCCCAATGTCAATGATGCAACAGCAGTTGTACTTGGACGCTTTGCAGTAGTTGGGGTAGATGTAAATAAAAATCTCGACCGTTCTGAGGTCGGATCAATCAAATATTCAGTTGCAGAAACTCTTAAAAATGATCCTCATGGTGCAAGAGCGATTGTAGTGGCTGATCCGGATATTAACGCCAGGCTTCGGGAAATAGCCGCTGACATTCAAAACGGAGAGCCCCTGCAGGGAATCATGAATGAACTGGCAGATATCGCTGGCCGGCTAATGCCTGAAGTCCCAGCCGACCTGGTTGATCCTAAAAAGGAAAACGAGAAAAACGCAACCGAAGATCCAAAGAAAAAACTCAACAATGATCAGGAAAAACAGCTTGAAGATAAACAGGAAAAACATTCGAACTATTATAAGTAAAAGTGTCACCACCGATGGATTTATTATTTAGCGGTAAAAATGCTGTAAGAACAACAAAAGCTTAGTTCCCTGGGGAACTAAGCTTTTTTCATTGCCTCCATTACCTGTTTGTCCAAACGGGCTGCTGCGTCTTTATCGTATGTTTTGTCATATTGAGGTTCGACAGTGATTTTAGAGCCGTAAAACATGACATCACGGACTTCCTTCACAGTGATGGACATAAGCGCGAGCTTTAAAGGTACGCCTTCCATCTTTTCAGCCTTAAGCGATGCTTCACCTGCGATGGAGTATGTAGATTCATTCGCGATAATATTCAGAACAACTTTGTTATTGCTATTAATGTTTTGAACAATTCTCGAACGGTTATCAACTGCAAAATATAATGTTTCATCATCTTTTGCCAGTATCCATGAAATCGCATTGACATTTGGTCCGCCAGTTTCAAAGTCAATAGTGGCAAGTGTGACGAAACGTTCCTTTTGCAATTCGTCATATAATGGTTTGATTAATTTCGGTTCTACCTGATTTGCCATTCTTTTCCCTCCTTTATTAATTTCATCATAGTATGATAACGCTTTTCTTTCAACTTATAACATTTCTTCTTCAAGTTTGATTTAACCTGCAGCGCTTTCTATACTAATATAAACTAACATATAAAACCCGATACGGGATGACCCTAAAAAAAAATTAATTTGCCGCAAAGCATTCGAATCAAACCTTAACTTGTACTATAATGGTAATAACAACAGTTAAAACAATAGGCTCTTTTTCAAAGATTGTTGTTTATGTTTATGAATTCTGCCCGTTGATTTTCGCTCCAGGCACGCATCGACCTGCGGGGAGGAATGCGATCCTCCTCGTCATCGACTGCGGGGTCTCACACTTCCCTCTCCTACCGCAGGACATTGAATAAGCTTCCTCGGATAAACACCTTACGAAGGAAATGCGTCAGCATTTTCGAGGATCAAGTGCCCACAGCGAAAATCAACTCAGTGAAATAAGTTATTGAAAAGCAACAAACTTTAGGAAAACAGCAAAACAATATGAGGTGTCCCATGCGAGTAAAATGTGTACTATGTGATAAGATTGAATCCATTGAAAACGAGTCCTTACAGGCTAAACGCCTTCGCAACCGCCCGATTCACACATATATGTGCAGACCATGCGAAACAAGAATTACAGAAAAAACACAAAAAAGAGCTGATACTGGAAACTTTAAGCTATATCGGAGCAAAGTTCAGGAGGAAGAATGGTGAACTGCACACCATTCCATGAACAGCAAAAAAGCCGCCCCAAACATTTTGTCTGGGGCGGCTTCTTTTAATCCTCCGGATAATTTACATATTTTTCAGGTTCACTTTGAATCTGTTTAAGCATTACTTCTATCAATTCACAGGGAAAACGGCTCTTATTCCGTTCTTCCCCCTTTGTGTATTGCACATAATACATTACATCATCTTTTTCAAAGTGAATATCGGAAATATTATGCTCTTCCGACAGAATCTCAAAGAACATTCTTTCAGTGTCTGCTGCTGCTGTGTCATCCGGACGATCCTCACAGACAATTTTTATCGTCAGCCAGTTATACAGTGAATCCTGCAAAGACTTCATCCCAGCATCTCCCTGTTATTCCGCCTTTGCCTGTTCCTTCTTTTCCTGGTTAAGGCGGATTTTGTAAATGATTAAGATTAATGCAGCCACAACAAGACCTTCTGCTACAGGAAGGAATACTCCAAGAAATGTCAGCATCGTACAGCCTAAAATCAAGAAAGTGTATATCATAGCTGATTTTAAAATTGGGAGTTTCTTGGCAAACCCTAATTTAAATACCAATATTGACAGCAGAACAATTGTTATATAAAGAAGCCACATTCCAGTTGTGGGATTCTCATCGACTTTGAACAAAGCAGCAAAAAAAGACAGGCGCTGTGATACATCCATATCCTTATCTCCTCCCCCTTCTTAGTCTTAGTTAGTTTCAGCGTATTTCTTCTTCTTGGCCATTCTTTCTCTTTCATTCTTATCAAGAAGTTTCTTTCTCAGTCTGATTGACTCAGGTGTTACTTCAAGCAGCTCATCATCATTCAAGTATTCCAGAGCTTCTTCTAGTGTCATAATACGCGGCTTTTTAATTACATTCGTCTGATCCTTATTAGCAGAACGGATGTTCGTCGCATGCTTCACTTTAGTGATGTTGACTGTAAGATCATTTTCACGAGTATGCTCTCCTACAATCATGCCTTCATAGATTTCAGTACCCGGCTCAACGAAAATTGTTCCTCGGTCCTCAACTTGCATAATTCCGTATGTGGATGACTTGCCGCTTTCCATAGACACTAGGACACCTTTGCTGCGTCCGCCGATTTGACCTTTAATTTCAGGCTGGTAGCTGTCAAATGTGTGGTTGATAATACCATAGCCACGGGTTAGCGTCATAAATTCGGTGGAGTAGCCAATCAGTCCGCGGGCAGGGACATTGAATGTCAGTCTTACTTGACCATTGCCGTTATTGACCATATCAAGCATTTCACCTTTACGGGTACCCATAGATTCAATAATTGAGCCAGTATTATCTTCCGGCACATCGATTTGAACACGCTCTACCGGTTCACAGCGAACACCGTCAATTTCTCTAATAATTACTTCAGGCTTAGAAACCTGCAGTTCAAAACCTTCACGGCGCATATTTTCAATCAGGATCGATAAATGCAATTCCCCACGTCCGGATACAACCCAGGCGTCAGGTGAATCTGTATTTTCAACACGAAGACTTACGTCCGTCTCAAGCTGTGCACGAAGTCTTTCTTCAACTTTTCTTGAAGTAATATATTTGCCTTCTCTTCCCGCGAATGGACTGTTGTTAACAAGGAAAGTCATTTGCAGAGTTGGTTCATCAATCCTTAGAACAGGAAGTGCTTCCTGATGCTCGACAGGGCACACAGTTTCCCCGACGTTAATGTCTTCCATTCCAGAAACGGCAATAAGGTCTCCAGGATAAGCTTCCTGGATCTCTTCACGCTTCAGTCCGAAGAAACCAAAGATCTTTGTAACCCGGAATTGCTTAACAGAGCCATCAAGTTTCATTAAAGCAACCTGCTGTCCGACCTTGATTGTCCCCCGGAATACCCGGCCAATTCCAATTCTCCCCACATAATCATTGTAATCAAGAAGTGCCACCTGGAATTGAAGCGGCTCTTCACGATTATCAGCCGGTCCAGGAATATGTTCAATGATTGCTTCATAAAGAGAATGCATGTCATCATCCTGCTTGTCAGGGGTAACACTTGAAGTTCCCGAAATAGCGGATGCATAAATAACCGGGAATTCAAGCTGATCTTCATCTGCACCCAGTTCAATGAACAAATCGATTACCTCGTCAACAACTTCTGTTGGACGGGCAGATGGTTTGTCAATTTTATTTACAACAACGATTGGCGTAAGTTTTTGTTCCAAAGCCTTTTTAAGAACAAAACGCGTCTGCGGCATACATCCTTCATATGCATCGACAACTAATAATACGCCGTCAACCATTTTCATGATCCGTTCAACTTCTCCGCCGAAATCGGCATGTCCTGGTGTATCCAGAATGTTGATTCTTGTATCTTTATATTTAACTGCAGTGTTTTTAGCTAAAATCGTAATACCGCGTTCTCTTTCCAGATCGTTTGAATCCATCGCACGCTCTTCCACGTGCTCATTTGAACGGAAAGTTCCGGACTGTTTTAAAAGCTCGTCAACCAATGTTGTTTTACCATGGTCAACGTGGGCTATAATCGCAATATTTCGAATATCTTCTCTTAATTTCAAAAGATTTCCTCCTATTTATCAAAACTGAATCAAATTCATTTTTCAACATTTTTCACAACTGATACATTATATCACAATTACTATAGAAACCTAAAAACTTTTTGTGTAAAATAATGTAGAGAAGGATATATTTCTGATAAATTATACTGCCGGGCAGTATATTCTCTACATATTTTTCACCAGTATTTAACTAAATTAATCCTCTTGGGAGTGAAATTATGAAGAATATCAAGTGGCCTTTATTAGCCTTTGCGATTGGAGCAGCTATATGCATGATGGGTATTGGCGTTGCGGTGGCTGAAAGAAGCATTTTTGGGATTATCCTGTCCATCATCGCTTTAATATTTGTGATGGGATATGGTTTTAAGACTAAGAAGAAAATGAGAGAAGAAGGTTTGTTATAATGAAAAACTGCAGCGATTGGCTGCAGCTTTTTTTCATATTAATGGACAGACCATTATTAAAAATTCCCGGCCATCGTCGGAAGTCTCCGACTTAAACTGCTCAAATCCGGCATCAGATAAAAAGTAAATCCATTTGGTCCGATTTTCAGGGACACCCGCAAAGAAAGACTTTTCGCCTTTTTTCTTTAATTCAGCGGCCAACAGTTCGATAACCGCTGTTCCGATTCCTTTTCTTCGCATATCTTTTTTAACAAGGATCGTACCGAGCCACGGCTTCCGGTTAGAAGGGGATAAATTCACATGGAAAGTAACGGCTGTTCGTTCTCCGTTAATACGCCAAATCTTCCACTCTCCATTCAATTCCTGATGCCTGGCCATATAATTGCACAGGTTATTCCCGCATTTTTCTTCTTCTTCCCAATCAGTGCTGTCCTTAATGACTTCTAAAAAAAAGGCCTGGTCTTCCTCTGTGAACTTGCTGCTTGATATGTTACCAATTGCCATTTTTTAAGTATTCTTTCATAATTTGCTGATGCAGCCCTGGCTTAGAGACAAAAACAGAATTGTTTTCAAGGTAGTTCAGCTCCTCACCTTTAACGGTTGTCGCAATTCCGCCCAATTCTTCAATCATAATCACACCAGCAGCGAAATCCCACGGAGCCAGACGCATGGTTATGTATGCATCAACTCTCCCGGATGCTATATATGCCATTTCCATTGCTGCTGAACCATAGGACCGTGTTCCCCTTGCATTTCTTACAAGTGGAGCCAGCAATGATGGATCAATCCTTCTATTTTCGGTAACCCATGTGGCATTCAATCCAATGATGGCTTTTGACACATCCGTTTCCTTTAAGGGAGGAAGTTCCAAATCATTCATGAATACACCATGCCCCTTCATGCAATGATATAACTCGTCATGAACTACATCATATATTAATCCGATTTTGCCTTTTCCATTTTCATAGATGCCGACAGAAATGGCAAAGTTTCTCTGCTGATGGACAAAGTTCATTGTTCCGTCAATCGGATCAATAATCCAGACGATTCCATCCAGGTCATTTAGCTTATCACCAAAACCTTCTTCACCAAGTATCCGGTGCTCAGGGTATTTTTCATTAATTTTCTTTATGAAGAATTGTTCTGTTTCCTGATCTATATCTGTCACTAAATCATTCGCATTTGACTTGGTGGTTATGGTCAAAGTTTTGCTGAAAGAATTTTTAATATTCCCGCCCGCCTCTTTAATCAAGGCTTTGGCATATGTATGAATCTCACTCCAATTTGTCATGGGACAGCCCTCCGCATAGTGATAGCATTAAAATATTTCTAGCTTAAATGAATTAGCAAGGTTCTTCAAGTTATATACTCTCCAATGGTAGGCGTTATCATTTCCGGGTGAATAATTATTTGCCGAGGACAAGCCGTCATTTGTTCATTTGGCTCTATTTTGAAAGATAGTGTTTTGTTTATGAATCCAGCCCGCTGATTTCCGCTGCAGGCACGCAGCGAACCCGCGGGGAGGAATGCGAGCTTCCTCGGCTTCGTCTGCGGGTCTCACACTTCCCTCTCCTCCCGCAGGACATTGAATAAGCTCCTCGAATAAAAACCGCACGAAGGAAATGCGTCATCATTTTCGAGGAATCAAGTGCCTGCAACGAAAATCAACTCAGCAATTAAACTTGATTATTAAGCAACAAATTTACGAAAATAACCAAAATAATAAACGAACTCCTCATAGCATCATGGAGTTCGTTTCTAATTTTTCCTTCTTATTTGCATTTTTTCTGCCTTTTCTCCTTTATCGACAATTCATCTTAAAGTGCTTTTAATCTAAGAAGTTCCTGCCTGATTTTTTCCAGCTTTAGTTTAGATTGTTTTTGAAGGTCTTCATTTTTTTCTGACATGGCATCAAACAAAGTAGCCAGCTCATAGTCCATTTCCAGCCTTAAAACCGCTGTTCTTTCCCTATCACCATTTTTCTTTTTCACTGTATTCATTAGTTGTTTCATTAGACAGTACACCCCTTCCAAAAGTGTTTAATTTTCTGACTATTTTTACTTTTATCATATGAAGGACAATTCTCAGTTGCAACTAATTTGTGCGATAACCTAAAACTTTATTTCGCCTATTCTATAGGACTTTAAATTTTTGGATTGCTCCCGGTTATGCTACAATATTTGACAAAGCATACAGGAGGTCAGCTTATGTCTTTTTCCGGTTTCACAAATGATGATTTTGATGTCTTTAAAATAGATGGATTGGATGAAAGAATGGACAGGTTAAAATCTGTTATTAGGCCTAAATTAGAAGAATTGAGCCACCATTTTGCACCATCCCTCGCGAACCTGTCAGGAGATGAAATGTTCCCTCATGTTGCCAAACATGCGAGAAGAACAAAGAATCCGCCAAATGATACTTGGGTCGCATTTGCAAGCAATCCTAGAGGGTATAAAATGCTTCCACATTTCCAGATTGGATTATGGGAAACGCATGTATTTATCTGGTTTGCCATCATCTATGAAGCACCAGATAAAATGGCTGCAGGCAAGTTATTTGAGAACAGCCTGGACAAGATTTATAAAGAAATACCCAATGATTATGTCTGGTCCGGCGACCACACAAAACCAGATGCTGTTTTGCATGAGCAAATGGACAAGGAAGAATTGAGATCCATGTTTCAGCGTCTGCAAAATGTTAAGAAAGCGGAAATTCTTTGCGGCTATCATATTTCTCGAGAAGATGCCGTACGCATGTCACCTGATCAGTTTATTGAAAAAGCTGAATCTGTATTTAGAAATTTATTACCCCTATACAAATTGGCATAAACATGTTTTCAGAACGTGGATTTGGCAGTAAAAAAAACAAAACCTTCAGCAAGTTGAAGGTTTTGTTTTTTTTCAAAGTCTATTTCTGCATTTTTAATTTGTCCCCGGCTGAACGTTCTTTAGCCAATTTTACTGTTCTGTATGAGGAATAGCCGCTTTGTTCTTCAAAGTCATCGCAGATGTTTTTCTCCTGAGCTTTCCCCGGAACGATTTCCTTGAAGCGTCTATATGCATTCATGAATTGTTCCCGCTCAATTCCTTTTTCGTATGCCATTTCAATGCTTTCAAAATATTTTATAACATCCACTATTTCTTCTGTTGACCAATCCTGGTCAATCGGGTATTGATATTCCATTGCCTTTCACCTCATTTATGATATTCATGATGCATTTTAACATTAATTTGTCCATTTCCCCCTGATGGTTTCACCTTCTGATATAATCCGCTCGAATAGTTCTTCCACAGTGGGGATATCCTTAATTAACCCCATAACTTGTCCAGCCCATGCAAACCCTTCCTGATCTTTCCCTTCATATATATATTTCTTATTAGCATTCCCGCTAATATAATCTTTTAACTGCTCATAGCCGCCATTTTGTTTTTCGATTTCCAGTATCTTATCCGACCATGGATTCGCAATCACCCTTGCAGGTGCACCTATTGTTCTCTTAATGACCACTGTGTCATTTTCTGTTCCTTCGACTAAGCGGTTTTTATATAATTCAGATGCATGGACGCATTCCTTTGTTGCAACAAATCTTGTCCCCATCTCAATACCCTCTGCTCCAAGACTTAATGCTGCCATAAGCCCCCTGCCATCTCCAATTCCTCCTGAGGCAATCACGGGTATAGAAACAGCATCAGCCACCTGAGGGACGAGTATGAAGGTTCCAATATCATCCCTGCCTAAATGCCCTCCGCCTTCCTGCCCTACAACCATTACTGCATCAGCACCAAGCTCCTCCGCCTTTACTGCCTGCCTTTTTGCAGCCACAAGAACAAGCTTCTTAACATTTACACCCTTTAATTGATCAAAAATAGGTGCAGGATTTCCACCTGTCATAGAAATAACGGGAACTTCTTCTTCAATGGCTATATCCAGATAATCAGAGAATGGCCTTCCATGCTGCCCAATAGCAAAATTAACCCCAAATGGCTTATCTGTCAATTTCTTAACCTTTTGAATCTCGTCTCTTAATTTTTCGGGACTGCTGAGAGACATTGCGGTAACCTGCCCTAAACCTCCTGCATTCGAAACAGCGGCAGCCAGATCTGAATAGGCAAGATGGGCAAGGCCCCCCTGTATAATTGGATATTTAATTTTAAGTAATTCTGTCACACGTGTATTCCAGTTCATTTATGTACCCTCCATTTCTTCATAATATTTTATTTCGATTTATGTGGTTTAATTTCCTGTTAACTTCTAAAACTAAACGGAAACTGAATTGTGGAGGCGAATGTCCGGAAAAGACACGCTTTAACAGAATGAAAAAACAATAGAACTTTCTATGCAAAGGGATTGAATAATGCTATAATGCAAATGTTTTAAATCAGCTTGAGCTTTCTGAAATATTATTATTAAAGAGGTGTGGGAATAAGTTGTCTCAATACAAAACACCGTTATTCAGCGGTTTGCTTGCGCACGCAAAGAAAGATCCCGTACAGTTTCACATACCCGGCCATAAAAAAGGAGCGGGGATTGATCCGGAATTCAGGGACTATATTGGAGATAATGCACTTGCCATTGATTTGATCAATATTGGCCCGCTTGATGATCTCCATCAGCCAAAAGGCATTATTAAAGAAGCCCAGGACCTTGCAGCTGAGGCCTTTGGAGCGGACAGGACATTCTTTTCCGTTCAAGGAACAAGCGGAGCCATCATGACCATGGTTATGGCTGTCTGCGGTCCCGGGGATAAAATAATTGTTCCGAGAAATGTTCATAAATCAGTCATGTCTGCCATTGTTTTTTCAGGCGCAACTCCTATCTTTATACATCCTGAAATTGATGAAAACCTGGGCATATCTCATGGGATTACAACTGAATCAGTATCGAAAGCCCTTGAACTTCATCCGGACGCAAAAGGGGTTTTAGTCATTAACCCTACTTATTTCGGTGTTTCGGCAGATTTGAAGAGAATCGTCGAAATTGCACATTCTTATAATGTGCCCGTGCTTGTGGATGAAGCCCATGGTGTGCATATTCATTTTCATGATGAGCTGCCCTTATCCGCCATGCAGGCAGGTGCTGATTTAGCCGCAACATCTGTCCACAAACTGGGCGGGTCCATGACGCAAAGTTCAATTTTAAATATGAAAGGAAATCTTGTTTCGGCCAAAAGGGTTCAATCCATTTTGAGCATGCTGACAACAACTTCCACTTCCTATTTATTGCTTGCCTCCCTGGATGTTGCCAGGAAACGTCTGGCTACTGAGGGAAAGGAGCTCATTCAAAAGACAATTGATTTGGCCCAATCCATTCGCCGCCGCATCAATGAGATTGACCGGCTCTATTGTGTCGGAGAAGAAATACTGGAAACCAAAGCCGCGCATGACTACGATCCAACCAAATTGATTATTTCAGTCAAAGAGCTTGGCATGAATGGTTTCGATGTGGAGAATTGGCTTCGGGAACATCATAATATTGAAGTAGAGATGTCTGATTTATATAATATCCTTTGCATTGTTACCCCTGGTGACTCTGAACGGGAAGCCGATATTTTAGTTACTGCTCTTGCCGAACTCGCCAGTGAGCGCAAAGGGAATACTGAAAAGCTTGAAACTCAAGTGCTTCTCCCTGATATTCCCGTTTTATCGCTTACACCTCGTGACGCATTTTATGCTGATACAGAGCTTGTTCCATTCGACGAGTCTGAGGGCAGAATAATTGCTGAATTCATTATGGTTTATCCGCCTGGAATACCTATTTTTATTCCGGGGGAAATCATAACCGGGGAAAACCTCCGTTATATAAAAACGAACATGGAAGCTGGACTGCCCGTTCAGGGACCTGAGGATTATGATTTCAAGTATCTTCGCGTTATTGAAGAGCACAAAGCCATCAGATAATATGCAAAAGAGCCTTCCATTTAGGAAAGGCTCTTTATGGTTAATGGCTATTTGTTTGTCTTCTCTGTTTTTTCTCCGTCACAGCAATTGCATTTTTTTGAATATAATACAGTTACTTTTTCATCCTCAAAGTGATCAATAGTTGAATTGCAAGCCTGGCATACGATTGTACCCATCTTTTCATTCTCCTTTTCAATGAGTTTTATTTGAAAGCGCTTTATCTTTAAATCTATAATAATATAACATTATTAATTTATCAAGCCTAATTGTATAACATAATTATTGCTTTATATTGGCATTCTCCTTATTACCCATTGAAACTCTTCATTAATAGTATGTCATAATATAAAAAAACAGACCGATTATGGCCTGTTTTTTTATATTATTTTAGTCGTATTGTTCCTCAAAACGGGCACCTGGGATTGCTTCTAAGAAAAATTCACTTAAATCTGCAGCCTGTTCATATAAATCAAGCTTGAATGCCTTTTGCAAATATTCGATGTCTTCGAGATCTTTAGGGTCGAGGAGAGTTGAGCGGCCTGTCTGCATACAAATAACCAGAGGCTTGGAAAAGAAGAGGTTTGTATATACAATTCCAAAATCATAACGTGTTGACTCCGTTGTAAAGCCAACAAAACGGACATTCACGTTTTCATGCTCATCATAGAGCTTCTCAAAAAAATCCATAAGATTCCTCCTTAGTTATAATAATATTTAGAATATTATTATAATTCATTATAGGCTCTTTGACAAGTAATATAAATTTACCTTACTATTTTAAGTTGTCATAAGATTTTATCTAATGCTAGAATGGAAGAGGATGTTCATTACCATAATTATTGGGATAATGGGGGGAAAGAAGTTGGCAGCTAATTCATTTATCAAGCTGGTTCCTTCATCAGCTAAGGAAAATATTTCAACAGAAGAGCTCAAAGAACTTTTTTTATATTACAGGGATATTACTGGAAAAACAGGCAGCCAGATTAAATGGGAATATAATGACGCCGCTTTTCCTTATGAGATAAAAGAGAAGCCTGAAGCAAAAGGAACCTGGTTTTACCTGCATTCTCAACATGACCGATATAACACCATATTGCTTGGCATTGACCAAGAAAAAGTGAAGGATGAAGACGGTTCTGAACGTGAGCAGTCTTACATACAAGTTACATTGCCGGAAGGTGCTACATTCGGGGATAAAGGCAAAGCAAATGAATTTTGCAAATTCCTCGCTAAAAAACTTCAAGGTGAATTGCATCTTTTCAATGGAAGAGTTATGTATTTTTATAAAAGAAAATAATCGCATTCTTAAAAAATGAGAACAGCAACGGCTGTTCTCATTTTGTTTCCGTGCTGATCAAAACTGGGTCAACTGGCGTAAATCCTTTATTTCTAAGCCCCTTCACAATATCCTCTAAAGCTTCTTTTGTCCATTCCCTATCATGCATCAATACGTTTGCACCTTTCGATAAATAGGGTGAATTAACCATTATATCTGCTAAAGCTTCTTTTGACTGATATTCCTTCTCCCAGTCATACCCGTATGTCCAATTCATGAGCACCATGTTTTCAGCTTCAGCAATTTTCCTGCTGTAGTCTGTAATAGACCCGAATGGTGCCCGAAAGAATTTTGGCCTCTCTCCAATAATCTCCTCAACTCGATCATTAAGGTCAACAATCTCTTTATACTGCTGCTCTTTAGGCAAGCTTTTCAGGTTTAGGTGACTATTTGTATGATTTCCAATAGCAAAGCCAAGTTCATGAATTTCCTTCAAAACTTTAGCTTCTTCCGGGGTATCTATGAAATGCCCATTAACAAAAAAGATTGCAGGTGCTGAAAGTTTCTTTAAAATCCTGGCCATTTCCAATGCATTTTTATCTGGAGCATCGTCAATGGTCAGTAATACAACTTTTGAATTGGCCTGATTAATTGGTTCTATTGACCAATTATGTTCATTTATCTTGTATTGCGGTTCTGGCAGGGATACCGCTTCTTCTTTTGGCTTTTCATCGGCATCAGCTTGGTTTTTTTCAGGTTTAGATGCCGGAACACTAGAATGATCAGCCAATTTATTTTCTTCTTGTTTTTCAAAATCTGATGGCTTATCTTCATCAGCAGAAAAATCCGTACATGCTGTCAAGATTATAACGAAAATAAAACAAATAAAAAATACAGCTTTTCTCATTGTTACCTCCCTTATGCATATTTCTTTAAACTCTCTTTCATAAGTGTTAGTATGTAACATGGCCTTTTTAAAAAAGTAGTTCCCCTTAGGAAATCTTACTATTACCTACTGATTTTACCCGAAACAGTCTCGGTTTGAACATTAAAAGTAAAATTTAGAAATTAGATTGGATTTCTACATCCTTTCGATTTTACTTTAAAGTCTGTTTTCGGGGAAGCTGCTCTCCCCTGCTGAGCTCCAATTGCTTAAAAAATCAAGCAAACACTATCAGGAAAGCGGGATATTTAAATGCCTGCATTTTTAGGATTGGAAGTTTTACAGAATTATTTTATTTAGGTTTATTTTATTGAGACTGGAGGGATTTGATGAAGAAACTGACACCCGTTTTTACGGTTTCAGTCATATTCACAGCAATATTTATTTTATGGGGATTAGTTCCGAAGACCATACTGCCAAAAGGCAACCTTGATTCTGTTACAGCAGCTGTTCAAGGATTCATATTGGAAAAATTCGGGTGGTTTTACCTTTTATCAGCTTCTATCTTTTTAATTTTTTCAATCCTATTAGCATTCAGCAAGTACGGAAATATTCGTCTGGGAAAGGATGCAGACAGGCCCGAATATAGCTACTTAAGCTGGTTTGCCATGCTTTTCAGTGCAGGGATGGGAATTGGCCTGGTTTTTTGGGGAGTTGCGGAGCCAATGTATCACTACTTTGCGCCACCTTTCCTTGAAGGGCAGACACCAGAAGCAGCAAGAGCTGCCATGAGGTACTCTTTTTTCCACTGGGGGCTTCATCCATGGGCTATATATACAGTTATTGGGCTTGCACTCGCTTATTTCCAGTTCAGGAAAGGTGCACCGGGAGTTATCAGTTCCATTTTGAGGCCAATTTTAGGGAGCAAAGTGGATGGTCCAATTGGAGTATTAATTGATTTTATAGCCGTCTTTGCTACTGTTTTTGGTGTTGCGACATCATTAGGTCTCGGGGCCATTCAAATATCTGGCGGACTTTCTGAAACATTTGACAGTATCGGCAATAATTTTACCACTCAGTTGATTATTATTTTGGTTGTGACAATTTTGTTTATGGTTTCAGCACAAACCGGTTTAAACAAAGGAATAAAATACTTAAGTAATTTAAATATTATTTTAGCTATCTCGTTATTGCTATTTCTGCTGTTTGTTGGCCCTACAAACTTTATTATGGATCTGTTTACAACAACGATTGGCTCTTATCTTCAAAATCTTCCTTCCATGAGCTTCAGGCTTAGTCCTTTTGATCAGGAGCTGACATGGTTTCAGGATTGGACCATTTTTTATTGGGCATGGTGGATTGCCTGGGCGCCATTTGTCGGCACATTCATAGCCAGAATATCACGCGGAAGGACAATAAGAGAATTCGTCATCGGCGTCCTTGCTGTTCCTACCCTCTTTGGAGCGCTTTGGTTCTCAGTTTTTGGAGGAACAGGCATATACCTTGAATTCTTTGAGGCAAAGCCTATTATGGAAACAATCGACCAGCAGGGAATGGAAGTTGCGCTGTTCACTGTGTTTGATAACTTCCCTTTCAGCACTGTTTTAAGCTTATTGGCTATATTCTTAATCAGTACATTCTTTATTACTTCTGCAGATTCAGCTACCTTTGTTCTTGGGATGCAGACGACAAACGGAAGCTTGAACCCTCCGGGCAAAGTGAAATTTGTTTGGGGCATAATCCAATCAGCCTCTGCAGCCATCCTTTTATGGACGGGAGGGCTGGAAGCACTCCAAAGAGCTTCAATTATAGCTGCACTTCCTTTTACAGTCATAATGCTCTTAATCGTGCTATCGCTGGCTAAATCGTTTAAAGAAGAAACCATACCAAAAAAATAGATGATAAAGACTAAAAAAATCGGCACCTGTAAATGGGTGCCGATTTTTTTTGCTTGTCACTTTGCCAATTACCAATGTGTAATGTAGGACATCGCAAAATGAAAAGAAGCATATAAGCTTAGGCTCATAACTGTAACCATAAATGTTTTCTTTGCTGACTTAATAACCCAATTTCCAATATTGATTGCCAAATAGAAAAAAACAAAAAACATAATAACTTTATATACGAGCTGATCATATTTTGACAGCCACTCAATGAAAGTATATCCGCTCCAGATTAACAACTGCAGTAAAAGAGCTGTGTAAATCTTCATACACTCCACCACCAAATTTTTTAATCATTACCCGTTTTATTAAAAGAAGAAACACTTGTGTTTGTAATATATGTTGAAAAGGATATTCTTATTTTTCATTTCTGTAACATTTGAATGACAAGCTAATATTTCCATTTACCATATGATAAAATACTCATAATTATTATGAATTGCTCACCTTCTGTCAAAAGGATGGAAAATTTTCATGACTTCTATACTGTTTTGGAGTCTCATGTAAAAAGGTGGAATTTATTATAAAGTGAGGGCAAAAGGATGAAAGGTCTGCCATTGTTATTGATTACTGCACTCTTGTTTGTGACCTCTTCATGCAATCATAAGGAAGTAAAAGAAGAGCTGAAGATAGACGATAATGTTAAGCAGCTTATTTTTTTTACTGATAATAAACAATATGAACAGGAAATTTCCTATTATGATGCCATCATAGAATTAAAGAGAAGCTATCCTGAACTAATTAAAGATATGAAAGTGATAACAGCAGCTGAAGCCAGTCACTTAAGCAATTATAAGGTAGAAAACTGCCCTGCCATTCTGCTGGTGTACCAGGACAAAGTATTAGTAGAAATAAAAGGCACTGTATCTAAAGATAAGATCATTTATCCGCTCGCCAAAGCCATGGATGAAAAGAACTAAAATCCGTAATCATCCACAAAAAATCCTTCCCTGACAGGGAAGGATTTTTTATAGTATTATTTTACAACGTGAATTGGGCTTCCAATAGCAACTTCTGCTGCTTCCATTGTGATTTCACCCAATGTAGGATGTGCGTGAATAGTCATTGCAAGATCTTCTGCAGTCATGCCTGCTTCAATAGCCAATCCAAGCTCTGCAATCATATCAGATGCACTAGCACCGGCGATTTGCGCACCAATTACAAGTCCATCTTCTTTGCGTGTCACAAGCTTTAAGAATCCGTCAGTGGAATCAAGTGCAAGGGCACGGCCGTTAGCTGCAAATGGGAACTTCGCTGCTGTTACTTCGATTCCTTCTTCTTTAGCCTGCTGCTCAGTATAGCCTACAGAAGCTAATTCAGGCTCAGAGAATACAACCGCAGGGATAGCCAAGTAATCAATTTCAGCGTTATGGCCTGCAATTGCTTCAGCTGCAATCTTGCCTTCATAAGAAGCTTTATGAGCTAATTGAGGACCTGCAACAATGTCACCAATCGCATAAATATTGCTCACACTAGTACGGCATTGTTTATCAATTTCAATAACACCGCGTTCAGTCATCTTAACGCCGGCTTGCTCTAAGCCAAGTTCGTCTGTATTTGGACGTCTTCCGACCATTACAAATACATAATCTGCGTCAAGAGACTTCTCTTCGCCTTTTTCTTCAAACTTAACGGTAACTCCATTTTCATTCTCTTCAACACCCTTAGCAAGTGCCTTCGTAATGAATTCAACGCCTTTTTTCTTCAGGTTGCGTTTAACAAGAGATGACATTTGCTTCTCAAAGCCGATTAGAATATCATCTGCACCCTCGAGAATCGTTACTTGTGAACCAAAGTTCGCATATGCTCCTCCAAGCTCGATTCCGATAACACCGCCGCCGATAACGACGATTTTCTCTGGAATTTCCTGAAGAGCAAGGGCGCCTGTTGAATCAAGAACACGTTTAGAGAATTTAAACGTCGGCAATTCAATTGGACGGGATCCTGTTGCAATAATTGCATTTTTGAATGTGTAAGTTTGTGCTGAATTTTCATCCATTACACGAAGGGTATTACCATCAACAAAGTATGCTTCACCGCGCACGATGTCAACTTTATTTCCCTTTAATAGTCCTTCCACTCCGCCTGTAAGCTTCTTGACTACACCGGATTTGAATTCTTGAACTTTTGTAAAGTCAACCTTTACGTTTTCAGCTGTAATTCCCATTACATCTGAGTGCTTAGCATTTTCGTAGCGGTGGCCTGCTGCGATTAAAGCTTTTGAAGGAATACATCCAACGTTTAAGCAAACTCCGCCCATATTTGCTTTTTCTACGATTGTAACTTTTTGTCCAAGCTGTGCTGCACGAATTGCTGCAACGTATCCCCCTGGACCCGCACCGATGACTATAGTATCTGTTTCGATTGGGAAATCTCCTACTACCATTTGTAATTACGCCTCCATTAACAATAGTTCTGGATCGTTCAGTAAACGCTTGATGTGATTCAATGCATTTTGTGCAGTTGCTCCATCAATAATTCTGTGGTCAAAGCTTAGTGATAATGCCAATACTGGAGCAGCAACAATTTCTCCATCTTTCACTACCGGCTTTTCAGCAATGCGGCCAATTCCAAGAATGGCAACTTCAGGGTGATTGATGACAGGAGTGAACCATTGTCCGCCTGCAGAACCAATATTTGTGATTGTGCAAGAAGCACCCTTCATTTCGTCTGGAGCAAGCTTGCCGTCACGTGCTTTACCAGCCAATTCATTGATTTCATTTGAAATGGCAAATGTAGATTTGCGGTCTGCATCCTTAACAACTGGCACGAGAAGACCTTTTTCAGTGTCTGCCGCAATACCAATGTTATAGTAATGCTTCTGGATGATTTCACCTGCTGCATCATCGATTGAAGTATTTAGTGCCGGGAATTCACGCAATGCACTTGTTAATGCTTTTACCACATAAGGAAGGAATGTTAGCTTAATTCCTTTATTCGCTGCAACTTCTTTAAACTTCTTGCGATGTGCAACAAGTTTCGTAACATCAATTTCATCCATTAATGTAACGTGTGGAGCTGTATGCTTAGAGTTTACCATAGCTTTTGCAATAGCCTTACGTATTCCGCTCATTTTCTCGCGAGTTTCCGGATATTGTCCAGCAGGAATCACCTGTGCAGCTGCCGGTGCAGTTTCTTTTGCTTCAGCTTGTGGTGCAGCTTCCTGAGCAGGCGCTTCATTAGCTTGAGTACCGCCATTTAAGAATGAATCAATGTCATCTTTCTGGATGCGACCATTTTTGCCGCTTCCAGCTACCTGGCGAATATCTACGCCTTTATCACGAGCGTATTTTCTGACTGAAGGCATTGCAATAATGCGGCGGTTAGGATCTACATCCGTGTCAGAAATGGCTACGCCTTCTTTTCGTTCACCCTGTGCAGGAGCTTCCTCTTTCTTTACATCCTGGCCAGCTTCAGCAGTAGCCTGTACCTGTGCTTCTGTTTTTTCTTCTTTAGGAGCCTCATCTTCATGGTCTCCCTTGAATTTAAGATCTTCATATCCCGGAGCATCAAAAGTGATCAAAACTTGACCTACAGTTGCGACTGTACCTTCTTCAACTAGGATTTCTTCAACTTTACCTTTAACTGGCGAAGGAATCTCTACAACCGCTTTATCATTTTGAACCTCACAAAGCACGTCATCTTCTTGTACTTCGTCACCCGGCTTTACAAACCACTTGACGATTTCACCTTCATGGATACCTTCACCGATATCAGGCAATCTAAATTGGAATGCCAATGGAATTCACCCTCCTATTATTTCAATCGTTCTAGTAAAACACGTCAGGGGGATATTTTCCCCCTTGTGTCATTAGTTATTCAATTAAAACTCAAGTACTTTTTTAGCTGTTTCAATTACATCTTTATAGTTTGGAAGCCAAACTGTTTCAGCCTGCGGGAAAGCAAATACAGTATCTGGTGCAGCTACACGCAGAACTGGTGCTTCCAGGCTTAGAATCGCACGGTCATTGATTTCTGCAACGACATTTGCTGCAATACCGGCTTGCTTTTGTGCTTCCTGAACAACAATCGCTCTTCCTGTCTTTTCAACAGAAGCAATAATTGTCTCGATATCAAGAGGAGCCACTGTACGCAAATCGATAACTTCAGCAGATTTCCCTTCTTTTTCAAGCTCTTCAGCTGCTTTTAAAGATTCATGGACCATTGCCCCGTAAGTTATAATCGTTACGTCAGAACCCTCACGTTTAACTTCTGCTTTGCCAAGAGGAATTGTATATTCTTCTTCAGGCACTTCCTGACGGAAAGAACGGTACAATTTCATATGCTCAAGGAAGATAACAGGGTCGTTATCGCGAATAGCTGAGATAAGAAGTCCCTTTGCATCATAAGGAGTTGACGGAATAACAACCTTTAGTCCAGGCTGCTGAGCCATTAATCCTTCAAGGCTGTCAGCGTGCATTTCAGGAGTATGTACCCCTCCCCCGAATGGTGAACGGATTGTAACCGGTGAATTATATCTTCCGCCAGAACGGTAACGCATACGTGCCAGCTGGCCGGAAATAGAATCCATTACTTCATAAACGAATCCAAAGAATTGGATTTCAGGTACCGGACGGAAGCCTTGTAAACCAAGACCGACTGCCAGACCGCCGATTCCGGATTCAGCCAGCGGTGTATCAAATACACGCTCTTCGCCAAATTCTTTTTGAAGGCCTTCGGTAGCACGGAAAACGCCGCCGTTAACGCCCACATCTTCACCGAATACCAATACATTCGGATCGTTGCGCAATTCTGTGCGAAGAGCATCAGTAATTGCCTGAATCATTGTCATTTGCGCCATGGCTTACTTCGACTCCTTTTCTTTGTATAGTTCATACTGTTCTTTTAGGTTGTAAGGCATTTCTTCATACATGATGTTCATAAGATCAGTAACCTTTTGCTTAGGTGTATCGTCAGCCTTTTTAATAGCTTCTTTAATATCTTCTTTTGCTTGTTCAATTACTTCGTTTTCCATATCTTCATTCCAGATTCCCTTATCTTCAAGGAACTTGCGGAAACGAACAAGAGGATCTTTCTTTTCCCATTCATTATCAAGGTCAGAAGTACGGTAGCGTGTTGGATCGTCACCGGCCATTGTGTGCGGTCCGTAACGATAAGTTAATGTTTCGATTAATGTAGGACCTTCACCATTCAATGCACGTTCACGAGCTTCGCGAACAGCTGCATATACAGCAAGCGGATCCATGCCATCAACCTGAATTCCTGGAATACCGGCCGCCACTGCCTTTTGTGCAATTGTTTTAGCTGCTGATTGTTTTTCAACAGGAGTAGAGATTGCAAAACGGTTATTTTGAACAATAAAGATAGCAGGTGCTTTGAATGCTCCTGCAAAGTTGATGCCTTCATAGAAGTCACCTTGTGAAGCACCGCCGTCGCCAGTATAAGTGATGGCAACTTTCTTTTCGCCGCGCTTTTTCATGCCAAGGGCAACCCCTGCAGTCTGAATATATTGTGCTCCAATGATAATCTGAGGTGAAATAACATTTACACCTTCAGGAATATTTCCGCCTTCGAAGTGCCCGCGGGACCATAGGAAAGCCTGGTATAACGGAAGGCCGTGCCAAATGATTTGAGGCACATCACGATAACCTGGAAGAATGAAATCTTCCTTCTCCAGTGCAAAATGAGATGCAAGCTGAGAAGCTTCCTGTCCGGCAGTAGGAGCATAGAAGCCCAAACGGCCTTGTCTGTTAAGTGAAATAGAACGCTGATCAAGAATACGGGTATAAACCATGCGGCGCATTAATTCCTGAAGCTGTTCATCGCTTAAGTCAGGCATTGCTGAATCATTAACAACCTTGCCTTCTTCATTTAAAATTTGTAGAGTTTGGAACTGTTCTTCAACTGTTTCGAGCTGTTTTTTCGCATCGAATTGTGCCTTCTTTGTTTTAGAAGCCATATCAGTCACCCTTTCCTTTCATAAAAAGACGTTAATTAAGAGTTTTTATACACAAAATTTAGGTTACCCAAAACGAAGCCATATTAGATACTCTTTCAAAAAGCAAAAAAGTACTTTTTCAGGCATGTTTTTATTAGCATCTCTAAATAGCAGAACGTTCTTTTCTGCCATATGCATACTTGTAACTAGTGTTCCACAGATCACTTCTAAAAAAACGTCTTTCTGTTCATCTTTAACTATCATATTCTGTATTAGTTTATTTTGCAACAAAATTGATACAGAAATACTTACGAGATTTAGTTTAATACACCTTCAGGACCTTCGTCAATTACCTTGCTTTTTGTTTTTCACAGTTATCATACTTTCTATATTTTTTATCAAATTCCAGAACTGTATTAACGTCTGCACCTGATCTGTATTATAAAAAACTATTATATTTTCATGTGTTATAGTAAAGAAATTTCACCTGTCATTATTTTGAAATAAAAACGTCTGCATACATTTAAGTAAGCGGATTCATAATGATCAGATGTCTCCATACGCATTAATAAACAAAAAACAAAAAATGCCGCGCATTTACATGCCGGCATTAATATTATTCTTTTGTATTTATTTCGAGCCCTGCTTCTCTATAAAAATCAAGTTTTGCTTCATTATACTCTTTTGTTTTTTCATTGAAATGCTTATTTGAAGACAGAATCTTTTCATACATTTCATTTATTTCACTAATTTGAGTTTCAAGCTGTTCGAGAGTAAGGTCTTCCTTTTTAAACATTGCGTACAGCTCTTTATCCAGTTTAAGCGCTTTTGAATAGTCCTCATAAAGAGTGTCATGTATTTTATATCTGCCCATCATTATTTCGTGCAGTTTTTTAGCTTTATCTCTCAGTTTTTGACTCTCTATTTCCTCTATGATCGGAGATAATGATTCAAATTCCTTTTTTGATGCCTGTATGCTTTTCTGCTCTTTCTCCATATGATTTTTCCGCTGGTCCACAATCGAGGAAGCCTCGTCAGACAGCTTCTTAATTTCCTCAAAATCCTTCATTCCCAGGTTGATAATTTTATCGTATAATTCCTTTTCTCTTTTCTCCAGCCTTACTAGCGGTTCCTGCTGCTTTTCAAAGTTCTTTTCTTTTTCAACTACATTCTCCAGAACATCATACACTTTTTCCTCTGGTTTTGGCTTGTTCATACAGCCTGAGAGGAAGATAGCTAAGATTATAAAAACAAGCAACAGTCTGCTTTTGTTCAAAATTGACACGTTGAAACCTCCTTACTTATAACATTTTTAACTATAAAGGTACCCGCCCTGTTTGACAATAGCCCTTTGGTTTGACACTTTTCACAACAGTTCACAGTTTGTCCTTTTTTGAAGTGTATTTAAAATTTATTCGCTTCGTTTTTCCTTTATGACTTGGGCAAAGGCCTACACCATTCATCATTTAAAACATAGGCTATATTAATCGTCCGATGTGGCAAGGCAAAAAAAATGGACGATAATCTTACTTTAGGGAGGTTATCCTTCATGTACGGATATGGCGGATACGGTTATGGATGCGGTTATCCAGTAGCGGGTGCCGGCTGCGGAAACGGCTTTGCGTTAATTGTAGTATTATTCATTCTCTTAATCATAGTTGGCTGCGCTTGCTGGAAGTTTTAATTACTTGAGAAGGTGCCAAAAGCGCCTTCTCTTATTAACTTTTTTCCGCCGCTCTGATAGACTGAATATATTAATATTAACGTAATGCCTGGCAAACCTTTGGCTTTGCCATATGGTCTTCTTGCCAACAATTTAGCCATTTTTTTATTCTTTATTACATAGCGGGAGTGATAATCATGCTGAGCATGCAAGATATTATACGCGACGGCCACCCAACATTAAGGAAAATTGCCGCGGAAGTAAACATGCCTCCATCTGCAGAGGAAAAACAAATCCTGAGGGAAATGATGGAATATGTAAAAAACAGCCAGGATCCTGAGCTTGCTGCTAAATATGGATTAAGGGCAGGCATTGGATTAGCCGCTCCTCAAATTAATATTTCCAAGAGGATGATTGCTGTCCATGTAACCTATAACGGCGAGCTGTTCAGTTATGCATTCTTCAACCCTAAGATTATCAGCCATTCTGTGCAGCGGTCTTATCTGGCTGCAGGAGAAGGCTGTTTGTCCGTTGATGAATCCATACCCGGTTTTGTGCCCCGATATTCAAAAGTGACTGTTAAAGGTATTGACCTGGATGGCAATGAAATAAAACTCAAGCTAAAAGGGTTGCCTGCGATTGTCTTCCAGCACGAGATTGATCATTTAAACGGAATCATGTTTTATGATCACATAAACAAACAAAATCCTTTTGAGCCAATCGAAAATGCCATTGCTGTAGAACGATAGAGTGCCGATGCATTCACGGCATTACAAAAGAAAGCCTCCAGCTATGAAATCGGAGGCTTTTTCTCTGCTATATTAATTGGAGTTCCTTTAGTCCCTTCCAGATTCCTTCCTGGTCCACTCCTGATGTTACGTGGTCTGCTGCCTTCTTAACCACTTCTTCCGCGTTGCCCATTGCTATCCCCGTTCCGACAGCATTCAGCATCTCTATATCATTCAGCCCATCTCCAAATGCATATACATCCTTCAAATCAAATCCAAGTCTTTTAATCATTTGCTTTATCCCTTCAGCTTTGGACCCCCCAGCAGGCAATACATCTACGGAATATGGATGCCATCTGATAAAGCCAAAGTCAGGATATGCAGATGAAGAAATATACTTTTCCTCATCTTTTTCCTCGCAGAACAGCAATGATTGATATAATTCCCTGCCGCTGTAAAACTCCCGGTCTTCCTCAGGATGCGTGAACTTTAAGCTCCCCATGCTTTCCTCTATAAATGGATGATGGGTAACTGAGGCTTTCATTGTTTTCTCATTCATAAACACTAATGGATGTCCGTTTGACTGTGCATGCCGATATAGCTTTTCAATTTCAGCCGTTTTTAGAGGATTCCGGTATATCGGCTCGTTTTCAAATACGACATATTGTCCGTTAAAGCTGACAAATGAATCAATATCAAGCTCACTGCGCAAGTTCTCATACATGAAAGGAGCTCGGCCGGTAGCAATCGCCACAAAGGTCCCATTCTTTTTCAGCTTTTCAATTGCCTCTTTCGTACTATCCGGTAAATTTTTTTCGTGATCCAACAAGGTCCCATCTATATCAAAGAAAACAATCTTTTTCATATAAAACAATCTTCCTTTCAAGCAGTATTCTGCTGGCTTTTATTACAATTTTATCGTAATAAAACACTAAACCCATAAAGTGAAAAAGTCAATTTCATTGCTAGAAAGAATGGCAATTTCCATTTTTACCCACGATAAATTCAGTTATTTTACCATATAATATAATTAAGAAAAGCGGAATCTCCTTGCCCGCGAAGGACGCAGACTAAAAAAGCAGCCCGGTGGAGCTGGACAGCAAGAAAAGCAGCCACATTAATTACAAAAAACGTGTGAAAACGTCCTTGCTGTCTTTACTTTGGACAAGGATCGTTTAAAATAGAAAGTAAGGAGTTGATCCACTATGTTAAAGAAGCTGAGAAAGAAGCTTTTAAAACAGTGGAATGATATGCTTCGAAAAAAATCTATTGCCTGACAAATTTGAGCCCTTCAAACTTGCGAAGGGCTCCTTCCTTATTGTAAATTGGTTATCAGTATACTTTTTACATAGATTCGGAAGCGTATTAGCATCTAAGAGAATTAATATTCATATCCCGCAGGAAAAAACATGTAATACATGTTATTATTTTTATATATTAGATAAAAGTTTTTTATCGGATTAAGGAGAGATAGAAATGATTTTTAAGGTATATTATCAGGAGTCCAAGACAGAAGTACCGGTTAGGGAAAAAACAAAAACGATCTTTGTGGAAGGCGATTCTGAAAGAGACGTTCGCAAAAAGCTGGCTGACCGCAACTATAATATTGAATTTGTAGCATCTGTTCAAGGAGATTTCCTGGATTATGAAAAACAAAGTGAAGACTTTAAAGTATTGGAGATTGAGTAATTTATGAAATTTGTTAAAAATGATCAAACAGCCGTTTTCGCCCTGGGCGGACTTGGCGAAATCGGAAAGAACACTTATGCGGTTCAATTCCAGGATGAAATTATCCTGATTGATGCCGGAATCAAATTTCCGGAGGACGAGCTTCTCGGAATCGATTATGTTATTCCTGATTACACTTACTTAGTTAAAAACGAAGACAAGATAAAGGGATTATTTATTACCCACGGACATGAAGACCATATTGGAGGAATTCCATACCTTCTAAGAGAAGTCAACATACCGGTTTACGGCGGAAAGCTGGCTCTCGGGCTTCTGAGAAATAAACTTGAAGAACACGGTCTATTAAGACAGACCACTCTTCATGAAATCAAGGAAGACGATATCATTAAATTCAGAAAAACTTCCGTGACTTTCTTCAGGACAACTCATAGTATTCCTGATTCATATGGAATCGTTGTCAAAACACCGCCAGGACAAGTTGTTCATACCGGGGACTTCAAATTTGATTTTACCCCTGTAGGAGAGCCTGCCAACCTGACGAAAATGGCCGAAATCGGTAAAGAAGGCGTCCTTTGCCTGCTTTCCGATAGTACAAACAGTGAAATACCTGAATTCACCATGTCTGAACGCCGAGTTGGCGACAGCATTCATGACATCTTCCGCAAGGTTGAAGGACGGATTATCTTTGCCACCTTCGCTTCTAATATCCACCGTCTTCAGCAGGTAACTGAAGCAGCCGTTACAAATGGCAGAAAAATTGCTGTCTTTGGCAGAAGTATGGAAGCAGCCATAAATATCGGTCAGGAACTAGGATATATTCAGGCACCTAAAGATACGTTTATTGATGCACATCAAATTAACAGACTACCAGCGAACCAGGTGACCATTCTTTGTACAGGAAGCCAGGGAGAGCCGATGGCGGCCCTTTCTAGAATTGCTAATGGAACTCATCGCCAGATACAGATCATTCCTGGTGACACTGTTGTATTCTCTTCTTCACCTATTCCAGGGAACACAATCAGTGTCAGCAGAACGATTGACAGACTTTCCCGTGCAGGTGCCGAAGTCATTTATGGTAAATTAAGCGATATTCACACATCCGGTCATGGCGGCCAGGAAGAACAGAAACTAATGCTTCGTTTAATAAAGCCCAAATTCTTCATGCCGATTCATGGTGAATACAGAATGCAGAAAATGCATGCCAAATTGGCTGTAGATTGCGGAGTAGAGGAAGAGAACTGCTTTATCATGGATAATGGTGAAGTTCTGGCTCTCAGCGAAGATTCTGCTCAGGTAGCCGGAAAAATCCCGTCTGGTTCTGTCTATATTGATGGAAGCGGAATCGGTGACATTGGAAATATTGTTTTGCGAGATCGCCGCATTCTTTCTGAAGAAGGTTTAGTGGTTGTTGTAGTGAGTATTAATATGAAGGATTTCAAAATTGCTGCAGGACCTGACTTAATTTCCCGCGGATTCGTTTATATGAGGGAATCCGGAGATTTAATCAATGATGCACAAGCACTCATCACAAAACACTTAAGCAAGGTTATGGAACGCAGAACAACTCAATGGTCAGAAATCAAGAATGAAATTACTGATACGCTTGCACCATTCCTTTATGAAAAAACAAAGCGCCGTCCAATGATTTTGCCGATTATCATGGAAGTTTAAAAGATCCCAAGAGCTATAAATATAAACTAAAAAAAGGCTGTATCGCTCAAAAGAGAGATACAGCCTTTTGCCTATTAAGACATCACTTTCTTTTCAAACCGGTTGATGTCCACGTCTGCTCCAATAACAATAAGAATATCGTCAAATTGTATTTTTTCATTCGCCTGCGGAGAAACGATAATTTCATTTTTTCTTTTAATTGCAACAATGTTGATTCCGTACTTTGCCCGGATATCCAGATCTATAATGCTGTGGCCGGCCAATTTTTCATTAGCCACGATTTCTACTATGCTATGTTCATCAGAGAGTTCCAGATAATCCAGTACATTATTTGAAACAATACTATGGGCAATCCTTCTGCCCATATCCCTTTCAGGATGCACAACATGATCGGCTCCTATTTTCCTCAATACCTTAGCGTGATAATCATTTTGCGCCTTAACCGTAATCTTGTTAACTCCCACCTCTTTTAAAATCAAGGTAGTCAGGATAGAGGCCTGAATATTATCTCCAATCGCTACAATAACATGGTCAAAATTGCGTATTCCCAAACTCTTGATTACTGTTTCGTCAGTGGTATCGCCAACTACTGCGTGCGAAGCAACTCTCGCAAATTCATTCACACGGTCTTCATTAACATCAATCGCCATAACCTCCATACCTTCTTCAGCAAGAGCATGGCAGATGCTTCCTCCAAAACGTCCAAGTCCGATTACAGCAAATTCTTTCTTCATCCTATCTTCCCCCAGCCAAGTTAGCAATATAGACAATAATACCATAATAGTGTACACAGCAGAATAGCTATTAGAAATACTTCCTGACAGAAGTAAAACCCCCGTCTGGAGGTTTTAATCTATTCATTAAATTACTTCAAGCATATTAAATTGCTTCAAGCATATTAAATTGCTTCAAGCATATTAAATTGTGCCTTAACCAAATGGAAATATTCACCTTTCGCATTCATCAATTCCTCATGATTCCCCTGTTCTAAAATATTTCCATGATCGAGCACGAAGATTCGATCGGATTCCCGAATAGTCGATAGCCTATGGGCGATAATGATAGCCGTTCTGCCCTTTAAAAGGGTCTTTAATGCCTGCTGGATCTTCATCTCTGACTCTGTATCAATACTTGCTGTAGCTTCATCAAGTATAAGAATACGCGGGTCTGCAAGCAATGCGCGGGCAAAGGAGAGCAGCTGCCTCTCACCGACCGATAATACATTCCCTCTTTCCTCCACTTCGGTTTCATATCCCTTTGAAAGTTTTTCAATGAATCCATGTGCACCGACAGCTTTGGCTGCTTCCACTACCTCCTCATCCGTTGCGTCTGGCCTGCCAAAACGGATATTATCGCAGATTGTGCCGGAAAATATGAAAGTATCCTGCAGCACAACACTGATTTGCTTGCGCAAACTTGATAAAGAAACATCCTTTAAATCATAGCCATCTATTTTTACAGTGCCTCCTGTGGGATCATAAAAACGGCTGATTAAATTCGCTATCGTTGTTTTTCCAGATCCTGTATGACCGACGAGTGCTGCTGTTTGCCCTGCTTTTATCTTAAGGGAAACTTCATTTAGGGCTATTCTTTTTTCATCATAAGAAAAAGTGACATTCTCAAATTCTATCTTGCCTTCTATCTCCTGCAAATTCACCGCATTGTTTCTTTCTGATACGATTGGCTTCTCATCAAGAAACTCAAAGATTCTTTCAGAGGAAGCCATCCCCATGAGCAGCTGGTTATAAACCATACCAAGCCGGGAAATAGGCTCCCAGAACATCCCTAAATAAAAGGCAAAAGAAACAAATACGCCGATCGATATTGACCCTGTCTGAATCAGATGAGCTCCAAACCAAATCAATACAGCAGTACCCAGGGCATTGGTCAATTCAACCAGCGGTCTGAACATAGCGTTTTTCTGGGAGGCAACCCTCCAGCTTTCAAAGTTCTCTGTGTTCACACCATCAAAGAATGCCATATTCTCTTTTTCCTGTGTAAAAGATTGGGTAATCCTTATCCCCTGTATACTCTCATTTAAATGAGAATTCAATTTGGATTGTTTTAACCGGACAGTTTGCCATGACCTGCGGATATTTCTCCGCAAACTGGTTGAAATAAAAAACATGATGGGCAGGATGACCATTATTGCCAAGGTCAGTTCCGGACTTAGTGTAAATAAAATAATGAAAATCCCTGCCAGCATGATCAAATCCATCAGCAGATTTATGACTCCATTAGTAAAAAGCTCCTGGAGAGAATTAATGTCATTCATGATCCTTACCAGTATGGATCCTGCCGACCGCTGATCAAAAAAACGATGTGAAAGTGTCTGTACGTGTGTAAATAAATGTTTTCGAAGGTCATAAATAACACTTTGGCCAAGCTTATTCATCCATTTAATCCTGAAGTAGTTTGCAGCGTATGAAATGGTGTAAAGCGCTCCAATCAATGAAACCAGGACGGCAAGCAGCCGGCCGTCTTTTTCAATTAATGCCTTATCTAACGTATACACACCAATCAAGATTGGAATGATTAGCCTGACTGCCGTATTTATTAATACCATTATAATAGAGAGCGGGAGTAAATTTTTCCTGTACGGCCCCATATAACTGAATAATCGCAGCATCTGCTTCCAATTAAATGGCTTCTCGATCACTTCGTCAGCAGAATATTGGAACCTGTTTAACACTTTGTCATTTTCTGTTTTAGCTTTTTTCAATGAAGACCCTCCTAGCCTGCATTTGATTGGAGAACCTTATCGCGGTCCTGATATTGAATATCGTAAATCCGCTGATATGGGCCATTATTTTTAAGCAGCTTTTCATGTGTCCCCCGTTCAGCCACTCTCCCGCTCTCAAGCACAAGTATTTCATCTGCATGCTTAAGGGAAGAAATCCGGTGGGCAATGATAAAAGTAGTTCGATCAGCCATTACTTCTCTCAAAGCTTTTTGTATTCTGAATTCTGTTTCCATATCCACGGCGCTTGTTGCATCATCCAGAACTAAAATGCTTGGATCAGCACAAATAGCCCTTGCTATCGCTATTCTTTGCTTCTGGCCGCCTGAAAGCCCCATGCCCCTCTCGCCAAGAACGGTATCGTATTGTTCAGGAAGCTCCATGATAAATTCATGAGCCTGTGCACGTTTGGCAGCTTCAATGATTTCCTCCATTGTTGAGTCAGGCTTCCCAAATGCAATATTTGCCTTAATCGAAGAAGAAAACAAGAAAGATTCCTGAAGAACAAAACTGATGTTGCTTCTCAGAGACTTAAGAGAGTAATCCTGCACATTTATCCCATCAATCATCACATTACCTTCAACCGGCTCATAAAATCTTGTCATAAGCTGTGTTAAGCTCGTTTTACCTGACCCCGTAGAGCCGATTAACCCAATTACCTTTCCCGGCTCAGCATGAAAAGAGATATTTGATAAAGCATCATTGTCATCCTTCGTATATTTCAGGGTAACATTGCGGAATTCCACCTCTCCCAGCAAACGTTCTGTATGAACAGATGAATCGGTATCCTCAATCTCATTATCTGCTTCAAGAATCTCAATGAGCCGCTCTCCGGATGCTTTTGACTGTGAAAATAGGTTAACAATAAAGCCTAAGTTCATAATTGGCCACATAATATACCAGACAAGGCTATAAAAGGCGACAAGTTCCCCTGGATTCAGACTGCCGGCCATAACAAGATAACCGCCGTAAGCCAGAAGCAGTACAACACTTAAATTACCGAGAAATTCCATTAACGGGAAGTATTTGGCCCAAATATCCGAAGTAAAGAGATATTTATCTCTGTAATCGCTGTTAGAGCCGTTGAATTTATTAATCTCAAAGTCTTCCCGTGATAATGACTTCACAGTATTAATCCCGCTTATATTCTCCTGAACTTTTGTATTCAGACGCCCGAATGATTTCCGGATGCCACGGAAAGCCGGATGTACAGCCTTGTCGAATTTAAAGGTTACTACTGCAAGAAAAGGGAGGGTAATAAGTGTGACAATAGCAAGTGGAACAGAATAATAAAACATGACCGACATACTGATGAGGATCAATAAACAAAAACGAATGAGTTCAGAAAATCCGAATGAAAGAAAGAACCGGAATCCCTCAACATCTGCAGTAAGCCGGGACATTAAATCTCCTGTTTTTGCATTATCATAATACCTGAAAGGCAGGAACTGCAGTTTTTCATATAGTACATTTCTAAGCTTATAGACCGATGTGATTCCAAATAAATCACCAGTGTACTGATGGATATAAGTCGCCGCCCCCTTCACGGCCATTATGGCAATAAAGCCTAAAGCCAAATAAGGGATCCACCCATAATTCCCTCCTATGATAACTTCATCAATGGTCACCTGCAGGATCATTGGATACACAACCGTTATCGCTGTCACAATAAACAGAAAAAATATGGACCAAATAAAGTAATGTTTAAATGGCCAATAATATTGCTTTAACTTTTTAAATGTTTCCATCTGCATTCCCCCTTTTAATTTGCGGAAAAATTAGAAAAGTTAGAACGTAATATTAAATATATCGAGTTTCGAAGTATTTTTCCACCCCTTTTTGGTTGATTTAACACTTTTTTTAAATTCATACTTATAAGCAGGAATCAGTTGTTCTCTCAATTATGAATCTGCTGGAAGGCTAACCATTTGCATCTAAAACACTGTTACGATAGAATGATGACTTTAATACTAATGAAAGGACAGTGGATGATGGAATATCTAAATTTTTCACAATTAAATTGGGAAGCCCTGCTGATTGATGCTGGCCTTCTTCTATTAAAAATTGCTGCTATCTACTTTGCATTTGTGATTGTTAAATCAGCTGGGAACAAAATCATCCAAAAAAGCTTTGAGGGGATTGCGAAAAAGGAAAGAATATCCCCCGGAAGGTCGAAAACACTTCTAAGTCTTGCTGAAAACATATTCTCCTATGTTCTTATTTTTATTTTCGCTGTTACGATTCTGCAAATTTTTGGAATAAAGGCAACTGCCATTCTTGCCGGTGCAGGGGTAATCGGTTTAGCAGTCGGCTTTGGAGCACAGGGTCTTGTCAGCGATGTAGTAACAGGATTTTTTATCTTGCTGGAGAGGCAAATTGACGTAGGTGATTATGTAACAACTGGAAATTACTCAGGAATAGTGGAGCAGATTGGATTAAAAACCACTCAAATCCGAGGATTTGACGGAACTTTGCATTACCTGCCGAACCGGGAGATTACCAGTCTGAGCAACCATTCACGCGGAAACATGCGTGCACTGGTGGATATAGGAATTTCTTATGATGACAATATTGATGAAGCTATCACAGTCCTTCAGGAAGCATGCGACAGGATCGCTCAGGAAAACCAGGCGATTGTTGAGGGCCCGAATGTCATTGGCGTCCAAACATTAGGTTCATCTGATGTTGTACTAAGAATCATTGCCAAGACTGAAAACATGGAACAGTGGGCTGTCGAACGGCAGCTTAGAAAAGTGCTGAAGGAAGCTTTGGATGCCAGCGGGATTGAAATTCCATTCCCCCATCAGGTGCTGATTCAAAAACAGGCAGGAACAGATAGTGCTGCCGGATAAAGTGAAACTTCAATCAGTGGGGATTTTTATCCCCACTGATTGTTAGTTGAGGCCCACAGGAAGTGGGTCACAAAGACGTTGCCACAGGATAAGGAAAGCTACGGCAGCGATACATCGCACGACCGAAAGCGGCAGCTTTTGGGAGGACGTGGCGTTCTTAGTCTTTGTTCGCTTTTCGGCCTTTACGGGCAGTTTGACCCCCACTTATCCCCCTTTGGCTCCTCTGAATCTTGTAATGGGGGTCTTACTGCCCGTTAGACTGCGATAAAGAGAAAGCAAAAAAGCTGATTTCGCAAATCCTAAAAGGGTTTATGAAATCAGCTTTATTATAGTTATATATGCTTTAGCCTTTATATTTTAAATATGCTGCAATCAATTCAATTGCAGTTTCGATTGCATTTTCATTCGGATTCAGTCTGGCATGATGAAGTCCATATTCTGAGTCGACGCCAAGCCAAAACATGAAGCCAGGAATTTCTTCAAGCATATAGCCGAAGTCCTCACCTGTCATGGCTTCACGGCATTCAACCACTTTTATGTCTGTATTGGTGCGTGCAAAATCCATGAATTCCCTTGCTAAGGTTTCCTCATTGTAAACCTGATGATACATGCTTCCGTAGTTAATTGATGCTTCACATTCAAACCCAACTTCAATACCTTTAACAAGTGCCTGAATTCTGCTTTTCACCTTCTTCATTGATTCTGGAGACAGAGTGCGAATGGTACCTTCAAGCCTTGCTTTTTCAGCTATGATGTTTTGAACAGTGCCACCTGTTATTTTTCCAATTGTAACGACTGCGCTGTCAAGGGGGTCAACGTTCCTCGAAATGATGGACTGAAGCTGGCTGACCAGGGCACATGCTGCCACGACCATATCATTGGTATTATGCGGATATGCTGCATGTCCCCCTTTTCCTTTTAAATCAATAAATAGCTCCGACGTATTTGCAAAAAGCAAGCCTTCCCTCAATGCGATGGTTCCGACAGGATATTCCGGAGCAATATGGAGGGCCAATATCATATCCGGTTTCCATTGCTTCATTATTTCAGATTTAAGCATAGGTTCTGCTCCGCCAGGCCCTTCTTCAGCTGGCTGAAATATAAACAATAAATCATCGTTAATGCGTTCTTCTATGAATTTTGTTATTAGGCCAAGTGCAATAGACATATGAAAATCATGCCCGCAGGCATGCATTTGTTCACTATGCTCGGATTTGAACGGCAGACCTGTCTCCTCTACAATCGGAAGGCCGTCTATATCAGCACGATACCCAATCATCCTGGATGGGTTCCTGCCGCTGATTTTCACAAAAATACCCGTTTTCCAAGTTTTTATTTCCAAATTGTCCTGAGGGAGAGAATACAGGTAATCTAATAGAAACTGCTGTGTTTTAAATTCACGGAACCCTAACTCCGGTATTTTATGCAGCTCCCGCCGTAATGAAACGAATGGATTGTTTGTGACCAAACTATTTTCCCCCTTTTTAAAAATGCCCCTATATATTCCTTCACACAATAGCAATCATGAATTATCCCTTTAGAAAAAGCGCGGATCGAGATCCACGCTTTTTAAACTATTATAATTGGCGAAGTTCCTGCTTAATTTCAGTCTTAGACTTAGTCTTTTCATCAATCTCTTTAATCACACGAGCTGGTGTGCCTGCCACCACTGTATATGGGGGTACATCATCAATGACAATGGCACCCGCAGCAACTACAGCACCCTTGCCAACAGTTACACCTTCGAGAACCACTGCATTGGCTCCGATTACTACATCATCTTCTACAACAACAGGTTTTGCTGAAGGAGGCTCAATAACGCCTGCTAATACAGTTCCTGCTCCAATATGGCAATTCTTGCCGACTGTAGCTCTTCCGCCAAGTACAACATTCATATCGATCATTGTGCCTTCACCGATCACGGATCCGATATTTATGGAGGCACCCATCATGATTACAGCGTTATCCCCGATTTCTACTTGGTCACGGATAATGGCACCCGGCTCAATGCGCGCTTTAATATTTTTCATATCAAGCAATGGAATCGCAGAGTTTCTGCGGTCATTCTCAATTACATAATCTTCAATTTTTGACTGGTTTGCTTCAATAGCCTGGCTAATTTCAGACCATTCACCAAACACTACCCCGGTGCTGCCATTTACAAAGGACTTAGCTGAAGCTCCGAAGTCGATTCCCTCTAAATCACCTTTAATATAAACCTTTACAGGTGTGGATTTTGTGCTGTTCTGGATAAAAGAAATAATCTCATTGGCATCCATCATTTTCATAATAAAAATCCTCCTCTATGTATAACATTGCAACTAGAATTACTTTAACAAACAAAAGCGCTGAAAACAAGAAAAAAAAATGACGGAAGAAAAAATGGGGTTTCACTGTCTTTCTTCTTCAATGTGCTCCTTTATCAACTCAACAAATGCCTGCACCTGCTTGAGCTGAAAGGCCGATTCGTATCCCAGAAGCCACGTATCACGCTTAATCGGCAAATTATTCTCGTCAAGCAGCGGGATCTTAAAAATATTTTTCTCTGCACCATTCAGCGTAATGGCCGGGAGAATGGCGTACCCTATTCCATTGAAAGTCATTTGCTTGCATGTTTCAATTTGGTCAACTACTATTGTTCTTTTTGGAGAAGTTTTGAACTGCCGCAGCCACCAGTCCTGAATTTCCTGATAATAGTTTGAATCACTCTTAAACTGAATAAATGGCCGATCTGTTTCAAGAACCTGCTCCGGCCTTGTAATTTCTGTATCAACCAGATAAAGACTGTCCTTAAATAAAGGGATTTTAATCCCCTTCCAATCCGGAGTCCCTCTGATAATTCCAATATGAACCTGATCATCATAAAGAGATTTTAATATTTCACTGCTCCAGCCGGTAATCAGAGATATTTTTGCCTGGGGATAGCGGCTGACAAACTTTTTAAGAACCTGCGGCAGCCAATTCTGTCCGACAATTGAAGCAACTGCAATTTTTAAAGTTCCATGAACCTCCGAATTAAGGGCAGTAATTGACTCCCTCACTTTTTCTTCTTTGGCCAGAACTTCATTTACAAATTGAATAACAATTTCTCCAGCCGGTGTCAGAGACAATCCCTTTTGGGAGCGGAGGAATAGCTTGTTGCCCCATTCCTTTTCAATATTCACAAGACGCTGTGAAAGCGCCGGCTGCGATACAAATAAACGCTCAGCCGCTTTTCTCATATTCATTTCCTGTGCCAGTACCGATAAAAGATGAAATTCTGTAAGTGAAGACATAAACATCTTCCCTTCATAACTTTTTCTTATAGTATATCTTAATTACTTTTGAATTTCTTTATCATCGATAATGGTTTGGTAGATAAAGTTCCAGAAGTGTAACATAAAAAATCTCTGCACGATAAATGCAGAGATTTACAGGCGCTTAATCGGCGATTTCCTTTTCATGCTTCGGCAGTGCAATGACCAATAAGAAGCTTATCACTGCAAATAACAGCACTGCATAATAAACCGAATGAAGCGAAACGGTAAGGCCATTTTGCAGAATTTCCTTTATTCCCGCATCCATGCTGTTTCTGGCATCTTCATTTAATAATACATTTGCTGAATCTAACGATAAGCTGGCGTCTATGCCTTCACCATTCTTCTGTATATATGATTTGATCTGACTGTTCAAAATTCCGCCCAGCAAGGCTGCTCCAATGGTGTTGCCCAGATTTCTCATAAACATATTGGCAGCAGTGGCAATGCCCCTTTGATTCCACTCCACTGTACTCTGAATGGATACAATAAAAGCTGTAGTGGTCAAGCCCATGCCTGCCCCCACCAGAAAGCTCCCCGCTGCAGCCCATACGGGTCCCGCTTCAGGAGTGAGGGTAACAAACATAATACTCCCCGCTATCAAAAACACTCCGCCTATGACAGATGTACTTCTAAAACCAATTTTTAAAAGCAGCTTGCCTGCCGCTGCAGAAGCAATCGGCCATCCAATCGACATCGTGGTAAGTGTAAAGCCGGCTACTATCGGAGATCTTTCCATGACACCCTGTACAAATGCAGGCAGAAAACTGGAAATCCCTATAAGCATGACACCGGTTGTTAAGGAAGCCAAATTAGCGATTAATATTGGCTTCTCCTTCCATATATTAAAAGGCATCATTGGCTCTACAGCTTTTTGTTCCTGCAGGATAAATAAAATAAAGGCAATTAAACTGACCGCTAAAAGGCTGATGGCTTCAATGGAATTCCATGCCCAATTAGTACCTCCCTCCACAAGCACAAACATGAGAGATGAAATGGAAACAGTTAATAGCACAGCTCCTGCATAATCGATCTGGTGTTTTTTCCTTTCCACATTCTCATGGAGGAAAAGCCACAAGCCTGCAATAGCCATGATGCCAAGCGGAATGTTTACCCAAAAAACATATCGCCAGCTGACGAATTCAACCAGCAGTCCGCCTATTGCCGGGCCCATGATAGCTGAAATTCCCCATACGCTTGATAAATAACCCTGCACCTGTGCCCTTTCCTCTTTAGTATAAATATCCCCGACAATGGTTGTTGCAATCGGCATTACGGCTCCGGCACCAAAGCCCTGGATTAACCTGAAAATGATCAGTGCAGTCATCGATTGCGCAAAACCGCATAAGATGGAACCAATTAAGAAGATGATAATCCCGAACGTTAAAACGGGTTTCCGTCCAAATAAGTCTGAAAGCTTGCCGTAAATCAAAACAGTCACAGCATTCATTAACAGATATGCTGAAAATACCCAGCTATATAAAGCAAATCCGCCTAAATCCCCAACAATGGCAGGCATCGCAGTTGACACTATGGTTGCCTCAATGGCCCCCATAAACATAGCAAGCATTACTGAAGCCAGCACAAAAGGCTTTTTGGTCACTTTCCTCTTTCCTTGAGGCATTTTTTTATGTAAAGTTTGACTCAAGTGTTTCCCCTCCATGAATAAACCCGAAAATAACGGCTATAAACCCGCCTGAATACTCGAATACTCAATTGAAAATAAAGCAAGCTCCCACTGCGGGGAGCTGATTTTTATTGTTTATTTAATCGTCTGATATGTTTATTTAGTTGATCCAATACTGTTCTGCGGGTAAGTATTCCCTCAAAGTAGCCTTCCTTGTTTTCAACACAAACAAATGGATGGTCAACTAATAGCGTGATGGATTGCTGTATAGAAGATTCAACATCAAGCCTTGGAATATTTGCGTTCATAGCCTCTTCAACCCTTTTTTTCTCCAGCTGCTCAAACTCAATCCGCTCAAGACCAAGAATGGAATCCATAATAATGGGTGTGCTAATTAAGCCCTGCAGCTTATATTGAGGGTCCAGTACAGGAATAGCTGTGTATCCGCTTTTCGTTAGTACTAAGAGGGCATGCTCCAGGTTATTGCCAACCTGCACATGTGCTACCCGTTCAGAAGGAATCATGAAATCACTAATGTTAAATTCTAAAAATTCCTCGCTATGAAGACTGATCATCACCGAAAACTCCTCAAAAATTAGTTATGCTTCTTAACCATTTTATCACAGTCTCCGGCATTTTGCGCCTATTATCCTTTACTGGTTTGAATGTCTTTAACTTCATAGCCGCAGTCAGGACAGTGAAAAATAACATTTTGATTGGATTGTGCAGTTAGTACGGCATCAATTTCTTTTTCTGCCCTGCAGCTCGGACATGTTACAGTTGGCATCATTCTGCTTCACCTCAACTTAAAGGATCATATACTGCTTATTATTCTCAATGCCTATTTTTTCAAGTCTTATTGTCTTTTAAAATTTCTTTCATTTCTTCAAGAGTTTTCCTGATCCGTATTACTTCTCTTTTTGTATTAATTAAATCTGCAAGCAAAAGCAGAACAGTAAAAAACAGCATAATCATGAGCAGGTAATACATTTCACACCTCTGGCAATTGGTTTATTATTAAAGCACATATAAGAAAAGGGGCCAAAAGGCCCCTTATGTATGTGGTGAATTATTGAATCAAATCGAAAATTTCGATTGTGATCATATCAATGTTGTCGAATTGATATCTTTTTGGCTTTTCTTTATCGTTATATACTTCCAGTTCAAATGTTTCATTTTTCGGATGAAAAGTTACCTGGCATTTTCTTTCACCATTCACCTCAAAAAATCGTTGCATTGGCTCTCCGCCTGTTGCTTGTTCCTGTAAGCTCTTTAAGCGAGTTAATATACCTTGAAGCTGTGACATGCTCTCTCTCCTTTCCAAAACAAAACCCATAATTAACATTTAGGTTTCTCTTTTGGCATGTTTCTATCCTTAAGAAATAAATTCAGAATATTCAAGCTGAATGCTTTACATACCAATATTAACAGAATAAAATATTGTCAGGTGTTTGTACAAGCAAAAGCTTTATAAAGGACGTGATTTTTTTTGGCAAAACCTGAAAAATTAGCGGAAAACCTATATTTAATTGATGATTTTGACCTATCAATGGAAAAACGTACCGGTACATATGTCTTAACAGAACAAAAGCTGACTTTGATTGAAACCTCGGCCAGCCCCTCTATCCCCTACATTTTGGAAGGACTGAACCAGCTTCACTTTACACCGGAGGAAGTTGATTATATCATCGTGACACATATTCATCTTGATCATGCGGGCGGCACAGGGTTATTATTAACTCACTGTCCAAACGCAAAGGTAATAGTCCACCCGAAAGGTGCAAGGCACCTAGCAGACCCTTCACGCTTAATTACCGGTGCAAAAGCAGTTTATGGTGATCAATTCGATGGACTGTTTAATCCAATATTGCCTGTTCCAGAGGATAAGATTATCACTAAAGAACATGAAGAAGAGCTTGAAATAAGTCCAGATTGCACCCTAAAATTTTATAATTCGCCCGGACACGCCAATCACCACTTCAGTATCTTTCACCCTGCCTTAAATGGGATGTTTACGGGAGATACAGCTGGTGTATTTTATCCGCAGTTGAAAGAGCTCGGGATTGAATTGTATCTGCCCTCAACTTCACCAAACCAATTCAGTCCAGGCAAAATGCTCGAATCCATTGACATGTACGAAAAAATGGACCTTGAACTCATTTTCTTTGGCCATTACGGCATGAGTTCAACCCCTAAAGAAGTCTACAGGCAAATAAAGGATTGGCTTAAGATTTTCATGAACGCAGGGGAAATTGCCTTTTCTGGCGGGGGCTCAATTGATCAGCAGTCACAGGCAGCACAAGCCATCCTCAAAGAGAAAGTTAAAACTTATCTTAATGATAATGGCATTCCATCTGACCATCCTGTATACGAGATTCTTTCTGTAGACATAGCTGTCTGCTCGATGGGATTGATTGATTACCTGCATAAGGCAAACTGATTGCCTGTTTGATCATCCTGCTTTATGATAGAGTAACAAAAGGCAGGGAGGATACAAACATTGAAAGAGATTGTTATATATACACAGCCGGATTGTCCGCCCTGTGAAATCACAAAAATGTTTTTGAATGAGAATGGATATGCCTATACAATTAAAGACATAAAAAAAGATGCCGCTGCACATAAAGAGCTGACAAAGCAGTTTAGCTCCTTTTCTACGCCAACTGTGGTTATCGGGGATACCGTCATTAGAGGATTTGACCTGGAAAAACTTAGATCAGTTCTGGGAATGGAATAAAAAAAGAGCTTAAAAGCCCGTTAAGCTTTTAAGCTCTTTTAATTGGCTGCCAGCTGTCCGTTCAGCTCCTGCTGTTCAAACAAAGCTAATATACCTTGGTTATCTGATAAAAGCATGCTTCCTGACCGAAACATGACATCAAATGGATTTAACAGAAATCCGAATTGATAGGAAGGCTTATTTTGCCAATTTGTTTCAGGAGTTTTAAAAGAGGTTTGTTTTGCCGCTTTTTGCCCACCCTCAGCTTTTTTTATTATTTTCCCGGGAATATTTTCACCCAGGAATTTAACGACTTTCATCTTCCCTCCTTGCTCCGTCAGCAAAATTCCCTCATAGTGGCTGTCATACCCTACAGGTCCTTCATGGTTTTCCGGAAAATATTCATACACATAAACTTTCCCTTTTTCTTCCACAACTTTTGTATTATCCGAATACGTGAAAAACGGAATGTAGTATGCCGCTGCATCTCCTCCAAGAGTAAAGTATTTGCCATTTTCTGAAACAAGGTTTTCTTTCAGAAACTGATTTTTAGCTTCTTCAGAAAAATATGGCTCAAGCAATTCATCGACTTCATTCATGCTTCGCTCTTCCCCGCTAAGCTCAACCTGTGCTTGAAAGGCATTCTGCAGGAATTCGTATACCTCTTCTTTATTAGTATCTCTCTCGGCATAAGTATGAGAAGGAATCGCTGCGATCATGACTGCAATTGTGATAATAATTCCTGTTATATGCTTGTACATTCCACTCTCCCTTTCTTTATCGATCACTTAGTTTGTACCCTCAATTTTACCAGCAAATAAATTTCCTGATACCTGCTTTCGTTCCCCAAATTCCCGTGTGTTTTGACAGAAAAATTCTTTTCTTGTTAAGAATCTACCCGTATTGACAAAGAATTAACGCAGCAGATGGAAAAGCCCATAATTAATTTGGATGTAAATATTGTAAATTGATCAATTTCATTTCTATACGTCAAAAGAAGACCCTCCAAGTGGAGGGCCTTTACCAAGTCCATGTAAGTGCAAAATAAGTAATCATGACAAGAAGGATTCCAAAACAAATGGCATATGTCAAAAAAATAGGATTTCTGATATATGCATGCTTTTGAACATTATCCGGCAGTTCTGCATCGATATCGCCCTTTACTGCCTTTCTTTCTTTTCCAATAAACAAAGTGTAAACTAAGGAATATACAAGTATCCCAAGTCCGATCAGTAGTATGATCAATGTGTACATGCTCATGGTTAATCTCTCCTTGAGGAAAGTTCTACACTTACATTTCCTCAAACCAAGCATGTTTATACTTAATATTTAATCTTATAGTAACCCATCATGCTCATATAAATATTCATATGATAAATCCACAAATAAGTAATCACTGGCATTAAGAGGAAAGGAAAAAGTCCTTATGGTTTCACCTGTCTCAATATCGGTATATAAATCAGAGAGGATGCCCTTTTTATTTATTCGCATTTTCATTATATTTTCAAGGAAATACGGACGCCAGCTCCAATTTTTATGTAGATATTCATTTTGGGTTAACCATCCTCCATCCCTTTTGAAGTAATTCGCAGATTTCTGAAATCCGTCTTCATCGCAGATATACAGGCGAAAAGCTGCCCCGTCCAAAAGAAGGGCAATCTGCTCCAAGGTTTCTTCATAAGCAATAACCTTTTTATTTTTATTTACAAAATCAATCAGCTTGTCATTGAACTCAAGTGTAACCTGATACAGCGATTCCAATTTTTTCTTTTCATGCACAATAAACCGGTGACATTCGTTTCGTAACTTTTCCTTTAAAATATCTCTATCCGGAAAATTTTCTGCAGGTTTTTGCAAATAATATCCCTGATAGTAACGGCCTCCATTTTTCCATGCATATTGAAGCTGGTAAACCATTTCAATATTTTCAAAAAGCAAGCTAGCTCCAATTTTCCTGGCAAGCATGGATAAGGAATAGAGGATATCATTAAAATTATAAGCAGATGCATTGGATTTCATGGACTCCAGATCCACCTTTAAAATGTCAGGAGCCAATTGTCCGATTCGATCGAGATGACTGCTTTCATTTCCAAGTTTATCTATTGCTAACTTGATTCCATATGTCCTGTAGTAATTTAAAAGATGGTCCAGATGGTCAATATCTCCCTTGTAATTCCTTTCGGTAATTTCCAATACAATCCGGTCAAGGCTTATGCCTTTTTTTTCATATTCCTGGAGGGTATTTAAAAATTGTTCCCCATCATTATACATGAGCAAGTCAGCATCTCTATTTATAAAAATCAGAACATCTTTATCAAGATGCTGCGCCTTGCCTAGAGCCTTTTTTAATATTTCATAATCTACCTCAATCCGGAATTCTTCGGGAATATTCTCATCCTGAAAGAATGGCCCCAGACTGATAACCCCATTAGAACCTTTATATCGGCCTAATACCTCATAACCAATGACACGATGCTCATCTGCACTGAATATTGGCTGGAAATAGGGAAATACATTATCCAAATCTGTAAGGATATCCAATGCATCCATGTCCTAGCCTCCCTATGTAAATAAAGTGAAACTGCGATTAATGAGTTATTATACCATATTCGCTTAAAACTTTTACTATTCAAAATATAACTTCCACTTCTTGATGAAACATGTTTGTTTGGCAAAAGCTTTGCATCATATTGCCGTGTTATACTCCACAAGCTAATATCAGGACATCAAAAGAAAGAGGGTATTTCATGAGGAACTTCCTATTTATATCCCTTCTTATTCCTTTGCTTGGCTGCGGACATTCAGAACCGGCCAGTCCTGTACAAGAGACTGGCATGGATTCAAGAGAGCTGACTGCTAAAATACCTGTCAACGCAGAAAAGGACCAGCAGAAAGTAACAGCCCAAAATATGGACACCACTACGGCTGTTAAAAAACGATCTGTCATTATTGATGTTCCACTAATCAGACAAAATCCCGAATTGAAGTATGGATGTGAAGTAACCAGCTTGACAATGCTTCTGCAGCATGCAGGTGTCAAAGTCGGGAAAATGGATTTGTATGATGCAGTAAAAAAAGATAATGATCCGCTGATTCGCTCAAAAGGTGATATTTTAAAATGGGGTAATCCTGAAGAAGGATTTGTGGGTGATATGACAGGGAGAACTGCCGGATACGCAGTTTTCGATAAACCAATTGAAGAATTGGTGAATAAATACCTGCCAGGAAGAGCCGTTAATTTAACCGGCAGGGATTTTGATGCAGTTCTTATGCATGTTTCCATAGGATATCCTGCTGTCGTCTGGACGACAGGAGATTATAGGCTTCCTGACCGCTGGGAATCCTGGACTCACTCCGGCAAAACCATTAAAACTCCATTAGATCTTCATGCAGTCGTATTGGTCGGGTATGATGATCAGTTTGTTTTCCTAAACGACCCCCTTTCAGGAAAAAAACAGGTGAAGGTTTCAAAAGAACGATTTATTTCATCATGGAAGGCTTTGCAGTCGAGAGCTGTAAGCTATCAATAGATATGCCAGCCGGCTGAAAACAATTCAGCCGGCTTTTATATACATTAAAACGGAAACTGGTTTAGCCACTGGCCGCCATCCATTGTGATGCACTCCCCATTAATATAACCTGCATGTTCTGAGAAAAGGAAGAAGGCCAATTCTGCAATTTCCTCCGGCTTCCCAAGCCTGCCAAGCGGTACACTTTGAAGTGTCCTTCTTGCAGCTTCCTCCGACTCCCACAGCCTGTCAGCCCCCCCTGTCCTTTCAATTGGACCTGGAGCTATGGCATTTACCCTGATACCATATTTTCTTCCCCATTCGACAGCCAATGTTCTTGTCATGGATAATACTCCTGCTTTTGCGGCAGCCGAGTGTATGACTCCCGCACCGGCGTCCCATGCATATGTAGCCACCATATTGATTATGCTTCCCTTAATCCCCTTTTCAATCCAGTATTTACCGACTTCGCTTGAACAATAAAAGGTTCCATTCAGGACAATATTAATAACAGAATTCCATCCATTTGCACTCAGCTGCTCTGCAGGGCAAATAAAATTTCCTGCAGCATTATTAACGAGAAAATCAACTTGCCCAAATGTACTCAGCGTTTCATTAAGCATATGTTTAACATGTTCAATCTCACGGACATCCATTTGAATGGTTAAAACTTGTCCATTGGCTGTCTCAATTTCAGCTTTTGCTGCCTCCAGGCGTTCCGGGTTTCTTCCTGTTATCACCACATTGGCTCCGGCTTCAGCAAACCTCTTTGCCATATACTTCCCCATGCCGCTGGAACCGCCGGTAACAATGACTGTTTTATTCTTCATCCTAATTCCCCTCTCAAAAAATGAATGATCATTCATTTATATTTTACCATTAAATAGAGAATTTTCGAACTATTATTTATAAAAAAATTAATTTGGCTCTTTTCGTATATATTGTTGGTTTTCATCTTTCAATGTTGTCCGTTGATTTCCGCTCCAGCCTGCCAGCTACTCCCGCTGGACGTTGAATAAGCTCCTCGAGGATCTTGCACCTTCCTCTCCAATCAACTCAGTAAATAAGATACAGAAAAGCAGCAAACCTTGCGAAAACAGCCATTTATTTAAAGGAAAATGAAGGATAAAAACAAGCATAGTTAATTCTTCTTTTTAATAGGATAGTTTGATAGTATTAAAGATACTGTATGAAAAGGTTATAACTCTCTTCTCATGCAGACTCCAGAAAAATTTATATAGATAGGTTGGTATGCCCAATGGCGAAAAAAGTGTCCAGAAGATCTTTTTTAAAAAGAGCTCTCGGCTTTTTTGCTGCTATGTTTGGTATTAGTGCAGGCGGCTATTATTATGCACGGGATATTGAGCCCCGGCTCCTGGAAATCACAAACTACAAAATCTCTGACAGCGCAATTCCTCAAGCGTTCGATAATAAAAAAATCATCCAATTCAGCGACACCCATCTAGGCTTTCATTATGACCTGAAACAGCTGGAAGAATTGATTGAAAAGATAAACAGTCTGAAGCCAGATATTGTTTTCTTTACAGGTGACCTGATGGATGAACCCAATAAATATCAAAAAGCAGACCAAATAGCACCGCTCCTGAAAAAAATTCAAGCACCTCTCGGCAGGTTTGCTATTTATGGGAATCATGACCACGGGGGCTATGGTTCAGATATCTATAAGACCATTATGGAAGAATCCGGCTTTATTCTTTTACTGAATGAAAATCGCAAACTCGAGTTTTCCGGAAGCAGCATCGGGATTATAGGCATTGACGATGCCATGCTCGGAAGGCCGGACATAAAGCTTGCCAGCGAAAATATGGACGGTGGATCATATAACATTTTATTGTCCCATGCACCGGATTTAGCAGATGCAGCCTCAGCCTTCAGCATAAATCTGCAGTTGAGCGGTCATAGTCATGGCGGCCAAATAAAACTGCCGTTCTTTGGAGCCTTAGTTAAACCTCCACATGCTGAAAGATACTATGAAGGTTTCTATGAAATTGGCAGTCAAAATCCATTAACTCTTTATGTAAACAGAGGGCTTGGGACAACCCGTCTGCCCTTCCGCTTTTTATCCAGACCGGAACTGACGGTGTTTACCCTTCAATCCGACAGCGGCAAGTAAGGGAAAGCAAATCATTGCAGCTTTCCCTTTTTTGCTGCATTCAGAACATTATTTAAGCAATAAGTTACAAGATCATTTTCTCAGGCATATATTTAAATAAAGTGAAACTTCAATCAGTGGGGGTTTTCCTTATCCCCCACTGATTGTTAGTTGAACCAATCGGGCCTTTACGGGCAGTTTGACCCCCACTTATCCTCCTTTGATTCCTCTGAGTCTTGAAGTGGGAGTCTTACTGCCCGTTAGACTGCGATAACCCTTTTCAGAAAGAGGTGGCTGCTATTTACCATATAGTAAAGCCCGGTGAGACAATGTCAGTCATTGCTCAAAATTACCGCCGCCCTTTAAGCGAGCTTTTGGCGGCAAATCCTGCCATTGTAAATCCAGGACTGATTTATCCCGGCCAGCGAATAATAATACCGGGACTGCCTGAACCAGATTCAATACCATATACAATCATAGTTTCAAGAGGCAAAAAAAGCTTAACACTTTTATCTAACGGTGCCGTACAAAAAGTCTATCCCATTGCGGTGGGAAAAATGCTGACGCAGACCCCAATTGGAGAGTTTGTAATAGTGAACAGAGAACCAGACCCCGGCGGTCCATATGGGGTCATGTGGCTTTCCCTGTCAAAGTACGGCTACGGAATCCACGGAACCAATAACCCTTCCTCAATTGGCCAATCTGTTTCCAAAGGCTGTATAAGAATGTATAACCAGGATGTCCTCCAATTGTCACGCATAGTACCAAATGGCACAAAGGTAATAATACAACCATGAATACTCCCGCCACTTAATTTACTAATGTAAATTTGAAGTGGGGGTTTCTTTCGTGTCGAACTTAACGAACGATTAACGAAAGTGGAGTTGACACGTTGATGGACTGGTTACCATCCAACCCCTCTATCCCATTTGCGAAAACATTTGGGAATGCTTTTCTTAAAATATTGCAAGCGCCGTTCACATCTGCATTGAGTAGCGTTCCGTTCGAAGAACGGTACAGTCCTCGCTTGATGCGTTTGCCGGAGAATACCTGTTTTTCCTTGGTTTTTACCCCGTATGCAGGGAAAACGTCGTTATCCAAAAAGCTCGCCTTTGAGGTGTACCACTCTTCGCAGATTTCAACAGTAATACCGTATTCCGCAGCCTTATATTCAACCATATTTAATAACATTCCGTGCGGAATGCTGGTGAACGATTGGTTGTTCTTTTTGGACATACTCGTTTCCTGTTTCCATTGTTTGTTGAGTCCAATTACAATGGTTGAAACGTCTTCTTGAACAGCCAGGTTAACGATATTACGGCTCGCTTTGTGGAATAAATCTTTTACTTTTCGTTGGCGTTTTTGGTACAGATGTGTGAGGGCATTTGATGAAAATGACCCTTCTTTTGGACCTTTGCCTTTACGCAGAATTCCATACAAATGAGCTCGTTTCTTATTGTAATATTGATTGATGGATTTGATATTTCTGCCCTTTAACAGAACAGGTCGATGACCTGTGTTTGTTATAATGGTTGCTAAATTATCAATTCCCAAATCGATGGACATGTACTTATTGTTGTCCGCTTTAAGTTCACTCTTGCGTTGTGTCTCCATAATCACTTCCACAACGTACTGGCCGTGGCGAGGGATAACTCTGACTTGTTTCAGCTTACCTTCGGTAAGCCCTAACTTGCCAATGTTTAATCGTTGCTTAGTTTTAGGAAACTTTAAGAAGCGTTGCTCCTTAACAACGCAATCTTGATTACTAAAGACAACTTCTTTTTGGTTGGCCCGAGAGTAATTTGGAATTCTAGGCCTTCCTTTATATTTCTTAGGATTCTTTTTGTAGTCTTTCAGACTACTAAAAAACGACTTCCAGTTTTGAAAAACGTTCTTCATTACTGCCTGAGCTGATTGTGTAGGCAACGAACGATAATCATTCTGAACCATGGATTTGAACAATGCATCAAAAAAATTGTAATCAACAAAAGGCTTCTCTTTTGTTGGTCCTTCGAAAAGATTGCACTTCAACTCTTTGCGTTTCTCTTTCGGTTTTGATTTTTCTTTTTCTGCTTTTCGAAGATAAGCAGCTAGTTGTACATCGTTCATTTTAGGTAAGTGTTTTTGGATATTCTCCAACACTTCGCGTTGTAGAGGTTGTAACTCTTTATCACTTTTCAACGCTGTATAAACCTGACGAATATAAAAGTTTGTTGTATTAAACAAGTTCTTCGCGTTGGAGCTGGATTGTTCAAAATAATTGAACATACGATGACCTTTTTTAATCAAAATTTGATTTGTTTTGTATTGTTTTTCTGTTGCGGCCAAAGTGTCCACCTCCAAATGCGAATGTATGTTTGTAAGTCTATATTACCAAAAATGAATTAAAAAGTCTTTGCTTTTGGAAAGAAAATAAAAATTGTCATTCACCCCGCCACTTAGCAAGCTTGAAATGGGGGTACTCTGGACGGTGTTGATAGAGACGATCATCCCTTTAGAAAACTTTCGCTGAAAAATTGCGAAAGTTTTTTATTTTTTGTTGATTCTTTTATTAACATAACATATCATAGTGATATATCAAAGTGATATATCGTGTTGATACATTGAAAGGAGTTGCAATCTTGTCTATAGAACATACCATCCTTGCTGTATTAAGCTTTTGGCCCAGCACAGGGTATACAATTAAATCAGAATTTGAACACAAAGCTGCTGGTCTTTACTGGGGAATGAGCTATGGGAGCATATACCCAAAATTAAAAAAGCTTGAGGCAGAAGGATTTATCTATGCAATCGAACAAGAAGATGAAGGAAGAAAGAAAAAAATGTATGAGCTTACTGCTAAAGGCTGGAAGGAGTTTGAAAATTGGCTGAAGACACCTCCTTCTTTCCCTGTGATTAAAGATGAACTGCTAATGAAAATGTCAACCTGGCATGAAGATATGGATAATGAAGTGTTAATCAGCCATTTATTAAAAAGAAAAGAAGAAGCTTCTGATATTCTTAAATTCGTAAAGGAGTGGCCGAGAAATGGTTATTCCTATGTCAGCAAGCTTGGCACCCTCTCGATCCGATATGCAGAAATGAAGCTGGAAACAGAAATAAAATGGATCGATGAATCAATCGAAGCGCTGCAAAAAGATAATTTACCAGATGGCCAGGATCCTCATGGCAATACTGAAAAGCTTCTGAACAGGAGAAGGATGGCCATCGGAAGGGATGAAGGGAATTGACAGCGAAACCAGGTATTTTTAAACCGCTCAAGCTAAAATCCTTTCGCGCACTTTTTGGCGCCCAGTTATTTTCAGACTTGGGTAACTGGCTGGATTTAATTGCTTTGCAGGTTATTGTCGCTTATCACTGGGGTCTGGATGAAACGGCAATTGCCTCTGTCATTATAGTTCTCGGTCTTCCCTGGGTCATCATTGGCCCATTTGCAAGTGTGTTTGTGGACAGAATGCCCAAGAAAGCAGTTATGATTGTTTGCCTCCTTTTAAGAATAGTCTTTGTAGCAGGTTTATTTTACTCTCCTAACCTATACCTTCTGCTATTATTTGTGTTTTTAAAAGGAACCGTATCAGCACTTTATGATCCTGCAAGGCAGAGTGCAATCCGTATGATTGTACCTGAAATCATGCTGCCTGAAGCAGTAACTCTAAGCCAGCTTTCAGTCAACACAATGAAAATTGCGGGGCCCGCATTAGGAGGAGGGATTATAGCTGTTTTTGGACCAAAAAGTCCATTTCTGTTCGAAGCAGCAGGGTTCTTTATAGCTGTAATTTTTCTGCTGTTTCTTCCCAGCTTAAAGTCCTTTGAGGAGTCAGATAAAAAAATGGCTGGCGACCAAACAGGCAAAGGTGAATTTTGGAAAGATTTCTCCGAAGGCATCAAACATATTTTTCATACTCCCCTTTTAAAGATCTCGATTATTCTTTCTTCTGCAGCGTTTTTCATTATTTTCCTTTATGATGGGTTATTTGTTTTTATTGCAAAGCAGATAGGATTCAATGAGGGGAATTTTGGATTGCTGATAAGTGCAGTGGGAGCAGGAAGTGTTGCGGGTTCACTATTGCTGGGCCAATGGACAGGGTGGAACCGGAAACCCATTCATTTAATGAGTTCTTCAGCCATATTGAGCGGCATTTTTATAGCAGCTGTTGGGCTTGGAGGCTTAGGTTTTCTTAATTTACCACAATTGGCCTGGATAATCGGTGCATGTTTTTTAGGCCTTTTAGGGGCGGGAGAATCTGTCCCCTACGGCTATGTTCTTCAATCTGAAACACCGAAGCAAATGATGGGCAGAGTTTCTGCTGCCGCCATGTCCCTGCAGACTTTTTCCATGCTTATAGCACCTGCAGCCGGAGCTCTTCTTGCCAAACAGCTGGGTGTCTCTTTTGTTATGATTGGCGCTGGTATGGCAACGACATTATTAGGCTTCACCATGCTCATAGTTATATGGAAAAAATCAGGATTCTTACAGTCCATAGGCGGAAAGCAGCTGGATGGATAAGCTTTTCTAATATAAGCCCTATCCTAAGTTGGTTTTATTGACTAATAGGGGTATAATATGTTTATACCCCTTTAAAATATGAAAGGAGATTGGAAATTGAATTCTGATAAGAAACAATATCCCCATCTGCAGCCAACGGTTGAAAACCTCTCTCAAGCCATCTTCACCGTTAACCGCCATGCAAAGACAGCACCAAGTCCTAAATTTTTGTATAAATTAAAGCACGATGCACTGCACAAGCTGATCAAAGAAGGTAAAGCCCAAAAAGCAGGCCTGCACTATTCCGGCAATCCCAAAAATAGCCAGCAGCAATCAGATGTACTTGTAAAGTGCGGGAACTATTCTTTCCATCTCCCGCCCTCTAAAGAGGATTTTTCTGAGCTTCCCCATTTGGGCAAGCTGGATTCCTTCGTCCGAAATCCTAAGTCCTCCTTATCACTTAACGCAGCGAAAAAATTGCTAATGTCATATACTGGACTAAAAGAGCTTAATAGCCCGCCGAATGAAAAAAAACAGCGCTATCAAAAGCCTGTATTTAAGAAATTAGGAGAAAGTTACTTTTAATCAAGAGAAGCGGAAGCGCTTGTTCACCCCCGACGACCTCGAGGGGGTAGGCGCTGGAGCTAGACTGTTATCAAAGTACAAAAAGCTGGAAGGTAGACTCCAGCTTTTTTTGTTATGCCTTATAACGCATGCTGATCAATTAATAGCACTAATTCTGCAATTTCAGGCTTGCTCACCTGTGCATCTGCCCCAACCATTTGTCCTTTATGGCGAAGATCTTCGGTAATCAATGAAGAAAAAATAATTACCGGGATTTCTGCAAGCATCGGGTGATCTTTCACCTTCTTTGTGAGGTGATGCCCGTCCATTTGCGGCATTTCGATATCAGTGATTATGACCTGTACTTCATCAGTGACATTCCGTCCGGATTCTGCTAAAGAATGCAGATATTCATAAGCCTCATAACCGTTCTCAAAAAATTCAATCCGGGAAAAGCCCGCTTCATTTAATGTATCGTTCAAAAGCTTTCTTAATAATGGAGAATCCTCTGCAATAATCAGCTTCTTATCAGATCTTTCACGCTTTCCAAGTTTTTGCACTTTCTGGATGCTGATCCCTGAATCAGGATTAATTTCAGTGACCATTTTTTCAAAATCAAGCAGCAGGACCATTTCTTCACCAAGCTTAATGATTCCAATAATCTGGCTTTCCTGTCCCTGGTACATTTCAGATGGTTTTTCAATTTGGTTCCAGGAAATACGGTGAATTTTCGAAACATTATGAACATGAAAAACAATTTTCTGCTGATTAAACTCTGTAACAATAAACTTATCCTGCTGGGGTGTTTCCGATGGAGCCATTTTTAATGAAGAAGCTACATCAACTACAGGAAGCACCTCACCCCTCAGTTCAATGATTCCTTCAATATTTCTATGAGAATGAGGGACAGGAGTGACCGGTACAGGGTTTATAATTTCCTTTACTTTAATCACATTAATGCCGAATTTATTCCTGCCTATTGAAAATTCAACAATTTCAAGTTCATTCGTTCCGCTTTCAAGTAAGATGCCTTTTTTCTGATCCACTTTTTTTCGCCCTTCCTTTTTCATCTGCCTATATCTAAATCAGTGCTTCAAATTATGTCTCCTATAGCAGAGCGCATGCCATTTGATTCTTTTTCTCTATTAATATACCATGAATGGGTAAAATTTCTTATTAAAATTTGATATTTTTTGTCATAAGCCCCCATTCTGAAGCAGAAGTCTGGAATGCTAAAACAAAAAAAGCAAGCCTGGAGCGGCCTGCTTCTAAAATGCTATACAAGATATACGGTTAATCAGGAATGCTGTCGTCTTTAATTTTTGAATGAACGAACAGTCCGATTATAGTCAAAATCATTAATGAGCCTAAAGCCATTCTGCTCGCCATGTTTCCGTAGCTTGCGAAGATCAGTGTAATGCTTCCGTAAATGAGCGGACCAATAATGGATGATACTTTTCCTGAAAATGCAAACAAACCAAAAAACTGTCCTCTTTTATTCTCAGGAGTTAATTCCACAATATACGTCCTTGTGGTTACCCACATGGAACCGAGGGCAACCCCAAACATGCTGCCTGCAATCCAGAACATTGCTTCATTGACAGCGCCAACCGCAATTGCCAATGCAACAAGAAGAAGGATTCCAACATACTTAACCGCTTTATTTGCCCCTTTCGCCTTGGTTATATAGCCAAATACAAAAGAACCAATTATACTGGACACCGTGGAAACCAGATATAACAAAATGAATTTGCCAGTGGTAAAGCCGACAATTGTTTTTGCATAAACGGCCATCATCGCAATCGTGGTGGCAATTGCATCATTTAAGAAAAAATAAGCAATCATGAAAGTGAAAATTGATTTATAATGTTTCATTTCTTTAAAAGTCTGCCAAACTTCCTTATAGCCTGATAAAAATGTTTGTTTTTCTTTTGCCTGTTGGGGCTTATCTTTTACAAAGAAAAACAGCGGCAGTGAAAACACCAGAAATAAAATAGCAGTTGGTATGAACGATTCGTGAAAACCGTCATCACCTACAAATAAATAGACAGTCAGCCCTACAAGGGTTCCAATATAGCCGACAGCTACTCCAAAACCTGATATCAGCGGAATATCCTGCTTTGTTCCCAAGTCTGAAATCATTGCATCGTAAAACACCAGACTGGAATGGAAAAAAAACTTTGCAATTATAAAACAAATAATAACAAGTGCAAGGTAAACAGGCAGTCCAAATATTTTCCCGCTAATCTGGCTGGATGCAAAAACACCCATCAATATCGTTGCCATGACAGTAATAAGCGTAAAGATCACTATATATTTCTTTTTTCTTCCTGTCCTGTCTATCATAACTCCGAACAAGGGTGAAAACAGGACAAGAAAAAAGCTTGCCAATGCATTAGAATAAGATATAAAAGTACTTGCAATCTGATTTAAAACTTCATTCTCCCCTATTACTTCCTGCAGGTAAAAAGGAAAAAATATCGTATTAATATTGGATGAAAAAATGGTATTCGCAAAATCATATAGTGCCCATGATACAATCGGCAGGGTCATATACAGGCGCAGGGAATTAAATTTCCCCGGCTTCTTGAGCTCCGTTTTCTCTATTTCCATGCCATCAGCTCCTTCATGTAAAAAACAGTGAGACTGTCACCGCAAATTAAACCCTGATGCCGGCAGCCTGGATAATTTGCTTTTTATGGTGAATGTCATGTTCTATAAAATCAGCAAAATAATCACGCACAGTTAAGGCAGTGCTGCCTATTGTAAATGCTGTATCCAGTTTTTCTTCAGTCATTCCTTCAAGTATATGAAGGAATTTTTCTCTGACTGATAATAGTTCTTCAATAATTTCCAGTTGTGCATGCTTTTGAGCATATTCTGCGGCAGCATCATTCACATACTGAAAGTCAGGATAGCTCTCAAGCTCCGCACCCTCTTTAAAAAAAGGGAAACGCTTCTCAAGGGAATATCTATCCCAAAATAACAGGTGGGCAACTACTGCGGCAACCGCCCATTTTCCTTCTTTAACAGACTTTAGCCAGGTTTTCTGGTCAAGCTCTTTTAAAGACTCAAGCCACACTGAAAAAGATTCATAGTGAGTAATAATGTCCTTCTTTTGCATTTTCATCCTCCCTTTCTAAAAATATATTCTGCATGCAATCAATAAATCCTTTTTAGTCCTGATCCTCAAAAAGCTGTATAGCAGCTAGGCCATACAGCTCTTTTTGAGTTATTTTTTTACTACAACTGTGCCTGCGATTAAATCGTGCAGTGCCTGTTTTTTCTCTGTAAAGGCAGCAATGATGTATCCGATAAGGAAAATTCCAGACAAGATGGCCATGGTCAAATATCTCCCAAGCGCTCTCCAGAAGGAAATGCGGTTACCGTTTAAGTCAGTCACTTTTAATCCCAGCAGCTTTTTCCCCACAGTACCCTGCCATGCGGATGCATGCAGGCCTGCAAAATAGGCAACAGCGATGACAAGATTGACAATAAAAGTTACTCCAAGTGCACCAAAATATGACCCCATGAATGCAAGAGCTTCTGCATCGGTCATTTCTGCTTCCATATAAGATGGGTCACTTATCATCGTGTTAAAAGCGTCAGAAGTGCCAAAGAAGATCATAAAAATAACGATGCTTAGAATGGCAAGCGGGATTCCAACAATAATAGAATCAATTAAATAGGCCGCAAATCTGAGCCAGAATCCGCCATATTCCTTTGTGCTTTCATAAGGCTGCTTCTCTAAAGATGTCTCCACTTAAAAACCTCCTTAAATTAATTAAGCAGGAAACTTATAAACTAAAAATATAGTTTCCACTATCTACTAATGTTAATCTCTAAATGAATTATATTCAACTATTTGTAAAATCTTACACAGATTTATTTTCATCAAATATTTTTTTAAAACGTTTTCATCTTGACTATTCTGTGAACACTCTTCTAACACTGTAGACACCCTTTTACTCAAGGCATAAAATAAGTCTGTAAAGCAGAAAGCAAGGTTTTACATAAATAAAAAAAGAGGTGCAATCAGGCATGAAAGGTACAGTAATCCTTTACCATGATGAAAATAAAGTTACGATTCTTGAAAATGTGGAACATTCAGTGTTTGAGGAAATGAAAGATCAATGCGGCGATAAACATTGTCATTGTCATATAGAAAGTAAAATAATCGACTTTGGTGCAGTATACCCGGTTTTATGGCATGAAGATGAAGTTGATTGGGATTACGGATACTAATTATTTTTTTTGCAGGCTCTGAATAGAACTCAGGGCCTGTTTTATTTTTTACTGTTTACTGCTGTACCAAAGTGTTAGAATAAACAGTATGATGATGCGAGGTGAATACATTGGAACATTTAATCAACCAAAGAGTGAAGGACATAGAAATTTCCGGAATCAGAAGGTTTTTCAATATGGTTGCCGGCACCAAAGATATGATTTCTCTTACAATTGGACAGCCTGACTTCCCTACGCCGCTGCATGTTAAAGAAGCAGCAAAACAGGCAATCGATGAAAATTTTACCTCCTACACACACAATGCGGGCGATATTCGATTGCGGGAAGCTGCCGCTTCTTTTGTAAAAACAAAATATAACCTTACATATAACCCTGAATCTGAAGTCATTGTGACATCGGGAGCGAGTGAAGCAATTGATATTGCCTTCCGGACACTTTTGGACGAAGGATCGGAAGTAATCCTGCCTGGTCCTGTTTATCCCGGATATGAGCCAATCATAAAACTTTGCGGTGCAGTTCCGGTACATACTGATATTTCGAAAAACAAATTCAGATTTACTGCTGATATAATCTCGAAACAAATGAGTGAAAAAACAAGGTGCATTGTTCTTCCATACCCATCGAATCCGACAGGTGTCAGCCTGACACTGGAAGAACTTGATCAAATTGCAGCTCTTGTGAAGGGCAAAGATATCTTTATCCTTGCTGATGAAATTTACAGCGAACTGATCTATGATCACACCCACCACTCAATCGCTTCCCTTTTAAAGGAGCAAACAGTGGTCATTAATGGTTTATCCAAATCCCATTCAATGACAGGCTGGCGCATTGGGCTGTTATTCGCTCCGGAAAATCTGGCAAAGCATATCTTGAAGGTTCATCAGTATAATGTGACTTGTGCAGCATCTGTCTCCCAAATGGCGGCTCTTGAAGCACTGACAGCAGGGATCGACGACGCCCTGCCAATGAGACGGGAATATGCCAAGCGCCGTGACTATGTTTATGAGCGATTAGTACAAATGAATCTGGATGTAGTCAAACCTGATGGCGCCTTTTACTTTTTTATAAAAATACCGGATGGTTCCATCACCTCCTTTGAATTTGCCCTTTCGCTTGTTGAAGAGGCAGGAGTTGCAGTAGTTCCGGGCAGTGCATTTTCCTCATATGGAGAAGGCTATTTCCGAATATCTTTTGCCTATTCCATGGACACATTAAAGGAAGGGCTTAACCGGATCGAAAAGTATCTGGAAGGCATAAAAATGTAAATATCTAAGCGCCAAATCCCTGTTTAAAGAGATGGCGCTTTTTTTAGCATATTCCATTAAAAAAGCAAAAAGGCAAGCTCCAGCCTGCCTTTTTGCTACTATTGCCCCTGATATTCCCCGTTGTTTTTTGACGCTTTTTCTTTTTTAGCTTTATCCTTCTGAATTTTATTTGTATCAGCACTTCCAAATTCGTGAGAGAATTCAGAATCAATGGCAGCAGAATCGAAACCTTTTTTGTTCTTCTGCTGAGGATCATTTTTCTTGTTTCTTTTAGCCAACTGTCTAACCCCCTTTTCACTTTCTTTATTAGTTTGAAGTGAAAAAAGAGGGTTTATTCATAAAATGGGGCTTATTACTTTTCCCAATATTTATATAATGCCTGTGTACCGCTGTTTTCTTCTCCGTTTTCAGCAAGCTCAGCATACATTTTCTTTGCGAGCGAGAGTCCCGGAGTCATCATCCCCATTGCTTCTGCTTCATTTAAGGCTATATTCATGTCTTTTATGAAATGTTTAATATAAAAGCCCGGTTCAAAGTTTCCTTCAATCATTCTAGGTGCCAGATTGGATAAGGACCAGCTGCCTGCTGCTCCAGATGTTATGCTTTGAAGCACTGTTTTCGGGTCCAAACCTGCTTTTTCAGCATAAACAACCGCTTCACACACCCCGATCATATTGGATGCTATCGCAATTTGATTGCACATTTTCGTATGCTGTCCGGCTCCCGCATTTCCTTGATAAACGATATTCGTTCCGAGGAGATTGAAAATCGGTTCTACAGCCAGAAATGCGTCCCTGTCTCCTCCTGCCATTATTGAAAGCTTTGCATCCCTTGCGCCGATATCTCCGCCTGAAACAGGGGCATCTATTGCATATATGCCGATTTTGCGTGCTTCTTCATATATCCTTTTGGCTAATGTAGGTGTAGAAGTGGTCATGTCAATTACATATGTATTTTCTCTGCCATTTGTGATAATGCCATTTTCCCCGAGATACACTTCCTCTACATCTGCGGGATAACCAACAATGGTAATAATAACATTTGCTTTCTTTGCAACTGCTGCAGGAGTCTCTGCCCAATCTGCCCCCTTCTCTATCAGTTCAGAGGCTTTTTCTTTGGTTCTTGTATACACGACTAACGGATAGCCGGCTTTCAACAGATGTCCCGCCATGCTCTTGCCCATAACCCCTGTTCCTACAAACCCGATAACTGTATTTTCAGATGAAACCATGGTACCCTCTCCCTTGAAATATCTGAATTTTTATTTTAATTCTACCATTCCTTTTGTTTGAATAAAAATATTAGGATTTACAAAACGACAAAAGACCAGGCCAATACCTGGTCCATCCCCAATTTTATGCGCGTAATTTATAATACCCAACTCAGGTTAAAATAAAACACCCTTTAAAGCTGAGATGAAAAATTGTTTAAGAATGCTCTCGCTACCACTTCATCCTCATTTATAATTTCTACGGAAACTGCATCTTCATTCACAATCATTTTTTCTATTTCGAACACATGCAAGTCCTGAGTAAGAGGAATGGGATTCATAAAAATATAGTTCCCCTTTTCATTATTTACTTCTATATATTCCCCATTAATAATAGTGTCCTCCCCGTAAACAAACTCATCCGTTCCCAGGGCAGCAGCCAGTTTTTCATTATGTATGGTCACTTTTACCTTGTATAATTCTTCTTCCGAAAGAATTTTATCATTAATTTTAAACCGGAACTGCAGCTCATTGTTTTTAGTCAGCAGGGCTTCAGCATGACTATTGACGATTGAATTCTGTGTACCCTGCATGCAGCCTGTCAGAAGCAATGCCAATAGGGCGGTGAGCATTAGGCTAATGATTTTTTTATTCATGAAAAATTCCTCCTTTTTCATTACCTTTTCCTTTACCGCCTGACAATAAACCCCAATCTGTAAAACTTAATTCTAATCTTTTGAAATAACAGAAATTAACATGAAATAAAAGAAGCCCTTTCTCAGGCTTCTTTAGTGCAGAACGCGGCTTAAAAATGCGCTTTGTTTCTCATATAAGTCGTTCTGCTGTTTTTCTTTAATGCATCTATATCGATCTTGAAAGAGAAAGCTGATTATTATGGTAACCATTTTCCATCTCTCCTTTTTGTTGTTGTAGCTTTATTATAGGAGAGTTTCTTATTTCGGATAACAACCATAAGATGTGATTTAAGTCATCCTTAGGACTGAGAACCGGTAAAAGCAAAAAATAAACCGGCCTTAACAGGCCGGTTTAAAAAGGGGGGAAAATGAGAATGATCAGCTTAGATAAGTCTGACCTAAGTGCTTACTTCTAATTTACCCGCGAGATTATATTTAAAACTCACAAAATATTACAGTTTGATTACAGGTTAGCTGTTTCTTTTACCGCTTGGACTACTTCTTCAGCTGTATTCATATGAAGCGCTTTTTCAGCCAGGGCTTCCATGTCCTTTTTGTTCAGACGGCTGATTTGAGAACGGGCTTTAAGAATTGATGTAGCGCTCATGGAGAACTCGTCAAGACCTAATCCCAGCAGCAATGGAATTGCCGTTTCGTCTCCAGCCATTTCACCGCACATGCCAGCCCATTTTCCTTCTTTGTGCGCTGCGTCAATTACCATTTTAACTAAACGCAGAATCGCAGGATTATACGGCTGGTAAAGGTAAGAAACACGCTCATTCATGCGGTCTGCAGCCATAGTGTACTGAATTAGATCATTTGTGCCCACACTGAAGAAATCTACTTCTTTAGCGAATTGCTCAGCCATAACAGCAGTTGAAGGAATTTCAACCATAATGCCAATTTCAATGTTATCGGCAACTTGTGTGCCTTCGCTGACAAGCTTCTGTTTTTCTTCTTCAAGGATTGCTTTACCCTGACGGAATTCATCAAGAGTGGCAATCATAGGGAACATGATTTTCAGGTTTCCATAAGTACTTGCTCTTAATAAAGCCCTTAATTGCGTCCTGAACATATCCTGTTCTTCCAGACATAGGCGAATCGCACGGAAGCCTAGGAATGGGTTCATTTCCTTTGGAAGATTAAGATAAGGAAGCTCCTTATCCCCGCCGATATCCAGTGTGCGGACTACAACCGGCTTTCCGCTCATTCCTTCGAGTACAGCTTTGTAGGATTCAAACTGCTCCTCTTCTGTTGGAAGCTGATCTCTTCCCATATATAAAAATTCCGTACGGTAAAGACCAACGCCTTCTCCGCCATTTCCAACTACACCCTTCAAGTCTTTAGGAGTACCAATATTGGCAGCCAATTCAACATGATGTCCATCAGCTGTCACTGATTTCTCATTGACAAGCTTGGCCCACTCAGCTTTTTGCTCCTCGAATTTTCGGTGCTCTTCTTTGTATTCAGCGATAGCCTCCGGGGTCGGATTAATATGTACCAAACCTTTTAATCCATCCACGATAACCATATCGCCATTATTAATTTGCTTCGTAGAATCCTTTGTTCCAACTACTGCTGGAATTTCCATGGAACGGGCCATAATGGCTGAGTGAGATGTTCTTCCGCCAATGTCAGTTGTAAATCCTTTAACGAACTGGCGATTTAACTGAGCAGTATCGGATGGTGTCAAGTCTTCAGCGATGATGATAACTTCTTCTGCAATCGTGCTGGGATTCACTACTTGTACTCCGAGCAAATGTGAAAGTACACGTTTCGTTACGTCACGGATATCCGCTGCACGCTCTTTCATGTATTCATTGTCCATTTGTTCAAACATAGCAATGAACATATCCGCAGTCTCTTTTAAAGCAGATTCAGCGTTTACATTTTCTGTTTTGATTTTATCTTCAATTGGCGAAATTAATTCCGGATCACTCAATACCAGGAGATGAGCATCAAAAATAGCTGCTTTATCTGCACCCAGCTCTTTATGGGCATTATCGCGAATAACTTCCAATTCACCTTTAGATTCAGCTAAGGCTGATTGAAAGCGTTTCACTTCCTGTTCAGCATTTTCGACTGTCACTTTATCAAAAGAGAGATCTGGCTCAACCAAACGGTAAGCCTTGGCAATAGCAATACCGCTTGACGCCGCAATACCATTTAAAAAGCTCATTATTCAGCCAATCCTTCTTTTTTCAATGTTTCTTCAAGGCTGTTAAGAGCATCCTGTTCATCGCTGCCTTCAGCAATAATTGTAATATCGGCACCTTGTCCAACACCTAAAGACATAACGCCCATGATTGATTTTAGGTTTACTTTCTTTTCTTTATATTCAAGGTGAATTTCTGAGTCGAATTTGCTTGCAGCCTGTACAAGCATTGTTGCTGGACGAGCGTGAATTCCTGTTTCTGCAGTTACATTAAATTGTTTTTGTACCATATGAGATCAATCTCCTTCGTATTATTGAATATGAATTAAGATGTGCAAGGCGTTGCCTCACGAACTTAATGACGGGAACTGGAATTTTTTCAGCAAAACCAGCAGCAGGATGAAACCTTTATATTCCGTCCTATATGCTGTTTTATTTTTTCCAATGCCCTATTATTCATGTATATAGTTGTTCAAAAAGGCTGAGAAAATTAGTTCAATCATTTCCTCTCGAAGCTGCTCTGCTTTTCGAACACTTCCATAGAATCAGGTAAGATTACCGGGCTGTAATTAAGTCATCGGACAACTTACATCTCAGACAAAAGAATAGCATTTCACATTCATTTAGACAATGAAAAACCCTTAATTTTTAACGTTTGTTCACATTTTTTTGAGTAAAACGCTTTCATTTGCTAAGGATTTCTACTCAGTTATATTTTTCTTTAAATCTATGGCATTTGATGGTACTTATCTTGTTTTCTAACCATCTTTGATGTTTCTTTGTATTGAAGTACATTATAGCCTATTCTCATTTTTGAAATAGTCCCTTTTAGAGCCGTTTCATGATCGGCTTCCCGTTCCGTATAGAGTGTAACAAGATCTGAGACGGATCGGGCCAGCATTTCTATTACATGTTTTAAGTCTTCATGACGATAAATTGTGTTGTCTTCCATTAGGTGCTCGAGGATATCCTGAGATAAGCTTTTCACTCTGTATGCTTTTTCTTTTTCATTTTTCATCTCTTAATCCCGCCTTTTTGATTAATTTCTCAATTATATGCGGGCAAGAAGGGTGAAATGCTGTGAGCAAGGCTAATAAAAACACTAGCTTTTTCCTTCAGGGAAAAATTGGGCATCCTGATTGAAAAAGTTCTTATAAGATAGAAGGATAAATAAAATTACAGATAAACCTACACTGCCCAAAATCCCCAGCAGAATAACAATCTGATATTCAATCGCAAGCAATGGACTTACTCCCGATAATATCTGCCCGGTCATCATACCAGGCAAAAAAATAATGCCCATTCCAAGCATATTGTTTATAGTCGGCAGAACAGCGGAATCAAAAGAATGATTAACATATGGCTTAACTGCAATTTTGGGTTCAGCACCAAGCATCAGGGCACCCTCGATCATATCTCTTTGGGTGGTAAAGGAATTTAGAAGCTCCTTTACACTCAGCGTGATGCCTGTCATGGAGTTGCCTATTATCATGCCTGCAATTGGAATGAAGTAGCGGGGATCATACCAGGGCTCAAAGTGAATAACAACAAAATTAAAAAATATTAAACAAAATGCTGTACCTGTTATCATGGAAATCGCAATGGTTTTTTTGAGGCTTACTGACAGTCTGATTCCAGCCTGTTTATAGATTGTGTAAATTGCAAAACCTTCCATAATACAAATCACACCTAACGTTAAGAACGGATCGGAAAGTTCAAATAGATAGGTTAATACATAGCCTGCAATCACAAGCTGAAGTGTCATTCTGAAAGCAGCCATTGCCAGCATTTTTTGACGTGCGATGCCTCTCACCTTGAAGATTAAGATTAGAAGCAGCACAAATAGGTAAGCTGATATTAGTCTCCAAAGTTCAATATCAATAATTGAGCTATTTTCCATCAGACTCCTCCATAGGTGTTTTCTCCACCTCTTCCGCAGACCGGGATAAAGTGAAACTTCAGTCAGTGGGGGCTTTCCTTATCCCCCACTGATTGTTAGTCGCGTTCTAGTGTGGCTAAGATCTCCGCTAGCGCTTCGATCAATCGACACTACGAACCCGATTGGTTCAACTAAGCCTCTGCCTGCGCGTCGGCAAGTTTCACTGTATCTCACCAATCGGGCCTTTACATTATAAAGCGAGGCGACTTGCCTTGGGGTGACAAGCATAAGACGAGCAGATGGTGGGAAGTGCTTTTCTTCCCATCAGCTGATTGGCTTATGACCTCGAGCCCCTAGGAGCCGCAGCTAGATTGGGCAGTTTGACCCCCACTTATCCTCCTTTGATTCCTCTGAGTCTTGAAGTGGGGGTCTTACTGCCCGTTAGACTGCGATAAATATATTCTTTCTTCTGCGAATTGTTCATTGACTGTATTGGAGTGGGTTATCATGAGTAAGGAAGCTTGTTTCTTTTTGATTTCACGTATAAAATACTCCAAAATCATCATCTCAGTGTCTTCGTCAAGTGCAGAAGTCGGCTCATCCAGAAGATAAACATCTGCTTTAAGGAGCAGGATCCTTGCTAATGCCAGGCGCTGTTTCTCCCCGCCTGAAAGAGTTCCTGCATCATCATGAAGCTCCTTAGTCATCTGCATATTATGTAGAGCCTGTTTAAGTATTTCATCATCACAAGGTTTCTTTCCGTTAAGCTTATAACCCATAATCAGGTTCTCTTTTATTGTGCCCGGAAAAATTAATGGAGCCTGTGATAGCATGATTACTTTTCTCCTATGCTGGACAGAATCGATTTCTTTCAGCGGAGTGCCTTTATAAAATATTTCACCTGAATCGGGGGTAATCATTTTGTTCAGGGTCTTCAAAAGAGTTGATTTTCCAGCACCGCTCTCTCCGGTGATGCAGGTTACTTTATCTTTTTTTATGTCAAGATGATTCACATTTAGAATGTTATTAACTCTTAATTCTCTAATGGCGAACAGCAAATCTGTTGTCATATGCAGCTCCTTTTTCAGTTTCCGTATACCCTCTAGCTTATCCCCTTAATCCCAAAAGTTTGCCATGGTTTTTAAAAATATTCCATAAAGAAAAAAAACGCACAGATTAAAAATCCATGCGTTAAATATAGTTGCTATTGTGCCTTTAAATTCTTCAGAATGTTCCATACGAAAATTAAAATGCCGACAGCTGTAATTGTAGCTCCAACAGCAGTACCAGGAAGAAAAGCATTATTTTCTGTAACCAGGACTAGGGACAGTGACAGCATCATGATTGGCAGGCCGATATTATGAAGCCAAAAATGCCATTTCCCGGCTTTCCCTTCTGCAAGAGCAGGAAACAAGTAGTATAGAATTCCTGCCAGAGTCAAGGACGTCCACCCGAGTAAATTAATATGGACATGAACAGGACCTAACAGGTAAGAATGAGTACTCGACATATAATACCCCAGCAATATCCCCACAGCAAAGTATACGGATGAAATCTTAATCATAGTAATGCCCATTGAACCCCTCCCCTTAAATCATCCTAAAGCACTAATAAAATATGAGCATTTAGAATCATTTAGAACAGAGGACTTGTTCCTCTTCCTTACTTTTTCACCATCATTATAATTAATTTACAAAGGGTTTCTATTCAAAGGAGAATAGAGACTATTATTCTTCATACATCATTTTCCTCGTCATGCCTCCATCCACTGTAATATTTTCACCTGTTATAAAGTCGTTCTCCGGATGGGCTAAAAATAGGCAGGTCCTTGCAATGTCGCCGGGTTTTCCAACTCTGTTGGAAAAATGCTGTTTATGGTCAATCTCTCTGAGACCTTCATAATCTCCTGTTTCAATCCAGCCGGGGCTTATGCAATTAACCCTGATCCCCTTTTCAGCGAGGGTACTGGCCATCGCGTGGGTAATTGACGCAATTCCTCCTTTTGAAGCTGAGTATGCTTCTGTTCCGCTTTCTGACATTACCGCTCTCGTAGATGAAAGATTGATAATACAGGAACCTTGCTTCATCAATTTGGCACCCTCCCTGCTGCACAGGAATACACTCCGAAGATTCGTATTGATTACTTCCTCCCACATTTCCACACTCAAATCAAAGAACGAATGAAACTTTGATATGCCTGCATTATTTATCAGGATATCTATAGCACCAAACGCCTCAAATGATTTTGTGATTAGTTCCTTAATTTCCGTTTCATTCTTAACATCTGTTTTAATGAACAGGCTGTTCATGCCCAGTTGGTTGAAATGTTCTTCTAATTTTTTTCCCTTCATTTCATCAATGTCGGCAATAACAACATTGGCCTCCTTCCTCGCGAATGACTCGGCAATACTCTTGCCTATTCCGCTGGCTCCTCCTGTAACAATGACTGTTTTTCCTTTAAAATCGCTCATGCTTTGCACATCCCTTCGAAATTATCTATTGCTTTTATACCCAGTTTCCTTTGCTTTCTATTCAATTACATTGCATAGACATAGCAAAGACACCTGATATGATCAAGTGTCTTTGCTATGTGCTATTTATTTAAGCTTCATTTCCTTTATCAGCTTCGGGGTGATTCTAAATATTGATAAATAACATGTCCGCCTCTCTGTGCGATTCCGCGAAAATGCTTAAAGTCCTCCCTTTTTACGATGACACTGCGAAAAGGAAGAAAATCTTCTTTAGACACATGAAATTCAGAGATGATTCCATTTTTTAATTGTTCGAGCACTTCCTGAATTTGTTCATGATTCATTATCCAGAACTCCTTTTATTTCATTCTTTCTTAATCATAAATAAAGTGCTGCTAATTTTGAAGTATCAAATAGTATATTTGCATATTGATGTTTTTTCTGAATATTAAATATTTTAATGTAAAAAAAGAATTTTATCTGGTATAATATTACCAACCTAAAGAATGTAACATTTTACCTTCGCCACAGCGAATTGCAAAATTCTTTACGCATTTCAAAATATAGTGCAAACTGTTACTACCAGCGAAAGAAATGGACAAAAGGAGAGATGCTTTTTGAAGAAAGCAGAGGTTGGAAATATAATTGAATTCCGTGATGGGCTACAGGGAATTGTAGAAAAAGTAAATGAGAATTCTGTTATTGTAGATTTAACGTACATGGATAACTACCGGGATCTTGAATTAGATCAGAGAACAGTTGTTAATCATAAAAATTATAAGGTTGTCAGAGAATCAGCAGTATAAAAAAGAAAAATGAAAGCGTATTCTTACGTCACTTTTAAAAGCAGCTTTTTTAGCTGCTTTTTGTTTTTGCCTTTTGTCTGATCCGAACCATCGGCCACTTACGGCTCCACTCTATTTATCTCCATAGTTATGGCCTCCTGTTTAGGAGGCCGTAATTTTTATTCTTTCTCCCCAGACAGCTCTTTTAAGGACTTCACTTTTCCATGTGGATGCTGATCCTGCTTTCTAACTGTCCAGGCACGCTCTTTTTCTCTTTTTGATTTCGTCATTATACATACCTCCCTTCATATGGGCTTATGATTAGCATTTCTGCATTATTTTATCTTAACGTTACCAAAGAAATCTTTTCCTTACTTTTTATGTTTGTTTTTTGTTAAAATAGTGTTTGGTTATTTTTTTGCTTGAAAGGAGTTAAATCAATTGAAAAATATTGCTGCAGATGTCCGTTTTATTGGCGGGCTGGTACTCGCACATCTGCTTATGTATTTTACATTTCAGGATAAATCAATTTTTTGGTATATCTTTTCTGCCTCTTTACTGCTCCTAATCAGTTACTCCATCATAATGGAGGAAGTGGAAGACAAGGCTTCTTTTGGAACATACATTACCTATGGAACTCTTTCAGGTTTTCTTTTATACGGACTATTTTGGACGGGATACAGTTTATTTGATTTGCTCAACCTCCCTTTAGTGAATCAGGTTGAACAATTATACGGCCGATTTTCACCTTCGTTTATTTGGCACTATATTGTGCTTATATTAATCATAGTTCCAGGAGAAGAGGTGTTTTGGAGAGGGTTCGTTCAAAAAAGATTAATGAAACATACAACTGTTAAAGTAAGCATCATTATATCTTCTCTCCTATATACTTCTGTCCATTTTTATTCAGGATACTGGATGCTCGCTTTTGCAGCATTAATCGCAGGTATCTTCTGGGGATGGCTATATGCCTGGAAAAGAAGCATCCCCTTAGTAATCGTCTCCCATCTTATTTTTGACTTGTTATTATTCGTTCTGCTCCCATTTAATTAGAATTCCACGGAAGCAGAAATGATCAGACAATTCTTCATGAATTGTCTTTTTTTATGCTCTTTTCTTATAGATTGATGTTATTGACCTATAATGTTGTCCGTTGATTTCCCCTCTAATCAACTAAGCAAATAATACACAAAAAGCAAACAGTCTTTTTTCAATTCTTGTTGAGTGTTGTCGATGTTTTACATAAATGGTAATGTACAAGTAAATAGGAATTTATATGTAACTCTTTTATTTTAAGTACGTCTAATAATGCAAAGACGCTGACAGACAACGGGAGGATGGAACAAGATGAAAATTTTGGCGAAATTTATGCTAATGCTGGGAGTTGCAGCTGCTATCCTGGCAGGTTGCGGAACAGCTCAGGATGATTCTGGCAATGGAGCAGGATCTGGGCAAAATGAAGAAGAAACAGGTTCGGAAGGACAGGATGGACAAGAACAAAGTGAAGAAGAAGAATCTTCAGAAGATGGCACAGATGGAGAAGGAAATAGTGTAATAAGGATCCTTGAGCAGAATATGACTTATACAGTTAAGGGTGAAACGAAGGAAGACACAGCCTTCCTGAAACATAGTGATAATCAGAATTATTCGATTTATGTTCTCCCGGAATATGAGTTAACTGCCGAGGAACCAAATAAGGATGTATTGTACCTCTCGGAAAATGATCAGATATTCATGCGGATTGAACTCCTTCCGAGTGATGCAGATTGGGATATGATTGAAGAAAACACAAAAGCACAGCTTGAAGCTGTCAGCGAAAACGTACAAACATCCAAAGCTCCTTCAGATGATTTTTACAAAAATGCTTCTGTAATGAAGGCAGAAGGAAACGGTGAGAAGGTTTCTGCCTATCTTATGAAAAATGATAACCTTTCACTTAAGCTCACCATATTCAATAAAGAAGACGCTGACCATGAAGATGCTTTCCTTCAGATGGCGAAAACCATTATGAAAGAGAAGCCGCAAGAATAATATAAATCGAAAGAGATCCATTGAAAAGGATCTCTTTTCTTTTTTCAGGCTTTTTTCCCCTTGCTGTCATCATCAAACGGCTTCATCCAAAGAAGAATAATAAAGGTCAGACTTACATATCCAAATAGCGGATATAAGTAGGATAGCAATGTCCCGTAATTGATTAAACTGATAAAGTAACAAACGACAAAGATAAAGCCCACAATAATAATACTTGGTACGGAAAAGTGTTTTTTCACCTGTCTCTCAATGCCAAACACATTCCCAATAACAGATGTGAAAATCTCCCCATAGATGACAAACACAAAAATCCAATAGAACGATGATGCCAATGTCTTTACAATAGCGGCCATCGGGATATCATATGCTTCCAGATTCGGCAGCATCATCAGTGTTAAATGGCTGGAAAGCAGGATGAGTGTCAGCGCAGCTCCCCCAAGATACCCTCCCCATTTAATTGTCCGGTCATCATTTATTTCAGAAGCCACAGGCACCAGGACTGCCTGCGCCAATGTTAAATTCAGGGCAGTATAAGAAAACGGAGCCACAACCGCCTTCCATCCATCTTCGGCATAGGGTATATACAGAACCTGTTCTGCAAAATCAGGAAGCTTCATGCTTATAAACAATAAAATAAAGCTAAATGCAATCATCATCGGAACAACAAATGTATTAACAGCAAATAATCCGCGGATACCCACTATCATTGTAATGATTGTTAACCCTATCGTTACGAACAATCCTGCAGTCTTGCTGATGCCAATCTGTTCCTCAAACACGGCTCCTGCACCTGACAGCATAACTGCGCATACGCCAAGGAGCATAAACAGCATCAATATATTAATGGCAGACCCGAAAAATCTTCCAAATAAATATTCATTTAATTCCTGATAGGATGCTGCCTTTATACGTGCAGAGATTCTCATTAATTTGGAGCCGAGAAAAATAAAGATATAACCGCTCATCAGTATCCCAATTAAACCGATAAAACCAAATCGGGAAAAAAACTCTACAATCTCCCTGCCAGTGGCAAAGCCCGCTCCCACCACGGTTCCCACATAAACGGCAGCGATCTGGAAAGCTGCCCCCCAATTCGTCTTCACTTAATCTCCTCCTTCCTTTCCAATATATGTAGGGTGGTACAAACAAAGACGAGCTTTTTTTGCATTAAAGATAAACTGCATATTGGATATAAATCCCAAAACAAACCACTTGAAAGTCAAAGAAGGTCAAATTATAATGTTGTTATAAGGTCAAATATAGTCAAAGTCAGACCAAATTTATTAATGGAGGTATGCAGAATGCTTTGTCAAAAATGTCAATTAAAAGAAGCAAACGTACAATTAAGATTGAAAGTGAATGGAAATGAACGAAACCTTAACCTTTGCCAAAGCTGTTATCAAACTGAAAAGCAAAAAAGCCTTACTTCCTTTGGGCCTGCTTTGAGCGGCTTTTCAGGTTTTGGCCAAACGCCTTTAGAGGATTTCTTTAAAAAGATGGCATCCTCTCAAGGAAATGAAAACTACCAGCCTCTAAAAGAAGCGCCGGGACACAATCAGGGCAACGGCGGATTTATTGATCAATTCGGACGAAATCTTACACAGTTTGCAAAAGCTGGTTTAATTGACCCGGTCATCGGACGGGACAAAGAAATAAATCGTGTGACAGAAATATTAAATAGAAGAAGCAAAAATAATCCTGTCTTAATAGGTGAGCCAGGAGTGGGTAAAACAGCTATTGCCGAAGGGCTGGCGATTAATATTGCCGAGGGGCGTGCCCCAAAGAAACTTCAAAATAAAGAAGTCTATTTGCTTGATGTGGCATCCCTGGTTGCAAATACAGGCATTCGCGGCCAATTTGAGGAACGCATGAAGCAGTTGATCTCAGAGCTTCAAACCCGGAAGAACATTATTCTCTTTATAGATGAAATTCATTTGCTTGTCGGTGCAGGATCAGCTGAAGGGTCGATGGATGCCGGCAATATACTAAAGCCTGCACTTGCACGGGGTGAGCTGCAAGTAGTCGGAGCCACCACATTGAAAGAATACCGCCAGATTGAAAAGGATCCGGCGCTTGAGCGCAGATTCCAGCCTGTACAAGTAAATGAGCCGGCTGCTGATGAGGCAGTTGACATCTTAATGGGGCTGAAACAAAAATATGAAGACTATCACGAAGTTTCTTTTACAGAAGATGCTATAAGAGCGTGTGTGCAGCTGTCAAGCCGCTATATTCAGGACAGGTTCCTTCCTGACAAAGCTATTGATCTAATGGATGAAGCAGGTTCAAAAATGAATCTTCAGTCAGGATATATACCGGCAGAAGATATTGAAAAACAGCTGAAAGAGATCAGCAGGCAGAAAGAAATTGTCTTAAAAGAAGAAAAATATGAAGAGGCTGCAAAACTCCGTGAAGAGGAAATAAAACTCCAGCAGGCATTAAATGGAGAAAACAAGAGTAAAAGGCCAGTTATCGAAACAAGCCTTATTCAGGAGATTATTGAGAAAAAAACAGGGATTCCCGTCGGCAAATTAGCTGAAAATGAACAGGAGAAGATGCAAAACCTAGAGGAAAATCTTGCACAAAAAGTAATTGGACAGCGAGAAGCCGTACAAAAAGTTGCAAAAGCCATCCGCAGAAGCCGTGCGGGACTTAAATCCAAGCACCGCCCAATTGGATCTTTCCTATTTGTCGGGCCAACAGGTGTCGGGAAGACTGAATTAACCAAAACACTTGCGGAGGAGCTGTTCGGCTCAAAAGACAGCATGATCAGGCTTGATATGAGTGAATATATGGAAAAGCACAGCGTGTCTAAAATTATCGGCTCTCCTCCGGGATATGTAGGTCATGAAGAAGCAGGACAGCTTACTGAAAAGGTGCGCAGAAATCCTTACAGCATTATTCTGCTTGATGAGATTGAAAAAGCACATCCAGATGTACAGCACATGTTCCTTCAAATACTGGAAGATGGACGCCTGACAGATAGCCAGGGCCGCACTGTCAGTTTTAAGGATACAGTCATTATCATGACAAGCAACGCAGGAGTTGGACAAAAAGAAGTCCATGTTGGATTTGGTGCAGCAGATGCCGTCAAAGAATCCAATATTCTGGACTCGCTCGGCAGCTTTTTTAAGCCGGAATTTCTGAACCGATTTGATAGCATTATTGAATTTAAAGCTCTGGAAAAAGAGCATTTACTAAAAATTGTTGACTTAATGCTCAATGAGTTGCAGGAAACATTAAATGATCAGGAGCTTGAATTGACTATTAGCCAGGAAGTTAAGGAAAAATTAGCAGAAGACGGATACCACCCTGCTTTTGGCGCAAGGCCATTAAGAAGAATCATCCAGGATGAGCTGGAAGACAAAATTGCAGATTTCATCATCAACAATGGAGGGAATAGCCATTTACAGGCTGAGCTGGAAAACGGCTTAATTGTCATTAAACCACTGCGCTAATAGGATGGAAAAGAGCCGGAGTTCATAACCGGCTCTCTTTTTTATTTTATAAACCTTTATCATTCACTGAATTCAGCCAATTCTCAATTTCCCCGATAACTGACTCGACACAACCCTCTTCAAAAGGAGAAATCAATCCAGCTTCTTTAACAAGTCCAGTGAAAGGCTTGCTGCCGCCAAGCTGGCATAGTTTTAAATAATCCTTCCAAGCCTCTTCCTGATTCTCCCTGGATCTTTTCCAGAATTGGAATGCACAGATTTGGGCCAATGTATAATCAATATAATAGAAGGGTGAATTGTAAATATGACCTTGGCGCTGCCAGAATCCTCCATTCTCTAAATACTCGTTGCCATCATAATCTTTATGAGGCAAGTATTTCTTCTCAATCTCTCTCCAAGCCTTTTTTCTTTCCTGAGGTGCTGCTTCCGGATTTTCATACACCCAATGCTGGAATTCATCAACTGATACGCCATAAGGCAGGAAAAGAAGTCCCCCGCTCAAGTGTGAAAACTTGTATTTTTCCGTATCCTCTTTAAAGAAGCCTTCCATCCAGGGCCAAGTGAAAAATTCCATGCTCATGGAATGAATTTCAGCTGCTTCATAGGTTGGCCAGTTATATTCAGGTATTTCAAAGTGACTGCTTGAATAGACCTGGAATGCATGTCCTGCTTCATGGGTAAGAACATCAATATCTCCTGAAGTCCCATTAAAATTAGAGAAAATGAATGGGGATTTATAGTTTTCAATGTAAGTGCAATAGCCGCCCCCTGCTTTTCCCTTTTTGGCCACCAGATCCATAAGATTATTTTCTCTCATGTACGAGAAAAATTCACTTGTTTCACCGGATAACTCATCATACATTTTTTGGCCATTTTCAATAATCCAGTCAGGATCTCCTTTTGGTACGGCATTACCCGTTTTAAATTCAAATCCTTCATCGTAAAATTTGAGCTTATCAACGCCAATGCGCTCTCTTTGCCTTTCCTTAAGCCTTGTGGCGATTGGAACGATGAAATCCTTCACCTGCTTACGGAAATTTGCAACCATTTCCGCGTTATAATCTGTCCGGTACATGCGGAAGTACGCCAGTTCAACGAAATTCTTGTATCCTAGTTTATGGGCGATCTCTGTTCTAACACTGACAAGCTCATCATATATACGGTCAAGTTCATCTTCATTTTCAGCTAGAAAACCAAAGCGGGCCTCACTTGCTTTTTTACGCATTTCACGATCTGTAGATTGTGTGAATGGCTCCAATTGGGCAAGTGTGCGTTCTTCACCTTCAAAATCAATCTTGGCTGAAGCAATCAATTTCGTATATTCAGAAGAAAGCTTATTTTCTTTTTGCAAAAGCGGAACAATCTCTGGCGAGAACACCTTCAATTGGGCTTCTGCAAGTGCAAACAGCTGATTCCCCCAGCGCTCTTCAAGCTCTGCCCTGAACCTGGAATCAACCAAAGCCTGATAATACTTTGTAACAAACCCTTCTACTTCAGGCTGAATCTCATCCATATAATCCTGTTCTGCCTTGTAAAATTCATCATTTGTATCTACTGAATGCCGGATATAGCATAGGTTGAACATGGTACCGACATCATTGCGAATATCATTAATTTCTTTCATAGCCTGATTTTGATGTTCTGCAGAAGCTGCATCTTCGAACTTTTCAAGCGCTGCTTCAAATTGCCCCTTTATTTTCTCAAGATTCGGACGAACATATGTATAGTCTTCAAATCTCACATTACTGCCCCCTCGTGTATATGTATATCGATTTATAAACAAACCACTAAACTATTTCGACAATATTTGGATAATTCCTTCCCTAAATATATCTTATCTTTCACAAAATAAAAAACAGCCAATCAAGGCTGTTTTGATTAATTCCCCCCATTTTTGTCATGGGAAATTGATAGTCCAAGCTTCTTTAATAGACCAATGGCTGCAGCTTTTTCTTCTGAAGTCAGCTCGTTCATAAGTGAATGTATATGTTTTTCATGGTCAGGAAAAATATTTTCAATAAATGCTTTTCCCTCATCTGTAATTTGCGCAAAGGTAACTCTTCTGTCCGTCGGGCATGCGACCCTTTTTAACAGACCTTTCTGCTCAAGCTTGTCCACTACATATGTGATGCTTCCGCTGGCCAATAGTATTTTCCCGCCTATCTGCTGCAGAGGCTGGTCACCTTTATGATACAGAAGCTCCAAAACTGCAAATTCAGTTGGGTTTACTCCGTAAGTTTGTATTCGTTTATTTACATTTTCATTTATAGCCCGGTATGCCCTGGACAGGACGATAAATAATTTCAACGATTGGTCAATTTGTTCAGAACCCATTTTATCCAATCCCTTTACCATTTATTGAGTAGCGTTTACATCAATCAATTCTCAATCATTATAGAAAACAGTAAGAAAGCTGTCAATTTAACAAATCAGATCATTTGCCGGCTGAAACCTCCCAATTGCAGTTCAGTGTCGGGATTACCTTTCCCTTTTCAGAAAAATAGCCGGCAATCAATTCAGTCATATCGGTTAATATTTCTTTTTCTACGGGTTTGTCCTTAAACATATAATATCCCCCGCCTCCTGCAGCCCGGTAATTGTTCATTACTGCATGGTACTCGCCATCCTCCCTGATAGGATGTCCCTTATAAAGAAGCTCGGTGATCCGGCTGCCCTTTGGGCGTGAAACATCTAATTTATATTCAATTCCTTCCCACATGTCGTAATTATAATGCTGTGGCTTCGGATATGAAAATTCAGGATTCACTATAATTTCCCCATCACTGTTCAATTCAAAATAAGATGCTGACCGCTCTAAAGCATCCTTAATGTCCTTTCCGGAAATTCTTAGGACGCATAGCGAATTGGGATATATATAATTAGAAACAATTTCTCTCATCGTTACTTTAGATTTGAAACCTGGTGCTCCCTCATGAAACAGCGCCGTACAGGAAATTTCAGCACCAGAAGCTTCCATTTGCACTTTATTAATGAATTCAATCAGCGGATGCTCCTTAAGGAGCGCTTCGAAAATATCGTCAATCACCATGTCTCCTTCAATTTCACCTATAACTGTATCAAGCCAATTTTGGGTTTTGGATTCATAATACCCGGCAAGCTGAAGGATTTCATGATCAGGCATGATTCCATTGGGATAAATTAAGGAAGATTTTTTTTCATCAATCAGCCAATCATTGTGTTTTTTTCTGAATTTTACTGTAACCTTTGCAAGTGCCTGGCCATTAAATCCCGGCTGGACAATAGATACACCATTCACTTGCTCCCCTTCAATAAAACGGTGCTGATGCCCGGTAATCAGAACATCAATACCCGGGACATCTGTACAGATTCTGTATGCTTCGTTTTCTCCTGTTTGTTCTTCCGTCAGTTCTCCTGTTTTTATATCCTTCTCAAAGCCCCCATGGTATGAGACGATAATCAAGTCCGGCTTTTCTTCCTCCTGGATATAGGAAACCCACCTTTTTAAACTGACCACCGCAGATTCAAATGAAAGCTGCTCAATATGCTGCCTTTTCTCCCAATTTGGAATATTCTGGGTCGTGACACCTATTACCGCAGTTTTCAAACCATTTGCAAAGGTTTTTATTTTATAAGGAAGCCCGAAATAAGTTTCTTTTGTTGAATTGAATAAGATATTAGCTGAAAGCCAAGGAAAATTTGATTCACTGACCGCTCTTGCAAGTGTGCTCTTTCCATAGTTAAATTCGTGATTTCCGATAACAGCTGCATCATATTCAAGTTTATTTAAAATCTGGATCATAGGATTTTTTTGATTTTTCAGGTTTCTGGAATAATAATAAGTAAGAGGAGTTCCCTGGATCAAATCACCATTATCAATAAGAATGGATATCTCAGATTGTTCCTTTTCTCTCTTTATTAACGCTGCAAGTTTGCCCAGACCATGCTCAGCGTTTTCATCCGTTCCATAAAAATATGGATAAACATGTCCGTGGACATCACTTGTAGCTAAAATGGTGAGTAACACTTCCGATTTCATCAAAACCCCTCCTTACATATAAAATAACATTCCTATGAAAGAATTAAACCTCTTTTAACACATAATGGTATAATATTGTTAATGTCAGTTAGCTAAGGACAAATTAACCAAATTAATCTGGAGTTAACCTCATGAATAATCGAAACAGAAACTTCCTGCTTTATTTATTCGCAGTAATTATTCCCACTTTAGCCGGCAGCATCTTTTTGTTTATGGATTCTGTTAAACAAAATGATATGGAAAGACTTGAAGAAGCAAAATGGATAGGCTCGATACACCAAAGAAGCTGGGACCAGTTTATTTCCGAGACCGTGACCACACTTGAGATGCTTTCGCTGACTGCTGGAAGTGCTGACACACCTTCCGAAAAGCTTGAGCCTCTGCTCCAAAAAGCCAATCAAATGGATCCCCGTTATGGAGGAATTTACCTTCTTGATCCCAGCGGAATGGTTCTTACAGGATCAAATCAATTCTTAGCAAACTCTGATTTATCTGAGAAGAAATTTCTTAAAGAGATATTGGCAACAAAAGATATTGTTATTTCCAATACTCCTGAAACACTGACAAATGGACAAACAGTTGTTGGGATAGGAAAGCCGGTACTGAATGACGATGGAGATGTAATCTCTATTATTGTGGCTCATATGAGAGTGGATTACGTACAAAATATTATGAGGCTTCTCACTCCTGATGCCCGGCTTTCCGTTCTTAATTCTAAAAGAAAAACGATTATGGACATCAATATGAATGGAGATTCCTCATTTTCCAGTCAAAATAGCATTACAATCCCAATTGACAGGCTGCCCTGGAGTGTAAAAGTTGAATTTCCGCCAAGAGACATGCTGAAAATTATTAAGGATGCTTTTCGGGCAATCCTGGTTTTAACGATTATAATCCATATTTTATTTCTCTTCATAAAATATTTAAGGCTAAAAAAACAGGCTGAAAAGGAAAAAAAGGAAAATGAACTGCAAAAACTCGAACTGGTAGGTACCCTGGCTGCCAGCACAGCCCATGAAATCAGGAACCCTTTAACAGGAATAAAAGGACTTATACAGCTATTGAGTGAAAAATATACGAATACACATGACCAGTATTATTTTTCGGTCATAAATGATGAGATAAGCAGAATTAATGAGATTGTCAGTGAATTTTTAATTCTGGGTAAACCTACTGCTCAAAAAATGGAAGCTATGGATTTGAGAAGTGTTATAAAGGAATTAGAACCTTTAATACTCTCTGAAGCTAATTTACACAATGTCACTTTTGAATCTGTTTTTTCAGATGAACCCGTCATAGTCGATTGCACGAAAGATCAGATGAAACAGGTAATCCTGAATTTAACGAAAAACGCTTTTGAATCCATGCAGGGCGGCGGAAAGCTAACAATAAAGCTAAATAAACTGCAATCCAGGTGTCAGCTTAAAATCGCGGATACAGGCTCCGGCATTCCAGAAGACAAAATAGAACAAATATTTCATCCATTTTATACTTCAAAGGAAATGGGTACAGGGCTTGGGCTTGTGGTCTGCAGGCGCATTGTGCATTCTTTTGGCGGTGAAATATTTATTACAAGCGAAGAAACAAAAGGTACTCATGTAGATATTTTTCTGCCGATCAAAAACCCATAAAAAGGGAAGGTGCGTGATTCCAGGCACCTTCCCTTTTAGCCTAAGTATATTGGAGAGTTTCTCTCAATTCGATCCTTTATCGACTTCATCATTTCTAATAGCTGAGGATTCCTGTCCACAGGTGCGATTTTTTTATGGAGAACGGAATACAATGTGATATCCCTTAGCCTCAGGAATAAAGGCAGCTGTTTTTCCAGGTCACCGGGAATTTCATTCTCCAGCTGATAGCCATCCAAAAAGGAGTTCAGGAATATCCTGCCAAAAAAATTTAGTTCTGCCGGGTCCGCCTCTTTAAACTTATATAAAATTGAATAATACAGGGGAATGGCGATATCAGACGCGAACCAATGATAACAGCAGTCATCAAAATCAAACACTTGTATATCTTTTCCGTCATAAAAAAAGTTTCCGGAGTGTATATCCGTATGAACAAGACCATAGTTGTCTATATTCTTTGGCAATGTATGAAGCAGATTCAATAAATCCTTCGTATTCTTAACGATTAATTGATCTTCTTTGGGTATATATTTTTCAACAGTCAGCAGCTCTTCTTCCTCCCATTGCATGCGCTTTACAATGCCAGGAGAAGGAACATATGATTTTGTGGCTGCATGCATTTTCCCCACTGCTCTTCCCCATGCATGAAATAACTCCTGATTGAATTCCGGTGTACGAACACTGATTGGTTTTCCCTCCGCTTTTGAAAACAGACTTGCATAAAAGACAGAGCCATCACCGGCTTCCAAGGCTTCAACCTCATTCTCATTTTGTGAAGGGATTACCTTTGGAACCTTCACACCTTCTGATCTTAAATAACTCATCCAGTCAACTTCAGATAAAAGCTCCTCCAGCTTGCGATGTGTCGAATGGGTAATTCTCAAAATTAGCTCTTCCCCATCTTTCGAAGCTTGAAAGACATAGTTTTCAAAGTCACCCAGCTTTTTATAATTCACGGTATTCAAAGAATAGATACTTAAGAAATGATGGAGGACATTGTCCGTCATTAAAGCATCAACTGCTTTTTCCATTAGCTCCCCTGCTCTCGTCTTTATTCTGAGTAATGTAAATTATATAATATTTAACAGATTTTCAAAATAGCTATTTTGATAGACTCGTGAATAAGGTACACTATATTTAGTTTCACGAAATGTTCAGAAAGAAGGAGACTTACATTATGAGTGCTACCGCTGCTACAATCAAGCAAAATTCTGATCCGCAGCAGAAAACAGCCTATCGGATATTATTCATCATTGGCCTTTGCCACCTATTGAATGATTCCATCCAATCCGTTATCCCAGCTATGTTTCCGATTTTGGAAAAGTCTATGGGGCTTACCTACTCTCAGCTGGGAATGATTGCTTTTTCGTTAAATATGGTTTCTTCCATCATGCAGCCTGTCATTGGGATGGCCACTGATAAAAAACCGTTCCCTTTTGCCTTGCCAATCGGCCTCACCTCAACTTTATTTGGTGTATTAGGCCTGGCTTTTGCTCCAGATTATAAATGGATCATTCTTTCAGTTCTATTCATTGGTTTGGGTTCGGCTGTATTCCATCCTGAAGGTTCAAGGGTAGCCTATATGGCAGCAGGCCAGCGCAGGGGTCTTGCTCAATCGATTTATCAAGTTGGCGGTAACACCGGACAGGCACTTGCTCCCATCATTACAGCCCTCATACTTGTTCCGCTGGGCCAAATAGGGGCTGCCTGGTTTACCGCAGTTGCGGCAATTGCAGTTGGACTGCTGATTTATATTGCATTCTGGTATACAGGACGTCTTCAGCAGGAACTGACCGCCACTAAACCGCGGAAAGATTCAGGTGCTCGCCAAAACAAAAGAATTCCCAGAAAGGTGTGGGGAGCCCTCCTCCTGGTTCTTTTTTTGATTTTTGCCCGTTCATGGTATATCTCAGGGATGACAAATTTCTATGCTTTTTATGCAATTGAGAAATATTCTTTCTCTATAAGTCAGGCACAGATCTTCTTATTTGCATTTTTAGTATCAGGTGCGCTGGGTACGTTTTTTGGCGGGCCGCTCGCAGATCAGTTTGGAAAGAAACAGATTATTTTTCTTTCAATGATCCTTACTGTTCCCCTTTCCCTCCTGATTCCTTTTGTGCCTTCCGCTATTGCATTTATCATGCTGGTGGCGGGTGGATTTATACTTATGTCAAGCTTTTCTGTGACTGTTGTATATGCACAGGAACTCGTTCCCGGGAAAATCGGCACAATGGCTGGACTTACAGTAGGGCTGGCATTTGGCATGGGGGCGATAGGCTCCGTTGCTTTGGGCTATCTGGCCGACACTCTTGGACTGGCCAATATGATAATATTTACAGGGTTTCTTCCCGTTTTGGGATTGCTGACTTTATTGCTTCCGGCTGATGAAAGGGTTTCTGAGTGGAATAAATAAGAAAAGCGTAAGCGCCTTGCCCACCTAAGAAGCGCAGACTAAGAACGCCACATCGCACGACCAAAAGCTGTCCTTTTGGTCGTGCGATGTTTATGCTGACGAAGCCTTCCTTGTCCTGTTGGCCTCAAGCACAAGATGAGCCCTGCAAGAAGGCGTTCTTTCCTTCTGGAAGGATTGTCTAGTCTTTTGTCCCTAGGATCCGCAACTAGACAAACCGAAATGTGGAGGCGACTGCTCAGGGACGACTAGCATAAGACGAGCCCTTCAAGAAGGTGTTCTTTCCTTCTGGAAGGGATTGTCTAGTCTTTCGTCCCTAGGGATCCGAAACAAGACAAGCTTGTGACCTCGAGGGGGCTGGCGCTTAAGCTAGACAGTCTCTAAGTTTATATGATTCTTTCTTATATTAAAAAAAGAGGAGGTGCTCCCTCCTCTTAAATTTGCTGAATTTTAATATATAGCTCTTCTTTCTCGTCTTCAGTAAGAAGATTTTCTGCCATAGGAAATAGGACGTTTTCTTCTTTAGAAAAGTGCTGTGTCAGAGTATAGTATGCCTTTTTAATCAGCCCTGAGTGTTCGGCCATTTCTTCTTCAGTCAACTGCTCTTTTCCTTCCGCTGCTCGTAAAAAAGCTTTAATACAGCTTTTAGCCTGGTCATGCTCATACTCCATAACCGCAATAGGGCCTGTTCCTTTTCCAAGGTATTGTTCCATCATTCGGAAAAGCACGCCTTCCTCACTTTCTGAGTGCGGATCCAGTTTACTGCAGAAATATCGTACATGTTCAGTTAACTTTTGAAAAAGAGCTCTGTCTGGAGATTCCTCCATTTTAATTGTGATCTGAAGCAGCTCTTCAAGCATTGCCAAAAGAGGAGGATGCTCCTCTTTCAGCTGTTTCAGCCCTTTGCTAAGCTTTATTGGTCCATTTCCCATCATGGAACTCATACAGCCTTCCATCCCTAAACCACTCCTATCTATTATAGGTTCAGTATAAAAAATGGCAGTCAGGATTGTTGTGATGCCCATCACTTTTTGCATTTCCGAAAAAATTTTCTAAAAATTTAAATAATTTTGTGCAATCTTCTCGTTTTTTGCCATATAATAAAGGTAAGTTATCTTTATATCGGCGCAGCTAAACCCTGTAAATTGTTAGGAGGGATTAAAATGCATCTGCCAACTTTCTATGATTTTTATCAAAAGTGCCTCATTCCGGCCAATTCAGAGGACTCATACCTTTCCACGGGGCACACCCATTGGCTTATCGCTCTGGAAGGACAGCTTAAAGAACAGGAAAAAGAGTTTTATTGCTGGAAAGTAACCATTTATCCATCAGATTCGGAAGGGTGCTTTTCATGGAATGAAGTATTATATTCTTCATCTCTTCATGAATGCATCCACAAAGCATTTGAACATGCCAGAGAAATTGAAGCCAATGTCAAAGATTCACAGTTCAGTTTTTTAAATAGACAAGAAAAAATCAGCTAGCCTCAAAAAAAATTTCTCCTTCTTCGCTCCATCTTTTTTTACCCTCGCATGTGAAATAACATACATATAGGTAAATTCTACTTCTAAACTAAATCCAATAATAAAGCATTCTTTATGCAATAAAAAAAAGAGCCTAGACAAACTAAGCTCTCAAGATTATAGGGGGTCAACTATAATAGTTCGACCACATTTAGTTTAACAAATTCTGCCTGAAAAATTAAGTTACTAAAGCACTATTACTCAAATGCATTAACGCGTCAGATTAGAAAACTCTTTTAGAATTCATAGTTTATATATACCTTGTTAACAGTTTCTTAATATATTAAATTTATAATGTACATGTACCGAAAGATAAAGCCCTTTTCATACCCCCCTTTCAAAACCGGCCAATTCGATGGCCGGTTTTTGTATAATCCTGAGGGCTGATTTATGCAAGCCTGAATACTATTCCATGGCCGCCTTTCGGATATTCCCATTTAATATTCTGATACGGGCATCCTATCCTGCAGCTGCCGCATTCGTGACATCCTTCATAACCGACCTGCATTCTTAACCCTTCCCACTTATAGACCTCAGCCGGGCAGAAAATGGTGCATATTTTATCGGGGCATTTTGTCATACAGATATCATGATCCAATACGGTAAGATGCGATTTTGTATCTGCCTTAAAACGAACTAAATATTGCTTTTCTTCGATCGTTTTCGTTGACATTATTTCACCGCCTTCCATGCCCTGTACATGTCTTGAAGCACACGAATTGTCCCGCGTTCACTGGTGAAGCTCTTCATAATTTCTTTTTGCTTTTCTTTCTTCGGAGTTCCATCAACGGTAAAGAATTTGTTCGCTGCCCTGTTCAGCATTGGTACATATTCCTTAAAATACTGCGGGTAGTGTTCAAACGTGTGAGCTGCATCTTTATATTTTTCCAGGTCCTTAATTATAAAGCTTTGATACAGTTTTTCCCTGTACTGATTCAAGCTGGTTTCGCTAAAATCACCCCGTTCCTTAGCTGCAATGATGGTCTCTGCAGCCATCGTTCCGGAAGCCATAGCCATATTGGAGCCCTCTCGGTGAATGGCATTAACAAGTTGTGCCGCATCACCTGCAAGGAGAACACCATTACCGGCCACTTTCGGCACCGAATGGTACCCGCCTTCAGGAATTAAATGAGCCAGATATTCAGCGGACTCTCCCCCTTCTATTAAAGGTCTTACCATAGGGTGTGTTTTTAAATAATCCAGCAGGTCATATGGTTTAAGCTTTGCCTTGATCATGCTTGAGAGCGTTGTTCCTACACCAATATTGATACTATCTTTATTGGTGTAAATGAAAGCTGTACCTAGGTTTCCTTTCGTGGAGTCCCCGAAAATTTCAATCGTACATCCCTGGTTGTCTTCCAGGTTGAAGCGGTCATTAATTTTGTCTTTAGAAAGATTAATGACTTCCATTACTGTCAGCGCCACTTCATCAGGACGGAATTCTTTATGGTAGCCAAGCTGCTTTGCCAGCAGTGAATTCACACCATCTGCCAAAACCACTACATCTGCATATATATCTCCATCCGGACGGTCTGTTCTTACCCCAACCACTTTTCCATTCTCAGTCAGACACTCAAGCACGACCGTCTCATTTATTAATAGAACGCCCTGCTCAACCCCTTTCTTTGCAAACCATTGGTCAAAAGGGGCGCGGAGCACTGTGAAATTATTATATGGCTCCTTCCCCCACTCAAGACCTTTATAGCCAAAACTTACTGCGGATTCTTTATCCATCATCCAGAATCGCTGTTCTATGACTGGCCGTTCGAGTGGTGCCTCTTTCCAAAACTCCGGAATAATTTCCTCCATTTGTTTGCGGTATAACACACCGCCCATTACATTTTTGCTGCCCGGATATTCTCCTCTTTCAATTTGCAGGACTTTTAGGCCGTTTTTAGCACAGGTGTAAGCACAGGAAGTTCCTGCAGGCCCTGCACCGACCACAATGACATCAAACTTTTCAGACATAGCTCATCTCACCCCCTCTTTCTCTTGCTTCCTTGAACTCTTTAATCAGCTTCGGAACAATTTCAAGTGCATCACCTACGATACCGTAGGTTGCTACATCGAATATAGGGGCTTGCGGATCCTTGTTAATCGCAATGATAAACTCTGAATTTTTCATGCCTACAACATGCTGAATTGCCCCTGAAATCCCAATAGCAAAATAGATCTTTGGTGTAATGGTTTCTCCTGTCTGTCCAACCTGCTGTTCATGCGGAAGCCACCCTGCCTCCACTACATCCCTTGTACCCCCTACGGTCGCTCCAATAGTGTCAGCCAGCTCATGGATCAGCTGGAAGTTTTGAAGATCACCCATCCCTTTTCCGCCTGCAACGACAACATGGGCTTCAGCTAAGTTCACTTTTTTTGTGACATCTTTCACAATTTTAATCACCTTTGTGCGCATGTCATCTTCTCTAAGGGTAATCGGTTCCTCTATAACCTCACCATGCCTATCAGGATTCGCCTCCATTGCCTTCATAACTTTAGGGCGGACAGTAGCCATCTGCGGCCGGTGTTTTTTGCATAGGATGGTTGCCATTATATTTCCGCCAAAAGCCGGGCGGCTTGCTTCAAGCAGCCTTTTTTCCACTTCAACATCCAGCATGGTTGTATCCGCTGTCAATCCAGTACTGAGATCTGTGGCAACCGCGCTGGCTAAGTCTTTACCATTGGAGGTAGCCCCATAGAGGAAAATTTCAGGTTTATATTTTTCGGCAAGATGGATAACTGCCTTCATATAAGATTCTGTCCGGTAATCCTTCATTACTTCGTGGTCAATTACAAAAACCTGATCAGCACCATAGGCGATGACCTCCCGGCTTAAAGACTTAATTTCATACCCAAGCAGCACACCGGAAAGGGGAACATCAAGTTTATCTGCCAGCTTTCTGCCGGCCCCGAGCAATTCAAGGGAAACCCCCTCAATTTTCCCATCATTTTGTTCTATGAATACCCATACTCCCCGGTACTCATCCATCATGTAAATCCCCCCCTATTTATTACTGTTTGGCTGCAAAAGCTCACTTTTATCATTAAGAAGCTCCATCAGCTGCTGAATCTGTTCGTCTGCATTCCCTTCCAGCCTTTTTCCGCCTTCCGGCTTTGGAGGGGTAAACATTTTACCCACTATCGTAGGAGATCCCTTCAACCCCAGCTGTGTCCGATCTACACCTTCAAGGTCATTAACAGACCAGATAACCGGCTCATATCTGGCAGCTTTTATCATATTAGGCATAGGGGAATATTCTATGCTATTAATCTCTTTTTCAACGGTCAGCAGGCAAGGGATTTGAGCTTGAATTAATTCATATCCGTTCGTGATTTTCCTTTTGATCAGAATCGTTTTTTCACTTTCATTAACTTCAGCTACTTCGATCACATTGGTGACAGGCGGAATATCGAGCCGCCTTGCTATACCTGGTCCAACCTGGCCGGTATCTCCATCAATGGCATGCTTTCCGCATAGAATTAAATCCACAGGCATATCTTTTGAAATACGTTCTAAAGCTTTAGACAGAGCATAGCTTGTTGCCAGTGTGTCGGCACCGGCAAATGCACGGTCAGAAATTAAAAATCCGCGGTCCGCCCCAATTTCGATACTTTTCTTAATAACTGCCACGGCCTGAGGAGGTCCCATGGATAAGACTGATATGGTGCCTTTTCCCAGGGCCTTTATAATTTTCACAGCCTCCTGCACTGCATGAGCATCATAAGGGTTCAAAATGGCAGGAGCACTGCGCCGGTCAAGGGTATTGGTTTTGGGATTGATTTTAATGATTTTTGTATCAGGCACTTGCTTGACACACACAACTATGTGCATTTTTTACTTTCCCTCCTCTTAACTTAAAGCTTGTATGAGTATTGAGCATTTAAGAAATTAAAAAAGCTTTGTATTACGATATATGATTCTCTAAAGAGGCATAGTACTTCTTTAATGAATTAATATGTTTATTACTAGAATTGCAGCAGACTGAAAAAAAAAGAACCCTTCACGGATCCTTTTTGACTTCCTTTTTATATATGCTCAATAAATATACTCAGTTATTTTAATTATACAACTGCTTTCTTCCATGATAGAATCATTTCCCTAAATGAAACTCTCATACTTTTCTTTTGTTCCTTCTCCCGTTTAATAAAGCATTGATATTCAAAAATCAATTGATCGAGTTCCTGGCTGCAGCGAACCGTTTCCTGGCTAGCCATTCCGTTTTTTCTAGCCGTTTCTATCATTTTTTCCCTTTTTTGCTGGATTTCAGTCAGCAGCTGTATTCTTTTATTGCGCAACTTTCTTCCTCCTAATCCTATCCCTTTTATCCGATATAAATGTGTCTACTTGAAGCATTATTACAAGAATTTCTATAAATGTAAATAGATTCGCAATATTAGACAATCTTTTTCCCAATTAATTTTAATCGACAATAATCTCATATCAGCCCTATTGGCTTTCGACACCTTCTGCTAATTAAAACTACTTAAACCAACAGTATTTGATAAAAAACCTGATGTAAAAAAAATCCATTTATTATAGCGGAAAAATAAAAAACCCAATGCCGGAGCAATGGGTCAACAGATTATTGATGAACTTCCTTTTCTTCATAAATTGGCACCCATCCTTCTGCAGATACAAAGATTCGGATGGCTACTACCTTTCTGTCATCCTGCAGAGTAAAATAATGACGAATGTTTTCAGGAACGGATATTAAATCGCCGGGATTCAGGAAAACCTCAAAAAATTCCCCATCTTTTCCTTGTATAATAAAAACCCCGTTGCCGCTGACTATAAATCTCACCTCATCGTCTGTATGATGGTGTTCCCGCTGGAAATTTTGAAGAAGCTGTTCCAAATTCGGCGTATTGTCTGAAAGGGAAATGACATCCTGTGCCCTGTATCCTCTTCTTTCTGAAATATCCTTAATTTCTGCAGCAAACGTATCCAGGATTTCTTGTTTTTCATCATTGGAAAGCAAATATCTCTCCCGGAGGCTTTCAGGCAATTTATCTATTGACCATTGCTCATAAATAACCTCCTGTTTTTCCAGAAAAGAAGCAACTTCTTCCTGATTCCTGATTTCTTTTTTTGAATTTTGAAATACGATATATGCCAAACTGATCAACCCTCTCTATTAAAATTTTTTTCTGCATTATTTTGAACTATTGAATTACACTACTTTTGATAATTGTTTGGCTCTATGTTCCAGAAGCTTTAGCTGATATCGGAACAGAAATTCTGAAGCCTCCAGGATCTTTTTAGCCTCAAAAGAGGTTTTGCCCCATACTGTAATTCCGTGGTTTCTAATTAAAATTGCACCTGAATCTTCATGTACATGGGAAGAAAAACACTTTGCCAGCGCAGGAATATGCGCATAATTAGGAATAATCGGAATCCTAAGGACAGCATCCTCTTCCCATTTATCAAATGCTTTAATGAGCTCTTGTCCTTTAAAGGTTACTGCCTCCTGGTCGCCATAAATTTCTGAGATGACGTTATTATCAATTGTATGTACATGGAGACTGCATTCAGCTTCTGTTCTTCTGTATATTTCCGTATGCAGAAGTGTTTCAGCGGATGGCTTTAAATCGGTTTCGCCCACCGGCCGGCCAAATTCATCCACCAGCAGAAAGTCTTCTGCAGTCCGTTTCCGCTTATCCTTTCCGCTTGCAGTTACAAGGAATTGAAGCGGGCTTGCACTTACTTTAATAGCCAGATTTCCGCTTGTTCCCATAAACCAGTCCCTTTCCGCGAGCTCGGCTTTAATATCTGCAAGCTCATTCCATTTTTCCTCAAGTCTGCTCATACTGTCACCTCATTTAAATTTTTTAAGACTTCAATGCAATCATAGAACGTATCAAAAGAATTATGTTTAAGGTTCATTTCTTTGCTTTTCTCCAGCAGCAGGTCTCTTGCTATGACAAAGTCCGCCTGTTTTGCAGCCTCAAGGTCAGTTACAGAATCTCCTATTACCACTTTAAATGTGTCCTCATCCTCTAATTTCCTCATAATGGAAGGCTTGCAGCAGCCGCAACTATTTTCGCATTTTTCATCACAGCTATGGGGCCATAAAATTTTTATTGTGTCCCCGCTAAAATCTGAACCATTGCAGAACACTGCTTCAAAGGGTCCATACTTATCCAAAACGGGAGCTACAAAAAAGTCTATTCCCCCGCTCACTATATAAAGCGGTATATCTTTTTCTGCCAGATAATCGACAAACGGCTGGAATCCCTCTCTTATCTTTGCATTTTTTAAGATGAAATCAGTAAGATCACTTTTCAGATTGCTTGGGAGAAGGGAAAACATCTTTCCTACTCCCTCTTTAATAGAAATTTCCTGCTGCAGGACTTGATTTTTTATCCCCTCCCATGGAGAAGGAGCAAAATGCTCCATAATATTAATGATGTTATCTTTTTCTGTAATAGTTCCATCAAAGTCGCAAAATACCGCTATTTTAGCCATTCTGTACAGCCGCCTTTTTGTACCCCCACAAATCAATCGCTCTTTTTAATTCAGGGAAGTCTGATGGAGCATCGGCTAAAGAAGCTCCCTTTAAAGTTAAATCAATCGCCTGGCGGAATGCCAAACCGCCTCCTCTTGCCCCATCCGGGTGCCCGTGTACGCCGCCTCCGGCATTGATGACACTGTCTGTTCCGAAGTCTTCGAATAGCAATGGAACTAAACCCGGATGGATGCCGGCTGAGGGTACCGGAAAAGTTCTTTTGCAAAAATCCATCCCAGTCAGGCTATCCGCAATTGATAATGCCTGTGTTTTTTCAAGGGCTACTGACCCATAAGGTGATGGGAAAAGAGACAAGTCTGCCCCTGCATACCTGAGCAGTTTGCCCAAAAGCAAAGGATAGGAGATCCCATAAACACTTGAAGCTGAAAGGGCTCCGCTGACTGCAGGATGTGCCATGATAGGCAGTTCAATCTCATCATCTTCCCTCAAAGCCTGCAATACATCGAGCCCATAAGAGAATACATTGAAAAGAAGAAGATCAGCCCCAAGACTGGATGCCTTTCTTGCCTTATCTCTTAATTCAAACGACCTGCCTGTTAAATTTACAGCATATAAGGTCCGATGGCCCGTTTCTTCATAAACCTGTCTCAAAACCTTTTTTCCTTCCTTTATCCGCGCTTCTGACGGTGTAAGGCTGTTTTCAAATAAAATTTCATCGTCTTTTACAAGGTCTATGCCGCCCAAGGCCTGTTCCCGCAGCTGTGAAGTCAAAAAATCCATATCTTTGCCGAGCACTCCTTTGAAGATGCTCATCAGAAGAGGCCTGTCATATACATTCAATTTTCCCCTTAACCCTTCAATCCCAAATCGAGGTCCGGGGAAAAAATTTTTTAATTCATTGGAAAACTGTAAATCCAAAAGTTTAATCTTTCCGTCCAGTGACAGTTTCCCAAAGACTGTTGTTAATATTGCCGGTAAATCCGGACTAAAATTTACAGCAGGATAGGCGATCTTAATAATTGCTGCTGTTTCCTTACTTTCTGCATCTTTTGTAAAGGTTTCAACAGAAACGACCCTGCCTTTATGCTTCTCCAGCTGCTGCTTTTCAAGCTCCGGCAGATGGGTCCATGATCCCACCGTTAAACCTAAAGCAATTTCCTCCGCTTTTTTCTCCGGATTATGTTTTTCATCATGTATTAGGTACACTGCAATAATTTCGCTCATGAATCTTCTTCCTTTCAATATCAAAGAATGAGAAAAATAAAAAACCTCTTCAAATAAGAAGAGGTTAGCATAGCAATCTAACATCTTCTTATCTTTCAGCTATAAGCTGCAAGATTTAGCACCGTGCTTAAGTTTAAGTCGGTTGCCGGGCTTCATAGGGCTAGTCCCTCCGCCTGCTCTTGATAAGAAAACGAAATCTATTATTCAGTTAATTTAGAAATTTAATTAGAATTATGACAGTGCTTAATACATTTGTCAATTTAATTTTTGAAAAAATTAAAATAGATCTAATTTTTGTATTCGCCTTACCGCTTCTTTAAGTCTTTCTTCAGATGTCAGCAAACCGGCTCTCACAAATCCTTCTCCAAATTGGCCGAACCCATTGCCTGGTGCAACTGCAATATGCGCTTTTTCCAGGAGATACTCAGAAAACTCTTCAGATGTAAATGATTCCGGGACCTTAAGCCATGCAAAAAAGGAGCCTTGAGGAGCTTGTACATCCCACCCGATTTCCCTGAGACCGGAAATGAATGTATTTCGTCTGGATTCGTAGATCGAATTCAACTCTTTTACACAATCCTGTGAGCCTGACAGAGCAGCTGCCGCAGCTTCCTGAACAGCTCCAAACAAGCTGACGTAAAGATGATCCTGCATCAGGTTCAGTGCTGCAATAACGCTTGCATTTCCAGCGGCAAACCCTACTCTCCAGCCAGCCATATTAAAGGTCTTTGAAAGAGTATAAATTTCAATTCCGACCTCTTTTGCCCCTTCTGCCTGAAGAAAACTTACAGGTATTTTTCCATCAAATCCAATTCCGCCATATGCAAAGTCATGAACGGTGCAGATACCATGCTTTCGGCTCAATTCGACTGTTTCTTGAAAAAAATCAATGTTTGCCACTGCTCCAGTAGGGTTATTTGGATAATTAAGAAACATTAATTTGGCTGAATTAAGCTTCTCAGCTGGCAATTCACTGTAAACAGGCAAGAAGTTATTTTCCTCTCTCAGAGGCATTGTTAGCATTTTTGCTTTAGCAAGCGCAACTCCTGACCAGTAATCAGGATATCCCGGGTCCGGAACCAATACGCTGTCCCCGGGATTTAAAAGGCATTGAGGAATTTCAACAAGCCCTGCTTTGCCTCCAAAAAGGATGGCTATTTCAGTATCGGGGTCCAAATCCACATTATATTCCCTTTTATAAAAGTCAGCTGCTGCCTTTTTAAAATACGGGTAACCCTGAAAAGGAGAATACTTATGATTTTGAGGGTTTTCAGCTGCACTTTGAAGACGCTTGACAATATGCTCCGGGGTAGGCAGATCAGGATTTCCCTGTCCCAGGTTGATGACATCATGACCCTGTTCAAGCTTTTTCCCCACCTTAGCTGTCAATGAGGCAAAAAACTGTTTTGGCAGACCTTTTAATAGTTCTGATTGCGGATAATTAATCAAATTGATCACCTGCTTAAAAAAAATGATTGAAAATATAGTCACAAATGATATAACGTAAATGATAAGTTGTAAAGTAAAATTTAGAAAATTTCTATCTATCGGACTAATCATAACATAAGGAAAAGATGATTGCGGGGGAGTTAAATGAAATTAAAGGTTGCCTGTTTACAAATGGATATTACCTTTGGAAAACCTGAGAAGAATTTTATAGCGGCTGAAGCCATGATTCATAAAGCGCTCAAGTCTAATCCGGAAGTTTTGGTACTTCCGGAGCTTTGGACGACAGGCTATGATTTGACCAGATTGGATGAAATTGCGGACCAGGATGCAGCCTTCGCACTGGCTTTTTTGAAAGAGATCGCTCAAAAAAATAAGGTTCATCTGATTGGCGGTTCTGTTGCAAAGAAAACAGCTGAGGGCATTTACAATACGCTGCTGATTGTAGATAACAATGGAGACCTTATACATGAATACAGCAAGCTGCACTTATTTAAGCTTATGAATGAGCATCTCTATTTGAAAGGAGGGTCAGCCAGAGGAGAATTTTCTCTGGACAATAGAAAATTTGCAGGAATGATCTGTTATGATATCCGTTTTCCTGAGTGGATACGGACCCATACAGCGGAAGGGGCAGAAGCTTTATTCGTAGTAGCACAATGGCCATTGGCCCGGCTTTCCCATTGGCGTACACTTTTGATTGCGCGCGCCATTGAAAACCAATGCTATGTCATTGCATGCAACCGTTCCGGCTCTGATCCTGCTAATGTCTTTGCAGGCCATTCGATGATTATAGATCCTTGGGGTGATGTGCTTGCTGAAGGCTCTGAAACCGAAGAAATCCTGCATGCTGAAATTGACCTGGATAAAGTGAAGGAAGTCCGCAGCTTAATTCCGATTTTTGATGACCGCAAACCGGATTTTTACCGTGGATGACATTGCAGAGGACCCTGTCAGGGCCCCTGCTTACCCTTCTATTTTTGCCCACATTTCAGGAGGGTTTAACTCGTAAATTCCATTTTCACGGTACATATAATGGTTGATTATAAATTCTCTGCGTATAGTAGCATAGTCTTCATGAAACTGTTTGATATATTCGTTAAGCTCTTTTTCTTGATATTTTTTGCCCATTTTCAACCCTTTAATTAAGTGCTCAAAAACCATAAGTTTCTTCTTTCTCTGGGCTGGAATGTTCTTCAGCTTTCCATCCCGTGTAAAGAAATTTTCAATAACCTTCTGGTTTTCTGAATTTAGTTCCTCCATTTTTTTAACCTCCTCTTTGTCTGCCAATTTTTCAAGAACACCTGACTGTTGTTTCAGTACAGATTCATTCAGGTAAAAATAAACAGTATTTTTATCTCTCCTTTGATAAACAAGGTTTATTTCCCGCAGTTTATTTAGGTGATGCGTAATAGTAGGAGGTGTTAAGCCAAGCTTTCCGGCTATCGCCTGGCCATGCAGCGGCCCTTTGGCAAGGAGAAAAACAATCCGGATTCTGGTGGGGTCTCCCATAGTTTTATAAAAAGCTACTAAACGATTTAATTGCATAATACCGTTCCTCATTTCGATTGTCATCTAATTAGATATTAATCGAATATATTCCTCTCGTCAACAAAATTTAAAAAACAAAAAAATCACCGTAAGGGGTGATTTTGACAACTATTTTGCATAATTAGCCCCTTCAAGGGATAATAATATTTCTTTAATTTCTGTCCTGCTTCCTGCATACCCGGTTAGAGATTTATTTTTGCCGATAACACGATGGCAAGGAATAATGATTGGAAGGCGATTGGCCTTATTTGCCTGTCCAATGGCCCGCACAGCTTTGTCTTTCCCTATTTTAACAGCAATGTCCTGATAGCTTCTTGTCTCGCCAAATGGGATGAGGCAAAGCTCTTTCCATACTGTTTTTTGAAATTCAGTGCCATGAGGCTCTATAGGGATATCAAACTCTTTCCTATATCCGTCAAAGTATTCCTCAAGCTGGAGAGCACACTTTTTTAACAAAGTGTCAGAGGGATTAAATTGCAATGATGAGACCTCTTCCCCTTCCAGAAAATCAGCTTCCCCCATGTATAAAGCCAAAAGGATTCCATTTTCTGCTACGATGTAAATGTCTCCAGCCGGTGTCAATTTTTTAGAATACACTCTGCCTGCCATTTCATTCCCGCCTTTATTATATGGGCAAATAAATGTGAAAAACAGTTCCTTGACCCAATTTGCTTTCCACTTCAATTGTTCCCTTGTGTTCTTCTATAATTTTATATGTAACCATTAAGCCAAGTCCAGTACCTCTTTCCTTTGTAGTATAGAAAGGCTCACCCAGCTTTTTTATTTTATGTGCAGGAATTCCAGTTCCTTCATCCCCTATGGATATGTGAACTCTTTGGTCCGATTCTTTTTGAATGGATACTGTAATATATCCACCCTTAGGCATGACTTCAATTGCATTTTTTATTATATTGATAAAAACCTTTTTCATTTGATTGGTTTCACAGAAAACCCTGGGCAAATTCTGTTCATAATAAGTTCTGAATTGAACATTGTGCAGCACGGCTTGGGCACTAAGGAGATCGACTGTTTCTTTCATTATTTGTGAAATGTCTTTTTCTACAAATTTGACAGCTTGAGGCTTTGCAAGAATAAGAAATTCATTAATAATTGAATCTATCCTGCTGAGCTCTGTGGTTATCACATTGAAATACATCGTATAATCTTCTTTTACACTGCCCTCCAAAAGCTGTATGAAGCCTTTAAGGGCCGTCATCGGATTTCTGATCTCATGTGCAATCCCCGCTGCCAATTCTCCAATGACATTTAAGGTATCTGATTTCCGAAGCTGTTCTTCCATTTCCAGCTTCTCAGTTATATCTTTAAATGTCGTCATACTGATATTAGAAAAAATATTCAGCTTGTTGGAAAACTCGAAGAATTTCTTTCTGCCTGATTTTAGAGTAATGGAAAGGTTCCCGTCTGATTGCCCATCTGAGTGTATGCTTCTTATCTGCTCTTTTAACTCATCATCAGTTATATTGCAGTCATTCAAAATACTATGAAGTGATATCCCTACAAGATCTTCTTTTGACATCTGCAGCATTCTCTGGCCTGATTGATTAATATCGACTATTTGAAATTGATCGTTCCAGAGAAGAATACCTTCAAGAGCCCCTTCAAATATCATCCGAAACTTTTGCTCGCTTTCCCTTAAGCTTTTTTCCATGGCGTGACGCTCACTGACATTTCTGAAGATTGTCATATGGTAGCCTTCAACAGAGTTCAATTTCACTGTAAATTCCAAAGATTTAAACTGTCCGTTTGGCATTAGAAAAACAAGCTCATCCCTTATTGATCCTTTAATGAACATCTCTTTAACAATATTTCTGTATCTTTCCGATTTTTCATAAACAAAATCTTTTACCTGTCTTTTGATCAGCTCATCATGTGTACATTCAAAAATTCGGCAAGCAGCCTCATTAGCATCGATGATTTCACCATTACTACACCAAAAAATGATGCCATCCAGAGCTTCTATAAATAGGTCCGCATACAGCTCTTCATTCTTTTTCACTTTCCGTTCAAGGCGCCGCTTACTCGTGACATCTCTTAATATACACATATAAAGACCGCTCTCATTAAGAGTGCTGGTAGCAAAATCAAACTCTATAATACTACTGTCGCTATATACTGGAAGGATGCCCCTGACACTATTATTCTTTTTCAATAGCTCCTTTTGCTTTTCAAGCTTGAAATGCTTATTTTCCGGCACGATTTCACACAGGCTCCTGCCTATCAGCTGCTGTTTATCCATCTTTATACTCTCAGCAAATGATGGATTGACATCAACTATTGTCTCCTCGCTGTCAAAAATTAAAATTCCATCATTTGAGTGAGAGAATAGATCCAATCCAGATGAATTGCCATTAGCCAATATATTATTTTCCTTTTCCAAAGTCTCAATCCTGGCATAGAGTTTCCTGATTTCCTGATTCATAATGACCACTCTATTTCCTCCTACTGGGATTTGCAATTAATTAAATATTTCTACAAAATTAGACTAAAACCTTTAAATCTCAGGGAAAACTATCTTAAATTATTTTTTATATAAGTGCTCTGGATAGAAAGGAAGAGGCATACCCTATCAAGAGTATGCCTGGATTTTACAGTTTGAATTTTGTAATCATTTCATTTAGCTGTTCTGCCAATTCCGACAGAGACAGTGCATTATCTGAAATTTCCTCCATTGAATGGTTAGTCTGAGCCATTGATGCACTCGTTTGTTCGATGCCTGCAGCAGATTCCTCAGATACTGCAGCAATATTGCCAATAGACTGGTTCATATGTGAAGAGTTAATTGATACCTGCTCTAGGCTGCGGGAAATATCGCTGACATTGGCAGACATCGAGTTAATTGCCTCATAAATTTTCTGGAATGTTTGTCCTGTCAGTTGGATTTGCTCCGTTCCCTTTTCAACCTGAACATAGCCTGCTTGAAGTGACACGGCTACACTGTTAGACTCTGCTTGAATACCTCCGACAATCTTGGTGATATCCGATACTGAATAGGATACTTGCTCAGCCAGCTTCCTCACCTCATCTGCCACAACTGCAAAACCTCTTCCGTGCTCACCGGCTCTGGCAGCTTCAATTGCTGCGTTTAATGCGAGCAGGTTGGTCTGGTCAGCAATTTCCTTTATAACTTTAACCAGCCTCGAGATTTGTTTGGTCTGATCATCCAGCCCGTTAACCTTGTCCACAGACGACTTCATAATCCCATTAATTAATCCCATTTGTTCCTGGGATTTTTTCATAAGCTTGTTTCCATCCTCAGTAAGCGATAACACCTCTGTAGAAGCACTCATAATTTCATTCCCGCTGTATGCCGCTTCTTTCACTCTTTCCAGGTACTCGTCCATCAATAAGGACAAACGTGTTGCAGATCCAGCCTGATCTTCAGCCCCTCCTGAAAGCTCCTGCATGGTTGAAGCAACCTGCTGGCTGGCTGCTTTTACTTCATTTGCCGCAATATTGAGTTCTCCGCTTCTTTCTGTAACATATCCAGAAACTGCATTTATTTCCTGAATCATAGTCTGCAGTTTTTCTTTCATGGAATTCATGGCTCTGCTAAGCTGTGCCACTTCATCATTACCCTCATATACTACTGAATCTGCATTGAGGTTTCCTTTTGCAATTTCATTTGAGAACTGTACGATTGAAGTTAACTTTTTTGAAATAATACGTCCTATAAAAACAATACTTGCGATTCCAAGAATAGCGGAAACGATGATTGAAATGCCAAGTGCTATCAAAGTTAGGATCAGACTGGATTTAGCAGAAGATACAGCTTTATGCTGATCCTCTTTCATCATGCTGCTAAGGGTATTCAATTTCTCAACCGTTTCAGAAATAATATTATCTGCCTGCAATTTCCCAAGCCTATATTCTCTTTCATGCTGAAGTTTTACTTTTGGCTCAATGACATCATGAAATAAACTGGTGATTTTTAGATCATTTTCATCAATTTGTTTAAATAGGTCTTTGGATTTTGTATTGCTCAGATCCGGAGAAATTTCCTTCTTTAATTTATCAAATTCCTCTGTCAGCTGGTCAAATGTCTTTAAATGTTTTGGATTGGAGTCAATGATAAAGTTTCCAATCGTGCTCCCTTTATGGTGGAATGTGGCCGCTGATTCAGTAATTTTAATGGCTTTTTCTCCTGAATCCCTAACAGTCTCCATTTTTGAATTGGCAATTGTAAGCAGAAAAAAAGTAAGGACGGTTGAAACTGTGAATAGACCAATGGTCACAAAAAGCGCGACCCCATATTTCTGGCCAAGCTTCAGGTTCTTCCACCAGCTTGTGCTGGCCACTTTATTAAAAAACTTGTCTATATCAGGCTTTTTAGACTTTGATGAAGCTTTTCGTTCCTTCTTTCCTGATTTGAATTTCCTTACCCCTTTCAATATTCTTCCCCCTTTATGATTTAACCGGATGCGAACAATTGAACTAGATTATTCCCTAATTCTTTTTTACTATTCTTTCAATTCATTATAATAGAACAAAATAGACATTTGAAGATTATTTTTCCAATTTATTTTAAACTGGCAATTCTCCGGGCTGTTCCCATTAGGATTTCTTTCCTGGGGAGTGCATCTATTTATGGCTTGGCAGACTATACGTACTGCTACCATTTATCTGAAACAAAAGTGACAATCAGCTCAAAAATTTTGAAACAGGAATACCAAAGTTTTTTTCAACCTTATAATATATGAGTTGGTTGGCCGATTTTTTTATACAACAGAGTTTTAATTAGTATGTTACAGCCATTTAAAAACTTTTTTAATTTACTTTTTCTGTAAATAAAACCTCCTATTTACACGAGAAATGAAGTTTGCTTCATGTTAAAGTGGGTAAAGACAGATAGAGTATTTTTTTGGGGGTCTTTAATAGAGGAGGACATATGAAACAACGTGACTATTACTTCGACAATGCTAAGTTTATCCTGATCTTCTTTGTCGTTTTCGGGCATTTGCTCCGCTCTTTTATTGAAGATAATGAGACAATTTATACAGTATATAAAGTGATTTATACGTTCCATATGCCGGCATTTATATTGGTATCCGGTTTTTTCGCAAAAGGCTTTTATAAAAAAGGCTATATAAAGAAAATTGCCAAAAAACTTATACTGCCATATATCATTTTCCAGGTTATTTATTCCGTTTTTTATTACTTTTTATATAATAAAGGCACCTTTGAGCTGGATCCTTTTAACCCGCATTGGTCATTATGGTTCCTGATCAGCATGTTCTGCTGGAATATCATGCTTTTATTCTTCGCAAAGTATAAAGCGGTTTACTCCCTGGCAGCTACTTTTATCATAGGGCTTGCTGTCGGATATGCTGATTGGATTTCAAACTATTTAAGTTTATCAAGGACGTTTGTGTTCTTCCCTTTATTTTTATTGGGATATTATTTAAAGAAAGAGCATTTATATGCTCTATTCCAGCCGAAGTTCAGGATTAGTGCATTTGCTATTTTTGCTGTCGTCTTTATCGGCTTTTACCTTTACCCTGAAGTGGATTACAAATGGCTGCTTGGATCGAAGCCATATACAGAAATGGGGGCAGCATCCATTGGAGCAGTCTTTACGAGATTGGGCTTTTATATCCTAAGCTTGATCATGGTATTTAGCTTCTTTGCTTTTGTGCCGCGCAAACAATATTTCTTTACTAATTTAGGAAAGAATACACTTTATGTATATCTGCTTCACGGGTTCTTTGTACGGGTATTCAGAGAAAGTGAAGTACAGGGTTTCTTCACTAAACCGGAAAACTTTCTGCTGCTTGCCGGTATATCGCTGCTGCTGACCTTGCTTCTCTCAAGCAAACTGATTACATCATTTGCACAGCCTATCATTGAACTGAAGACATCACAGCTTAAGAAGCTGAAAGATAGATCAAGGGCATATGCGAGATTTTATCGTAAAAAACTTACAAGTTAGATCAGAAACCGGTCATGTATTAATGGCCGGTTTTATCTTTAAGCATAACCATTGACCATTTTTGATTATGGGATTATAATAAGTAACTGTGTTACCAATTTAATTATGCCATCATGTCTCAGTAGCTCAGCTAAGCGTAAACTTCCCTGAAATACATCCCTGCAGCTTTGTTTCGACGCATTTGCTCCTTGTATAGGCATGCAGAGAAAGAAACAGGATATGCCAATCATATTTGTATTGCAAACAATTTAATTATTCCAACATGTCTCAGTAGCTCAGCTGGATAGAGCGACAGCCTCCTAAGCTGTAGGTCGTGAGTTCGAATCTCGCCTGGGACGCTACAAAAGAAAAGCGCAAAACCCTTTTATATCAAGGGTTTTGCTTTTTTTATTTTATTCAATTTGAGTAGTCATAAACCTTTGAATTCCAAGTTTGGGGTCGATTTGGGGTCGGAACGAAATTTTTTCCTAATTAACTGCTCCAGGCCGCTTAATTTCTACAGTTATATTTGGCTTTATCTTTAGTGCAGAATACTTCTCACTTAATTCTCCATTGCTTAAATGAGAATATTTCCTTAAACTTTTTATTTTTCTTCCAATTCCTATGGGATCTGTTTCTAAGATTTTTAATTCCTCAAGAATTTTCTCGAATTCATTTTTAAGTTCTTCACCAATCAAGCGCTCTAATTTTCTTGTTGATTCTTTATCAATTATGGAAGCGGATGGCTGAGTTTCTAATATTGAAACTGAAATAGACGCGTTTAAGTTTACTATTTCATTATTAACTACCTCAATTTTCCCGTGATAATTGATAGGGTGTAAGGTAATTTTATACTTTTCATTTTCTGCATTCTCAGAGATAAGTACTCCAGTTTTCTCTAATTTATCAGAAGGTATCGTTAAGGTTAAATCCCCTAAGAAAGCATTTTTGTTAGTGAATAATTTTATGTAGAAGGTTTTGATTAAAGAAATAGAACCAACCATTTTATCATCCCTGAATAATGCTACTGCTTCTATAAAAGGTGCTTCACCTTTAATATTTTTTATAATAGGCAGCGTAGGATCAATGCCACTCTCATATAATGCGGAAACAAAGTCATGCAAGTTAGAGTTTATTAACATTTCTTTTTTCTCATGTTTGTCCAGTAACTGATACATATAGGAACCCATTTCAGGAAACTCTTCATATTCTTTACTATTTATCGTTTCCTCCGATTTGTCTGTGATCGCTAAGAATATGAGGGGATTTATGCTGGTGTCTCTTAGCATCGTATCAAGAAATGAAAATATCCCTTCCTCAGCCATTTTTTTATCAAATAAGATGGTTCTTAATTGTCCAGAGGAAATGTCATGGCTTGTTTGCTGCTCCAGCCTTTGTCGAATTTCTTTACTGGTAGAACCCTCAGCAGAAATGGTAGTACTTGTCTTTCCCTGTGAACCGTCAAATTGCAAAAGACTTATTGTGCCTTTGTAAGTCTCATCATCCAGTAAGTCAAAACCAAGAATAGTTGAAATACCCTGCATCTCGATTATTTTGCTTGGAGGGACACATGAAGTACAGATAAGGGTACAAACCAAAATAAAGAATCTTAATTTCATTATTTCAACTCCCCTTATGAACGACCAACGATTTTTGATTTAATGGTAATGATGCCATATAAAACTACAGGGTATACAAACCATAAATAAAATCCAATTTGAGCAACTTTATCTATAAAATAATCATTATCAACTCTTTTGGTGATAAAAAAACTGCAGATAAAAATGATAATTGAAATTATCCATATTCCATATTTCTGCTTTATGCGAAAAATCTGTTTAACACCATTGGAAGATAAAAATAACGATATACACAAGTTAGGAAAAATTACGATTATCCATATTGAAACTACTATAAATTCAAAGCGCTCAATAAACGGAAAACGCATAGTACTGATAATGCTGACAAATGGCCAGATATTTAACTCTAATTCTTTTGAGCTAAAAAACAATATAGAGAAAATGGTAATGATTAAAACAAGAAATGTTGTAAACCATATTGCCAGTTGACTGTATAAGTGGACTTTTTTTTTCTCCTTGAAAAATGGAAAAAGAAAAAGTAACGCCTCGAAGCCCAACATTGTATAGCTACTTTTGTAGACTCCATTCATAATTTCAGTCGGACTAGTCGATAAAATGGGTAATATTCTATCGAGATTTAAACTTTGAAGAGGTTGATACAATACGAATAACATCCATATGACAATAATAAAAGATAAAAAACAAATACCAGCAACAACTCTGAATCCGCCAGACACACCATAAATTGTTATCAAAACTAATGACAGGACACCGACCCATTCATAGAGACCTTCATAACCCCACGTAAGTGATAGTTCAACATAACTTATGGTGATTGAATAATGAACTGCCATAAAGTAAACGACAATTACGACATTAATGATGCTGCCAAACATACGTCCAAATAAATTTTCATGTATTTCAAATAGCGTACGATTTTCATTCTGTTTAAGTATGGATATCATTATCCAAGTTATAAAGCTAATTGCTATACCAGACAGTAAAACCGAAATCCAGGCATCTTTCTTAGATTCTAAGTACACGATTCTTGGAGCTCCAAGGATACCCATACCAAATTGAGATGTGTGTATAATAAAAAAGGCCATAAAGGCATTGACAATGGCATTTGACTTCATTTTCCACCTCAAATTTCATGTGAATTTGAACTTTTTATTACCTCTCCCTTATTCGAATTGTATCTTTTGGGCGATTGACTACAGGGCGTTTGGTATAAAAATGGTGGGGGAGCCGAAATAGAAAGTATTTTAAATCCTCCTTTCTGAACGGATATAATGGCGCAAGATAGGGCTTATTTAAAGACGTTAGCTTTAACAAATGAACCATTAGTATACAAACACTAATCATAATCCCATTCAAACCCCATAAACCAGCCAAAATAATACATGGAAATCTTGCTATCCGAATCGCAGTACCCATTTCATAAATAGGAGCCAGAAAAGCCCCTAGTGCACTGAAGGCAACTATAATAATTAAAATATTACTTGTTAATCCTGCCTCAACTGTAGCTTGGCCTACAACAATTCCTCCAACAATCCCCATTGTTTGACCTACTTTAGAAGGGAGTCGTGCACCAGCTTCTCTAAGTAATTCAATTAATAATTCAAGTAAAAGAGCTTCTAATAAAGGTGGAAAAGGAACTTGTGAGCGCGATTGTCCTATTATTATCAACAATTTAGAAGGTATCAGTTCAAAATGATAGGTCATTGTAGCCACATAGAATGCAGTTAAAAATAAAGATACTATCATAGCAAAAATTCGAGTAAATCGTATAAATGTACTTAGCGACCACCTTAAATAGATATCTTCTGTTGATTCAAAGAACGAAAAAAAGTTAGCTGGCCCAATAATAGCTACTGGACTGCCATCCATAAATACACCAATTCGCCCGTTCAAAATCGAGTAAATAAATCGATCGGGTAATTCTGTTAAAAGAAGCTGCGGAAAAAATGAGTAGTGATCGTCTTCTAGGCATTGCGCTAAAACTGAACTATCATTAATATTATCTGGCTTTATTTTTTCTAATCTTTCTTTAAGGTTATTTAGTGTTTCATCATTTGCTATATCTTTTATATATACGATTCTTACTTCCTTCTTAACACGTTCCCCAATCGTTAAGCTATCAGTACACAAATTATAATCATTAAGGTTTTGCCTGATAATCTTGATATTTGATGACAATGACTCTGTAAAGGATATCTTAGGTCCATATACTAATGATTCTGTTTCTGCCTTCTCAATGGATCTTTCAAGAGTATTATTGCAATTTACTATAAAACCTTTTTTCTCATTCAAGAAATAAATATAAGAAAATCCTTTTAAAAGAGATAAGATGAACTCATTCTTTTCGATTTCAGTTTTTATTTCCTCAATTGGTATGTTATTAACCAAATAAGTGTAATTTAAGTGTTTTTCTGGAATTGATTGCATGTATTTAATAACATATTCATTTAGGACTTCCTGATTAATTAAATTCTTCATAAAAACGATTTGAATAGTTTGCCTTCCCAATTCCATTTTTCTACACATCAAATCTGGCGAGTCATTAAGCACGGTTCTTATTTCCTGATAATCTAGGAAGACATTTTTGCTTTTCATTTGTGACCTACCCTTTAATCATTTCTTTTAGTTTTTGTTTCAGGGAAGAATTTATACGCAACAATAGAAAACTTGGGTTAAAATATTGATATTATTAGAAATTTTTCACAAATTAGACACAAGGGCTTTTCTCCTATACAGCTAATGTACAGAATGAAGGGGAGTGTTTAATATGAGAATATACGATAATAATGGTTACATGATTCCACATTGTAATCTATGTATGGAAGAACTAAAGTTAGGTGAAAAAGTTATTATGGATTCGTTATTATGGATTCAATGTACTACCTTACTCATCTTCCTTGTGAGCATTTAAATCACTTTCCAAAGTTAGATCAAGGGGAATTTTCTGAGGTTGTAAGGTAGAAACTTTCGCTATTTCCCTAATTTCGTTAAACAATTTAATGAAACAGGAGTTTATAAGAGAAAGACCCCTCTCGAATGAGAAAGGTTATTTCAATCTATTTCACTCGAAGTACTTGTCCTACATAAATAGTGTAATTATCATCAAGGTTATTCCAATCTTTAATTTGCTGTACAGTGCTACCGTAAGTCCTACTTAAGGAATAAACAGTATCACCAGAAACAACAGTGTGATAAACTGCTGCACTTTTCTTCGGAAGGTTAAAACTCTTCACAATTCCATTTACATGGCCACGGGCAAGATTTTCAATGAAAGTACTTGATTTTAATTTAGTAGCATCATTAGTATTGTCAATAAAACCATTTTCCGTTAAAAGTGCTGGCATGCTTGTTTCCCGTAGTACATGGAAATTTGCTTGCTTTTTGCCTCTATCATAGAAGTCAACCAACTTAATTACTTCAGCATGGATATTATTTTGATATGTGGTTGTTGGCGCCCATACACCTGGGTAAACATAGTCTTCATAGCCAGTTCCTCCACCTGCATTAATGTGGACTGACAGGAAGAAATCAGCCCCCCATGCATTGGCAGCATTTGTACGTTCAGATAAGGAAACAGTTTGATCTCCTTTACGGCTCATATGAATTGAAACATTATCATATTCAAGGGTTAAAATATTTTTAATGCGAGTTGCAATCTGTAATGTTAAATTCTTTTCTTGAAGTCCATTACCTACTGCGCCTGGATCTGATCCACCATGACCTGGATCGATAAATATTTTTACCATGTTCAATCACCTCTAATTTTTTTTTTACTTAAACGAAATTAGCTGCATTTTCTACCTCCCTTTTCCCTTACATAACAATCATTCAATTTCAATACATAAGAAAAAGCCACCCACTGGGCAGCTTATTTCTTAATCAAGCCTTGTGCTTGCAGCGCCTTTTTCTGTTGTTTTGCTTTTTTGCTGGCATATGTGTTTTTCCATACTGTCCAGGCATTTACCGCAATGAAAATAGTCAATAAAATGAAGTTAGCAATTTCACTGGCAAAGGGAGTTATGTCTACACTGAAAACAGCCTTTAATCCTAGGGCAAATAAAGAAAGCCACCCGCTTAAAAGGATGGCCCAATCTTTCCACGTTTTCGGTTGTTCGTACATTTTTAGCTTCCTCCCATCTTAATTGCTGCATAAAAAATAGCCACAGCTCCACCGACTAATGCCACAATGAGCGCATTTGTAATCGATCGCCGTAACCATTTTGTGTCATCTTTAATTTCCCTGAGTGTGTCTTTTATATCTTTAATGTCTCTTTCATGAAAGTCTGTGATTCTTCTTAATTCATTAATTTCACTTTGTTGCTTTTCGTCGTTCTCCTTCAATTCAGCTAAATCATTTTGGATTTTCTGTTTCCCAGATATCCACTGCATCGGCCTCCTGTGACACTCATCATCCCCCCTTAAAGGAAAGTAAAAAAGCCATGCCTTACGTAAGACCTACAAAATCTTCTCGAATCTCTCGTATTAATAACCTTAAATAATATCGCTGGATTTCTTCTTCAACAGGCAATTCTCCTGTTTCAAAAGTTTCATCAGTATCATTGACTGGAATGTTCATATTGAAAACTTCAATACTTTTACATTCTGGGTTTGGACATACCACAGCAAGATTTTCATACTCTTCAAATTCAGCAATGTATTGCTTATTTACTCCAGTAACATCTATGTTGTTTTCAAATCCACATGTTTTACATTGGATAGTCAAATTTTTGTCTATCAATTTTTTTATCAAATTTTTCACTCCTTATGCTTGATAGGTTCCGCGCCAATAATAGTAGCCTCCATCAACACCATTCCCATTAACATACAGCCAAAATCCGTCTGGCGTTATATTTATCGTTGTAGGCGATGCATTGCTTGATGTTGCTGAAAGTGTGATTGATGAAGGTGTATAGGTTTTTTTACTTTAAAATTAACTCCTGTTCCAGCGACAGCAGTCGTTATTCCGGCAGAATCCATTCCCCCGACACCGCAAAAACCTTGTTCTGGCACGCTTTGCTTTGGTTGTTTAGAATTGATAAAAAGTTGTGTATCTCCTTGGAGTCTTAACGTGCTAGCATATACATCAAAAATACTTGTATATAAAGAAATAAGATTGTTGCATATTATATCTAACTTCAGGTATGTTCCGACAATCCTTGTATCAAAACCGCCACCTAGTGCAGGATCATAAAAAATAACTCCCTTTTCATTGACTCGATCCTCAAAGGCATGTTGCAGATAAACGTTTTGACCTACTTTTACATCTGTTGAAACGTCAATACTACTCCCACCGACTAGATCACCTGCAATTTGCAGCTTTCCTAATGTATCTACAAAGAAAACATCTTGCCATGCGGATAGTACATCATCCCGGCGTTGTATTTTAATTCCGTCTGTTGCACTTTCCACAACCCGAACCAAGTTGTCTGACCGGGTAATTGTCACCCCGTTTGCATCGTCAAAATTCCAACCGTTAGTATAAGCAACTCCCTTTTGAATTGCATTGTTTGCATTCTGCTCTATTGTAGCAGCAGGTGTAGAACCTACATTTTCGGTATTTTTTGCAGTATTATCCCCAGTAACATCAGCACCAGCTTGTGCAGGCTTCAGGCTTTCTACTGTATTTCCATCTGTATAGGTTATTTCATTTGCACCCGGAACCCTCTCCCATTCCTTTTCTTTTTTTAAAAGAACAGATTGCAGCATTTTTATATTTTCATCAGCATTTGAAACAGCAGGAAGGAATTGTCCCAGGACAACTTTGTCATTTTCAGGATTAGTAAAGGATCTTGTCATTTCAAGAACTCGAGCTTTAAGCATTAATGCAGGCTTAAAAGAAAGATCCTGAACAAGAACCGTGTCACCAATCCGAATTTTTTCATGCTCATACCCTTCAACGTTTTCAAGAAGGGCAACAAGCACTTCATAGTTCATTACCCCATTCTTGATTTCCTGAAGTTTTTCCCAAGTTCTATCTAGAAGGACCCCAGGCTGATCAGTATCATATTCAAAAGTTCCGAATAAATGTTTTAGATTTCCGTTTTTATCCCTATGCCCCCATCTTTGCAGGGATTCAGGATCACCAACCCAATCTTGACCAGCTGGCTTGTCAAAAGCATCACCGGAAGCCTTTGATCTTACTTCATTTGAAAAGTTTAATGTCAGCCCGGTTTCATTCCCTTTTCCAACACCGATCAGGGCCGTAAATACAGTCGATCTATCGGCAATTCTTCTAACACCAACAAGGTCTTTTTCATAGGTGAAGGTTTTCCCGGCATCTTCACCTCGTTTTATAAGAAGATCTGCAAACCTTCCTGAAATCTTCCCATTATGCATCTCTACCCTGAAACGAAGTTCACCGCCAAAGGCATCTTTTATTTCATGAAGGAAAGCAAGAGAAGTGATATGACTATCAAAAAATCTTTTGTGCCAAACCATTCCACAATTCCTACTTCCCAACGTGTGTCGAGTAAGGCATCATTCATGGCACCTTCTGCTGTTCTTCCAAAGAATGAAGAAGGCCTAATGATCGTTTTATTCAGTTCCTCCCAACCATATTCAGCATAAATATATTTCTTCAAACCTTGGTCATCACGGTATCTTCTATCCTTGAAATTTGAAATAAAAGAAGATGATCATCTAAGCCTTTTCGGATTAGATAACCATCTTCAACAAGGTATTCAGAATCAGGGTGATCAGCAGGAACTTCAAATTCGTATGCAAGGTATCCATCATTCAAGCGTTCAGTCATAATATCATTGAAAAATAGGCAAGCATCTGGAACATCATTGTTTAAAGATGCTACCACATTTTCTGCATTGTCTAAAATAAAGATCATGGTTTAAATCCACCTTTCCACAAATTCCGCTTGAATCGCTGTATTGGCTTCATCTGTTGTCCTGCTTGTTACTTGAGTAGTTCCAGGAAATAGCTTAAAGAACTTTTAACATATTGAAGAATGTATTCTCAAATTGTTGCTTTTTCATCGTTTGATTTGTTACTTCGTATTCTTCTCTTGTTTTTCTAACTTCTTCTCTTTGTAAGGCTAGCTCTTCTTTTTGCATTACAATTGCTGCTATAACAAAGATAATACTCGCTAGAGATAGTAGACCTACTGTCGTTCCACCGAAAAAGTCACCTACTACTCCCAACTTATCAAATTGATCGTAGCTAATATTCCACCCTGTTTTAACTAGTATTGTAAAAGGTGTGGCTATTGCTGTTATAGCAAAAACAGCACCAATAATTATGACTATATTTTCTTTTCTGCTAAGCCATAATCTAATTTTTTTTAGTAGTCCAATCAAAAATCTTCCCCCTCATCAAACTTGACCCTCTTTACTTTGCCCTGATGTGTAATAATCTCCGTTTCACCATGCGCAGGCAACTCCGTTAATCGAGCTTTTCCCTCACACACCACCACAGCAAAGCTTCCTTTTTGTTCCATTATATCTATTTCCAGTCTGTTTGTCCTAGGGTTTATTTCGATTGTTTTTAGCCTGGCAGCTTCTTTCATTCAGATTCCCTCCCATGATATAATTTAAGCGGCTGGGCTGGGAGAAATCCTGGCTTTTTTGCATCTCTTCTCTACTTCTTTTATCAAAAAAATTCACTGAAAGTTCACTTTTTTACATCGAGAGGTATTTTATAATTAAGTAGATGTTATACTCCATCTCGCTGGACCCATGAGTTAACCGCCGGACCCAACTCATGGGTTTTACTATTTTTACTGAATCTTTCTTTGTCCCCGCAATACTTTTGCCGTTTATTGTGAGGTTTTGTCGAAATCATTAAATATTTATCCTTTATCTGCAATAATAGTTTCTGACTTTTATCATTTAAAGGAGCAAAATAATGTGTCGTTTCTGCCGAGAGCTTAGAAAAAAGATTAAATTTTATAGAAAAGTGCTTATTGAAACCGGATTAAGAAAAGGGTTAGATGACCCTGAAACTATAAGAAACAGTCAATCTCTTGATAAATTAATTTTCAAGTATCAATCAAAATGCAGATAACATTTTAAATTTCAAATAAGAGTCGAGATACATATTCTCTGTTTCATTTTTTATAAAAACACTAAATGAATATTTAAAATCCAAATGCCCATTCACAAACATATGATAATACCATAATAAAATTTTAAAATGGACTAATATGAATTCCTTCATTCTCTCGCCAATCTGCGTAGAGTATACGTTTAACATTATCATAGCCATTGGTAGTTAATTGATTATCTAACCACTGTTGATCAAATCCGAGTTCATGTAAATTATCCCTTAATACTTCCCCATCTATAATTAACGCTGTTGGGAGGTATACTGAACTTTCTAGAAGACTGAGATCTTGCTTGTCTGGTTTTTGATACTTCGATTGTAATAATATACTTATTTGCCCATTAGCTTCCAATATACCGTATTTGACTTCGCGAACAGAAAAAACCTGATTTTGTCGAAGTATACTTAATACTTGATTTACATCCAATTTGTTCTTTTTAAGTAACTTTCTATCCATTACACCATCCCGAATAATGATGTTAGGATCGCCCAATAAGAGAGAACGTGTCGATTTATTTTTTAGAGTCAAGAACTCTATCCCCAACATGAGAAGCGTCCACAATCCGATGGCATATAAAAAGTGAAAAATCCCTACCTTATTTTCATAAATGGTATTTCCTAAAAAATCTCCAAGCACTAATACAAAAACTAAATGAAACGGGGTTAACTGAGAGATAGATGTTCTACCTGTTATGATAATGATAAAAAATAAGGTGACAAAACCTACTATGACTTTGATTGTCAGTAAACCCAAAAAAACTTCACTCAAAGTTTATTCCTCCATTTTATATTTCACTCGATTTCAAAAAACCTCATGTTTTAAAATATTTATATTACAACATGCAAGCTAAATTAAAATCAGAAAGATAAAAAATACCGGTTTTTTCAACTTATAATAATGGAGAAAACAGGCGGGCACTCTGTTCAACAATCCGCTCGGTCAGGGGTCGTTCCAGCAAGTCTTCAATATTTAATGGAATAGAGTCAATTAGATCACGTTCGAACTGATCTGTGAGTTCCCTCGCCACATCTGCACTGTACAAGACTTGACATACCTCATAATTCAGGCGAAAACTTCTCATATCATAGTTTGCTGAGCCTACGGCAGCAATCTCCTCATCTATAGTCAACACCTTGGTATGAATCATTCCTTTGTCGTACTGGTAGATTTGTACACCGGCTTCTAAAAGTTCCCCATAATAAGTACGACTTGCAAATCCCACGATTTTTTGATTATTGTGGCGAGGAACCAGCAATCTTACGCTCACACCTCGAGCTACCGCTGTCTTTAATGCCATGATAATATCTGTTTCCGGTACAAAATAGGGTGTTGTTATATCAATAGTCTTAGTCGCCTGTGTTATACATATAAAGTAAGTCTGACGAATAAATGGGGTAGGAATTCCAGGGTTTCCTTCCAACGTATGGATATACGCTTTTTGCAATGTCCTTGTTTTTGGCGATATGTCTATCTCATTATAATCTAGGGTGCTCAACTCTGATCCCAATTCGGCTGACCATCTGACATGATCTTCTCTGCCGATTGGATTGATTACATCAGACTTTGTTTTCGGGTTAGTTTTTGATTTTATTTTTTCCGGCACTGCCATAGTCCAATGAACATCAAAGACAGTCTGTAAATCGACCAATGCATCTCCTATGATTTGCAAGTGGGTATCCCGCCAGAAGCCAACGTCAGGCTTCAATCCTGTATATTCATATCCTACGTTCATGCATCCAGTAAAAGCTACTTTTTCGTCAATTGTGACAATTCTACAATGATCCCGATAATTCCAATAAGAAAAGATCCAAGGAAATCGTAAAGGAAATATTGTACGGCATTCTACCCCTGCTTCGACCATCTGTCGGATTTTTTCACGCGGAAATTTATAACTCCCCAAACCATCTCTCATAAAACGAACCCGCACTCCGTTTACTGCTTTTTCGATTAGCAGTTCCGTGATGCTACTACCAATTTGGTCATTCCTAAATATGAAATATTCCAGATCAATCGTTTTTTGGGCTTTTTGGAGAGATTCAATGAGTTGTTCATATTTTGCTATTCCATTGTCAAATACTTGGACTTGGCCCGTTCGTAGCCCATTCACAGTGAAGTGCCGTAAAGCATCGGCGATTACCGATGCTGAATCACCAAATGTATCAGGTAATTTATTAGATTCACTTTTAGAAGAGGTCAATCTTTTCCGATGAATAAACTTAGGATTTGATATGCTAAGGTAAGGCAAGAAACCAATGATAGGAAAAAGAAGGACGATTATTATCCAATTCAAAACCTTGGCAGGCCTACGCACATCCCGAATTGCTATGATTAAGATAAAAAACGTATTTATCAGGTATAGATAAAAAATCCATTCCAACTAAAAATCCTCCCTTGTTTTTCTCTTAACATTTACAAAAAATGTAGGGAGTATACTTTTAGAATTCGAAAGAATACCTAGTTTACTCTTTTGCTTCCTTGTCTTACTCTTCCAGCCACCTATTTATCTTGGCAACAAACAAATCTAATCCTTCCCTTTCATCAAGATGAAATGCTACACCATAGAAATCAGGTCCCTGATAATGACAAACGCCCTTGTATTTCTCATGCTTTCGGATCATCGTCAAACCAATCTGGCAGCATTTCCGTGCGAATTGGTTTGGATCGCATAACCTTTATAACCCAGCTGAAACTGGGCAGCCTTATATCCCTTCTTTGAATCATAAAATGCAACTACGCTAGATAGGCGCTAGCTGTCTTACATTCCAAAACAGCTGATTCTCCAACATAGGAGATATCAAAACTATTCATGTTGTAAATTTTATCAATGACCTTAAAAAGAATGGCCAGCGTCTTGACGGTAAGACCGGGAAACTTTCAGCATCTTCTGTACTGAACTGCTATAAGGCATTTAACACTGTCCTCTCATGCGCATATAAATGGAAGCTAATTAAAGAAAACCCTCCTATTGGCGCAAAGCCACCTAATGGAAAAGCAAAAAAATCAGAGGTTTATTCAAAGGAAGAATTAAGCCAGTTAATGCAGCTGCTTGATGATAAGCCCCTATTTTGGAAAACACTTATCCTCCTAGCTGTTTCGACTGGAGCCAGAGAAGGTGAAATTGCTGGACTTGAATGGAAACATGTTGACTTTGAAAAAGGAACTATTCGAATCGAGCAAGCTATTACAGAGATTAAAGGCAAAGGCGTACAAATAAAAGGAACCAAAACAGGAAAAGACCGAACAGTTAGTGTCCCAGAGAAATTACTTGAAGTGTTAAAGAAACTAGAGCTAACTAGCCGACAGGATAAATGGAAAGTACGTGACCTCTCGGAATGGCCCGATCACTTTTTCATCTTTGGAAATGAATTCGGAAAGCCTATCCGTCCAGACAGTATCGGTCAGTGGTGGCGGAGATTTACTAAAAAACATAACTTTAAGCATATACGCTTTCACGACCTCAGGCACACCTCTGCTACTCTCCTAATTAATGAAGGAGTTCATGCAAAGGTAATTAGTGAACGATTGGGGCATGCTGATATTTCGACCACCATGAACATTTATGGCCACGTATTGGAAGAGGCAGATAAAACAGCAGCAAGTCACTTTGACGAATTTTTCGAAAAGAAAGCATAGGAAATAAATAGAAGTATTACAAATGTATGTAAATAAATAAGGCATTAATCCTATTTGGCATTAATCAAAGATGGATTAATGCTTTATTATCAAACTAATGCGGCGGTTTAGTTTAATAATAAATTGCCAAATTTAGTTTACATTTTGCGTAAGCTGTCCCCTAAAGTAAATGTTTCCATCCGAAAGATATGCTTCCCACAACTTAAATGATAATTTTTCATGTAAAAAAACAACAGAAACGTAGCCTATAGCAACTGTAGGATTACACCTATATAACTTTTATTTAAATTACAAAAAAAGGAATAAATTGAAAATTTAGGTGATACCTTTAGAAATTTCATTCGTCTAATTGGTAGAAAAGGAAAAGGAGGTTAAATTAGGAAATTTTAACTTTATTAGTATCTAATTCTTTTGATTGATTGTAGAGTGTTATTTTTTGGAATATAATTCAAGGAGGATTTAAATTTTGAAAAAAACAAAAGCTTTTTTATGTGCCCTTTCTTTATCTTTGGCGTTTTCCCCCATTGGAGCAAACTTTGCATCTGCAGAAAATCCTCATGCACAATCGAAAGGTGTTACTTTAAATCATGATAATGGGCCACACGACTTTTCATTTAAACATGAGGGAATAGATTATAAGGTAAAGAGTGTTCATGATGATAAATTTATTACCACGACTATTCAAGACGACAAGGGATATCAAGAGTTCGAAACCAACAAGTCCAACGGATACGTAAGCGTTTCCAGCGATTACCTTAGTGAAGAAGAAATTAAGGATTTAGAGAAATCTACCAATAGTATGGTTGTTGAGGTGGATGGTAAGGAAATCAATGGTTTTGTCACAAAAGGGCATGCCCCAACCCCAACTAATAATAACCAAGTCCAAACAGAAACAATTGGGATACAAGCAATTAAAGGATCCTGGGTTTGGTCTAAGTGGAGTAACCTTACTGTTACAGTAGAAGGTAAAATGACAGTCGCTGCAATAACAGCTTATCTATTAAATCTTATTCCCTATGTCGGAAGTTTAGCAGCTCTTTTTGCAGGATTAATGGTTACTTGGAATATGAAAGTTGGATATTTTAAAAGAAGAGGTGCTACAGCTGCTGATACTGATCCAAATTATCTATGGAGTAAAATACAATTAAATTTATATACAAATAGCTCCCGAACAACATTAGTAAAATCTGAAACAGGTGAACCTTATAGAGTGCGGGTATATTAAAAGCTAGGAGGGATTAGATATGTCATATTATAGATGGCATTACATTGGTTGGTTAATTTTTGGTTTAACTCTTATTTTTTCTTATTTCATAGTTCCACGTGAACATGGTTTTAATGCTATTATCATTTTAACTGCTTTATTCGCAATCTATGACTTCTTGGTAATGTTTATGGCAAAAAGACGGGGAAACAATAATAGTAAACCATAATGCCACGAGAAAAATAGGTTAGCTGCTATATCCCTCTTCACTTTCCTATTGAGAATAAAACTTCTCAATATTAGCGTTTATACTAGACTCTGAAATTGTGGGAAAAGGTATACTGCGCTTATAGTTAGTATAGTGTTTTGAATTAAATAATATAAGCCCTTCTCCAACTTGAGAGGGGCTTTAAATATTTTTCTGAGTCTATCTCAATACTAAACAGATGTAGGGATCTTTGATTAAAACCTTAATTTAATACTAATTAATAGCTAAGATTATTAATATATACTCAAACAAATGATGTTTTAATTTAGTGCAGAGTGTTTTATAACCCTTAGGTACAAATTTAATTTGGAGTCGTTGGGGTCGATATGGGGTCGAAACTCATCATTAAGCTCCAAATTCTAACCAACTCAATCCTGTTCACAGTTCAAAAATGTTAATTTATCAAGAGTTTGTCCAAGTCCTTCAATGTTGTTCCTTATAAGTAAGCCCGCCTCCTAAGCTGTAGGTCGTGAGTTCGAATCTCGCCTGGGACGCTACAAAAAAACGCCAACAAAAGTTTGGCGTTTTTTCTCGTTCTTATGATGCCAGGTGCTCACGCATTATAAATCATCTATAACAATATAAGCAGCCTTAACAGGCCCATGGACTCCCACAACGAGGTTCATCTCAATATCTGCTGAATTGCTTGGTCCGGTTATGAAATTAATGCATGAAGGAGCCAGCTCCCCTCTGCTCACTCTTTCCCTGATGATCCTTGCAGCCTGTGTCATGCGCGGAACCAGGGTGCTTTTCGGAATAAGGATAATGGAAGCAGCAGGCAGAAAACTGACTGACCGTCCATGGTCTCTGCTGCTGAACAGGACGGCTGTTCCGGATTCAGCCAGAGTAATTTCACTGATGGTGATGCCGATATTGGCCTTTTCTGTGTAATCAACATTAATTTTTCCAGCAGAATAATCCCATTCATATACTTCCACATTCGCTTTTGGCCAAATTTCCTCAAATAGCTGCGTAAGCCCAAACTGTCTATAACGGTCATCCTTCCAGGTCACAACTGGACCGCCTCCGTACAGGGCTGCAATCTCTTTAAGAGTATCCGGCAAATTGGCGGCTTTTGTTACAATAAGGTCAGTGTGAATTTTCGTGCACTGTGTTTTTAAAGCTTCAAGAAGCTCATCTGCATCTGCTTCTTTAAAGATGGAACCTTGAGGATTATAGCTCCACTTTGGCCTTTCAGCTCCGGAAATTCTCTTTTCCCTTCCCAGTCTGCCTGCAATTTTATTTAAAAAAGCGTCCCGATTCTGAATAGTTCCGTTCACTGCTGTCCTCCTCCTTTTGGCCGGTTATTGAACCAATCACGAAATCTTTCTTTATTAGGAGCTGGAAAATCCCTGATTTCTGTCCATGCCTTTAAAGGGCCGGGCCCCTTTGTAATTTTGTCGCCTGCTGTAAATGGATTCATGGCTGCCGGTGCCAGTTTAGATCCCAATTTATAAAGGGAAGGTGAAGCTGCCCCCAGTCCAAAGGCCTTCATCGTCATCTTTTCCGATATTGGAGCCCTTCCTTCTTTTTCGACAATTACCTGCCGGTGTTTGTGAAGCAGCTCATGCAGAGGGATTTTGACTGGACATGCTTCTGTACAGGCCCCGCAAAGGGTTGATGCATAAGGCAATTCTTTATAATCATCATAGCCGCCTAAAAGCGGTGACAGAACCGCTCCGATCGGGCCTGAATAAATCGATCCGTAGGAATGGCCTCCTACATGCCTGTATACGGGACAAACATTCACACAAGCGGCGCAGCGGATACATTGCAGAATGGATTGAAACTCCCCTCCTAATATCGATGAGCGGCCATTGTCTACAATGACAAGGTGGAATTCCTCGGGTCCATCAACATCAAGTTCTTCTTTTGGACCAGTCAAAACAGTTATATAACTCGTTAGCTTTTGTCCAACCGCGCTTCTGGTCAGCATGCTGACTAACACTTCCATTTCCTCGTAAGTCGGGACCAGCCTTTCCATGCCCATTACCGTAATTTGTGTCTTAGGCAAGGCAGTGACAAGATCTGCATTGCCTTCATTAGTCACTAATGTAATTGAACCTGTTTCAGCCACAGCGAAGTTGCAGCCCGTAATGCCAACATCAGCGGTTAAGTATTCGTGGCGAAGCATTTCTCTCGCATGCCAAGCAAGCTCTTCCGGCTTTTCTGTGTTCTGATAGCTAAGTTTTTCTGCAAAAACATCCCGAATCTGCTCTTTATTCTTATGAAGGGCAGGCGCCACAATATGTGACGGGGGATCATGGTCGTCCACCTGAAGAATGTATTCCCCCAAATCTGTTTCAATGACCTGGCACCCCGCCTCTTCCAATGTGGCATTTAAGTGGATCTCTTCGGTTACCATTGATTTTGATTTAACCACTTTTCTTGCATTCTTCTTTTCAATTACTTCCCGTATATATGCAGAGGCTTCTCCAGCAGTTTCAGCAAAGTAAACGTGCCCTCCCCTTTTAGCCACACTTTCGCTGAGCTGGTATAAGTAAAAATCAAGATTTTCAAGTACATGCTGGCGAATTTCTTCTGATAGCGAACGCCATTCTTCCCAATTTCCAAGTTCTGCGGCAGCATCAAGTCTTCTAGTCTGAAGCCTTTCCTGTGCACCTGACACTGCCCCTCTCATAAAGGAATTGTTTATTCCGGAATCTACACGATCCTTAAAGTCGTTTGTTCCTATTTTCATAGCCATAACTATTCCTCCTGTAACATAGCATGTCCATTAATTTCTCAGCGGCAATTCAACACTTCAGCAATATGCATAACTCTTATGGGTTTTCCCTGCCTTCCAATCCTGCCTCCAATATTCATCAGGCACCCTGCATCAGCTCCAATAAGAATTTCCGCTTCAGTCTCCTCTATATGCCCAACCTTCTCATCTACCATTTGTTCCGATATTTGAGCCATTTTCACGGAGAAAGTACCTCCAAAACCGCAGCATTGCTCTTTGCCTGGAAGCTCTTCAAATTCAAGGCCCTTCACATTTTTCAATAGTCTCATGGGAGCTTCTTTAACTCCAAGGAGCCGGGTCATATGGCAGGATGTATGATAGGTGGCCTTCCCATTTAAACTCGCCCCGACGTCGTCCACATTTAGAACTTCAACGATAAATTGAGTAAGTTCGTATGTTTTCTCTGCCAGCTTTTTTGCCTTGGGTTCCCATACAGAGTCTCCTTTAAAAACCTGCGGATACTCATGAAACATATAGGCGCAGGATCCGGAAGGGGAAACAACATATTCTGCATGTTCAAATGCCGTGATCATCCTTTTCATGGCTTCCTTCGATTCCTTCACATAGCCGCTGTTGTAGGCAGGCTGGCCGCAGCAGACCTGTGCTTCCGGGAAATCTATTTCACACCCCAGCCGCTCGAGCAGTTCAACTGCTGCCTTGCCTGCATTTCCCTGAAACATATCTACCAGACATGTTGCAAAAAGACTTACCTTCATCTCTATTCCCTCTCCCAGCTAATTGTTTTATTTTCTATTATCTTACTATAGTTATAATGCGAATTGTTGTATTTTTATAAATATTATAATAATTAGTATAGTTTATCGTCCCTAGCATATGTCAATGTTTTACTTCCTTTTTTTCAGTCAAAAATATGATACAATTATATGATGTTTAAGTTGCTAACAAGGGAGTTCAGAAATAAATGAAAGTTATCGCCAGTACGCTTAATGCCAAATATATTCATACAAATATAGCGATCCGATATCTCAAGGCATACGCTCAGCCGGATTTCGATGTGGAACTAGCCGAATATACAATTAAAGATCCAGTAATGAATATCGTTACAGATCTGATCCGCAAAAAGCCTGATGTGATCGGATTCAGCTGTTATATATGGAATATCGAGGAAACCATTAAGGTCATTAAGATGATAAAAAAGATTGATCCCTCCATTCATATTGTAGTCGGAGGACCAGAAGTAACTTATGATGTTGCAGATTGGATGAACAATATACAAGAATTTGATTACATTGTGATCGGAGAAGGTGAGGAAACCTTCAAACAGCTGCTGACGGAGCTGAACAGCACCATGAATATGGAAAATGTGCATGGTCTTGCTTTCAGGGAAAACGGCCAGGTTCGCATTAATCCACAGCGGAATAAGCTGGACTTGCGCGATCTGCCTTCACCATTCCGCTTTGAAGAAGATATTCCCCACCTTTCTAAACGTGTCACTTATATAGAAACCAGCCGGGGATGTCCATTCAGCTGCCAGTTTTGCCTTTCCTCTATTGAAGTAGGTGTGCGGTACTTTGACAGGGAAAAAATCAAGGACGATATCCGATATTTAATGAAGAATGGTGCAAAAACCCTAAAATTTGTGGACCGCACATTCAACATTAGCCGCAGTTATGCCTTGGAAATGTTCCAATTTTTGATTGATGAGCATCTGCCGGGAACTGTCTTTCAATTTGAGATCACCGCAGATATTATGAGACCTGAAGTAATTGAATTTCTGAATAAGGAAGCTCCTGCAGGTTTGTTCCGATTCGAAATTGGCGTACAGTCTACAAATGACTATACAAATGAATTGGTCATGAGGAAGCAGAATTTTGACAAGCTTTGCCGAACAGTCACAATGGTAAAGGATGGAGGAAAAATCGATCAGCATCTCGACTTAATTGCCGGACTGCCTGAGGAAGATTATGATTCATTCAAAAAAACATTTAACGATGTATTTGCCATGCGGCCGGAAGAGCTCCAGCTCGGCTTCTTAAAAATGCTGAGAGGCACGGGGCTTCGCTTAAGAGCAGAAGATCATCAATATATTTATATGGACCATTCACCATATGAAATATTAGGAAATAATGTTTTGTCCTTCGATGACATCATTCGCATTAAACAGGTCGAAGATGTGTTAGAGAAATATTGGAATGACCATAGAATGGATGCAACTGTTGAATATTTGGTTACAAAAGTATTTCCGACTCCCTTCGATTTTTTCCAGGAGTTCGGCAGCTATTGGGAGCAAAAAGGCTGGTCCCGAATTGGGCATCAGCTTGAGGATTTATTCAAACGGCTTTTTGAATTTCTTCAAACAAAAGAAATTGCTGATTTGGATATAGCCGAAGGACTAATGAAGTTTGACTATATTTCGAAACAAAAATATAAGCCCAGAAAACCATGGTGGCAGCCAACCTTTGAAAAATCCGAAAGATCAAAGCTTTACCAGTCACTGCTCGAAAACCCAAACCAGCTGGGAGAAAGCTTCTTAAATCTTCAGCTGAATGAAAAGGAAATATACAAACATACCTTAAGTGAAAGATTATCCTTTGATATCGAAAGGTATATTAACGAGGGATTAATTGAAAAGAAAGACTCTGTTCTGCTTGCCTATTTCGATTCAAGCTTTGAAAAAGTCTCTATCTTTTCGGGTCCTTTACAATAATGAAAAAAACCGGCAGAAAAAAACTGCCGGTTTTTTAGCATTTATCCCGATCTTTCTTTTTATCTTTATCACGGTTCATAAAGGGCAGCTCGTAAAATTTTCCGGCATTTATATCACCAAACTCCATGCCGAATTCTACGTTGGCAGAGTCATTCTGCCGGCTTGTTTTTCGTGGTTTATTTTGATCCACTAAGCTCTTCCCTCTCTCCCATGTTTGGAGTTGCGGTTAGCCATTTTCATGGGATTCTCTCCCTGGCTGAATTCTGCTGAAAACTCCGATTCCTGAAGGTTCTTCTTAGGAGTCTTACTGTATTTTTCAACAGCATTATACTCAGCTTTTCGTTTTGCCATCCCAATCTCCTCCTGACAAAATTTTTCCGTGTTAAATTAATTTTCCGTTTTAACACAGGTTTATTTTTAGTAAAATAAACGGTTTCATTCCTCACTGTGCCTTCCTTATTTTGCATTCATAAATTTTTCTTCAGTACAAAAAATAGAGTAAAAAGGAATGAGCCGCTTATGACAAATGAAAAGAAGTTAAATAAAAGCATTGGCATTGACGAGACACTCCCACATCAAATTGAAGCTCCGAGCTTTAAGGACACAGGCATGAAGCTTCAGCCTCCTTTCAAGAATTCTTTTGGCGTAACGATCGGGGACAGTCATTATTCCTCAAACAGTTCACCGCTGGAAAACTGGAGTGATGAAACAGATCCTGCAGTTATGGCTGGAGACGAATGGATTCATCCTACAAATGATATTGGCTGGAATACAACAGAAAACAAAGAACTCCTTGAAAGCAAAAAGACGCCCCAAGCCTACCCTTTCATGCATCCGACTAAGGATGTCAGCCGCGGAACAGATTGAAAATAGGAATCGCCTTTGGCTCAAAAGATCGCGTACTTATCTAACTGCAGGAAATTCTAAAAAAAAGCAGGCCGGAAAAAAATATTCCGGGCTGCTTTTTTAGCCAATGATAACTCGCTCTTTTGGATAATGGTAATTTGGCTGTTTTTCTTTTCCGCCTATAATAAATAAGAAAGAGGTTAATCCAATTCTTCCAATAAACATTAAGGCCATTATGATACATTTTCCAATCATTGATAAATCAGGTGTGATTCCTAACGAAAGGCCCGTAGTACCAAAAGCTGAACAGACCTCGAAAATAATTTCAATAAGCTCCATCTGCTTTTCTGTAATGCTTAGAATGACTACAGAGAAAAAACACATTCCAATAGCAAGCAGTGTGATGGCAAGAGACTTTAGAATATCATCTTCATGAATTTCTCTTTTAAATATTTTTATATCCCTGTTTCCTTTTGCAAAGTGAAAGATAAAAAGGATATTTACAGCAAAGGTAGTCGTCCTGATGCCCCCGCCGACAGAACTGGGTGACGCCCCGATGAACATTAAAATGCTCATTATGACGAGTGTAGGCATTGTAAACTCGTTAACATCCATAGTTGAAAGTCCGCCGCTCCGGGTGGTAGCGGATTGGAAGAATGCATAAAAGAAGCTCTCATGCCAGTTCATGCCTTTAAAATATTGATTAAATTCCATGATGAGCAGAATAACCGTTCCAAACACAAGAAGAGCTGCATACGTAACAGTCGTCAATTTTGAAAATAAGGAGAATCGAAAAGAAGGCTCCTGATCCCATTTATTCCGAAATAAAAATTGCTTTAATTCGATAAGGACAGGAAAACCTATAGCTCCTAACGTAATCAGAATAATATTGATCAGCTGCACAAAATAATCGCCGGCATAAGGTTTAAGAGAGGCTCCCGTTATATCCATGCCACCGTTAGTTGTTGCACTGACAGATGCGAACAGCGCGTGCAGGAATGCATCATCCCATGCCGGATAATATTTAAGAAAATGAAAACCCAATATGAGGGCACCCAGCGTTTCAATCACCAATATTATTTTAATGATTTCTTTGACTAAATTTACTAGTCCTGACAAGGCATATTGATTATGATCGACCATAATGAGGCGGCGCCCTCTTAATCCAATCCTGCGGCCCAGCAGGAGCCAAAAAAAGGTGCCCAGCGCCATGATCCCTATTCCGCCAAACTGAAGGATGAACATTATGACAAAATAACCAAAAACACTGTATGTCTCTGATATATCCACCACTGTCAGACCGGTAACACTGACTGCACTTACAGCAGTGAAAACCGTATCAATAAATGCAACTTCCACTCCCGGCTTATGTACAGCCGGTATTCTTAATAAAAGTACCGATACAGATACTGCCAATAAATAATATCCGGATATTACTTGGGCAGGTGTTAGTTTATCAAGCCAGCTTCTTACGTCCTTCCACATATCATACCTGTCCCCTTCAAAATTTTTCTAACCCTTATCATAATGAATATACCCGGTTTTTAAAAGGGATATTAGAAAATTCGCAGGAAGTTTTTTATTTATATATAATAAAATCAAAAACCAAAGGGAGATTTGATATGCTGCTGCCTGATCTGGCTGAAAAAATCATAGCTGAAGTGCGTCAGTTTCTACAGGAAGATATCATAGTTGCCAATACCTGCGGAGTAATCATTGCAAGCACAGACGCCGGCAGAATAGGCAATTTTCATGAAGGAGCATTGCTTACTATAAAACATAAAGAAAAGCTGATTATTACCAGGAAGGATCAATCACGCCTTCAGGGTGTAAAAGCGGGTATTAACCTGCCGATATTTTTCAAAGGGGAAACTGTTGGTGTAATTGGCATTACCGGTAATCCCGATGAAATATCCCCATTCGCAGAAATCATCCGCAAACTGACAGAGTTGTTTATCAGCGAAAGTTACTTTGCAGAGCAGCTCGATTGGCAGGCCCGCGCAATGGAGAGTTTTATGTTTGACTGGCTGCAGACTAAGGAGTGGGATCCCGCATTCAAAGAACGTGCTCATCTGCTGAAAATAAACCTCTCAGTGGATAGACAGGCATCTATCGCAGAATTCAGGCAAAATAGCCAATTGCTTCATCGTGATCTTTGGAATAGAATTTTATCCTGGAAGGAAGCAGGGCCCAATGATATTCTGATTCGCTGGGGCAATGATCGAATTGTCCTTTTAGCAGGGGTTTCTTCAGCAGAAAAAGATCTCAGCATAAGGGAAAAGATCACACGTTTCCATCGTTTTCTGGAAAACCTGCTCGCTGCCAAAGTAAGTATCGGCACCGGAAAACCATTGCCTCCCTTCAGTCTGTCCGAATCATTTATGCAGGCAGAACGAGCTTTAAAAATCGCAAAAGACCGGGGCACCATCATATTTGATCAGGATTTGACCATTGAAATGATATTTGATGACCTTTCTCCGGAAACTAAGAAGGACTTTATAGAAAGAACCATCGGCACTTTTATGTATGAAGAGGATCTTATGGTTACTCTTAAGGAGCTATTCAGGCAAAATCACTCTTTGAAAAATACTGCTGAGGCCCTGCATATACATATAAACACCCTTCATTACAGGCTAAAGAAAATATCAGAGCTTTCAGGACTGTATCCTTCAAATTTGAATGATTTAATGAAATTATTCATAGCTGTAAAGCTTTTGGATGAAGGCACAAAAAATAATTAAATCATACCTTAATATTTGTATAATTATCTATAGCAGGGTGCTCCCTGCTTTTTTTATACTTAAAGAATAGATATTGACAGCCTGCTAGTAAAGGAGAGGATCTATTTGGTTGACGTTCAAATAAAAGAAAAATTTGTCGCCATTGTTGGCGCAGAAAATTATGATGACTCAAAAGCCGGGCGCCTCGTTTATTCTTATGATGCAACTCCCAATTTCCAATCGATGCCCGATGCGGTGATCAGTCCGCGAAACGCTCAGGAAATTTCACAAATCCTCAAAATTTGCAGCAGCAGAGGAATTCCAATCGTACCAAGAGGATCAGGCACCAATTTATGTGCAGGCACCTGTCCTACAGAAGGCGGAATTGTTCTCCTGTTTAAGCATATGAATAAAATTATTGAAATCGATGAAGAAAACCTGACAGCTACAGTACAGCCAGGTGTTATCACGCTTGATATGATTAATCAGGTTGAAGCAAGAGGGCTATTTTATCCCCCTGATCCAAGTTCAATGAAGATAAGCACAATCGGCGGAAACATCAATGAAAATTCGGGCGGACTGCGCGGATTAAAATATGGTGTTACAAGGGACTATGTGATGGGGCTGGAAGCTGTACTTGCGAACGGAGACATTATCAGAACGGGAGGCAAGCTTGCAAAGGACGTGGCAGGATATGATTTTACCAGGCTGCTGGTTGGATCTGAAGGAACTTTAGGAATTATTACGGAAGCCACCTTAAAGTTAATCCCGCTTCCTGAAGCAAAACAGACAATGCTTGCTCTCTTTCAGGATCTGGAACAAGCTGCGAAATCCGTCTCAAAGATCATCGCTGACAAAATCATTCCGGCCACGCTTGAATTTTTAGATCAGCCAACACTAAAAGCAGTAGAAGATTTCGCACAAATCGGTTTGCCGACTGATGTTAAAGCTGTACTTCTTATCGAACAGGATGGGCCGGTTGACGTTGTGGAAAAGGATATGCAAAAAATGGCTGAAATCTGTCAAAAGCAAGGAGCAGTATCGGTACAGCTTGCAAAATCTGAACAAGAAGCCGAAGCCTTAAGGACAGCAAGACGTGCCGCCTTATCGGCTCTTGCACGCTTAAAGCCGACAACCATTCTTGAAGATGCTACAGTGCCAAGATCTGAAATTGCCAATATGGTAAAAGCCATAAATGAAATTTCCCAAAAATACGGGCTCTCCATCTGTACCTTTGGCCATGCCGGTGATGGAAACCTTCATCCGACATGCCCTGCAGATGCCCGGGATAAAAACGAAATGGAACGGGTTGAAAAAGCCTTTGAAGAGATTTTTATCAAGGCGATAGAATTAGGAGGAACTATAACAGGAGAACATGGAGTAGGAGTCATGAAAGCTCCTTATCTGGAACTGAAACTGGGCCAGGCAGGGATCGATGCCATGAAGGCTGTAAAGACTGGCTTAGACCCCAATAATATTCTTAATCCCGGCAAAATTTTTGCCAAGGACAATAGAAAACGTGTGGTGGTTACACAATGACAACATTAAAAGAACAGACAGTCATTCAGGAAGAATTTGAGAAGCGAATGGATGAAGATGAGCTCCTGAATTGCATGCGCTGTGGGTTTTGTCTCCCCTCATGCCCTACTTATGTCGAGTCAGGCTTTAAAGAAGCGCACTCTCCAAGGGGACGGATTGCATTAATGAAAGCTGTTGCTGACGGATTGATTGAACCGGATGAAGATGTTGAGAGATCTCTTGATCTTTGCCTGGGCTGCCGGGCATGCGAACCTGTATGTCCTTCTGGGGTAAAATATGGACACTTGCTGGAAGAAGCGAGGGATATTATTAACCAGAATAAGAAACACTCACTTCCGGTCAGAGCGGTTCGCAATTTGGTCTTTAATGGGCTTTTCCCCCATCAGAACAGAATGAGGGCAGCTGCAGGGCTATTGGGCTTTTATCAGCGTTCAGGCCTGCAATCGGCCGCCAGAAAAACAGGGATGCTGAATTGGCTTCCAAAAAACTTCGGTGCAATGGAAAAGGTACTTCCTCAAGTACCAAAATTAAAAGAAATGAAAAATAGACCATCCTATTTCCCAGCAGAAAAGCCAGTAAAGAAAGCCGCTTTTTTTACCGGGTGTTTAATGGACACGATGTTCCTTGAAACCAATAATGCAACAATAAAGCTTCTCCAGCTTGCCGGATGTGAAATTCATATTCCTCAAAATCAGGCTTGCTGCGGTGCTCTTCACGGTCATAGCGGTGAAAAGCAGACAGCTAAAGATCTGGCAAAGCGGAACATAGAAGCTTTTGAAAAACTGGACGCAGACTATATCATCACAAATGCAGGAGGATGCGGTGCATTCCTTATTGACTATGGCCACCTGCTTAAAGATGACCGGGAATGGCATGAAAGAGCTGTAAAGTTTTCGGAAAAACTCAAAGATATCAGCCAAATTCTATATGAACTTGAATTTCATAAAAAAGTTCACCTTAAGCTTCCTGGGCAGGTCGTAACCTATCAGGATTCCTGCCATTTGCGCAATGTCATGAAAACCTCCATAGCACCTCGTACGCTTCTGAATTCAATCAGGGGAATTGAATTCAGGGAAATGAAAGATGCGGACAGATGCTGCGGTTCTGCCGGTATTTATAATATTGTTGAATCTGAAATGTCTATGCAAATACTTGATCATAAAATGATTCAGGCCAAGTCAGCAAATGCTGCAGTGATCGTGACCTCTAATCCAGGCTGTCTTCTGCAGATGAAGCTGGGGATCGAACGGGAAGGTTTGCAGCATAAGATTAAAGCAGTTCACATCGCAGACATCCTATTAGAGGCTGCCTGTGCAAAATAGCCATACTGCTTATGCCGAAATATTACCACTTATGAAAACTCCTTTTTAATTCATACTACAAATACAGAGGGATGGTAACTCTGTAAGACCAATAAAAAGGAGTTGAATACAATGGCAAGAAGCAGCAATAAGCTTTTAGTTCCTGGCATTGAACAATACATGGACCAGGTTAAATATGAAATTGCCCAGGAATTTGGTGTTCAATTAGGCTCTGATACAGTATCCCGGGCTAACGGATCTGTAGGCGGAGAAATTACTAAGCGGCTTGTCCAGCAAGCTCAAGCCCAAATGTCCGGCCAGAATAAACAATAACAACTTCATATAAATGGAAAAAGTCCGGAGCCTGCTCCGGACTTTGATTTTATCATTTTCCTCTATCATCATGCTTCCCTTGATTGTTTCCGCTGCCTTTATTGGAATTGCCACTATTCTTCTGGTTTTTCTCATGACCTTTCCAGCCTCTGTTATTCCCATTATCATGTTCTTTGGAACTTCGCTCAGGATTATTTTTATTTTCAATACCCTTGTTATTTTTTTTTTCGCTTGGATGATTCGGATGTTCTTGGACTTTTATCTTATTTCCCTGATCTTTCTTTCCATCATGATCGTGTCTTTTTTCATGATTATTTCCATTGTATTTCCCGCTGTTATTCTGCTGTTTTTGCTGGTTCTCAGATTTCTTTAATTGCCCCGGAACAGCAGGTTCTTCTTTATTAACTCCTTTATTCCCCTGCTTTTTTAATTGGCTTTGGGTATTTTCTGCAGGTTTTGGAGGAGATTGTGTTTCTTTATCTGCCTGTTTATTGGGATTTACAGGTTCAGAATATTCCTTCCTGTCATCGTCAGCCTTTAATTTACTTTCTTTATATATCCCGGCTGACAGTCCTTTTTCAATAGCGGCTTCTCTTTCCTCTTCACTTGCTTCCAGTAAAGTTACTTCAAGCTGCTCTTTTTGTGCAGCTTGTTTTATATCTGCTAACTCTTTCTGAATGTGCTCATCCGCTTCTTTAATCTGTTCTGTATAAACGGCTGCAATGACTATTTCGTTATTTTCCTTTAAATAGCCCTGCTTCTTTATCTGAAGGAGAATTTTGTCAGCCACTTCATGAATGCTGTTCTTTTTCCAGTTCTTGATGTTCTGGATAATAAGTTTTCCTTCTTCATTATAAGGAATGAGTTCTACTACCTGATATTCCTGATTGACCCCTAATTCAATACTCGGATTGACGTCTATTGACATATAAGCGTACACTTCGTCGTTTTGCAAAAACGGCAGAAAAGACACGATTGCGAGCATCAACGCAAATGCTGCTGCCATTAATCCTTTTCCTCTGGACAATCTAAAAATTAATAGAGGACGCGACAACTTTCCGTCTTTCAGTTCTATTGGGAAGAAGGCAATTTCCTGGCCTATTGCGTATGCCCGATCTTGTTTTCGAGCACGCAGAAATTCTCCTTCCGGGGTTAATAGTGTTAAAAAACGTTCGTTTATTTCCATGATTATACCTGTTTTCACGTTTCCAACACCCCTTTGATATAATCCTTTAAAAAGACATAATCGCCAGTTAATATCAGTGATATGGCAATTATATATTTTCTATTTCTCTCTATTGTTTTTCTGCTTAAAGATACATAACCCTCCAGCTGCTTTATTGGCAGCTTTTTTTTGTCAAAAAGAATACTTTTGAGTTCTTCATTTTCAACCAGAATTTTGGCTACAGTCATCGCATTTTTTCGTGCATCCGCATGTTTTGGGGATTGTTCGATCAGATCGCTGAAGGTAAGGCCGAATTCCTGAAGAATCTGTGTAAACTGGAAAATTTCTTCTTTCCTCAGTTCTTCATCTGTTTTTTTTCTGTAGTCTTCAATGGACAATTCGTCTTCTATTGCCGAGCTGGCCGTATCATCATCTTCCAGTTTAGAGACTCCATTAAAGCTGAGATTCTGAAATTTGGATTGCTTACGGATATAATCAATAACCCGCCTTTTAATAAGTACTTCCGAAAAACTGATCAATGAACTACCCTTATCAGGACTGTACTTTTGAATAGCTTCATTAAAGGCTATGAGGCCAATGCTAAATTCATCATCAGATTCATGAATATATCTCTTGCAGACTGATGATACTGTTTTAGCAATAAACGGCTTATATGACTCTATTAGCTCATTATTTAATGCTGTATCTCCCTGCTGTATTAACTCTACCGTTTCTTCGAGCGATTTCTTCCGCTTCTTCGCCATAAACAATAAGCTTAGCAATAGCCCCACCTCTTTTCAAAACACATTATACCATACGGTGTCCAGATTATTTTTTTTTGGGTGGTTTTATTGGCTAAGGAAAAGAAAGCCTTGCAGTGCTTTCCTTTCCAGATAAAATTAGTTGCCTTTATTCTCTTTCCCTTGACCTTTTGCCTGTTCAGCTCTCTCTTTTCCCTTGCTGGCATGGCTTTTTGCCTCAGTCTGCTTTTCTTCAACTTTCTTTGCCTGCTGTTCTTTTGCTGCTTTTCTAGCTGCCTCGCGTGCTTCTCTTTCAGCTTCTTTAGCTGCTTCGCGTGCTTCTTTTGCTGCTTTTCTAGCTTCTTCACGTGCAGCCTTTGCTTCCGCTCTCTTATTGGCTTCTAAAACTTTTGCTTCTTCATGTGCCTTTTTCTTCTCAGCCTTGGCTGCATTTTTTGATTCTTTAGACACCTTCACGGGAGCTGCACGTGTCACAGCTTCTTCTTCAGAAGCTGATTCATCAATTTCTTTCGCTGAATCGTCTGCTGATTCCATTTCTGAAAAAGCTTCTTCAGATTTAACTGGTTCAGGCTCTTCTGCAGCCTGCCCATCCTGGTCATTTCCAGCATATCCTTTTTCCAGGCCGATCAATTGGTCCGACCATTTTTCAGAGAACTTAGCAATGTTCTTTTGCATCGCTAAAATAGCAGGATGATTTTCATCGAACCTATCTGAAAACTTAGCCAGATTTGCCTTTAGGGTAATGATATTTTGAGCAAGGATTTCTTTTACTTCTTCTTCCGTTTCCTTGTCCACTGTGTCATTATCAGAATCAAGCTCATCATCGACATCATCCTCAGCCTGAACATCCTCTTCAGATGCCTCATCCTCAGCTGATTCGTCTTCGCTAATTAGATCACTGCTGTTCTCATCATCTGATTTAGACTGTTCAGAGTCTTCATTAGCTTCTTCAACAATGTTTTCAGCATTTTCCATTTGTTCTAATGCTTTTTCTATTGCTGCTAATGCTTCTTCTTCCTTTCCTTCAGCAAAAAGGGCTTCTGCTTCAGCCATACGCTCTGCAGCATAACCGGCAAGCAATTTTGCCTCTTTAACATCATCAAAAGTTAGAGCAAGCTTTACTTTTTCCAAAGCCAGCTTCGCAAAGTAGAAAAAGCTTCCAGGCAATAAAGATGGTGTTTCTGATTCAATCTCATCAAGCTTTTCTTTAGAATCGTCAATGGATTCTGCTTCATCATTATTTGTTTCAGCTATCGCTTTGGCTGATTGGTCATTTTTTAATTCAACTGTTTCAAAATCTGCTTCTTCGCTATTTCCACTTGCAAAGGCTGCTGTTCCTGAGAATGTGAATGCTCCTGCAATCACTACTGCCAATGTACTCTTTGCCATTTTATTCATTTCTTTGCCGGATAAAAATTTCAATGATTTCACCTCATGATTTAATCACAAGCGGCCGCTTTGTTCATTACAACTGTACGGATTCATGGAAGAGATTTTTGGGGGTTCTAGAAAATTATTTATTTAAAAAAGAAAAAAAGCTTTAACAAACACTAAATTGATTAGTGTGCTAAAGCTTTTTTAATTAAGGAGTCAAATGGTTACCGTCTTTATATAGGAATGTGCCGCCTTAACTTTGTACCTGATGCCTTCTCCATTTCAAAATGACCCACCTGATCAAAAGACCGGTTACTACACCTGGAATAACAAAGATCATAGGCAGAAAGACCGGCCCAAAAAAAACCCCAAACAATTTGAGTTTTGTTGAGTACATTAGACCTACTGTGACAAAATAGGCACTGAAAACAAAAGGAAGGAATGATAATTCTTCCTTTTCCGGCATAGCACTGCGGTATGCATCCCACATTGCAAACATGTAAAGACAAGGATAAAACATGAGCCACTGATAATTAAGGACATGAACAGCTTTATCAATTTCGCCCATAAAACTGTACATGATGGCCGAATTAAAATGGCTGTAAACATTAATGATAAATTCAAGGCCGACAAACAATGTCCCCTTCCACAGCTGCCCCGCCAATAATTGGCTAAAACCCGGCAATGCAATACTCCAAAAAACCGCTTCTAGTTTACTGAGTTTTTTCATTTCATTACCACCAGCTACAAGTCGATGCTTTTATTGTGCTCTGAAAATTGGTCAATTATCAATTTATTTTCCAGATATTTTCCTGAAACACCATCTAAAAATTAGACTTCAGTGCAAAAATTAGACCCCTTCATTAGAAGGAGCCTTTATCTGATCTAGAAATTATCATCCCGTTTCTGTTTTTTCTTATCATCGTCATCTCTTTTTACAATTTTTAATAATTCCTCCAGCATGGCTGCCATATCATCTCTGCTGTAGGATTTAGCATCAGAGGATTGAAGCTGTTTTTTATCTTCGTCATTATCGTGATTCCATTTTTTGTCCACTCTTTCTTCAAGCAGGTAAGCTGGTACTAAGTGCCCATCTGGTGTTGCATACATTTTATTTAATCGCCATGTATCCTTGTCAAAAAAGCTATATACAACTGGTATGACAAATAGTGTCAGGAACGTACTGCTGATCAGCCCGCCAATAAGAGTAATTCCCATGGGCTGGTTAATTTCTGTTCCTTCTCCAATGCCAAGTGCTAAAGGCACTAAGCCAAGTATAGTAGTTAAGGCTGTCATGAATATTGGCCTTGCACGGTCCTTAACTGAAATAATTATGGCATCGTAGCTCTTCAGACCCTGCTCTTTCTTTTGGTTAATATAATCGACAATGACTATTGCATTATTAACTACAATTCCTGCAAGCACAATAATCCCGATTATGGCTGTTAAACTAATAGGTGTTTGGGTTGCTGTAAGAGCAATTGCCACGCCTATCACCATGAGCGGCACAGTAAACATGATAACCAGCGGATACTTAAGCGACTCAAATTGGCCTGCCATGACAAGATAAATAAACACGATTGCCAGTACAAATGCCAGAACCAGGTCATCAATGGATGATTCCAGCAATTCTCTGTCACCGCTAAAAACGATTTCTGTTTCATCCGGCAATTTCAGATCGGCAATTTCTTTATCCACTTCATTAGACATGGCACCCATGTTTGTAGAAGATTTGTACTTTAATGTAAATTGGACAGCATCCTGCTGATTAATGCGCTGAATATTTACCGGTCCTTCTCCTCGCTCAATATTGGCTACATCACTCAGAGCGGCATAATTGCCATCAGGTTTTTTAATAAGCAATTTCTTCAAATTCTCTATATCCTGTGTGACTTCCCGATCGTACTCAACAAAAACGCCATAAATATTGGATTCATCATCTATTATTTGTGTAGCACGATTGCCCCGGGTTACATCATTTACTGCCATGGCTACCTGGGCGGGAGCCAGACCCTCTTCAAGAGCCTTTTCACGGTCCACAGTAATTTGAATTTCTTCAACGGTATCCATGAGATCAGTCGACAATTCGGTTACATCCTCAATGTCTTTCAATGCATTATAGATTTTATCAACATTTTCCTTTAAACGGCTGGGATCTGTGTCCCTCACACTGAAGGTCAGTGTATTCGGTGATGTACCTGCTGTAGACTGTGTATTAAATGAGAGTTCTGCAGTTTCATTAACCTTTGAGGCAGCACTTTCCAGATCCTTTTTCACCTCATCAACAAATTCAAAAGTAGACCTTTCCCGCTGGTCCAGCTCTTTCATTTTGATATACAATTCAGCAATATTGGCATTTTTCGAGCCACGGAAGGACCCTTCCTGTGTAGTTCCGATTAGACTGACAAAGGTATCAACTTCTTCTTCATCCTTTAATTCATCCTCTAAAGCTGATACAGCCTTTTCTGTTTCTGAAAGTGCAGTGCCGTTCTCAAGCTCCATACGCACCGTAAAAAAGCCCTCATCTGCATTTGGCAAGAATTGTGTGCCTACTGTGGTCAATCCAAAGCTGCCTGCTGCCAATAACAGCATGGTTATAGCTATTACCGCTGCACGATTCCGCAAAGACCACTTGATCGATTTTTCAAGTGATCGCATTAAGCCTGTTTCCTGCCTTTTTGCCTCCGTGTTTGTTCTTGGAGACTTCAGGAGCCTGCTCGCAAGCATTGGCACTATTGTCAAGGCAACAACCAGAGATGCAAATAAGCTAAAAGAAATGGTCAGGGCAAACTCCTTAAACAATTCACCTATTATTCCAGTTATAAATACCACTGGGAGGAATACTGCAACTGTTGTCAGGGTGGAAGCCGTAATTGCACTTCCTACTTCTTTTGCCCCAACACTTGCCGCCGTTTTCGGATCCTTCCCCATTGATAAATGGCGGTATATATTCTCAATAACCACGATGGAATTATCCACCAGCATGCCTATTCCAAGCGCCAATCCGCCAAGAGTCATAATATTTAAGGTGAAATCAGAAAAATACATTAACACAAACGTGAATATAACTGAATAAGGAATAGAGATTCCGATGATGAGTGGACTTTTGACATTTTTCAAAAAGAAAAACAGCACAATCATAGCAAAAATACCGCCGAGAATCAGTGAATTGGAGATATTTCCTATAGCAAGACTTATGTAATCCCCCTGGTCGAAAAGAATATCTGATTCAATATTTTCAAACTGTTCCTTTTCAAGAAGATTATCCAATTGCTTTATAAATTGGTCTGAAACCTCTGCCGTATTAGCATCGGACTGCTGCAGGACACTCAGTAAGACAGATGGAGCCTGGTTTGTGCGCGTGATGGTGCGATCATCCTGGCTGGCCAGCTGAACCTCTGATATATCTTCCAGGCTTACTTTATTCCCTGTTGCGGGGTCTGCTGTTACCGTAAGTTTTTTAAGTGTATCGAGTGAATCAATGGAGCTGATAATTCTGGTTGTCAGCTCTTTTCCCTCAGTCAAAACAGGATCACCCGGCATTGATATATTATTGGATTCAATTACATCCACAACATCAGCCTGGCTAAGTTTGAAATCTCTCAGCTTTTCCTGGTCCAGCTCCACTCTTACTTCCTTAATCGCAGTTCCAGAGAGATTTACGCTTGCTACTCCTTCAACTTTAGACAGCTCGAGGTTCAGTTCTTCAGCAAGCCTTCTTAATGCTTCAGGCTCCTCATCTGCACTAAGAGATAATTGGATAATCGGAAACTGAGCAGGATCGAACTTCATAAATCGCGGTTTATCAGCTTCATCCGGAAGTTGTGTCTGATCCAGTCTTTGAATGACCTCACTTTGTATTTCATCAATATCTGTCGTCCAGGAAAATTGCATCAAAATGAAGTTTGCGCTCTCCTGTGAGGTAGAGGTCAAGGTTTTAATCCCCGGCAATGTTGCCAGATTTTCTTCAAGCGGCTTTGTTACTTTTTCCATCACTTCATCGGGACTTGCTCCAGGATACGAAGTGACTACTACTCCTACAGGAGGATTAAGATCTGGTATGAGTTTTAATGGAATATTTAAGAGGGAGACTACTCCTAAAATAAGCACTAAGAACATCGTAACCAATGTAAAAATTGGCCTTTTGATTGAAAAATCGCTTATTCGCACACATTCTGCTCCTTTCAATGACTGGATGAGGTAATCTTGGGATCGATAGATGTAGAAATTAACACATTTTAACTATATTAAAGCAGCTATTGCGATGCAAGCAATCAGTGTGCTGTCAATTATAATATGAAAAATCACAGCAGCTCCTAATCCACAGAAAAAAGCAGCCTAAGCAGCTGCTTTCCTCTATAATTTTTCGATTTTTAAACCGGTAAATCCATAGATTAAGGTGATTATAGGACTGAGCAGACAGAATAATGCAAATGGCATATAAGCTGTTGTTTCTACACCTAAAACACCTGTTAGAAATACTCCGCAGACACTCCACGGAACTAATGGGTTTACTACCGTGCCTGCATCTTCAAGGATTCTGGAAAGATTCTTTGGGTGCAGCCCGGCTTTTTCAAAAGGCTCTCTGAAAGCATTTCCTGTTAGAAGAATAGACAGGTACTGTTCGCCGAGGAGGAAATTAATCCCAATAGCTGTTCCTGCTGCTGCCGCCACTAGAGCTGATATCCGATTCAAAAAGCCTTTGACCCCTTCCAGAAGAGCTGGAAGGATCCCAAGCTTAAAGAATAAACCGCCCATAGAAAGTGCGAGCAATACCAAAGAAATCGAAAACATCATACTCTCCATGCCGCCTCTTGATAGAAGGGCGTCAATTTCTTCTGAACCGCTATTTGAAGCATATCCTGAAAACAGCAATGTCAAAACTTTTTCCAAGCTGAAGCTGCTTTGAACGATAACGGCAAAGATTAATGCAGATACGATGCCGGCAGATAACGTGATAATTGCTGATACTCTTTTAATGGCCATTATAGTCAAAATGGCAAATGGAATGAGGGAGTACCAATGCACCAGTCCCTCATCCAGCAAAGTTTTTTTCAGCTGGGCAATCTTTGAGAAATCAGAAGCTGCCTCCGATGGCGACAGGAAAGCAAAGATTGCAAGTGAAATGATAAATGAAGGAATCGTTGTCCAGGCCATCGTCTTGATATGCTCAAACAAATCCACTTTTACTGTCGATGATGCCAGGTTCGTTGTATCGGATAGGGGCGACATCTTATCTCCAAAAAATGCGCCGGAAATAACTGCACCGGCCGTAATTGCATCCGAGAGCCCCAAAGCAGAACTGACTCCCATAAACGCTACTCCCAATGTAGCAGCTGTTGTAAGTGAGCTTCCTATACTCATGCCGATCACTGATGCTACCACAAATACAATGGCATAAAAGAACTTTCCATTAACAGCTTCCAAAGCCATGTAAATAAATGTAGGAATCGTGCCGCTCGCCATCCAGCTGCTTATCAGCATCCCGATTAAAAAGAAGATAAAAATAGCCCCTAATCCGGACTGGGCACCTTCAATAAGCCCCTTTTCCAGCTGTGTTATAGATACTTTTCTTATTAAACCATAAGCTATTAACCCCATTATCGCAAAAACAACCGGAATATGGGGAACTGCCCCGGCAAAAATAATCGAGTAGCTGATTCCGCCTAAAATGATGAAAGTGACAATGAGTGCCTCCAGGGGCTTTAAATTTAATGCTGACTGATCATGATGCATAATGTATTCCTCCTAAATTTGCCTGTAATTTTATACAAACAAAAAGAGCCCTCTCGCCTATAGGGACGAAGGAGCTCCGCGGTACCACCCTAATTGATAAGCTAATGCTGCTTACCCACTTAAAAAGTATTGTCCATATTGGATGCAGTTGTATTTCGACCATTGCTGCCTGGATTTTCATCAGCCATCCAGTTTCTATTTGCTGCCGGCAATTACTCTACTTATGCTGCGGACATGATCTTTAATTGAGATTACACTTTCTGCTTTCTAACTTAAACGCTTTTTAGCGCTAAAGTGTATGTGTTAATACTATATTATCAATTGATAGATATGTCAATAGTAATGAGAAAGGAATAAATGGAAAGCTAAAACGGCCCATAAAGGGCCGCCAGCTTTATTCCGAGTCCATCGGATTATATAATTTTACATCAGGATTCTTTTCCTGGAACCATCTGAGTGCAAAGTCATTTTCAAATAGAAAGACATTTTTGCCGTAACGGTCTTTAACCAGGAGGCTTCTTCCGCTGGAAAGGTTTTCGTTGACCTCATCGCCTTCTACCCAGCGTGCGATCTTGGAGCCCTGTCTTTCCATATATACTTCTGTGTTATACTCATTTTTCATGCGGTGTTCAAAAACTTCAAACTGCAGCTGCCCCACTGCACCCAGGAGGTATTCTTCCATTTTGACTGTCTTAAACAGCTGGATGGCACCTTCCTGAACCAGCTGCTGAATGCCCTTATGAAAATGTTTTTGCTTCATGACATTTTTTGCTGTTACTTTAACAAAAAGCTCAGGTGTAAATTGAGGAAGACGCTCATATTGGAAGTTATTTTTTCCGGCTGTTAATGTATCGCCTATTTGATAAGTTCCCGGATCATAAATTCCGATGATATCTCCGCTGACTGCAGAATCAACTGTACTTCTATCATCAGCCATGAATTGAGTGGACTGCGCAAGCTTAATAGACTTGCCGATTCTTGGTATGTTCACAGCCATGCCCCGCTCAAATTGGCCTGAACAAATTCTTAAGAATGCAATCCGGTCGCGATGTGCAGGGTTCATATTGGCCTGAATTTTAAATATAAAGCCAGAAAATTCTTCTGACAGCGGATCTATTTCCCCTGCAGTCGAATTTCTCGGCTGCGGCGGCGGTGCAAATTGCAGATAAGACTCCAGGAAAGTCTGTACACCAAAGTTGGTCAGCGCGCTTCCAAAAAACACAGGAGTCAGTTCCCCATTTGCTATTCTCTCTCTTGAAAACTCATTGCCAGCTTCATTTAACAGCATGATCTCTTCAAGCGTCTGATCATATAGGCCAGAATCCTTAATAGAATGGTTCCCCTCTATTTCACCTTCCTGATTTAAGGAAATAAAGCGGTCCTCTTCCTCTACTCTAAATTGCTCAATTCGATTATTAAACCGATCATAGATCCCAAGGAATTCTTTTCCCATCCCAATTGGCCAGTTCATTGGGTAAGATTCAATTCCCATAACTTCTTCTAATTCAGCAAGGAGCTCAAGGGGTGCTTTCCCCTGACGGTCAAGCTTATTCATAAAAGTAAATATCGGAATTCCTCTCATGCGGCAGACCTTGAATAATTTAAGTGTCTGCTCCTCAATACCTTTAGCTGAGTCGATGATCATAACGGCACTGTCAACGGCTGTCAGCGTGCGATATGTATCTTCACTGAAATCCTGGTGACCAGGCGTATCAAGAATATTAACACGCGCTCCCTCATATTCAAATTGCATCACACTGGAGGTTACTGAAATTCCGCGCTGCTTCTCAATCTCCATCCAGTCACTTGTCGCATATTTGCCTGTCTTCTTCCCTTTAACTGTACCTGCATCACGAATGGCACCACCGAACAATAGGAGCTTTTCGGTAAGCGTCGTTTTACCGGCATCCGGATGGGAAATAATCGCAAACGTGCGGCGGGATAAAACTTCTTCTTTAAAATTTTTGGGCATAGTAGTTCCTCACTTACTTATATGAAAATTTGTTGATTAAGCAATCAATGCGTCACTTAATTATTGCAATACCTTCAATTTTATCGCTCTCAAGTCAAGTTTGCAACGCATTTAAGATTGCATATTTCTTTTTATTAATCTTTTTGAGGCTTATAATAGGGAAACTAAACGTAAAAAGGGAGGTTAAAAATGGACACAATTACTCATACTTTATTTGGCTTGAGCCTATATGGTGCAGTTGATAAACAGAGGATGGATAAGAACTCCAGGAAAGCGTATCTGCTTACCGCTGTAGGGGCAAGTCAAATTCCCGATATTGATGTCATCTCGCGCTTCTGGGATACAGAAGGACTTTATCAGATGTGGCACAGGGGGATTACCCATTCTGTTTTCCTGACTCCGGTGTGGGCTCTGCTTTTTTTGCTGCTGTCCTTCCTGCTTTTCAGAGTCAAGGATAAGAAGCTTTTCTTGCTGGGATGGCTTGCAGTTTTCATACATAATACAAGTGATTTATTCAATGCATGGGGCACAGGTTATTTGGAGCCCTTTTCAAATATGAGAGTTACTTTTGGTACCATACCAATTGTTGATTTAGTGTTTTGGATCATAATGGGAGCAGCCTTTTTCTTTACAAAAAGGAATAAATCAAAATCTCCCTATTATTTTAAAATGGCTTGGGCTTTTATGCTTCTTCACGTGGTAATCCAAAGCACTCAGGGTTACCTCATTTATAAGCAGTACGATGAAAAATATGAACAAGTTGCCCTATCGGCAGAGTTTATACCATGGACTTATTCGGTTATTACAAAGAAAGATGATGAAGTGACCATATTCACTGATACTCTTTTCACCGAAAAGACAACCCAGTATGTGCTTCAATCAAAAGAAGCTGCAGATTTGGACAAATTGTTTTCTGAGCGTCCTGAAGCTAAAACCCTTTATGAATGGTCTCCATTTGTCGTTCTTGTTGATGATGATGAAAGGCTTGGACTCTATGATCCCCGTTTTTACAGAAACGGCCAGTCATTTTTATTTGAATATATTGAAAAAAATACGGAAAGATGAGCCCAGTGCTCATCTTTTTCCGTTTATCCCCATTACTTTCTTCATGCATAGTATTTTCATGAATTTATTCCTTTTGCACATAATACAACTATTGGGCTTTACAAGCAGTTTCACAAGGGAATAGGATTACTGCTGCTGATTTTTGCCGGAAAAAACTACTACATAGTGAAGAGGTGTAAACATGAATTTTATTTGGGGGATATTCGGTATTATTGTCGTTTTAGGGATAGCCTTCCTGCTTTCAAGCAATAAAAGGGCAATAAGTGTAAGAACAGTTGCGGGAGGTCTTGCCATTCAGCTGATTTTCGCCTTTCTCGTTTTAAAGTGGGAAGGCGGAAGAAAGGGACTGGAATGGCTCACAATGAAGGTAAACGACATAATTAATTACGCCAATCAGGGTATAAATTTTTTATTTGGCGGCCTTTTTACAGATGAATCGGGCATTGCATTCGTTTTCGCATTTCAGGTTTTGCCTGTTGTAATCTTTTTTTCATCACTGATTTCCGTCCTCTATTACTTAAGGATTATGCAGTTTTTCATTAAGATCCTCGGCGGGGGACTGGCTAAGCTTCTCGGGACCAGAAAAGCTGAATCCATGTCGGCAGCAGCCAATATATTCGTGGGACAAACGGAGGCACCGCTAGTGGTCCGCCCATATATCGCAAATATGACCAGATCCGAGTTATTTGCGGTCATGACCGGAGGCCTTGCTTCTGTAGCAGGATCTGTTTTGATTGGATATTCCTTACTGGGAGTGCCTCTCGAATATCTTCTGGCTGCAAGCTTTATGGCTGCACCCGCTGGATTGATCCTGGCCAAAATAATGCTTCCTGAAACGGAAGATAAAGAAGAGCCTAAGGAATTTGATATGGAAGTCGATAGCGATTCTGCAAATGTCATTGATGCAGCCGCAAAAGGAGCAAGTGTCGGACTGGAGCTCGCTTTAAATATTGGCGCGATGCTGCTGGCCTTTATTGCTTTAGTTGCTTTAATTAACGGGCTTCTTGGATGGGTTGGAGGGTTATTTGGGTTAGAAGGGTTGACACTCGAAATCATACTTGGATATGTGTTTTCTCCACTCGCGTTTGCGATAGGAGTTCCATGGTCAGAAGCCGTACAGGCAGGAAATTATATTGGCCAGAAGCTAATTTTGAATGAGTTTGTTGCTTATTCTGCTTTTGCGCCGGATATCCCGACTTTATCTGATAAAACAGTGGCGATCGTAAGCTTTGCCCTTTGCGGATTTGCCAATATTTCTTCATTGGGTATTTTACTGGGAGGACTTGGCGGATTGGCCCCGAACCGCAGGCAGGACATTGCACGGCTAGGCTTGAAGGCAGTTGCTGCAGGTGCCCTGGCATCTATGCTAAGTGCCGCCATAGCCGGAATGCTGTTTTAATGACCTATGGAATATTGAAAACCCTCCCGTATACCGGGAGAATTCAGTTTGTCGACAAAAGGGCTTCGGAATGGTCTCATTCCGAAGCCCTTTTGTGATTTTCACTCATTTTCCTTTATATACCGATTTTCCTCTGGCTTCCTTCTAGACCATTTTAGGCTCCGTCCATGTCCAGCTGGCCATCTTTTTTAAATTGATGGTAGCGAAAGTAAGCATCGCCTGTGCCGACAATTTTTTAAGCCCTCTCAGGGCTGTCCAGCGCATGACATGCTTTGAAAGCATCTTCTTACCTCAAGCAATTGATATTCCTATTCTATCAAGACTTGGAGAACATGCGATACAAAATTCAGAAAGCCTGTTGATTGGAGTGGAAGGCGCGAAGACTCCCGCGGGAGTGCTGGACAGGTGAGACCCCGCAGGCGCGAACGCGCCGAGGAGGCTCAGCGCCGGCCCGCAGGAAAGCGAAGCGCCTGGAACGGAAATCAACAGCCTCGATTACACGCTAAATAAAAAAACTGCAGACAAGCTCGTTTTTCATCGAGTTTGTCCACAGTCTGAACCCTCCCGTATACCGGGAGGATTTTTCTATTTCTTTAAATAATAGATAACGGATTCATATGGCCTTAACTGGATGGTCTTCGCAGCAGAAGGTGACTGCTTGTAATTGGCAAGTAAGATTTCTTCTTTATATTCATCTGCTTGAATGTGTTCAGGAAGTGGAAATGACGTTTCTTTCCCATAAAAATTATTTACGACCAACAGTTTTTCATTATCACCATTTCGAACATAAGCAAATACATCAGGATGATCATGAGAAATCAGTTCATAATCACCATAGGTAATTATATCGTACTGCTTTCGAAGCTGAATCAGCTTTTTATAATGATAGAAAATAGAATTCTCGTCCTTCAATGCGTTTTCGGCATTGATTTCCCTGTAATTGGATGCGACAGGAATCCATGGGGTTCCATCGGAGAATCCGGCATTTTCAGTACTATTCCACTGAACAGGCGTCCGGGAATTATCGCGAGATTTGCTTTTGAGAATGTTAATTATTTCTTCCTCTGCCATTCCCTTTTCCTTAAGAATAGAATAAACATTCAGTGATTCTACATCTCTGTAGTCTTCAATCCTGTCAAAGCCGGGGTTTGTCATGCCAAACTCTTCACCCTGATAAATATACGGAGTTCCCTGCATCATATGAATGGCTGTCGCCAACATTTTAGCCGATTCATGATGATAGAGTTTGTCATCTCCATATCTTGAAACAACCCGGGGCTGATCATGATTGCACCAGAATAATGCATTCCAGCCTCCCCCATTGTGCATTTCAGTTTGCCATTTTGATAAAATTTGTTTTAATGCCGTAAAATCAAAATCAGCGAGTGCCCATTTCTCTCCATTAGGGTAGTCCACCTTTAAATGATGAAAGTTGAAAGTCATGCTTAATTCTTCCCGTTCGGGATTGGAATACTTTATACAATGATCAATTGTAGTGGATGACATTTCCCCAACTGTCATACTATCGTATTTTGAGAATACTTTATCATTCATTTCACGCATAAATTCGTGTACACGAGGGCCGTCGGTATAGAATTTTCTGCCGTCGCCCGGAGGTACAGAGCCGTCATCATCCGGGAAATCCTGATCTTTGGAAATCAGATTGATTACATCAAGTCTAAAGCCATCTACACCTTTTTTAAACCAGAATTCCATCATGTCATACACTTTGCGGCGAAGGTCTTCATTTTCCCAATTTAGATCAGCCTGTGTAACATCAAAAAGATGAAGATAGTATTGGCCTGTTGCTTCATCATATTGCCTTGCATGCATTTCCGCCGAATTTGGATTCCCAGTTTGTCGGCTCGCTTCCATCTTCCTTCGGATCTTTCCAAATATAAAAATCCCGGTATGGATTGTCTTTTGATTTTTTTGCTTCCTGGAACCATTGATGTTCGGTGGAAGTATGGTTAACAACGATATCCATAATAATTTTCATATCCCGATTATGGGCTTCTTCAAGTAGCTTATCAAAGTCTGCCATCGTTCCATATTCCTCATGGATGCTGAAATAGTCGCTAATGTCATATCCGTTATCCCGCTGTGGCGATCTATAAATGGGTGTCAGCCAGACGACGTCCACACCTAATTCTTTTAAGTAATCAAGCTTGGCAATAATTCCAGGAATGTCTCCGACTCCATTTCCTGTCGTGTCGTTAAAGCTCTTCGGATAAATCTGATATACTACTGCTTTTTTCCACCACGGTTGTTTCATTTAGAATCACCCTGTTTAAGTATTTTTAGATGTTTTTTTAGAAGCTGTTGGCATATAAATTAAGCACACATGCTTGCAATTCTGACCGTTGATTTCCGCTTCAGGCACTCAGCAAACCCGCGGGGCGGGCGGTGAGCCTCCTCGACGCTTTGCGTCTGCGGGATCTCACCTGTCCCGCTGCTCCCGCAGGACACTGGATAAGCTCCTTAGGATGTGCACCGCACAAAGAAAATGCGACAGCATTTTCGAGGATCTCGCGCCTTCCGCTCCTATCAACTCAGTAAAGTATTTAAATATGGGTAGCGTTTTACAAAACTCACATTTTAACCGTTAAAGAGAAGCACCTGAGTTTCGTATGGACGAAGTTTAATTGTTCTGCTGATTTGTATATCTTTATAATTCCCAATCAGCAGTTCGAATTTTTCCCCCTGGAGCTTTGCAGGGAGTTCTGCTTCAGTGTTTCCGCCATAGAAGTTGCACATGACAAGAAGAGTCTGATTGCCCAGTGTTCTTGTATAGGCGTAGACTTCAGAATGATGATCAAGTATAAGGTTATATTTTCCGTAAATAATAATTTCATTTTTCTTCCTAAGTTCAATAAGCTTTTTATAATAATGAAAGACAGAGTCAGGGTTTTCAATGGCCTTTTCGATATTAATGTCTTTATAGTTAGGATTCACTTTTATCCATGGGGTTCCTTTCGTAAATCCTCCGTGCCTGGAAGAATTCCATTGCATTGGCGTTCTTGCATTGTCACGCCCTTTTGCATAGATGGCCTTCAGTGCCTTTTCCTCTGTCCAGCCATCGTTAAGGGCTTCTTTGTAAAAGTTAAGTGTTTCTATATCTCTGTATTCATCAATGCTTGAGTAACGGACATTCGTCATTCCTATTTCTTCGCCCTGATAAATATATGGAGTTCCCTTCATCATATGCAGCAATGTTGCCAGCATCTTTGCTGACTTATCCCAATACTCTCCATCATTCCCGAATCTGGAAACAGAGCGCGGCTGATCATGATTATTAAAGTAAAGGCTGTTCCAGCCAACCTCATCCAGTTCATTTTGCCATTTGGTCAGATTTGTTTTTAAGTCAAATAGATCGAGGGGTTTGAGGTCCCATTTGCCATTTGGCCCGTTATCGAGGCTAACATGTTCAAATTGGAAGACCATATTCAGCTCATTGCGTGATTCCCCCGTATACTGCCGAGCCCACTCCGGATTTACACCCGGCATTTCGCCGACAGTCATCACATCATACTTCGATAACGCCTTTTCATTCATCTCCTGCAGGTATTCATGAATTTTCGGGCCGTTTCGATAATACTTGCTTCCAGAAGCATATTTCTTACCGGGCTTTGGTTCATCATCAGGCAGACCCTCCACTTTGGAGATAAAGTTGACTACATCCATTCTGAACCCGTCAATCCCTTTTTCAAGCCACCAGGTCATCATGTCGTATATTTCTTTTCTCAGTTTCGGATTCTCCCAGTTTAAATCAGGTTGCTTTTTTGAAAACAGATGCAAATAATATTCTCCTGTACTTTCGTCAAACTCCCAGGCAGATCCCCCGAAATTACTGCCCCAGTTATTCGGCTCCTTTCCATTCTTTCCTTCACACCATATATAGTAGTCCCTGTATGGATTATCTTTCGATTTCCTTGCTTCTGAAAACCAGATATGCTCGTCTGAACTATGGTTCACCACCAGATCCATAATGAGTTTGATGTCTCTTTTATGCAGCTCTCCAAGAAGCTGTTCCCAATCCTTCATAGTACCAAACTCACGCATAATATCCTGATAATCACTGATATCATAGCCATTATCATCATTTGGTGATTTATAAACTGGAGAAAGCCAGACCACATCAATTCCAAGCTCTTTCAAGTAATCAAGCCTTGAGATAATTCCCTGTAGATCTCCTATTCCATCTCCATTGCTGTCCATGAAGCTTCGAGGGTAGATTTGGTAAACTACACTCTCTTTCCACCATTGCTTCTTCATAATGAAACCTCCGGTATAATAAAATATTGAGCAAGCCTAAAAATGGCGATACCATGGAATCATAGAACTCCATGGCATCAATCATTTTATTTAGGCTTTTTTAAATTTCGAGAAAGCTAGAGTTAATACAAACGGAACTACAAGTGCTATTCCCATTCCAATAAAGAAAGCACCCCAGTTTTCCGCAAAGATGGAGAAGAATGCCGGCAAGCCGCCTACTCCAATTGACGGTGCCTTAACTCCATTAATAGTGATGAAAATGCCTGCTGCAGCTGATCCAATAATCGCTGCAAAGAACGGATACTTAAATCGAAGGTTAACCCCAAACATCGCCGGTTCCGTTACACCCAGCCACGCTGAAATGGAAGAAGTGAGCGCAAGCCCTTTCAGCTTTTCGTTCCCTTTGCTTAACAGCATCATGGCAAAAGCGGCTGAACCCTGTGCAATATTGGATAGTGCCACCATCGGCCACAAAAACGTGCCGCCAATGCTGCCGATTAGCTGAAGATCGACTGCCAGGAATGTATGATGCATGCCAGTGATAACAAGAGGTGCATATAATCCTCCGTAAATCAAACCTCCAAGGGCCGGAACAGCATCAAAGATTCCGACAACTCCATTTGTAATCCAGCTGCCGATCGTGAATGTAATTGGTCCGATGGCAATAAAAGAAAGAAATCCAGTAATAAGCAAAGCGATTGGCGCGACAGTCAGAAGCTGAAACGCATCAGGAATTCTTTTTCGCAGAAATACTTCTATCTTAGCCAACACATATGAAGCAAATAATACAGGCAACACCTGGCCCTGGTAACCTACTTTTTCAATTTCAAAACCAAATAAATTCCACTTCGGAACTTCCTCTGCTGCACCATAGCCCCATGCATTTAAAAGATCCGGGTGCACCAGCATCAAACCAAGTACCATACCAAGAAGCGGACTGCCGCCAAACCGGTTTACAGCACTCCATCCAATCAGGCCTGGAAGAAATACGAAAGCAGTATTGGCAATCAGGTTAATGATGCTCGCCAGATCAGCCCAGTTTGTATAAACTTCAACAAACGACTTATCATCGAAGAAAATATCCGGCGCTGTCATAATGTTGTTGATTCCCATCAGCAAACCAGCTGTTACGATAGCCGGGAGGATTGGAATAAAAATATCAGCCAGTGTTTTAATTCCACGCTGCAGAGGATTTAAGTTTTCGGCAGCTGCACTTTTGGTTTCTTCTTTTGACGATTCGCCAATACCGGTTGCATCTGTCATTTCTTTATATACTTTATCAACGAGGCCTTGTCCAATTACAACCTGGAATTGTCCATTGGTAGAAAATGAACCTTTTACAATATCAATATCTTCGAGCTTTTCTTTATTGACTTTTCCTTCATCTTTTAATGCAAAACGCAGCCTTGTTACACAATGAGTGGCCGCAGCGATATTATCCCTGCCCCCGATAGCTTCTACGATTTGCTCTGCTGACTCTTTATTTGTGGCCATTCTACACTCTCCTCCTGTTACCGTTTTCATATTAAAGAAAAAAACAGTTATAAGGTTCTTATTATCGTTCTCGATTTTTATACATCTATCCATTACACACAAACTAACTTGTATATACATGAACTGTTTACGCTTTCATTTTATCTTGTATATACATGTTAGTCAACTTTTTTTTCTTTTCCTTCTTTTCTATACCCTTTCACTCGGTTCGAAAGCCATAAAGTGAAACTTCAATCAGTGGGGGTTTTCCTTATCCCCCACTGATTGTTAGTCGCGTTCTAGTGTCGCTAAGATCTCCGCTAGCGCTTCGATCAATCGACACTACGAACCCGATTGGTTCAACTAAGCCTCTGCTTGCGCGTCGGCAAGTTTCACTGTATCTCACCAATCGGGCCTTTACGGGCAGTTTGACCCCCACTTATCCTCCTTTGGTTCCTCTGAGTCTTGAAGTGGGAGTCTTACTGCCCGTTAGACTGCGATAAAATAGAAAAACCGGCTTCGAAGACTAATCGTCTGCAAAGCCGGTTTCTAAACCATTAGGCTATTTTCTTTTATCATCATCATCATCTTTAGTGAGATCACGGGTAGATTTCTTAAATTCTTTTAAGGTCTCCCCGAATGCTCTCCCTATTTCAGGAAGTTTTTTAGGACCAAAAATAATAAGAGCAAGAACCAGGATGAGAATTAAGCCTGGAATACCGATGTTTGATAACATGCTGAACACTCCTTATATATCATATCGCTTGAAACAGCAGTAATCATGTTCATTGTCCATTATAGGGGATTGGCTCAAAAAATCATAGTTTTTATAATTTCTGATTCTCCCACTGCACTAAGGCACGATCAAGTTCTTCGAGAACTTCACCAATTTTGCGCTCATGGATCACTTCATCAGCATAAAAGTCAAAATCAGTGGGTTCCATATTAATAATAACCAGTTTTGCTCCGTTTTGTTTTGCTATCAGCGGAAACTGATTGGCTGGTGTCACAGTCAGGGATGACCCCAGAACAATAAATAGTTCTGCCTTTTCTGATTCTTCCGCTGCAAAATCTAAAGCCTGCTCAGGCAGCATCTCCCCAAACAGAACTACTGAAGGACGAAGCAGCCCCCCGCAATTACATTGAACGTGTCCATGCAAATATCCCTCGCCCGGGAACTCTTTTTTGCATTGCTGGCAATGGAGTGTCTGCAGATTCCCATGAAGCTCTGATACATTTTCACTCCCTGCCAGCCGATGAAATCCATCCACATTCTGGGTGATAATACTCTTTAAAACGCCTCTCTTTTCCCAATCAGCAAGAATATAGTGGCCTTTATGAGGGCTGCACTCCTTGAGCCCGATTACCCGGTGCCGATAAAATTCTATAAACTCTTTCACATTTTCATTCAATGCCTCAGTACTGGCAATTTTCCCAGGATCTTTCCCGTTCCATAAACCATTATTGGCTGACCTGAAATCAGGCAGCCCGCTTTCAGTTGACATACCTGCTCCAGGTAGTATTACTGTATAATTTGATTCCTTCAGCCATTTCTCAAGCATAAATACCAGCTCCCACTAAAATATTTTCACAGGTTTGAAGGGTATTTCCATTTTTTTCTCCTGGTTAAATGTTTATGTCATGTCAGGTATGCGGTAAATAATAGATTATAACTGTTTTTACGAATTATCAATATAGGAGTGATGGCTATGCCTGAAATAGAAACGAAAGATTATAAGGACGGCTATAAAAAATTTTCTTCCAGGGCACAACGCTATGCGGATGATCCCGAAAAAACAAAAGGACTTCTAAAAAAGGCTACACTTAAAGCTGAGAAAAACAAATCTTCGTTAAGTGATATATGGGAAAAGTTTCAGCTGCTGATCGATTTAGTTAAGGCATGGTCAAAAGGCGATTACCGGCATATCTCCAAAAAATCAATTATCTTTATTATTGCATCCATCCTATACTTTGTCTCTCCTATCGACCTGGTTCCAGACTTTCTAATTGGAATGGGTATCCTCGATGATGCAGCAGTACTTGGTTTTGCCGTCAGCCAGATTACAGGTGAAATTGAGAAATTCAAAACCTGGAAAGAGAGCCGGACTATTGAAATGAAATAACTTTCAAAAGGGTGTCCATTTTGATATTGTCTGCTATAATAAATAATGGAAAGTATTCATGCCTGTTAAAATTAAATAGCAAGAAATGTAGGGGAACCGGTGTGCCGGTTGAGACTTCATCCTTAAGATGCTGACCCTTTGAACCTGATCTGGCTAATACCGGCGTAGGGAACATATTCTTAAACATAATAAAATGTTTTTTATATGCGTCCCGGTATTATGCCGGGGCGTTTTTTATTTTTCAGGGCAGACTAATATCAACTTTCCTTATTACATAAAAGCTTTTGGGAGGTTTCTCTATGAAAAAATGTATTGCGGTTATTACTGCGCTTCTGTTGCTATCCGGCTGTGCCGGCAGCGGCCAGGATGCTAAGACTGGAAATGAAGATGCAGGCAGCAAACAAGAATTGAAGGAAGTTACTGTCGTACTGGATTGGACGCCAAATACCAATCATACTGGCTTATATGCGGCAAAAGAAAAAGGCTATTTTAAAGAAGAAGGGCTCGATGTCGAAATTATCATGCCAGGTGAAGCAGGCGCAGATCAATTGACGGCATCAGGCAAGGCTGATTTCGGTGTCAGCTATCAGGAAAGCATTACGGAAGCACGTGTTCAGGGTGTGCCTCTGGTATCGATAGCAGCTGTTATTCAGCACAATACATCCGGTTTTGCATCCCCTGCTGAAAAAAACATTAAATCACCGAAAGACTTTGAAGGAAAAACGTATGGCGGGTGGGGAGCTCCTGTAGAAAAATCAGTAATTGACTCCCTAATGAAGAAGGAAAATGCCGATGCTGATAAGGTGTCAATTGTGAACATGGGAGATGCAGACTTTTTTACGGCGGTTAAAAGAGATATAGACTTCGCATGGATTTATTACGGATGGACAGGTGTAGAAGCTGAGCTTCGGGGGGAAAAGATTAATATGGTCTACCTCACAGACTACTCAGAAAAACTGGATTACTACACGCCTGTTCTGGCTACGAGTGAAAAAATGATTGAAGATGATCCGGAAACTGTCAAAGCATTTGTAAATGCTGCAGCCAAAGGATATGAATTTGCAATCGACCAGCCCGAGGAAGCAGCTGATATCTTGTTAAAGAATGCTCCTGACCTGGACAGCGAATTGGTCAAAAAGAGCCAGGAGTGGCTATCCCCGCGCTATCAGGATGATGCTGCCAGATGGGGAGAACAAAAGCTTGAGGTCTGGGAAAACTATGCAGACTGGATGCATGAAAATGGTCTATTAGATAAAGAATTAGATGCCGGCAAAGCATTTACAAACGACTTCCTGCCGGAATAAGGAGAGTTTATTAAATGGCAAACGCACTTGTAAGCATTCAAATCATACCAAAAACAAAAGATGGGGAAAATGTTATACCATACGTTGATGAAGCGATCAGTATTATTCAGCAATCCGGTGTTAAGTACGAAGTGCATCCCCTTGAAACAACGATGGAAGGCGATTTAGAACACTTATTGAAAATCATTGCTGACATGAACAGAAAAATGATTGAAAAAGGCAGCAGCAACGTAATCTCACAGGTTAAGATTCTCTATCAGCCCGCTGGAATTGAAATGAGTGATTTAACGGAGAAATACCGTCCATGATCAATGTATTCAGAAAAGGGTGGAGGCCGGCTGCGGTTCTCCTCCTTTTATTCATTCTCTGGGAGATGGCGGTAAATCTGGCAGAAGTCCCTGCTTGGCTCCTGCCTCCCCCGACAGATATCATTCAGGAGGCAGTTTTGGGCTGGGAGGGCTTCCGCCCGCATCTTCAATCGACAGTCCTGCTTTCACTATGTGGATTTGCCATTGGCACTGCCATCGGATTGCTTACAGCTGTTATATTGCACTTATTGCCTTTTATAAGAGAGTCTGTTTACCCGCTTCTCATCCTTTCACAGAATGTGCCAATAATTGTTCTGGCTCCTTTACTGGTTGTATGGTTTGGATTTGGCATACTTCCAAAACTTATTGTCATTACGCTGGTATGCTTCTTCCCCATTACTGTTGCAGCATTGGATGGTTTTCGGCAAACTCCAGGAGATCTCAGGCATTATATGCTGATGGCTGGAGCCGGCAGAGGACAGCTGTTTTGGAAGCTGGAGCTTCCCCATTCCCTTCCATCTTTATTTTCCGGGCTAAAGATCTCTGCGACCTATAGTGTGATGGGTGCTGTAATATCTGAATGGCTCGGAGCCAAAGCCGGAATAGGGGTTTATATGACTCTAGCCTCTTCTTCCTTTCGGACAGACCGTGTTTTTGTAGCCATACTTGCGATTATGCTGTTAAGTTTGCTGCTTTTTGGAGGTATATTACTTTCAGAACGTTTGCTTATTAAATGGAAGTCCAGGGAGAGTGGGAGGAAATGATACAATTATCGGTTAATTCTCTAACGAAAAATTTTGATTCAAATCAAGTTTTAAGCAATTTGAGTTTTCAAGTAAATGAAGGAGAGTTTGTTTCGATTTTAGGTCCATCAGGCAGCGGAAAGAGCACTATCTTTAACCTGATTGGCGGGATGCTCCTGCCTGAGGAAGGGTCCATAATGCTAGGGAATGCCGAAATCAGCGGCAAACGCGGTTCAATTAGCTATATGCCCCAGACACCTTCCCTGATGCCTTGGAGAACTATCCTTCAGAATGTTCTGCTTGGCCAGGAAATTATGGGGAAACCCGATCCGGAAACAGCCAGAAAAATGCTTCAAAAAGCCGGACTCGGTGACTATGAAAATGCTTTTCCGCATGAATTATCAGGAGGCATGAAGCAAAGGACCGCCTTTATCCGGGCACTATTAAGCCCGCAGCCAATCATACTGCTGGATGAACCTTTTTCAGCTTTGGATGAGCTTACCCGTCTTGATATGCAAAAATGGCTTCTCGATATTTGGAATGAACATAAGCCGACGATTCTGTTTGTCACTCACAATATCGAAGAAGCCATTTACCTCTCTGATCGAATATTAATACTCGGCAGCAAGCCTGCTAAAGTGGTTCAAGAATATAAAGTGCCTTTTGGGCGGCCGCGAATGGAGGAAATTTTTCTGGATGAAAATTTCCTTGAATGCAAAAGAAGCATTCATCATGCGCTGAAAAATCATTAGGAGGCAGCAGCATGGATAATTATATTGATGCCCATATTCATCTTGATAAGTACAGCGATATTGATTTAGAAAAAATGTTTCATGAATTGCCGTTTAAGCTTTCACTTGTTACAGTTTCAAGCGATTTAAAATCCTGCAAAAGAAACCTTGCTCTTGCAGAAATCTATCCCTTTGTTAAACCTGCCTTTGGTTTTCACCCTGAACAGGTACTGCCCAATGATCATGATATTTCAGAGCTTTTCAGCTGGATAAAGATTCACACAGAGCAGATGGCTGCTGTTGGCGAGGTTGGCCTTCCATACTATTTGAGACCTAAGGGGAGCAAGATCCCAGGCGGATATATTGAACTTCTCGAAGAATTCATAAAGCTTGCAAAAAAACAGGATAAACCCATTGTCCTCCATGCAATTTATGATGATGCACAGATTGTGTGCAATTTATTGGAAAAGCATTCGATTAAAAAGGCTCATTTCCACTGGTTTAAAGGTGACACTGCAGCAGCAAGCAGGCTGATTTCCAATGGCTATTACATATCCTTTACTCCAGATATCATGTATGAAAAAGAAATACAGGGCCTCGTACGGGATTACCCGCTGGATAAATTGATGGCAGAAACAGACGGCCCATGGGAATTCGAGGGCCCTTTTAAAAACAAACCTACCCATCCTTCCATGATGGCCCATTCCATCAGTGCCCTTGCTGAACTAAAAGAAATATCTTTCACCAGCGCCCTTAAGAAGCTTTATGATAACACAAAAAGCTTCTATAATATTTGATTAATCTGCATTAAATAGGCTTTTACCATAAGGCAGTTTTTTATTTAGATTAGATAAAATATACTAGATAAATATAATCACATCGCACCATTCCTAATTATGGAAATATAGGTTAATCTTATATTGGACAATACTTTTAGGAGGTATGTGATGAAAAAGTATATTTTCTTATTATTGACTATTTTACTAGTTTTCTCAGGCAATGTTTCTGCACAGCCCAAAAGTAATTCGGCAGGTTTGACTGAGAAAGATTTCATGAAAGCCGTGTTAAAATCTGATGAGTTTAAGCAATTCAAAGCTTCTATATTAAAAGATGCCTCCATCCAGCCAAAAGCTCTTATTGATGAAAAAGGAAAACAATATGGCTGGACAGTGCAATATGAAATTGAATACAACGAAAAAAACATTTCCTTAGATGAAAAAGCTCTCGTAAATTTCTCGTCCCTTTTATCTTTCTCATTTGAGTCCGGGAAGGAATTAAAAGTGCGGCTGGTTGATTTCAGCAGGCTTATTGAGGATAAAGCTTTTTATGTAAAAGACCTGAAATCTGAAGAAGAGACCAAAATAGATATCTCAAAAGACAGCACCTTTACTGATTATTTAACAGAAGTAGAATTGAAAAAAACACAGCTGATTAAAGAAGCGGCTAAAAGTAATGCAGTCTCTTCCGATAAAGCCACAGCATCCGGCCAGCTATGCTACTACTGTACAAAGTATGAATGGCGCGGCGGGTATCCCTGCTCATCCGCTAACACTGAGTCCGAAGCTTCAGTATCATCCCAGCTTGAAGAAAACGGGCTGAATCCGGATTCTGTGATCATTGAATGCTATGTTCCCCGCCATAAGGTGTGTGTTGACGGGGAATGGAGAACCTATTGCCCTATACAATGAAAAGAACGGCTAAGCGAATGGCTTAGCCGTTTTTGTTATCCTTTCGTGCCTGATGCGATATTCGAACCTTCTATAAAGTGCTTCTGGAAGAAGAAAAATAACAGCACTACTGGCAATAATACCATGACTGACATGGCCATCAGGTAATGCCATTGTGTCTGTACAGTTCCCTTGAAGGTTTGAAGACCGATTTGAAGGGTGTAGAGACTTTCATCATTTAAATATAATAACGGGCCAAGAAGATCATTCCATGCGCCATTAAATGAGAAAATGGCTACAGTAATAAGCGCCGGCTTCGTCAATGGCAGCATGATATGCCACCATATCTGAATATGATTAGCACCGTCCAGTACAGCTGCTTCAATAAGTTCATTCGGAATGGTCATCATAAACTGGCGAAGCAGGAAGATGAAAAAGGCACTCCCCAAAAAGGCCGGAACAACCAGCGGCAGATACGTATTTACCCAGCCAAGCTTGGAGAATAAAATGTACTGAGGCACCATGGTGACAAACCCTGGGATCAGCATGGTTGATAACACAACTATAAACAGAGCATTTCTTCCTTTAAAACGGATCTTCGCAAATGCATAAGCAACCAGCGAATTGACAATAACGCTTCCCGCCATTCCGCAAAAGGCAATAAAGAATGTATTCATAGCCCAGCGGGTAAACGGTGCTGTTTTCCAGGCGTCAACATAATTGGAAAAATGGAATTCTTTTGGCATAAAGGTCGGCGGATATTGAGCTATCTCTGCAGGGGATTTCAGAGAAGTCGAAATCATCCACCAAAGCGGAGATATTACCAGTACACTTCCTGCTAATAAAACGATGAAAACAATCGCCTGCTTTACTTTATCTTTGAATTTTTTCGTCTCATAAAACTTCGGTGCTGCAGCAGATCTCATTTATCATCTCCTCCCTCATAATGAACCCATTTTTTACCGATTTTCATATTAATGATTGTCAGTATCATAACGACAATAAACAACAGCCAGGCCATTGCAGAGGCATAGCCCATGTCAAACACCTCAAACGCATTATTCCACATATGAAGATTATAGAACAGAAGTGAATTTCCAGGTCCGCCGCTTCCATTCTCCGTCATGACATAAGCCTCCTGGAAAATTTGAAATGAACCGATCGTACTTGTCAGCACATCAAAGAAAATGATCGGCGAAATCATTGGCAATGTGATGTAAAAAAATTTCTGCATTACACCGGCCCCATCCAGATCCGCTGCTTCATAAAGGGAATTTGACACCCCCTGCAGACTTGCCAGATATAGAAGCATTCCTCCCCCGACACTCCACATTTTCATCAAAAGCAAAGCAGGCTTTGTCCATTCAGGGTCAAACAGCCAGGCTGGCCCCTCAATTCCAAACCATGCAAGGAACGTATTAACCAGACCTGTTGACGGACTCAGCAGCTGCATCCATAAAAAGTAAACTGCAACACCTGAGAGGATAGCAGGCAGATAATAAAGTGTGCGGAAAAATTTCATGCCTTTTACTTTCTGATTTAGAAGAACCGACAGAAAAATCGCCCCTGCTGTGGTCAGCGGGACAGAGAATAAAACGTAATATAACGTGTTCCATAGTGACGTTTTAAATAGGTCATCAATCGTAAACATGCGTTTGAAATTATCAAGGCCGATAAAATTCATTTTTGAAGTGATATTATAGTCTGTAAAACTGGCAAATAAGGAAAATAATAACGGGCCAAGTGTCAGTCCCAGAAATCCGATTATCCACGGGCTGATAAATAGATAGCCAAAGATATTTTCTCTTGTTTGGCGTGACAGCCGTCTGTGTGATGATGCCTTCCCTTTTTTTCCTGCAAAATCTGCTCCCCGGCGCTCAATCGTTGTCTCATATGATTTCAACCCTTACACCTTCTTTTTATAGTATTTATAAAGAGAGAAGGATTACCCTTCTCTCTTTGTTCTAATTTTTCTTTATTTTTTCAACATCTTCTTCTGCTTTTTCGAGCGCTTTTTCTGGCTTGGTTTTACCTAGCAGAACATTGTCTACGTGAGGATTAATGCGATTCTGGTAATCGGGATACTGTGTCGGGACAGGGAATAATTGCGTCTGATCCAGGTTTTTCACAGTCGCTTCATATACATATTGATCATCGCCTTTAAGTTCCTTTACCACGGCCTCTGCAGCTTCTTTATTTGCGACATTATCATAATTTTTCATAGCCCAATATTTTTGTGCTTCTGGACCTGTAAGATACTCGATAAACTTCATAGCTTCCTCAGGGTGTTTGGCTCCTTTCGGAATTTCAGCTACGAACCCACCTCCATCACTCCAGTTCCCGGAACCTTCTTCATATGCAGGAATCGGGGCAACCCCAAAATTCATATCATTGCCATAATCACGAATTTGTGTGTAAAATGTACCGATATCCACCCACATTGCCACTTTGCCGGCAATGAACGGATTTGACTGTTCACTTCCAAATTCAGCTTCAAAAGACTGAACTGTTTTCTCGCCGAGACGCTCCTTCCATCCCAGCAGCCATTGAAGCGCTTCCTGCTTCTTAGGAGTATTGATATAAAGTTTGCCATCTTGAATGAATCCTTTTCCGCCATCAGCGCTTGTCATCCAGCTTGCTGCGCCGATACTGCCCCAAAGCGGGTAAAAGCCAACCCGCTCATAGCGATCTCCATTTTTAACATCCAGCTTCTGAGCATACTCCTCCAGTTCAGCCCATGTAGCAGGCGGCTTTTCCGGGTCAAGGCCCGCTTCTTTGAAAGCATCTTTATTGTAAAATAGCAATCTGGTATCTGTATTAAATGGAACTGCATAAGCCTTGTCCTCGTACATTACCGTTTCCCATAAATGCGGGTAAAACTGGTCTTTAAACGAATCATCGATATACTTGCTCAAATCTTCAGATTGTCCATTTTCTGCCCGCTGGCCGACCGAATTAATATCGTTAATAATAACATCAGCAGGATTACCGGCAGCAACGGATGCCAGATTCTTTGTCCAAATATCTCCCCAAGGCAAATATGTATGCTTAACAAAAACCTCATCCTGTGATTTGTTAAAATCATCTATGATTTTTTCAATAATTGGCCTTCTTGTTTCTGAACCCCAAAAACTCCAAAAATCAACAACGACCTTTCCATCCTTCGTCTTTTCTGCCTGAGCACTTTCCCCGGAACAGCCTGTTAATGTTCCAATAAGCAGGAATGCGGAAATAATAAAAAGAAGTCCTTTTTTCATGATGCTCCCCCTAATATTTATAATTTTCAGCTTTAATGTTCTGCCTATTCCCTGCCTGCAGGAATCAAGCGAATAAAAATTTTTATTAACTAAGTAAGTACTACCCTTTTAATCTGGGATAAAACATTTATTTGAAAAAATTCTCGATATTTGTCAAAATCCAGCCCTTTCTGCCTAAAAAAAATGACCCCTTACAGGAGTCAAATCAAGGAGTATTTTGAATGCTTTGCGCGATTGCCTCTATATATTCAATAAATAGAGAGCCCTCTGCAGCAGGAACTGAATAAATTTCTTCACTATCAATTAGCTTAAAGTAAACTTCGCCTTGCTCGTTCCAGACTTTCATCTTTACCGGTTCTTTTCCCTTTAAATTAAATTGGATATCATAGGTTGGTTTGGCATCAATGACTGTCTCTGATGGGATGGCCGAATTTATGGCATTTCTTGCCGTGTTTTCCCACTTTGGATCTTTTACAGTCGCGATTTCAGCTGAATACTTTCCATCGGCAGAGAAGGATTTCTCGGTTTCTGATATAGCAATGGTTGTTTGGCTTATAAAGCTATTCCCAAGCATCTCTGAACTGCTCCTGCCTCTGGTCATAGAATCCTCAGAAAATATAATGAAAGCGAACATGACACAAGCAGCCATTACAGCGGCAGCAGATAAAAATCTCGGGAAAATAGCTTTCTTTCTTTCAGGTTTTTCCTCTATGCTCCTCAATATTTTTTGCAGACTCTCCTGCTTTTGCTTTTGAGAACGCGGAATTCGTCCCAATTCTCGAAAGGAATTATCGGATCCGAATGAGCTCTTCATGGATTTCCCCCCTTTTCTGCAATTCTTTTTTTAGCGCTGCGAGTGCCCTGGAAGTGGTGATTTTCACTTTATTTTCAGACCAATTCAAGATTTCAGCCGTTTCCTTAATGGAAAACTCCTTTATTTTTCTCAAAATCAGCACTTCTTGATAGCTTAATTTCAAATGGCGGATTGCTTCATATAAGAGTGTAACTTTTTCACCCTTAATCATTATCTCTGTAGGAGTATCTTCATCTGATTGGAGTTGGAATTTTTCTATTGAGAAAAATTTGAATCTGCTTTTTTTGCGCAAATAATCAATGGCTACATTTCTGGATATCCGGACAAGCCACGTAAAGATCTGGGAATCCCCATTAAATTGATTCAGATATTTGTAGGCTTTGATAAAGGTGTCTTGTGTCAGATCTTCCGCCACTTCTTTATCATTTACGAGAAGAAATATGTATCCATAAATTCGATCGCTGTACTCGCTGTATATATCTTCAAACGCTTCTGCCGTTATTCTCTCCATTGTGGCGCCCCCTCGCATATTATTAGACGAATAAAAATCAGAAAAGAAACACTTTTTCATTGTTTATGTAAAACTTGTGGTAAAACCATAATTTATAACCTGTTCATTTATCCTATAATGTAAAACAATCTGATTCCTTAGCATCAAATTTGAGAAAAATCCGAGAAAGCGCCTTTTTAACCGTAACTTTTTTCAATCTCTTTTCACCTGTAAAAAGATGAATAAAGTTACACCCCAGACTACCCATCTTCGATTTCATTTTTTGCAATTTTGAGTAAAGGATTCCTTTAAGTTCTCCACCCTTTTTATTTATTTTATCATTCTGTGAAAATACTGCCTCCCTCCTTTTCCTTATTTTTTCCAAGATCCATTTGAATATATGGAAAAATAATACTTTTACTCTATAAATAACCGTAAAAAGTTCATTCTTTAAGCCTGTAACCCTTAATGACCTATGAAGCATTATAGCCATTTTCATAAAAGCACTGCAAAAAACTTTATTTTTCGACAATCTCCAGCCTTTAATTTAGCTAAAGTACAGGGTAACGGCAGGGTTTTCCATTTTTGGATACCCATAGGAGGTGGTTGAGTTCTTCATTGCAAACTAGCAATTTAAATGAATTAACAAAACAAGGAGGGAATTTTTTGAAAAGAAAAAGAAAATCATTGAATCGCATTCTTTATGTGATGCTGACAGCTTTTCTGATTTTGCCGCTGATGTTCCCAGGCATGGGCTCGGCAGAAAGCAAGAGCTCTCCGCATACTTCAGTTAAGAAAGCTTCTCCTCAGACAGCAAAAAGCAAAATTAACAGCTCACTGCTTAAACAATTTGATAAAGAAGATAAAGTAACATTCCTGATTAAATTCAAAGAACAGGCCGATACTTCCGCAGCAGTCAAGAAGGCTGAAAAAGCGGCTGCATCACAAAAACTGACACCCTCTAAATCAAAATACATGAAACGCTCTGCAGTCCTATCCTCACTAAGATCTACAGCTATTGAAACTCAAGGCCATGTCGCCGATTTCCTTCAAAAACAGGAAAAAGACGGCAAGGCAAAAGATGTTCAATCCTTCTACATCGTCAATGCAATTGCAGTAACAGCTACAAAAAACGTTATGGAGCAAATCGCAGTATTCCCTGAAGTAGAAAAGATTCTTCCAAATGAAACAAGACAGCTTCATAAACCTGTTAAAGAGGCTGAAAAATCTCTTAAAACACAAGCAGAAACCAGCTCGATCGAATGGAACATTGACCGCGTAGGAGCTCCTGCTGTATGGGAAATGGGAATTGACGGATCCGGTACAGTCGTTGCATCCATTGATACAGGTGTTCAGTGGAATCACCCGGCATTAAAAGAAAAGTACCGGGGCTATAACCCTGCACAGCCTGATTCTCCAGTACATGAATTCAGCTGGTTTGATGCCACTGCAGGCCAGACAGTTCCATACGATGATCAGGGTCACGGAACCCACGTAACTGGAACTATGGTTGGTGCCGAGCCGAATGGAGGCAATCAGATCGGTGTTGCACCTGGTGCGAAATGGATCGCAGTAAAAGCCTTTACTGCAAACGGCGGAACTGATGTAGATCTTCTTGAAGCCGGTGAATGGATCCTGGCTCCAAAGGATGCTGAAGGAAATCCCCATCCTGAGAAAGCGCCTGATGTTGTCAATAATTCTTGGGGAGGCGGACCTGGACTGGATGAATGGTATCGTCCAATGGTGCAGGCATGGCGTGCCGCTGAAATTTTCCCGGAATTCTCTGCAGGAAACACTACTTTGTTTAATCCAGGCGGACCTGGGTCAGTTGCAACCCCTGCAAACTACCCGGAATCATTTGCTACTGGTGCGACTGATATTAACAATGGCTTAGCAAGCTTTTCACTGCAAGGGCCATCTCCATATCAGGAAGTTAAGCCTGATGTATCTGCACCAGGCGTTAACATACGTTCCTCAGTTCCCGGAAGCGGATATGAAGGCGGCTGGAACGGAACCTCCATGGCTGGGCCGCATGTTTCTGCGGTTGCCGCGCTGCTCCGCCAGGTTGACTCAAGTCTGACTGTTGAAGAGATGGAGGAAATTCTGCTGACCACCTCTACTCCTTTGACAAATGGTACTTATCCTGAGACACCAAATAATGGATTTGGCTACGGACTCGTAAATGCCTTCGATGCGGTTTCTTCCGTACTGACCGGTCTTGGAAAAATCAAAGGCCAGGTTGCAAAAGAAGGAGATGACTCCGAAGCTCCTGAAGCCAATCATGAAGCACCTCAGGAAACATATGCAGGAATGGATCTAGCACTTGAATTGACTGCATCAGATAATGTAAGCGTCACAAGAGTGGATCTTGAATACTTAAAAGCTGACGGCAGCTGGGCCGCTATTGAGGCCGAAAGAACATCAGGCAACTATAAAGATGGTACTTATGAGGCAGTTATTCCTGGAGAAGACATCGCCGAACCTTCTGTAACTTATAAATGGAAGGTCAATGATTTTGGCGGGAATTTAACTGAAACAGACTCCTATGAAGTGGCAGTAAGACCAGGAATCAGCATTGGCTATTCTCAGGACTTCGAATCACAGCCGGCCGGCTGGACTTCGTATGGACCGGAAAATAGCTGGGAATGGGGAGTTCCATCTTCAGGTCCTGGCAATGCAGCATCCGGGGAAAAAGTATATGCAACTAAACTTGACGGCAACTATGCAAATAGAGCAAACATGAATCTCCAGATGCCTCCTATCGACCTGCCGGAAGGAAATGCCTACCTTCAATTCAAGCAATGGCACGAGCTTGAAAACCGTTATGATTATGGTCACGTTTTTGTATCAACAGATATGGAAAACTGGGAACAGGCTCTTCGCGTAAACGGCAATACAACAGGCTGGGTTAATGGAGAAGTAGATTTAAGTGCGTATGCTGGACAGAGAATTTATGTAGCCTTCAATGTGACTACCGATGGCTCTGTTCAGAAGCAAGGCTGGTATATTGATGATGTAAGGTTATCTGATACTCCAGCAGAACCTGCAGGCAAAGCACAGCTTGGTCTCAGTAAGGATAAACCTTCTGCAGAATTAAAGAAGGAAAAGGTAAATCCTGATAAAATTGTTCCTAAAAAGGATAGTCTTGCAAAAGATGATGAGAAACAGCAGCAGCCGGCCCCAGTGCTTCTTCCGCTTACTGCCGAAGTAAGTGTGCTGGAATCAGGCAGGTCCGTATTTACTAATCCTCAAAACGGATCTTTTGAGATGACACATGCTTCAGGTGATTTCACTGTAAAAGCGGAAGCTTACGGCTATCGTTCTCAAACACAAAATGTAAATATACCGCAGGATGGAGAAGCGACTGCAAATTTCGTCCTTGAGGAAATACCAAAAGGCACTGTCACAGGTGTTGTGACAAATGAAGCAACTGGAGAGCCTGTTGCAAATACTACGCTTCTTTTAATTGAAGATGCGGCAGTACAGCCAGTAACAACAAATGAAAACGGTGAATATACACTCACAGCCTACGAAGGCACATACACTTTAAAAGCAATGGCACCTTCCTACTACAGCAAAGAGCAGAGCATCACGATCGAAGGCGGCTCAACTCTTGAGCAAAACATTGAGCTTAAGCCATTTATCGGTTATCCGGGTGAAATCGGATATGACGATGGTACAGCTGAAAATGCACGTGCATTCTACGATGCCGGCAATGGCTGGGCAGTTAAGATGTCCCTTGCATCCGGCCATGACAGCGCAATGGTTACCGGCGGATTATTCCGCTTCTGGGATACAAGCTGGCCGACTCCGGGCGGTACAGACTTCAAAGTGGAAGTATACGATGCAAGCGGACCGGATGGAGCCCCAGGCAAGAAACTTGCAGGCCCATTTGAAGCGACAGCATTAAGAAACGGCGAATGGACACATGTAGATCTAAGTGACGAAGGAATCGTTACAAATGGAGACTTCTATATGGTCTATATCCAATCATCACCAAATCCTAATGCCCCTGGTCTTGGCACAGATGAGGATGGGGAGAATGCAGGACGCAGCTGGCAGCTTGTAGGCGGAGCATGGTCACCGTCGCCTGAAGATGAAGGAAACTATATGATCCGCGCGACAGTAAACTATGAAGTTACAGCACCTGTCATTACTTCTCCTTCGGATGGAACATTTACGAATCAGGGTAAAGTGACAATTGAAGGTACTTCCGCTCCTACCACAACTGTAAAAGTATTTAATAATGGAGAAGAAGTCGCATCGGCTGCTAGTACAGACGAAGGCACTTTCTCAGCAGAGATTTCACTTACTGAAGGGGAAAACACACTTACTGCCAAAGCATCAACAGAGTCAGGGTCCACAGATGCTTCTGAACCTGTAAAAGTAATATATGATAAAACAAAACCGGAACTGTCCATTACAAGCCCTGCAGATAAATCCAAAACAAATAAAGAAACAGTCACTGTTAAAGGAACCGTTTCTGACGATAACCTTGATTGGGTAAAAGTAAACGGCCAGACAGCAAAGGTTACAGACGGTGAATACTCCCTTCGCATCCTGCTGGATGAAGGTGAAAACACCATTACGGTAATAGCACAGGATAAAGCGAAAAATAGCGAAGAGAAAACAATCACAGTCGATGCTAAATATTCCGCTCCTTCCATAGAAAATCTTCTCCCTGCAGAAGACAAGGAGCTTAAAAAAGGCGAATCGGTAAAAATCCAATTTGATAGTGAACCAGGGTTAAAAGCGACCTTTGCCATCAGAATGCCTTTAACAAATGCTGGCGGCCAGCTGAATAACGCAACTGAGCTTCCAATGATGGAAACTTCCCCGGGCCATTATGTCGGCTACTATACTGCCACTTCAAATGTAAAAGCACCTGGTGCCGAAATTGAAGTGAAAGTGATGGATGACTACGGCAATGAAGCCCGCAAGACAGCAGATGGCAAACTGTGGATTAATGCAAAAAAGAAGAATAATAACAGCACTAAAAAGCAGTAAAATCAGATGTAAAGGCAGGCCCATTATTATTAGGGGCCTGCCTTTTTGCACTTATTGATTTAACAATGTTCTTTTTTGATTTACTAAGCCATTAAACTCCTTATCCAACTGGGCATATTTGCTGTCACCCGGAACAAGCAGACTGAGTTCTCCAAGTATCGCATTGATGCGGTTATCAATCACCATGATCTGGTCTTTTGTGGAATCATGGGCTTTTTCCTGGTGGGACCTTCTGGATTTCATACGATATTCCTTCAGATTCATATCAAATCTGGTGATTTTATTTTTTTCAAATACAAGCAATCTTGTGCTTAACTTCTCCAAAAAATATAAGTCATGCGAAATAATGATGAGTGTTCCTGAAAATTCCCTGAGCGTTTTTTCAAATTGCTCCCTGCTCGGCAAATCCAAATGATTAGTCGGTTCATCTAATATTAAGACGTCGTATTCCTTTAAAAGCATGTCTGTAAGCTTAACCCTGATTCGCTCTCCCATGCTCAGCTGTCCAATCGGCCGCTTTAACTTCGCTTCCTTCATACCCAGGTTTGCTAATAGGGTCCTTGCCCTGTAAATCTGCTCCCGTTCGCTGAGATCAAGTGCTTCAAGGGCGTTTTTTGTTAACGGCAGATCATTAATATCCTGGTTTAAATAGGCAATCTTTAAAGTGCTGCTAATCCAAAGTTCCCCATCAGAAGGGGAAGTCTCTTCCAGCAGCATACGGATAAAAGTGGTCTTGCCAGTCCCGTTGGGTCCAAGAATCCCAATTTTTTCGCCATGCTTTATATAAAACTGGCTATCCTTGAAAAGAGTCCGGTCTCCAAAGCTTTTTGAGAGGTTTTTAGCTTCAATGATCCTTTTTCCCCGTTTGCCTGATGAATCGAATTGAAAGTGCACTTTTCCCTCTTCTGCCGGCTTCTCAATTTTATTCTTATCCAGTTCCTGCTGAAGCCTTTTCATTTTTGACTTCACCTGCTGATCCATCTTTTTGGCTTTCACTCTGTGGTATTCTTTAAAGCCCATCTGCCTATTCTCAGAAGGACTTCCGCCTTTAGTTGATTCCCTGTGAGCTTTTTCAGACCATTTTTTTAAATTGGCCATCTGATTTTCGATCCTATCAATTTCTCTTTGCTGAACATTAAATTGATGAAGCTGATCGTCATAATTTTTCTGTTTTTGCTCCCTGTAGGCTGTGTAATTCCCGTCATATATGGTTAAAGTACCCTCCTGCAGCTCAAAAATCCTGCGGACAGCCTGATCAAGGAAGTGACGGTCATGGGAAATGATCATGACAGGACCGCTGAATTGGCCAATCTCCCTAATAAGCCACTCGATTCCCTGTAAATCCAAATGATTGGTGGGTTCATCCAAAATCAGCATATCCGGTTTTGAGGACCAAACCTTGGCTAAGGAGAGCTTCAATCTTTCTCCCCCGCTTAAAGAATCAAGCCTTTCCGGTTTCCATTCATGGAGTTTTGAGAGTCCTAATCTGCTTGCCTGATGGAAAATTTCTTCTTCCGGGCTTTGGTCAGGAGCATGAATATCACTCACAGAATAATCTGCTGACTGGTGCAGATAGGCGATTCTATATGGCTCCTTCATCCGCTCGATTGTCCCTTTATCCGCCTGGATACTGCCGAATAAAATATTGGCCAATGTAGTTTTACCCGTGCCATTTAAGCCAACAAGACCAATTCGATCCTGCTGATAAATATCGAATTCCAAATTAGAAAAAACCCTTTTATCTCCGAATGACTTTTGAAGATCCCTGGCCATGATAACCGGTATACTGTTATTGTGGTGATTGCTGATTTTATTTGCACACATAAAAAAACCTCCCCATACCCGGAGAGGACTGTGCACCCATCATTGGAAATGGTGCAAATACATAAAAAACGCGCGCCTAAATAAAATCTAATCCGCTTAAAGACAAATAAGCAGACATCACTTCCGATAAGGAATGACTAAAAAAGGGCACACTAATCCTATGTTCTCCGGGTTAAACTTTTTAAATATAAAAAGATACCAGAAAAAATAAGATTATAACTTCATGCCCCTAAATCATCCTTTCAACCTGTTTGATTGTAGTATATAAGCTTCTGGCTTTTATTGTCAATAGGCTCATGTTCAGCAATCGAATACATGCATCTGCCCCGGATATCCTTAATCAATTCGGATATGCTTATTGGTAAGCTCCTTGAGCATATTTAATATCGTAGCTCTTTCCTCCAGATTAAAACCGCTTACCCATTCCGAAACAAGCTTGTACTCCTTTTGATGCATTTCCCGCTGAAGTCCGCCCTCCAATATGGAGTAAATTTCCCTCATTGTGTTTTCCTGATCCTGTGTTTTTAGTTCATCCATTTTGCAACCCTCCCTATTTCTTTTATGCTGCTTCTTTTCCCCATTTGGCATCTTTGGAAACACTGTTATGTATGCATACAAAAGAAAAGCAGGTGCCCCCTGCTTTTCTTTTAATCTATTACCACTTAAAGCAAGAAGCACCTACGATGATCAACAGGATGAACAGAACAACGATTAGCGCAAAACCGCCGCCGTATCCACAGCCGCCGTATCCAGCTCCACCGTATCCACAGCCGCCATATCCGTAGCCATACATTATAGAATCCCCTCCCTTACTAATAAACTCTGTCTCCATGTTTTATTAGCAGCATCCACCGAATCCCCAAGAAGCACCGATAATAATCAGTAAAATAAACAATACAACTAAAAGGGCGAAACCGCCGCCGTGTCCGAAACCGTCTGACATAGTCAATTACCTCCTTTGTTTGATTCAATATATCCTATTCAATTCACCCAGATTGTGCGATAGACAAATACACAGTTTTCTGCGCAAAAAAGAAGCCTTCGGTTTGAAGGCTTCGGATTTTTGTTGATATAACGGTATTTCCAGGTTATCTCCCCAGATAAAAATAGGCAATTTCATTATTTCTTATCAGCAGGAGCGGCCTGGATACCTATAGAAGGCTGCACGGGTTCTTTTTCTTTTATTTCCTCAGTAAGCTGCTCCAGGCTTTGGCGGACGTTTCCTTTGCCTGAAAAGTTTTGGAGAAGCTCCTTCACATCAATGCCGGATGAAGCCTTCAGGCTTTCCTGCATCGTGGACATAAGGTTGGTGGCATAGCCGGTTACTTTATTGGCACCTCCATTAGTGCTGTCACTCCCTGTATCAACCACTGTAATCTTATCAATATTCGATAACGGGCTTGCAAGCTGTTTCGCATATTCCGGAAGCATGTTAATGACCATATCCATCATAGCTGCCTGGCCATACTGTTCAAATGCCTCGGCGATTTTTCTCTTTGCCTCTGCTTCTGCCAGACCTTTTAGGCGAATGATTTCGGCTTCAGATTCACCTTGGGCGCGCTGTGAATCAGCCTTGGCCATCCCATCTGCCCTAACCCTTTCAGCTTCTGCACGGGCCTGTGATTCAATCCTATATTGGTTTGCATCCGCTTCGGCAATTTGCTTTTTCTTTTCTGCCTCTGCCGCCTGCTCAACAGCATATCTGTCTGCATCTGCTTTTTTCTTCACTTCGGAATCATATTGGCGTTCTCTTCTTAAGATTTCTTTTTCTTCAAGCTCAATTTGCTTTTGGCGTTCTATAATCCTGATTTGCATTTCATGCTCGGTAACTTCCTGCTTTGCTCTGGCTGTCTCAAGGTCATATGCCTGGTCAGCCCGTGCTTTGGCAATATCCTGTTCCCTTCTGTAGTCAGCCATTTTCATTTGATTTTCTTTCTCGGCTTCAGCTATTTCAGTTGCCCTTTCAAGTTCTGCTTTTTGGGCATCCTTTGCTGCTTCTGCCCGTTTAATCCGGGTTTCCTTTTCAGCTTCAGCCGTGGCAATATCCGCATCCCTTTTAACCTGGGCTATTCTTGGCCTTCCCAGTGAATCAAGATATCCATTTTTGTCACGGACATCTTTGATTGTAAAAGAAACAATGATCAAACCCATTTTGGCCAGATCCTGTGACGCTACCCTTTGAACCTCCTGGGAAAATTTATCCCTGTTTTTATATATTTCTTCGACCGTCATCGATCCCAGAATTGACCGCAAATGTCCTTCAAGAACTTCTTTCGCTTCATTTTCCCGATCTTCCTTAGATTTACCAAGGAACTGTTCTGCAGCAGTAGCAATTTCCCCAATACTCCCGCCGATTTTAATAATTGCAGTTCCATCTGCCATGACAGGAACTCCCTGTTCGGTATATACTTCCGGAGTGGTAACCTCCAGTTTGCTTGACAGGAGGCTCAATGGCTCTGCCTGTTGAAAGACAGGAAGTACAAATGTTCCTCCGCCTCTTATTATTTTTATCTTATTTCCTGATTCGTCAACATGGACATTTTTACTTCCCAAGTAACTGCCTGTTACAATTAACGCTTCATCCGGCCCCGCAGTCCGATATTTTGTAATGAACACACCTAGCAGAGCAATCAGCAAAAATGCTGCGATTCCAATTACAACCCAAACCATTAACATATTGTGTCCCCCTGTCTATAATTCTTTGTAATCAATCACTTTAATAACTCCATTTGCGACTTCAACAATCAGCACTTTGCTTCCTTCTGCTATGACCGTATTTTCATAGCTTGAAGCAGGCTTGGATATTCTCCCGCTTATATTTTCAATTAAAACCTCACCGAAACCATTCTCCGGTATAGGAATTAATACCGTACCTACTCTCCCCCTTAAGGATTCATCTGTGTAAACGAGAGATTCTTCAGCAGAAGCTAATGGTATAAGAACAAAGATATCCAGCAATATATCCAGCAAAACCGCAATAACAGCCGCTATCAAAAGAATGACTGCGCTATTTAGAGTGGTTGTCATTTCAAAGATATAGCCTGCAGCGGAGAGAAAAGTAATAAATGCCAGAATCAGTACTGGATTTAGAAAGCTGCCCTCCCCAATTCCGTCTGCCATATCTCCAAAAAACACATACAAAATAATTAAGATACCAGAAAAAATAAGTGTGCTGAGATAAATTGTCTGAATAGGTAAACCAAATAATTCCATAAAATGCACCCTATCCATTTTTATAGTCAGGCTATCTATCCCGTGCCTCCTTCCTTTTTACTATTAAAGCTTAAATTATATACGGACAAAGACCAGGAATTGTTTCATTTTTCTTAACTTTTTCCAAATTAATACTGCTGCTTCTTCAGCTTGTCTAACTTTCACCCTGTTATAGTCATTTTCATTACTATTCCTGCATACCATATTTGAGGATTTAAAATCCTATTTAGGATTAAATGGTGAAAAATGGTGGAATAGACCAATATATCTGGTTAGCGGAGGGAGAGGAATCATGACAAGGTCTGAATTGCATATGGAGAAGCCTAAGAGCAAATTTATGCTGGTGTCAATCGTCCTATTGGGATGTTTAGCTGCTATCTTTACAGCATTATATTTTTATTCTCAAAGCCTCATTACTATAGAAGCCCCCAAAAAAGAACTGGGTGAGAAAATCATCATCCAGCTTCCTTCCGGAAAGAGTGTATTTACATATGAAAACCTTATAGTTGAAGAAGAAGGAAAACTTTTTTATAAAGGCGAAAGAAATACCCTGGATTTGACTGGCGGTACAATTGTTTATGAGGATTGGGAATGAACAGGGATCAAAACTCGGTAATCCTCTGCAGTTGACAAAATGTTTTCACATCCTTTAAGATGAGCAAAAATGGCGAGGAGAAATGACTTTGAAGGTAATGAAAAATGTGATTTTTACAGCTTTAGCTACAGTTATTTCATTTTTCGGCATTAAGAAAATAGCAAATAATTCACATAAGATAAAAAGAATTGGCCATCGGGGAGTTGCCGGCTACTGCCCGGAAAATACTTTTCCCTCATATGACCGTGCAATCGAAATGGGAGCAGATTATCTGGAAATTGATGTTCAATTAAGCAAGGATGGAAGGCTGGTCGTGATTCACGATTCCCTTGTAGACCGCACAACCGACCAAAAAGGAAAAGTCTCTGACTTTACCTTTGATGAGCTAAGAAAAATGGATGCCGGCAGCTGGTTTTCTACAAAATTCAGCGGTGCCTGTATCCCTTCATTTGAAGAAGTCTTGGACATATATGCGGATCGTGTCGGGCTTTTAATTGAGCTAAAAAAACCGTCCCTATATCCGGGCATTGAAAAGATGATCGCCGAGGAACTAAAAAAAAGAAAACTTGATTCAAAGGGTAAAGACCATATTATTGTACAGTCATTTGAAACAGCTTCAATGAGATTATTTCATGAACTGATGCCGGAAATACCTGTCGCCATCTTAATCAACTATCCTCCTGACAAAATGGAGATAAAAAATATTGCCGAATATGCAAGCTACCTGAATCCTAAGTGGACAGTGGTTAATAAGCGCGTGATCGATCTAATTCATGCGAATGGCATGAAAGCAATTGCCTGGACTGTGCGTTCAAAGAAAGAAGCAGATAAATTAAAGCATTATCCACTGGAAGGAATTGTAGCTGATTATTTAGACCTTATTGAATAGACAAAAAGGGTGCAGTCCGAGTCATGGTCTGCACCTTTTTTTATAAGACTGCCTGTTTTCTTCCGGTTTTCAGCAGCTTTAAGGTTTCCAAATCATTATCTGCCGGCAAAGCAAATGACTGTTGATAAGCTTCAGGCCCCTTTCCGGTAATAAAGATCCAATCATTCTCTTTTGCTTCAGCCCAAGCTTTCCGGATAGCCAATGTCCGGTCGGGGATCACTTCACCCTTACCGTCTCCATATTCTTTATTCAGAGAAATTAATTGGCTTAACATTTCATTTTCACATTCATCGTTGAGGTCATCAGCGGTCAAATAAAATTCATGGCAGTATTTTGCCGAAACTTTAATCATATCCACACGTTTTGATTGATCTCTTCCGCCCCGGAATCCATAAATTTGAAAGATTCTTTCAGCCCCCTGCTGCTTCGCTGTTTCCAGACAATATTCAAACGCATCCACTGTATGAGCATAATCCACGACAAATTTAGCTCCTGATGGATGAATAATCATTTCAAAACGGCCAGGTATACCCGGAAATGAAGCCAAAGCTTTAATCATATCTTTCGGGTCTATCCCCAAATCAATACCTGTCAAAAAAGCCATTGCTGCATTATAAACGTTATGGTGGCCCGGAAGAGGAAATTCAATTTCAAACGATTTCCCTCTCACCTCGAGAATAAAAACAGTCTTCCCATTTATAGCAGTGTCTTTTATTGAACAGCACTTCTCATCACCCAGCATAATCAAAGGAATTTTTTCATTTTGCAGATGCTCTGCCATTTTTTCTCCCCATGAGTTATAAAGATTGACAACTCCTTTACCGTCTTCTTTTAACAAGGTAAAGATCTTCTTTTTATCATAAAAATACTGATCCATACTGTCATGATAATCCAGATGGTCATGAGCCAGATTAGTAAATAGTCCATAGTCTAATTCCAGACCTTCAGTTCTTGACTGTTCCAGCGCATGAGAAGAAATCTCCATAACTACAAACTCATCATGGCTTTTACTCAGCATTTTTTGAATCTGCAGGGCATCCGGTGTGGTGTTGCAGGTCTTATATTCCTTGTTATTAATAATGTTTGATACAGTACCCAAGAGGGAGCAGGTCCTGCCTGCAGTCTCCAGTATATGCTTTAAAATATAGGCAGTGGTCGTTTTCCCATTAGTTCCTGTAATACCTATTATTTTATGCTTTCTTGATGGGCGATCATAGAAGCAGTTCGCCAGTTTCCCCAGACTGGTTCTGCTATCCGTTACTTTTATGTAAGGCACATTTAACTCAATTGCTTCCTCACCCACTACGGCAGCCGCACCATTTTCAACAGCTTGTCCAATGAAATCATGTCCGTCTGCCTGAAAACCTTTAATTGCAACAAAAAGGCTTCCTTTCCCCACTTTGCGTGAATCCATTTCGATCCCTGTAATATCAGGATCGCCTGTAAGTACACCCATCTCCCCGCTATCCTTTAGGCAATTAATAACCTGGGATAATTTCATATTTCTGTCTCCTTTAATGTTTAAACATCAAGTAATTTGGTGTATATATCTATAATCATTATCTTTTGTTTTCCCACATTCACAGGAAATATGCCTTCTTAAGGATACAAATATCGGGGTATGCAGAAAATCGTCTTAATATACTAGAATTGAGGATAAATTTGGGTGAATGGCTTCTGAAAAATAAGCGATTCACCCTATTGATATGTCAGATTAATTGCGTTTTACACTATAGACAATGGCCGCTTGGCAAACTGGGATAGATACTTCACATTCAATCGGCTATGCTGTGAAATAAGATAAGCATCTCTTGTAGCACCTGGCTTTCTAAGCGTGTTAAGAGCTCGTATCATCCCTGCTTCGCTTTCCATTCCTACCCCATGCCCAAAGAACATGCCCCCGCCCAAATAAACGGAATTCTCACCTGTCCAAACTGGATGATCATAATCAGGATTGTAAAAATAAACGACGTCTCCAGGTATGAAATTCCGGCCTCTTTTTGTAACAATCGACAGGTCATGATCATAATTCCAGTCCCAAACAAGAAGTCCCTGAAATAATGTATTGAAGCGGCTGACAGAAATGGAGTCCAATACAGCTTTATAAAAAATCAGCACAATGGCTGTTGTACATTCAAAAGCATATTCCCAGCTGTTCGTGAACACATCCATGATTGCATCTGACGGTAAAACAGATGGATCAAGCAGGTATCCATATTTTGTCCTTCTCCATATGCGCGGATTGAAGCGTGATGTGTTAAAGGGTGCAAACTCCACACGGCTCCCATGAAGCTGCCTGGCTGCTTTAATAATATTCTCTCTCAAAAGGATATCAAATAGCAGTTCATGCATTGAATCGTATTGATGAGTTTCAGGACTGCTCTCCAGCGCCAGATATATTTCACGCTGAACTCCAAAAAAGCTGGAAGCCCCCGGTTTATTCTGATTATTCGAAAGGATAATCATTGTCTTCCCCCCTTCAAATGAACTTATAGTAGCTTATGGTTTCATTTGCAGGAGGGTTCCTTCATTATTTGACCCTTCACGGTATCCAATCCGAGTTATTTATTATCGGAAAATATCTTTTTTTCTGAAATAAGCTTGCTTTTAATTCCAGTTTCCCTGTACAATATTCAACATATTCTTAAGTTTCAGACTATACTTGTATTTATTTTACAACAGGGGGATTTTTTCATGGCGACTTTTCTAGGTTCAATTGTTTTGCTGATTGCAGGTTATGCCATTTATTCCAAGGTAGTCGAGCGTATATTTGGTATAAATGACAGCAGCCCTACACCTGCTTATACGGAAAAAGACGGAATGGACTTTATTCCGATGAGCTGGTGGAAAGGCAGCTTGATTCAGCTTTTGAATATTGCAGGTTTAGGTCCCATTTTCGGTGCAATTATGGGCGCATTATACGGGCCTGCAGCTTTTATCTGGATTGTTGCCGGTTCCATTTTTGCCGGGGCGGTTCATGATTATTTTTCAGGAATGCTTTCTCTAAGGCATAAAGGAGAGCAATTTCCAAGCATTGTCGGAAGATATTTAGGAAAACCAGCCAAAACGTTCATTAATTTATTTTCAATACTCTTAATGGTTTTAGTTGCCGCTGCATTTACTGCCGGTCCGGCACAGCTGATTTCAAGCATAACTCCATTAAGTTTTATGGCATCCTTGCTCATTATTTTTGCTTACTTTATCCTGGCAGCAGTTTTGCCTGTAAACCGTATAATCGGTAAGATTTATCCTCTATTTGGAGCAATATTAATCTTTATGGCAGTTTCCATTGCAGTCGCACTGCTTTTCAGCGAAAAATCCATACCGAATGTGACACTGTCTAATCTTCATCCCGGTGAACTTCCAATCTGGCCACTACTGATGGTCACCATTTCATGCGGAGCGATCTCAGGTTTCCATTCAACACAAAGTCCGATTGTCTCACGGACATTAAAAAAGGAAAGTGATGGAAGAAAGGTTTTCTATGGCGCCATGATTGCCGAAGGGATTATTGCCTTAATCTGGGCAGCAGCGGGCATGACCTTTTTCGGTGGAACAGGAGGGCTTCAAGATGCATTAGCGGCTGGTGGTCCAGCGGGAGTGGTTAATGAAATTTCCGGAAGCCTCCTTGGTACGCTGGGAGGAATCCTTGCTATACTAGGTGTAATCATCTTGCCGATTACTACTGGAGATACCGCCCTTCGTTCTTCAAGAATGATGCTGGCAGAATCACTTTCATCTATAATAAAAATGGATGGGAAATGGAAGGCTGTCATCACCACTTTACCTGTGGCTCTCCCTACTTTATATCTGGCAACAATCGATTACTCATTCCTTTGGCGATATGTCGGATGGACAAATCAAGTTACAGCGGCGGTCATGCTTTGGACAGCCACTATGTATCTTTTGAAAAATAACAAATTCCATTGGATCAGCGGTGTTCCTGCATTGTTTATGACCGGTGTAGTATCCACCTATATCTTCTATGCCCCTGAAGGCTTTCAAATGGATTATCAACTGTCAATGATGATCGGATCAGTCATAACACTCTTAATTACAGGCTGGTATGTTTATCAAATCGTTAAACAAAAGCAGCTGCGCAAGAATAACCCCAACCTAAAAGCTGCTTAAAGCGTTAAAAAATGCACCTCACATAATAGTGAAGGTGCATTTTTTTTGTGGCCATACAGAGCAAATTTTCATATTTCAGTTAAACCGTTAAACTCTTGCAATCCGTCATTTAGGTTTTGCTCCACTGTCAGAGGGTAATGAATACTAACAGTTAAAGGAGGGTTTAACTATGGCGGATAATAACAATTCAGAAAAAAATAATTCGATAGAACAAAATAAAAAGAAAGAAAACGATAGAGATATCGAACCCCAAAGAGAACCTGAGAAACCTCAGGAAGAAAACAGGAAATAAGGAGGAGGAATAATAGTGGCTGACAAAAACATTCAGGATGGAAAGATGGATAATCCTGAACAATATAAAACCGAGAAGGAAAGTTTATTTGATAAGTATGAGAGCGAAAGAAATGTTGATCCTTTACCAATGGAAGACTTAAAACAGGAGAAGGAAGAAGAAAAAAATGGATCAAAAATAAAGAGCAGTTCTTCAACAGAGGAAAAGTACAAAGCAGACTTTGAAACAATAAAAAAGAAAAAGCTGTTTGGCGATAAATATGACGATGGAACAAGAACATAAAAAAATTCATGATACTATTAAGGACAAAATAAGTGTTAAAAGAAATATGCAAATTAAACTCCTGGCACCCAAAAGTGCCAGGTTTCTTTTCTAATATGGCTTTATTGTCTTATTAAAATCCCTATAGTGGTTCAGATAGTAATCTGCTCCCGGGGTTTCATTCTGAAAAAGACAAGTCCTGATGCCAAGTTTCTTTGCCGGCAGAATGTCTATTTTCCTGTCCCCTATTGCTAAATTCACCTTATGCTTTTCATGCAGGAATTCATAAGAAGCTGTGTGTGGCTTGCGCGGATATCCATCGTCTCCTGCTACCATATCGGTAAAGTATCCATCTAATTTATGAAAGGTTAATATAGAAAGAACATCATCTCTTTCCTTGTGAGTCATGATCACATTCTTATCAGCCTGCTTTAATACCTGCTCCACATCAGGAAAAGGCTTTAGATCATTTGGACGCAGCTGTCTCGCCCTCATCCTGATTGTTTTTATTTGTTCTTCATTTAACTTGAAATGTTGAAAAGCATCGCTGAAAGAAACCTTTAGCTGACAAAAAATCTCATCATCGGAAACCTTTTTATCACTCATAACCTCTCTGACGATTTCCGTATAAGCTGGATATGTATCAAATAAAGTGCCATCAAAATCCCAAAGTATATTCAACAGGCAAAGCTCCCTTCTATTTTCTTTTATCCCCTTACATTAGTTATTATACCTTCAGCCAATCTATTAAACTGCTTTTCCATTGTCATTAAATTACTTTGACAAACCTATAGTACAATGCTAATTTAATAGCTATAAGACAAAAACATACCCCTGAGAAAATGGGTGAATTGTTAAAGGATGAATAAGAATGAACAAAGAAATTATTAAGTTAATCAGAAAGAGCTACAACATGACACAACGCGATTTCGCAAGAGTTGTCAGCTGCAGCTTCTCTTTAATAGCTCTGGTTGAGGTGGGCAAGAGAAGAGTAACAGCTGATCTGGAAAACAAGATTAAAATTGCTTTTGACCTCGATGACCAGCAGATGCAGTCACTTGCTTCTCTTGTTTCAGAAATCAGCAAAGTTCCCCCTTTTATGTAAACAGAGGCAGCCGTTTTAAGACCTTACCTTCTAAGCTAAATCGACCACAAAGTAGCAGCCCGCCATTAAAATAGGCATTTGCCGTGTCTCTCCGCCCATTTATGCATAGATTATAAAGAGTTTTAGGATTTTTGCATAAAAGGAGAGTGCCCAATGTATCCATATGGCTATTATCAAGGTTATCTTCCTCAGCCAGCAGCCCACTTCACCCCAGAATATGAAATTCAGCAGTTTGAACAATATGATACTGACAGACAGCCCCCGCAGCTCGAAAGAAGAGTTACCGCTTTGGAAAGGCAAAATCAGGAGCAATCCAGAGAGATTACCCGCCTTAACAGGCAGCTGGTCAATTTAACTGACCAGGTCAGAATGCTAAATCAGACCGTTGACCGCCATACACGAAGGCTGAACCGGCTAAACCAAAGACTAAGAGCAGTTGAGAATAGACTTAACATTCCTTTTACTCCATTTGACGGGGAATTCTAAGGGAGATTTTTTGTACTTTTTGCCCCGGGATTTAGGATACCAAATTTGCCCCAATCTTATTGAACTGCCCCCTGTCAAGTAGACAGTAGAAATAATAAAAATGATTTAAGCGGCTTTAGTTCTATATTCCATAGGGCTAAGGCCGTTTAATCTTTTTTGATATCTTTCATGATTATAAAAATGGATGTACTCATCCATCGCAGTAGTAAGTTCCTCAAATGTCTTATATTTATGTAAATAATACTTCTCACATTTCAGTGTCCCAAAAAAAGACTCCATTGGCCCATTATCAATACACCGACCCACTCGTGACATGCTATGTGTCATCTCCGCCGCATCTATTTTACGTTTGAACCCTTTAGAGGTGTATTGAAATCCACGGTCACTATGGATAAGAGGGTGTTCTCCATTCAATAGTGCTGTGGCTTGATCAAGTGTCTTGAATACAAGTTGGTTATTATTGGAGTGTCCTAGAACATAACTTATAATGGATCCACGAATCACACTTAAATAGGCCTTTTTTGATTGGCCATACTTAAGTTCTGTAACGTCCGTTACCCACTTTTCATTTGGTTTTTCAGCTGTAAATTCACGATTTAATATATTGTCTGCCACATGTTGAGGTGTAGAGCGTTTATATTGCTTCTTCTTGACACGAATGACAGAACGTAATCCAGCCACTTTCATCAACCGATCGATTCTTTTATGATTAAGTTTCTCCTCAAACTTTCTATTCATGTGAAGGGTCATCTGACGATAACCGAATATGCCGTCAACTTTTTCATGGAGAATTTTCATCTCTTTGATGATTTCTTTATTCAATATTTCTCTGGATGAAGGAGTACGATTTAGCCACTTATAGTATGCAGATCGTGCAATACCAGCAATTTCACAAAGTAAACTAATACTTAAACTTTCATTCAGGTGAAGCTCTTGAATAGCGACATACTTATCCTCAAATCGGATTTGGCTTATTTTCGCCTCCTTTCGATCTCCTCTAACTTTTTTAAAAATAAATTCTCTGCACGTAACCGTTCATTTTCTCTTTCTAATTTTTTCATTTGAAGGTTCATTTTCTCTTCTGGAGTCAAGCTAGTTTCTTCTTTCTTATTACCACGTTTATCTTTTAGCGCTTCATCTCCTCCATCTTCATACTTCTTAACCCATTGATAGACTTGTTGGTAAGAAACATTATTAGCATTAGCTGCTTCTTGATAATTTTTTCCGTTCCCCAAGCAATCAATTACAATTTGTATTCGTTCTTTCCAAGTCGTTTTTCTTCCTTTAGTCATAGAGCTCGCCCTTCCTGGTGACGTATCTTTTAAATCTCTATGACTATTATACTTCTTTATCCAACCTCTAAGGACAGAAGCATCTGATATTTCATACAATCTAGCAACCTCACGTATAGAATACTCCCCAGACAGACAATCTCTAATGGCAGCTAGCTTCAATTCCTTGGAATACTTTTTCCAAGTGGAAGACTCTTTTAGACCTTCAAAACCACACTTATCATACTTGTGTTTCCACTCCAAAATCGTTGAAGGGTGTACGTTATATTTTGACTCAAGTTTATATGTTGAATAATGCTCGTCTAATTCCTTTAATATCTCGTATTTTTCTTCTGCAGAGTAAGATCTTTTAGACATAATAAATACTCCCCCATAAGCAGCCAGATTTTTATTTTTTAATCTGTCTACCTAAAGGGGAGCATATCATATCGTGATTGGGGCATTGATTTTGATTAAATGGAAGGGTTTTTATGACTGCCAGGACCTGGGTTCGGACTCAAACTACCTTCTGTCCGAAGTTCCTCCTGCTTCAGACTCAAACTTCCTTTAACCTTGATTTGTGTCCGAAGTCACTCAGCTGGCTTCATCTTCTCCCGTCCAACCTTCCTTGTGTTACCTTAACCTGGCCAGGCGCTCGTAAACCTCTTTTAAATTTGAGCACCCTGATTTATGAACTTCCACGATTAAGCGGCACCACAGGAAAGCTGTCAGTTTTGCATCTTCCAGAGCATGATGGCGGCCCTTAACAGGGATGCCATAAAATTCACAGAGGTCTTCTAATTTTCTTAATGGTTTATTAGGATCGGCTATTCTATAAAGGAAGGAAGTATCTAATATCCTAAGCTTAAATGGCGTGCGAAAAAGCTTCCAGCTGCTATACTGCATAAAGCTTTTCTCGTGGTTCGCATGATGGGCAACCAGCGGCATTTCCTTTACAAATTCAAGAAAGCTAATCAATACCTCCGAGAGGGGAGGAGCTTTTTCTAAATCAGCCTCAGATAGACCTGTCAGCTCCTTTATTTCACTTGAAAGAGGCTTATCAAAATGAACAAGTGAATAAAAACTGTCTTCACTGACTTTCCCGCTAATAATTTTAACCGCACCAATCGAAATAATTTGATCCCCTTTATCCGGGTAAAATCCAGTTGTCTCAATATCAAAGACAGCCACATTCAAATTCCCTAAGGAGATAGACATTAAATCAGCATTCTGCAGCTCCCTCTGCATTTGTCTAATAAATGCTAAATGATGCGGATTATGACCATTCATTCCACCTAACATGTTAGTCTGAAGTTTGCCCTGAATACCTCTGACAAATTGGACAAAAGGATGTAACTTCATTAACCTGCACCCTTTTGAATGGTCCTGACCACAAATTGATGAAGCTTTTTGGCATCCTTTAAAATATCTTTCAGTTCATTTCGCTCTGATATTGATAAGGTTTTAAGCTGAATGTAGTGAGTATCATCATAGGCATCTGTTTGCCTGTATGACTGAAGCCTCCATTTTAACAAGACAGCAAAATTATTTCGATATTTACCCAATCCCCCATAGCCATTTATGTTCATAATCTTATTCATTCGGGCAATAGTAGATGTGTCCAGGATTCCTTCCTTCACAGCAAGAATTCTTACCGCATTTACATAAGGTATAAATGCAGCGTATTTTAGATCCAGCTCCCCTTGATGGCTTCCCTTTTCCTCTGCCAAAAGCTGGCCAAATGGACCTACTGATTTTTTCAAATGCATGCTGGTCTCCACCATTCTGGTCAGCAGATGCGGGCTTTTTTGGAGATTCACGTGAATAAAGGATTTCAATTCTGCTATATACTCTTCCTCTCCTGCCAGCACTCTGCTGTCATAGAAAATATGGAGATTCCTGATCGTCTGCAGACTCTCCTCCTGCATCCATGCATGGATTTGTTCTTTCCATTCAGAAAGTGATTTGCACCATAGCGGATTAGAGCTCATCACATTTCCTTCGCAAAATGGATAGCCAACAGCCTGTAAACCTTTTGAAACTTCCTCCCCCAGCTCTAAAAAATACTTTTCCGCTTCAGCAGCCCCTGATTCAAACACCAATCCGTGATCCTGGTCACTCAGAAAGCCCTGCTCCCTTCTCCCCGAGCTTCCCATTGTGAACCAGGCAAATTTCCATGAGGATGGCCTTTCAATTTTTTTGGTTCTTTCCAACGCCATACGAATAACGGCTTTCATGATAATGTCGTGAAAATCATTCAGAGCGCTGACATCTGAGCGGTATTTTAAGATCTGTTCCTCTTTCCACTTTTTTAGGGATTGATAAGAGTTAAATGTTGATTCCATCCAGGCACTCCCTTTAAAAGAAGCTTCAGTCTTGCTTACGAGCTTAACTTTTTGTTTTCATCAGCCATAAAGACTTCGGGATATCCATAGCTTCCATGTTCACTTAAATCCAATCCCATAATTTCTTCTTCCTCTGTTACCCGAAGTCCATTCAATACCTTCTTGGCAGCTGCCAAAATTATGAAGGATACAGCAAAAGCATAAAGGCCGGAAACAGCGACACCCATAAACTGTACTCCCAGCTGTTCAAAACCTCCCCCATAAAACAGCCCAGGTTTACCGACTGATGCCAATTCAGGTGTAGCAAAGAATCCAGTTGATAATGTTCCCCATACCCCGGCAGCACCATGAACAGATAGAGCAAAGATTGGATCATCGATTTTTCGCTTTTCAAAGAAACGCACACTGTAGAATACAAGGATTCCTGATACAAACCCTATAACGACAGCCGCCCATGTATCAACAAAAGCACAGGAAGCTGTAATTGCGACCAGACCTGCCAGGGCACCGTTAAGCATTGTCGGAACATCGGATTTACCCATAACCATCCATGAAATAATCAGTGCAGCAACTGCTCCTGCTCCGGCAGCAAGATTTGTGTTAAGAGCTACAAATCCAAAAAAACCATCTTCCACAGTCAAGGTACTGCCTGCGTTAAACCCAAACCAGCCAACCCACAGAATTAGCACACCCAAGGCTGTATATACCTGGTTATGGCCATAGATATTGTTAGCGGAACCATCTTTATTAAATTTTCCGATTCGGGGCTTAAGTAAAATCGTAGCTGCCAACGCTGCCATAGCACCCGTTAAGTGGACAACTGTTGAACCAGCAAAGTCCTGCTTACCGTGTTCAGCAAGCCAGCCTCCTCCCCAAATCCAATGTGCGACGACAGGATAAACAATAGCAGAAAACAGTACGGTAAAAATGAGGTAAACGGAAAGTTTTGCACGTTCAGCAAATCCGCCTAATGCAATCGTAATGGAAATACCAGCAAATGCCATCTGAAATACGAAGAATACAGAAGAAGATAAGCTCATTCCCTCAAGCTCAGCACCAGAGTAAAAAAAATTTGATAACCCAACCAATATATTTGCATGGTCGCCGAAAATGAAACCAAAGCCAATGGCCCAAAATACCAATGATGATAAACCAAAGGTAAAAATCGTTTTACCGGCAATATGCCCCGCATTTTTCATCCTGGTCGAACCGGCTTCGAGCATAACGAAACCGCCAAGCATAAAAATGACTAAAATGGCTCCCAGCATTACCCAAAGACTATTCAATAAAAATGTGGCATCCAAATGTAATTCCTCCCTTTTCCGATTAATGTAAGGGTAATAATTAAATTCATGTTATATTTCCTTACATAATTCAAATTTAATCCTTATTTTACTCTTTTTTACACCGATGTCAATAAGTTTTTTGAAGATTTATAATTTTTATGTTATAAAACCTTACATGATTAAATTATTTGGATTGGCAATTTTATAGTTGCATCTGCTGTTCTTTAATCGGTTAAGTTAAAAACGAGCATTTATTTGCTCAAATCATCGTCGGGAGTGATGTATCATGGCAAGAAACAAACTTTTGGTACCCGGTGCAGGAACTGTATTGGATCAAATGAAACAGGAAATTGCCAATGAGTTTGGAGTTCAGCTTGGTGCTGATACAACCGCACGAGCAAACGGTTCTGTCGGCGGGGAAATGACAAAGCGCCTTGTCGCGTTGGCAGAGCAGCAGCTTAAAAACCAGCAAAATCAGTAAGATTGCTTGCTGGGTACCGGCCCTGCCTTAGGGGCCGGTTTTTCACTCACTTAAAAGCACATTACCAATGGAGGCAGACCTATGACCAACAAAAATGACAACCGTGAAAGAAAAAACAAATATCCAAATAATAAAAAGCAGGATGCAGAGTTCTCAAGAGATGCAGATATCCGAAGCGAAATTACTAAAAAAGATCTGCAAAAATAACAAAAAACAAAAAAGGCATGTCACCTGACTGCCTTTTTTAAATATTGCTATTATCCGTAATAAGGATTACTGCTCTTCTCACCTACCCTCCTGCTCCTGCTGGAGTATGAGACAAATACTCCAGCCTCACTAACAATTGCAAATAATGCTGTTCCAAAAGCAAGATGAAGAACTCCCCAGGATACTTCAATATAGCTTATAATTGCGAGAATACCTATTATGATTTGACCTAAAACCAGCAGAGAGGCAGCCATAAGCCGATTCTGTAATCCAGCCTCCCAACTGTTTTTAAATGAAAGATATGTAAGATAAAATATGTAAAAGGCCAAAACTCCCGCCAAAAGCCTATGTCCGGTCTGGATCATTTCCGGAAAAGATACTGGCATAAAGCCATTTGTACATACAAGCCAGCTGCAGGCCAATCCGAATGATTCATGCTTTATATAAGCACCTAGAAATAAAGTAACAAGCAGCAGTAACAAAACTGCTTTAAATTTGTTTTGAACACTCTGGCCTCCTCTTGTTTTGATCCATGATGACTGTTCATCAGCACGTCGCCAGATCCAGATCAGCGCAGCAAGGAAAGCCATCGCCACCATCAGGTGGACAGACACTATTATAGCGGGCAAGTCCATCCAAACCACAGCTGCCCCCAGTAAAATTTGAACTAATAAAAGCAGAATCAGCACCTTAGAAGCCTTATCAAGTTCCCGCACCTGATTTGATTTTTGAATTCTAAAGTACAATACAGCTGTCATTATTCCAAGAACTGCACCAATAATTCTGTGAGTAAATTCAATTAAGGTATCTCCTTCCAATACCGGGATCACCTGCCCATTGCATAATGGCCACTCCGGACCGCATCCCATGCCAGATTCCGAAGATGCGACATACCCGCCAAATACAATTAAAATATAAGTAAGGATAATGGTTAATAACGCCTGCCGTTTTACCTTCAAACTGCACACTCCTTATATTGCAAAATTCTAAATTTTGCAATCAGTTTATCAGAACCCTGACAAACTTTCGGTGATATGCATCACAATACAAAAAATATAGGGAGCGAGTTTCAATTCACACAGTAAAACGCCAGAGTTTCTCTCTGGCGCTGAATGGTATTTTATCGCAGTCTAACGGGCAGTACCACCCACACTGGTTGAAGTTTCACTTTATTATTTTGTAAAAGTCCGGCTATAAAGAGTTACATCCTCTATTTTAGAGCGATTAGGCTCATAGCCTATTCCTGGGCCCTGAGGCACGAATATAAACCCATCTTCCATAGTGACTTCAGGATCGATGATATCTTTTTTCCAATAATGGGAAGACGGGGCTGTATCACCAGGAAGTGTAAAATTGGATAGAGAAGTTATGGCTATATTATGTGCACGTCCTATTCCAGCTTCAAGCATTCCTCCGCACCACATCGGAATGTTATGATCTCTGCAAAGGTCATGAATTTTTCTTGACTCTGTAAGCCCGCCAACCCGGCCAATTTTTAAGTTCATGATTCTGCAGCTTCCAAGCTCGATCGCCTTTCTGGCATCCTCAAAGGTATGTATACTTTCATCCAGGCAAATTGGTGTTTTCAAATGGCTTTGAAGCTTGGCATGGTCAATAATATCATCATGATCCAAAGGCTGCTCAATCATCATTAGATTATACTCTTCCATCCTTTGAAGGTGACCAATATCATTAAGTGTATAGGCGCAATTAGCATCAGCCATAAGCTTAATATCAGGAAACTGGGCTCGGATGGCTTTTAAGATCTGCACATCCCAGCCAGGTTTAATTTTCACTTTGATCCGCTGGTAGCCTTCATTTACATATCCTTCAATTTGTTTAAGCATCTTTATTTCTGACTCCTGAATGCCGACACTGACGCCCACTTCTATTTTTTCCTTTTCTCCGCCCAGAGCTTTTGAGAGCGAGACCCCTCTCTCCCTTGCATAAAGGTCCCAGACAGCCCCCTCCAGCGCTGCTTTGGCATTAAAATTTCCCCTGATTGGCCTGAAAGCCTCTGAAACATCATCAGGGTGACGAATCTCTGATGCAAAAAGGATCGGTATTAAATGATCACTCATAATATGCCAATTTGTTTTAACTGTTTCTTCATTGTAGATTGGCTCCATAATGGAAACCGACTCCGCCCAGCCGGACTGCCCGCTTTTTGATTTTACTTCAACCAGAATAAAGTCCTTATCCACTTCTGTTCCGACACTTGTAGTAAACGGATTCAGCAGCTCCATTTTCACGTGCCTTAAAATGACGCTTTTAATTTCCATTCCCATTCTCTCCCGGCATTATCTCTTTTCCGAAGGCTCTTTTCGTATAAATTGTTGTTTTCGCCTATCAATGTTGTCCGTTGATTTCCGCTCCAGGCTGCTCGCTTTCCGCGGGGCGGGCGGTGAGCCTCCTCAACGCTCCGCGTCTGCGGGGTCTCACCTGTCCCGCTACTCCCGCAGGAGTCTCGCACCTTCCGCTCCAATCAACTCAGCAAATTAATCTAAGTTATAAAAAAGCAACAAACTTTACGAAAACAGCTTTTCCAAAAGATAAAAGTATTGATTTTCCGCAGCCTCGTGCTTTATAAGATCTGTTACAATCCAGCCTTGGCTGAGATAATGAGCAAACGCTTTTTTCGTGCTCTTTCTCCATTTCTGAGCCAATTCAAAATCCCGCTTTTTTATGTCCTGAAAATTCCCTGGGACCGGTATAAGAATTTTGTTATTTTCATAGTCTAAATTTACTTTTTCAGGGACTGCCAAACCATCAGCGGCCCCTGTTTCTATTGCCCTTGGCAGAACTTCAGAAGACAATTGGCGCACAGGACCCTCATCTTGAATTCGCCACTCCACTAAAAATCGATCAGATGGTATGCCTGCATTCATATGGTCTGACATTTCACCATAAGCATTTTCTATATATTGAGTGCATACAGCCCCGAGCTTATGGAGATTGAGATTCGCATTTACAGTTTCAAGAGGGTCGTATGTCCAGGAAATGAGATCATAGCCTTTTTCAAGCGCAGTCTGTTTTTGCGCATATTTCAGCTTTTCACCAATCCCCAACGCCCGGCACTCCGGGTGAATCCCCAGGCTGTGGGAGCAAAGATATACCTTTGTGCCGTCAAAGCCGGGAAAGCTGTATTGAAAACCGATCAGTTCCTCTCCCAGGAACGCACCTAACACAAACCCTCCATTTTTAACCGTTGCAACTGTATGATTAACCGGCACAGCTTCTTCCACACTCCATATTCTTGCTTCAAGTTCGTATACTGCTTCGAGATCCTTAACTGTGTGAAGGTTTTTAATGGCCAGTGATGTTAATGCTTCTTGCTTCATAACCTTCCCCTTTCCCTATAATTGCGATAAAACCCCTAAAATATAATATGAGCTACAACAGCTACAATCGGCAGCGTAATAATAGTACGGAGAAGGAATATAAGAATTAAATCTTTTATGCTGACAGGGAGATTTGACCCTAAAAGCAGGCCGCCCATTTCAGACATGTAAACGAGCTGTGTTACAGAGACACAGGCAATGACAAATCTCGTCATTTCACTTTCAATGCCGCTGCCGATGACTGCCGGAAGGAACATGTCTGCAAATCCAACCACCATTGTCTGGGCCGCTTCTGCCGCTTCCGGAATTTGCATTAGAGCCAGGACTGGCTCAAACGGCTTGCCAAGAATCGTAAAAGCCGGGGTGAATTCAGCAATCACCAGGGCAACCGTTCCAATTGCCATAACAATCGGCAGAACTCCCATCCACATGTCTAAAACATTCTCCAAACCTTCTTTTACAACAGCGCCTGCACTATTATTTGTACGCGCTTTCTTAATAGCATTATTTAATCCCCATTTAACAGGTGTAGTATGTGAAGGAATAGAAGTTTCCTCTTTCATCACTGTTCCTTCATAAGCAGTATCAGCTTTTCTGGACAATGGCGGAATCCGCGGCATTACTACAGCTGCCACCAGACCAGCAAGGATAATTGTTAAATAGTAATGTATGAAATATTGCTCTAAATTTAAATATTGAATAATGACAATCGTAAACGTTATGGAAACAACCGAGAAGGTAGTTGCAACAACTGCCGCCTCCCGCTTTGTATAATATCCTTCTTCATATTGTTTTGTCGTCAGCAGGACTCCAATTGTTCCATCACCTACCCATGATGCCAGACAATCAAGCGAAGAACGTCCCGGCAGCTTAAAAACAGGTCTCATCACTTTAATCAATAATGCACCAAAAAATTCGAGCAGGCCAAAATTTAATAAAAGCGGCAGCAATAAACCTGCCAGAAGAAAGGTAGTAAACAGGATCGGAATTAGATCATAGATTAAAAGTGCGCCAGTGTTCTCTGAATATACTGGTTCCAGACCAATCTCAAATAAAGTAATAATAGCAAAAACTGTTCCAAGCAAACGGGCCGCTACCCAAAATTTACTTACATTTAGCAATTTGTTCAAATAAGGGCTGTTTAAGATAAAGCCCGGTTTAAAAACTACTGCTATCAGTGAACCAATAACTGATAGAGCCATTATAGTAACAGTAATCGCAGGTATGGAAGCACCCAGCAGCCCGTTAATTTGATTTGCTAAATATGCAACCGGGATTGTAATCCCTTCTTCTCCTTGAATCGGCACCATAAATAGTAAAACCCCGATCAGAGAAGGAATTAAAAATTTTAAATAGTCCCCGGTTGTGTAGGCTTGCCTTTCCTCCTGCTGAATTAATTTCTTTGAAAGACTGCTCATACGTATGCCCCCTTTTATTTTTCTGATTTTAACACTCCTGCTGTTCAGCTTTATTCAACAAATAACTCCTGATCAGCGTATAAGATTTCCAGTTCCTGCTGTCTCTTGGCAATCCTTTCACGATCCTGTTCATCGATACCCGCGATCAGCACTTCCAGTAAACTAATAACCGATGCAATTGAATGATGTCCGGTATCCATTAGTTCATCAGTAGTAAGTGTGACTGCAGCCATCTGCCCAATTGGCGAAAGCTGTCTGTCTGTAATGGCAATCACCCTGGATCCCTTCCTCTTAGCGAATGAGGCCAGCTTTAAGGTTTCCTTTCGATAGCGAGGGAAAGAAAAAATGACAACTGCTGACTGTTCTGTCAAATCACACACATCCTCAGGAAGAAAACCGTGAGGGCCTGAGATATAGACATTTACCCTCATTTGTTTAAGAGTGTAATAGAACCAGTATGAGGCCGCATAAGAGCTGCCAAAACCCCCAATATAAACCCTGTCTGCCTGAATTAAGGCATCAATTGCTTTCCAAAGTTCTCTTTCATCAACCTGATCAAGCAATTGCCGAAGTATTTTCCTCTCTTGATCAATGACTCTCTTAAACAGGTTCTCTTTCGCTGCATTTATTATGTAAGAGTCATTTTCATTTGCAGCCTGCTGTTTCCCTGCTAGCCAGTCTTTTCTGATTTGTTCCTGCATTTGGGAATAACCGCTGAACCCAAGTGCATATGCAAGCCGAATGACCGTTGTCTCACTGACTCCTGCATTTCTGCCAACTTGAAATGCGGTTAACAACACCGCCTCATTAGCATGCTCCATAATAAATTCAGCTGCTTTCCTCTGTCCTGGCGAGAGGGATGAATAGCTTTCTTTAATCATCTGGTTCATTGTTTTCTTATCCATGCCGGCTCCTCATGAATAGTGAAGGAAAAACTTCTTATGCAAATTATAAAGCATGAAATGCTTCTCAAACAAGAAGATTTTCTACTATTCAAAATTATTTTTATTTACATTTCGTTTAGAAATCCACTCTTTTATGTGAAGGTAATCCTTCTTTTAGTAAATTCTAAAGGATGAAATACTTCTTTAGCAAGAGAAAAATGTATTTTTAAAAATACAAATTTATTTTTATGCAAAAACCATATTTCCTTATGATGAATGACTTATAAATTACTTTCAATGCAAACCTTTGATATCCTTAAACGTCTAAAATAATTTTTTAGGCAAACGGTTGCATCATTTTCCTGCCCGTGTTATTTTAAGATAATAATTAAACTAAATAGTATTTTCATAGAATAAATTCATGCATTCATCGAAATTTTTTATCGTGAAATTATGGGAATGCTTTTTTAGTCCACATAATGAAAGCCCATACAATAAGGGAGAGAAGAACAATGAAAAAATTATTTTCTTTTGATTTCTGGCAAAAGTTTGGAAAGGCATTACTTGTAGTAGTGGCTGTAATGCCAGCTGCAGGTATTATGATTTCACTTGGCAAGCTTGTTGGCATGTCAGGTACTGACATAGCATTTGTGCAAGCGATTGCACGAGTTTTGGAGGATATCGGCTGGGCCATTATTACAAATCTTCATATCTTATTTGCAGTTGCAATTGGCGGTTCCTGGGCTAAGGAGCGTGCAGGCGGAGCGTTTGCAGCTCTTATTGCTTTCATTCTGATTAATAGAATTACAGGCGCCATATTCGGAGTAAAGTCCGACATGTTAGGTAATACCGAGGCCACGGTAAAATCCCTTTTTGGACAAGATCTTATTGTCCCGGACTATTTCACTTCTGTTTTAGGTGCACCAGCATTAAATATGGGAGTATTCGTCGGGATAATTTCAGGTTTTCTTGGCGCAAATTTATTTAACAAGTATTATAACTATGATAAATTGCCAAATTCACTTTCCTTTTTCAATGGAAAGCGATTTGTACCCTTCACTGTAATCGCCGGCTCTGTTGCAGCAGCCTTGGTCTTATCAATTGTTTGGCCATTTATTCAAGGATTATTAAATGATTTCGGACAATGGATTGCTACATCACGGAATACAGCACCAGTTATCGCTCCATTTGTTTTTGGTGCACTGGAAAGATTGCTTCTTCCATTTGGATTGCATCATATGCTGACAGTCCCAATTAATTATACAGAGCTCGGCGGAACTTACAAAATCCTCACAGGCTCTAATGCAGGTTCAACGGTCGCTGGACAAGATCCGCTATGGCTCGCATGGATTGCCGACCTGAATAACTTTTTGGCTGCAGGAGATACAGAAAGCTATAAGCAATTGCTGAATGACGTTACCCCTGCCCGCTTTAAAGTTGGCCAAATGATTCTGTCCGCTGCTGCCTTATTGGGAATTGCGCTTGCAATGTACCGCAATGTAGATCCTGAGAAAAAGAAGAAATACAAATCGATGTTCTTCTCAGCTGGTTTGGCAGTATTCTTAACTGGAGTAACAGAACCGATAGAATTTATGTTTATGTTTGCTGCTCCACTTCTTTATATCGTGTATGCAGTTATGACAGGTCTGGCATTTGCAGTCGTTGACATTATTAATATCCGTGTTCATTCTTTTGGCATCATTGAATTGATTACAAGAACACCAATGATTATAAAAGCTGGCTTATGGCTGGATCTTGTAAACTTTGTAATTGCCTGCCTTGTATTCTTCGGACTAAACTTTTGGGTTGCCAATTTTATGATCAGAAAATTTAACTTCCCTACACCAGGACGCAATGGAAACTATATTGAAGAAGAAAATAATGCTTCATCTTCTGAAACTTCAGTCAAGAAAAATTCACTGGCTCCTGTGTTAATCGAATTATTAGGCGGAAAAGAAAATATTGAAGACGTTGATGCCTGTATGACCCGCTTGCGTGTCACAGTAAAGGACACTGCATCAGTTGCTGGTGAACAGGACTGGAAGAAGAATGGAGCTTTAGGTCTTATCGTTAAGGACAAAGGCGTTCAGGCAATTTATGGACCAAAGGCAGATGTCCTTAAATCTGATATCCAAGACCTTCTGGGAGCTTAACAATGAAATTATTAACTCTAAACTGTCACTCATGGCAGGAGGAACAGCAGCTGGAAAAAATCAAAATTCTTGCTGAGGCTATTAAGGAGAACCGCTATGATGTCATCGCTCTGCAGGAAGTCAGCCAGCATATCAAAGCCCCTTTAATAGATGGCCATATTAAAAAAGATAACTATGCACTGCTGTTAATTGAAGAATTGAGAAAAATAGGTGTGGAAGATTACGTTTTTAAATGGGATTTCTCACATATTGGATATGATATTTACGAAGAGGGTCTTGCCATATTGACAAAGCATGAAATAAAGGAGGATTTTTCCTTCTTTATTACCCAAAATAAAGACCAGGCACACTGGAAGACACGAAAAATTATTGGTGTTAAATTAGTTTACAAAAACAGACCAATTACCTTTTATTCTTGTCACCTTGGCTGGTGGGATGATGAAGAAGAATCCTTTAAGTTTCAGGCTGAATCTCTTCTTGCACTTGCATCTAAAGATGAACCCGCCATTTTTATGGGTGATTTCAACAGCTCGGCGTATGTCCGCAATGAAGGTTATGACTTTCTCATCGGCAAAGGGCTTTATGACACTTTTGAATTAGCAGACAAGCAGGATTCAGGAGTGACGGTTAAAGGCAAAATTGCCGGCTGGGACGAAAATAAACATGAGATGCGCATCGACTTGATTTTATCATCGTATCCGATCCATCCAAAATATTCACGAGTTATTTTTAATGGCATAAACAAACCCATCATTTCCGATCATTATGGAGTGGAAATTGAAATTTAGCCATAAAGAAAATCCCTGACAATGAAGTCAGGGATTTTCTTTATACCGTCAGCCTGTAAACCGGTTCGGGATGAAAGGCCTGAAAAATCTCCCCTGTCGGTTCAAAACCAACTTTCTCATATACACGAATAGCCGGCTCGTTCTCCTTGATGACAGATAGGTAGATTTCATGGCACCCATATTTCTCTTTCATTTCCTCAATTACAAGCTTAATAGCCGGTATGCCATAGCCTTTCCCCTGAAATTGATGTCCAAGCATCAGACTGACAAGTTCATAGCGGCCATGCTCTTTATCCAGACCATGAGTCGCAAAGCCAATTAATGATTCGCTATCGTATATACCTTTACATGTCCAGCCATTGACTGAAGCCAGAGCAATGAAAAAAGCATTGGAACCGACAAACCTTTCGAAAATTTGAAACTTCTTTTCCTGCTCTTCTTCAGATTTCAAATTTATAATCTCAAAAAAATTTTTCTCTGTAACAGGTTTCAGTTGTAAATCCATGTCATCTTTCCTCTCATTCCAAATCATTCCTAAAAATAAATTCGCAGCCATAGCCAAGAATTCCTTTATAAAAAGATAAAAAGCCTCCCGTTAAAATTTATAGGGAGGCTCCTGCATTATTATTTTTTCCGTTTCTTTGTCAATCTGCCTAATAAGAAAGCTCCTGCTGCAACACCAATGACTGTATTTGTTTTCTTGGTAAATACCTGCTTAGCCACAAGGTTTAAGTTCTGCGGCCGTTCTGCCAGGCGTCTCATGAAGTAGCCATACCAGTCATGTCCAAAAGGAACATATGTGCAGAAATTATAGCCTTCACCAGCAAGCTTCAGCTGCATATCCTTGCGGAAGCCATAGAGCATTTGAAATTCAAATTTATCTTTAGGGATATTGTTAGCCCTTACAAAATCTTTTACATGATTAATTACATTATGGTCATGTGTTGCAATAGACGTGAATTTGCCATTCAACAGATGCCATTCTATTAATTTAATAAAGTTAGCGTCAATGTCATTTTTGTCCTGATAAGCAATTTCTTCAGGCTCCTTGTAAGCACCTTTGACAATCCGCAGCCGGAAATTCTGATATTTCTTCAGGTCTTCTTCAGCATCCAGGAAATATGCCTGAATAACTGTACCGAAGTTATTGTATTCCTTAGATAATTCATCCAGAATGTCAAAGGAAGGCTGCAAGCGCTTAGAGTCTTCCATATCCATATTCACAAATATACCATACTGGCTTGCTCTCTCTACTATCTCCCTAACATTTTCCAGGCAGAAAGAGTAGTCAATATCAAGGCCTAATTGAGAAGGCTTTAAAGAGATATGTGCATCCACCTGATTTTCATGAATCGCCTCTATCACTTCTATTATTTGTTTTTTCGCTTCTGCCGCCTCTTCTTTTTTATATACAAATTCCCCGAGGTTATCGACAGTACAAGAGATGCCATGAGCATTAAGCTCTTTTATGCTCTGAATAGCTTCTTCTAAATTTGTCCCCGCAACTACATTCTGCGCACCCAATTTCAATCCGTATTTCTTTGCGGCACTATTCAGAAATTCGTTTTGGGAAAGGCCTATAAACAGATCTTTCAACATAGAAATATCCCCTAACTCTTGTAATTTCACAATAAAATTATAGCATAGATTTTCAATAAAAATTATTTTGTGAATTTTTATATTTTAACGATTCCCTATCACTGTTTCGTTAAAACATCGGTAGTTCTCAGTTCAAAAACAAATTTCCTATCAACAAAAAAATGCCTGGCTACGACAGCCAGGCATTTTAAGTATGATTCCGACTGGGTTCGAACCAGCGACCTCTACCCTGTCAAGGTAGCGCTCTCCCAGCTGAGCTACGGAATCGTTATGAATATTTCCCTGTATTGGGGACAATATAAAATATACTTCTTTCTAACATAAAAGTCAATACCTATATTTCATCCATAGACTATAAAGTTAGCAGCCGGGAAGCTAGATTACATTCCCATTACAATTTATGCATTTATGCCTTAAAGGTATCTTTTTGAGAATTTTTGCTTTATAATGCCCTCTATATGATTCATTTGTTAGTTGAATCAAACTATACAGGGTTACGGAAGGAGAAATATCAATGAAGAAACTAATGTATCCCTTTTTACTAGTATTAATATCTGCTGTTTTAGCTGCTTGCGGAGCTGACGATAAAAGCAAGAGTGCAGATAAAAAAGAAGAGCCGAAAACAGCTGAAACCGATCAGCAGGACCAGCAAAAGCAAATGGAAGAAATGCAAAAGAAAATGGATAAGCAAAAGCTTGATGAAGAAAAGACAGTTGCAATTGTGAATGACCAGGAAGTTCTTGGACGTGAGTATAACAGTGTACTTACTTCTTCACAAATGATGTATCAGCAAATGGGACAAGACCCTACTACAAAAGATGCTGCCGAGAAAATTAAGAAGCAGACACTTGATAGTCTTGTGGGCCAGACACTTCTTCTCCAGGAGGCTGATAAAAAAGGCTATAAAGCTTCTGATGAAGAAGTCAAAAAGCAGCTCGAAGAAACAAAAGGACAATTCAAAAATGATAAGGAATTTGAAACAGCAATGAAACAGGCTGGCCTTAATCCCGATTCATTAGAGAAGGAAATTGCCAACAATATTAAATATACGAAATACATCGAAGGCGAGATTAAACCTGAGAATGTTACAGATGCTGAAATTCAAAAATTCTATGAAGAATATGCAAGCCAGGGTGGTGCTGAAGGACAGGAGCCCCCTAAATTGGAAGAAGTAAAACCGCAGATCAAACAGCAGCTCGAACAGCAAAAACAGCAGGAAATGCTCGTTAAGCATGTAGAAGATTTGAAGAAAAATGCAAATATTGATATTAAAGTATAATTATCATTGAGCAGCTCCCATTTACGGGAGCTGTTTTTCTATGATTATTCATCATGGAATCTATTGGATATCTTCTTCCCCTTGAGTAATTATTTAAATGCTGTAATATGTATTGGGGAGGATTCTACATGATTAAACACACTACATTCATTCAAATAATTGCAGGTTATTTAATTCTCACTCTTGGTGTTTCACTAATCATCTTATCCAATCTTGGTGCAGGTGCCTGGGACACTGTTTATGTTGGGCTTTTCAATAAATTCGGTCTTACCATTGGAACCTGGTCATTCCTGGTTACGGCTTCCCTTATATTTTTCAATGCCATACTTTCCTGGGAAAAGCCGCAGTTTAAATCATTTATTGGAACCATTTTAGCGAGTCTGGGGATCGATTTTTGGATGGAGCTTGTTTTTAGCGGCTTCACCGTTACACACTATCCCTATCAGATACTTGCCTTCTTTACTGGTATTATACTTCTGGGCTTCGGAGTATCTATCTATATCCGACCGCAATTATTCAGCGGCCCCATTGATGGATTAATGATCGCAACTGCCAAAAGGCTCAATATCAGTATGAAGACTGCACGTATTATTAATGAATTTTTAGCACTGGCCATTGGCCTTCTCTTAGGCGGTCCGGTCGGAATGGGTACTTTGTTAGTAGCCATCTTTTTAGGCTATGCCATACAATATGGGACTGTCCTTCTAAATCACTTAAAAGATAAGGGATTAAAGATAATTTAAAAGACTTCATTTATGAGGTCTTTTTTTATGCGAACAAATTTTCGCATTTCACTTGATCAGGAACGCACGTTCGTTTATAATGTAAATAAAAGTAAGGAGGGGTTTCTCTATGAAAGGAATTCTTTATCGAGCTATGGAAGAGAGAAAGCCTGTGGAAATCATTTATCTCTCCAAACGCAATTCATTTTCACAAAGAAAAATATTAATCAAAGAACTTCGAGGCAGCACGATTTTAGCCTATTGTTTATATAGAAAACAAATGCGTATCTTTAATTTGAATCATATCATGTCCATTTTACCCGAAAAGAAGGCTCGCCAGATCAGCTAAAAGACCAGTTCACTTCATTCATCAAGGCTGTATTTCACAGAAGAAGTACGGCTTTTTATTATGCCTCCTTCCCGATTATCCTGCTCCCTTTGGGGTATATATTCTCTAACTGGGAATGGACACTAAAATTCCCCATGATTAGGAAAGGAAGGATGTTATGAAAACTAACTCTTTAATTACTGCATTGTTTGCAGGCAGCCTTTTACTGGCAGGCTGTAATCAGACTGAAGAGCAAATTGTAGAGGAGGAAGACAAAAACAACCCTTCTATGGAAGAACAGCGGGCAGAAACGGAGGAAACACCCGAAGAAAACAAAAGAATAACTGAAGAAGTTGGCTTGGGAGACACTCGAGACCTTTTCACAGAGGCTTATGGTGAAAATAAAAACAACGAGGAGATAGCCCGCTTTAATGGAGACAGTATGCTGGTAGAGTTTAAAACCCATCGCGCAGTTAATGTTGAGCTGCAATTTGAAGATATGGAAAAAGATATGAGTAATGAAGAGGCTCTTGCATTTATCGAAAAAAGGATTCCGAAAGATGCTGAGGAAGTTAACAGAGTTAAAGATGATAATAACCAGCGTGAAATCATTGAGTATAAAAGCAAACTATTAAAAGAAACCCTCAGTGAAGAAGTATATGAAGGCGATGAACCCGGTACATTCACTGTTCTATTAACCAGTAGCGAAGAAGATTACGTCAGTGCCACTATTTCTATCGGCCATAGCGACCAAGGTGCCTGACAGACCCAGCAGGAGAAGCAAAAAGGAAGGATCTCATATGAGCATCCTTCCTTTTATTCTATAAATTTATTTTTCGTATTTGGGACCTGCCTGGCTCCAGCGCGCGAGTTTTTTTTATTAAGTTAAGCTGTTTGCGGCTTTGCCTGATCGTCTTTTTTAATGAAAACCTGCAATGCAATCAACAGGATAAAAATAACTAATCCTACAATATCAGTAACCCCTTCAGGGTAGATAAGCAAAAGTCCCCCTGCAATTCCCAGCAGTCTTTCAAAAATATTCAATTTACGCAGCCAGTAGCCAATTACGCCAGCGCCAATTGCCATCATACCTGCCAAAGCAGTAAATACTACCCAGATTAAGTAATACCAGGTTGTATCAATCATCAATAACTCCGGTGAAAGGACAAACATGTATGGAATAATAAAAGCCCCGATGGCAAGCTTTGATGCTGTTACTCCAGTCTTTATCGGATCTCCGCCGGATACACCAGCCGCCGCAAATGCTGCAAGAGCAACTGGAGGTGTGACATCTGCCACAATACCAAAATAGAACACAAATAAGTGAGCAGATAAATCAGGTACGCCCAGAAGAATGATTGCCGGGGCGGCTATTGTAGATGTAATAACATAGTTTGCAGTTGTTGGTGACCCCATTCCCAGGATAATTGCTGCCACCATTGTCAGCATCAAAGTTGGGATCAGCAACCCGCCTGAAAGATCAAGAAGGCCATTCGCCATCTTTAATCCAAGACCTGTTTTAACAACTACTCCAACAATAATACCTGCCGCAGCTGTTGCTGCAGCAACGCCCAAAGCCGTGCGTGCACCATCAACTAAAGCATCGATAGCATCTCTGAATCCAATGCGCGTTTCCTTGCTTATCATACTTACTGCAACCGTAATTACAATTGACCAAAGAGCAGCACGTATTACACTCATTCCGCTCATTAGCAGGATGATAACTGCCAAAATCGGCAGCAGCAGATAAATCTTCTTCAATACTTCCTTACGGTTAGGCATCTCTTCATCTTTCAGCCCTCTAAGTCCTACACGTTTTGCTTCGAAGTGAGTCATTATCCAGACCCCGGCAAAATATAGAAGTGCCGGAATAGCAGCTGCCTTTGCAATATCCCAGTATGTAATGCCGCCGCCAATAAACTCAACCATCAGGAATGCAGCAGCACCCATGATTGGAGGCATAATCTGGCCGCCGGTTGATGCAGTCGCTTCAACTGCGCCAGCGAATTCTTTCTTGTATCCAAGCTTTTTCATCATTGGAATGGTAAAGGAGCCTGAAGTTACTACGTTAGCTACAGAACTTCCGCTAATTGTTCCCTGTAGTGCACTTGAGAAAATGGCAACCTTCGCCGGTCCGCCTGTTCTCTTTCCAGCGATGGATACGGCCAAATCATTAAAATACTGGCCAACCCCCGTTTTTACAAGGAACGAACCAAATAACAAGAATAGGAAAATAAACGTAGCAGATACGCCTAAAGGGGTACCCAGGATTCCCTCGGTCGTAAAGAACATGGTCTGCACCAATCTTTCTAAATCAAGACCCCGGTGCGCCAAAAATGCCGGCATATATGGCCCGAACATCGCATAGGCGAGAAAAATGACGGCAATAATGGTGATGGGAAGACCAACCGCACGCCTGGTCGCTTCCAGAACCAGAAGAACTGCAATTAAACCAACATAAAAATCAATCTCGGTCAGACGCCCGGCCCTCATGACAATTTCATCAATAAAAAGTGGCCAATAAGCTCCTACAGCAATACCCAGTATAGCTAAAATGATATCGTACCAGGCAACCTTATGCTTTCGTCCTCTGTCTTTCTTCCTTGCAGGGAATAACAGAAAAATTAGGGCTAGTGCAAAACCTAAATGAATCGAACGCTGCAGCTGGGCTGTAAGCATCCCGAAAACCCCTGTATATAAATGGAAAAGCGAAAATGCTAAAAGCCCAAAAAAGACGATCCAGCCTAATACTCCTCCTAATTTCCTTGTACCAGCCTCTGGATCATATTTCTCCAGCAATTTCTGCTGTTCCTCAAGAGATAATGTTTCCCCTTTATTTTCCAAGGATATTCACTCCTTTCAACACCTCGAATAAGTTTATTTTTTTTGCCTTTATTCTTACCCATGTACCGGGTTCGATATAATCTGTAAGGACATATTCCTGGCCTTGCAAAATCAATCTGTGATTCGCTCTGACCTTACCCAGCCTTAAGTCAAATGAAGGAAAAACCCTTTTCATATTCTTAATATAATATTTGCCGTTCTTTTGTTCAAATGTTTCTCCATCTGAAGCATTTTCAGGCATGCCGATGGCAAAATCCTCATACATAAGTTCGAACAATTTAATACTTCCATCACCGGTTATAGTATAGCTTTCAACAACATCTGTAAGGTGGATGGAATGTGTATACTTTATCTTAAATGTTCTGTCCTCTTTAATCGGGAAATAAGCAATCACCTTTCCTTTGTTTTGATACTCAAAAACAACTGCCTGCTTAATGGGTATGAAGAACATGATTGCGATGGTTATGATAACGAGGAGTGCCAGGACCGCTTTTTTATTCCCTGGCCTAAAAAAGTTCATGGAACCTCCACCTAAAAAATATTGTCAGCTTTTACATTTGATTGCCATTTCACTTTAAAATTAATTGACCGGCGCAATAACCTTATCAGGTTTTACAGCCGGCCAAATTTGATCATTGGATTATGTTAGTGAAAGATTATTCAGCTTTAAAGCCTTTTTCGTCAAAATACTTTTTAGCACCAGGGTGCAGTTTAATACCAGTACCTTTAACAGCATTTTCAGCCTTAATCATTTTTCCTTTGGCATGTGTAACTTTATCAAGGTTCTCAAAGATTGCTTTCGTAATATCGTAAACTACATCCTCTGAAAGGTCATTTGAAACAACAAGCATTGCCTGTACTGCTACTGTCGGTACAGCTTCTGCAAGCTTATATGTTCCAGATGGCACTTCATCCTGAACATAGTAAGGATATTTTTCAATTAATGAATCGATTTTATCCTGTTCAATCGGAACGATCACAACATCTTCAGTTGCAGAAAGCCCTTCTACAGCACCTGTAGGTGTACCTGCTGTAACGAATGCAGCATCAATCGTGCCATCCTGGATCCCGGCAGTTGACTCATCAAAAGAAAGGTCCTGTTTTTGGATGTCATCCAATTTGATTCCATGCACTTCAAGGATCTGCTCTGCATTTGCAGCAGTTCCTGAACCAGGTGCTCCGATTGAAACTTTTTTGCCTTTTAAGTCTTCAACAGATTTAATGCCAGATTTTGCAGTAGTAACGATCTGGATTGTTTCAGGATAAAGTGTGCCGATCGCACTTACATTGTCAACTGCTGCACCTTCAAACATTAATTTACCTTCTTGCGCATATGACGCAATGTCAGTTTGAGAGAATGCAATCTCTGCATTGCCATCTTTCAATGTGTTCATGTTCTCTGCAGATGCACCTGAAACCTCTGCATTTGTATCAATGCCTGTAGCATCAGAAATAATCTCAGCGAATGATCCGCCCAGCGGATAGTATGTACCGCCTGTCCCACCAGTCACGATGCTCATAAACTTAGGCTTGTCTGCGCCGCCTTCTCCATCTCCGCCGCCTTCATCTTTTCCGCCGCCGCAGGCTGCAAGAACCATAGAAAGCGCTAACAGCAGAGCTGTGGCCAGGAATATACTTCTCTTTTTCATCCTATTTCCCCCTTATAAAGTTTAGATTTTATCAATTATATACTAACATAAACCTTATTAGAATTGTCAAATGATTCCTAGCTGCATTATGATTTGGAAACTTACTTACTCAAATAAAATTGTATCCCGGTCTATGAATGAGAATGCAAGTAAAAAGCAATTCCTATATATATATGATAAAATCATCATGTAAACTCTTACATAAAGACTAAACGGAGGAACAGACATTATGGATTACCCTAGAGGATCAATACAGGATATCAGGATTCAAAGCAAAGAACTGGGTGAAGAAGTTGAACTGCTCATTTATTTGCCCCCTTCCTTCTCACCTTTATATAAATACACTGTTGTTATAGCTCAGGACGGGAAGGATTACTTCCAGCTGGGAAGAGTCGGACGCATCGCAGATGAATTATTAGATGGAAAAGAAATCGAAAACATCATTATTGTTGGTGTCCCTTATAAAAACGTCAAGGACAGATGGGAGAAATATCATCCGGACGGTGGACAGCACAATGCATATATCCGTTTTCTTGCACATGAACTTGTTCCATATCTTGACCGTGAATTCCCGACCTATCAAATGGGAATGGGACGAGCACTTATGGGAGATTCCCTTGCTGCAACTGTTTCCTTAATGGCGGCCCTTCAATACCCTAATACTTTCGGGAGGTTAATTCTTCAATCACCTTATGTTGATAACTCCGTTTCAGTAGCAGTAGAGGAATTTACGCATCCTCACCTTCTTAATATTTATCATGTTATCGGGAAAGGCGAGACATCTGTAAAAACCACAGGAGGGGAAGAGAAAGATTTTCTTACTCCAAACCGGGATCTTTCCAATTTGTTTAAGCAAAGGAAATTTCCTTACTTCTATGATGAATTCGATGGAGATCATACCTGGACATACTGGCAGCCTGATTTAAAAAGGGCATTAAAGTTTATGTTTTAACTGGAAATTGAGTGAAAAGAACTATACTCCGCTATAAAAAGATTACCTAAGCTCACTGCTTTTTATTGTGAAAAAAGGTATAATTATATAGTGAATTTCGAAAATTTGCTATAATAGTTCAACAAAGTGTTTTTCATTTAAGTTAACCTGCAAATTATAAAAATTATTAATAAACATGGAGGTTGTTGTATGGAGACTAATTACGGCATCGTTATTTTCCCGTCAAAAAAGCTGCAGGATTTGGCCAATTCTTATAGAAAGCGGTATGACCCGCATTATGCTCTAATTTCTCCGCATATAACTTTAAGATCGCGCTTTGAAGCATCTGAAGAAGAAATAAAGCGGCTGACAGAAACGCTTTATGAAATTGCTAAGAAACACGAACCATTTCAAATAAATGCATCAAAAATCAGCTCTTTCCAGCCTGTCAACAATGTGATTTATTTCAAAATTGAGCCTTCAGCACAGCTCGAAGAGTTACATGTTGAACTAAATGATCATATTAGCGGAGAAACACCCGAGTATAATTTTGTCCCACATATTACCATCGGGCAAAAACTCTCCAATGATGAGCATTCAGATGTTTATGGAAGCTTAAGGATGCAGCCCGTGAATCATGAAGAGGTTATCGATCGTTTTCACCTTCTGTATCAGCTGGAAAATGGTTCTTGGACCGTTTATGAAACATTCAGGCTAGGAAAGGAATAGTGAAATGGAAGTAAAAGTTGTATCATCTGAGCAAGAACTGCAAGATGCTTTCTCAGTAAGGAAACACGTTTTTGTCAGCGAGCAAAATGTTCCTGAAGAAGAGGAAATCGATCAGTTCGAGGACGAAGCAGTCCATTTTGTACTTTATAATAATGGCATGCCTGCAGGTGCCGGAAGGTTTCGTACCGTTGACGGCAATGGCAAAGTGGAAAGAATTTGCGTATTGAAGGAACACCGCAAGAGCGGATCCGGAAAAGCAATAATGGATAAAATTGAGGAACATGCTTTGAAACAGGGATTGTCTGCCTTAAAATTAAATGCCCAGACTCAGGCCATACCTTTTTATGAAAAACTGGGCTATAAGGTGATCTCTGAAGAATTTATGGATGCCGGAATCCCGCACCGTACAATGAAGAAAACGATATAACGGACAAGCTCCTGCCATGATGGCGGGAGCTTTTTTGATGCCTCATCCCAGACAAAACGCGTTAGAAGCTGCTTTGAAAGTTATTTGCAATAATTATCGGGCTTTCTGCAAACACTATTTGGGATACAGCATTCTAAGGAGTGGTTTGAATGGAATATTTACATATCTTAAGTGTACTTGTGGTAGGATATATTTTCTTGTTTATTATGGCAAAACTCCTGGGAAAAACACAAATTACACAAATTACTCCTTTTGATTTTATCTCAGCCATCGTGCTAGGCGAGCTGGTTGGCAATGCTTTATACGACCAGGAGACTGGAATACCCGAGATTTTCTTTGCTGTTACAGTATGGGGAACTTTAATTTACGCGACGGAAATCATTACTCAGAAATATAAACGGGCACGCAAGCTTCTTGAAGGTGAACCCTCAATAGTTATAAAAAAAGGGAAAATTATTTACGAAGAACTGAAGAAAAATCATCTTGATATCAATCAGCTTCAGCACCTCCTCCGATCAAAAGATGTTTTTTCAATCAGGGAATGTGAATATGCCATTCTGGAAACAGATGGAACGGTCAGCGCATTAAAAAAGCCGCTTTTCGCAGCACCAACCATTCAGGATTTAAATCTCCCAATAAATAATGCAGAACTGCCTGTAACATTAATTTTAGACGGAGAGGTGGTTTGGGATAATCTGAAGAGCATTAATTGGGACGAAAAGATACTAAAGAATGAAATAAAAAAATTGGGAGCGAGCGGTGTCAAAGATGTTCTGTATGCTGAATGGAAAAAAGGAGAGGCATTGCACGTGCAAACGTACTAAGCCTCTCCTTTTTCTGCCTGATGGCTCTTTCTTATATGCATTCACTAATAAAACGCCCTTTTCCTGTCAGCTCTCCATATGTTTCTTCTGCTATTTTCCTTGTGTTGCGTGTTTGGGTGTTTTCCCGCTCCTTAGTAATTGATTTAGTTGACCTTCTTTGAAAATCAAGGGGAAGTTCGTGGCGGAAAGCTTTTTCATTGGATTGTGCTGATATCCTGGCAACTGGCACGAACCGAAAAGGATCATACTTTGTGCCAATCTCTCTTTCTGCATACTGATTATATTGATATGAAGCTACAGGCAGAATATAGCCCATGAAGACTCCCCTTTCGATTATGTATTTAGCTGATTATTAAGAGAATACGTAACTATTTTTAATTTTATGTACCCGTTTCCATGAAATTTTAAACAGAAAAGCACTTTAGAATCCTCTACCGGTTTGTTATGATTAAATTTGTCTTGTTGTTAAAAAGAAATAATATTGTTAAACTCGGCAATTTATATATAATGGGGTATTTTTATGAAAACAGCAAAGTTACATAATAAGACTGTGAATCTGGAACAATTGAACAGAGAAAGTTTTCAGCATATTTATGAAGAAGGCAAAAAAGGAAAGCTGTTCTGCCCTGAATGCGGAGCTTCTGTCCGTTTGTATTTGGGAATTCTTGATGAACCTCATTTTTATCATATTCATCAAGACAGCAGAACGTGCAGAGATATAATTCTTAACCCCGAACCAGTCCAGACTGAGAATGAAGAATATATAGAAAGAAATGGGTTTAAAATTCCTGTTTCGGGGTCAATTGCTTCAGTCGCAATAAAGGAAACCGAATCAGCCTTTAAAAAAGCTCAGCCGGTAAAAAATATCCCCCCCTATAGAAAAGAAGGTACTGCCAGTCCCAGTTTCCCTGATGAATACCTAAAGTCCCTTTTACAGGCAGGTGTATTCTTGGATAAACAGCAGGCAGCGGCTGTGTCTCATTTAGATGGCCCGCTGCTCGTTCTGGCAGGTGCAGGCAGCGGCAAAACCCGTGTTTTAACAACACGGACTGCTTTTATGCTTCGCGAGAAAAATATCGACCCTAAATCCATTATGCTTGTTACATTTACAGCTAAGGCTGCTGCTGAAATGAAGGAGCGTCTTATCCAATACCCCGGAATGGATTCCCGAAAGGTTAGGCAAATCGTTTCAGGCACTTTTCACAGTTTATTCTATCGGATACTTTCCTTCCACAATCCCAATAAATGGACTTCAGGAAAGCTCCTTAATAAAGAATGGCAACGGGAACAGATTATTAAAGAATCCAGCAAAGACTTAAAACTCGATGAAAAGGAATTTGCCTTTGATCTTGCCCTCCAGCAAATCAGCTATTGGAAAAATTCTCTTATCGTACCTGGCAAGGTTAACCCAAAGAATGATTGGGAGGAACAAACTGCGATTCTTTATCAAAGGTATGAACAAACTAAAACAAAAAAAGAATTATTTGATTTCGATGATATGCTCACAGGCTGCCATGCCCTTTTTCTGGAAGAACCTGAGATTCTGGAACAATATCAAAACCGCTTTCATTATTTCCTGATTGATGAATTCCAGGATATTAATAATGTTCAATATGAGCTAATGAAAATGCTGTCTGATAGAACTAAAAATGTCTGTGCCGTGGGAGACGATGATCAATCTATATATGCCTTCAGAGGAAGCGATCCCCAGTATCTTTTGGATTTCGAGAAAGATTTCCCTGGTGCCAAGGTAATAACATTGAATCAGAATTATCGCTCTGCTCATGAGATTGTATCAGCTGCTAACAAAATTATTTCTCTGAATAAATTTAGACGCCCCAAAAGCATGAGTGCTCAATTTTCCGGTGGACAGCACCCCTTCCTCTTTTTTCCTTATGATGAGGAAGAAGAAGCTACGATGATCCTGACTGATATCCGGGAAAAAATTGAAGAAGGATATGAACCGGGGGATTTTGCAGTATTATTCCGTACCCATACCGGGAGCAGAGCCATTTTTGAGCGGCTGGCTAATTCCAGCCTTCCTTTTAAATTGGATCAAGATGCCGAATCATTTTATGATCGATTTATTGTTCGAAGCATGCTTGCTTTTCTAAAGCTATCGGTAAATGAGGATGACCAAAATGCTTTAAAGGATATGCTGCCTTCATTGTTTATTAAACAATCCGTCCTTCAGGATATTAAGGCAGAAAGCATCTTACAGGATTGCTCATTGCTGGAGAGCCTGAAGTTTATAAAAACAGGCTTTGCTTTTCAGGAAAGCAAATTGAAAAAAGTGATCCCTGTTACAAGATCAATCTCAGGGCTTACTCCAACCACCGCAATTGAAACGGTTGAAAAAGAATTGGGATTTCAGGACTTTATAAAAAAACGAGGCAATGAAGGCAATAAAATGGATAAAGGCTCTGATGATATAAAAGATTTGAAGGTCGCTGCACGTAATTTCCAGTCTCTTCAAGAGTTTCTGGAGCATACTGAACATATGAAAGCCATGAACAAAGAAATCAAGCGCCTAAGCAGAAATAATGATAATGCCGTTACATTAAGCACTATCCACCGTGCAAAAGGGCTTGAATATAATGTGGTATATGTGGCCGGTGCAGTTGAAGGAAACCTTCCGCATGACCATGCTTTGGAAGCTTACCGTTCAGGTGAGTCTGCCCCTTTAGAGGAAGAAAGAAGATTAATGTATGTTGCTGTAACAAGGGCCAGGAAGGATTTGTATATATCTGTTCCGGAAAAAAGGCGTGGACGGAAGGCATATCCATCAAGGTTCCTTGCCCCCATCACAAGAAGCGGCAGAAACAAAGACGAAAAATAAACAGAAGACCTGGCTGCTAACCCGGCCAGGCCCTTCTGTTATTTTTTATTCATCATCTGGGAAATGGTATTAAAGTCAAGCTGCTTACCATCAGCAACGATCGATTTAACAATCTTATCTTCCATATCCTTAGAGACGGGTTTGTTTGCAATCTGCGAAACCCTTTTGATTACATTTCGCACTGTTTTCTCATCTTTAAAATTTGCACTCTGCAAAGAGCCGGCCAGTTCAAATACATCCTTCATATTTACGCCTGTTTTCTTTTCAAGGTTTTTAAAAAAGTTGTTATCCATGCTGCTCAATCACGCTCCTTCATTTACTCTTTTATATCTTATGAAGGTGGGCGGAAAACGTGAAATGTATTATATATTTATCGCAGTCTTACGGGCAGTAAGACCCACATTGATTGAAGTTTCACTTTATGTACATTATATGCAAAAAAGCCGACACAAAACCTGCTGCTGGTTCTGAGTCAGCTCTTTATAATCTAGTTGTAGAAACTTGCTCCGACGATAATGAGTAAAATGAATAGGACGACGATTAAAACAAACGTATTTCCATAGCCCCCGCCATATCCGCAGCCTCCATAGCCATAGCCCATGCCTCTCACCTCACTTGGATTTCTCCCTACACAATATGTGATAATTAAGCAGGATGTATGGGCAAGCTCCCAAGACAGGCTTGGTTTATTCATTCAGATTGGAATAAGGGGCTTGTTTTATATAACCTAAAACAACATTCCTGTGTTTTTTCCTAATATGATTTAGCCTTTCGGCTTAAAAATTAGTGCACCAATAAAACCGAAGATAATGGCTGCTGAAATACCGGAGCTGGTCACTTCGAACATTCCCGTCAATACACCGACAAGCCCATGCTGATCAGCTTCCTGAAGGGCTCCATGGACAAGGGAATTGCCAAAGCTGGTTATCGGGATCGTCGCGCCGGCTCCCGCAAAGTCTGCAAGTGGTTCATAGAGTCCAACTCCATCAAGAACAGCTCCTATAACAACCAAAAGACTTAATGTATGGCCAGGTGTCAGCTTAAAAACATCAAACATTAGCTGGCCAAATACGCAAAACAGGCCTCCAATTACAAAAGCCCAGAAAAACATAGGCAGCATACAAATTCCTCCTTTAAGTCATTTCGATAGAAACAGCATGAGCAATACAAGGGATGCTCTCATTCTGCTGGAATGTCAATGGGGATAATAGTGCACCCGTAGCGACGACAAGAATTCTCCTATAAGTCCCCTGTTTCATTTGATTCAATAGATGTCCATAAAGGACAGCAGCCGAGCACCCTGCACCGCTTCCTCCAGCTTGGACTGGCTGATCATCTTTATAAATCATTAAACCGCAATCCTTAAATTTCTCTCTGTCTATCTTCAATCCATTATTTGTGAGCAGTTCATAAGCTGTTTCCTGGCCAATTCTCCCAAGGTCCCCTGTGACGATCAAATCGTAATGCGATGGATCCAGCTGCATGTCTTTAAAGTGTGCAGTAATGGTATCTGCTGCTGCAGGCGCCATGGCTCCTCCCATATTAAAAGGGTCTGTCAGTCCCATATCGATAACTTTGCCGATTGTGGCAGAAGTGGTAACCGGCATATTTGAACCAACTCCTTTCGCTGAAATCAGAGCCGCACCTGCACCAGTTACTGTCCATTGGGCTGTTGGGGGCTTTTGGCCTCCATATTCTGTCGGGTATCTGAATTGTTTTTCAACAGCGGCATTATGACTGGAAGCACCTGTCAAAACGTAATCAGCACCTTGGTAATTAACAATAAAGGACGCCAGCGCAAGTCCTTCCATTGAAGTTGAACAAGCTCCGAAAATCCCGAAATACGGGATTTGAATCGTTCTTGCACTTAAACTTGAAGGTGTGATCTGATTAATTAAATCCCCTGCAATATAAAACTGGACATCCTCCTTTTGGATATTTGCCTTATTTAAGGCCGTCTGTCCCGCCTCTTCCAAAAGGATTCGGTGTGCTTTTTCATAAGAGTCTTCACCCATCCATAAATCATCATGAAGAACATCAAAATCCTCTGACAGGTTGCCGTTTGCCTCAAATGGCCCGCCGGATACACCAGCAGCTGTAATTACCGGGCGGTTTTGAAAGACCCAAGATTGTTTTCCCTTTAGCATTAAATAACCCCCCACATAATTAATAACGTTTTAATCAGGGCCACTACAAAAGCCGAAAACACTCCAAATAGAATAACCGACCCAGCAAGCTTGAACATGTTCCCGCCTACTCCCAGTACAAAACCTTCCGTACGATGCTCAATAGCCGCTGAAATCACAGCATTTCCAAAACCAGTTACAGGAACTGCGCTGCCTGCTCCGCCAAACTGGCCCAATCGGTCATAAACGCCAAAACCTGTCAGCAGCATGGAGATAAAAATCATGGTAGCAACTGTTGGATTTCCAGCTGTCTGTTCCGTGAAGTTAAAAAAGTAGATATAAAAATAAGTGATTGCCTGTCCGACAACACAGATAAGCCCTCCTACCCAGAAAGCACGAATACAATTTTTCAAGATCGGGCGCTTCAGCTCATGTTTTTGCTCAAGCTGCTCATATTGCTGCTGTTCAGGTGTTTTATTTGCTTTTTTACTCATGCCCCTTCTCCCTTCCTATGTCATTTCATTTTTAAGCTTAATGATTTTATCAAGTTTCTTTTTAGCCTTTTTGTCTGTAAAATCGGGATCTTTCATTTTTTCCTGGAGTTCTACTGCCTCAATAAAGATTTTATAATCGCTTGAAACAATGAAGTTCTCATCAGGGTATTTCTCCTCAAGCATTTTTGTCATTTCCTTTTCAATTTTTTTCATGTGGAATCGCTGCAAGTGCTTCACTTTATAAGCAACAAGTGTATCCCCATTGCTTTTGACAACAGCAACATCATAAAGTTCTTTCATTTTTTCAACATCATGCTCAATGTTTTCAACTAAATCCAAATTTTCCTTTGTATTTTTATCAATTAATACAGCAGGGGGATGGGTCGTTTTGAGGAGCGCAAGGTCGCTTTCCGTCACCTTTCCGTCTCCGCTGCAGCCTGATAATAAGATAAGTGAAAATGCAATAAACAATAAAAGTTTCTTTTTCATAATAGTCCCTTCCTATGTAGAATCTTTAAGTATATTGTCCTCGAAATGTTTTGGATTTATGAACATTAATATCCAGCCTATTTTTACCAGGAAAAAACCAAAAAAAATAGCCGGAAACACCGGCTCCTATTTTTTATTGTTTTTTTCCACAGCCGCATCCCTTTTTCTTTTTCTTTTTCTTTTTCTTAATGACCGGCTGAGATTTTTCCGTTTGCTGATCTTTGTCCTTATTTAACATTGATGAGGCCCTCCATTTACAATAATTTTCCTCTAATTAATTTATGCAGAGCCTCAGGAGCTTGTGTAAATCAAATACCCAAATAAATATAAAAAAGCTAATCAATCAGCTTTTGCATAAGAGTTTCTATAATGGCAGCCAGTCCGGCAACCGCTAAAATGAGCAGCACCGGAGCTGCAAAGGATGCATAGAAATAATAGGAAGCATATAAAAATAAGGCACTCCACACGCCAGTACACCAATAACAGCTTAGAAGCTCCCCGAAGAATCCACGCACCCTTCCTTCTTTCACAATCCAATAAACTTCCATTTCCCCGTTCTCATCTGTTTCTTCCACTTCTTCCAGAAAAGGCTTTCGCAAAAAAACAGTAATTTTATCAAATACAATCAGTCTGGTCAGCCTGAAGCTTGCAAGAGCCAAAATCAGCAGCTCCATAGGTGTTATGTCCACTTTTTTCACCTCAAATGTAAAATAATAGCCTATTTTTTGAAAAAACAAGGCGTTTGTCCGTAACCCATAGGGCACTTCGGCAATATGTTAGTAGTGTAGACCACAAGAAACAAACAAGGAGGAAAACAAAAATGGGTTGTGGAAAAAAAGACGACTTCAAAGGCAAAAGCTGTGTATGTGAAGTAGTTCGTGCTATAAAAGATATTCAAGATAACGCAGAAGATGTGTGCGAATGCCCTTCAAACTGTTTCCTGGAGCCGCTTGGAGCGATTTCACCTTCAAACAGAAAGCGGCATAAGCGCCCGGATACACGCGTATTCACACTAAAAACAGCAGATGGGTCACCATTCCATGCATTCTTTACAGGAAATGACTGTGCTTGTGTATCAATCTTCTTTAGAGTAGAAGAAGTATTTGATAACTGCTGTGCAGTGCTTCGCGTTCTAGAGCCAATTAACAGAAAACCTGGCCCGGACAAAACAGTAAACCTTGTTGATGACTGCTGCATCGACTTGAAAAAGGTTTGCGAAGTTGACTACTTCCGCAGTACAAATGACTGCGTAACTGTTGACTTAACATGCTTCTGCGCTGTTCAATGTATTGCCGATGTTGACCTGGATATTTGCGAAGACTAATCATAGAGGCCAGCCGAACCATTCGGCTGGCTATTTTTTGGCCGGCCTCCCCGATTTCAGGTTACCTTCTTAGGCCGATCATTTTGATTGCATTTAAAGATTGCAGATTTATTTTCTCAATACGTTCATCAAATAACTTTACCTCAATCCATTCTTCATTTTTTGAAACAAGAAATCCCCTTATTGCCTTTTCCCCTGTTTCAAATGTGCATGGTATGGGCGGAAGCTGTTTTGGGAAATCAATTAAATAATCCAGACGCTCAAGTGTGTCCATTTCCTTAAAACTCTTTACTCGATTGAAAGATGGTTTTCTTTTTTCTGTCGTAAAAGCAAAGGATGCACCTTTTTTCTCTTCTCTCCCGGATTCAAACTCTTCAATTGCTTCCTGCACCTCCATTTGCCCAGCAGTCTTTTCGACTTTTTCTTCCGGCACCTTTTGTACCTCTTTAGGGACAGCGAAATCAAGCAGGTTTTCCTTTTGTTTTCGTTCCTGCTCTGCTTTCCTGCTCGAATAGATTGTTTGCATCCTGTTTTCAGGAATTTGAAAATTAGGCTGCTGTATATAGAATAGCGGCTCCTTTTCTCTTTTCTCAGTCACTATGCCCACCTCCGCAATCGTTATGGTTCGTCGTATTATATGTATGCAGAAAATGGGCTTTCGTTTCTGAGGAAATAAAAAAAGCCCGCTCACATTGGAGCGGACAAATTCTATTAAATGATATGATAACCGGAGTCTACGTGAATATTTTCACCCGTTATTCCTCTCGACAGACTGCTGAATAAGAATAGAGCAGTATCTCCTACTTCTTCAGGAGTTGTGGTTTTGCGGAGCGGAGCTTTTTCTTCAATTTCTTTAAGAATCGAATTAAATTCGCTTATTCCTTTAGCAGAAAGAGTCCTGATTGGACCGGCTGAAATGGAATTAACTCGGATTCCATCCTTTCCAAGGTCGTTAGCCAAATATTTGACGCTTGCATCAAGGGATGCTTTTGCCACACCCATAACATTATAATTCTTCACAACCTTTTCACCGCCAAGGTATGTGAGAGTCACAATGCTTCCGCCTTCTGCCATTAATCCCCTTGCTTCCTTTGCAACAGCAGTCAGCGAATAAGAACTGATATTGTGAGCCAGCAGGAACCCGTCTCTTGTTGTGTTCATGTATTCGCCCTGAAGTTCTTCCTTATGGGCAAAGGCGATGCAATGGGCTATCCCATGAATTACACCCGCTTCCTCCTTAATTGTGCTGAAACATTTTGCGATGTCTTCATCACTTGTTACATCACATGGAAGCACTAATGATTGGGCATCCTCCAATGAATCAGCCAATTCACGAACACTTTTCTCCAGTCTTTCTCCCGCATATGTAAAGATTAAACGGGCACCAGCATCATGAAGGGATTTGGCAATTCCCCATGCAATGCTTCTTTTATTAGCTACACCCATTACGACGAATGTTTTTCCATTTAAAGAAAGAGTCATTATAAATCCTCCTGAATTTATTATCACATGTTATTAGTACCTAGTGCTAATTGTACATCAATTCTGCGCAAAAGAAAAGCCGAAAAAAATCCTGTTGTTTCTGGAGGATTTTATTCGGCAAGAAAAAAGGCAATCAGATTCTAACACCATTCACAAAATTCAAGTTCACGTTTTAATTCATCAACGTATTCCTTAGATCCTGTAACAATCAAGCGATCATTGATATGCAGTTCAGTATCTCCGTGAGGAACAATGGAATCCTTTCCTCTAAATATCCGGACGAATATTACATCCCCCGTAAACGGGAATCTCCGAAGCATCATGCCTTCAAACTGCTCATTCTTCAATCGGATTTCATATAAAGCAGTCTCCTGGTTCGTTAATATGTTCACCACGCTTGGTGACTCGATTAATGCACGAAGCAGCGCCTTAGAGGAAAGAATAGTTGAAAACAATTCAATGTCATGCTCCCGAAGCGTTTCTTCCATATCAGGGCTTTCCATCCGGCAAATGACACGGTCCACTCCCTTATCTTTAAAAGCAATGGATAATGTAGCATTTGTCTCTTCATCCCCTGTGGAGATTACAACAATATCAGACTCAAAAGCCTCTGTTCCTTCGAAATTTCCAATATCAAACTCATCAACTTCAATGATGTCGAACAAAGAGTCCGCTATCTGCTTTTCCGCCTTTTCCTGCTTCTTATGATATAAAGCCGGCTCGTAAAGGGATGACTTAAGCTCATTATAGATCGGCATAGTCATTTGGTTTGCACCAATAAAGGATACTTTGAGCTTCTTCTCCTCAGCAGCTTCCTGAGGAAATAGCTTTTTAAAGACAACAGGTGTGAATATACTTGTTATGACAGCAACTAAAATTAATGTGCCGCTCATTTCTGCAGTTATAACATCCATTCTTTCACCTATTGTTGCTGCAGCAATTACAAGGGAAAGAGTTGACGTTAACAAGAAACCTGAGGCGATAACCGTTTTGATATCATACCATCTTTTTAAAATATAAATCGGTATAAGCTTTGACAGCAGCAGAGCAATCAGCAGCAATGGTATAAGCATAAGCATCTTGGGGTCTCCAAACAAAGTCCATACGTCGAGCTCTACCCCTACCATTACAAAGAATATCGGTATAAGGAACCCGTATCCAAAAGAATCCAGCTTATGGATCATTTCCTGATTTGGCGCCAGCAGTGATACAAGAACCCCAGCAAGGAATGCACCTAAAATATTTTCTGCCCCGACTGTTTCTGATAATGCCACAAGAAAAATAATTAGTGCAAATACTGCTCTTGTTCCAATCTGAACTGTTCCTGTCGACATCGCTTCAAGAAAATTAAGGTTCTTAAACCTTCTGCCGAGGAAATACAGCAATACGCCTACTCCAAATAAGATTAGAAGCAGCCATGTATTTCCTCCGCCTTTATCATTTAGAGATACAAATACAGCCAGTAAAATCATTGTAGCCAAATCTGCAATAACTGCGATTAAAAGAATAATTTGGCCAATGCCTGTTTTCATTAAGTGTGCTTCCTTAAGAGTAGGAACTACAACTCCCAGAGAGATGGTGGATATTATTAAAGTCATTAAAAAAGCATTATCAATGAATCCTGCCCAAACAAATACATAAGACAGTCCTAATGAAACAAAAAATATTCCTATAAAAACAATTGAAGACACTGCAAATGAATTTGGCTCAAGTTTTCCGCTGGGCAGCTTTTCTCTCTTCTTTGAAGAAGAAAAAGCTGTAAAGTCAATCTCAAGTCCGCTCAGGAACATTAAAAAAATAAATCCAAGTGTCGAAAGAGTTTCAAGCCACATATCCTCATGGACAATATCAAAGCCGCTTTTTCCGATAATTAAACCAATAAGAATCTCGGCCACCACTACCGGAATAAAATTAACCTTCAGCCGATGCAGTATAATCGGCGTTATAAAAGCGGCAAGAATAACAATGACAAGCGATGCTACTGATGCGCCATGTTCCATAATATAACCCCCTTAACCTGTTAAATAACTCATAAATAATGTCGCCATTCCAAAATAAATTAAAATACTGATCAGATCATTAATGGTTGTAATAAATGGACCTGACGCCACTGCCGGGTCAATTTTCATCCTGTGCATCAGTAAAGGGATCAGTGCACCTGCAAGGGTGGCAACGATCAATGTAAACAATATTGAGACGCCAACTAAAACACCCAGAAAGAAATTTCCTTTCCAGAAATAAACAATGAAAGTAACAAGAATACCGCAAATACCTCCATTTATTAAGCCGGTCCCTGCTTCCCTTATCACCAATTTCCATTTGTTTTCTTTCTCAAGGTCTCCAGTAGCAATTCCCCGGACAGCAACGGCCAATGCCTGAGTCCCGGTATTTCCGGCCATCCCTGCAATAAGAGGAATGAAAACAGCCAGTATGGCCACCTTATCCAATGTGTTCTCAAACCTTCCGATAAGGCTTGCAGTTAACATACCCAAAAACAGCAGGATGATAAGCCATGGAAGCCGTTTACGCGCAGCAGAAACTGGATTCCGGTCAATATGATCCATATCTGATACAGCAGCTAATTTGGAGTAATCATCAGATGCTTCTTCTTCCATGACATCCATAACATCATCAACTGTAATAATACCCAGCAAGTGATTTTGAAAATCGACAACCGGAACAGCCAGGAAGTTATAGTCCTTAATTTTTCTTGCGACTTCTTCCTGATCTTCACCCACAGATACGGAAACTACTCTGTCATTGGTGATTTCTGAAATCATCGTGTCATCGTCACTTACTATTAAATCCCTTAATGAAATGACGCCAATAAGCTTCTTTTCGTCATTTACAACGTACACATAATAAATGGTTTCAGCCCTTGGCGCTTCATTCTTTAAGATATACATAGCAGAACGAACCGTCTGATTGGCTGACAGAGAGACAAATTCAGTTGTCATAATACTTCCTGCTGTATATTCTTCGTAATGAAGCAAATCCTTAATTTCTTTTGCCGATTCATCATCCATAATTGTTAAATAGCTGACAACCTGGTCTTTATCAAGTTCATTTAAAACATCAACCGCATCATCGGCATACATTTCTGAAAGCATATCTGCTGCATAGTGGGGATTCATCTCGGCAAGAACGTCTTTATAATCTTCTTCCTCAATCTCCAGGTTTTCAAAAAGAGCCGCCATTTCTTCTGGAGATAGATAAAGATAAATTTTTGCACGGATGTCCTCATCCAGATCTTTAAAAAATGAAGCCTGATCATATGGGTGCATATCAAGAAATTCATTTCTAAAGATATCAATTTCTTCATTTTGTAAAGATTGGATTAAAAGACTGGCATTGATTTGAGATCCTGATCTTTCCTCTGCATGATCTTCCATACAAAATTAACCTCCTCTCATAAAGCATCCATACCCTGTTGGCTAACAGGAAAATGTACTTAACTATACTAGCAAATCTTTGTTTTTTTGTCGTCTCTGAGCAATCCATAAAGTGAAACTTCAATCAGTGGGGAGTGATTTTCTCCCCGCTGATTATTAGTTAAGGGCCACAGGACAAGGAAGGCTTCGTCAGCATGAGCATCGCACGACCAAATGCGACAGCTTTTGGGAGGACGTGTCGTTCTTAGTCTTTGTCCTTATTTCGGGCCTTTACATTATAAAGCGAGGCGACTTGCCCAGGGGTGACAAGCATAAGACGGGCAGATGGCGGGAAGTGCCTTTCTCCCCATCAGCTAATTGACTTAGCCCCTAGGAGCTGCAGCTAGTTTGGGCAGTTTGACCCCCACTTATCCTCCATTGGTTCCTCTGGTTCTTTGAAGTGGGGGTCTTACCCTGCCCGTTAGACTGCGATAAATTTAATTTTCCCATTCTTTAAACTTAAAATCGTTAAAGCTTTATCTGCTGCGGAAAAATAATGCGTTATGATAAATATTATGAAAATTGATATGATAACAGTAGAACTTTAAAGGAGCCTAAAAAATGAGACTAGATATTATTGGTGATATTCACGGCTGCTTTGCTGAATTTAAGGAGCTGACTTTTAAACTGGACTATATCTGGGAAAAGGGATTTCCTGTACATCCAAGCGACAGAAAACTGGCCTTTGTGGGAGACTTAACTGACAGAGGCCCAGATTCACTTGCAGTCATTGAAGCAGTATATAACCTTGCAGCAAACAACTTGGGATACTATGTCCCGGGCAACCATTGCAATAAACTCTACCGCTTCTTTTTAGGGAATAAAGTGCAAATTACACATGGACTTGAAACAACAGTCGCTGAATATGAGCAGCTGTCTCCCAAAGCACAGGATGAGGTAAGACATAAATTTATGGAGTTATATGAAAACGCACCTCTATATCATGTAATCGATAATAACAAACTGGTTATCGCACATGCTGGAATTAAGGAAAGCTATATTGGGAAGCATTCTTCAAAAGTAAAAACTTTTGTTCTGTATGGTGATATTACAGGAGAAAAAAATCCGGACGGCACACCTGTAAGACGTGATTGGGCAAGAGAGTATAAGGGCGAAGCTGTAATCGTCTATGGCCATACTCCCTTAAAGGAAGTGAGGAGAATTAATAACACCTATAATATTGATACAGGCGCTGTTTTTGGCAATAAGTTAACCGCGCTTAGATATCCGGAAATGCAATTGCTATCTGTCCAATCCCGCATGCCTTATGTTGAAGAGAAATTCAGGAAGATGTAACCAAAAAAGCCGGCAAATGCCGGCTTTTTTAAAGTGAAACTTCTATCAGTGGGGAGCTCTTTATCCCCCACTGATTGTTAGTTGAGGCCCACAGGACAAGGAAGGCTTCGTCAGCATGAGCATCGCACGACCAAAGGCGACAGCTTTTGGGAGGATGTGGGTCACAAAGACGTTGCCACAGGACAAGGAAAGCTACGGCAGCGATACATCGCACGACCGAAAGCGTCAGCTTTTGGGAGGATGTGGCGTTATTAGTCTTTGTCCTTCTTTCGGGCCTTTACATTATAAAGCGAGGCGACTTGCCCAGGGGTGACAAGCATAAGACGAGCAGATGGTGGGAAGTGATTTACTTCCCATCAGCTGATTGGCCTATGACCTCGAGCCCCTAGGAGCCGCAGCTAGATTGGGCAGTTTGACTCCCACTTATCCTCCTTTGATTCCTCTGAGTCTTGAAGTGGGGGTCTTACTGCCCGTTAGACTGCGATAAAGTGAAACTTCAATCAGTGAGGGGGCTTTATCCCCCACTGATTGTTAGTTGAACCAATCGGGCCTTTACGGGCAGTTTGACCCCACTTATCCTCCATTGATTCCGCTGAGTTTGAAGTGGGGGTCTTACTGCCCGTTAGACTGCGATAAAGTGAAACTTCAATCAGTGAGGGGGCTTTATCCCCCACTGATTGTTAGTTGAACCAATCGGGCCTTTACGGGCAGTTTGACCCCACTTATCCTCCATTGATTCCGCTGAGTTTGAAGTGGGGGTCTTACTGCCCGTTAGACTGCGATAAAGTGAAACTTCAATCAGTGAGGGGGCTTTATCCCCCACTGATTGTTAGTTGAACCAATCGGGCCTTTACGGGCAGTTTGACCCCACTTATCCTCCATTGATTTCGCTGAGTTTGAAGTGGGGTCTTACTGCCCGTTAGACTGCGACAAAAGACAATTCATGTCTTCCGGAAGCGGTTGATCAAATATAAGGGGTTTGTGCAGGAATGGATGTTCGAAGGAAAGGCTGCAGCAGTGCAGCGCCTGCCGCCTGATGAACCGCCTTGTGCCCCCGTATAATTCGTCACCTGCAAGAGGAAAACCAAGCCATGCCAAATGAACTCTTATCTGATGAGTTCTGCCAGTTTCAAGTTTCAGTTTTACGTGTGTAAATTCTTTATGCCGGCCGATGACCTGATAATGTGTACATGCATATTGGCCTTCCTCACTGACTTCCCGCTCAATTATACTGTCTTTCTTTCGCGCAATCGGCTGTTCTATTGTTCCTGCATCCGGGCAGATTGAGCCTTCAGCAAAGGCTTGATACATGCGATGGATTTTTCGTGAGCGCTGCTGTTCACTGAACAAATGATGTACATGCCTGTGTTTAGCAATCAGAACCAGGCCAGATGTATCTCTATCCAGTCGTGTCACAATATGGGCAGCAGACTTTAAGCCGATTCGCTGATAATATCCAATCAGCCGATTAGCCAGACTTCCGGTAGGATGTTCTCTAGAAGGAATGGAATTCACACCTGCGGGCTTGTTTACTACAAGAAGATAATCATCTTCATAAAGAATATTCAGGGGCAAGTCTTCCCCCTTCATGCCTTCACTTGGAACTTCTTCAGGGAATCCAACCTGAAGAACATCACCTTCTCTTAACAAATAACGGACATTTACTTCCTGACCATTCACCTGAATAAAGCCGCCGTCAAATTTTATATCTGTCAGTGCAGTTTTGGAAATATGATTGTCTTTTAAAAACTCCCTGATTAATAAGCCCGCCTCCCGGGCAGTAATTTTCCATTGTAATTCAAAACGTGCCATGAGCTGCAGGCTCCTGTTCTGTCAGATGGTGACCTTTCTTCAATCAGCAACAAAAGAATCGTGGACCCTTTTCCAGAATGGAAATGGCCTGAACCTCGCAAAACGGATCTTTTCATCTGCCACTCTGAATTGAATTGACTTTACATCTTTATGAAGAAGGGTCAAATGATCAATAGTAATTTGGAAATCCGGTTCATTCACCGGCTTCAGCATGCATGTATGGTGGGCCGGCAGTACGAGCGGCGAGCCCACTGTACGGAATACCTTATTATTAATGGAAGCCATTTCAGCAAGCTGGATGGCAGGCAAAGAAGGGTGCAGAATTGCCCCTCCAAGCGCCTTATTATATGCTGTGCTTCCTGATGGTGTAGAAACACACAGGCCATCTCCGCGGAACCGTTCAAAATGCTGGCCTCGTATTTCCACATCCATAACTAAGGTACCTTCTACAGCCTTGACCGTAGATTCATTTAATGCAAGATAACGGGTTTCTTTCCCGCCATGCTGGTAGCGGATAATCACTTCAAGGAGCGGATATTCAATTACCTGATACGGGGTTTTGGCAATTGCAATGACAAGCTTTTCGATTTCCTCCGGAACCCAGTCTGCATAAAAGCCAAGATGGCCTGTGTGTATACCAACAAAGGCGGTCTTGTCCAGGCGGCTGCTGTATCGGTGAAAGGCATAGAGTAAAGTGCCATCCCCGCCTACCGATATGACTATATCAGGCTCTTCTTCATCATATGTAAGCTCGAAGTCCAATAAATAGGTTCTCATTTTGTGCATGAGTGTATTCGATTTTGAATCTCCTTTTGAGGTAATGGCAAATTTCATCTTATCCAAGCTCCTCTTTTATACTGTTAGTTTTCTCCCTTTTGCTGTTTTTCTTTTTTTCTTGTAAAGAATGCCTGGGCATCCTGGATTTCACCGCGAATGAGTGACATTTCTTCATCAAGCCTGAAAGCAGCCTCTGCCGCCCGCTGAAGCCTCATCTGAATATCCTCAGGAAATTGGCCCTTATATTTGTAGTTCAGGGAATGTTCAACCGTGGCCCAGAAATTCATGGCAAGAGTTCTGATCTGAATCTCCGCAAGTATTTTCTTTTCTCCCTTGATCGTCTGAACTGGATAACGGATCACGACGTGGTAAGAACGGTAACCGCTTGCTTTTTTATGAGATATATAATCTCTTTCTTCAACTATTTCAAAGTCATTTCTTTGTCTTAATAGTTCAACCACTCTCTTAATATCATCAACAAATTGGCACATCATTCTTACACCGGCAATATCCTGCATTTCTGATTCCAATCTGTCGAGTGGAATGCCTTTTTGATTTGCCTTATCTAAAATGCTGGCAATTGGCTTTACCCTTCCGGTAACAAATTCAATCGGAGAATGGGAAGAATCCATTTCAAATTGGCTTCTCATGCCTTTTAGCTTTATTTTCAACTCTTCAACCGCCTGCTTATATGGCGCCAAAAATAAGTCCCAATGCTTCACCTGCAACACCACCAAATATCCGAAATAAAAAAGACGGCAACCGTACTGCACCTGTAAATCAGCAAAATTGATCTCTGTTCAAATACATAGCCTATCTCTATATCCAAGTATTAAGCCGCTTAAACATTCAGCTGGAATACATTCTCTACTTTTTCTACCATTTCATTTCCGTAATTGCTGTTCCCTCGGATATTTTCGATTAAGTCTCCTAATTCCTCATGAAATCCTGCAAGCTCAAGGCGAGCTTGATTAATGTCAGAAGCATAAACCCTCATGTGGCCATCAAGTGCCTTTTTTAATTCCGGCCAGACTGTTTCCGGAAGGGAAATATATGTATAGTCATCGTTTTTCTCTGCTATATAAATAAATGAAAGATTGTCGGAATCAGCTAATATTTGCTGCATAGCGGTTAAACCTGAAACGGTCCCAGACTCTATTCCCAAGATTAATTCATTTCCTATCCATTCTGCATTTACAATTGTAAGTTTCTGTTTCATTTTTCTACCTCCATTGTCATTACCTATTCTATCGCAGATTTTATGGACAGTAAAACCCCTGCTGCAATTTTTACAGCAGCAGGAAGCAAACTCCCCTGAATGAATTTATCACAAGCCTAAAAAGATCTTCAAAGGATTGAAGTCCATGCTTAATAAGGAGATAATACAGATAATTACTTATAGCTGAGGTGTACAGGCTTGTCTAATAAAAATATTGAAATCGAATTTAAAAACATGATCACCACAGATGAATTTACCGCTTTAATGAATTTTTTAAATTTAAGAAGTGAAGATTTTTCTGAACAGGAGAATCATTATTTCGATACACCTGATTTTTTATTGAAGGAAAAAGGAAGTGCCTTAAGGATCAGGCATAAGTACGGCTCGTTTGAATTGACTCTTAAACAGCCCCACCCTGAAGGGCTGCTGGAGACGAATGAAGATCTTTCTGAGTCCGAAGCAGCAGAGATGATTCAGACCGGGAAAATCCCAAGGGAACAGATAAAAAAGTCCTTAGAAGAGCTTGGCATAAAGACAGATAACCTTCGATACTTTGGCACTCTCACAACAAAACGTGCAGAAAAGGAATACAATAAAGGATTGGCTGTTCTTGATCACAGCCGCTATTTAGATAAGGAAGATTTTGAGATAGAATTTGAAGTAGATGATCGGAAGGATGGCCAAATGGTTTTTCTTAATTTACTTCAGCAGCTTAACATTCCTGTCAGGAAGACCGAAAATAAAATTAAGAGGTTTTATAACGAAAAATACAGACAGCAAAAGGCCTAATAGAAACTGGCCTTTTGCCAAGGAGCAATACAATGAACATAGATCAGCTAAAACTATTGATGGAGCTGCAGGCACTGCAAGGATTAAATAACTCTAAACAAACAAATGCTTCTAACCCTCTGTTTCAAGAGCTGCTGGCAGGGCTGGTTTCGGAAAACAATGGTTCATCACATCAAACTACCGGCGGACTTGGAGCAGTTGCGTCTTTAAAGCCTTATATTAGCGCTTTACAAACCGATTCTCCTGCAGCTGCTGCTCTACCGCCTGTTAAGCTAACCAAGTTAGCCGAATCTTCAAAAAGTGATTTTGATGATCTGATTCAAAAAGCATCAGATATGTTTAATGTACCTGTTAATCTGATTAAGTCAGTCATTAAGCAGGAGTCAAACTTTAATCCGAATGCCGTCAGTCATGCAGGTGCTTCCGGCTTGATGCAGCTAATGCCGGAAACAGCCAGGGGGCTTGGTGTTAGAAATATCTTCGACCCTGCAGAAAATATTTTTGCAGGAGTCAAATATTTACGGCAAATGATGGACAGATATGGGGATAATGTAGAACTGGCACTGGCAGCCTATAATGCCGGACCTGGAAATGTGGATAAATACGGGGGTATACCGCCTTTTAGAGAAACCCTAAATTACATAAAGAAGGTTACCACTTCGTTTATGGCTTAAGCTTCCTGACTGCCGCCCGATTTACCGGGCGGCTTTTTCATGTGCTTTTTTAGAAAATGTTCCGGATTGACAGAAAGGGCTTAACCCATACTAAAAAATAAGCTGGCCAAGGAAACGTTAATAGGGCACAGTAAGCTATTTGTTTGAGATATAAATCCCTCATTGATAAAATAAAAAGAGATTACAGCAATTAATATTAAATAGGAAGTTTTTTTACAATGATTAACTCATAAAAGGAGTTTTAAATATGGCCGAGAAAATGCACACTCCCTTCGACGCTATTGGTGAGGAAAAGCTTCACCAGCTAATTGACGCTTTTTACCTGCGCGTAGGACAACATCCTGATCTCGTTCCTATTTTTCCAGATGACCTGACAGAAACAGCCAGAAAACAAAAACAATTTATGACTCAGTATTTAGGGGGACCTCCTTTATATACTTCAGAACATGGACATCCTATGCTTCGCGCGCGGCACATGCCATTTCCTATAACAGAAACCCGGGCAAGGGCCTGGCTTTCATGCATGAATGAAGCGATGGACCATATCGGGCTGGATGGACAATTGAGGGAAGACTTTTTCTCCAGGCTTGTGCTCACTGCTCAGCATATGATCAATACACCCGAGGCCGGAGTGAAAGGTGATAGCCCGTGAATATGCGAGAATCCAATGAAATCAAGTTCACGTCACCACATTGCTATGGCAGTGAAAAAAAACCCATAGAAGTCTATATGTTTGTTGACCCGCTTTGCCCTGAATGCTGGGCTCTGGAGCCAACCTTAAAAAAGCTTCTGATTGAATACGGCCGCTATTTCTCCATAAAGCATGTATTAAGCGGCAGACTGGCAACTTTAAATATGGGGAAAAGACAAAACTACGAAAACATTGCTGATTTGTGGGAAAAAACTGCAAGCCGCTCTGGAATGTCATGTGATGGAAACCTCTGGTTCGAAAATCCAATTTCTTCCCCGCATCTGGCTTCAGTTGCAATTAAAGCGGCTGAATTACAGGGGAGAAAAGCTGGCATCAGATTTTTACGCAAGCTCCAGGAAGTTTTATTTCTTGAAAAGCAGAATGTGTCAAATTTTGAGGTCCTAAAGGATTGTGCTAAGGAAGTCGGTCTTGATGTAGTAGAATTTGTTTCTGATATTCATTCAGATAGTGCAGCCAAAGCTTTTCAATGCGATTTAAAAATAACTTCTGAAATGGATGTTCAAGAAATACCAACTCTTGTCTTTTTCAATGAAAACATAGAAGATGAAGGCATCAAAGTAACCGGGTATTATCCTTATGAAATTTATGAACAGATTTTGGAAGAAATGCTGCCTGCTAAACCTGAGCGTTCTCCTCTTCCGCCCCTGGAATATTTCTTAAAATATTTTAAGCTGGTGGCCAGCAAGGAGATCTCCGTAGTATACGATATGACAGACAGCGAAGTGAACAAGGAAATGAAAAAGCTTCAGCTAAAGCAAATCGCTGAATATGTACCTGCAAAATACGGTAATTTCTGGAGATATTCCGGGTAATCTCAAAGCTGTGCAAACTGCACAGCTTTATTTTTTTCATGAAAAAACCATGCAGTCTAATGCACGGCTCTTTCACAATTTATTTTTTTACGAACAAAGGGGATGGGAGAAATTTTTCACGTCCAAACAAAAGGGGTAAATGCTTGCATGTGATCAACTTCACATCTGTACTATATCATGACCAAAATGAACAAGGCAATTAGTTTGTGCCCCTTTTCACAATATTGTCAAAATCAAGTCATGACACTCTGGACAACCGCATAAAATAATTGTAAATATGTACAAGGAGGAGACTGCAATATGAAAAAGCTGCCTGTATTTCTGATGCTGATGCTCATTTTAGTCTCCTTTATTTTGAATATTTTCGGCCTCATGAAGCTTATTCCCCTTTTCATTACGTCACCTATTCTATTTATTTCACTCCTGATCTTATGTTTATATTTAAATGACCGAAGGAGATTTAAGGGTTTTTAACATCAAAAAAGGTGCCGGGCAATATAGCCTGGCACCTTTACTGTTAAGAAAGCAAGTTTTCCATTTCATTAAGCTTTTCTTCAAATACTTTGCAGGCATCCTCAATCGGCTTGCTGCTCGTCATATCTACACCGGCTTTCTTTAGCACTTCAATTGGGTAATCCGAGCTGCCGGATTTCAGGAACTCAATATATCTGTCAACTGCAGGCTGGCCTTCCTGGAGAATTTGCTTGCTTAATGCCGTAGCCGCACTGAAGCCTGTTGCATATTGATAAACATAATAATTATAGTAGAAATGCGGGATTCTGGACCATTCCAGGCCGATTTCCTCATCAATTACGATATCTTCATCCCCAAAATACTTTTTATTAAGTTCATAATATTCTTTAGTCAATGAATCAGCAGTCAAGGCTTCATTGTTTTGTGCCTTTTGATGAATAAGATGTTCAAATTCTGCAAACATGGTCTGGCGGAAAACAGTGCCTCTAAAGCCTTCAAGATAGTGATTCAGCAGATACAGCCGCTTCTTATCATCATCAATTGTTTTTAGCAGATAATCGTTTAAGAGGGCTTCATTACAAGTCGAGGCAACCTCTGCAACAAAAATTGAGTAGTTTCCATAAGGGTATGGCTGATATTTTCTTGTGTAATAGCTGTGTACCGAATGGCCAAATTCATGAGCAAGAGTAAATAAGTTGTTCACATTATCCTGCCAGTTCATTAGTATATAAGGGTTGGTGCCATATGTTCCCGAAGAATAAGCACCGCTCCTTTTGCCCTTATTCTCATGAACATCCACCCATCTATTTTCAAAACCCTCTTTTAAAATATTTAAATAGTCTTCACCAAGCGGCTTTAATCCTTTTAAAATCAGATCTTTTGCTTCATTATAAGGTATCTCCATTTTTACTTCCTTCACTAAAGGAGTGTAGAGATCGTACATATGAAGCTCCTTAACCCCAAGAACCTTCTTGCGGAGTTTGACATAGCGATGCAGCAAATGCAGGTTATCGTTAATGGTATTGACCAGATTTTCATAAACACTTTCAGGAATATTGTCCGCAGAAAGGGCAGCATGGCGCGCGGAGTCATAATTCCGGATCTTAGCGTTGAAGTTATCTTTTTTTACGTTTCCGCTTAGAGTGCTGGCAAATGTATTACGAAACTTCCCATAAGTCTCATATACAGCTTTGAAAGCATCATGCCGGACACGCTGCTCGTCACTTTCAAGAAAACGGATGAATCGTCCGTGAGTAATTTCGACTTCTTCCCCATTTTCATCTTTAATGGACGGAAACTCCAAATCTGCATTATTCAGCATTCCAAATGTATTACTGGAAGCCCCAAGCACCTCGGAAGCCTGAGCAAGCAGGGATTCCTGCTCAGCAGATAATACATGAGGCCTTTGAAGATTAATTTCCTCCAGTGAATGTTTATATAATTGCAGCTCGGTTTTTTCCTTCAAATAGCCTGCAATCTTCTCTTCATCTTCAGCAAGCAGCTCAGGAACAATATAAGCAAGTGCACTAGCAGCTTCCGAATACAAATTTTTAATTTTGTCATCCATTCCCTGATAAAATGAATTTGTTGTATCCTGGTCATAACGCATATGGGCATATGTATAAAGCTTCCCAAGGCGCGAAAGTAAATGATCCTGGAACTGAAGCGCTGCATATAATGTTTCAGCACTTTCTCCGAGCCTGCCCTGATACTTACCTGCATCCGGAATCAGCTTCTGAACTTCACTGTATTCCTTGTTCCACTCATCATCAGAAGGGAAAATATCCTCCAAACGCCACGTATCTTCAGGTGAAATCTCATTCCTTGCCGGCAGTTTCTTTACAGTAGTTTCATTAGCCATACATTCATCCTCCATTCAAAAGTCCCATTACACTATCTTCTCCTTGAAGAAAAAAATTCCTGCTTTTTTAAATAGCAAAAGTGGAAGTCTTTGATTATTTTATGTTAAATAAGACTTTTTCATTTATTTGCCCTGCAAAATCCTTTGAGTGATGCCTCTATAAAAATCGTCCTCTATTTGGATTATACGGGAGTAATGCTCATGCTCACCGCTTAATGCAGTTTTTTTGTATAAACCTTTTTCTGCATGTTTAACAATGTTTAAATTAATAAGGACATCAAGATATTCTTTAATCGCATGGATTTCGGAGCCGGTTTGAACAAGCGGGATTGACCTGATTTTTATATCGTTATTCTTTACCCTGCTGCGAAAGGCTGCAATCATCTGCGGAAGTGAGAAGGGCCTCTCTTTGCCGACTATATCCATAAACAAATAACTCTGCCACTGTATAGGTGAGGTTTCTATATATGGAGAATGGCGTACAGGAAGGCCAATTTCAGGCGGGAGGAACGCTGGAGCAATTGAGCGGGAGTATAAATCCTGAAGAAAGTTATTTCTAATAGCACCGCTATTTTGTGAAAGGGAATTCTTTATTTTCCGAACTTCTCTTTTCCATTCATCTAGATTTATATCATTTTTAAAATATGGATTAAATAATATAGCTGGATCTGCTTGGAAAATTGGTTTTACATCATAATGCGCGCAGGCATTTCTGACTGTAAGGGGCTGGATATGGTGGATATTGATAAAAGACTTTGTAGTGGGGCAAAAAGAAGGGATTACCCAATGGCCTGAAGCTGCTTGCCGAAGAAATAGGTATTGGAAACCAGATAAAGAAATCTTTGCTTTGCCCATACGCTTAATACTTTTCCCTGCCAGTATCCAAATTGGAACGATACCTGTCTTAAGGTAGGCTTCTGTCCGTTTTATAAATAACTCCTCCGAAATGTTTGAGCATTGATATTCAAGAGCATAATGTACACCTTCATAATGGACATCAATATCCGGCCGCTGTGATATTTCCGGATAAAATGGTTCCAGAATTGGATTTAAACCTTTTTTCTTTAGCCATTGAAACAATAACACCTTTCCGGACATATGGTATTCTGTTTCCCTTTCATACCTTTCCGGACATTCAGAACCCTTTCTGTGGCTGAAATGCGGGATTCTTTTCTTTCCGATTTTCATTATTACTTTCTCTTTGCATTCCGGGCAGTAAAAGTTGTGATTTTTCCTGTACTGCTGTAAAACCGGGATGCTGTGTGAACCTATGAGGCTTATTCGCACTCCATTCTCTGTTGAGGCAACTAACAAGTGACCATCTCCTTTCCTCCTTATTCTTCTATTCTTAATGGTTAAATTCCTTTTTATCTGATGTATTCTCTTACAGTTTTTTGCTTAGGCTCTTTTTCAAATATCAATGTTTCTTTATTTATGAATTTAGCCCGTTGATTTCCGCTGCAGGCACGCAGCGAACCCGCGGAGGAATGTGAGCCTCCTCGGCTTCGCCTGCGGGGTCTCACACTTCCCTATCCTCCCACATTGAATAAGCTTCCTCGAATGAAGACCGCACGAGGAAAATGCGTCAGCATTTTCGAGGATCAAGTGCCCACAGCGAAGATCAACTCAGCAAATTTAACTAAGTTAAAATAGCAACAAACTATACTAAAAAGCGTAAGCTTATTGATTGCTTCTATGAAACAGTTCACATACAAAAAAGCCGATTTCAAAATGAAATCGGCTTTTCTTTACTATTTAAAATGTTTTCTCAGATTTTCAAAAACATCATTTTCTATAATCAATTTACCATATTCCATTACACGGTGAATAGTTGTACTTGTTTCGTGCCCGTATTCAAGAAGAATACTCAGCATGTTATCTATGTCATCCTCTTCAAAAAGCTCTTCAGGGAACTCTGCGAATAAATAGTATTTCCCTTCAAAGGAATATAGCCTTGTAGTAATGGAATCAAGAATTGACCGCTTTGATAATGAAATAATGTCTTCGAAATCTTTAAATGTTAATAGGAACTCAAGATCTCCTTCATATCCGTTATCATTATCATCATCGGATTTACGGAAATGATGATCAAGCATTTCCTCTATATGTTCATCCACAGGCAAATCTTTCACTTTTTCATCCGGGACAGGAAGCTCAAACTTTTGACCATCCTTTGATAGCTGAGCTTTTGTTACAAGAACCTCCAAACCCTTATCCAACGCTTGAACCTGTATCCATAAAGGGCCTTCAACAAGAAATTCTTCCTCCTGATGGACTTCATCCATCATTTCCCAAAAGAGTTCCTCACTCCGCTCACGATTGTACCAAATCTCTTCACGGTCAAAGCCTCTTTCTTCTATATCAAGATAAGAAATATAAAATTTAACAGTATGATCATTAATACGTTCGATTTCCATGCAGCAACTCTCCCTTCTGGCTATGATTGAAGGGACTAAATACCCCCAGCAGTCATGTGTTATCCATTTACCCGTAAATCAATTGGTTAATCCCCGATTAACTTGAAGGTAAAATGTATTTTGTACCTTGTACTTTTATTTTATGACAAATTGAGCATAAAGGGAATTAAAAAGTCATATGTTTAAAAAAACCGTTAAATGCCTATATTGTCCCAGTTGGTCCATCTCATTGGCTTAACTAAGTATTCTCTTATTATATCCATTTTCCTTTTTCTTTTTCACATAAAGGACAAAAAGACCTTCTTCTGTTAAACAGAAAGAAGGCCTCTCAATTTTAAGTATATTTGTTAATTAACCATACGCTGTGCTTCACGCAACTGGTAAGTACGGACTTTTCTTGGAAGGAAACGTCTTATTTCGTCCTCATTATATCCCACCTGCAAACGTTTTTCATCAAGAATGATTGGACGTCGAAGCAGCCCCGGGTTTTCCTTGATTAGCTCAAATAAATCTTGGAGAGGCATTGATTCAAGGTTTACATCAAGCTTTTGGAATGTCTTTGAGCGAGTTGAAATAATTTCATCTGTTCCATCTTCAGTCATACGAAGAATTTCTTTAATTTCATCAATCGATAGCGGTTCTGAAAAGATATTTCGTTCTTTATAGGCAATTTCATGCTCTTCCAACCATGATTTAGCTTTCCTGCAGGATGTACAACTTGGTGAAGTGTATAATGTGACCATTTTACAATTTCACACTCCTTAAATTTAGACATATATGAAACTATCAGAGATTATATTTGTTTAATCAAATATTTCTAGAGTGTTCTAGATTAAAATAACTTTAATCAAGGAATTTATATTATTAATTATACACTAAACAATATCTATTTGGTATAACTTTTTATAAATATGATAAAAGTATTAAACATTCATTAAACAAACGGATTAAGAATTAGAATCTACTTAATAAGACGAATGAACAAGCAAAAAGTTTCATTTTTTTATATGTTTTTTGTTATAATTCCTTCCATAAAGTTTCTTTAGCCTAAACCTAAGGAAATTTTATGTATGAATTTTTTTTAGTTCATTACTAAATTATTCTTTATATACCCTTGTTAATTTTTAATAAACCAAAATGCTTATTAATATTTTCTCAATTAATTAATGAAAATGAAAACACAGCCATTTACAAAAATGGCTGTGTTTTTCCAAATCCTTATAAATCCTCTAAGACATCCGTTCCATTTTTATCTTCTTCATAAGTCAGAACCTCATCTACTGGCTGATATGACTTTCCATAAAAATGCGAATCTTTATAAGTGTGAATCATTTCATAGGTTTTCTTCATGGCTTCATAAATCATTTCTTCACTTTCGTTCTCTGGGGACCAATATAGAATTTCCATTGTATTGATTTCATTGGTCGCAAGAGACCGGCGGCTGTACCCGATTGATTGGGCATGCTCAAACCCTTCTCTTTTATAGAACTTAAGGCGCTTTTCAGTATCCGTGTCTTCATAATCAACCGGCTCCACTTCCAATATGATCGGTTTGCCTTTGGCTTTAAGAGTTTGAAGTAGTTTATGGCCAAGTCCCTGTCCTCTGGATTCCTTCGAAACAAACAGATAATCAATAAAAACAAAGTTATCCAGCTCAACATACATAAGCACATGATGTGGACCTTCATCTTTATGATAGATGTCTGACCGTTCCTTTAATAAGGTTTCCATATGCTCTCTTGATTTCATTTCTTCAATCGGGAAATATTGATTCAGTTTTTCATACCAATGCATGGATCTTCTCCTTTTTTGCCCGTAAACAAAGTATTGTTTTAAGAGCATGAATATTTATTCCAGCATGATAAGCTCCCAGCTTTCCTTTCCACTTACTTACTTAGGGTGATATTATTTCCAATCAGTTTAAGTATTTGTGGAATTTCCCCTTTTAATACTGGAAAATTTCGAATAAAATATGATTAGGGATGTTTAAACACTAACTAATCACAGGAGACTGTGAAAAGAAAGATGGAGGTTTATCATGGTTGGTTACATAGCTGATTTAACGATTGTTGCATTGCTTATAATTGGATTTACTGCCTTGTTAGGTGTACTAACTAATGGTATTGGAGAAAAGATTTTTGGCGGTAAAAATAAATCCGAATTCGTGGATCAATCCGCAAGAGTGCAGACTGGATGGAAAAGCGTAGGCGGACAAAAAAAGCAGTAGCCTATGCCTCTATACTATGATACCGTATACAAAATTCGTGTCAAATAATAAGTAACTTAATTTTTTGATAAACAAATCAAGAAAGAGACCGAAATAATCGGCCTCTTTTTGCTTTCATGGTGTATAATCCACATTTTGTGTATACGAATTACCTGCATTCCATAAAAGGAATTCATTAATTCCCTGTTCTTTCAGTGCCTTTATTTGTGCTTCAACTTCCGCTCTTCCATACTCCTTATAGTTTCCGGCTCCTAAATAAGACGCTGTAAAGTCCTGAAGCCATGGTCTGGATACAGGAGGACTATCCAACTCTCCCAACTTTCGATTCTCAAGTTTAGCATATTCAGAAACCAGCTTATAAGGTTCCAGGTCCGGCTTGGCAATGCCGAAATAAGATGTCCAGTGGCTTGGATAAATCATAGAAGAAATTACATCCACATGTTCTGAGATCTTAGAGAAATTTTGGCCAATTCCCGGTGCCTCAGGAAGGGTCGCCGTGTAGCCAAAGATATCGACCGAGACCTTTACCCCATATGGCTCGAGCTGCTTCCTGGCATACTCGACAAAATCAGTAACCGCACTTACACGCTTTTGTACATTTTCAATTTTAAGACTTTCGTATTCACCCAAACTATATTTCAAAGAGCTATCACGGTGTTCAAACCCCTCAGGAAATCGGACATAGTCAAATTGAATCTCCTGAAACCCCATTTTTGCAGCTTCGATTGCAATTCCAATATTGTAATCCCAAACTTCTTTTAAAAATGGATTTACAAAGGATTCACCTCTGCCATTCTTCCATACTGTATTTCCTTCTTTATATGACCATTCAGGCTTTTTATTCGCCAGAACAGAATCCTTGAAAACGACCACCCGGGCAATCGGATAAATTTGCTTTTCTTCCATGGTTTTCAAGACTTTTTTGGGATCCTTTATGTAAGGCTTGCCGATATCGGTATAGGGTGATTTTTCTTCTGGAATATACGTTAAGTTCCCCCAATCGTCCTTAATATCGATTACCATCGCATTCAAATCGGTTTCATCCATCATTTTCACTAATTTATTAAATTTTTCTCCCCCTGCTGAGTGGCCTGTGACATATATGCCCCTTACAGCATCTGGATATTGAAAATGAAAGCCAGAATCAAATTGAAAACGGCTTACTTTTTCCGGGAGTGTTTTCACAAGCGAAACATGTTCCCTTTGGGGGTTTTGTCCTGCTTCCTGATTTTCCTGTTCTTTTGCCTCACTTGGATTGGCTGACATAAATAAAGCTGACACTAACATTAAGGCAGCAGCTAACTTTAATGACTTATTCACATGTTATGCCCCCTTTTCTAATCATTATCTTGCTACCTACATTATAAATTTTTTCAAAGAATTAAGAACTATCATTATACTAAATTATCTTTTTAACTACTCTTTAAACCAATTTAATTAAAAAATTTGAAATTCATGTTTAAATAAACAAAATGACGGAAAAATATAAATAATTGAAAATTCTCATAGTAATATTCCGGAAAATGAGGTATTATATATAAAAGCACACATTAGCGAATAAAAGTGTTAAAGAGAATTTCCACTCTCTCCATATGTGACTGGGCAATTTACATCTTGGTAATTCCTTTATAGCGAACATTTACTTTTCCAGGATGTAAAAAACGATCTCAGTAGAGATCGTTTTTTGTTATTTGGCATATTTAGCTTTTAATTCGTTATACTCTTTTTCAGAGCAATAAACAAAATGACCAGCTGTTATTTCGCGCATTTCCAGCTTTTCATTGTCAGCGTAATTGTGAACTGCCGGATCATAAGATTTTCTTCTGCGGGACCGTTCCGTTTCAGGATCTGGAAGCGGAATAGCTGACAGCAGTGATTGAGTATAAGGGTGCATTGGGTTATTATATAAATCTTCTGCTGGTGCAAGTTCAACCAGTTTACCGAAGTACATAACACCAATGCGGTCACTGATGTATTTTACCATAGATAAATCATGTGCGATAAACAGGTATGTCAATCCTTTTTCACGCTGCAGCTTTTTCATAAGGTTTACTACCTGTGCCTGAATGGAAACGTCCAATGCTGAAATGGGCTCATCGGCAATAATGAAATCCGGGTCAACTGCAAGAGCGCGCGCAATCCCGATTCTCTGTCTCTGCCCGCCAGAGAATTCATGAGGGTAACGGTTAGCATGTTCTTTGTTCAGACCAACAGTGTCCAAAAGTTCGTATACCCTCTCCATACGTTCCTTTTTGCTCTTTGCCAAACCGTGAATATCGATTCCTTCAGCAATAATATCGGCAACCGTCATACGAGGGTTTAAGGAAGCATAAGGATCCTGGAAGATCATTTGCATTTTCCGGTTAAACTTTTTCAGTTCTTTTGCAGATTTTTTGCCGTGAACATCTTCACCTTCAAAAAGAACCTGCCCATCAGTTGCATCGTATAATCTGATAATTGTTCGTCCAGTAGTTGATTTACCGCAGCCAGACTCACCAACAAGTCCAAGGGTCTCACCCTTATAAATATCAAAAGTAATCCCATCAACTGCTTTCACCATATTCGGACGGCCAACATTAAAATGCTGTTTTAAGTTTTTAATTTCAAGCAATTTTTCTGCCATTACTATTTTCCCTCCTTGACTAGTACAGGCTTTTCAAAAGTGGAGGATAATTGGCGCATACGTTTTTTTACTGCTTCCGGCGGCTCAACCTTAGGAGCATCCGGGTGAAGAAGCCATGTTTTTGCAAAATGTGTTTCTGAGATTTGGAACATCGGCGGCTCTTCTTCAAAATCAATTGCAAGTGCATATTGATTTCTTGCTGCAAACGCGTCTCCTTTTGGAGGATTTGTCAGATCCGGGGGCGTCCCTGGAATAGCAGCTAATTCAGCTTTCTCATCATTTTCTAAGCTTGGCATGGATGCAAGCAATCCCCATGTATAAGGGTGACGCGGGTCATAGAATATTTCATCTACAGTACCCATTTCAACAATCTGGCCAGCATACATTACAGCTACCCGGTCCGCAACATTTGCTACAACACCGAGGTCATGCGTAATAAAGATAATGGATGTATCCATTTTATTTTGCAGATCTTTCATTAGCTCCAGAATTTGCGCCTGAATCGTAACGTCAAGTGCAGTTGTCGGCTCATCAGCGATAAGCAGCTTGGGATTGGCTGCAAGAGCGATCGCAATCATCGCACGCTGTCTCATACCGCCGGAGAATTCATGCGGATATTGATTTACCCTTTTCTCAGGCATCGGAATACCAACAAGTCTCAGTAATTCTATTGCTCTGTTTTTGGCATCAGTTTTAGACATATTCTGATGTTTAATCAGCACTTCCATTATCTGTGTTCCAACTCTCATCGTCGGATTCAATGATGTCATTGGATCCTGGAAGATCATACTGATTTCTTTGCCGCGGATCTTTTCCATTTGTTTTTCTGTTTTGGGCACGATGTCATCACCGCTAAGCAGGATTTGCCCGCCTGAAATTTGGCCTGGCGGCATAGGTATTAACTTCATAATAGACTGGGAAGTAACACTTTTGCCTGACCCTGATTCACCAACAATCGCAAGCGTCTCTCCCTTATGAAGGTCAAAGCTGACTCCACGGACTGCTTTTACTGTACCTCCATATGTTTGGAATGAGACTTCTAAATTTTTTACTTCAAGTAATTTTTCCATGTTCTCACTCCTTATTTACGCATTCTTGGATCTAGAGCATCACGCAAGCCGTCACCAACCACGTTAAATGCAAAGATTGTTAAGCAGATAAACACAGCAGGGAAGAATAAGCGCCATGGGTAGTACCGCATAGCCGCAAGTCCATCATTGGCCATTGTTCCCCAGCTCGCAATCGGCGGTGTTAGCCCAAGACCAATAAAGCTTAGGAATGCTTCAGTGAAAATAGCAGATGGGACAGTCAGCGTCATGGTGACTAGGATAGGCCCCATTGAATTTGGAATTAAGTGTTTGCCCATAATCCTGCTTGTATTGGCACCAAGCGTTTTGGCAGCCAGTACATATTCCTGATTTTTAAGAGATAACACCTGACCACGGACGATTCGCGACATATTGATCCATCCAGTTATGGACATGGCTATAATCATTGTCGACAATCCCTGTCCAAGTACAACCATTAACAAGATTACTAATAATAGATAAGGTACACCATATAAAATATCGGCAAAGCGCATCATTCCTTCATCTGTGCGTCCGCCTTTATAACCGGCAATACCGCCCCAAAGCACACCAATAATCAAATCAATTACAGCTGCTGCAACTCCAATGAAGATGGAAATTCGTGCACCTTCCCATGTACGGGCAAACATGTCACGACCAAGATCATCCGTTCCAAACCAATGTTCAGAAGAAGGGGACTGGTTTTTGTTGCTTAGATCATTTGATGCATAATCATATGGAGTCATATATGGTCCAAAGATTGCCATGAAGATCAGCAGTCCTAATAATACTAATCCAAACAGGGCAAGCTTGTTTTTTCGAAATCTAATAAATACATCCTTCCAGAAAGAAAGACTTGGTTTTGAAATCTTCTCAGCTTCACCAAGCTGTGTTCCGACTAACTTAAATTTATCTTTCGAAATCTGCATAATTACTCTCCTTTCTTCCCGCCTGCAAGTTTGATGCGTGGGTCGATGATTCCGTATGCAATGTCAACAAGGAGAATAGATACAAGCAACAGAATACTGTAGAAAACGGTTACACCCATTATGACCGTATAGTCACGGTTGTTGATACTAGTTACAAAGTGCGCACCAAGTCCAGGAATACCGAAGATTCTTTCAATAACAAAACTTCCTGTTAAAATACCCGCTGTCAGTGGCCCCATATAAGTTACTACTGGTAAAAGGGCATTACGAATCGTATGTTTTACTGTAATTACTCCCCTGCTTAAACCTTTTGACTTAGCAGTCTTAATATAATCATTCGCCAGAACTTCAAGCATGCTCGAACGGGTTAACCTTGCGATAAACGCCATTGGTGTTGAAGCCAATGCCACGGCTGGCAGAACGCTGTGCATAAAAGTTTCCCACCGTGCTACAGGGAAAATACCCATTTTTATTGCCAGGAAATATTGCAGGAATGATGCCATGATAAAGGAAGGTACTGATATACCTAATACAGCCACAATCATTGCTGTGTAATCCGGCCATCTATTGTGCTTTAATGCCGCAATAATTCCTAAAAGAACCCCTACTGCAACGGCGATAAAAATGGCTTCCATTCCAAGAAGAAATGAAACAGGGAAACCTTCATTAATCAAGTCGTTAACAGTTTGACTTTTATATTTAAATGACGGGCCGAAATCCCAATTCACGATACGAACAAGATACTCCCAATATTGTGCATACCAAGGCTTGTCCAAGCCAAAATGAGCATTCAGGTTAGCTTCAATTTCGGGAGGAAGTTTTTTCTCAGATGCAAAAGGGTTTCCGGGTGCAATGCGCATGAAGAAAAAAGTTGCCGTAACGATCATCCATAAAGACAGAAGCATGTACAGCAAGCGTTTTCCAATATATTTCGCCATTGTCAAACACCTCCAATTTATTACTATGCCTTAATCAGAAACGAAGGTATATGGGACAATTAATCCCATATACCTTTCGTCTTAATCAATATTTTTTATTCAAAGTGTGCCCACTTGTACTGAACATCACCAAGACCAGATACAACAACATCTTTTAAGTTATCAGCCTGTACCCAGTTATTAGTGTAGAAGTAAATTGGTGCTACCGGCATATCTTCCATGAAGATTGCTTCAGCATCTTTTAATAGCTGCTGGCGAGCTTCAGGGTCTGTTTCAGTTGAAGACTTAGCAAGCAGATCCTGGAACTCTTTGCTTTCCCATCCAGTATTGTTATTTCCGCCATCAGCGTCACGATACATTTCAAGGAAGTTCATTGCGTCGTTAAAGTCACCTAGCCAGCCCATACGTGCCACTTGGTAATCCATTTGATTTACCTTATCAAGGAATACATTCCACTCAGCATTATCTAGGGTTACTTCAACACCAAGATTTTGCTTCCACATATCCTGAATTGCCTGAGCAATCTTTTGGTGTGCTTCAGATGTGTTGTAAGATAGCGTTACTGCTGGAAGCTCAGAAGCATCTTTATAGCCAAGCTCTTCAAGACCTTTTTGTAAATACTCTTTTGCTTTTTCTACATCATTGTCAGGGAAATAACCTTTTTCATTTTCTTCAAACATTGATGGAGGAACAATCGCCATAGCTGGAAGCTGTTCACCCTGAAGGATATTGTCGATGATTTCCTGACGGTTTATAGCATGTGCAAATGCCTTACGAATATTAACATTGTTGAAAGGTTCAACAGTTGTATTGAATTTGTAGTTGTAAATACCTGCAATTGGGTTTGTTACTAAACGGCCATCATCTTTAAGAGCCTGCATAGCATCAGTTGGAAGTGCACCAGTAGGAGCTCCAGCCCAATCTAGTTCTCCATTGTCAAACATTGATAATTCAGTGTTCGGATCATTGATCATGATCATTTCAATGCTGTCCAGCTTAACTGATTCAGCATCCCAATAAGTTTCGCTCTTTTCAAGAACGATTTTATCGCTGTGAGACCATTCTGTTAAATGGAAAGGTCCGTTAGTTGTATAGTTTTCACCAGCATCAGTTGCCCACTCTGGATTAGCTTCTGCAACTTTGCTGTTAACCGGCAGGTAAGTATAGAAAGCTGTCAATTCCAAGAAATATGGAGTTGGGTTAACAAGCTTTACTTCAAGAGTTTTGTCATCTACTGCTTTAACGCCTACAGCATCAAGTGAGCCTTTGCCAGTGTTGGCTGCTTCAGCACCTTCGATGTAGTAAAGCTGGTATGCATATGTTGAGTTGTTAGCTGGATCAAGTGCCCACTTCCAAGCATATACAAAGTCATTAGCAGTTACAGGGTCTCCATTAGACCACTTTGCATCACGGATTTTGAAAGTGTAAGTCTTTTGGTCATCAGAAACCTGAACATCTTCTGCCATTGCATTTTCAGGCTTTCCTTCTTTGCCAATACGAGTCAAACCTTCAAGAACCTGGCGAAGAACTGTACCAGATGTGGCATCCTCTGCTAAGCCTGGGTTTAATGATGGTGGTTCAGTGTTGATATTTACTCTTAATTCCTGCGGTACATCAGACTTTCCGCCGTCATCTCCGCCTTTTTCGCCGCCGTCAGCATTGTCTCCGCCGCCGCTGCATGCAGCAAGGAACATACTTAGCACAAGCAGCATGCTAAAAAAGATCGATAATCTTTTGTTCACGGTATTAACCCCCTATTAATTTCCTCAAACAATCCCCTTACCATTTGTCTTTCACAAAAAACACAACTGTGCGCCCCAGATATATTACTTAAATAGTCTGTTAATTCAATTTAAAAAATTTGCAGACTATTTAAAAGGCAACAAAAAAAGCAAGTTTATATTCTCTTAACGATAGATTATCCTTATATTCTGATAATTCAGATTAAATAGATTAACCTATAATATGTAAGCTATAAACTTACTCAATATGCACCATATTCTCGCAATCTGGAGTGATATAGTTTTGTTTTAAATGTAACAAATTCGTAAAGATTATGTTTGTTACGTTTATTATAAATAGTTTAAAAACTTATTGCAAGTGGCTTTTTGTACATGCAATTCCTTGAAGTGCGACATTTTTCGTCAAAAAGTCTTATAAATTAAGATTTTTGAGATAATAAAAAAATTTTTTTTTTTAAGATATTTTGCTATTTTACCAGGTTTTTCAACCATATATTGGTAAAATATCTCCTTGAACTACAGGCATGAACGCCCTTTAATTTCTTATTCTGTGCTTGATTTTTGTGTCCGAATAGTTTACCTTATAATATAATACGATAAAAATAAATGATCTTGTCGGCAATGAAAAAAGAGTAGTACATTTACCCAGGGTTAGCAGAGAGTCTGTGGATGGTGCAAACAGGCAGCCCGGTAAATCGAATGGACTTTTGAGCCTCTGATTTTTCAGGCGCTTCCCTGCGTTATCGGGGACCTATGCGTTTTTCTGCATAGGGCAGAGTGACTCAGTTTTTGAGTAATTAGGGTGGCAACGCGGACCATTCGTCCCTATTTTATAGGGATGAATGGTTCTTTTTTATGCCATTTTTTATAATTACGTGGCAAACTTCACTTCAACACCTGACAATTCATGATCTTTTAAGCCGATTAAAGGAGGAAAAACATGAAAACTATATTTTCCGGCATCCAGCCCAGCGGCACAATTACTCTTGGCAATTACATTGGTGCAATGAAACAATTTGTTGAACTGCAGAATGACTACAACTGCTATTTTTGCATTGTTGATCAGCACGCCATAACTGTTCCCCAGGACAGACTGGAATTGAGGAAAAACATTCGAAGTCTTGCTGCCCTATATTTGGCTGTTGGAATCGACCCTGAGAAATCCACCCTGTTCATCCAATCGGAAGTTCCAGCCCATGCCCAGGCAGGCTGGATGATGCAGTGTGTTTCTTACATCGGTGAGCTCGAGCGCATGACTCAGTTCAAAGACAAATCAGAAGGTAAAGATGCCGTATCTGCAGGACTGCTGACCTATCCCCCTTTGATGGCTGCAGATATCCTTCTATACAATACTGACTTGGTTCCGGTTGGAGAGGATCAAAAACAGCACTTGGAATTAACCCGCGATCTTGCTGAGAGATTCAATAAGAAGTACAACGACATCTTCACTGTTCCAGATGTCAGAATCGCCAAAGAAGGCGCAAGAGTAATGTCACTTCAGGATCCATTAAAGAAAATGAGCAAATCTGATCCAAATAAAAAATCATTTATTTCATTATTAGATGACCCAAAACAAATTGAAAAGAAAATAAAAAGTGCCGTAACAGATTCTGAAGGCATTGTTAAGTATGATAAGGAAAACAAACCAGGAGTATCTAATCTCCTTTCCATTTACTCAATACTTTCAGGTAAAACCGTTGCAGAAATCGAAGGAGAATATGAAGGCAAAGGATACGGGGAATTTAAAGCCGGCCTTTCTGATATTGTTATTGGAACAATTAAACCTATTCAGGATAAATACTATGAATTAATGGAATCTGAAGAACTTGATCTTGTACTTGATCAAGGAGCTGAAAAAGCTAATAAAGTCGCATACAAAATGATTAAAAAAATGGAAAACGCCATGGGACTTGGCAGAAAGAGAAAATAAAAAAACAGCCTTGGGCTGTTTTTTTTAATTTACTTTTGGACCATGCTCCATTTCCCACAACTTCTCAAAAAACGGCTGTCCTTTTATTAAGTTTTCACAAAACTTTTCATGTTTACTTGACCAGCCGTATTTACTTTCATCAAATAATTCATACCAGGCCTCTTCAAAATTCATTGATTGTATTTTCGTATAACGTTCAGGGCTCCACTCCGTATACCAATAACGGATTTCAGCATCATTTTTGGAGGAATGAAGCTGATCCAGCGCCATAAACAGAAGCTGTTTAAGCTGTCTTTCTTTTCTTGTCAGGCCTGCCATCAAATCCGGAGAAGGAGAAAGAATATGGAATTCCTTCAATGCGGTTTGATCATTAAAAGAGTAATTAGCCGTTTCCTGATTTTCCAGCATTTCATATGCAAGCTGCTCCTGCCTTGGTATTAACCTGCTTTTTCTGATTGGAATATTGTAGCCGATTGTATCTACAGCCAGTATGCCTGTCCCATCTGATACAACAAAGCAATACTCCAATTGGATGCGTTCATGATTTTTCCTTAAGTAAGCTTTTTGATAAATGTCATCTAGCAGTTGTTGTGGCAGCTCAGAAAGATCATTCTCAATATAATTAAAAAGGACCGGGTCAATCTTCAGCAGCGGAACCTGGTCAAGCAGTTCTACCCCATCATCTTTTCTCCATTCATGAAAATGGCATACATTGTATCCATTTTCTTCTCCTTCAAACCAATTCACCCAAACATCATGAAGATACAACATTTTTCAACCCCCACTTCAACAAACTATTTGTCACTCAGTATGGGCAGCAGGCAGTAAATTTATTCCTATATTGCACTCACAATCCATTTTTTGTAATTAGGAAGCTTTATTTTGATGAGATACTCTTTTAATCATCCTCATTTGAATAGGGAAGATATATGCTCAATGTAATGATAATTATTCCAATCGGAAGCAAATAGCATTCCGGGCGATAGGTGATAAAATGCAAATATCCTTTGAAGGTTTGTCCAGTTGTAAGCAAATTCAAGTACCCTATGACACTGACTCCTCCCGAAACAGAGACTCCAAACCCCGTTAAAAGCCAAAATGCCCTAAATAACATGTTCTTTACTATATTTGTGAGTCATATAAGGTTTTATTGCTGCCATAAACTCACTCCCACTATCTTTTTTACATGTATATGAAAGCATTTGTTTAGATATGTACAAGCTATAGGCCACAAGACAGCAAAAAAACGCCTTATTACAGGCGTTTTTTTGCTATCTGTTGGATTTAGGGTTGAAGGCATCTTTCAAGCCTTCCCCTATGAAGTTGATTGATAGGATTGTAAACGTCAGAATCGCAGCAGGCGGAATCCAAATCCACCATTTACTTGTTAAAACATCAGGACTTCTTGCTTCCTGAAGCATGTTTCCCCAGGTTGGAATGTTGATTGGTACACCAAATCCGAGGAAGCTTAGGCCTGTCTCAGCTACAATCATCGCTGCAAGAGTAATGGTTGCCTGAACAATAATGGTTGACATGACGTTCGGCAGCAAGTGTTTAAAAATGGTTTTTGGTGCAGAGCATCCAATGGATACAGCACTCATAATATACTCATTTTCCTTCTCAGCCATGACCTTGCTTCGCACCAGACGTGCCGTCCCTGTCCAGCTTAGTACACTTATTACAAATATGAGGGTTCCTGTACTTGATTCGATAAAAATGGATTTCAATACGATAACAAACAGCAGGAATGGAAAGTTCATCATAAAGTCTGTAAATCTCATCAGGGCATTATCGACCCAGCCGCCAAAGTATCCGGCAGTAGCACCAACTAGAGTACCAATGGTAATAACAGCCAGCGTGATAGAGAATGCAAGCAAGAGTGATGTCTTGCCGCCGTGAAGAGTTCTGGCAAAAACGTCCCGGCCAGACTTGTCAGTGCCGAAGTAATGGTCAGCAGATGGTTCTTTGCTCATTTGTGTTAAATTAATCTTAGCTGTCTCCTCAACCGGCATAGTCAGCGGCTCAGCTAATATGGACATTACACAGACCAGCAGCAGGAAAACAAGACTGATCATTGCTGCTTTATTGCGCAAAAACTTGCGGCGGGCGAGAGCCCATGGTGATTGACTCTTCGGCGGTTTAACAGGCTCTGCTAAACCAGGCGAAGTTTGCTGTGAAATTGATGGTTCCATACTCTCACCTACCTAACTTAAACGAATACGCGGATCTACTAATCCATATAGTAAATCTGCAACTAAATTTCCAATTAGTGTTAAAATAGTCAGCATCATGGCAATAGCCATCATGACTGAATAATCACGTGAATTAACTGATTCTACGAATAAATAACCGATGCCAGGGTATGTGAAAATGGTTTCTGTGATAATTGCCCCTCCAAATAGGTTGGCAATATCGAATCCAAGTAAAGTAACAATAGGTATGATTGAGTTTCTTAGAATGTGCTTATTATAAATCGCAGATTCTTTCGTACCTTTAGCTCTTGCTGTACGAACATAATCTTTGCGAGAGCTTTCGATCATATCATTTCTTAAGAACTGTGTATAAGCGGCTGTAGCCATGGCTCCAAGTACTATAGCAGGCAAAACTGTATGTTTGGCTTTACTTAAGTAATATTCCAGTGTCCCTGCTTCTACCCCGCTGCCGATACTTCCACTGGCTGGAACCCATCCAAGATTGATGGCAAAAACATAAATGGCAACTAAAGCTGCAACAAAGCTTGGAATTGCAAGTGCTAGATAGTTAAACGCTGATATTAAATAATCTCCAATGCTATAGGCAAACCGCCCAGAGTATCTTCCCATTAAAAAGGCTAAGAAATAAGTAATTAATAGAGCTGATATTCCTAAAATAATCGTGTTCGGCAAACGGTCACCAATTAATTCCATAACCGGGCGCTTATGAACAAATGAATCTCCAAAATCTCCTTGTACCACACCACTCATCCAGCGGACATACTGCACAGGAATAGGATCGTTCAATCCCATCTGCTCACGCATTTCTTCAATATATTCCGGATCTGAGTTTAATGGGTCAATTTTTCCAGATAGTGCATCACCAGGCATAAGCTTTGCCAGGGTGAAAACCACTACCGAGATAAGGAAAATTATGGGAATCATACCTATGAGTCGTCGAATTGTGTACTGTAGCATTTCCATTCCCCTTACCAAACAAAAATTTATTCGCTGGTTAAACTTGTATTCCTTGGAGGAGCAACTCCCCCAAGGAATACAGGTTCCTATTATTCTGTTACTCTACAATATGCCACTTGTGGAACTCATCTGTTCCAAATGGTGTTACTTTAACTCCGCCAACACGCTTGTTGATCGCCCATGGATCTACACGCTGCTCGAAGAAGATGATAGGCAATTCTTCATTAACTAGCTTTTGCCATTCATTATAGACTTCCTGACGGTGTTCAGTAACATCTTTACTTGCATCTTCAGGGAATGCAACACCCTTCTTAATTAGCTCATCAGACTTTTCATTGTACCATCTCCACATGTTCCACTTATCAGTAGATAACCAGATTCCAGCTGGATCTGGATCATTTGCAAGTCCCCATGCACCCATGAATGTTTCAACAGATGGATCATCTGCTTCGATAGTGTCATAGAAAAGGTTGAAATCTTTTAATGAACCGCCGTTAAGCTTTGCGTTTAAGCCAACTTCCTGCCAGGATTGCAGGATGAATTGAGCACGTGCCTCTGAAGTTTCAGCGCCTGCCATTGCATCAAAGTTAATTGTGAATGGCTTTCCTTCTGGATCTTCACGGAAGCCGTCGCCGTCTTTGTCCACATAACCTGCTTCGTCAAGTAATTTCTTTGCTTTTTCAGGATCATACTCATATGGATTGATTTCTGAATCATCAATCTTAGCCCATGATACTGAAGGGAAAGGAGTGTTTAATGGTTTTCCTAAGCCGTTTGCAAAACCATCGATAAATGCCTGACGGTCAATGGCATGTGCCATTGCATGGCGAAGGGATTTGTTCTGGAACTTCTTATTATCAGATACTACTACACCTTTTTTAGTGTCATAGTGACCCCAGTCAAAAGCAATATAGCTGTAAGACATAGCATCTGCTTCTACAGGATTTACATTATCAAGAGCTTTAATAGCTTCCCACTGATCTTTTGGAGCTTCAATAACATCAATTTCTCCGTTTTGTACTAAACCTTGCGCAAGAGAACCATCAATGATTTTGTAAACTACGCCATCCAATTTGGCTGGTCCCTGCCAGTAATCATCAAAACGCTCAAATTCGATCATTTCGCCAGGTACGATGTTTTTCACTTTAAAAGGACCTACACCGATTGGAGCTTTACGAATTTGATCGGCATCCGGAAGCTCTTTAGAAGAAATATCTCCGTAGTAGTGCTTTGGCTCAGGATAAATCCAAATATTTTCCAACAAGTTAACAGAAGGCTCAGTTACTGTTACCTCAATTGTATAATCGTCTACTACCTTGATACCTTCAATTTTGTCAGCTTTACCATCTTTATATTCTTGAGCACCTTTGATCATTGCTACGTTAGCAAAACGAGCACCTTCATAAGTTGGATCTGCAATTAAATACCAAGCAAATTCCATATCTTCCGCTGTTAATTCTTCACCATCATGCCATTTAACACCTTGCTTAAGCTTGAAGGTTAATTTAGTATTGTCTTCAGATAACTCATAGTCTGCCAAGTTCGGTTCAGAAATAAGCTCATCATTTACTTTGAGCAATCCTTCATGCATAAATTGAAGGGCATTTGCATCATCTTCACCTTCATAATAAGCAAAAGATAAAACGCCTTTAAATGGCTGTGTGTAACCGAATGTTACTGTGCCGCCTTCTTTTACTTCTCCAGATGCTTTCCCATCATCTTTTGGTTCCTTTTCAGTGTTCGCTTTTTCTCCGCCGCCAGAACATGCTGCAAGGAATACAGACATGACAAGCAGAAGCGAAAGCAGCCAAAATGCTGATTTCTTCATTGTTTTCCCCCCGAAAAATATTTTTTGACAAAGCCTTATTTATATAAGTGACAAGCGACTCTATGCCCAGGCTTCACCTCCTTTAATTGCGGTTTTACACTCTGGCATTCCGGCATTGCATGTGCGCAGCGCGGATGGAATGTACATCCTTTCGGAGGATCAATCGGGCTTGGTACATCACCCTCTAATATGATTCTTTCTTTTTTCTTGCGCGGATCCGGTTCAGGAATCGCGGAGATCAGAGCCTGAGTATATGGATGCAGAGGCTCTGCATAGAGGCTGTCCTTTTCAGCAACTTCAACAAGGCCTCCCAGATACATAACCCCTATCCGGTCACTCATATGTTTAACAACACTCAAATCATGGGCAATAAATAAGAAAGTAAGATCAAATTCATCCTGCAGCTCTTTTAAAAGATTCAATACCTGTGATTGGACTGAAACGTCAAGTGCTGAAACAGGCTCATCCGCAATTATCAGCTTAGGCCTTAAAGCCAGGGCTCTTGCGATTCCGATACGCTGTCTTTGCCCGCCGGAAAACTCATGCGGATATTTATAGTAGGCATCTTCAGGCAGCCCAACTTTCGCAAGAAGATCCATTACTTCCGGCTTCAGTTCCTTTTCGGATTTGCTGTTGTAATTTCTGATTGGCTCCGACACAAGGTGTCCGACCATCATCGTAGGATTTAATGAAGCATATGGGTCCTGGAAGACCATCTGGAAGTCCTGGCGGATTTTCCTCAGGCTGGTTCCTCTTACATTTGTGATATCCTGTCCGTCAAAGATGATTTGCCCCTCAGTCGGTTCCAGAAGTCTGAGTATTGTCCTGCCTGCTGTTGATTTTCCACAGCCTGATTCTCCAACCAGGCCTAATGTCTCCCCTTTTTTAATTTCAAAGGAAACATCATCGACAGCCTTAACGACAGCTACAGTCCTTCTAAGGATTCCGCCTTTTATCGGGTAGTATGTTTTTAGGTTTTTAACCTCTAATAGCACTTCATTGCTGCTTTTATCCTTTTTTAGAACAGCTGTATTATTATGTTCTGTACTCATTATGCGTTCACCTCTTGTTTCGGCTGGCTTGTCTCGTAAAGCAGGCAGGCAACCTCATGTCCTTCTTCATTTTCTGCCAATTGAGGTGTAACTGTCAGGCATTCTGGCATTGCCTTAGGGCAGCGTGCCGCAAATTTGCAGCCTGTTTTAGGCATATTTTTTAATGAAGGTACAATTCCTTTTATTGTGCTTAGCTTTTCCACTTCTTCATCCATTTTCGGAATGGCCCCCATCAGGAGCTGAGTGTATGGATGCTTTGGATTGTGAAATAAAGAATCTACATCTGTCCGCTCTGCTATTTTCCCTGCATACATAACAATTACTTCATCGCACATCTCAGCCACTACACCAAGATCATGAGTAATCAGAATGACGGACATATCATTGACTTCCTGGATTTCTTTTAAAAGCTCAAGAATTTGGGCTTGTACAGTCACATCCAGGGCAGTAGTCGGCTCATCAGCGATCAGCAGCTTCGGCTGGCAGGCAATGGCTATGGCAATCATGACCCTTTGCCTCATACCTCCTGAAAGCTGATGCGGATATTCATCTACAATTTTTTCAGGTCTTGAAATTCCTACACTTTTTAGAAGTGCAATACTTTTAAGCCGTGCTTCTTTTTTGGAGATCTTCATATGATTGAATAATACTTCCTGCAGCTGGAACCCGATCGAGAAGACAGGATTTAATGAAGTCATAGGTTCCTGGAATATCATCGCGATATCTTTTCCCCTGATCTTATTAATCTCTGAATCTGTCATGTTCTCCAAATGTACACCGTCAAAGAGAATTTCACCGTTTCGGATCTTGCCAATGCCTTTAGGCAGGAGTTTCATAACAGAGAGGCTCATTACAGATTTTCCACACCCGGACTCTCCCACTATTCCAACTATTTGCCGGGGTTTCACTCGGAAAGAAACATTATCAACTGCGTTATAGTATGTACCATCTATGGAAAAAGCCGTTTCTAGATTCTTCACCTCTAGTAAAGGTGCGTCTTTATGCTGACGGGGATTTGCGCTCATAGGACACCTCTTACATTTTTAATTATTCTGTCAATTCATTCTATTTGTCTAAAATATTATTACAAACTTATTACAATTGCAAGATTTTTTTAAAATTTATTAAAATTCATTTTTCTATATTAAAAAAAAAGCCCACATTTTAGGACTTTAAAGCGAATGTGAATCCAGTTTATATAAAGTTTGATCTACAAAATATTCGGACGGCATACTAAAAGAAATTTTTGTAGAAAAACTTTTTTTCTCTTTGAATTCCTTTACAATTTCGTAGCCGGCAGCATAACCAAGTAATAGAGGATAGGGTCTCTCACCATATAATATCTTTTGATGGAGCCTATCATTCTTTTTTAATTTCAGGTTCGGTTTAATCAATTTATCCCAAAAATTCCTGATCTCCTCTTTCGAATACCGGGTGCACCAGGATCCTCTGAACTTCTTTCCACAGTGTATTTCTACTGAATGTTCGGCAAGCCCTTCCAGTATAATGGAATCTAGCAGCGTAAATTCTTCAAGCTTTTTTTTCTGCGAGTTAATTCTGCAGACATGGTGATATTCATGCACAAATAATGCCTCTAGTTCAGCTTCTTCTATTTCAGAAGGAAGAAACAGAAAGAGCATATTTGCAAAGGATACACCTGATTTCCCAGAATGCCGCGAAAAAAGTCCGCCTCCACCAGACGGGAAAATGTAAACATTAATGTCAGGTCCCGCCCACATCCTCCTATATTTTAAGTGAATGTTTTTTGCCAGATCCCACACTTTCTTTTCTTTTAACTCCTTGAAAATATTCCTGCTGAACCGGTCAGGTGTATACATGCCGAAGCCTGTTAGGTACTCGTATATTTTTCGGGGATTATCATCATTGAAGGGTTCGGTAAGCTTTTCACATATTTTAAGGGGTTCTTTAAAACCTTCCTCTAGCCATAAATCTGTTCTAACTATCCCATTTCTGCACCTCCTTATACTCGATAATATGTAGGTATAAGGATTTGGTTAATCAAAAAAGCTGATTCAAAGGAGGTTTGACTTCCCTTAAATCAGCTTTGGTTATTTCTTATTCATATCTTTTAAAAACAATGGTTGCATTGTGGCCGCCAAAGCCCAGTGAATTGCTCATTGCAGCTGTTATTTCTTTTTCCCTGGCCTTATTTGGAACATAATCCAAATCACATTCAGGATCCGGACTTTCTAGATTAATGGTTGGCGGCAGGATTCCTTCCTTCATTGCCAGAACTGTGAAAATGGCTTCAATTCCGCCTGCAGCTCCCAGAAGATGACCTGTCATTGATTTAGTCGAGCTTACTGCCAATTTATAGGCATGCTCTCCGAACACCTCTTTGATTGCCAACGTTTCAAACTTGTCATTATAATCGGTACTTGTGCCATGAGCATTAATATAATCGATATCATAGGGCTTTAAGCCGCCATCTTCGATTGCCATTTTCATGGCTCTTGCTCCGCCTTCTCCTCCTGGAGCAGGTGCAGTGATATGATAGGCATCCCCTGTAGCACCATAGCCCACTATTTCTGCATAAATTTTTGCGCCGCGGGCAAGTGCATGCTCAAGTTCTTCAAGTACTACAATTCCAGCACCCTCTCCAATAACAAACCCGTCACGATTTTGATCAAATGGACGGCTGGCCGTTTTTGGATCCGGATTGGTTGAAAGAGCGGTGTTTGCACAAAATCCGGCTACAGACATTTTTGTGATTGGTGCTTCTGCCCCGCCTGAAATCATCGCATCGGCATCGCCGCGCTGAATAACCTTGAAGGCATCTCCGATTGAGTTTGTACCAGTGGCACATGCAGTCACTGTACATGAGTTAAACCCTTTTGCCCCCAGATAGATCGAGACTTGGCCAGTTGCCATGTCCGGAATCATCATTGGCACGAAGAATGGGCTGACTCTTCTGTATCCACGTTTCATAAATATTTCATATTGATTTTCAAATGTTTCCATTCCGCCGATGCCTGAACCAATCCAAACACCGATGCGATGAGCATTTTCATCTGTAATCTGAAGGTTTGCATCTCTAACAGCCATCATGGATGAAGCAACAGCGTAATGTGTGAAGCGGTCCATTTTTCGGGCATCTTTTTTATCAAAAAAATCTTCCGGATTGAAATCCTTTACCTCAGCAGCTACTTTAGCCGGGTACTCATCTGCATTTAATCTAGTCAGCGGTCCAACCCCTGAAACACCTGACTTAATATTATTCCATGTCGTTTCTGTATTATTTCCAAGCGGTGTTACAGCTCCAATGCCTGTAACAACAACCCTTCTTTTATTCATAAGATTGCAGCTCCTTTTATATTATCATCATATTTAAAAGCTCTTTTCGCGTATATACTGTTATTTTTGTCTATCAATGTTGCCCGTTGATTTCCGCTCCAGGATGCTCAGCGAACTGCGGGGTCTCACCTGTCCCACTACTCCCGCAGGACATTGAATAAGCTCCCTTGAGTAAACAGCGCACGAAGAAATGCGAATGCATTTTCGAGGATCTCGCACCTTCCGCTCCAATCAACTCAGTAAATACTATATAAAATGCAGCAAACCTTGCGAAAACAGCCTATTTAAATGAGGTTCTTATCTTCCCCATCTTATCGCCATGGCTCCCCAGGTTAGTCCTCCCCCGAAGCCGACCATCACAAGCAAATCATCATCTTTAATTTTTCCAGCTTCCAGCTCTTCCACCAATGCAATCGGAATAGATGCAGCAGAAGTATTTCCGTATTTATCCACTGTTTTGGACATCTTTTCAGCAGGAAGTTCCAATCTTTGACGGGAAGCTTCCATGATGCGGATATTAGCCTGGTGAGGGATTAAAAAATCCACGTCTTCTTTGGATAATCCAGCTTTCTCAAGTACGTTGATGCAGCTTTCACCCATTTGACGGACTGCAAATTTGAACACTTCACGCCCGTTCATGATGATATATTCATCCTGGTATAGATGTTTTGCGCCCGTTCCATCTGCTCCTAATTCAAATGATAATATTCCCCGGCCATCCGAGACTTGCCCAATTACAGCTGCACCTGCTCCGTCTCCAAATAAAACGGCAGTATTACGGTCATTCCAGTCTGTAATTTTTGAAAGCTTTTCTACACCTACTACTAAAACATTTTTATATGTCCCAGTTTCAATAAATTGTTTTGCCGTTATGATACCATACATGAATCCTGCACATGCAGCACTAACATCCATTGCCGCCGCCTTGCTAGCTTTTAGCCTCTCCTGGAGCATGCAGGCAACAGATGGAAAGGGGTTATCCGGTGTAACCGTTGCAACTAAAATCAGATCTAACTCCTCTGCTTCAATGCCTGCATTATCCAATGCCTTTAATGCCGACTCATAGGCCATATCTGATGTATCTATGCTGTCATCCGCAATTCTTCTCTCTTCAATTCCAGTTCTGGTCCGGATCCATTCGTCAGAAGTATCAACTATTTTCTCCAAATCAGCATTTGTTACCACTTTTTCAGGAAGATATCTTCCGATTCCTATAATTCCAGCATTCATGGAGCCCCACTCCCTTTCATATTTACAAACCCATAAGTATTCTCTATTTAAATATTATTATCAATTATTATGACTTGGTACTAATTTTATCAAAAGTTTATACAATAACGCAACACTTTTTACCTTCCCGTACTTTTACTCCACAAATGTCTATACCCGGTCAACTTTTCTTCATATGCTGATAATATAGGCATCTGGAAGGAGGGAACTGGCATATGCTTAACAAGGATGAAAAAGACAGGGGAAATACAGAAGACCCTTTAACCCATTTTTTATTTGGAGATAGAGTCAGAAACCATAAGCCAGCTGAAGGGAAAATTGATTTTGACAGCAGTGCTGAAGAATATCAGGGGAAAGACGAATGGCTTTTCGGAGGCAGAAGCAGAAATGCTCATGAAGCTGACGACTGGCTCTTAGGGGGAAAAAGGAGAGAAACTACTGAAAGAGAGAGTTCCGGCAAAGAAAATGAAAACAATATCCTGAACAACATAAACGTAGAGGAACTCATGGGCAACATTGATACGCTGATGTCTTCAGCTCATCATTTAAAGCCGTTGCTGAAAAAAGCGGGTCCTTTGCTGGAGATGTTTTGGAAGAAGTAGAGGCAGAGTTTCCCCCAAAACAACAAAAACCAGCCCAAAAGGCTGGTTTCCCAAATTATTCACTCTCATTCAAAGCATCCGTTTTGCCCATTTCATAGGCTTCGTTCATGACTTTGGTGAATAGGTTCATGAATGGCTGGATCATTTCCATAGATAGTTCGATGCCAGCTTCGTCAAGCTGCTGTTTGGCTTCTGGCAAGTATTTCATTGCGATTTGCATGAATTCCATGTTTTTTTCGTTCATCTTGCAGTACCTCCTATGTATGGTAATTACTATTCAGGCAATTTGCCTGTTTTTTTGTAATTCTCAATGACAGCGTTTAGTTCTTTTTTGAATTCTTCGTCAACGTCAGGGCTGAATTTCCCAAGTGAAATCACTTCATCCTCGAAATCGAAGGATAGATTTCCTGATTCAAGCTCGCCTTCGTTATATTTTTCTGCCACTAGTTCATATAAAACATCTACATGCTGAATTGTACTGGTCAGGACGACTGATTCACCCAAATCAGACTGATCGGAAATATATCCGATGGCGTAGAGCCCTTCTTCTTTCAGCTTTTCGATAACAGGAACATTATACCCATCTCCGGCCGGATATACAACATCTGTCTTATTGGCAATAAGTTTGTCCAAAAGAGCGATGGCTTTGTTATCATTGTCCCAGTTGCCGACATATTGGATCTGCACGTTTACATTATCATTGATATAGTTTGCACCTTCATAAAAACCTTCTACTTCCGGCTGCCATTCAAAAGCCGCCAGTATTCCTACATTATTCGTTTTCGTCATATGTCCTGCAACCATGCCTCCGAAGAAACCCATGGCATATGCTTCAAAGTTCAAACTGGTGGTGTTTTCATTTTGGGCGTCACCATTAAAGCTGACAAAGTGAATGTCAGGATATTTTTTTGAGATGTTATTAAAGTATGCAGCGTATTCATTGCCATGTCCAAAGATCAGGTTTACACCTTTTTGGTCAAACTCTTTAACTGCTCTTTCAACAACCATCTCTGAATTCATTCCTTCTTTATAATAAACCTCAATATCATAATGGGATTGAATCTTTAGCATGCCTTTATAGCCTTTGGTCCCCCATACTTGGTCATTGACAGTATCGGGCACTAATAATCCAGCTTTCTCAAGTTTTCCTGCAGACATCGGCTGTCTGCAGGAGGCCAATAAAAGAAGGCACAAAAGAAGGATCCCTAATTTCTTTAATGTCTTATGCATCTTCTTTTTCTCCGCCTCTCTGTCTTTCGCTTCCTGCTGCCGGCTTAATTTACCAGTCTAATTCAATTCTACCTTTTCTTTATCTCAAATGGAAAGATTTTTTTCCAATTTACCAGTCATCCGGGTTTCCTAATGAAATAAAATGTCTTCTTTGTTTTTCGAGACCATCGGAGAATTTTACTGAACACTGAATCGTTCTTTCAGTTACTTTCCCTATTGCCAAATCGGGACATCTCCAATTTTCATTATAGTCAAAGGAAAGATAGTCAGCGCATTTTCGCCAGTGCCCGGTGATACTGCTTTTTAAAAGATAGGACTTATCGAAAGGACTATCTGCACAACTTGATAAGAAATTGATGAAATCATCAATATAGATAGCATCATGTATCCATTCTCTTTCACTTATCATTACTCTTTCTTTCGCAATAGATTGATGAAAACTGAATTCCTTAGGCTGCCAGGGACCATAAATAACAGGCAGATAAAAGGATGAAACTGAAATATTGTTTTCTTTAAGAATTTTAATAGCATCTTCCAGCCGGCTGTGTGTTCTGCTGATGTCTTTAAGCCACTGAATGGGGAGCAAAAATGCAATTTTAACCTGGAGGCTCTGGAATATAGACAGGTTTTTCATAAGAAATCCTTCAATAAGCTCCTTCTCCCTTAAAGCTGCAAGCTTATTCCTAATATACAAGTCGTATATATCTATAAAAATCATGTCATTTTTTAGTATTTTTCCCGATTTAATCCATTCAAAATATTTTTTTTCATTGAAATTGGCATTCCGTCCGATTGTCAGACGTTTTTCGTGAATTAAAGCGTCATCTTTTTCTTTGTCGAAATGAATTCCATCTATCTCGCAGCCCTGTTCCAGAAGATGCTTGCACAGGCTGAAACCTATAAATTCAAATGTCCCTAAAATGACTGCCCTGTCCATCTTCACCCCTCCTTGAAAGCATATTAATGTATACTATGCTCAAAGGATTGTCTTTATTTCTGCGGAATTTAAGCAGATTTACAGGACTTTTTCATATTTTCTAAAGAAGTTTGTCATTTGAGAAGAAATTCGCTGTTTTTTATCTGGGAGGATATAAAACACTGAGATAGGGCTATTTTCATTTTCCCATTGTATGGATCGTTTCTTTAAATAATCCGATTGCTTGTAAGCTCTTCCGCCGGCCAGAACCTGAATGATTCTGACGGGGACTTTAAGGCCGGATGTGAGGTTTTTTTCATGTTTGCTCAGCTGTTCTGCTATGTTATCCTTTTCTATTTCATAGGAAGCTGCCAGTTCTTTTAATAGTTTCTTATAAAAGAACTTATGCTCTTTTTCCTGGTCGAGATGATGCTTTAGTGAAAGAATAGGATTTATTAATACGGCTGAACGAATTAAATCACTCATTTCATGCAGCAGCCTAAGGGCAACCAATGCTCCCATGCCCTCAGCAATAATATGGATCTTTTCGTTTATAATTTCTGTACGCGTGATATGTTCATACAAGTACTTAGCCTTCTCAACAGCCCGATCGCTTCCCCAGTGCCTTCCGTATAAATTTGAATAAAAGATCGTATAGCCATCTTGTCTTAGTTTCTTAATTAATGAATATTTCCCTTCATTCTGAGTCCAAAAACTGCAGTTTCTATCAACAAAGTGCCGATCATCCCCAATTATCAGAATACCGAAACCACTTGGTTTATCTGGGTAATGAATCATGCACCATTCTGTATCCAGCTGGAAGTTCCGGCTTTCCATAGTAAAACTCCTTTGCAAGTTTGTTCATAATATAATGTATGTAAATAAACTTAAAATGAAAGGGAGATTAGCCTAGTTTTAGACAAGTTCATCAATGGGCTGAAAAGAGAAAAAATAAATTTATTTCTTTAATGGCTTATGCTAATATGAAAAGGGATTAATTATGTTAGAGGTGAAATAGATGAGATTCTTTTGGACATTCTTCTGGACTTTCCTTCTTGTTCAAATGTTAACGTACGTAGTTTCCTCAATGCTTGGAGCGCCATACGATTTTGTAACCGGCACCATTCTGGCGGTTGGGACAACTGTTTTAATTTTTGTTGTCGCTTCCATCATTCCTGAAGGTCCTGTTGAGAAAGAAGGAATTCATTAATCTGCAGCTTCTGCAGGAAATGAAAAGAGTCATCCTGTTAATTCAGGATGATTCTTTTCATTTGTGGCTTTATTTTACCAGCAGTTCAATTCTGCCGTTTTCTGCTGATATAATAACTTCACTTTGATCTTTAATTTCTCCTGCGATTATTTTGCGGGCGAGTGCTGTTTCTACGTTCCTTTGGATAAACCGTTTGAGCGGCCTGGCGCCGTATACAGGATCAAATCCGTTTTCTGCAATATATTCTCTCGCATCATCATTTATACTTAACTTAATATGCTGATCTGATAATCTTGCTTGAAGCTGAGTAATTAATTTTAATACAATACCCTTTATTTCATTGAGAGCTAAAGGCTTAAACAAGATAATTTCGTCCACTCTGTTTAAAAACTCCGGTCGAAAATGGCTCCTCAGCTGTCCAAGTACATTGTCTCTGGTCTCTTCAGTTATGTCTGCCTCATTGGCAGAGCGTTCCAGAAGAAAGTGGGAGCCGATATTGGAAGTCATAATGATAACCGTATTTTTAAAATCAACCGTGCGGCCCTGTGAGTCAGTGATCCTTCCATCATCAAGCATCTGCAGGAGGATATTAAATACTTCTGGATGGGCCTTCTCAATTTCATCAAGCAGGATTACTGAGTATAGCTTCCTTCTGACAGCTTCTGTCAGCTGACCGCCTTCCTCATAACCTACATACCCCGGAGGAGCACCAATCAATCTTGATACAGCATGTTTTTCCATATATTCGGACATATCAATTCTGATTATTTGTTCCTCACTATCGAACAGTGATTGTGCAAGTGCCTTAGCTAATTCTGTTTTTCCCACTCCGGTTGGACCAAGGAAGATGAAAGAGCCAATGGGGCGGTTCGGATCTTTAATGCCTGCCCTGGCTCTTAGGACAGCATCTGACACAAGCTGCACCGCTTCATCCTGTCCAATCACTCTTTCGTGAAGGATATTTTCAAGGCGAAGAAGCTTTTCACGTTCACCTTCAACAAGTTTAACCACGGGAATACCTGTCCACCTTGCCACAATGCCAGCAATCTCTTCTTCTGTGACTTCCTCTCTCAGCAGCCGGTCCCCTTGATTCTCATTAACTGCTTTTTCAAGCTCTTTCAATTCCTTTTCCAAAGCCGGGATCCTTCCATGGCGAAGCTCTGCTGCTTTATTCAAGTCATAATTATTTTCGGCCTCCTCAAGTTCACGGCGCATTATCTCAAGCTGCTCCCGCTTTTCCTGGACTTTTTGGATTCCTTCTTTTTCAAGCTGCCATTTAGCTTTCATGCTATTTGCCTGATCCTTTAGTTCAGCCAGTTCTTTTTGCAGGTCTCCGAGTCTCTGTTTGCTTGCTTCATCACTTTCTTTTCTTAGTGCCGCTTCTTCTATTTCCAGCTGCATGACCCTTCTTGTGACTTCATCCAGCTCAGATGGCATTGAATCAATTTCCGTCCTGATCATTGCACAGGCTTCGTCAACCAAGTCAATCGCCTTATCAGGGAGGAAACGGTCTGTAATATACCTGTCTGATAAGGTTGCGGCAGCCACTAAAGCACGATCGTGGATGTTGACTCCATGATGTATTTCAAAGCGCTCCTTCAGCCCTCTTAGAATAGAGATTGTATCCTCTACATCCGGCTCCTGCACCAATACCTGCTGAAAACGCCGTTCCAGCGCAGGATCTTTTTCGATATATTTGCGGTGCTCCTCAATTGTGGTAGCTCCTATACAGTGCAATTCTCCCCTTGCAAGCATAGGTTTCAGCATATTCCCTGCATCCATGGCTCCTTCTGTTTTGCCCGCACCTACAATGGTGTGTAATTCGTCAATAAAGAGAAGAATTCTGCCTTCGCTTTTCTTAACTTCATTTAAAACTGCTTTCAGTCTTTCCTCAAATTCACCCCGGAATTTGGCTCCCGCAATTAAAGCGCTCATATCAAGGGCAAAAATGGTTTTATCCTTAAGGCCTTCAGGCACATCTTTACGGACAATTCTCTGTGCCAAACCTTCGACTATAGCGGTCTTCCCAACCCCAGGTTCGCCTATTAAAACCGGATTATTTTTGGTTTTCCTTGAAAGGATGCGAATAACATTCCTGATCTCGCTATCCCGGCCAATTACAGGATCAACTTTTCCCTTCTTTACCTCTGAGACAAGATCTCTTCCATACTTTTTTAATGCCTCATATGTTGATTCAGGATTTTGCGATGTCACTCTCTGATTCCCCCTAACTTCTTTAATCGCCTGCTCCACTTGCTTATTACTAATACCGTATGATTTTATAATTGCTGCCGTTTCGGTTTCCGCTGCTGCAGCAGCCAGCAATACATGCTCCACTGACATGAAATCGTCCTGAAAAGTCTTCATATAATTTTCTGCTTCTGCCAGCAGCCTCTGCAGTTTACCGGTAATATACAGCTTCCCTTGTTCTGTTCCTGAACCGGATACTTGCGGTTTTTTTCTAAGTGCTTCCTGCATTTTATTAGAAAAAGAATCCGCTTGAATATGCACTTTTGACAGGATTAATGACACAAGGCTGTTTTCCTGTTCGAGTAAAGCCAGGAATAAATGGGCTTCATCCACCTCCTGATGCTGTTCGCGAATAGCTATTGTCTGTGCATTCAATAACCCTTCCTGAAGCCGCTCTGTCATCCGATTTATATCCATTATGCAACCTCCTTTTGACCTTTTTTGACCTTTTATTTTTATTATAAGTCAATCTTTTCATATGTAAAGTTTTCAGCTTTTTCCATATTTAAAAAGCCATCCGCTATTGGGATGGCTCCATTTCCTATTTCCCCAATTTACATTTAATTAATCAGGGCTTTCTTTTATATGTCCAAATCCGGTTATGATTGGATGTTTCCGGAAATTGGTCTCCAGCTCTCATTTTAAGCATTTGCGGATTATTGACGTTGCTTCCCGTTTCGCCAATTTCTATATAAATTCCATTATTAGGCGCTTTCTGGCCAGGCTTAAATTGTCTGTTTTGCCCCATCCAAATACCTCCTTTAATCGTAAATCACTTATTATTATTTCCACTCTTGCATCTCTCATGAGGGAAACTATTGGCATTCCCCAAAAGCAATGAACAGGATATTACTTTACTCTGCCGTCCTTTTTATTGTTAAATGGGGAGGTGTGAGATTTCAATATGGAGGATTTAAATGTGACTGATTTTCTGGCATTGCTTAAATACTTGTTTTTAGGTTTGTTTCAGGGATTTACAGAGCCTATTCCCATTTCATCCAGCGGGCACCTGGAAATTGCGCAGCACTTTTTCGATCTGGACATTACAGGTCTTAGCTTTGCCCTTCTTGTAAATACAGCCTCTTTATTAGCAGTTCTGCTTATATACAAAGAGGATATTATAAGACTGATTCGAAATGGACTTGCATACGTTACAACCAAGGATAAACAGGCTGAATCAGACTTCCGGTTTATCATTTACTTGATTATCGGTACCATCCCTGCCGGTGTTATTGGCATTTTGTTTGAGGATTTTATTGATGATCATCTTGCCAATATTAAGACAGTAGGGATTACTCTTATCGTAACTGGACTTGCCCTGTGGCTGATCCGGAATTTACGAGGACGGAAAAATGATGCTGAATTATCTTATAAGGACGCAATCATTGTAGGTCTTGCACAGGCAGTTGCCCTGATACCGGGAATCAGCCGTTCAGGTGCTACCATTGTCGCCGCTATGGGACTTGGGATGAAACAGGAAACAGCCTTAAGGTTTTCTTTCCTTTTATATATCCCCGTAAGTGCAGGCGGAATGATATTGGGTTTCAACGACATTTTAACAGATCCCAATTTATCTGAATTGGCTTTGCCCTATACTATAGCCTTTTTTGCCTCACTGATTGCATCTTACTTTTCCCTGAAATGGTTCATGAATATTATGGCTAAAGGGAACCTGAAGTATTTTGCGATTTATTGTTTTATTGTTGGGCCGCTTGTTTATTTCCTATCTTAATGGAAAAGCCTTCTCTGCGATGAGAAGGCTTTTCCATTATAATATCTCTGAAAGAATGGCTTTTTGAACATGAAGTCTGTTCCCAGCCTGCTGAAACACAGCGGAATTGTTTCCATCAATGATCTCTGCTGTAACTTCCTCACCGCGATGGGCAGGCAGACAATGCAAAAAGACGTAATCATTTTTGGCTTTTTGGACAAGATATTGATTAACCTGATATTCAGCAAAGTCTTTGAGCCTCTTGTCATTCTCTGCTTCCTGGCCCATGCTCGTCCAGACATCCGTATAGATGGCATCGGCATTAGCAGCGGCTTCTTCAGGATCCGATGTGACGATTACCTTTGAACCGGTTTGTTCGGCAAACTCTTGTGATTGCTGGAGAACAGATTGATCCGGTTCATATCCTGCAGGACAGGCAATCGTGATATTTACCCCCATCTTGGCAGAAGCAATCATTAATGAATGGGCCACATTATTGCCATCGCCTATATATGCCAGGTTTTGGCCTTTTAACTCCCCATTTTTCTCTTCGATTGTTAGAAGATCTGCAAGAGCCTGGCATGGATGATAAAGATCTGTCAGGCCGTTAATAACCGGGATGTCCGCATGATAAGCAAGTTCCTGGATCTTCTCATGGGAGAACGTGCGGATCATAATCGCATCAACATACTGGGAAAGCACTTTAGCTGTATCCGCAATGCTTTCTCCTCTTCCGAGCTGCAGGTCCTGGCTGTTTAGATATAAGGCATGGCCCCCAAGCTGAAGCATCCCTGCTTCAAAGGAAACCCTTGTACGCGTAGATGACTTTTCAAAAATCATGCCAAGAATTTTCCCATTTAGGAAAGATGTTTCTGCCCCCTGCAGATAAGCTTCCTTTAATTGCTTTGCTTTTTCCAAAAGCCCCTTTATTTCGTCTCCTGAAAAGTCTGCAAGTGTTAGAAAGTCCTTCCCTTTAATATTTAAGCTCTTATCCGCTGCCTGAATTGAAATCATATGACGCCCACTTCCTTTTCTGCCTCATTATTTTTTATACCCTGCCAATCTTCAATGGATTTAACATCCAATTCGCCTGCCGTCATTGAATTTAATAATGCAATAAGCGTTTCCTTTTCACTGAAAGTCAAAATTCGGTTTTTGGTTCCCTTTTCTCTCATTTTTTTATCTTCTTCACTCATTCCGGGATTATATAAAGCAAAGGTTTCCTGGGCATTCCAGTCCATATTGTCTTGAGACAGGAAAACAGGCACAGCTTTAGCCTGATTAATATAATGTGTTAATTCGTCTGTTTTTGGAGAATTTGCTATTACCACACAATTGCCCTTAACACCGTTTAAACCAGCGTGGAAAGACTTTCTGACAGCTTCCTCATAGTTGGGCGCCAGTGAAATGCCCTCACCTGTTGATTTCATTTCAGGACCTACTTTACTGTCCAATCCCTTTAAAGCATAATTCGAGAAGACCGGGAATTTTACACATACAAACGGGAATATCGAATCAGCTGGAATTTCATCTTTCGACAAATTATATTTCCCAAGCAATATTTTTGTCGCAATCTCTACCAGCTGCACACCTGTGACCTTGCTGATAATAGGCACCGTTCTGCTTGCACGGGGGTTAATTTCAAGAATATATACCTCTTCACCATTCACGATATATTGAATATTCATAAGTCCTTTATAATTGAGCTTTTGCACAATCGCTTTTGCATAGGCCAGCATTTTATTCTGGACTTTCTCTGAGAGATTTTGCGGCGGGAGAACGGACATGCTGTCCCCTGAGTGCACTCCGGTTTTTTCAATATGCTCCATAATTGCCGGTGCACAGATATAATTTCCGTCTGCTGCCAGATCAAGTTCCGCTTCTAAAGCATGCACGAATTGATCAATTAAAATTGGATAAGGGACATCACCTTTCGTTAAATAACTCTCCAGCTCAGCTGATGAAGAAATACGCTCCATTCCTCTGCCGCCTATAACATAGGATGGGCGTACAAGAATGGGGTATCCAATGTTTTCAGCTGCTTCTTTTAGCTCTGCTTCTGAGTGGACAACATCTCCTTTTATCCTCGGGATATTTAAATCATCCAATAGCTGATAAAAAAGCTTCCGGTCCTCTAATGCATCAATTGTATTTGAGTCAGTTCCTAGCAGGGTAACGCCATAAGCTTCAAGATCGGATGCCAGATTCAGAGCTGTCTGCCCGCCAAGCTGCACAATGACTTCTGAAACTCCTTCTGCTTCAATCACATTCAGGATATCCTCAAGGATTAACGGTTCAAAATAAAGCCTGTCAGCGGTTGTATAATCCGTACTTACCGTTTCAGGGTTGTTATTGATCATGATCGTCTCAACGCCTTCATCTTTCAGTGCAAACACTCCCTGAACAGAGCAATAGTCAAATTCAATGCCCTGGCCAATCCTGATGGGGCCGCTTCCGATAATCAGGACTTTCCTCTTATCACTCTTCACCTGTTCATTTTCACCAAAATAACTGGAGTAATAATAATTAGATTGTGCTTCAAATTCAGCTGCGCATGTGTCAACCATTTTATAGGCCGGAAGAATGCCAGCCTCTTTCCGTTTGTCCCTGACTGCTTTCTCTGTTACATTCCATTCGAATGCAAGAAATTTATCACTGAATCCCTTTTCCTTAAAAAGCTGCAGATCTTCTTTTGTTGCACCATCAAGTGTTAAGGAAGAAATGTGTTTTTCCAGTTCCACCATTTCACTGAGTATGTGGAGATAGAAATAATCAATTTTTGTGATAGAGTGTAATGCTTCTAATGAGTGATTTCTCCGCAGCAATTCAATCACGGTAAAAAATCTTTCGTCAGTCTGCATTAATAGCAGTTCCTCCAGTTCATCTGCTGATTTAGCAGATAAGACTGGTGATATTAAATCCATTCCCTTCACTTCAAGTGAATGGATTGCTTTTAAAAGAGCCCGTTCCAGATTCCGGTCAATACCCATTACCTCTCCGGTGGCTTTCATTTGTGTTCCGAGCTTGCGGTCTGCTGAAGGAAATTTATCAAAAGGCCATTTTGGAAATTTAACAATGACATAATCCAGAGCTGGTTCAAAGCTTGCAAATGTGTCTCCTGTTACAGGGTTGATAATCTCTGATAAGTTATACCCGACTGCAAGTTTTGCAGCCATTCTGGCAATTGGATAGCCTGTTGCTTTGGAAGCAAGGGCAGATGACCTGCTGACTCTCGGATTTACTTCAATCAAGTAATAATTCCTGCTATGCGGATCCAGGGCGAATTGAATGTTGCACCCGCCAATAATGCCAAGCTCTGAAATGATCTTAATTGATGCTGATCTCAGCATCTGATACTCATCATCTGTTAAGGTTTGTGAAGGTGCGACAACAATTGAGTCACCGGTATGAACCCCCACAGGATCAATATTTTCCATATTGCAAATCGTGATGCACGTATTCTGGGAATCCCGCATGACCTCGTATTCTACTTCCTTAAATCCTGCTATGCTTTTTTCAACCAGGCATTGGCTGATCGCACTCTCTTTTAAGCCGCCCTGCACCAAAGTCGTCAGTTCATCGAAATCTCCTGCTATGCCTCCGCCTGTTCCGCCAAGAGTATAAGCTGGACGGACGATAATAGGAAATCCAATTTCGCGGGCAAATTGGATGGCTTCTTCCACTTCATGGACAATGATGCTTTCAGGAACAGGTTCGTTAAGCTCATGCATCAGCTTACGAAAAGCTTCCCGGTCTTCACCTTTCTTTATGGATTCAATACTGCTTCCCAAAAGCTTCACTCCATAACGTTCAAGCACACCTGATTCACTAAGTTGAAAAGCAAGATTCAACCCTGTCTGGCCTCCAAGTGTGGCAAGCAGGCCATCGGGACATTCTTTTTTTATAATTTTCTCAAGGCTGTCAGCTGTCATCGGCTCGAAATAGACTTTGTCTGCAAAAGCTTTGTCAGACATGATGGTGGCCGGATTGTTATTCACAAGGATAACCTTATATCCTTCTTCCTTTAATGCTGCGCAGGCCTGTGTTCCTGCATAATCAAATTCTGCTGCCTGCCCGATGACAATCGGGCCTGAGCCAATTACTAATATGGATTGGATGCTGGTGTCTTTAGGCATAAGCGAAAACTCTCCTATTCTCCTCTTGAATCATGTTCATAAACTCATCAAAAATATAATCACCATCCGCCGGCCCCGGATGGGCTTCCGGATGGAATTGCACCGTATGAATTGGCAGGACCTTATGCATCAGTCCCTCAATTGACTGGTCATGAAGGTTTACATAGCGGGTTTTAAACCCTGTATCTTTTAAGCTTTCTTCATCAACCACATAGCTATGATTTTGTGATGACATAAAGACTGTGCCCTTTTTCATGTCCGCAATCGGGTGGTTGGCACCCCTATGGCCAAAGGACAGTTTCTTTGTATTGCCTCCAAATGCTAATGCTGCCAGCTGATGGCCAAGGCAAATTCCCAATGATGGATACAGCTCAAGCACCTTTTTTATTTCCGGGAGTATGCTTTTTAATTCTTTTGGATCTCCAGGCCCGTTTGAAAGCACCACACCGTCTGGATTTAGTTTTTTTATCTGTTCAAAGTTTGTATTATATGGAACAGATGTAACCTTGCACGCTCTTTTCAGCAAAGAATCCACAATTGATTTTTTAGCGCCAAAATCCATGACAACTATATGAACGTTGCCCTCTCCAAAGCACTCCATAGCTTGTGAAGATACTTTACAAACTTTTTCATCCTTTGGAAGCAGCAAGCCGTCAGCTGACGTTTCCGAAGAAGACATTTTTGCCGGCATGCTGCCTTCTGAACGGATTTTCTTTACAATGGATCGGGTGTCCATATGCCCTAATAAGGGAATATTCCATTTCTGAAGGTATTCCTGAAGCGAATAAGCCGATTTGTAATGCGAAGGATTTCGGCTTCCTTCATATACAATAACCCCGGCCACATGAGGTTTCTTGCTCTCAAAATCAGACTCATTTATTCCGTAATTTCCGATTAAAGGATACGTAAATACAATGATTTGGTCCTTATAAGAAGGATCTGTCAATACTTCCTGGTAGCCTGTCATTCCTGTAAAAAAAACGATTTCCCCTTCTATTTCCTTTTCAGGCTGATCCGTCAGCCATTGGCCCTTATAGGAATGGCCGCTATTTAAGTGAAGGTATCCTTCCATTATCAACACCTCGAAGCAATCTGTATATTTATATAACTTTGTTAATTTTTATTCATTTATTTGAAAAATAATACAGCTTACACAGCTGATTTTGAAAATTCCTTTATTATGGATTGAAGAATTTGTACCGCTTCATCTATTTCAGATCTGGATGCTGTCAAAGGAGGCAGCAGCCTCAAAACATTTTCCCCTGCAGGCAATGCCAGCAAGCCCTTGTCTCTTAATTTCTTTAACAAAGATGGAAGGGGGATATCTGATTCAATACCGACCATCAAACCAAGATAGCGAATCTCCTTAACAGCTGAAATCTGTTCAAGCGATTCTGCCAATTTTTCAGCAAGATACTCACTCATTTCCTGAACGTCCTGCAAAAAATCATCATTAAATATTGTCTTCATTGTAGCAATAGCTGCAGCAATGCTGATCGGGTTCCCGCCAAATGTTGATCCATGGCTTCCCGGTCCAAACACCCCTTCTAATGTTTTTCTTCCAATTACAGCGCCAATTGGCATTCCGCTCCCCAGGCCTTTAGCTGCGGTTACGATATCGGGAGCAAGGTCAAAATGCTGAAATCCAAAGGCTTTCCCCGTCCTGCCAATGCCGGTCTGAATTTCATCTACTATCAGCAGCGCACCGTATTCTTTGCAAAGCTTCTCTGTTTCTGCAAGAAACTCCTGATTCCCAATGTGAATCCCGCCTTCACCCTGGACAATTTCCAGCATTACAGCGGCTGTTTCCAAATCCATCTCATCCTTTAATGCATTAATATCATTAAAAGGAACATATTTAAACTTTTCCAGCATGGAACCATAGCCACTTTTTATTTTATCCTGGCCTGTTGCAGCCATAGTGGCGAAGGTCCTCCCGTGGAAGGATTGCTGAAAAGTAATGATTTTTTCCCGTCCGGAGGCTTTTCTGGCAAGTTTGATCGCTGCTTCATTTGCTTCTGCTCCACTGTTGGCAAAGAATACAAGGTCCATGCCCGCGGCTTCAGAGAGAGCTTTTGCTGCATTCTCCTGCTGATCCTGTATGAACAAATTGGAAACATGCCAGAATTTATTCAGCTGTTCGTTAATAGATTTTTGGACAGCTGCTGGACGGTGACCCAGATTGCAGACTCCGATTCCTGAGGTGAAATCCAAATAGCGCTTTCCGCTTTTATCAAAAAGATAACTTCCTTCTGCTTTTTCCGGCTCGACTTCCCACCGGGCATATGTTGGAAATAGGTTACTCAAGTTAAGACCTCCTTCTTGGCAGATACGTTCGTCCCGATCCATATGCCATCCTCATAAAACTTTTCTTTACCTGATACAATCATTACGCTATTTAGTCCTTTGCTGATTAGGCTCAAGGCAGAGGTAACTTTTGGAATCATTCCGCCAGTAATTTTTTTATCGTTTATATGCTGTTCAATTTCATCCGCGTCAAGCCGGGGAGCGAGGTTGCCGTCAATGAGAATTCCTTTTACATCCGTTACAAAGATGCAATGTTCAGCTTTAAGGGCATTGGCAACAGCTGCCGCAGCATAGTCGGCATTGATATTCAGTTTCGTGCCTCCTTCTGAAGCTGCAATAGGAGTAATGACAGGGACCAGGTCTTCGTTAAATAACATTTCCAGTACTGACTGATTAACAGACGTTATTTCTCCAACCAGTCCAAGCTCATCCTGATTGATGCATTCTGCCTTTAGTAATCCTGCATCACTGCCATTTACACCAAAACTTCTCAATCCATGCAGTTCGATCATTGAGGTAAGTTTGCGGTTTGATTGTCCTGCCAAGACCATCTCTGCTACCTCCAGAACTGCCGGAGTCGTCTTTCTTAGCCCATTGACAAATTCATGAGGAATACTATAAAGTTCCAGCATGCTGTTAATTGCCGGGCCGCCTCCATGAACAAAAACAATCTGGTATCCTTCATTCTTTAACACTAAAAGACTATCAAAAAAGTCATCTCCCAGTTCTTCCATAACACTGCCGCCGCATTTAATGACTATACTTTTCAAATAGCTTCCCCCTCACGTGCGATAGCTTGCATTGATTTTGACATAATCATAGGATAAGTCACATCCCCAGGCCTTCCCTATGCCAGCTCCCTGATGAAGATTCACAGTAATCTGAATGGCAGAATTGGATAAGTACTCTTTTGCTTCTTCTTCTGAAAATGCCAAAGGAACACTATCTTTCAGCATGACTATAGGTCCGATTGCAATATCAACCAAAGACGGATCAATAGCCGGCTGGCCCTGACCGATTGCCCCGATAATTCTGCCCCAATTGGCATCTGCTCCATATATAGCAGTCTTTACAAGGTTCGAGCCGACAATCTGTTTAGCGATCACTCTTGCATCGTCATCGGTTTTCGTCCCCGATACCTCCACCTCGATCAGCTTTGTTGCTCCCTCACCATCTTTTGCGATTTGTTTGGCAAGACTTTCACATGTTTTGGAAAGCATCTGTATAAATACATCCCAATCTGGATGATCCGGCGAAAGTTTATTGGTACCGCTGGCTCCATTGGCCATGACCATTACCATATCATTTGTTGAGGTATCCCCATCAACGGTTATCTGATTGAACGTTCGATCGATAACCTGTTTTAAAGCAATTTGCAAATCAGAGCTGGCTATATTCGCATCCGTTGTGATAAACGCAAGCATGGTTGCCATATTGGGATGAATCATTCCTGAACCCTTAGCAGACCCGCCCATCGTGACTGTTTTTCCATCTATAAGTGCAGAATAGCAGCATTTCTTCATCACTAAATCTGTTGTTAATATGGCTGTCTGAAAATCGTCTGAGTGTAATGCCTCATTGCCGGGCTTCAGCATCTTAATACCCTCTTCTATCTTATCCATCTGCATATACTCGCCAATGACACCGGTAGAGGCAACCGCCACATGCTGTTCCTTTATATTGAATTTATCTGCTGCTGATTTTCTCATTTGATAAGCATCTATTAGCCCCTGTTCCCCAGTACATGCATTGGCACATGCACTATTTACAATGACTGCCTGTATGAGCCCATCTGCTGCAATGCTTTCCTGTGTCACTTTTAGAGGAGCCGCCTGAAAATGGCTGGTTGTATAAACTGCTGCACAATTTGCAGGAGTCTCACTTAAAATAATCCCTAAGTCCTTTTTGGAATAGCGCAGTCCGGCATGAACACCAGCTGCTGTGAAGCCTTTTGGTGTGATGATGCTTCCGGCGGGCAGTTCAGTTACTTCAGCTTGAGATACTAATTGCATTTATCTTTCCTCCTTATGGATAGAGCGGAACAAATCCGAGACCCGCTGCTTCATCACATCCGCTTATTATATTGGCATTTTGCACAGCCTGACCGGCAGCGCCTTTCATTAAGTTATCAATCACTGAAACGATTGTCAGCCTGCCCGTTCTGGAGTCCATATGGATACCTATGTCGCAAAAATTAGAGCCTGCAACCTCTTTTACAGAAGGGAAAGTATTTTCCGGACGAATCCGGACAAATGGCTGGTTTTCATAGACTGATTGATAAAGTTCAAGAATTTGAGAAGAAGTGTATTCCTTGGTCAGCTGTACATAACTGGTTGTCATAATGCCCCGTGTTATCGGAAGAAGATGGGTCGTGAAGGTGATAGGCTTCATTTCGGAATTCCACTTCATCAGCTGCTGTTCGATTTCCGGTGTATGCTGATGCTGGTTTACCTTATAAACCCGCAGGTTTTCATTTGCTTCAGCATAGCTGGTTGTTCTCGAAAGCGCCCTTCCTGCCCCGGACACTCCGGATTTTGCATCGATGACAACACTATCTGGTCTTATTAAATTTTCATTTACAACAGGTGCAAGACTTAGCAAAGCAGCTGTTGGATAGCACCCAGGATTAGATATGATTTCTGCGGATGCTATTTCTCTGCGGTGCCATTCCGGAAGACCATATACTGCTTTTTCTACGAGTGATTCGTTTGCAGGAGCGTGTTTATACCACTTCTGATAGGCTTGAGCCGGAATTCGAAGATCACCGGATAGGTCAATTACCTTAACGTCTTTACCTGAAAAATCTTCAGCAAGTTTTCCCGAAATCCCGGATGGTGTAGCCAGAAAAACAATATCAGACTGGGCAGCTATTTGATCTGAATCTATTCCCTGTAAATTTTCGTCTAATATTCCATATAGATGCGGATATTCAGTCCAAATGGGGATGTTATCTTTGGTAGAATGAATCGATTTAATGTTAAATTCCGGATGCTGCTTGAGGATACGGAGCAATTCAGCACCCCCATATCCGGTTGTTCCGATTATTGAAACGTTCATAATTGCTCCTTTCACACTTTATTGTATATTTAATCATTTATATACATATTTATGAATTAATGTTTCTCTTATTATAGAAACTGGTTTGAAAAATTGCAACCTATTTTACTGAAGTTTTAAAGATTTCTAATATTAATTATCCGATTTCTTGATAAATTGAAAAAACCGGCCTGTGCAGGCCGGTTCTCAAGTGTGTATGGCAAATAATAGCATAAAGAAGAATATTGAAGCATTAGCAATTTCATAAACACCAATTTTTTTAGGTGTAAATGACTTCCCATAAAATACAATCGACCTGAAAAGGCTGGGAAGAAACGCAGCAGATACAAGCCATCCGCCCGCCAGCAGCCAAAGTATCGGTACCGCAGTATGAAAGATCCATGAAACCCATTTAAAGGAACTATTTTTCTTTTCCCTGATCATTGATTTTACATAGAAAGTGCTTCCTGTAAAAAATAAAACAGATGCCGCAAACACAGTCCAGGCCATTGGTGAAATTTCCCCCTGCGGCAAGAAGCTGCTCGCAAGACCTGCTATTGAAAATGCACAAATAGCACTAAAGTCATTGCCCAATGCTCTATCTCTGTTTTTGGAAGAATAGAGCGCATTAATAATAAAAAAAGGAACCATAAGAAGTCCGAAAATGATAATCGATGGCCTTTCCAGTAAAGGAACTAATAGGAGTAAAATAGCCGGGACCAGATAAATGGCTGTCCATTTAGAGTATAAAGCCATTCTTTTTCTTTTAAATAGCAGAAGTCCTGGATAAGTGGCCAGATATAGTAATATCCATCCTAAAAAAAACGGGATATGAGACCAAATAATATCAGATGCAGCTGCTCCGAGCCAAAATGGCAGAATCAGCATTGCCCAGGCACCATGCTGTTTTGGCATAAATAACTTCATCTATAATACCTCCCCGCTGCTTTCTGCCTATAATATATAATCTTCTGGGTAAATAGAAAGTGAAGATTATCACTGATACACGCAACGCCACAAAACGTTCAATTTTGAGGATATTAAAAACAGCCCAAAATAGAATTGGGCTGTTCTGCTTTTATCTTTATTTCATTCTTTCGCTCACTAAATACTCAACAATCCAATCAGGACCTTTGGGATCACCAATGCTGAAAAACGGCGCTTCAAAATTTGCATCGTTTGGTTTTATAACGTTATCATCCCAGCTGATCACTGTACAGATATTTGTCAATTCCTTCATAAGGTGCATATCTTCATCACTTCTTAGCAAGAGAGCCTTAGAAAAAGATGCCTTTTTATGACCTTCAATAAGCACGACGTCCGGCTGCAGCTGCAGCACAATCCTTACCTGCTCCTCCAGGCTCCAGCTTTTCTTCTCGGCATGCATAAGCAGTCTGCCTCCCCCTTCTACAAGAGAAGCGGCAGCCCCTGATTTAATATGGCTTGTAGAATCCTTTCCTTCCGGGGTTTCAGGTTTGCCGCCATGACCATGATGTTTAATGGTAATGGCAGAAAGCCCCTTCTCTTTTAATCCTGAAATTAATTTATTTATCAACGTTGTTTTTCCGCTGTTTTGATAGCCGGCTACCTGAAAGATAACAGGTTCCTTTACCATGGCCATTCGCTTCCTTCATGGTCCTCAAGCAATAGCACTTCAACGGTGTCCCCCTTGCCATAGCCTCTTGTTCCGCCTGGCAGAATCATTAGCGCATTCGCACCGGCAAGACTCATCACAATGTTTGATTTATCCACTCCGCTTGGTGCTGCCACCAGTCGTCCTGACAAATAATTAACAGATGTCCTGACAAATCGTGTAAACGGGTTTGCTTTTGGAAATTCTGCCACTAGTTCAGCAGTTTCTTTCCTTAAATGCGGTTTCTCAGAGAACAGCATTTTTCGGATGACTGGTCTTGTAAAAAGTTCAAACCCGACATAGCAGGCAGAAGGATTTCCCGAAAGTCCAAACAGAAGCTTTCCTTCATGCTGGGCAACAGTCGTCACACTGCCTGGCCTCATGGCAACTTTATTGAAAAGCACCTCAGCCTCAAGCTTTTCATAAATGCCCGGCAGATAATCAAAATCGCCCACAGATACACCGCCTGTAGTGATCAGCATATCCACATTGTTCAATGCTTCTTTCACAGCATTAAAACATGTATCAAATTCGTCAGGAAGCTTTCCATAATAAATAACTTCCGCGCCGGCCCGTTCAATTTGCGCTGTAATCATATGAGCATTGCTGTTTCTGATTTTCCCCGGCTCCAGCGGTTCATGGACTTCCAATAGTTCAGTTCCTGTTGCAAATAATCCAATAACAGGCTTTTTGGCAACAGGCACTTCTGCATAACCAAAGGTTGCGAGAATGGCCTGAATTCCGGGATTGATCTTTGTCCCCTTTTTAACTAAAGAATCTCCTTTTTTTGCATCTTCTCCTTTGAAAGAAACATTGTCTCCCGGTTTATAGGATCGCTTTATGGACATAAAATTCTTACCGTCTTCTTCATATGCTTTTGCCAGTTCAAGCATTACAACTGCATCACATTCCTGAGGCATTTGCGCACCGGTCATGATCCTCACAGCCTGGAATGGACCAATGTTTTTAGAAGTCACATGCCCCGCCCCAATGTGGTCTACCACCTCAAATACGACGGAATTTTCCATTGAAGCTTCCTTTGTATCTGCAGAACGGACAGCAAAACCATCATATGGTGATCGATCAAAATGAGGGACATCATTTGTCGCTTTTAAATCTTCTGCCAGAAAACGGCCATTGCTTTCATTAATGGATACGTATTCTGCACTTCCGGTTAATTGATATGCCATGATTTTTTCAACTGCTTCAGCAACAGGAATGGGAGTTCTTTTTTCCAGCATGATATCAGCTCCTATGTACTTTTCTTAATGTCTTCTCTAATTCAATTATTATAAACGTACATGAAAATCCATAACATGACAATCGTCACACTTTCTGTTTTCATCTGTGCAGGGTTTACCCAAAGGCTGTTTTCGTAAGGTTTGTTGCTTTTTGTATATTATTTACTGAGTTGATTGCAGCGGAAGGTGCGAGATCCTCGAAAATGCATTCGCATTTTCTTCGTGCGGTGTTTACTCAAGGGAGCTTATTCAATGTCCTGCGGGAGTAGCTGGACAGGTGAGACCCCGCAGACGCGGAGCGTTGAGGAGGCTCACCGCCCGCCCCGCGGTTCGCTGAGCAGCCTGGAGCGGTAATCAACGGAAAACATTGATAGGCGAAGAATAACAATTTATGCGAAAAGAGCCTACCCAAAAAACTTTATAAAAAGCCTGCAAGTGTGATGCCCATCACCAAATCAAAAAGGGAATTCGTATATTCTTTAGATAGTTCACAAGATAGAAGGAGGAAAATACAATGACTATACAAATTACAGAAGATCGTCTCGTAAAAGATATCGTAAATGAATTTCCAAAGACAAGTGATGTTTTTAAACGTCATCGCATTGATTTTTGCTGCGGCGGAAATATTCCGCTGGCGCGTGCTGTTTCAGAACAGTCAGCAGATATGAACGTCCTGATTAACGAATTAAACGAAGTAATTCAAAAGGAAAACCAAACTGATAATTTAGAGGTTTGGACAGATAGTACATCAGAAGATATTATTGAACATGTCATTAATCGATATCATCGTCCTCTTGAAGAAGAACTATCGCAATTAAGCCCATATGTAACAAAGGTGTCAAGAGTACATGGAGAAAGCCATGAGGAGCTTCTTAGAGTCCATCAATTATTCTATGAATTGAAGCACGAGCTTCTTGAACATACTTCCAAAGAGGAAGAGTCAGTTTTTCCACTTCTGCTGAAGCTTGAAGATCCTAAAGTTGAAAATCGCGAAGAAATCATCAGCTATATCCGGGAGCTTGAGAAGGAGCATGATCATGCAGGTTCCATCTTAAAGGAATTGAGGGAAATTACAGCTGATTTTACTCCTCCAGCTGATGCATGCGGTTCTTACCGTCTTGTATATAAGCGGCTTGAAGATTTAGAAAGCCAAACGTTCATGCATGTTCATCTGGAAAATAATATTCTTTTTCCTCGATATATATAAACACTCATTATCTGCAGCCAATATCGGCTGCAGATTTTTTGTGCATTCAAACGGCAAAAATAAAAGCCTGCCCGCTATGTCCATTTTTCATGACACAGCAAAACATGCTTTTTCATCCCCCAATATAGGACATTTCAATCTTTTTCCTGTTTGCAGCGGTTTCTTCTGTCCGTTCGTCTGAGTACCTGTCTTTTCTGCCATTCCAAATCTTAATAATCCGATCGGTAATTTCTTCGTCAGTAGCGCCTTTTCTCATAAATTCCTTTAAATCGTGCCCTTCACCATTAAATAGGCATGTGAAAATTTGGCCATTTGCTGACAATCTTGAACGAGTGCAGCTTGAACAGAAGGATTCAGAAACAGATGTAATAAACCCAACATCCACATCGGTGCCTTTATAGCGGTACCGCTTGGCCACCTCTCCGAAATAATCCGGATCTACCGGCTCTAATAAATAGTGTTCCTTTAAGATCTCATAAATCTCTTTTTTAGTTACAACCTCATCCATTTTCCAGCCGTTTGTGCTGCCGACATCCATGTATTCAATAAAACGGAGCTGTAAGCCGTTATCTTTACAAAACTTAGCCATCGGGACAATTTCAGAATCATTCAGGCCTTTTTTGACGACCATATTAATCTTAACGCCAAGTCCTGCTTCTTTTGCTGCTTCAATCCCTTTAATAACTGGTTTGACACCCACATTGCGTCCGTTGATTTGTCCGAAAAGCTCATCATCCAGACTGTCAAGACTGATGTTAACCCTCAACAGTCCTGCTTCCTTTAAGTCCTTTGCATGTTTGGGAAGCAATACACCGTTGGTGGTTAGTCCAATATCTTTTAATCCCTCAATGTCTGAAAGCATTTTAACAAGTTTAGGCATGTCCTTTCTCATAAGGGGCTCCCCGCCTGTTAACCTGATCTTCTCCACTCCAAGGCTTACGAAGATTTTAGCCAGCCGTTCAATTTCTTCATAGCTGAGCAGCTCGCTTTTTGGAAGAAAAGCAAAATCAGGACCGAAGATTTCTGCCGGCATGCAATATTGGCAGCGGAAATTACAGCGGTCAATGACAGAAATGCGCAGGTCTCTTAAAGGTCTATTCAATTTATCTTTAATAATTGTTTTAGCCATTCCGTTCAACTCCATTTAAAGAGTGACTTTATTAAGCTTTCTATACAGAGGTATATTTTAGCCTTTCCCTTAAAATAACAGAAATAACCCAGTATCTCAAATTAAGGGCTTTTACTATTAGAACATACAATCGCTGCAATGTTAATAGGGAATTGCTGTTTATTAGTTAAGACTGACCATTTCTATAGAAAATGCCACAATAAAGACACAAAAGCCGGCAATGTTTTCACTATACAAATGATATTATTGTGAGAAAAGACAGTTGTTATATGAAGGAGGATTCCCATGGCTCATACAGCCATTAAACAGACACATTCCATTGAGATTAAAGAGCTTCTTCATTTCGCTGACCGGCATATGAAAACACAGAAAGGGGCTTATATTTTTCAGGAAGGCATGGATGCTGATGAGCTATATATCATCCTTTCCGGCAAGATTCAAATCAGCAAGATAACAGCGGACGGCAGGGAACTCACCTTCAGGCTATGCGGGGAAAATGAAATCATTGGTGAGCTGACCTTATTTACCAGCGATCCTAAATATTTATTGAATGCTTTAGTTCTTGAAGCTGGTGAGGTAGCTGTAATAAAAAAAGATGTCCTGGAAAAGGAGATTTTTAAAAATAGTACTCTGGCCTATGAATTTATGAAATGGATGAGCGACCATTTCCGCAATACACAGACCAAATTCAGAGATCTCGTGCTCAATGGAAAAAAAGGTGCCCTGTATTCAACTCTTATCAGAATGACTAACAGCTATGGAATAAAAGTAAATGACGGCATACTCATTGATCTGCCACTTACGAATCAGGAACTTGGAAATTTCTGCGGCACCTCCAGAGAGAGCACCAACCGGATACTGGGCGAACTGAAGAAGGACGGCATTATTTCAATAATAAATGGAAAAATTACAGTTAAAGATCTAGAGTATTTAAAAAATGAAATAGGCTGTGAAAATTGCCCTGCCGTATACTGCAGCATTGAATAGGAGTGCAGTCATGATGCACTCCTTTACTCCTTTATGCTTTTGCTGCTTTCGTTCTAAGTGCCTTAGGAATATATACACAAAACGGCTCGCTTTCCATATAATCCCCTGTCATGGCAAATGCACGTGATCTCGATCCTCCGCAAACATAACGGAATTCGCATTGGCCGCATTTCCCTTTATATTTATCAGGATTTCTGAGATCTTTAAAGATGGGTGATTCCCTGTATATTTCAGCGAGCGGCTGTTCCCTTACATTTCCTGCTTTAACAGGCAAAAGCCCGCTTGGATAAACGTCCCCAACGTGTGAAATGAAAACAAACCCGTTTCCGTCATTTACTCCTTTAGGCGCCCTGCCTAAACCATCTATAGAACCCGTCAGCCCTTGCTGTGTAAGTGCATCGAGATATTGAATATCCTCATTTTGATCTTTTGCTTCCTTCATTTTTTGCTGAATGACAACTCGGCGATAATGCTGGGCTGCTGTTGTCTTAATATCGAAGGAAACCTTTTTGCTTAAGTTATACAGCCATGTAAAAACCTTCTCATGCTCAACCGGTGAGATCATATCCTTTTCCTGCCCTCTCCCTGTTGGGACGAGGAAGAACACACTCCAAAGAACACATTTGAGTTCTTCTACAACCTGTGCCATTTCCTCAAGGTAATCGATATTATAACGTGAGATCACTGTATTAATCTGGACTGGAATTTCAAGCTCGTGCAGATATTTAATCCTTTCAATCGTTAAATCGTAGGAACCGGAAGTCCCTCTAAAGTGGTCGTGTATTTCTGCATTTGGCCCATCAAGGCTGAACGCCCATCGAGCTAAGCCGACCTGTTTGGCTTTTTCAATAGCTTCTTTCGTTACATTTGGTGTCGCACTGGGCGTCATGGAAACACGAACGCCCTTTTTCACCGCATATTCGGCAATGTCGAATACATCCTGCCTCATTAATGGATCTCCACCCGTAAACACAAGCATAGGATTATTCATTTCCCTGATTTGGTCAATCAGGGCCATCCCTTCTTCAAAGGAAAGTTCTCTCGGATCTCTCCTATATTGTGCCTCCGCACGGCAGTGCAGACATTTTAGCTGGCATGCCCTTGTTAATTCCCATATCACAATAAAAGGGTCTTTATTAAAATCTCTATCAAATCCCATTAGAAATGCCTCCTTAATGGCCTTACTCCCGGCCATTTGTCAACGCAAAGCAAACTATATTTTGTCTTTCCATTGTTATTATAGGATAATCGGCATGTGAAATAAGTGAACTACCTCACAAGGGCACAAAAAAACAGCAGGAAATACTCCTGCTGTTTTGAGCTTAAATTTTATCGTACGCCAAGTGCAATTTTTGCATAGCGGGACATTTTGTCCTTGGACCAAGGCGGGTTCCAGACAATATTCACTTCAGTGTCTTTTACTTCAGGGATATCTGCCAGCGCTGACTTTACTTGTTCAACAATTGTGCCTGCCAAAGGACAGCCCATGGAAGTAAGAGTCATATCAACTATAGCTTTCCCTTCCTCTTCCATTTTCACATCATATACCAAGCCTAAATTTACAATGTCAATGCCCAGCTCAGGGTCTACTACAAGCTCCAGTGCACCCATAATGCTGTCTTTTAAATCCTGATCCATATCTGCAGCACTCCTTCATTATTTACTATCTTTATCTTAACAAAAATTTAAATGAATTGAAAAAATACAGGTTATAAATGTTCCTCGAACCATTTAACTGTTTCAAGCAGTCCCTCCCTGCTGACTTTATGCCCCGCTTGTTCATCTGATATAAACAGGAGGGTTTCAGGTGAGTCACTATACAGGGACTGGATGGTCTCATAAAATTGGTATGTATAGGAATAAGGAACAACCGGGTCCTTCTTGCCATGCCAGAACATGAGCGGCCTTCCGCCAAGCTTTTCTGGCTGAAGGCTCAGATCACGCTCCCTAAGGATTCTCAGAAGATCTGCAAGTTCTTCATTTGTGAGCGGAACCTTAATATTATTTTTCTTAAGTTCATCAAGCTGAAGCTGAGCAAACTTTTCATAATATGGCATACCCATAAGGCTAACTGCAGTTTTGACCCATTCATACTGTGTCAGGGCGCCCAAAGTGACTATTCCCCCCATAGAGGTGCCCACAAGCCCTATTCTTCCCTGGTCAATCAGGTCCCTATCCTCATAGACATTCCTGATTATGTTCAATTCTGCAATGGTATTCAGAACAATATCCCAAAGCTTGAAGTTTAAATCGCTGCCTGATAAGCCCTCGGATCTTTCCCCATGAAATAAGGTGTCCGGCAGCACTACCCTAAACCCCTTTTCTGCAAGCAGATAGGCATAATGCAGATTATGTTCTTTGGCACTCGTAAACCCATGAACAAAAATGATAAAAGGCAGGGGTTCCCCTTTTATTTCCTGTCTGGCAAGTTCAAGAACAGGAATTTCTCTGATAAGCTTACGTTCAATAACAACCACATTTTTTCCTCCTAAACCTGTTGTACCAAGATGAATTTTTTTACAAAATTATTATAATATTGATAACATATATGTATAAAATGATTTTGTAAAAGCTTAAGCTCTTGTCTTATGTAAATTCTTTCTATATTTTCAGTTTAACATGTGGACTTTTCTTTTCCAAAACCTTTACACTTAAAAGAAAAGCGGGGCATACTTCAATATAAGCAATGCGCTGCAGTCCGCTGGCTGCAATTACATTATTATTATAAAAGTGCTGAGCGCTTAGAAGGAGATCTTATGGCAGAAAAACATTTAATTGCATTGGACCTTGATGGCACTTTATTAAAAGATGACAAAACCATCTCGGCTAAAACTAAAATGATTATTCAAAAGGCACGTGAACAAGGGCATGAAGTAATGATTGCCACTGGAAGGCCATTTCGCTCGAGTGAAATATACTATCGTGAAATGGGTTTGACTACGCCGATTGTCAATTTCAATGGTGCATACATACATCATCCTAAAGACCATAATTGGGGTGTTTACCACACACCACTGCAAATGAACGTGGCAAAGGAAATTGTCGAAGCCGTTAATAGCTATACTATTCATAATATCGTGGCAGAAGTTATTGATGATGTTTATTTGCACTACCATGATGAGAAGCTTCTCGACATCTTCGGTTTTGGCGATCCGAATATTACGACCGGAGATTTGCGCAGTTACTTAAAAGATAATCCGACAAGCATGCTGATACATACTGATGAGGAACATGTAAAATCCATCAGAAATCATCTTTCCGAGGTCCATGCCGAAGTAATTGACCACCGCAGATGGGCGGCTCCCTGGCATGTCATTGAAATCGTGAAAACGGGACTGAATAAAGCTGTTGGCCTCAAAAAAGCAGCTGATTATTTCCAAATACCGCCCGAGCGGATCATTGCTTTTGGCGATGAGGACAATGATCTCGAAATGCTTGAATTTGCAGGCTACGGGATTGCCATGGGCAATGCGATCGACCAGGTGAAAAATATTGCCAAAGAGGTCACATTAACCAATGAGGAAGATGGAATCGGCATTTATCTAAATGACTTATTAAATCTTAAAGCTCTTTAAGCAGCTGACCAAAAGGAATTAAATTGAAACCATTAAATCCCCTTTTTAAATCCTTCCTTTAGAGCATACTAAAGATGAAGCAGCCCAATTGCGGCTTCAAACTCTTTCATGGAGGGGATTCGAATGGGTAAACGTAATAAATCAAAACGCTTCGTTCAACAGGGTGCTGATACTGTTAGTAAGCATGATGAGCGTATCCCGTACCACATGACCTATGCTGAGGCGGAAGCCCAAAAACTAGCTAATGTGAAAGAATCATCCCTCGGAGGAATATAGCGATGGGTAACAGATTATTTCAGGAAGCCAGAAAATATGTGGAAATAGCCAAAAATTCTGCAGGCGAAGAAACTGTTTCCCGGGCGAAAAATGCTTTAAGTTCTGCATTTGCCAACTCCACAGCGGCTGAACAGGCTCAGCTCCGGGAGATGCAGCAGGAACTTGAACAATATTCGCAGTATCGCTAAAAAGAGCTGGCGGCCTCAATGGCTGCCAGCTCTTTTTAATTGCTTTCCAGTATAACAGGATAAGAATTCATAATATCTCCGTCTTCATCTTTTTCATATAAATGCAAAACCACTGTTCCGTTTTCAGGTATGTTTTCAGAAGGAAGGCTTATCTTTATCCTAAAGCTCTTCCAATCATTTGATGAAGCCAATATGGTCTTTTCAGACTGCAGCTCATTATGGCCGTCTTCAACTGTATACCATAGCTTTCCGCTTTTTGGCCGAGCTTTAAATAATATGATATATTCGCCGTTCCTGCCTGTAACCTTTGCCTGGCTAATGGAAGGATTTTGGCCAGGGATATAAACAGATGCTTCAGATTCAGGTTTTGTCTCCAACTTTTTGCCATTTAAGTTTGATGCCAGAAGCCTGGCTTTTACTATGTACTCTCCCTCCTTAACTCTATTCCCTTTATACCTGTAATCCCACTGCTCTTCCCATACCTTGCTTTCATCCGGTTTGACGGCAATGGTTTGAATAGCTTGTAAAAATGCTTTTCCTTCTGAGGAAGAATATACCTTTTCGCCTTCTTGACTGAAAATCTCCACTTCATAAAACTGAGAGGATCCAAACTCAAAGCTCAGCGGATAATTGGCCTTATTCCTCAGAAGCAAATCGATCTTTAGTGTTTCCTGTCCTGCTTGAGGCATTACATTAAAATCAAAAGGCATTTCCTTTATAGAAGCTTCAAAACTTTGCATAGGCATAGTGAGGATAATTACAGCAGCAGCCAAAAGCCGAAGCATCCTTCATCCCTCCATTCATTTAATCCCTGCGGAAGAAACCATATACACCAGTGGTTTGAACAATATTTGTAAAAGCATTCGGATCCACTTCTTTTATGATCCTTTCAAGGTCAAATAACTCATATCGGGTGATGACAATCATCATCATTTCCTTATTTTCATTTGTAAAAGCTCCCTTTGCAGGGAAAGTTGTTATTCCCCTGACAAGATGGTCATGGATCGCTTTTTTCATTTCTTCGGATTTTTTCGTGATAATCAGAGCTGTAAGTTTTTCATGTCTGGTATGGATGGCATCAATAACCCTTGTAGAAGCATAAAGGGTTACAAGGGTGTATAGTGCTTTTTCCCAGCCATACAAAAAACCGGCTGTTATAATAATAATGGCATTAAGAGTGAAAAAATATGTACCGACAGGTTTGTCTTTCATCCTGGACAAGACCATCGCAATGATATCCATTCCTCCTGTGGAAGCCCCCCATTTAAGTGTAATCCCTACACCTACAGCTGCTATGACACCTCCAAAAACGGCATTAAGCAGAATATCCCTGGATACATGGATTACAGGTATCACTTCCAGGAAGAAAGACATCAGGAAGACGCTTAGAAAACTATAAATCGTAAACGAACGGCCAACCTTTTTCCAGGCCAATATGGTAACAGGAATGTTTAGAATGAACAGCAATATCCCTGTTGATCCGAAATCACCCAAAATACTTGATAAGAGCTGTGCCACCCCTGTAAAACCGCTTGCATATACATTAGCGGGTATCAGAAAAAAATTCATCGCGATAGCATTCAATACCGCGCCAATCAAAACAATAAATACCTTCTTAGTTTCTAGCCAAACCATTTTTTACCCCCTGAATTTTTATAGTTTCTTTACCCCAATAAGGTGCATTTTCAACACAATTCATTGTTTTTTCTCCTTGATTTCTATAAACTTAATTCATATAGTTTGAAAGCAGGTGAAAGATAATGTCAGTAAAAATTCTAGCTGACAGTGCGTGTGACTTGCCGCTTAGCTTTTATAAAGAACATGGCGTCACACTTTTCCCGTTACAGGTCCAACTGAATGATGGAGAATATGAAGATTTAGTCACCATAGAACCTAAGGATGTTTATAGAGCTATACGGGAAGGCCAAATGCCTAAAACATCTCAGGTATCCCCTCTTCTTTTTGAAGAGACGTTCAATAAAATGGCAGAAAACAATGAAAACGGCATTTATATTGCTTTTTCCTCCGAACTTTCGGGTACATACCAGACCGCTGTCATGATCCTGGAGCAAGTAAAAGAGAAATATCCCGATTTCCAATTAAGCATCATCGATTCCAAGGCTGCTTCATTGGGATATGGATTAATTGTGAAGGCTGCTGCTGCTGCAGCGCAATCAGGCGCATCCAAGGAAGACCTCCAGAAAGTAATCGAATTTCGCTGCCGAAACCTCGAGAGCTTATTTACGGTAAATGATCTTGAATACCTCGCAAAAGGCGGCCGCGTTTCGAAAGCCTCGGCTTTTTTGGGCGGACTTTTGAATATTAAACCTCTTTTAACAGTAGAAGATGGCAAACTTGTGCCGATTGAGAAACTGCGCGGCAAGAAAAAGCTGCTTCGCCGCATTATTGAGCTGATGAAAGAAAATAGGACTTCCTTTGAGATGCAGACTGTCGGCATCAGCCATGCTGATGATGAAGACACAGCTCTTGAAATGAAAAAGCTGATACTGGACGAGCTTAATGCCAAAGAAGTCTATATTACTTCCATTGGCTCAGCAATCGGGGCTCATACAGGCCCAGGTTCTATAGCGATATTCTACTTTAAGCAAATTTAAACCATAAGTGCAGGATACATACTCCATTTCATTCTGACAGACAATATGACTGTACTTCAGTTATATTCCTGAAGGCTAAACCCATCAGTATGAAAGGAGTATTTTTATTATGCCGCATACTTCCGATAATGATAAGAAAGCGAAAGACAATAATGCGCTTCTCCACGAAAAAAATATGATGCGCGAGAAAAACCGCAAAGCCGGGAAAAACCAATATTCGAAAAAGACAGATCATCTTTAATAATAAAACGGGCAAGCATTGGCTTGTCCGTTTTATTATTTTTTGCAGTTGATTAGTCTTTCTTAATATATGTCCATCCTTCTTCCTGATAAATCCTGCCTTCCTTCATAAGCCGGCCCAAAGCTCTTTTAAAAGAAGCTTTGCTTAACTGAAAACGCTCCTGGATATCTTCCGGGGCACTTTTATCGCCATATGGCATCGCACCGCTTCGGCTTTCAAGATAAGAGATGATTTTTTCGGAATCATCATCAAGTGCTTCATGCTTTCTTGGAATAAGAGAAACATTCACGGTCCCATCTTCTTTCACATCAACTATGCGGCCTTCCACTTTCTCTCCAAGACGGGGCTCTCTTTTTCGCTGGGATTCATGGATAAACCCTTTAAAGCCCTCAGCTGTATAAATCCAGCTTCCAACCTTTGCGGTTCTATAAATATGTCCGTGAATATTTTTATTAAAGTCACTTTTGGATGCTTTAATTGAAATATCGGTAATGACAGGATCAGTAGCCATTTTCACATAAATTCTGTTATTCTTATTTACCCGGAGTGTAATATATAATCTATCTCCTTCAATCGGCCACACAGCTTCATGGACAGGAAGATCCTCCTCCCCAAGGAGCATGTCTTTCTGAATGCCAATATTGATAAATACACCGATGCCGGGCTTAACATCGCTTACATGTGCCCATCCATATGTACCCGCCTGAACCTCGGGAATGACAGTTGTTGCTGCGATTCTTCCCTGTGAGTCCATGTAAAGGAAAGCCTCAACCTCCTGCCCTTCTTCGAGCTTTTCATCCGTCTCATTCTGATGAAGAAGAACATCCTCCTCTCCATCTGTCAAAAAATAGCCAAATGCTGCTTCCCTTGAAACGATCAGCTTAACAGCACGGCCCAAATTCTCTTCTATAGCCATCTCTTTTCCTCCTTCTCAGCAGTAAACAGCAAATATTCATTATATTAAATCTTTCCCAAAAAAGATCACATAACTCCTAAAGTTGTTTGAACTGCTATATTTTACTATAATAAGGACAAGAAGTGAAACTTAAATTGTAATCGCCAAGGAGGCTGTCATGTCTAAAGAAAGCTCATTTGATATTGTATCTAAAGTTGACTTTTCTGAAGTAACCAATGCCATTAATATTGCCATGAAGGAAATTTCCACCCGCTATGACTTTAAAGGCAGCAAAAGTGATATAAAGCTGGATAAAGAGGAGCTTGTGCTTCTATCTGATGATGAATTTAAGCTTGACCAGCTTAAGGATGTTTTATTAGGCAAGTTAATTAAACGGGGCATTCCTGTAAAAAATCTTGATTACAGCAAGATTGAGGGAGCATCAGGCGGAACGGTCCGCCAAAGAGCAAAGCTTGTCCAGGGCATTGATAAAGAAAATGCCAAGAAGATTAATACCCTGATTAAAAACAGCGGATTAAAGGTGAAGAGCCAGGTTCAGGATGATCAGGTACGTGTAACCGGCAAAAACCGCGATGACCTGCAGAAGATTATTGCTGCTGTTAAAGAGGCAGATTTGACAGTTGATGTTCAATTTGTTAACTATCGCTAAAAAAAGCAAACGGAAAACTCCGTTTGCTTTTTTGTTTGTTTAGTTTATCGCAGTCTAACGGGCAGTAAGACCCCCACTTCAAGACTCAGAGGAATCAAAGGAGGATAAGTGGGGGTCAAACTGCCCGTAAAGGCCCGATTGGTGAGATACAGTGAAACTTGCCGACGCGCAGGCAGAGGCTTAGTTGAACCAATCGGGTTCGTAGTGTCGATTGATCGAAGCGCTAGCGGAGATCTTAGCGACACTAGAACGCGACTAACAATCAGTGGGGGATAAGGAAAACCCCCACTGATTGAAGTTTCACTTTATCCATTCACGCTGCAGCTATTTAACAAATTTATACATTAATAGTTCATCTGCATAGGTCCCATCTTTTCTTTTTATATGTTTGACTTTGCGGCCTTCCTCCTGAAATCCGAATTGCCTGTAAAGGTGGATAGCCCTTTGATTATATGCAAAAACCTCAAGACATATTTTTTCCAGACCAGGTTCTTCTTCCGCCCATTCCAGGAATTGTTTAAGCATTTTGCTTCCCAGCCCCTGGTTGCAATGCTTCTCCTGTATGGTGATGCCGAAATAACCCAGATGGTTCACTTTTTTGCTTTTTGACCGCCGAAAGTTCAGCATTCCAACCACTTCGTTGTCAACTTCCGCTACTAAAATAAGATCCCCAGTTCTAATGCTCCGTTCAATCCACGCTTCTTCTTCTGCAATTGTTAAATTAAACTCATCCGCCTCGGTCATTAAAAAATCTGTTTCTCCAAAAGCCTTCCGGCAATGAGCGAGAATGGCTTCCGCATCACTTTTGGCAGCTGATCGAATCTGCAATTCCTGTTCCCCCACTCTTTTTAAATCCATTATATAAGAGAGATGCAAATAATTTCCATGTTTTTTCATCATAATAAAATGGAATTAAAAGAGTATTAATGATTTGGAGGGATTTAGTAATGTCTAATACTCAAAACAATCCACAGGAATTTCCGCCTCAGCATCAAGATCATCAGCCCGGGACAGAGGCGCCAATGCAGCCTGAGCCCCAAACGGTGGATCCAAATTATAAAGGATCTGATAAATTAAAAGGAAAAGTTGTTTTAATAACAGGCGGAGACAGCGGCATCGGTAAATCAGCCGCCATTTATTTTGCCAAAGAAGGAGCCAGCGTAGCGATTGTCTATCTGGAAGAACATGAAGACGCAGAAAAGACTAAAGAGGCCATTCAGGCTGAGGGACAGGAATGCCTGCTGATTTCCGGTGATATCGGAAGCGAAACATTCTGTAAGGATGCAGTCAGAAAGACACTTGATAAATTTGGTCAAATCGATGTACTGGTGAATAATGCAGCCGAGCAGCACCCTCAAAAAAGTCTGCTTGATATCACTGCTGAACAGCTTGAAAAAACATTCCGAACAAACATCTTTTCATTTTTCCATCTGACAAAGGCAGTACTGCCACACCTGAAAAAAGGAAGCTCCATCATCAATACTGCATCTATAACCGCTTATGAAGGAAACGAACAGCTAATCGACTACTCTTCTACAAAAGGTGCGATAGTCTCCTTCACACGCTCATTGGCCAAATCGCTGGCTGGACAGGGAATTCGCGTAAATGGAGTGGCTCCGGGACCTATTTGGACACCGCTTATTCCATCTACATTCTCAGCCGATAAGGTATCAAAATTTGGATCAAATACCCCAATAGGCAGAGCAGGACAGCCTTATGAATTGGCTCCGGCCTATGTCTATCTTGCCAGTGATGATTCATCTTATGTGAGCGGCCAGATGATCCATGTCAATGGCGGCACAATTGTAAATGGGTAAACGAAAGGGAAGCCTGCCAGAGGCTTCCCTTTTTTTATGATACAATCTGTGGTTCTTCAGTATTCGGACTGCTGCATGAGCAGCGTTTTACAATTTTATGGGGAATAATAATTCGCTTTACAGGCTCCCTCGGGTTTTCAATTCTGTATATGAGGCTTCGTGCAGATTCAAACCCCAGATCGAATATATTGATATCGACAGAAGTTAGGGGAGGCCTGGACATTTCAGCCAAAAGCACATTATTAAAGCTGATGATAGACATATCTTCAGGAACTCTTATACCCAATTCATCCAACGTATTCAGGACACCCAATGCCATTAAGTCGTCGGCAACCACAAGGGCAGTTGGAGGTTTTTTCAGGGAAACGAGTCCTCTGACAGCTTCCTGGCCACCTTCTTTTAAGAATTCCTCATGAACAATATATTCATTTACCAGCTCTATGCCAGCATCCCTTAATGCTTTTTCATAGCCAAGCAGCCGTTCAACTGTAACGGTTAGATTCAAGTTTCCGCCAACAAACGCAATTTGGTTATGGCCAAGCTTAATCAAGTATTCCGTTACTTCTTTGGCTGCACGGAAATTATTATTATCCACGTAAGTGATTTCTTCTTCGTCTGAAAAAGGCTTGCCTATAACAACAAACGGGAAATCTCTTTCCTTTAAGAAGGCAAGGACTTTGTCCTCCACTTTTGAATAGAGCAAAATTACTCCATCTACCCGGCCGCCCTGTACCATCTGGATGACGCCTTCATAGATTTCATCATCCGTTTTTCCGGTTGTCATATGGAGGGCATAATGCCTTTCATGGGCACCCTCACTCAGACCTCTAAGTACAGTAGGGAAGAATGGATTCTGAAATACAACATCTGTGGAACTCGGCATTATCAGTCCAATTGCGCGCGTTGACTGGCTTGCAAGACTGCGGGCAATAAAATTCGGATGGTATCCTAATTGTTCCATCGCCTCTCTGACTTTTTGCTTGGTTTTCTCGCTGATGCGAGGATTGTTGGCAATAACCCTTGAAACAGTAGAAGGCGCGACTTTTGCCATCTTTGCAACATCTTTAATTGTGACTGCCAATAGAATCACCCTCTCCTTGAGGTCTCTGTTATTATTATTATAATCAAAACAGGTTTGATTTTCTTTTCATTTTTAAACTGTTAACAGGATTAGGAAGAAGGGAGGCAATTAAAAATAAAATTACTCTGATCTCTTCTTTTTGGACCGCTTCCATAAAAGATAGAGAAAAATCATAAAAGCTGAATAAACTGCCGCCAGTGCTCCAATTAGCGGAATATTCAATCCTGACTTTTCTTTCAGAACATATACTTCAGCTTCTTCCCGATCAATAATCAACTCATATTTATCGTCTTTACTGCGGATAAGATCATTAGAAATCATGCCGCGGAGCTCTCTTTCTTCTTCCAATTGTGAGGAATCAAGAACCGCTTTCTGTGTCTTTGTTGAATTATTGATTGCAATTACCGTTGTTTCATCATCGAATGTCCGTTTATAAACAGCAAAACCGTCCTTTTCCTCCAGCAGTTCCATGTCGCCTCTCGTTAGAGATGGCAGTAATCCCCTTACTTCCCCGAGTTTTGTAATATAATCTATCAACTCTTTGTCTGTACGGAAATCCATTTGCCTGCGGTTATCAGGATCTTCACCGCCATCCATAGCTATTTCACTTCCATAATAAACAATCGGGATCCCAGGTGAGGTATACATGTATGTTAATGCAAGCTTCCATCTTGGTCCCGGATGATGATTTTTTGTGATAGCATCACGGGTGAACCTGACAGTATCGTGATTATCCATGAAGGTTCCCATTAGATAGGGATTTTCATAAAATGCTTTATTTCGATCCCAGTTTGTAAAAAGCCAGCTTAACGGTTTATCAGGTTCTGCAAAGGCGGTTCTCAGATGGTCATTTAAAGGATAATCAACAAAGCCGTCTATCCCTGTTTTTTCATATTGGGCAATGTATTTGGGATCATCCGACCATACTTCCCCAAGCAAATAAAAGTCTTCTTTGACTGATTTGACATTTTTAGAGAAGTCGGTCCAGAAAGATTTTGGAACATGCTTAACGGTATCAAGGCGATAACCGTCAATATCCGTTTCTTCGATCCACCACTTTGCTGCATCCATTAAATAGTTTTTCACATCAGGGTTTTCCTGATTTAAATCAGGGAGCCCATAAATCCAGCCATTTTCAATTTCAGTTTGATCCGACCAGTTCGCGATATCCTTTTTTTCATGGAACCAATCTTTTTTTTCAGGATCATTAACCCAATCGTGATTGTAGCCTACATGGTTCACTACGAAGTCCAATATCACTTTCATATCTCTTTTGTGGGCTTCTTTGACTAGCTCTTTGAACTCATCCATTGTGCCAAAGTGTTCTTCCGTATTATAAAAATCTTTTATCCAGTAACCGTGATAGCCTTTCTCTTCATTATCAAAAACCGGAGTCAGCCAAATTGCTGTAAACCCCATATCCTTAATATAATCAAGGCGTTCAGTAATTCCCTTGAAATCTCCGCCATGATAAGCCTTTGGGTCCTGAACATCAACTTTAAAGTCATTGTCTGGATCTCCATTGCTAAATCGGTCAACCATTAAAAAATAAATTGTTTCATCTTGCCATTTGCGCTCTTCTTTTTCAGCTGCTCCTGCCGGCAGGGCATAAAAAAGAAGAAACGGGATTAAGATGAAGGTTATGATTCCTTTTTTCATCGCCGCTCCTCCTTCATTTTTCAAGCCGCTCCGAGACTCCAATCAGTTCGCAGCCTGCAGCGGCCAGTAAAGTTTCAGCCCTTTAAGATTAGCCTTTTGTTCCCCCTGCCGTCAAACCTGATACAAAGTATTTTTGGAACATGAGGAAAAGTGCAGCAATCGGAATCGCTATTAAAACCGAGCCGGCTGCAAACTTTGTAAATTCATTTCCAAATTGCTTGGCAACCATTTCATACAATCCTACTGCCATTGTGAACTTTTCATCTGTTCTTAATAAAATTCTGGCAAGGATGAAATCACCAAAAGGAGCAATGAATGAAAATAGCGCAACTACCGCTACAATTGGTTTTGCAAGCGGCATAACAATTTGCCAGAAAACACGAAGATGGCTTGCACCATCCATTTTCGCAGATTCATCAAGTTCTTTCGGAATCGTATCGAGATAGCCTTTCATCAGCCATGTATTCATAGGGATCTGGCCGCCTACATACACCAGGATCAATCCAAGATGTGTATCAATTAAACCAGTTCTTGTCGCTAATACAAAAATGGCGATCAGGGCTGCAAAGTTAGGTATCATTTGCAGTACCAGGAACGTTAATAAACCATTTTTCCGCCCGATAAAACGGTAACGTGAAAACGAATAGGCAGTCAATGATACTGTAATAACCGTAAGTATCATGGTCAGCGTACTTATTTTCAATGAATTCCAATACCATTTAACATAATTGGACTTCTCTAAATCAAATAGGTATTTATAATGGGCCAAGGTGGGATTTTCAGGAAACATAGTTGATCCCGACAAACTCTGGCCCGGATTTAATGATGAGCCTACTACCCACAAAAGCGGATAAATGACAATAAAGCTCATTAAGGCAATGATTACATATGAAAGTGTCAGCCGGATCATTTTATTTTTCTTCATGCTCATATCTACATCAAATCCTCTTCTTGGAATGATTTTGTTCTTCTAAACTGCCATAGTGCTACAGTGATGACGATAAGCGACAGAATCATGGTAACTGCAGCTGCTTTGCCATACTGGGCAGAAGTCATAGTCAGTTTATAAATCCAGGATATAAGAATATCCGAACCGCCGGCATTTTGGCCCGGAATAGCCGGTCCGCCGCCATTAAACAAGAAGATAACATTAAAGTTATTGAAGTTGAACGTATACTGAGTAATGATAATCGGTGCCGTTGCAAACAAAACCAACGGCAGAGTAATCTTTGTGAATTTCTGCAGAATCGTTGCACCATCAACAGTTGCAGCTTCATAAAGCTCATCCGGAATAGACTGCAGCACACCTGTTGTCATGGCAAAAATGAACGGGAATCCAAGCCAGGACTGGATGAAAATTAAAGCTAAACGCGTCCAATTTTCCTCAGTCATCCATGGAACGGCACCGATGCCAATTGCATCTAGAATTGTTTTATTAACCACACCGAATGTTTCATTGAACATTCCTGAGAAAATCAGTATCGAGATAAATGAAGGAACTGCCCAAGGGAGAATGAAAATTGTACGGATAATCGCTTTCCCTTTAAGATCCTTCTGGTTAACGAGAATTGCCAGGAAAATACCCAGAGCTACCTGCAGAGTCGTAGCTACAAAAGTCCAGACTATTGTCCAGCCCATTACGCCAAAGAAGGTTTTTCTCCATAAATCCAGTTTAAAGATATCGATAAAGTTCTGAATGCCAATCCAATCTACCAGCTTTGCAGGTGGAGAATGGTATAGATCATAGTTAGTAAACGCAAGAAGAACTACGAATAAGATGGGAAAAATAACAACGAACACCAAAAGAAAAAACCCGGGTGAGATCATTAAGTATGGGAAACCATTATCAAGGAGATTGTGGTACTGTTCTCTGACACTGTTTAATTCCAGTCCCAAATCACGTTTTTTCCCGTTATTATAAGCATCATAAATATTAAAGGCATAAATGATCAGCCCCAATGCTGTTACGATCAATGCAATAATTCCATCGATCAAAAGAAAAATCGAATGGTCCAGAACTGGAATTTCCCCTAGTGTGAAAAGTCCCCAGAAACCCCAATTCAGTGTGTCAAAGAATGCTGCAAAGAAAGAAACGGTAAGAATTAAAAATATGGCACCTTTAAGGAACTGTTTATTATAAAACTGTCCAAATCCAGGCAGGATGGATAATAGAGCAGCATTTCTTCCATGGTTGGATGTCATTTTTTTTGCGTCCATACGGCTATTGCCTCCCCTTTCTTATAGGAGAAAGTATTTTTCTATTAGTATAATTCATTTATAAGAATATTAGCGATTGTTTTTGTGCAAACGGTTGCTCTTAAGAGGAACATGAAAGCGGCTTTCTGCCGCTTCTGCTTAAAGGTTCGAAAGTATTCATTTGAAGCAGAGACCTATCTGGCTCCAGGCAATCATTACATAAAAGTATGGGCAATACCTCCTCAGAGGTACCGCCCTTTTGTCTGTCAAGCTTTACTTGGCAGGGTGATTTGTTTCAATATTTGTTTTGATCGTTTTAACTGCATCATCAAGCGCTGCTTTTGGCTCCGCTTTACCTGTTGCAATTGTTTGAAGTGCAGAGGCCATTGGTCCCCAAACTTCAGCCATTTCAGGAATGTTTGGCATTGGAACAGCGTATTGAGATTGCTCAGCAACTGCTTTTGCAGCTTCATTGTCTGCGATTACCGGATCTTCAATAAGAGATTTTACAGGAGGGATTTCCTGAGTTGTCTCAAAACGGATTTTTGCGTTTTCTTCGTTTGTAATATGTTCAACTAACTTTGTTGCCCAGTAAGGGTTTTTAGTGAATGCAGTTACATTCCATCCCTTAACACCCATAAATGTCTTAACAGGCTCACCGTTAGGAAGCTTAGGCATTACAGATACACCAACATCGATCCCTGCATCCTTCATTCCTTGAAGTGCCCATGGACCATTCATTACAGAAGCAGCTTTTCCTTCATTGAATAGGCCATCCATTGCAGCTCCTCCGCTTTCCCCGATAATTCCTTTAGGGAATAAGCCTTCACTGTACCATTTTTGAATAAACTCAGCACCTTCAACAGCACCTTCGTTATTTAAACCAACATCTTCACGGTCTAATGCTCCGTCATTTTCATTGAAAACATATCCACCCATGCCGGCGATAGGGCCGTGAGCGAAATAGAAGTTATCGAATAAAGCCAGGAATCCATACTGTCCGCCAGTTGTTAATTCTTTAGCTTGAGTATAAAGCTCATCCATTGTTTCAGGAGCTTTTTCCATTAATGCTTTATTATAGATGAAAACTGGTGTTTCGGTTGCTTTTGGAAGACCATATAGTTTTCCGTCATACATTTGAGCACTGATGGATGATTCTGTGAAAGTATCAAGAACGCTGTCATCAACCTTGATTTCCTGAAGAAGACCTTCCGTTACAACCTGTCCAATTTGGTCATGAGGCAATGTAACAACGTCAGGTGCATTTCCTGCAGGTCCATCAAGTCTTAACTGGTCACGGATTTTATCAGCCATGCCTAATTCTTTGAATTCAACTTTAATTCCATATTCTTTTTCAAAAGACTCAATAGCAGGCTTTAATGCTACGCCTTTATCTGTGTCTTCCCAAACTACTAATTTTTCCGGTTTTGGCTCTTCAGCCTGGTTTTCACCTGTGCCGTTATCTTTATCTGTATTTTCCGGCTGTGCCTCACGCTGAGGACCGCAAGCTGCCAGCATTCCTATTACTAATACCAGCATCATAAAGAAAGATAGTGACTTTTTCATGATATTGCCCCCTTAAATAGATCTGTTGCTTAATGTAAATAGTACAACCGTTTGCACAAAATTGTAAACGCTTTAATCTATTTCTAAAAAAATCAGCGTTCACTTAAACTATAATTCAATGAAACCGCTTAATGAAAACGATTGCACAATTTCTAATTTTTATTATACAAGGTTTCTGGGCTTTTACAACTACTTTTTTCTAAATTATTTTTGAATGAAGAAAATATATTAAAAATACTCGAATATATACTATACATTTTTGCTCCATTCCTATGGTATAATGCAAGCGATTGCACTTTGAAAGGGGAATTATAATGGAAAAGGCAGCCATCATACACTACCCTGCTGATCATTTTGTTTATCCTATCAGCAGGAAAACCTTACATATTAGACTGCAAACAAAGAAAGATGATATTTCTGAAGTCACTTTACTGCACGGTGATCAGTATTTATGGGCGGATGGGAAATGGCAGTACGAAAAAACAGATATGCAGAAATCAGGTTCTGATGGCATTTATGATTATTGGCATGCCTATATTAACCCGCCATTTAGAAGATCCCGATACGGATTTCACTTAAAGTCCGGTGAAGAAGAATTGATTTTGACTGAAAAAGGCTTTTACGAGAAGGCTCCTGCTGATTCAGGTTATTATTTCAACTTTCCCTACCTGCATCCTGAAGAAGTATTTCAAGCCCCATCCTGGGTGAAGGATACGGTCTGGTATCAAATTTTCCCGGAAAGATTTGCTAACGGAAATCCCGACAATGACCCCAAAGGTGTTCTTCCCTGGGGAAGTGAGGAGCCATCTAAAGATAATTTTTTTGGCGGAGATTTTGAAGGTGTTATTGGACATCTGGACTATCTCGTGGAACTCGGCATTACCGGCATCTATTTCACACCTGTTTTTAAGGCATTTTCCAATCATAAATATGATACAATAGACTATCTGGAAATTGATCCCCAGTTTGGTTCGAAGGATACTTTAAAGAGACTGGTAAAAGAATGCCATGACCGGAATATTAAAGTGATGCTAGATGCCGTTTTCAACCATAGCGGATACTATTTCCCCCCCTTTCAGGATGTGCTTGAGAAGGGAGAAAAATCACCTTATAAAAATTGGTTCCATCCGCATAGTTTCCCTCTAAGAGGCGGGGAGTACCCTAATTATGAGACCTTTGCTTTTGTAGAGCAGATGCCAAAACTGAATACAAAAAATCCAGAGGTGAAAAAATATTTGCTCAAAGTGGCCAGATACTGGATTGAAGAGTTTGATATAGACGGCTGGCGGCTGGATGTGGCAAATGAAGTTGACCATCAGTTCTGGCGTGAATTCAGGCAGACTGTAAAAAACATCAAACCAGACCTCTATATATTGGGTGAAGTCTGGCACAATTCAATGCCATGGCTGCGCGGAGACCAATTTGATGCTGTCATGAATTATCCTTTTACCACCAACCTGCTAAACTTAATTGCAAAGAAATCCATAACCGGCAGTGAATTCGCCAATAATATGACCGCTGAAATTCACAGCTATCCTGCCAATGTCTATGAATCTGCATTCAATCTGGTTGGAAGCCATGATACACCGAGGATCTTAACGGAATGTGAAGAAAATAAAGACAGGGTAAAGCTAATTTACACACTTTTATTCACCTTTATGGGTTCACCATGTCTATATTATGGAGATGAAATTGGACTAAGTGGTGTAATGGATCCCGGATGCAGAAAATGCATGGAATGGGATGAGGCAAAACAGGACCGTGAATTGTTTTCTCATATTCAAAAGCTTATTAAGGTTCGGAAGGAAGAAAAGCTGCTCGCAAATGAAGGTCAATTTGAATTCGTTCAGACAGATCCTAATATAGTTGCCTACCGAAAATACGATGATGAAAAAACAATTATAGTACTCGCCAACCCTGCGGATGAAAGCGCGGAATTTGTATTGCCTTATCCGCTTAAGGGTGTTAAGGTAACGAATATGCTTACAGACAAAGAATTTGCAGCTGAAGCGGAAAACCTTAAAGTTCAGCTTGATGGCTGGGGGTTTGAAATCCTGTCCTTCCCTGCAAAGCTTCACTAAATAGGAAACCTGATTGAAATAAGGAAAAGTTTTTAAGGGCAAGACCTTAAGGCTTTTCTTTTTTCGTTTATATATGTCGTGGGTCCCTCCTATTTACATGAAATCATTTCAAATAGGGAGAATAACCATGACTAAGAACCAGAAAAAAATGACATTATTTGCTCTAACCTGGCCGATTTTCATTGAAATATTGCTTCACATGCTCATGGGGAATGCCGATACGCTTATGCTTTCGCAATATTCGGATGAATCTGTGGCTGCCGTCGGGGTGTCAAATCAGATCCTTTCACTTGTAATCGTCATGTTTGGATTTGTAGCGACCGGGACATCCATCCTAATTGCCCAAAATCTCGGCGCGAAAAATAATAAAACGGCTGCTGAAATTTCAACTGTCTCCCTGGGGGCAAACCTGGTATTTGGGGTATTCCTCAGTATTATTTTATTTGTTTCAGGCAAACCGCTGCTCCGCATGATGGATTTGCCTGAGGAGCTATTGAGCCAGGCAAATGCCTACTTAGTCATTGTTGGAGGCTTTTCCTTTGTTCAGGCATTGATTATGACAATTGGAGCCATCATCAGAAGTTACGGATTTACAAGAGATGTTATGTACATTACAATCGGCATGAACATTTT